>CALOCI010000001.1:0-20525 GCA_942491865.1 uncultured Thermodesulfobacteriota bacterium
TTCGACCCTTTGGTTTAACCTTTTTTATTTCCTCTTTAAGAGTCTGTAATTCTGTATCTGTGTCTTGAGCTCTGACAGAGCTTAATCCGAAGAGATAGCATGAAGGAAACAATCAAAAGCGGGAATACAATAAACTTGTTTAACCTCATTTTACCAACCTCCTTTTTGTAAAACTGGCACTAACGCAAAACTTTAAGAATTCATCAAAGCAAATTTCCTTAAATACACTTCTTTACTAAGTAGCCTGGTCTTATAACAAATCCATCCAAATAGTGCCTAGGTTTGTAGTAATGCAAGTTCGATACCAGAGAAATCGGATTTTTTTATTCTGAAGATAACTGCCTGGGATAAATGAATTTTTATTCTTGGGAAGAACCATGCGTTTTCATTATCCCGATTTAACTGTTGAAATTTCAACAACTATAGCGTTGGATATCCAACTATAGAGTGGATTTGTATAGCTCATTTAAATAGGAAATCACTAGAAAAATTAGTGATCGAAGTAGCAGAATAACACTGCTTAGGTCTCATGGCATATAACTTGCCAATTTATATAAGACAGTATTATTGAAATATTTGTGCGGGCGTGTAGGATTAAAGCTTATTAGGAAAGATTATGGATAGTTTTACAAAAAGGTTCTAACATGTGCTTAACCATTTATTTCATAGTAGAATTATAGAGTTATGATGCTTAATCAATGGAACATCAACAAACTTACTCTTAGATTGGGTCTAATTACAATTATGGTTTTAGTAGTTGGGTTTTGGGCTCTCTTCATTTTTTTACTGGTAAAGAGATGTCTGAGGCTTATCAGCACTTCTATTATCTACCAATCATACTCGCATGGAGTTTGGTATCGATGGCTTGGTGGTTTAATTGTGTCACTTATTATACCCATGACTCTTATATATTCGAACTAATAGTTAGCCCTTTTAACGTTATGGGGCTCTATTCAGAAATACTTTTTTATATTCTTGTAGGTGTCGGGACCGGTTTTCTGGTGGATATGGAAAAAAACAAGGAGAGAAGTTAAAACAAACATCAGAAGATGATAAGAAAATCCTATTTTAATTTACAAAACACCTATGAGATGCTTAGGTAATCGGACAGTTCGGCTTTAGTAGGGCAGCCTTGCCGCGGGACTTACACACGAGATTAGAAATCCACTTGGTTTTATTAGGCGAGCAGTACATATACTAGAAAGTGAGTTTGGTAGAGAAAATAAAAAACATGAATTTGTGCTAATTATAAAAGATGAGATTGAAAGACTTAATCGGCTTTTAACGAATTTTACTCGCTATGCAAAAACCTCCTGAGTTAGAACTAAGAGAAGTTGAAATAAACGAAATCATTAATCCCGTCATTATTCTAATAAGTGCTACTGCAAAACAAGATAATGTTAAGATATTAACAGAATTGGCTAATAACCTCCCTCCAATCTTGGCAGATTCCGAACAACTGAAACAGGTATTTTTTAATATTATACTAAACGGTGTTCAGTCTATGCCATCCGGGGGCAACCTAAAAATCAAAACGGCAAGAAAGGATAATATTTTAGAAGTATCGATCGAGGATGAGGGAATTGCAATTGAAACTGAAAAGCTACCTAAAATCTTTGACCCCTTTTTTACAACCAAAGAAGACGGTACTGGTTTAGGCTTAGCAATTTCTTACCAACTAGTTAAAAAACATGGCGAGAATATAAGCATTATCCCAAATACTCTAGCGAGGCTTAACATTCTTGGTAAAGATACCTATAGAAAGTGAAGAACTGATGGAAACTAAAACTATCTTATTGATAGATGATGATAAGAGCTTTAGAAGAGTAATAGAATATCAACTCGTTGAAGAGGGGTATGAAGTAATTACCGCTGACAATGGGTCTATAGGTCTCAATATTTTAAGTAATAAAAGGATTGACTTGGTTATAACTGATATTCGTATGCCGGAAATGAATGGTTTGGAACTTCTTAAAACATTAAAAGAAATTTCATATGATGCGACTGTAATTGTTGTAACTGCATACGGATCAATTGAGTCGGCGGTAGAAGCTATGCAGTTAGGAGCCAATGACTATATAACAAAACCGGTAGATAAGAATGAGCTCTTACTTAAGGTTGAAAAAGCACTTAAGTTTAAGGATCTTTTGATTGAGAATAAAAACCTCCGGGAATTTTTATCAGGATCATTCAATTTCGATAATATGATAGGTAAATCATCGGCATTGAAAGAAGTCTATGAGATTGTTAGTCAGGTAGCTAGAACCGATTCTTCTATTTTAATTCAAGGCGAAAGCGGGACAGGGAAGGAAGTAATGGCTAAAGCGATTCACTTTAACAGTCTTAGAAACACTAAACCTTTTGTTGTCGTAAATTGTGGGGCAATTCCAGAGAACTTGCTTGAATCTGAGCTTTTTGGTTATAAGCAGGGTAGTTTCACTGATGCCATAACGGATAAACCTGGGAAATTTGAAACCGCTGAAGGAGGTACTATCTTCCTTGACGAAATAAGCGAATTACCTTTAAAACTTCGAGTCAAAATTCTAAGAACACTTCAAGATAAAGAGATTGATAAAATCGGTGAGCTAAATCCACGTAAAGTGGATGTTGAGTTATTGCGGCTACAAATCAAGATCTTAAAGCATTGGTAGATGAGAAACAGTTTAGGGATGATCTTTATTACCGTCTGAGCGTTATTCCTATAAGTCTACCGCCGCTCAGGGAAAGACAAGGAGATATCCCGCTTCGTTAGCTGCTAATTTTCTTGATCCAGTTTGACTCAGCTATTTGGTAAGAGTGATATAAATTATGATGATGAGGTTATTAAGTTCTTCTGTAAATATCATTGGCCGGGAAATATTCGAGAACTTGAAATTTTAGTTCATAGGCTAGTTGTTCTTTGTCAAGGTGAGATTATTTCAAAAAATGATCTGCCTAAAGATCTCCTGGAAGGAAAAAGATCTGAGACCCTCGATTACACTGTGCCTATTCCTGAAAATGGTATCGACTTAAAAAATCTAGAAAGAGAATTAATTGTTCAAGCTCTTATTAAAAAGAATTGGAATCAGACGCAGGCAGCTAAACTACTAAATGTTTCACGAAATTCCCTGATTTACAGCATGCAAAAATATGGTATCAAACATGAAGTGCCTAGTGACAATAATAACTAACAAAACAGTATTTTTGTTATACTTCTTATGAGGATACAAAAAATTCAATGATATCATTCCTTTCTTTATGTTCCGTTAGATTTGTTTCCATGTAATCAGTTTTGAAAATATCACATTTCGTTTTATCTTCAGGGTTTATATCAATAAATCCTGATATTCTTTAGAGCCATAACTCTTGAATCTCTGAAATCGGACGATATGAATGAAATTTATTAAAAGAAGAATAGTGCAAAATTATCATCATAATAATTATGGTTATCCTATAAGCAACTGTAAATGCAATTAATATGCCAATAGAGAATATCAGCATGATTTTAAATTACCAAAATTTTTAGAAATATTATGATTTTTATTTATTAAGGGCACGTATGAGTAAATTCAGGATGATGATTTTCAAATGCCTATTGGTATTTTAAATAAATAAAGATTAACAATTATTAGAAAAAGAGAATTATTTTATTCTTGGTTTTTATTCATAAACGATCTTATTGGCCGCAAACATTAAATCTGCTTGTCTCTGTTCTAAAACAAGAAATGTAAATGCTTATGTGGCACTTTAAATTGCCATACTAAAAATATAAATCATTTAGTAACGACGGGAGAAAAAAGGTGTTGCAACACTTTGACCATTAATACTGATTTTATTGGAAATAGTACTTATTATCATTGCGCTGTGATAGCCGTTGGTTAGCTTTAGCACAAAAACAATCTACAGTTTTGGGAGAATTGGTTGCTGGAATAGTCATCGGTAATATTGGCTTTTGGTTTGATATGCTGATTTTACTTTAATTATGGAGCTTAGCAATGTAGAGGAGATTTTCAGAGTAATCTGTTCATCCAGATCTCGGTCACGAGGTGTCAGTATGTTATCTCTGGACTGCGCCTTTCAGACGGTGAAATTGGAAATCAACTATTGACGATACTACATACCTACTCCCCAGATACATGAATTATGGGGTTTATCCATGGCTGTTCTCCTTGGTCTTGGAATTATCATACTACTTTTATGGTTGGACTTGATACGAGCATAGCCGATATGAAAAATGTAGGTAGACAGGCAACAATGGTTGCGTTGTTTTGTGGTACCTCTGCTTCTGGGAACGTTATTAGTTATTGGATTCTACCGGAATCTTCCATATCGTTCATCTG
The DNA here is from genome assembly GCA_942491865.1 of uncultured Thermodesulfobacteriota bacterium. Lineage (GTDB taxonomy): Bacteria > Desulfobacterota_D > UBA1144 > Nemesobacterales > UBA2774 > CR02bin9. Next base: position 4,320 of record CALOCI010000001.1, read on the forward strand.
TTTTAGGTATTACGTTATCGGCAATGAGTTAGGTATTATGTTGCCATTCAAAGACTTAACTAAAATCCAAAGACAAAACCTACAAATAATTCTAGGTGCTGCAGTAATAGATGACATAATTAGTTTGATACTACTTGCCATTATAGGGGCAATTGTAACAACTGGTGAGTTAGATTTCTTTCTAATCTTACGTATTTCAATACTTTCTATTATGTTCTTAGGAGCAGTCTTTTTTCGGTGAACGTTTAGTATGACCTTCCCCCGGTAACTGACCAGTTGAAAGTAGAGAAATTGGCAAAATACCCTTCTATAGAGGAGGTATTTTGCCATGAGGAAGTCTAGATTCACCGAACAGCAAATAGCATTTGCATTAAGACAGGCGGAGAGTGGTACAAAGGTATCCGAGGTATGCCGTAAGATAGGAGTAGCAGAGCCCACATTCTACAACTGGAAGAAGAAGTATGGTGGTCTGGGAGTAAGTGAGCTAAGACGACTGAAGCAGCTTGAAGAAGAGAACAAGCAGCTAAAGAAGCTTGTGGCTGACTGAGTTTGGACAAGAGATGCTCAGGACGTAATACAAAGCTTGAAGCCAGCCCGAAAGAGGAGCTGGCCGTGTACCTTGATGGGGCTTACCGTGTGGGGATGAGAAGAGCCTGCAAGGTAGTGATGATCGCAGGTCTACTTATTACTATCGTTCTATAAGAGATGATAGGGCAATCAGAGAGCGTATTGTTGATATTGCTAAGATTAGGGTGAGATACGGTTATAAACGCATCTATGTACTTCTGAGGCGTGAGGGCTGGCAAGTAATCATGAGAAGGTGTACAGGATTATGTGAAGAAGGGCTTAATCTAAGGAGGAGGCGTCCGGTATCGGCAGCATGTAGGGAAACGAGACCCATTGTCTCTAATATAGATCAGACATGGTCCATGGATTTTGTGTCTGATAGTCTGTTTAATGGCAAACGGATAAGGGCTTTAACTGTAGTGGATAATTTTAGTCGTGAGTGTCTTGCTATTCATGTCGACCACTCCATTAAAGCTAACAGGGTGGTGGAAGTAATGCAGGCATTAAAACAATTCGTAGGAAGAGTTCCACAGAGGATACAGGTAGATAACGGGGCTGAGTTTATATCAAAGGCACTGGATAAGTGGGCATATGAGAACAGAGTTACACTGGACTTCTCAAGACCCGGAAAACCCACTGATAACGCCTATATAGAATCATTTAACGGGAGCTTTAGGGATGAATGTTTAAACACCCACTGGTTTCTCTCCCTTGACGATGCAAGGGAAAAGATAGAAACTTGGAGGAGGGATTACAATGATTTCAGACCTCATTCGGCGCTTGATAACATGACACCTGATGAGTATATGAAAAAGCACACAAAAAAGCCAGAAATCTCTAATTTACCTGGAAATCTCTATTTTACGTGGTACAGCTTTGGGGTGAGGCTCATTTTTTTTTTTTTTTAACACCAATCCAAATACTTGATAAATTGTAATAGGTTTCTAACCACATTAAACCTGGTATAAACGCCTGAAGCGAATATACCATTCAATAAAATAAAACTATATATTTCCCAGCCACGCTTGTAGGTGAGTAATGAATAATGTACTGCCCTTTGTCACACTATTTAAGTTGGAATTATCTAGAATGAAATCCTAATGGACAATTCTGATGCATACTTTCAGATGGTATTTCTATCTAAAATCTTCAATCGGAACTGTGGACCGGTTTCGGGGCTTGACAACACTTTGACCCGTTATCACTGATTTTATTGTTAAAGCTTATTATCATTGCGGTTGTGATAGGCCGTTGGTTGAAGCTGGATATTAAAACAACCTACAGTTTTGGGAGAATTGATTGCAGGAATAGTCATCGGTAATATTGGTTTTTGGTTTGATATGCCAGTTTTTACTTTGCCTGATATGAAAATGACCGCCTGTCAATAGGGATTGGCATGGTCCCTCGTGGTGAAGTAGGTCTAATATTTGCTATTATAGGTAAAAGTTTGGGAGTATTTAGCAATACTATATTCTCTGCAGTTGTTTTCATGGTCATTGTTACAACATTGATTACACCAATACTATTAAAGTGGTCTGCAAATAGAAATTCTCGCGCTTCTATTCATTAGTTTAGTAGAGCACAGAAATTCCGATTCTTGAAAGTATTATAACTTTAGTCGAAAAAATACATCTTAATTCTTGTTTGTATTCCCATTAAACGTTTGTAGATTTGTTTCACTCTCAAAATAATAAACGCTACCATTTTGCGTAGCACCTATTACAGATTCTGCTTTATCCACTTTCCTGTTACTAACTGGGTCAATAGATTCACGACTATTCGGATCATTCTTTAGAGTAGCTTCGCACATTTTACAACAACCATAGTAGGTTTTCCCTTCCACTTCGACAGGTATTTGTTCTTTATTAAAAAGTTGGTCATTGATCATGCATACGTATTTTGACTCTACCTCAGATAGTGCAGGTAAAGTCGTCTTATCGGTATCAATTTTCTTCGAGCCTTGAGCCCCGGCCTCTGAAAAAAGAACTGTTACAACTAAGAATAAACTAACACTTAAAAGCCCAATCGAGAAAATCGCAAATGTTTTACTTGTCATATAACTAACCTCCTAGATTTTTTTAATTGCCCTGATTACTTACATTGTACTCTTCATGTTCTGGAGCCCAACTAAAACGAAAATTCTTTCTTTCATCATTTATATTAAGCTGAATAACTGCATTGAACGGTCCAATATTTTCAATTCCAGTTTTTGCATAAAGATATGGTGTTTTATCCCTATATCCTTGTTCTAAATCAAACCATTTTATAGAATTGGATGTCATACGTATCATACGTAAATAACCACGTCCGGTAATATCTTCTGGCATTGGAATAGGGTTCATTTTCTTATCCAGCATGATCAGACTAATTTCTCCGCTCTCATGATTCACTACAAATTCTATGTAATTCTTTTCCAGTTTTAGCACTATGCCCCCATTCTTGCCATGCAACACTTCTTCTTGATAACCCTTGCCCATTAGCGGACCATGAGACCAAGCACTGTCGTTCAATTTAGGTATTATCCCAAACGGTGCTATGAGAATTAACATAAGCACTATTTTAAAAACAGATTTAAACCTTAACTGCATTAGAGTTCCTCCTAATTTAAATTTTTTCCATTAACCAAATTACATTTATTCTTAGAACCACATACGTACACCGGCTACGAATGCCAAGTTGCTAACCTCTTCTCCCTCACTCCTTGCGATATCCGCGGTGTCACTAAGCAATCTAGTCCAGGATACGCCAATGTAAGGCGCAAATTCCCTTCTAATTTCATAACGCAAGCGCAGTCCGAGTTCTACGTCATTAAGTCCCTCCCCGACACCGAACTTTTCTGCCTCCTGGACCGCAATGTTGGTCTCAAAACGTGGTTGTACGATCAGACGCTGGGTTAACAGCAATTCATATTCCGCTTCCAGCCGTGCGGATACATCACCGTCATCACTTACGAAGAGTGCTGTCACGACTTCATATCGGTATGGCACCAGACCCTGGAAGCCTATGACACCGAAGCCGCGTGAAGGATCTGATCCCGAGCCGTAGAGCTTGTCATAGCGCCCACCTAGTTGAAAATACCAGAATGGAGCGACGAGACGGCTATAAAGTGCTTGAAATTCAGCTTCTCCGCCATTGTCATCTGACACTTTTTGCTCTCCTTCCGTCCTTATCCAGAGCTTGTTATAGTCATTCCCAATCCATGCTTGCGCATCCCAGAGTATCGTATCTGCACCTTCGTTTACATTGTATTCCAATCGATCAATAAGAAGGAACCAGAAAGGCTGGTTGTCTTTAATAGGCTCAGGCCAATTCTCAGGCGGAGGTGAAACGATTTCAGAATCCTGTTTGGCAACTGCAGGCAGTGTTACGGCAAGATATGCGGTCATAAGTAATATCAATACCAGACCGAGCATAACGCTGAAAATTTTAAATATCATTATCCTATCTCCTCCCGGTCTGGGGATACATTTACAATGCGGAACATTCCGGCATCCATATGATAGAGCAAATGACAGTGGAAAGCCCAGTTCCCAAGTGCGTCCGCGTCAATTTCCACCGATAACCTCTCTGCGGGCTTCACACTGATTGTATGTTTGCGTGGCTTATGAGCACCCGCACCGTTATCAAGCTCCATCCACATACCGTGTAAGTGTATTGGATGCTCCATCATAGTGTCGTTTACCATGGTGAGTTTGAGCCGCTCCCCATATTTGAAGGGGATAGGACCCTTTACCTCTGAGAACTTCTTGCCGTCAAATGACCACATGTAATGCTCCATATTTCCGGTGAGATGGAGCTCAATCTCCCGTTCGGGGGTCTTTGTTCATATCGCGGATTTATGCTTTTGCAGGTCGGTGTATACAAGCACACGGTGGTCTACATTCTCTAGTCCGGCTCCAGGTTCGCCTAGCCTGTTTCTCTGCACCATCGCAACTGTGGTGTTTCCAGGTCCATGGTGATCAGGACCATGCCTCGCAACTATCTCCCCTGCACTCATATTCATAGAACCGTGTTGGCTATGGTCAGCTTTAGCAGTGCCGTTCTCGCCGTTACTCATATCCATCTCGCTCTCGTTTTCCATACTATCCATCGGCATTCCCATATCGATCATGGTTGCGGAGCGGCAACAAGCGCAAGGCAGGGATTGGTGCACTCATACCCAAACTTGTAGCCAAAGTGCCTAGCGCATAACCACTACGGTCCATGGACTCGGCAAAAAGTGTATTAGCACTGCCTTCATCAGGTTTGACAATAACATCATATGTCTCGGCTACGGCAATTTGAAATTCATCCACTTTCACAGGCTTTACATTCTGTCCGTCAGCCTGAACCACCGTCATCTTAAGTCCAGGTATCCTGACATTGAAATATGACATTGCCGAACCATTTATAAATCGTAGCCGTATCCGCTCACCGGGACTGAAAAGTGCTGTCCAATTAGCACCTGGAGGCAATCCGTTGGCAAGATACGTGTATGTGTGTCCGGTTACATCAGCGATGTCTGTCGCACTCATTCGCATGCGGCCCCAAGCCAGGCGGTCAGACATTGTAGGTCCAAATCCCTTCGCGGATATATCGTGGAAAAAATCTCCAATAGTGCGCTTCTGGAAATTGTAATAGTCACTCATCTTCTTGAGCTTTGCAAAAACCTTATGGGGATCCTCAAAAGTCCAGTCCGATAGCATCACGACGTACTCTTTATCGTACTCAAAGGGTTCCGGTTCCACGGGGTCTATAATCAAGGGCCCGTAGTGACCCGACTGTTCCTGTAAGCCTGAGTGGCTGTGGTACCAATATGTGCCGCTCTGCCCTACGGGATAGCGGTAGGTGAAGGTTTCCCCGGGCTTAATTCCGGGGAAACTCACTCCCGGCACGCCATCCATTTCTGCGGGCAATATAATTCCATGCCAGTGAATAGAGGTGTCTTCCTCTAATTCATTCGTGACATTTATAACTGCTTCCTGTCCCTCCTTCAAACGCACTATGGGGCCAGGTATTGATCCGTTAAGGGTAATAACCCGTGATTATGTTCTTGAGGCATTTTTTCGGATTCTTCTTTCATTGCTTTATACTTTTCAGCTGATAAATCAGGGAGTTCTTGCATGAAAGCAACCATAGCCCAAAGCTCCTCATCGCTGTGAGTTGGTCCGAATGCAGGCATGCCCGTCATTTTAATTCCATTTTGAGTTATCCAGAAGAGCTCTTCCGGGGGCATATGTGATGCCACTTCAGACAAGTCCGGAGGCTCCGGATTAAGACCTTCTCCTATCACAGACGGGGAGATACCAGGCGCACCGTGACATCCTACGCACATTTGATCGTAATTACTGAAGCCTATCTCAAGAAAAGATTCATCATTGAGGTTAGGGACAGTTATATCCTTAGCACGCGAACGGACCGATTTTTCTTTGGTGGTTTGAAGCACCCACTTTACAATTTCTGCTTCTGGTTTTGTCGCTGCAACATCGAATAGGCCGGAATTAATAAACACCAACCCGCACAATACTAAAACGATGCCAAGAACTAAAAGTATGATAATAATTTTCATTATTAATCCTCCTTCGAATGTTCATTTTTATTATTGATTTCTAAACTTCTAGCTTTCCATAATGAGTAAACGACTGGAATAATTACAAGTGTTAATACAGTCGAAGTTACTAGACCTCCAACCATTGGCGCTGCGATCCTCTTCATCATGTCTGCTCCGGTACCGAGACTCCACATTAAGGGGAGCAGTCCCATAGTTGTAGACATTACTGTCATCATTTTGGGTCTTACTCTTTGCACTGCTCCTTCAGTAATTGAGCCATGAAGGTCTGTTATATTCTTCATTTTTCCCTCAGCTTTCCATCTCATATATGCCTCATCGAGATATATGATCATAACAACCCCTGTTTGGGCAGCGAGACCCGCAAGTGCTATCATTCCAACCCAGACTGCAACGCTCATATCGTATCCTAAAAGGTATAGTAGCCAAATGCTTCCAACTAAAGAAAAAGGTACTGAAAGAAGGACAATCAACGTCTCTGTTGCTGATTTAAAGTTCATGTAAAGCAAAAGAAATATTATGAGAACAGTAATTGGCAATATAAGTGTAAGTTTCTCTTTTACTCTTTGTAAGTATTCATATTGCCCAGCCCATTCTAAAAAATAACCCGGCGGAAGGTCTACCTTTTCTCGTATAAGTTCTTTTGCATCAATTACATACCCTTCGTAGTCTTTTCCCTCGACATCAACGAAAACGTATCCAACTTTTTGCCCATCTTCGTTTCTTATTTGTGGTGGACCTGTAGAGAAATTGATATCCGCCACAAGTGAAATAGGAATCTGTGCCCCAGTAGGAGTAGAAATGACGACTCTTTCAAGTTCTTCTATGTCGGTTCTAAGTTCTCTTTGATACCTTACGTTTATCGGATACCTCTCTTGGCCCTCTACAGTTTGTGAAATATTTTTTCCACCTATAGCTGTTTCTATGACATCTGTGACATCACCCACTGTAAGTCCGTATCTTGCAGCCTGCTCACGGTTAATATCAAAATCAAGAAAGTAGCCTCCAGTTACCCTTTCAGCAAAAACGCTCCTTGTACCCTCAAGATCAGATAATACTCCCTCGATTTCAACACCTACATCTTCAATAATTTTAAGGTCAGGTCCGAAAACTTTTATGCCGAGATTGCTCCTGAACCCTGTGGAAAGCATCTCTGTTCTTGTTTGAATGGGCATCCAGAATATATTTGCCATACCAGGGAATCTGACGTTTTGATTCATCTCCGCTAATAGCTTGTCCCAAGTCATTCCGGGTCGCCACTGATCTTTTGGTTTAAGTGTGATCACAGTTTCTACCATGCTAAGTGGGGCGGAGTCAGTAGCTGTACTAGCACGGCCAATCTTACCGAATACTCTTTCGACCTCAGGGAACTCCATTAACATCCTGTCCTGTGCGTTCAGTATCTTTGCCGCTTCAGTAATCGACATACCCGGAACAGCCGTTGGCATATATAAGATCGTGCCTTCGTTTAAAGGAGGCATAAACTCAGAACCGAGATTGGAAAAAGGAATTAAAGTTATAACTAATATCACTAAAGCAGAAACTATTACAGTTTTTTTAAATCTAAGCGCGAACTTAACTACAGGATTGTATAACCATATAAGCCCTCTGCTTATAGGATTTTTGCCCTCAGGCCTTACCTTACCCTTAATTAACAATACAATAAGTGCAGGTGTAATGGTTATGGCAAGAAGGGCAGAAAAGAACAATGAGAATGTTGTGGTGAATGCAAGTGGCTTGAAGAGCCTTCCCTCCTGGGCCTCAAGTGTAAATACAGGAAGAAAAGCGACAGTTATAACCAGAAGGGCAAAGAAGATCGGCTTTCCAACTTCCTTCATAGCATCAATAACTACATTTAGTCTTTCCCCTTTTTCTCCTTCCGATTGCCATTTCTCGAGCTTTTTATGGACGTTTTCAACAAGCACAATTGATGCATCAACCATTACACCTATTGCAATTGCAATCCCTCCCAAAGACATGATATTTGAGGTTAGTTTCATGTAATAAATTGGAATAAACGCAATTAATATCGAAAGCGGTATAGTTAGTATTGGAGTGATAGCACTCCTGAAATGAAAGAGGAAAATAATTATTACAATGCTTACTATGATCATTTCCTCTAATATTTTTTCTTTCAGAGTTGAAATGGCGCTTTGAATTAGGCCTGAGCGGTCGTAAGTAGTCACTACTTCAACCCCTTCAGGTAATGAGGGCTTAATATCCTCTAATTTTTGTTTTACTCTCTCTATAACCTCTAAAGCGTTTTCCCCATAACGCATGACCACAATGCCGCCTACCGCCTCACCTTTACCGTCCAAGTCAGCAAGCCCTCTTCTAATGTCAGGCCCAAGTTGAACATTCGCGATATCTCTAATATATACAGGTGTTCCGTGCTTGTTAGCTTTAACAGGTATTAGCTCTATATCTTCTACTGATTTTATGTATCCACGTCCCCTGACGAAATACTCGGTAGTTGCAAACTCGACAACCCTACCACCTACATCGTTATTACTTCGCCTGATAGCAGTTATTACATCTTGCAATGGGATATCGTAAGCAATTAGTTTATTGGGATCTATCTCCACTTGATACTGCTTTTCGAAACCTCCCACACTTGCAACCTCTGCTACTCCTGGAACTGATTCAAGCCAGTAGCGAAGATACCAGTCTTGGAATGTCCTAAGCTCAGCTAAATCATTGTTGCCAGTTTCATCAACTAGGGCATATTGGTAGACCCATCCTACTCCAGTTGCGTCAGGCCCTAAAGTTGGTGTTACTCCCTCGGGCAAACTACCTGACACTTCATTTAGATATTCAAGAATTCTGCTCCTTGCCCAGTACATATCCGTCCCGTCCTCAAAAATCACATAGACGAAGGAAAGACCGAAAAAAGATTGACCGCGTACGAATTTTACATTAGGAGCTGCAATCATGGTTGTAGTTATTGGGTATGTAATCTGGTCTTCTACCAAATCCGGGCTTCTTCCAGACCATTCAGTAAATACTATTACCTGAACATCAGACAAATCAGGAATTGCATCTAGCGGGGTATTCCTCATAGCCCAAAATCCCCATGCAGCCATGAAAAGCACTAGAATAATTATTAGAAATTTGTTTTTTGACGAGTACTCAATAATTTTTTCTATCATTTATTATCTCCATCTAACGAGAACAAGATGTCTCGTAGAAATCCTTAGTGATTGTGCAGCTGAGGTTGCTGAGTCTCAGAATCATAGTTTATTTCTTGTTCCAACTTAGGCTCTAATTTCTGTGTTGATTCCTGATCACTTTCATCCTCACCCCAGGTTGCGACAGCTGCTTGGACTTTACTTTCGGAATCAATTAGGAAATTAGCTCTTGAAACTACCTGCTCACCGCCTTTTAAACCCCTAAGCACTTCATAATAACTCCCTGTTTTTTGGCCGAGCTGTACTCTTCTTATTTCAAAAGTTCCGTTTTCTTTATCTACAAATACGACATCCTGTTTCCCTGTCCTTAAAACAGCACTTGTGGGTATTGAAAGTTTTTCCCCAATAGGGATTTCCAGACTAATATCCGCATACATTTCTGGGAGAAGCTTTAGATCAGGATTTGGGAACTCCAGACGAACTTTCACTGTTCTTGTCTCAGAATTTAAATGGGGATTTATAAACTTAACTTCACCTTCAAATACTTCTCCAGGAAAAGAAGCCATAGTCATTCTAGCCTTCTGCCCCAGCTTAATCATAGATATTTCATTTTCGTATATATCAACCTGAACCCATGCAGTCGTATGGTCTGCGATTTTATATAAGACTGTATTTGGCTCTACATGCATATTTTCAAATGCGTTTTTCTGGGCTACATGACCTTTAACGGGTGAGTAGACAGTTAAGTTTGTTTTAACTATTCCGGTTCTCTTAAGCTCTTTGATTTGGCTCTGTGATACACCCAAAAGCTCAAGCCTACGCCTACTTGCTTTAAGAAGTGAGTCAGCACCACTTGAAATATCTGGGAATTGGCTATCGTTCAAAATGTTTTTTGATTTAAGGGCAAGCAAGTACTCTTCTTGTGCAGTAACAAGTTCTGGGCTATAGATTGAAAATAGAGGCTGACCGATATGTACATGCTGCCATCTAAAATCAACGAATACTTTATCTATCCATCCTGTATATTTAGTCTGTACGTTATACACTTTACTTTCATCCAGTGTTACCATACCAACTGTCCGTATATCTTTATCCATAGTTCTCATCATTACAGGTTCAGTTTTAATACCGATTAATTGCTGCCTTTCAGGATTTACAGAAAATGTAGATTTTACTTCTTGGTCACTGCCTGGTTTTGGACGAACCCCCATACTGCTATGATCATGTCCTTGCATATCTGACATGTCTTCCCCGTTTTCTGTACTGTCTTTTTCTTCCATTTTTGCTTGTGCCATAGGTTCTGTTTGAGAATTATCTCTTTTCCATACAGGAGTAGTTTCCATACCGCAAATAGGGCATTGCCCTGGCTCTTTTAATCGGACTGAAGGGTGCATTGCACAAGTCCAATAGTCTATTTCACCCTCTTCCGTAAACACAGGTCTGTATTCGTGTTCGTGATCATCTGCAAAGATAGGGATTTTGTTAATCAAGGGGATATTCGCACCGTATGTATATAGAACAAAACTTCCAATAACTAAGATTACAAATACCCCCAAAATCTTGTACAGTCTATTTTTGGTCTGTGACATTTTGTTCTCTCCTAATTTTATTATTGTTTATTAATTCTCCTGAAGTAGACAATCCACTCCCTATCAACTCAATTGCGGCGATTTCCTCAATCCGAGTCAGAGCTTTGTGATAAGAAGTTAGTTGTGCGTAGTATTCAAGTTCAAAATTGAAAAGCGTGATCAGATTATTTAATAGTGTTAAGAAATCTATATCCCCAACTTGATAGCCTGAAATTGCTGATTCAAGCGAGAGGGATGACTGAGGAATGATTCCTGTTTGATATAGATTAAGTAGTTTTTCAGCTGTGGTTGCTGCTATATAATTGTCTTTTACCTCAAACAGGAGACTATTCTTCGTAGATTCGTGGTTCTCTTGAGCTTCTGAAACCTCCAAAGCCGCTTCCCTGACTCCGAATCTTTCTTTTCTCCAGTAGTAGAGTGGCACTTTTAGGCCGAGACTAACTTGCCAGATATCATCCAAATCGCCGTTTCCCCCGTCCCGGTTGAAGTAGGTAGCTCCCAGTATAAAGTCAGGCAAGTATTCTTTCTTAGCCAGTTTTAAAGATTCTTCTCTGCTATCAATTATTTCTGAGCTTGATTTAAGTAGCGGAGCATTCTTAGATGTTGCATCGGTAATTTCAGAAAGTGTTACAGTAAGTTCCGATTTCGCTACTTCCTCAGGCTCTCCGAGTGGAGAGTCAAGTGGGCGATTTAATATTTTTTTTATTTTTGTCTCTATTATCTCCTTTCTCTCATTTAAAAGCTCAAGTCTTTCAATGAATCCTGACAATTCTACTTGAGCTTTCAAAACGTCCTGCTGTATTCCCATTCCTACTTCATATTTTACTTCTGCGATCTTAGTAAATTTTTTAAGCAATTCCTTGTTTCTATTAGTAATCTCTATTGATTTGTTAATAAAGAACCATTCAAAGTAAGCTTCTTTTAAATCAGCTATCACTTTTCTACTTATTGCATCAGAAAGCCATCTCTGTGCGTCAGATTCTTGTTGTGCTATCTCTTCTTTGGAAGAAAGTTTCCCAGGAAAGGGTATTTCCTGAGTAACAAAGGCTTGTATATCAGACCTTGGATCTTCACCTAAAGTTATATCGGAAAAACTGACATTTTTGATTCTTCCTCCTATTATAGGATTAGGTAAAGAACCTTCTTGAGAAGGACGCATTGTAGATGCTTCCCACCTGGCTATTGAAGCTTTAATTTCAGGGTTATTTTCACTGGTTTCCTGTACTAATGACTCCAGTTTTACTACTTCAGCACTTGCATTAATTCCGAAAATTAATGTAGCGAATAAAATAATTTGGAATAACTTCATATTATTTTCTCCGTTTCTTAATTACTAATTACGACCTCACAAAATGGAGGTTAGATAAATTTCTTAACAAACTTTTCGATAGAATAGATATAGAGGGACCATGATAGCAAAAATTCACTATCCTTGATCAATAGATGTATTTGGAGTGGTGATTTATAGTAAAAAGCTAGAAACAGATAAGTATATATCTGGTGGATCGTGAGAACTGCTAGTGTTTATTAAATCTATATTTTTTGAGCTGTTTGACTCAAAGTGATCAGGAAAATCTAATAAATATAGAACTGCTAATATGTTTTTACCTAAATTAACTTCTACAGACGAATTGGTTAAGCCATCGTAACAACACTCGGAATTTTCTATATCATTCGAGTTATCATTTTGAATTAATACTTGAGCTTCATCTGAACTATCTCCAGAATCATGGTTTGCCATTTCACAATGAGAACCCATTTCATCAGTGCTTTCAGTTATGAGAACAGTTGCTGAACAGACGCCGCTATAACAAAGCGCTAAACTAAAGATTAGAAATAGGCTTAGAAACCTCATAGTACAAATAATAGCAATATATATTTCGATGTCAACATTTGACTTAGTATCTTCAAAGTAGGTTAATTAATTTGTGCTTGAGAGCAGACTCCGTAAAAAACTGCCTTCATTTTCTAGATAATAGTATTAATTTTGAGTCCGAAGTGACTCAACAATCAGCCAATACTCTTAAAGTACTATTAAGTCAGCAAGTATATTGTTATTACTTATTCAAAGAAAAATAAGGAATTATAAGCAGTTAATAGACCGGAAAAAAAGAGAAATATTATAGTACTTCTGCTAACCAACCAGCCTAAACTCTTGAAATATTTTGTTATCAATACTTAAATATTGATAACATTCTGGGGTTCGAAGTGTATCCAAGAGCCCCAGCCAATGTTTTATAACTTGTTGTGAACACTATACATTCTATATTTGTCGACCTATAAGGACTAACGCCCTACTGCTCCTTTGGACAGTGGCCTTACTCTGATTAAGTAGTAAGGCGGGTTACTGCCGTCATTTCCCCCATTCAAAGCCGGGTGCAGATTAAGCTGATTTACAGTTGCATAGAGCCATCCATCTGGCCCAAAGGCAAGCCCATCCGGCCATAGCAATAGATTGTCATCTTTGACTAGAATTTGATATCCGTCGACATTCGAGACCCCGATTGCATTATTCTGGATATCCGTAACATAGACATTTCCCTTATCATCTACACTGATTCCATCACTGCTTCTCTTCTCACCATATGGTTCTATCATTGCTGAGAGTTGCTCGTTTGTTAGTGTGGAATCAGAAAGAGCCGAGGCAGGGATTCGATGGAGAGCGCTACCGTTTATCGATCCAAAGTACACCCACTCGTTTGCAGGGTCAATTGTGATCGGGTTTAAGCCAAGAAATATTGGCACGACCTCGCCGCTCTCAACTTTAGTTGAAAAAGTATTTCCATTTATTACTACAGGATCAGCTCCAGGGACAAAATGCTTATCACCATTCAAAACGCGCCTCACTTCTTCTGTTTCAATATTAATTACCAAGATTGCAGGGCTGCTGTCTCCAAGCAGATCACCTCGTGTCATGTCCGCGACATACGCCATGTTCCGCTCAGTGTCGATCGCCACATCCTGGTGGAATGAGTTCTGGAGTGATACTTCATCTGGGAAGTCAATTGATTTGTATAGAGTATCGGTTTTCGTATCCCAGCCTAGAAGTTTAGGTGAGTTGCCTTTTCCGCCCATATCGAGCATCCAGACAATTCCGTTTGTGTCCGCAACCACACCTATTACTGCTGTCATCCCTACCCCATCAGCTCCGGGCGCTGATGCCCAAGCCTGATTGGGAAACGGTTTTGTTGTGCCGTCAGAGAGCACCTCGACAACCTTTATTTCAGGAGCATCTATAGGCTGCATGCTAACAATTATTCTATTATCAGGTGTCACTGCAGGGTTTCCCGGGCGTCCATCAAACTCTGCAACAATCTCAGGCTGTTGCTGCATTACAGCATCAGGAGTTTTGTATGAATCCTTTGATCCGCAAGCCAGTGTAATTATTGAAATCAATACTAGTAAAATGTTTATTTTTTTCATGTTCCTATCTCCTAATGTGCTTAGCTACTCCTGTGTTTCAAGAAGTTTCTCTCCCTTCTCATTAAGGAAAACTACGTCATCTAGATCACGGGGAGGCACATCAATAGCCATGATTTGAAAAGGCTTTTTCATAATTTCGTCTACACCATGGGGTGTGCCTTTTTTAAAAAAAATAAAATCCCCTTCTTTAACTACTTTAGAATTACCATCTCCAAGTATATATCTGCCTTCACCTGAAATTACATATAAGTATGTATCAGATTTTGCATGATAGTGCATAGGAACAAGCTTGTTAACTCTGAACACTCTTACACCTGCGTCCTTGCGCTTAACGATTCTATTATCACTAACTAGCCCCTCTTCCCCTGGAGGCAAATTGTCTGCAACTTCTCGAATATTTATAAAACCATACTGTCTTGTCTGATCTAAAATTTTCTGCTGCTTTTTGGCAGTCAGACCCAAAGCCGCTTTTGGTTCTACTTCACCCGCAATTGCCTTATGAACGTAGTCTTGATAAACGCTCAAGAGCCTTGGGTATTCAACCAGGTGCCAGTAATCCTTCACACGGCTCATAGAAATAGGAAATACAGCATTATAAGGTGTTGCTTCTTTGTATTTAGAGGAGGTCAGAATATCAGTCCTTCCTGTTTGCCCCCCACCATCTACCCACTGCCACTGCTTTTGATTACTCATAAGCCACTCAAGAAACTTCCAGGCTTCATCATGATTATCAGAGAATTTTGAAATACTTATCCCCTGCCCTCCAACTGAGTTGTACTGATTAAATTGACCCTGAGCGTCCTTTTCTCCAGGTAATGGAGCAAACCCAACCTTATCTGCTACTTTGCTTTGCTCGGGATCCATATAAGTATTAAAGAAGTAATACCAGTTAATGCCCATTGCCACCTGACCGTTCTTAATTGAGTCGTTCACTTCGTTGTAGTACCAAGAGGTTGCTTCAGGTGGTGCGTATTTGAAGAGATCTTTGAAGTAATTTAGTGCGGCAACGGCTTTTTCGGAATTAATTACACCCTCTGCCTGATTATTATCTGCATCCCAAAGCTCTCCGTCAAAAGACCAGAGCACATTGTTAAATGCTGATGTCACTGCATCGTAGTCACTGCTGCCAAAAAGTGCAATGCCATAGAGGTTATCATCAGGGCGTGTGAAAAACTCTGCAATGTCCCGTAGCTGGCTATAGGTCTTAGGGACAGCTAGCTCGTATCCGTATTTCTTATTAAAGTTTTCCTTCTCAGCTGCATTTTCAAAGAGATCTTTTCTGTAGACCAAACCCATAGCATCTTGGTTAAGAGGCAGCGCATAGTAATTCTTAGATCCTTCGGGATATTCACTATATTTACTTAGGGATTCCGGGTCGTAGTCAGATATCTTAAGCTTTTCGCTCTTTTCAAGATATGGGTTTAGTAAAACGATATCAAACTCTGATGCAAACTCGCTCATTGACTGGCTGTCAAAAATCACTAGATCATATTTGCCTGATTCAGATATAAAATCCACTGCTATAGTTTCATGCCATTTATCCCAAGAAACCAGATCAACGTTAATGTTTACTCCTGTCTCTTTTGTGTATTCCTTGGATATATTGCTTAGGAGATTACCAAGAGCACCTTCATGCCAAATGATATTGAGCTCTTTTTGATCCTGGTTTTGAGCATTAGAACCGAGCGAAAATAATACTGCAAACACAATAACGGATAACGAGAATAAGATTTTTGCCCTCATTTATATATCCCTCCTATATAAGTTGCAAAATTAATACATCAACATTGAATTAACACTCTATAACAAAAAACAGAAAAAATCCAAATTCCTCTAATTGGTTGATCTACCCACCCTTACAATAGTACTATTTAAGTTTTTTTTGATAGAACCCCCCCCAATATAGAAAGTCATTGTTACCCAGCCAGGCTAAATTCTTGAAATAGTGTAT
>CALOCI010000002.1:0-90324 GCA_942491865.1 uncultured Thermodesulfobacteriota bacterium
CGCGACTGGCGCGGATGCGGGACAAGCCCTAAACCTAAGGTGAATTTACAAACAAAGATAGCATAAAAAGTGAGCTAATAGACATAAAGTGAGCTAGTAGACATGATGTGCGAACCCCTTTTTTATGTTCAAGTTTATTCTAAGAACATTTATCTGAAACTTATTGCAATTCTGTTCCATAAATTCATATTTGCAACTACAAATGTGAGGTCGACAATCTCTTTTTCTGATAAGTGGTTGCTGACTTTTTCATACAATGAATCAGGAACCCGGCTCGACTCAATTCTAGTAACCGCCTCAGCCCATTCCAATGCGGCTCTCTCCCTGTCGTCAAAGTAGGTAACTTCATGCCATACAACTAGGGTGTCCAGACGCCTTTGTTCTTCGCCCTCTTCTCTCAACTGGCGCGTATGAAGGCCAACACAATATGCGCACCCGTTTATTTGAGATACGCGGAGCTCTATGAGATATCTGAGTTTGGGTTCTATTGATGAGCTTTCCAGGGCTTTCGCAGCACCAGAATAAGCCTCAATAAGCTTGGGTGATACTTTTAGGTAATTAGCGCGCTTTGGCATACAAGGCCTCCATTTTGCAAGAGATATATTCTAATTATATGTCAAAACGCCATAGATACCACAACTTGAGATAAGCAAATAAAGATTTATTTGAATATATCACTTAATCTATAGTATAATGACGGCTAATCAGATAAGGAGGATTGAAAAAGATGAAGAGAGAATGCAAGATCCAGAAATCACTACTAGTGCTGTATATGGTTTTGTTAAGCGCAGAGAGCCTATTGGCACAACCACAAGAGGCAACTTTCAACTTTACTGGTGGACAACAGTCTTTTGTAGTACCGCCGGGCGTAACAAGCATCCACATCCAAGCCTGGGGCGCGCAGGGAGCTGACGCCGGCGTTCAATCTATAGGCGTGGGGGGATTAGGAGGATTTGCTGAGGGAGACTTGGCAGTTACTCCCGGACAAACGCTTGAGATATTTGTCGGAGGTCAGTGGTATGACCGCACTGAATTCATTTAGTGGTGGAGGTTTTAACGGCGGTGGTAATGCAAATGACAATAATGGTACCGGACGTGGCGGCGGTGGTGGAGCGTCAGATATTAGAGTTGGAAGTACAGAATTTAGCAATAGAGTAATAGTTGCAGCCGGTGGAGGAGGATCGAGTGGATCTCTGGATCGGTTTGGTGGTATTGGAGGAGGTCTTAGTGGTGCGGATGGCGGCGGCGAACCGGGATTTGGCGGGACGCAAAACTCTGGCGGTATCGGAACGCCTAATGCATGCACAGATGGAGAATTTGGTCTCGGAGGAAGTCGTACTATTCCAGCCGCTTGCGCAGGGGGCGGAGGCGGATGGTCTGGCGGCGGCGGAGGTGCCGGTGCAGGTGGTGGTTCTTCTTATATTGATGGTGTAGATAATGGAACTACAACCCCAGGAGTTAGAGAAGGAGATGGTATTATAGTTCTTACATTTACTACACCTACTAATGTCCCAACCCTATCTGAATGGGGTCTTATTTCCATGGCAGGGCTTCTTGGAATCGTAGGATTTATGGTTATCAGAAGAAGGCAAATTACTGCTTAAAGTCTAAAAACATTTTACTCTAAAACTTATAGGGGACTTGGCGCGATTAGTGTGAGCCCCCTTTTTTTATCTAAACTCTTCAAATTTTCAAATAATAACGAATCCAGATTGTCATAGAATAATTATGACAAACTTTTTTGACCCTTCATTTTAAAACATACGTTCGTCATAAATACTGCTTGACTTATATGTCTAAATATCAAATAATGGAAATAGATGCGGTAGGACCTCAATATTTACGGCAGCAAATTGAATTTCCAAAGATTATACAAAATCTCTGGGCGGGAGATTCAATACATAATGGAGTATGGGGGGAAAAGTTTTATCGATAGAAAAGCTCTCCTTTTGAGGTATTAGATAATTCGCGTCTAATTATTCTAAGGAGGTAGTGAATATGTTGAAGTTTATCTTAGCTCTCGTTTTAGCTTTAGGTTTGATGGCACCTAACTCTTCCCAAGGCGCAACGGCAATTGAGTATGGTCTGCTTTTAGCTCAAATTCAATTGGAACTTGGTATTGTCTGTCCTGCGCCTGAAATTGTATGCGCATTCCAGTCCTGCGGAGTGGATGAAGAATGCGATATAACTCTGAGCGAGACAGCCTGCTTTGAAAGTGTGCAGTGTGTCGCCGTCAATACGGCATGCACTATAGACGCTGACTGCACAGATCCGAGCCAACCGTTCTGTGGAGATAGCGGCATGTGTGAGGCCGCACCTGATACATGCGTTACCGACACAGACTGCATGGACCCTTCATTTCCGATTTGCGAAGTAGACACAGGAATGTGTGTTGAGGAGATGGTAATTATGGACGCAGATATGGACGGAGTGGCAGATGCTGATGATAACTGCATAGACGATCCTAACCCTGGTCAGGAAGACGGCGATGGGGACGGCATTGGGGATGCATGCGAGATATGCGATTGTTCAGATCCTAATGCTATAACTGAAGGTTTTGCATATAGAGGCAAGACTTATATCTACGGTACTTTTGGGCACGATATTATCTGCGGTACACCAGGGCCTGATGTCATATTTGGATTCCCTGGAAACGACTGCATAGATTCTGGTGCCGGAAATGACAGTGTGATTGCGGGATTTGGCCATGATCTGGTTGATCTAGGACTTGGAGACGACAGAGCATGGGGCGGCTGGGGAGATGATGACATTGACGGTGAAGATGACAATGATTATGTAAACGGCGGAAGAGGAACCGACACTTGTGTTGGGGAATCGCTAAGGCGCTGCGAGCAAAGATAAAAAGAAAAAATAAAAAATCATAATGGGGGCTTGGCACTAGTGGTTTAAGCCCCCTTTTTTTGTTTTTAGAGGGACTCAAATAGCCCAAACTTTGAGAGATTGTTTTTGTACCACATGATGTTTCAGGCGTTAATAATTAGTCATTGGAACTGCTTAGAAATAGTATAGAATTGAAGATACAAATACATTTTAGGAGGAAGGGAAATGATTAACCGATTGAATATTTGGACCGTGAAATCAATCTTTGTGGTCTGTTTTGTACTCATGATGTCCCAATGGGCGGTGGGACAGACGTCCTCAGGAGTACCTGAATCCATAACAACACCTGATCAGGTCGAAACATCGATCGGCACATTGGAGTTCTGGGATGGGGTGCCGAGTGAAGAAACCGCACAGAAAGTGTACGACAACCTCGACTTTACCCGAGCACTGACTCGTTCAACAATAGTTTTACGCCTGGCATATGCGATTCGTGAAGGTTTTCTGAGCATAGGCTGAAGACAATACTGTGGTCATATTCCCCTGAGTTAATGGACTCGCAGTCGCTTTTTCTTACGGCAATGCCGATAAGCCGTTCTATTATCTTGCTGTGGTGGATTTGACAAAAGGTCTCGATGGTGGCTGGACAGCCGCCAAAGGGACTTGGCACTATTAACGATATGTGGTTTAGCTGGATTATCGATGTATTTGATTTCCCGGACCTGACCGTGTATAACAGTGGAATACTTTGCCAGTGCCACCTGGATATGACGGTCTCCTTTCCGGATAACGGCTTTTTCGTTGCTAAGTCGCGTACAAACTGGTTCTTTACGCCGTCGAGCATTTTTTGACAGATAACGATCCCAAACCGACCGTCGATAACATCAAGAAGTCGACTTATCCCTACATCGAGGCTACGGCACGAGCATTGCCATGTACGCTTAGAAGGCAAGGTAAAACTAGGTGTTAACCCAGCCATACCCGAGACAAAGTTTATCGATGCAAGCGGAAATCATTTACACAGTTCCTCCGAGCGACTACAATTCTTTGAAATGATCAACAAGACGTACAGCAGGACCGGCCACCAGCTATGATGCGGAACTCGCCGGTGGGTACTGGCAGCTATAGGCATAGTCAAAGGCAAACCCTTTGAGCCTGATATACGTATGAAAATTCTCACTGACGCAGCTGCAGTTGGTATGCTTTCGGTAGAGCGCCTCAACTGCTTTGGTCGCTTTCGCATCCCAACTGGGCTTACTACCAGACTCCTGCATGGGGACCATGTTATGGGAAGGTGGTTACAATTTGAGACGCCGCCGCCTATATTGTTGAAGAGGTATGTTCAAGCCGTTTCCAGCGACAGGTGCCAGGACTCGACCAAGTGGCCGCTCTTCACGGCTGGACACTGACTCACCTGGCATGATTATGCGGATTCCAAATGTTGGCTCTCAATATCTCATGGGATCTCTCTGGATGCAGACAAGACCCTGTTGACGGTGCAAAGACCTTAAATCACTCTGCCCCCAAATATCCAGCGCTGTTCTGGTCAATTACGCTTTTGACAACCAGACTCGTTCAATGCTCCAAACACCCCAGGGCTATCCGCGCGCAGGAAGCCAGAGCTATCCCTCACCAGCTGCAGAGCCGAATAAGGATGGATCTACAACTATCTATTTAAGCCCGGACAGCCGGAAGGTGTAGCACGTGGGACCGATACAGACGATGCCCGGCAAAGGGTGGCTTACGATTTCGTTCCCACAGCCCGCTTGAACCGTTCTTCACTAAAAAATGGAGACCAAGCGAGATCGAGCTTGTTCAGTAATATCTTTTTCGCATAGGACTGTGATCGAAACAGGCTCCTATGCTAGAAAAGTAGTTGGTTAATTCAGCCTAGATACAATTCTAATATGAATTTATAGGGAGCTTTCGCTAATATAGTGTGGGCTCCCTTTTTTATTGCTAATCTCAAGATAAGTCAACAATTACAGACGCTTAAGAAAGAGTGAATCACCCTTATGATTGACTCTCAATACGACTAATTTTTGCAGCTTTTTTCTTTTTAATATGAAGACTTCAGGCTTCGAGACAGAAATAACAAAAAAGGTGAGCAGTATGCCGCTCACCCTTTGTTACTATTTTAGTTGTATTGCTGACGGCTGGGTTCCAAAGAGTAAACGCATTAGCTATTCTACGTTGTCCTTGGCCTTAGAAGTAAATATATTCACTAAGAATTTTAATGAAATATTAGTCTTCTTAGTACTCAACACGCTCAACCGGAGTAGTTTCCACTCCCGTCAAGTATGTTCCTTAGGCCAGTAGCTCCTCAGCCCATGTATAGGTCCATCCGAGCAGGCAGCCAATTGACTCCTTATCCTGCCTCGGCGAGCTTTTCTGTATGTAGATGGTAAGATTCCCATCAGCATCATGTTTCAACTCGGGAAGCATCGGAGAGTTTATCAAATACCTGTTAATTGGATTCTGCTACCAGAAGCTGGGTTTTACCGTTATACATCGTGACCGACCAAAACGCATTGACCGGAGGTAGTTTGTCTTTATCGAAAGTTAGAGTGTAGCGGTTTCAGCGCCGTCTAGCTTGTTGCCTTCAGCATCTTCTAGGAAAACGAAGTAGAACGCTTCACTCTTTGAATTGCCGTAGATGCCCATCTTGGCCCCGATAGCGCGGTTGAGGTAGTTGTTCTTCATGAACTCACGGGTACCAAACAGGTCGGCAGCAGATTTCTCTGTCGCAACCTTTTCATCTATGGTCTTCATCCCATCGGCCATACCGGATTCAAGAGCTTTCTTCATATCTTCGGATATGTATCGGATCAAAGGGTTTGCCGGGCTCTATGCCCATCTCGGCAAACTTTGCCCGTGCCGTCGCCAGGGACAGTCGGGAGGACTGGAGCAGAAGTTAGGTAGTTAAGATCAGCGTCTTGACCTCTGTGACTATACGCCGGTACCATTCTTGCAGGGCATGGCGGGCCGGTTCATCCAGAAACTGGCTCAGTGGCTGTACTGTATTCCGGACTGTATTTTTTTAACATTGCCATGTCCTCGGGTTAAAAGCTGGGTACGATAGGGCATGAAGACAAATATCAGTTCTGACTGATAACCTTTTCAACACCTTCGGGTTCACCCCTTCCCTATCCGCAAGCAGACTTCGTCTGCGCCGTTGCCAGTCATTGTTCCTAATATTGTATAACAGTGTATATAGGTCGATAATTGGAGAGATATACGGTCTTTTCGACTTCCGGCACTCCCAATACCAGAGGCTCTGCACGCAGATCGGCCCATAGAAACGATATGATGGCCGTTGCTTCAGGGGTTACGAATACAAATCCTTGGAGTATAAACCCCTGAGCATTGTGCATCTGATTAATGGCGCCTTGTACTGCGGGCTTTCCTTATCGACTGGATATCCGAAATATTGGTCTTTATTCTCGACCATAGGATAGCCGTTTGATGCCGCGTTGGTGGCCTCCTCAGGACCGACCGGATCTTGTGCTCGAGCGGTAAGCCCATTAAAACAAACATCAGGATAAGACTTGTGGCAACTTTGATTTTGCATCGTATTCCCCCTTTTTGGTCATTATATTTAACCAATGTGCCGAAGTTTAGCATACAATAGGGATTCCATATTTAGTTGACCTGCACTCTTAATAGATCCTATAGACCCCCTAATTGAGACTGATTTAGTTGGATTATGCATATGCAAGAAAAAAAAGGACCATAATTTTACTCATACACTGCTCATATTATAATAGAGTATCAATCACTCGGGATCAAACATGTTTTATCATTCTTTACTAGTATAAAGATGAAAGGCCACAGCTTAAAATCTAAAAATATTTGAGCTTAATACTTATCAAGGGGATTTTCACTATACCCGTATGGCCCTTATTTAATTAACCAGGAGGCATCAAAGAATGATGGAAGCCAAGTCTAAATTTTCCGCGAGAGAATGAAAGTGAATCAACCCACATTCGGGGGAGAGTGGGCGGCCAGAGTTAGTGCAGAAGGTGTTGTAAAATTATTGGAGAGAGAGATCAGGATACGAGGGTCCAAAATTAGGACTCTCGGGCTACCGAGTAAAAGGTCCACCTTGAAGAGGATTTTTCATATAACACTACAAATTATTATCTATTATTACAACAATGCTCCTTAAAGTATAAAAAAAACATTTCAATAGTAGGTGAGATTGTTAGAGGGATGCAATAGAAACATCGTTTTGGTCTACGAAATGATTATCAAAAATTAATAGTCTAGTATTATTTAAAGAATGCATCATTTCATCTATCTCTATTGATTTGTTAGCTATTAATTCGGCCTCTTCCGGAAAGATATTAATTAACACAACTGCAACTGGTTCTACCTCGGAGATGTGCTGCTTTAATGAATCAAGATCATCCTCAATGTCCATAAAAAGAACATCGTGCCCTTTCAAGCAATATATAACACCTGCTATTAGTGCACTTAAATTATTTAAGCTCTCGTTCATCCTTAAAATAACTATTTTATTTTTCTTCGGTAATTTTGCAAAAGAATCAATCCAGTTAAGAAGAAAACTTCTGGTTTCGTTGAAAACTAGTTTTTCTTGTAATTTATTGAGTATTCCTCTTTTTGAGAGCTCCCTAACCCTTAATAACAGCGGCTTGATAACAAATTGAAGAAGATCATTATCATTTAGATAGATAGCTGCTCTACCTAGAGCATTTTGTAATTGATCGGTATCGTATTTCTCAATGCACTCAAAACAGTTACCAAGATGGTATTCGTAAGATTGATTTTCTCGAGTACTAGCTTGATTCTCAAATTGATTTGTAAACTCTTTTCCTTTATTTGTTTCTATAAAATCTACTAGCTGTTCAGTGGACAAACTTACCACCGATCCAATACTCATACCTATATCAATAGCATTTTTTAAGAGTATTAGCCTTTCAATATCAGAACTTGAATAAAGTCTTCGATTGGTTGGTGATCTTGAGGGAACAACGGCCGCATATCTTAATTCCCACATTCTAATTAAATTTGATGATAATCCGGTTTTTTTGGAGACGGCACCTATAGTGTATTTATAATTCATTTTCCTATTATACAAATAATATCAATTTATTCAAATATTAAATACCAAAGTTGACTTCGCTAACTTACTCAAATCAAAGAGAAACATATATTACTTTTAGATATATTGAAATTTATCTTGAATATAAATCTACGGCTCGTATACTTTTTGTATATATGTTGTATAGAATTATTGGGATACTATTAATTCTATTCAGCATAAAGAATATAGATTGGATTTAAAAAAATTTATTCTACCTACAGGAGGCCTAGAATGAAATATTTAGCTATGCTGTTGTTACCTTTAGTACTTGTTTTTGGTGTTATTAGTTGCGATGATGACAATGGGGGAGCAGGTATAGCTTCTCTTAGAGTTCTGCACGACTCACCCGATGCTCCACCAGTTGACGGATTCATCGATGACGTAGAGGTCATATCTGATTTACCTTATCTTAATACTTTCCCAACAAACGGCAATGGGTATGCACCCATCCCCTCGGGAGTTAATAATATAAAGGTCAAAGCTGCAGGAACTGACATAACTGTTGTTGATGCTGATCTTAATTTCCCCAGGAATTCCGATACTACAATTATTGTGACGGGGCTGTTAGAAGATGACAGTATTTTCCCGATTGTGCTTGATGATGATAATTCACTACCGGCGGCTGGGTCTATTAAAGTAAGAGCAGTTCACGGAGCTCCTGGAGTTGGGAATGTAGACATTTACATAAACCCTCCCGGAACTGACATTAACGACGTCGATCCAACTTTGACAGATGTCGCTTTTGGTCAAGCCTCGGGATATCTTGAAGTACCGGCAGGTTTTTACCAGGTCATTGTTACACCTACGGGAACAAAAACTGTCGCCATTGATACAGGGGCGATAGAATTCTTTTCCGGAGAAATCAGAACTGCTGTTGCTGTGGACAGTCAAAATTTCGAGGGAGACCCGTTCATTTTTCTACTCTTAGACAGGAATTAAAATAGAAACCGTTGTTGAAAAGGAGTAGGTAATACTACTCCTTTTTTATAGCGAAAAGAATCTTAATGAGCCTAAACAAATTAATCCCGTATACCATTTATTTCCCTTCTTAAACAGCAGGACTAAGAGTAATAAACTTAGATGACACGATTGAAATACCGCAGTACCATATCTTTAGTCTCCAAGATTTAGAGATAATGAAAGAATCGTTTCCTTTATTGCAGCTCTCGGCAGACAGAGATGATTTCTCTGAAAATTTTTATTACTGATTCGTCCGGCATAGGACCGGTGTTGATTTGAATTAACCTGTTTTCTATTTCTTTCTCTCGAGCAGGGTCGTAAACTTCCATAGAATTCTCCTTTTTTAGCTTTCCAATCTCAAGCACCACTTCGGCACGCTCGTTAAGGAGTTTAAGTATGTCCTGGTTAATAGTATCTATCTTTTCTCTAAGCCCTATCAGAGACACATCGGGCTCTAAATTTGAATGTGAAGATTGAGCCGCTTCTATTTCGGGGCCTATAATTGTTTCTTCAGAAACTGATATTTGTACTAAAAACAAGAGTATTAGTGCTACAAATGCTGTATTCTTTCTCATTTGAATAAATCCCCCCCCCTTCAACTTTTTTGCAAGTCAAACGAAGTAATAAAGTAAGCTTAAACATATAATTACTAACCTGAAATGCAATATTTATATGCAGAGAGTTAAAAATATTGCGTGTATGTCGTACGAAATAAATACAGTTATTTGTTGCTTTTCTAATGCTGTGGATGCATAATATTTTATATAGATATAAACGGTGATAAGGTAATAATTGGAGGGTGCCTTAATCCTTTTTTTTTCTGGGAAGAGGTTTATATTCATATACCAACTCTCTAATCATACTGCATTCACCTAAACAAACTTGGGGGGTAAGTATGGTTTCCACAAGATTTATATTCAGAGCTTCTTTCTTAGTACTTTTCTTAATTGCAATTTCACTTTTTACAATCGGCGGATGTAACGACAACAACGGCAGCGGTGGTGATACCACTACTCGCGACCCAATTCACGGAGTAGTAATTGGTGACCATCCTGAAGAAGGGCTCCGGGATTTAAGAAACGCGCTTGACATCGGAGAGCACACCGGCGAGGCAAACCATATACATCTTTATGGTCCTTCAATGCTCGATTTAACTAATGAAGAAAATGAACTTATCCGTGAGGCGTTTAACGAAGAGTTTATAATCTCTGTCTATGAAGTTGACGCGGCCGCAATTGCCTATCTGTATGCTGTAATTCTTCAAATTGATAATGTGCACGAAGAGACAGGATCCTGAGAATACCGATCCTGAGGATACAGCTAATACATTCACTATAGAAAAGCATGGAAACGCAATATGGACATCCAAGACTCATAGTGGTTTTACAGAATCAAGAGAGACTGTTGGTTCTCCTCCAGGACAAGACATTTCAGGCGGTCTAAATGAATTTATTCACCACGCTTTTCATAAGAGGTTTTGGATCGAAAGTTATGAAGAGAGGAGAGCAGAGCTCATACAAGAGGGCTTATTAAACGCAGATCCTGTTACAATGATGAAAAGGTTTGGGCTTGAAGATGAGCTTGAGGAGATTGAACGACAAGCAGCCTCGACCAGGGATACAACTTTCGAGGGTGTGAACGGTGAAAACGTTTTAAGCCTTGCAACAGCTCACATACAGACGCAACCTTTAGCTACATTGGCTTTTCTGATTCTAATGCCATAGTGGGAGCAAATAGTCCTAACGCAACTGACCTTAATGTCTACAATATAACTAATAAAGTGTGGACAATCACTGCAGATACTCCTGATGGATTAAAATCATTTGTATTCATGGAGCAAGACCTTAATCTGGCAAGCGCGAACGGATATGATGACAGCGTCGAGGATCCTGCCCCTGATGGCTTTCCCACACAGCAAGCATGGTATCTAAGAGAATTTGTAAACACAAACACTCTTAAAATTGGGTCAACAGAACTCGATTCCAATGAAGCGATACTGCTTGAGAGTGAGCCCCCAACAAACCAGGCCACAACTGCTGAGGTAACTTCCTCCGTATCAACTAGTGTTGGAGGAGAAATAGGAGTTGACTCTTCCGGCGGAAGCGCTTCATTATCAGGTGGAGTGGAATGGTCTACCTCTACAACGTTTAGCAAAGAGAATGTCTCAATCGATAATCTGTCTCCTGGTCAAAGACCTGACTTAGGGAATGATTCATCGTTCAGATACAGACCAAGGCCGTCTGAGATATTAGATGATAAATGTAATAACTCCATGCATAATCTTGCCGATCTTTCAAGAGCTACGTTCCAGCCTACTCAGCTCACGGTTTGGAGGATAGACGGGTCAGATGCCGATAAGACTTTGAAAATAAAAACCGTTATCTCAGCCAAACTGAGAAACTCATACATCGACAACTGTAATATATTCGGCTGCAAGTGTGATGTGAAAAACCAGGATTCAAGCATTTCGCTCAGCGATAAAACATTCATACATTCTATTCATATACCCGCTGCGCCTTAAAATATAGCAAGTAAATATTTCTTCACCATAAAAAAGGGAAGCACAAGCTTCCCTTTTTTATGCGTAAACTATTAAACATTATTGGAGGTTAGTAGATGTCATCCATCAGAAATGTATTACTTATTATTTTCATACTTTCTCTCCCTATGTGTTTTGGCTTAAATTCCCATTCTCAAGAACTGGTAACAAACGGAGACTTTGAGACCGGCAATTTAACCGGCTGGACTACCGCTGTAGAATCGGGATCTGATTCTTCATGCGGGTACTATCGATACAGTGGTACACAGAGCTTCTGGGGAAACTCTATTCAGGCTCCCCCAGAGGGAAATCATGCAGTATCTTCAGATACACTGGAGCCTCCATGCAGCTCTGCAATATATCAAGATATTACAGTTCCATCAGGTGCGGAAGTATCATGTTTTCTAATCTATTACTATAAAAATTTTGGTGATGAGTTTGTAATCGGCCCGGGATTGAATTCTTCAGACCTGGGTACTCCAAACCAACAGGGCAGAATAGATATCATGACTGAAAATGCAGGGAATTTTGGCACTGGAAGCGGAGTGCTAGAAAATCTGGTTCAGACTGAGCCCGGTGATCCGACAACGCTGGATTATACGACGCTTAATTTTGATCTTACGGCTTATGCCGGAAGCACTGTAAAGCTAAGAATAGCTCAAGCAAATAATCAGGGAGTAATTTTATTTGCAGTTGACGCTGTTTCGTGCACTGTAGAAGATCTCGGTGGGGAAGAAGAAATTTCATCAGTACCTACTTTATCTGAATGGGGCTTGTTTGCTATGGCAGGTATTTTAGGAATAGTAGGTTTTATGGTTATAAGAAAAAGGAAAGTTACTGCTTAAATCAAACTAAATATATCTCAATTTAAAATGTAAAAGGGGTCTCAAACTACTAGTGCGAGCCCCTTTTTTTATTTCCAGTAACCACTGCTTTTATTAACAAATCTAAACTGCCCATAATCAATTCATTATTCCAATCATTCTATTGCTACGTTAAAATTTCAACAAGAAATAGCGGGCAGGCAAACAATCTCACATAAAAAAGACCTTGGGAAGAAACCGTACTCCCACCATCCAGCAGGCCGTATTTCTAACCAAGGTCTCGCTAATACTCAAATTCTACATTTACACTCTGTCGTTTTAGCTCTTAGAGAGTTGCACTTTGCATTAAAATTACAACTAACAAGCTGGTTGATCTCACCACTATCGGGTTTAACCTCAAGAAACAATCCTATTCCATTAGCATAGTATTTAAGCTCAAAACCATCCGGCTCTATCGGTGTGTACTCTCTTGTAACAATACAGTCGCTGTCTTCACACATCAGATCCACTAGCCCCTGGGGCGCAAACTCGTCAAGCTCAGGGTCACTTCC
Source organism: uncultured Thermodesulfobacteriota bacterium (assembly GCA_942491865.1). GTDB lineage: Bacteria > Desulfobacterota_D > UBA1144 > Nemesobacterales > UBA2774 > CR02bin9. The sequence continues at coordinate 12,823 of CALOCI010000002.1, forward strand.
GTAACCATATGTTGTGGACAAAATTGTGGCTGCGTCTTCAGCATTTCCGAATGAATACTCCTGACGGTAAGTAGCGCCTGCCGTGGGGTTTGCTGGGAAAATCGTTCCGGTTAGATCGCCCTCACGTCCCGCTTTGAAGGAGCCGTCGATACTTACAAGCTCGGGCAGCTGTGGGCTGTCACCTGGAAAGATTTCAAAGTCCTTAACCTCTTCTCCACAATAATCCACAGTACCGTCCTTTCTAAGCCCAAACCAGTCATCTGTGTCTTCGCTGCTTTCATCGCCCTGAACGAAGTCATTTACCACTAAACAGGTAACCCCGTCGATGAGCTTTGTCCTATCCAGCACTTCCACTTTGCTCGACTCGTCTTCGCTTTCGTACTCCCAGACATTACCTATCTGAAGCGGATAGTAAGGGTTAGGGTTCATAGGATTTACAAAATCAGTGTTAAATAGGGAAGGATCAAAATTTGGATCATACCGGCCTTCCCCTATTGCCTCGCAGAGTTCTGTACGAGAATAAAACTGCTCCCCACAGAATCTGTTTTCCTCTTTGCGGGTAGAAGAAGCTTCACTGTTACATTCTTTCCTTTCCCCATTCTCTTGGACCTGAATGCATTTAGCAACATTGGTGTAGAAATCATCCATTACTTCATTTCTGCACGCCGCTAACTGGAGCCTTGCCGTGTCGCTGCAAAAGCGCCCTCTCCTTCCAGGACGGCGACCAAAGTCTTCCTCACCGACCGACTCTTGCTCTTGAGCGTTAACTTGCTCAAAAGGCTGCACCACTAAGAAACCCATCACAAGAACAAACAAAACCAAACCTAATATATTTAATCTATATAAATTATTAAACATCGTTTACTACCTCCTAACTTGGATTTAGTGTTAGTTATATCCGGTTAAGATTGCAGAAACATTGTTACAGAATTACTATTCTGTAATAATCGGAGGGATTCGAAAAAAAGTTTGTTTTGGATAGTTTTATAAATATTTTATCTCTGTCTAACAGAGACTCTAAGAAGGATGAAGCTTTCTTGTTCAGTAATGGAATTAATAGAGTATTTGGATTTGTAGTATTAAGAAGAAGCAAAGAAGAGGCTTAATTTAAGCGTTGTTCTCTCCTCCAATTAATGCAAAGTATATACATCATATAACTGGTTCTTTTTTGTATATAAATTTGTTAGAATAGCTTTTATTGGTAAGATGGAAATTTAAGACTTCAAGGGTATAAATCATGCAGAGGACTAAGAAGGCAGGGATTAATAATTACTTGTGATCAGCTACTCAGATGAAGAAGAAGTATAAGGGCGGGTCCCTTTAATGACTCGGCGTTCGGCTACGCATTTAGAAATCCGGCCCCTGGAAATGATATAGAAAGTTTTCTAGGTGGCGAGTTAGATATAACTTTGAGCTTCAAGGCACTAGAATATCTAATTCTCGGCCGGGTACTCACACTTCTTGGAGCAGAAGGCGTCCAAGCTGTATTTGACCGTGAAGATCAGCTGGATTGGTTCTATACTCAAGCCACTATACCGTTTACACTTGAGAAATAAGGTGATATAAGAATCATGCACTATATGCTGTATGCAAGACAAACAAATTAATTGATTACCTAACTGGAGACTATTTCTATGCGTTTAACCTTATATAGTGATTACTCGCTTCGGGTATTGATGTATTTGGCATTAAAAGACAATAGCAAATGCACAATCAGTGAGATATCGGATAGTTATAACATTTCAAAAGAGCACTTGAGAAAAGTAGTGCATAATTTATCAAAGGAAGGTTATCTTAAGACAAACACAGGAAGAACTGGGGGGTTACTGCTGGCTAAAGCGGCTTCTGAAATTTTTGTTGGTGAAATAGTAAGAAAGACAGAAGAAGACTTTAAGTTAGTACAATGTTTTTGATCCGGTTACAAATCATTGTGTAATTGAAAATGACTGCAGATTGAGACATGTCTTAAATGAAGGCCTCCTTTCGTTTCTAGGTGTTTTGGATAGATATACAATTGAAGATCTTATTGCCCCCAAATTAGTTTTAAAAAACAGCCTCAAGATTAAGGATTGATCCGGGTTAAATTCAAGATGGAAAGAAGTGATATATCTTTAGTGTGATCAGACTGTCGACATAGACACCTGCCGTAAAAGTAAAGTTATTCAAAACATTATCTTAAGCGAGTAATTGATAGAAAAGTAATTAGGGAGGGGCTCAAACTACTAGTGCGAGCCCCCTTTTTTATGTTTAATATGAGTAGTCTAAAAACACTTTAGAACTAAACAATTCTAATACTGTGGTTGTGGATCTAAAACTTCCAGCTCAGGCGCTTCAGGCGTATCAACCTTAGGAGCGTCCGGTGCTTTTACTTCAGGTGCGTCGGGTGTATCAACCTTCAGGTGCAGCTGGAGCCTCTACATCAGGCATCTCCGGGGTGTCTACTGAAGGTGCGTCCGGTGCTAGAGGTGTTTCAACCTCTGGTGCATCAGCACTAGGAACTTCCGGCACATCTGCGCCCGGCATTGGGGGTGATTCCACCCCTGGTGCTTTTAGTTCCGGTACTTCTGGAACCTCCGGCATTTTTGGCATTTCTGGAGCCTTTATTTCAGGAACTTCTGGCACGTCCACGCTTGGGGCTGAAGGTGATTTCACCTCTGGAGCTTTTACTGCTGGAGCTTCTACGTCAGGCATAGAGGGTGTATCTACTGATTTAACATCTGGCGTAAGTGGTGCTTCCACCTCTGGTGCGGATGGTGTATCTACTGACGGTGCATCTGGAGCTTTTACTTCAGGCGCGTCAGGAGTGTCTACCGCTGGAGCATCAGGTACATCAGCACTTGGAACTTCAGGCACATCTGCGCCCGGTGCGGATGGTGCTTTTAGCTCCGGTACTTCTGGAACTTCCGGCATTTTTGGCATTTCAGGAACCTTTACTTCCGGCACTTCTACGTCCGGCATCGATGGTGTGTCTACCGTCTTAACATCTGGACTAAGTGGTGCATCTGGGGCTGCTGGAGCTTCCGGTGCATTAACTTCAGGTGCTGCCGGTGCTTCCACCTCAGGCTCATCTACTGCCATTACAGAGACTGAAAGAAATAAAACAAAAACTGAACTCATCATTAACCTTAACAACATTTTACCGCCTCCTTTTGTGCTTATATGTAAGCAAAATATTTACGGGATTCATCCCAAGATTAACATACCGTCTAGGCTAATCAATCGATTTTTAAGCATCTTGATATAGGCGGTGTATTTTCCATAGATATCATTTACAATAAACATAACAATTTGATTGGAGGTTAAAATGGTAGGCATCAAAAATATTATCATAATCACTTTCTTTATCCTAGGCTTTGCTCTTGTTCCCATTGCGCAAAACTCAGCGCTCGTAAATGCAGAGGAAGAAACAAAGGCAGAGGCTGTGGACAGCTCTCAAGCAGAGACTTCTGAGCCCGAAACTTCTGAGGCTGCGGAGACTACTGAAGCTGAGTTAGACCCAGAGGCGCTTGAGATATTAAAAGAAATGTCAGACACTCTGGCCTCTGCTAAGGAGTTTTCATTCGACACGGAAATCACAAACGACAGAACTCTTGATAGCGGGCAGACCATTCAGATCAGCGGCACCATGAGGACTTTGGTGAAGAGGCCCAATCACGTCTACGCAAAATATATAGGGGACTTTAACACGAGAGAGGTTTGGTATAGCGGCACCGATTTAACGCTTTATAATGCGACCGACAAATTTTACGGCCAGCTTAAGACCCCTGACACTATTGACGCAACGATGGACTTTCTGATAGATAATTACAATTTCACTCTAGCCCTTGCAGATATAATAAGCGCAGACCCATACAGCTCATTAATGGAAACCACAATTGGCGGATTCATTGTCGGTGACAGCATTGTGAGAGGGGTTGAGTGCACACATCTCGCATTTGTTGGAGAGTATGTTGATTGGCAGATCTGGATTTCAAATGAGGACCCGGCGCTACCCTACAAATTCGTTATTGATTATAAACAGATTGAGGGAGTGCCTCAGTATCAGGCGATATTCTCCAACTGGAACCTGGAGCCAAAATTCTCTGCCTCAACTTTTAAACCTGTCCTTCCAAAGGATGCAGTAAAGATTGACTTCATTAACTTCAAGAAAGAAAAGGAGGGCGAGAACAATGAAGAAAAATAAAATAAATTTACAGAGCGTTGTAACTGCTTTTTTACTATTAACTCTAATGCTCGTGGCTACACTTGATGCTTACTCCCGAGGGGGAAGAGGTGGTGGTGGCCGAGGCGGCGGCGGACATAGCATGAACCGCGGCGGCGGTGGCGGTGGCGGATTTGGAAACGGGGGAAGAGGAAGCGTTAAGTATTCAGGCCACTCTTCTAATCGACAAAGCTCTGGTCGTCAGAACTATGGCGGCGCACAGAGACCACAGTCTAATATCGGACAAACCAGGCCTGCTCAAAGACCAGGTAGTGGCAGCGGGAATGTTGGGAACAGACCGGGCAACAGACCTGGGAACGGCAGCGGCAATGTTGGCAATAGGCCCGGAAATGGCGGAAACAATTCCGGAAATGGCAACAACTCCGGCAACAGACCTGGAAACAGTGGCAACTTTAACAACAACAATAACAACTTTAATAACAACAACGTTACGATAAACAACAAGTATTACGGAAACAAATACAACAGCAGATACTACGGCGGATACTATAATTCCTGGGGCGGTTACTACTCAGGATGGGCATTTGCCAGCGGAATAGTTTTAGGAGCTGCAATTGCGTCAATCCCACAAAACTCTTCAACCGTAATACGTGAAGGGAGATACATTCTATTATTCTGACGGCGTCTACTACGCTCCTAAGGATAATGAATATGTAGTAATTCCACCTCCACAAGGAGCGGTTGTGACGTCGCTTCCATCAAGCTGCACAACTGTAAGCGCACCAGGGGGTGATTACCGCGACTGTGGCGGCGCATATTATCGAAACACCGGAAATGGTTATGAAGTGGTCGAGCCTCCAGTCGGAGCGATTGTAAATGACCTTCCCGAAGGCGCTCAAAAAACAGATGTTGGCGGGCAAACATATTTCCTATTTGCAGGAGGATACTATCAGCCGTTTTATAGCGGAAATTCGGTTGTATATAAAATCGTTTCTCCGCCTGCGTAATAATAGGAATATTACGTACATAGAGAATTATGTAGGATTAACAGAGAAAATTTAAACACATGGAGGCGGTAACATGTTAAAACAATTTAAACAAAAGGGTTTTATCCTTTTAGCTTTTGCAATACTGCTGGCAGCAGTGACAGGACAGGCTGAGGCACAGAACGGAACAGAGGAATCACTTGAATATAAGCAAGCTGTCTAGCGTGGTACCCAGGCCGTTATCTGGGGTATGCCGGCTGTAAGCATGATGGATTTGCGAAAGAGCGCAGAGTCGCAGCTAGGTTTTACATTCAACGATGTTATTTATTTCTCAGAACCCATGGTTTCGCGACACGGATTTCTAACTGCGAATAATGACGTCCCATATGTGATTTCGGTTTTAAACACCAAAGACGGCCCTGTAATACTTGAAGTCCCACCGGCGTCAGAAAAGGTTATCTATTTCGGAAGCGTCATTGATGCCTGGCAAGTACCTGTGACAGATATCGGACCTGAAGGACATGATTAGGGCAAGGGTGGTAAGTATCTCTTTTTACCTCCAGGTTATGAGGGAGAGGTGCCCGAAGGGTATATTGTGCAGCGACCCAAGACATTTAATTTGTATGTTGGACTTCGCCCGGTTGCAGTTAACGGAGGCACGCTTGAAGAAGCTGTAACATATGCCAAAGAACTCAAAGCCTATCCACTATCAGAGGCGGATAATCCTGAGCCAACACGGTACATAAATGCATTTCCCAAAACTTGGAATACTCTACCGCAATACGATATGAGCTTCTTTGAGGATCTAGCCACCGTTGTTAACGAAGAACCCGTTCAAGAGAAAGATCTGGTAATGATGGGTATGCTGCCAACTATCGGGATCCAAAAAGGTACAGAGTTCAATCCGAACGAAGAAACCACAAAAGCTTTAGAGCAATCACTCACTCTTGGTTATGATTTGATGCAGGATTACTTCATAACCCCCGGCATATCACTTGCAAATTGGTGGTCAGATGTGAAATGGCAAGCACCCAATTTCCCTAAAGCACAAGCTGAAGCAGGGTTTCCGATGGTAACAAAAGATGAGTTGTTGTTGGACAAGCGGGCAGGAGGGATGTATTTCTGGGCTACATTCTTGCCAAAACGTTTAGGTAAAGGGAGTTTCTATTTAATGGGTCTCCGCGATGAAGCGGGAGAGCTGTTTGACGGATCTTCTCTCTATCGTCTTAGGGTTCCCAAAGATGTGCCGGCTGCTCAATTTTGGTCAGCAATCGTCTACAGCATGAAAACCAAGGGCTTCATTAGCGACGCAAGCAAGGTCGGGATCGGCTCTACTCAGAAAGCTGATCTAAAACAAAATGAAGATGGAACAATTGATATATATTTCGGTCCAAAAGCGCCTGAGGGAATGGAGTCCAATTGGCTTCCAACGGGTGAGGACTTCTTTTTAATCTTCCGTCTTTATGGACCTGAGAAGGCGCTGTTCGATAAAACTTGGACACTCCCTGATGTCGAAAAAGTCGGTTGATATAAAAAAGCGATTACTATCAGCCGTTTTATAGCGGAAACTCGGTAGTATATAAAATCGTTTCTCCGCCTGCGTAAAAGGGAGTATATTTGTAAAATTTGGAGCTTTGCTGATTAAGAGAAAAAAGTTTCAACATATTTTCAACATAAAAGATAGCAACATTATAAATTAAGATTAAAGGGGGCTTTCACTAATCCAGTGTAGGCCCCTTTTTTCTTTATTTCCCAGCTAATTCTGAAAAACGATTGTTTAGAATATGCAATTATGATAATATAGACATTAATCTAAAGTATGGAGGATTTATGATTGCGAATTAAAGAAGTTTATCTGCGGTACTAGTTTTAACTCTTGCTTTTGGTTTATTATTTCTAGCTTTACCGGAAACGAGCTATTCAGGAATTCCGAGTATACCCGTGATCTCCTTGGTTGTAGTCAGGTAGGAAGCTCAAATTTATGCTTTGGGGGAGCGGGCGCTGCTGACTTTTGCATGGATCAAACATGTGATCAGCCAGGTGTAACTTGTGAATTTTTTGAAGATGCAACGTGTGTCTTAGGGGAAGGTATAACTGGCTCCTGTGTATCAAATTCACCTCCACCAACACTAGCGCCTATTACCAACGTTCCTACGCTTAGTGGATTGGGCTTTTTATCTCTTGCTATAGTGTTAGCTATTGTAGGATTAGGAGCTTTTCTGATTAGAAGAAAGAAAGATTCAGTATAAAAATAACAACATCATAAAGTAAAGATTAAGGGGAGTTTGGCACCAACAGTGCGAGACTCCCTTTTTTTATTAGATTTTAACGTTTTGATCTTTGTTTAATCCTTGACTCACCCTCAATAATTATCTATTATCTATAGATATTTAGATGCATCTATGGAGGGTGTATTGATATTCAATTTCCGAAGTTTGTTTTTCCTATCAATAGTTCTATTTGTTCCATTGTTTATTAGCTTTAATTCAAACGCACAGGAGCTCGTGACCAATGGCGGCTTTGAGTCTGGCAATCTTTCTGGATGGACTCAGCAGGGTATGACAGGACAGGGAGCATGGTTTACTTATACCGGCAACCAATTTGATCTTATGCCCCCACCTGAAGGCGACTTCTCCTCGGCTACTGATCAGAGCGGACCGGATTCCAACATTCTATATCAGGATATAGATCTTCCTGAAGGAGCCACTATTACCTGCTCTGCAATTATTTATTATATTAATAATACCATGGAGCCTCCCGGAGATCCTACTGAATTGATTACCGGAGGTTTTACAAAAAACAGCTCACCTGAAGTTTCAAGCCGTGTATTTGTAAATGGAGACGGGTTGAACATTGATAAGGATCAACCAAACCAGCAGTATCGTGTTGATGTCATGGACCCAAGCGCGCCTGCTTTTGATACAGGTGCCGGAGTGCTAATGAATATTTTCCAAACCCAGCCGGGCGACCCGGATGTTCTAGGATATACGCCGATTAATTTTGACCTCACCCCTTATGCTGGAAGCACCGTCAGAATTAGAGCAGCAGTGGCCGTAACAATTGGCTCCCTAAATGGCTCAGTAGACGCCGTTAGCTGTATAAACGGAAAATGTTGCAGAAGTCCCAACACTTTCCCAGATGGGGCTTAATCGCAATGGCGGGAGTTCTTGGAGTAGTTGGTTTTATGGTTATGAGAAGAAAGAGAGTCACAGCTTAATTAAAAAAATAAAACAGAAAAGAAGACTAAATACGCAGGAGAATTAGATGAAAAATAGATTTATAGGCTCTATTAGTAGGAAATTAAATTAGCTGTAGCACTAACTCTGCTTCTAGCAGTAGGGTCAGTGAATGCCCAGGAATTTCCTCAAGGCTTGATCGGACTTTCAACCACAGACCCAGGTGTATTGTACACTATTAACCCCAATACCGGTGCAGCCACACTTTTTGTGAGTACCAATGGTGGAGACGCAAGTATAGTTGGGCTATCTTATATAGAGGGCACTCTCTACGCCTCAGAGATGTTGAAGATTATCCTGGAACCCCCTTGCCGAATGAGTTTACTGTAGGTTCAATAGCACCAAATGGGGCCATAACATTTCTAAGCGATCAGAACGAATCGAGCAACTGGTGGGGTCTGGCATCTGACGACTGTGGAGAAAACGTATTATATTCTATAGATAATGACAACGACAATATTCTCACTGCTCTGTTCCTAAACGGGACAGTTCAGACAATTGGCACTGGATCAGATATTGGTTTTGGTGGAATGGCGTATGATGACGCAAATGAGATCTTATACGGTTTGAGTGATGAAGCTGAAGGCATGAATCTCTACACTATTTCTACGACAACAGGGGAGTTAACCTTAATAGGACCATCAGGTATCCCAGAACCTGACTTTAGTTCAGGTTTAGCATATGATGAGATAAACGAAATTCTCTATGCTAATTTCGAGGATGTTTTATATACTCTAAATGTAAACACCGGTTCGGCGACACTGGTAGGCTCAAATAACGTAGATGAAACTCTTGACGGGCTTGCGTGGCTTGACCCATGCGGTCCTCCACCTCCAGATGTGCAAGTCCCTACTCTTTCAGAATGGGGTCTTATTGCAATGGCTGGAGTTCTTGGAGTAGTTGGATTTATGGTTATGAGAAGAAAGAAAATTACTGCTTAAATTAAAACAGAAAATTAGACAAACTTAACAAACTTAAAGGAGGGTTTAAGATGGTAAGTAAGAAAAGTATTACAACTTTTGTAGCGTCATTTTTAATTTTTGGCTTTTTGTTTTTAGCTTTACCTCAAAACGGTAATACACAAGAAATTGAAATAGGATGTTGTCAGTATGGTCTCGAAGCAGGTGAGCGTTGCTGTATAATTACAGGTGGTCTGTCTGCCCAAGATCTATACCCCCAACATCCTTTGATGGATTCTTCCCTGGCGAGACTTGTAACGAACAGACAGGATTCTGTTCCGGTATTCAAGCTACAAGAGACGTCCCTACCCTGTCAGAATGGGGCTTATTGCCATGGCTGGAGTTCTTGGAATAGTTGGATTTATGGTTATGAGAAGAAAGAGAGCCACTGCTTAAATACTTAAGATTAAAAGATTAGACCCTGAAACAAATTCAGGGTGACAACGAATGTAAAGGGGTCTTGAACTACTAGTGCGAGACCCTTTTTTTTATTTCCATAAAGATAGACCCCCTTTTCTAATTCCAATAAACAAAATGACTTATTTTTTTTCGTCCCCTTGACCACATCGACAAATCCTATTGTTTTCAATTGATGATTGTGATAATATCGAAATAGGTAAAAAGATGGCGGTTATTGACTAAGGCTTACACCTCCAATCGTAAGTCTTATAGTCCTTAGCACTTCACACCAAATACTGAACTTTAAAGTTTGGGTCCTCGAGACTAGAGAACCCAAGAAAGGGGCGTGCCATGCTCGCTTCGCTACATTGTTCAGTTAGAAGGGAAAAAATTTGTTAAGGAGGTATATCATGAAAAACATGATAACCAGATCATTTAATAAGTTGTTCTTTTTGGTTTCAATTGTTGTTGTTTTAAGTTTTAGCGGTGGCAGTATGGACGCAATCGGTCAGTTTTCCAATACTACACAAAAAGATGCGCCAACAGCCATAGCAACTACCTGCTCAGCCCTGCTGGAAGGATGCGCAAGACAGCCTGAACTTTGTGACGACTTACTTCTGGGGCTTTATAACGAAACAGTCTCAGACATAATGGACTTAAATCTTGAGTCATCAGCGGATGACATTGCAGTGGCCAAAGGAATTATTAAATCAGCCCTTATCACTTCATTGGCCAGGCAACCGAATCTGGAGGAGGATTTGAGAGAAATCGAAACCCTATGCAATGAAGACATAGAGGACTTATAGATAATAGATAAGGCCATATCTTACTTACAATGGCCAATTAAGTGCTTATATGTCTGTAGGCTGGAGAAGATAAAAATGAACACCAATAAATTTATAAAACTTTCGACTGTTTTTATTTTGTTTATTTTCATTACTTTAGGAAGTTTAGGCGGATGTTCAGATAGCGACGAGAACCAAGGACCGGAGCCAACCCCGGCACCGACGCCTGCCCCTACCCCTGTACCAACACCTGCCGCAACGCCTGCTCCTACACCTGAACCAACACCTGTTCCTACACCTGCCCCTACAGCATCTCCTGTTCCAATAGTGCTGCCGCCTCAAGGACCTACTTTTCAAGAGGACGCCGCTACAGCTATTGCAACTGCATGTGCAAGTTTGATCGCCCAAGCCCGCGCAGATGATCCAGAAGGCAAGTTAATCGCTTCTTATAAAGATGCGGTAGAGCAGATTATGGATTTGACTCTGCCCTTTATGCCTTCTGATTTACCTCTTGCAACAGCTATGATAAGGAGTGCTGTTATAGAGGTTGCTGCTCAAAACGACCCTGAACTATTGGACAAAGTGAGAGAGCTTGCAACTATGTGTGAAGAGGATATAGATGACTTATAATTAAGAGCATCTAAACAGAACAGAGATTAAACTTAAATTAACAAAGGGAGCTTTCACTAACATAGTGTGGCTCCTTTTTTTATTCTGTTATGAGTGCAAATGGCCTGACCGATCCGCCTGTGGCGCCTTTGATTCTTATAGGGGCTGCGACGAAGGTAAACTCGTCAACGCCAGATTCAACCAGTGGCTCTAAATTCAGATTTTCAAATATGTATATTCCGTTTCGGACAACGAGTATCACGTGCCCTGGCGTTGCAATGCATCTCTTCTTCAAAGTGTCCCATATCATCCCAGGCAAAATCATCAGCCCCTACAGCTTTGACCTTCTTATCGGCCAGCATCTGTGACGCCCCCGCGCTTACCCCGGGGCAGTTGAGATAATGCTCGGTGTCATTCCAAAACTGGGCGTTGCCCAGATTAACCAGCACAATACAACCCTCTGTTATTTCAACGTCCTGAATTTGGCAGCATTCATGCAAGTCTTCGACCGTCACCTGATATCCAGGCTCAAGTGAGTTGACCCCTTTCATCAAAGGCACATCGAGCAAGATTCCCCGGTCAAAAAATATAGGCAAATTCTCAGCCCCGTTCACTGTAAACCCGGCTCTTGTTTCCACCTCCGGCGTAACTTTGTGCCCCCCGTGCATAACGCCGCTCTCGGCCTGATGACAGAACGCGTCCACATGGGAGCCAGAGTGCTCATTGCCCGTAACACTGCCCCATGCGCTAGTGCGCAAGCCCTGCACATTGGTATCAGTGTCTGAATGGGGATGAGTGATATCAAATCCGAAAACCGGCTGGTGTGTAACATATCCCGGCATCCCTACTGTACGCAGGAATTCTAAATCTATTACCTTGTATCCTGACAAGTCTTTAAGTGCCATTAAAATCCCTCCAATACTATGCTGATATAAATCATATTTATGATTTGCTGCAATATTAGCAATATGAAGTGGTAATACAAAATAATACAATTAAAGCACTCCACAAAGAAAGAGAAAAAATGGAGGCTCAGGTCATTAAAATGTGGCAGGAATACGGCAAAGCAACGTCCCTTTTTTTCTAATATTAAGGACAACTTAGAATTAAACTTTCATCGACATATAAGAACTCAAAACAATATAAATATTAAGAAATCCCTTTACTTTCATAAATAAGATGTATTACAATAGGAAAGGGATATGGAGAGAACAAATTTAGACATATTGCACAGGATCACCTCTGCCGTTCATCAATCTTTCGATTTAGATCATGTCTACGATACTGCCTTAGACATGGCTTTAACTCTTAAAGATGTAGATTTGGCATTTATTTATTTGATTAGCGATGATAGAAAAGAAGCAGTGCTTCAAGCGCACAGAAACCTTACTGAAGACTACATTAGTAAAGCGAGTGTAATTCCCTACCCTAAAGGCATCACATGGTCATTATTAAACTCAGGACAGGTATTTAATGTAGAAGATATACAAGAGAACAAAGATGTAGGCCCGGCAGGCAAGCAAATGGGCCACCGCAGAGGTTTGGGGATTCCCATTATCCTGGAGGGCGTTGTAATGGGAGTTATATGGCTGGCCAGCTACAAGACGGGCAAATTTAGCGATGAGGAAGTTAAGTTAAATGTTTCTATAGGCAACAATATAGGAATAGCAATTGCTAAAGCAAAGCTGTATAAAGAGATGGAAGAACGCGTCAGGATCCGTACTGCAGAGCTTGAAGAAACCAATCAGCGTCTGCTCAAGGAAATTGAAGACCGCAAACGTGCGGAGGTTGAAATAAGGACACTGCGTGAACAGCATGAGCTCGTACATGCCATAAATAAAGTACTCAAGAAAATACAGTATATTGAATCATCGGTACCTGAAAACTTAGCCGATGAAATAGTGCAAGAAATGGCAAAGGAAAAGGCTCTCCATGAGGAACTATCAGATCGGGAGTACAGGGTTATGTTAAAGATTGCTGCCGGTATGAGTATAAAAGATATAGCTAAAGAAAAGTACCTCAGCACAAGCACCATTAGCACATACCGTGCGCGTATTCTGGATAAATTAGACCTTCAGTCAAACGCAGATTTAATCCACTACGCAATAAGACATAATCTTATGGATTAATCCCCATTCAGGTTTCCCTTATTTAGTATAAAGTTAAAAATTACTGCTCGTGACCGGGTTGGCAACCAATGGCTGAAAAATCATTTTATTACATAGATTCTATATACAGAGTTTCCATCGGGCCCTTTAACTAAACCTTTAGACTGTATATTTCGACTTATTATCTTGTTACCCGTCCACTGTACTACAATAGTTCCGCTTTCTAGACACTTCGGATCATCAAGATCTTTTATTATCTCTAAATGAGTATTCTTTAGATAATAATCCACTATTTGAATTTCGTTTGCATAATTGAGATTTTCTAAACAAGCTCTTTGATGGTTAACTTGAAAACCCTTCATTATTGAAAATATGTCCTTATGCCCATAATCCCAAAACGAATATGATTTCTTTGGATATTCAAAGTAGTATTCCCTTGCAGAATATCCTAGAGACAAAAGAGATAGAACTATTATTATTACAGTAAAGATATTTGAAAATAGTGCTTTCCTGGTTTTTAATTCTATAAATTTATATATAGCTCTGAGACCTATAACGCTTAATAAACATAGTATTGGGGCTCCAGGAAGAGTCCTTGTAGCTTGTGGGACATGATGGTTGGTAAGGGAACCGGCAAGAGGGAAGATCAATATCCATACCGCAATAAATATCTTATATCGTCTTTGTATATCAGAAACAACCAGTTCTCTTATTCCTATCAACATTAGAGGAAGCATTATCCAGTATAGTGTTCCAACACCAGCTCCGTTTCTTAGAAATGGATCTCCTGAAATGAATAGAAATTTAGGATTAAAATGGCTTAAATAATTTTGGGTAAAGGTTGAAAAGGCCTCAAGATTGACACCGTATTTGAAAGTACTAATCCTTTTTCCTCTAGCATACATCATCTCCTCATTAAGTGCTGTCCAAAGATAGGGGCTAACGAGTATCAGAGAAATAATAATACATATGACAAAAAGCTTCTTTTCTCTCAAAAAATATTTGTAGTTAAGTATAAAAAGGGAAAATAGAAACAGAAAAGAATATAAAGGAGCTGTATGGTAGGTGTATATAGTTAAAGTAAAAAGACCGAAAGCCAAGGCAATCAAGTATTTTTTATTATTATTTATTCCGTGGATAAAGAAATAAGTTGAGAATAGTAGAAATGGTAGAAATGATGCAGGTTCCCACCCTACTCTTGAATAGTGAATATGCCAAGGGATTATAGTCATAAAAAAGGCCGAAAATATTGCCAATCTCCTATCCCTGAAAAGTTCAAAAGCTAAGAGATATAGCCCAATAATAGTGACTAGACCAAAAAAAACAGCAGGAGCTCTTATTGCTATTACATTTTCACCTAAAATTAGTGAAGACAGATATGCTGAGTAACCATAGACAGGGGGTCTTAGTTCAACCACATCTGTGAAATAGGGCATAAAGCGTCCGTATAAGTCCGTCCCGGTCTCAATGATACTTTTTGCTGAGACATAGTTAATTAACTCGTCAGAAAATAATTCGGGTGGGTTATTGGATAGATCATAGCTTCTTAGAAAAACAGCAAGTACTAAGATTAGAAAAAGTAATATGTATGTTCGCATAATTCCCTTGCCAAACTATACAACCTTAATAAGCTAAATAGCGAGTAGATTGCTATCTATTATAGCAGGTAACTTGACTCAATATTTTCCTCTCTTGTTAATTTATATCTAAGTATTACTTAATATATGCTTTTCCCATATCAACAACAACACGATCTCAAGCTATATAGAAAAAGGCGAGAATGCTACATAACACATTGATATTGTTGGCAAATTAAACCTTGAATCAAACGCAGAATTAATCCACTACACAACTCATTTTGTAGAGGAATAGCTACAAAAAAAGGCACCTTCAGCTACAGACTTTTAATATAGAAACATACTACAATTAGTTAGGAGATAGTAAGTTGGGCTATTTTTTTCACTTATATGGGGGAGCATGAGATGAAAAAAGTATTATTTCTTGTTTCAGTTCTATTCTTATTTAGCATCACCGCTTGTGATGATAACAATCAGAAACTAAATACTTGCTACATTGAAACTTCTTCAAATCCTTGTTTTGATTCAAATATAGGTGGAGAGACAATTACAATAACGGATCAGAGTGTTGAAGAGGTAATTTCTGATCTAGAAAATATGGAAGGATTTATAATTGCATTGGAAACAACTATTATTTTACAGCAATTAGCATTTCTAGGTCCCCAACCTCCGGACTGTCCCTTTGAACAAAGTGCATTAGTTATAAAGACAACTAATGATTGGGATAGATTCAGAAATAGTTGTTTTTTCTCGTTTTTTGAGCTTCCAGATGTCAATTTTGAGAACAATACAGTATTCGTCTCCACACAGGAATTTGCTGAGTTAGGCACTAGAGTAGAAGCAGTTCTGGAGTTTGATAATAATATAAGCGTAGTAATAGAAGATGACATAACAAACATACCTCCGCCAATGCCCGGTTTCCCAATTAGCATAGTATCCGTTCCTAGAATAAATTTGCCAGCGGATTTTTTTAGGGTAGAAAATGATCTAACACCCTAGAGAGGAAATTATGAAAGGCTCAACGACAAGAATAAAATCTATATTTACCAATACGTTTAAATACGCCCTTTTAATCCCTATGGTTTTAATTCCCATAGGTTTAATTGGCTGTAATGATGATAACAATTCTATACTTTCATCGCCCACTCCTACGCCTTCACCAACGCTACTTCCGAACTGTGTAGCGGCGTCAAGTAATCCTGAATTTCTGGAAGATCATATTGAGTGCCCTGCTGATGCTTTAATTCAAATGTGCAATACATTTTCAGGTTCATTATTTAAATCTGATCCAAACTCTTCAGATTTCAACGCATCCTTTTTAGCATATACATGTAGTAGATCAAGCTGTTTTGATTTTACTTGCGACGTTGGCCTGAAAGATAAGAACGATCCGGCTAATACAGAACCTGGAATTGGCAAATTTAACATTGAAACAGTAACGGGAAACACTATTAGCGGAATAGTGCTTATGACATATGACGAGAGTCTGCTAGATACGGAAATTGACTATGTTTTTACTCCTCCTATTCCTTAAAGATAGGGTGGGATCAATTTAAGTTTCTAATCTTTTTTTAGTATCGACAAAATTAGATATATGCTGTGTTAGCCATATATTATTTTATAAAAGAGGAGAGTAACAGATGAAAAAAGTATTATTAGTATTTTCAGTTCTATTCTTATTTAGCATGACCGCGTGTGACGATAACAGCCGGCAAGGTTCAATATCTTGCAAGTTGATGGAAATAGCGGAAACTTCGGACTGCCTGGCTAAAAGCCTACGTAGACAGTGTACTTACTTTGGATGTGAAGGATCGACTATTGAAATTGACGTCCGTCCTAGAGAATGCATATTCACTGATTGTGAAACTCTTGAATGTGAAAGTATAGGTATCAATGATGGTGATCTAACCGAACAGCCAGGGTTACTCATGGATTTATCTGTAGATGTAGAAACAGGTCTTCCTATTGGCGTGTTTGTGGCAGATGGATTTGAAGAAGAAGTTCTTTGTAATCTTGCAACTATAGGTAATTAGAGAAGAGCAATTATAACTTTACAGGGGAGTAATAGATGAAAAAAGTATTATTAGTATTTTCAGTTCTATTCTTATTTAGCATTACTGGGTGTGATGATAATGATGCTAGCTGCACCTTCACTGAGTTTAGTGAGATATTAGAAAACTCTGATTGTATATCTGAAGATTTTATTTCTAATTGTCGGAAAATTAGCCGTCAAGTTGTCTGTAATAATAGAGAATTTGATATAGGCATCAATAAACGCAATGCTTGTATTGTCATAGATTGTCAGACTCTTAGTTGCGATACTTTTTCTGTTGAGGGAACTCCTGATCAATCCGGATTTATGACAGATATGGAATTTGATGAGGGAACAGGCTTCCCAATGGGAATATTTGAAGTTGATGAGCTTGTTGCAGAATTTGAATGCTTACTTTTTCAACCATAGTCTATGAGCTCAATCCAAAGGAGAATAATTTGAAAAAAGTATTATTAGTATTTTCAGTTCTATTCTTATTTAGCATTACTGGGTGTGATGATAATCCCGACTTTGGGAATTCGTGCAATTTTGACGACCTTAGAGAAAACGTGTCAGAGTCAGTTTGTCTAGCGGAAGATTTTCTTGCCCGTTTCGGCTGCCAAAACACTTCCTGCTCTAGTCGAGATCCGGATATTCGAATTGGTGATCGCGAGACTTGTAGTGCCATAGATTGTCAAACACTTAGCTGCGATAACCTAAGAGTTAGAACTTTCTCACCTGACAGAACTATGACAATGGTCGTGACGGCAGCAGGCTTAGTTACAGATATATCAGTCGATGAGACAGGATTGCCAACAGGGTTTTTTGAGGTTGATGATCTTGTGGGCGAATTATCTTGCGTGCTAGTATCACCATAAATTATTACATTTAAAGGAACTTTTCAGGAGATTACAGATGAGAAACATATTATATATAGTATTCTCTTTGTTATTAGTTCTTTTATATGGTGGATGTAATGATAACGAAAATGGTGGATTGATTGATAATGGAAATGGCAAAAACTGTTTAGAGCCATTAGAAATTGCTAACTCAGATTGTCCGGCAAGTGATGTACTGCTTCTTTGTGATTCATTTTTCTGTGGGGCCCAATTCCCGCCTACCGAAGACCGTCCAGGCATAGTTGTAGATTTCTTTTTCCCCCCTCCGGAAACGCCTTGTGAAGTAATAGACTGCAACACTCTAGATTGTGGACTTGCAGGGCTATATACAAACCTCGTGGTCAATGAATTTGGAACTCCAGGTGGCTCAATAACAAACATTTTTGATCAAACTGAACCATTTGGCTCATGTATTTCCGTTGAGAATTAGAACCTAAAGGCTCCTAAGGGAATTATCAAAACCCCTCAAGCACAAGCTTGCCGCGAGCCGTTTGTGATTCTAATATTTTGTGCGCTTCTATAAGATTTTCCGCACAGATGCGTCCTAAATTCTGACCAACGGTGGTTTTAACAATACCGTCATCAACTAGCCTCGAAACCTCGTTTAGCAGCTGATGCTGTCCAATCATATCGTCGGTCTGAAAAAGTGAACGTGTAAACATAAACTCCCAGTGGAGTGAAATACACTTTTGTTTTAAAGCCTTTACATCCAACGCTTTGGGATCATCAATCAGAGCAAACTTACCCTGCGGCTTAATGGATTTAATAATTTCTGAGAGGTGCTGCTCTGTGTTGGTGAGACTAATCACGTAATCAACCTCGCTAATATTTATAGCGCCCAGCTCCTCGCTAAGTGGTTTTCTATGATTAATAACCTTGTGTACGCCTAACTCATACAGCCAGCTTTCCGTTTCTTCACGTGAGGCTGTGCCTATTACTGTGAGGTTGGTCAAACGGCGCGCTAGCTGAACCAATATGGACCCTACCCCGCCAGCGGCTCCAATAACAAGAAGCTTTTCCTGACTTGCCTGCTTGGTAGTCTTAATTTGCAAACGATCAAACAGAAGCTCCCAAGCGGTGATTGAAGTAAGAGGCAATGCCGCAGCCTCAGCGTCTGATAGTGACTCGGGCGCATAACCTGTGATGCGTTCATCCACTAGATGAAATTCCATATTTGTACCCGGGCGTGTTAGATCACCAGCGTAATAAACCCTGTCGCCAGCCTTAAACATCGTCACCTCGGGTCCCACTTCTTTAACAATCCCCACCGCGTCCCAGCCCAACACCTTATATTGATCCCCCTCAGGGTTCATGGCAGCTCTGATTTTTGTGTCTACCGGATTCACTGCGATAGCTCTAACTTCCACCAGCAAATCGCGGCCCTCTGCGACCGGCATGTCCAATTCGATATCAATTAATGAATTTTCTGACGCTTTCTCTGAAATTTTTTCATATCCAACCGCTTTCATAATAGATCTCCTTATACTTTTTACCCATCAACTCGGCACTGACTGACACAGACTATAGTATATAGATACATTACATATATTTAAGAATGCAACAACCAGCGCTTGATGAGTGGGCTGTCATGGAGAGTATTGAAAATATTCCGGGAGAAATTAATTTCCCAGATGAATGCGAAGAAATAAGACTGGAATGTGAAGCAAAGGATTCTGTTTTTGAGAACGAGGGTGGGATATTCTGTAAATAATAAACAATTTGAAATTATTTAAAGGTGGCTTAATCAAGTTACAAACGGGGCGGTCTTAAACTACTAGTGCGAGTCCCTCTCTTTTTTTATTTCATGACATTTTTATTAAATTTTGTGGTCACAAATTTGTTATTTTTAAGATCGTAGTGCTTGTTGCAAGTCGGGCAGAACTTCCAACCTTCAAGTGCATTTACCTTAGACTCGTGCAGCTCACCTTTGCACTTTCGGCATATATGCATGTTAAATAAAGTGATCTGGGGCTCTTGAGACTTTTTAGCCATGGAATGAGAATATAGCATAATAACAAGAGGTCAATTGCAGCAACTACTACATATTTTATCTACTGCAGCGCGCGGCAAACGGAGATGATTTCTCTGACATTTTAATTACTGATTCATCAGGCATTTCTTTCAGCAAGGTCAATACAATCTCTGCTCAATTCTAAATTTCACAAGACCTGTTATACTAACAAGACTATCAACAATCGGGTGGCGGGTATTGACAGTCTTATCAATTCTTGTGAAGATATTTCATTAATACCAGATAGATAAGTTCGGTTAGAGTAGTTAGAGCTGGTTCCCAAAAAAGCGAGTTAAAAAAATGAAAACGAATTATTCGAAAATAGTTATGAGTTTGTACTGCTTATTTTTTCTAGCTGTATTTGCGTCCGGATCAGCACAGGCGCAAGAGACAGCACAAGAGGAATATTTAGCAGAAGTGCGCCCTGGCCCTCAGGATGAGGATTTTCCTGTTAGTGTAGGCATCATTGTTATAGACATTGATGGAATTGACGGTGCACAGCAATCTTTCGTTGCCAACTTTGCCGTTATAGTAGAGTGGAAAGACCTACGGCTTGCAGAAGATATTGACTACGTGCGTGTTATGGATATGAGCGATGTATGGACTCCATACCTGCAGATATTAAATCAGCAAAAACTTTTCGAGACATTTCCCGAACAGGTGCAAGTCCTTCCCGACGGCACTGTTACTCACGTACAGCGTTACTGGGGCACCCTCTCCTATCCTATGAACTTAGCAGAGTTTCCAGCAGATATTCATGATCTTCAGATCAAAATTGTTGCAGTTGGAAAAGATTCAGATAAGATCAAATTCAGCATCAATGAAGAGAAATCTGGTCTTGGAGAGGTGCTGACAGTTACCGATTGGGATGTAACGGGCTGGGACACATTTACAGAACCTATGGTTGTTGGACCGAAGCTGGCACCTTTGCCGGGTGTGGTTTTCGAGTTTAAGGCAGAGAGGCTGGTTGGATTTTATTTTATTAAAGTCCTCGTTCCGCTAATAATGATAGTGTTTATATCATTGATTGTACTATTTATAGACCCTTCACATATAGGGCCAAAATTCAGCATTGCTATTACTGCAATACTTACCTTGATCGCTTATCGTTTCCTACTAGGAAACCTGCTGCCCAAAATCTCCTATCTGACCGATATGGACTACTTCCTTTTCGGATCGATGTTCCTCGTGTTTGCGGTTCTGGTGGAGACTTCTATAGTTGCCCGCTTTGTAGGTCGGGAACAAGAAGCACGCGCTAAAACACTGGACTACTGGTGCAGATGGGCCTTCGTTGTCCTATTTGTAATAATTTTGGTAGGATCGTTTCTTAGATAGAATCAGCCCCGACATTTTTGGCCACTCAGTAGTTAGTTCCAGCATTAGACCCAGAGCCTATATTCTCCTAAGCTCAGCCAAACGGTTTTCAAACTCAGTGATTTTTTGTCGGCTTAGTGTATTAAGAGGAAGCTCCCGTAGTGTGTCTTCCAATACCCCCTGAGCATCCTCAAGCAGTTTGAGTCCTGCGGGTGTAATGATTGCGAGACTCTGCCTTGCGTCGCGTTCATTGCGTTCTGTCGCCACATAGCCAAGTTTTTCTAACGGTTTCAACGCTCGAGTGACTGCGGACGCAGTAAGACCAACCGCATTGGCCAGATCGATCCTTGGGAAACCGCTTGCCTTGGTTTGGGATAGGGTTCTGAGCAAACGATATTCACTAAAGCTGATTCCCCTCGTGTTTGATAATATGCAGTCCAGCCTACGCCCAAGTGCAGATGCGGTCTCCAAAAACTGGAGCACTGTAGTTTCTGTATGTTTTGCTACATTAGTTATTTTCATACTTGCAGTATACATGATCGCTCAAGTATATTGCAAGTATTATTTTTATGATCCCCAGAAAAACAGTCCTCACTTCTGCAATCAAACCATATTGGAGGAGTCTTTTCTTCTCTAAAGAATTTACAACGGCTATATACCAAGTTGTTTCCAAAAACTCTGGAGTAAAGCCATATCATCTTTAAGAGTCGGCTCCTCACCACATATTCCTAAACATATTTAATGATACGAAGCTTAAACCGTGAGATTTCGCTATTGATCACCGTGAGATCTCACGTTTCGTGAATTCTCGCAGTTCAAGCAATACTTTAGCATACTCCCCTAACATGGATTAATAATTGAATGTTTGTATGTATGTACGTGCTGGCATGCTTCCTGCACCTAAGTATAGGTAAATCAAATTTATTTAGGAGGTAGTAACCATGTCAGATCAACAAAACACAGTACAGGCCCCAAATACATTAAACGGAGTCGATGTAGATCACGTAGTAAATGCAGTGAACGCTTTTTGTGAGAACGAGGAGCTTGCCAGCTTTAAGTTTAAACTTTCTAACAAATGGATAGACGGCGGGCACAATCACTCAACCATTTCTTCATGCTTTGGAGCGAGCCAGGAAAACACTCACGAAGAGCCTTTTGAGTTAAACTCAGACGTTCACCCGGTGTTTGCAGGAAAGGACAGAGGAGCAAGCCCGCCCGAGCATTTCTTAAACGCCCTAGCCTCCTGCATAACAACAACGCTTGTCTATCATGCGGCTGTTCAGGGGATAAAAATTGAGGAGCTTGAGTCGGAAATAGAGGGGGACGTGGATTTCAGAGGGCTGCTTGGTATAAGTGATGAAGTCAGAAAGGGGTATCAAAATATACGGGTCAATTTTAAAATAAAGTCCGACACTGATGATATTGAAAAATTGAGACAGCTTACAACTTTTTCACCAATCTTAGATGTTGCCAGAAACGGAACAAACGTAGAGGTTAATATAGAGCAGAAGTAACCTGAACGTTGAGCCGTAGTTAAACCAACTATGATGTTTAGCTCGCTGTGATAGAATGGTGATAAGGAATTAGCTCTGATGGCAGAGAATGAAACTAAATCAGGCCGCATCTTCGATGAGGGTGCGGTCTTAAAAAATATAGTCCAGGGAACGGCTACTCACACGGGGGAGGAATTTTTCCGCTCACTTGTCGAGAATATGAGCCTGGCACTTGGGACCCAGGGCGCATGGATTACTGAGTATATCTCGGAGACTCGAAAGCTCCGCGGGCTTGCATTTTTAATGGGCGGCACATGGATAGAGGATTACGAGTACGACATAGCAGGCACGGTGTGTGAGGAAGTTATTATTGACGACAAGTTTGTTCATTACCCTGAGAACATAATCGATTTTTTCCCCGACAATCCGATATTAAAAGAACTCAACGCTGTGAGCTATATGGGCGTCCCTCTTAAAGACTTAGACGGCAAAGCGCTTGGCTATATAGCAGTGCTGGACACCAAAGAAATCCCGGCGGACCCAAAAGTAATCGGGATATTCAACATCTTCTCAGCAAGGGCTGCGGCTGAGCTTCAGCGGCTCAGGGCGGAAGCGCAAGTAAGGGAGCGGGAGCAAAAGCTATCCCAATTGGTTGGCTCTACGATGGATACGATCATTGAGCTTGACGGCAGAGCGCAAGTTCGGATGGTGAACCCGGCGGGAGAAGAACTGTTTGGTACCTCAGAGACTCAAATGAAGGGCAAGGACATATATGAGTTCCTTACCAAAGAGAGTCAGATTAAACTTACAGAACTACTAAAGGAATTATATTTACTACCTCAGGAAAAAAGAAACCTGTGGGTAACCGGTGGGTTAAGAGTGAAGACCGCAGGAGGCCGCGAGTTTGCAACAGAAGCCACACTGTCTGGATTTGAGTTGGATGGAGAGGCCTTTTATACAGTGATTCTGAGAAACGTAAATGAAAGGCTTGAGGCTGAAAACAAGATCAACACGCTTATTGATGAGACCCGCTATTTGCAGCAAGAGATTAACGAGCTTGCTGATTATAAGGAGATCATAGGCCAGAGCCAAGCAATAAAAAAAGTCTTTAACGAGATAAGCCAGGTTGCCCAAACAGACGCCACTGTTTTAATTACTGGAGAGACAGGAACAGGCAAAGAGCTTGTGGCAAGAGCGCTTCATGTGGAGAGCAAGCGAGGCGACAAGCCTTTAATCAAGGTCAACTGCGCAGCCATCTCTCCGGCTCTTATGGAGAGCGAGTTTTTTGGTCACGAGAAAGGAGCATTCACCGGAGCTACGGCTAAACGCGAGGGGCGCTTTAGTTTGGCTAACGGGGGCACAATATTTCTTGATGAAGTGGGAGAGCTTCCACTTGATCTGCAGTCCAAGTTGCTGCGTGTGCTTCAAGAGGGAGAGTTTGATCCGGTTGGCAGCTCAAGGACAGTTAGCGTGGATGTGCGAGTAATTTGCGCAACCAATAGGGATTTGAGCGGGTTAACAAAAGAAGGCAGGTTTCGTCAGGACCTTTTCTATAGATTAAACGTGTTTCCGATAGATGTTCCTCCTCTCAGAGACCGCGCTGATGATATAGTTTTATTAGCCTCCGCATTTGCCCAGAAATGTGCAAAAAGGTTTGGAAGAAATTTAGAACCATTGTCTCAAAATCTCATTGAACGATTAAAGAGTTACAGCTGGCCTGGAAACATCAGGGAGCTTCACAATGTACTCGAGCGTTCTTTTATTACGTCTTCGGGACCGGAGCTTGAGTTGGACCATTCAATTCCTGAAATAGAAAGCACCAAATCAGATGGGGCCTCTACGCTACTAGGGAGTTCAGGAAGTGGTTTTCTAACCGAGAGGGACTTTAAGAAGCTAGAGCATGACAATTTATTAAACGCGCTTGAATCTACAAATTGGCAGATCTACGGAGATAACGGCGCAGCAGAGCTCCTGGGGATGAACCCCTCCACCCTTCGCTCACGCATTAAAACACTTGGCATCAAACGTCCGCAGTAAAAGATTCTGACCTTCTAATATTATTATGTATTATATAGTTAGTAATCAATTGGAGGGATTAATAATGTTGGAGATAATTGAGGGGCTACCTGAAAACGCTTTAGGATTTACCGCCTCAGGGGATGTAACAGCAAAAGACTACGAGATTGTATTAATCCCGGCTGTGGAGGAGAAGTTAAAGACCCATGATAAAGTGAGGCTCTTGTATCATTTAGGGGAGAAATTTAAGCGCTTTGAAGCTGGCGCTATGTGGGACGACGCCAAAGTGGGGCTTACTCATATCACAGAGTGGGAGAAGATCGCAATCGTTACAGACGTAAACTGGATACAGCAGGCGGGGAAGATATTCGGGCTTGCAATCGAAACCAAAGCAGTCCCCGGGGACGTTAAAGTATTTCACAACTCAGAGCTTGAAGAAGCTATCCAATGGATCAGCCAGGAGTGGTAGGATTTGCAGATCACTCAGGCTGATATAACAAGTATTCACTAGAACACGGTAACCACCTAATTAGTAAAGATTGTTCTCACTATTAAGATAGAAGACTTTGAGAACTCTCTCGATCTAGGTAATAATAGTTAATTATATTACATCCTAATCATAGAGCTTTTAATTGTTTATTAGACTTTTAATCAACGGAAAATTGTGAACAATAAAGAGTCAAAAAGCGACCTCTTATTAATAGTAATAATCAGCATTATCGGTACATTCATTTTCGCATATATCTCTTATGTGCTCAATAGAGAGAGTATTCCCGAGTCCTTTATATCAATCTGGAATATTTGGGATACTCAGCATTATCTAAACATTGCAAAAGAAGGCTATTCTAGCTCAACGGTAGGAGAGAGACACCTTCTTATCGCTTTCTTTCCGCTATTCCCACTACTTACCAAATTATTTTCATTCGTTTTTCAGAACTATCTTTTATCCGCTCTTATAATTTCAAATATTGCATATGGATTGGCTGTGTTTTATTTATACAAATTAGTGCGTCTCGATTTTGAAAGGGATGATGCTCTAAGAACAGCCATATACTTTTCTATCTTTCCAACCGCCTATTTTTTACATGCAGCTTATACAGAAAGCCTGTTTCTGGCCCTTACAATTGCCAGCTTTTATTATGCAAGAAATGGCAAATGGGCCCTCTGTGGTGTTATAGGAATGCTGGCTGCAATGACAAGAATAACAGGTATCTTGCTGCTTCCAGTATTGCTGATTGAATATTTACATCAGAAGGAGTTTAAGAAGGAAAATGTCAGAACAGACATATTGTGGATTTTTGTTATAGGGTTTGGATTGTTGATTTATCTGATAATAAACTACGTGACTTACGGCGATCCTTTAAAGTTTCTAGAGATTCAATCCGGTCATTGGGGAATGCACCTTTCTCCCCCAACTACAGGGTTCCTTAATTCATGGAATGTTTCAAATTGGGGAGAACCCAATCACCAAATCCATGGCGGATGGGTTCAAATAATATTTGGGCTATTAGGACTAGTCTTAACTATCTATGCATTCTTCAGAATCCGCCTTTCTTATAGCTTATACGCACTGGTAACATGGCTAATAGTAACATCTACATCACTCATGATTAGTGTCCCTAGATTTATACTAACTATATTTCCAATATTTATTGTGCTTGCCATATTCGGCAGGAAAAAATGGGCAAACTACGCCATAATATTCATCTCGCTGATGTTATATTCCCTATTCCTCTCTCAGTTTGTCCTTTTCAGATGGGCATTTTAGTTGTAGCAATCACTAAAAGAATATGAGATAATTCTTTCATGAAGAACAAGCTCCCTTTTCTACTCATTCCATTATTACTATTGGTCTTCGCTTCCTGCGATAGCGGGGGAGATAATCAGTGCACCGAATTAATCTCAAACAACAATTACTTGCTTGTCTTTGCAGGATGCCCGAATGACGGTATCAAATCAGTATGCAACTCGTTTGAATGTGAGCTCACTTCCCAAATTGGCGGAGCACCCGCGCCGCCCGATGCGCTCATCATTGTAGACCCTGCCGATTGCCGCAGGCTGGACAGATGTTTTAATCTCGAGTGCGACTTGAGAAATGAAATGGGCGAGATAACGGGCGAGGTAATACTGACCACATTTGAGATCCTGTTTGGAAACGCATTTGAAGGAACCGCTGTGCTTAACGGCTCGGGCCAGTTTGATTCCACCTGCAATGTAATCCTGCCTTAAGATTTATTATAAAGTTCAATATTCCAAGATTATAAGAAACATTGCATAATAGAAGTTTATTTTTTATAATCAAATCTCTGTAGTTTAAACGTATTATCAAAAAAGAAGTTATCAATTTTTAAGGAGAGTAAATTTGAAAAACATAATCTTATCCATAGCTTTAATCTTAATCCTGCCACTGTTTATTGTGGGCTGCGATAACGATAGCAATGCCCAGCTAACAAGTACTGAATTAAATATGATTTTTTCGGGCAGTTTCATTCCTGCTCCTGAAAAGACTGATACCAACGACGACGGTAGGCCCTCGAGCTTAAGGACTTACCAGGGGCAGAGCACTTTTGGAAATTCAACAATTACAATTATTGACGAATTCGCTGAGCCCATTGCTCCGGCAAATTGTCCCCTGAACGACCTTGAGTTTGATTTGGTAAGAGGCGAGTTTGTAATCAGAGTTGGCAATGGAGACCTGTTGCTGGGAACAATTGAATCTGGCTATAGTTGTTTTGACCCAATAGCCGGACAGTCTGAAATTTATGAAGAGGCTATACTTACTGACGGCACAGGACAGTTTGCCGGCGTTTCGGGCACTGTAGTTATAAAAACAAGTTCAATATTTCAGAACACAACAGCTGTAAATGGTTTTGCCTCAGGTGGTTCCACAGGTGAGGTAATGGGCACAATCGAAATTCAATAAATAGCTAGGGCCTAAGGCCCTGAGCTAGATACTCCTACTTTAATCCAAACCATCTTTGAATAGATTGGATTCCCTGTTAGAATTACAGCCCTTATGAGCAACCCAAACAGAATAGAAAATATCAGAGATTTCACACTAGAAAGAAACCTTGACACAGTAGCGCTTAAGTTTAAAGACGAGGCCTATACTTACGGCGATATGGAGCTTCTTTCCCGCCACATGTCTACATGGTTCACAGCGATGGAACTAAAAGGCGAGCCGGTAGCGTTCATGCTCCCAAATGGTTTTGAGCTTATGCTCACATACCTTGCGTGCTTTAAATCAGGCGCCGCGGCCATGCCGTTAAGCCGAAGACTTGGAACGGAAGAACTCAAAAACATTCTCATCGAATCAGGAGCAAAGTGTCTAATAATAGAGCTCGACAAGCTCAGCATACTTGAAGAAATCGATCTTAAAGAAACCTCAGTTCAAACAGTATATCTAAACGGAGTTGTACCAAGAGAGGGGTATAACAATTTCTATACCCTGCTAGGTCCTACCGGGCAATACGAATCAGTTGCAGTAAATGAAAATGATCCAGCGGTGATTTTCTACACGCCTGGCCCAAGCGGCGGGTTCAACGGAGTTGTACACAGCTACTCCTCAATGGCCGGCATTTTTGAATCTACTTCGGCTGCTTTGGAAGATGTTTCTGGAAGTGACAAGATACTCGTCTTGGACCCTCAGATAAACATAAGCGGATTTCTTGAGACGTTCACAGGGCTAAACTTTGGGGCTGAAGTTATTGTGCACGAGGGGTACAGAGTTGAGCAAACTATCCCGTCATTGGTAAACGACCGCCCTACCCTAATGATTACTCACATTGGAGTGTATGAGAAAATGCTCGACTCGGGGATGACAAAAAAAGATACCTTCGGAGCATTAAGAGGAATCTACACCGGCGGGAAATCAATCCCTGCAGAATTTCAGAAAAAGTTTTTTGAGCACTCCGGTTTGATATTACAGCTTGGCTACGGAATGACTGAGGCCATTTGGCTTACTATAAACAGGGAGCTAAGCAGCGGGGGCACAGGCTCAATCGGGCACGCCATACCGGGAGTGAATATTAGGATTATAGGTCAGGATGGTACTAATGTTTCAGAGGGTGAGGTTGGAGAGATATGTGTGGAGGGGAAAATGGTGACTCCCGGATATTGGAACAACGAAAAAGTTACTTCAGAAAAACTTCAACACGGTTGGTTTAAAACAGGCGACTTAGGCTACTTTGAGCCTAACGGTAATATAGTAATAGTTCAGAATTGAGTTAATTTCACTCTCCGTTTTTCTCGACTTTCTTGCGGTGGAGTTCTTCCATAGTCTGCATGTGCTGGAGAATTTTGGTTTGCACTTCTATTTGCCGGCAGATTTTCTCGCCCAGGTCCTTGATTGAATCCTCAAGTGAGCGTCTTACATACCAGAGCGGTACCCCGTCGGCGTCACGCTTGTCGTGCCAGTCGTGTAGGTCGTCAACTTTCTCTTTAACCTTGGATACTGCAAACCTTACGTCATTTACGTGTTCATTCATAACTGCCCCATGTCCGTTTAAGCCGGCGTTTGTGTTATCGCTGTGAAACTTCTTCTTATCTAAAAAATTTAACACTTCCCTGATCACCATAATCGCTGCCATGAGCAGCATCTCCTCGTAATCGAGCCCCAACTCGTCCAGCGCCATGTAGACCACGGGCCAATATTGCTTGATATATGTCTTGTTTGCCTCGGGCATGAGAGTGATGACAAAGTCACTTGAAAATTTTTGTAAGCATGCTAAATTCATTTTTATTACCGCCCTAATTTCTATACTTGTTATCCTTCTATTGTTCTAAAACGCGGGATGAGCATGTCACCTATAATATTTCCATTTCTATCTTTAGTTTCTATATAGTCGTCCTTATAAATCCTAATCCATTTGGGATTCGCTTTCTTGTGGCAACAATCAAACTGATACTACTGAAGCAAATAATCAAGCTGACACTTCAGAAGCAAATGATGTATTATCAGAGAAACAGAAGGAATTAGTTGAATTAATGCTTACCAACAGACCTGATGTAAAAACAGAATGAGTAAATACGGAAGATTTAGTTATGACTTTTCCCCAAGATTCCTTTAAAAAAGAAACCGACCCGGGCAAGGACGATGATATGATAAGAGCCAAGATAGTTGCCGATGGAATCGAAACTAAAGGGTTTGAATTCACTGGAAAGAAAATTTGCGTCCAATTGCAATATCCCGATTGGCAAGAACGTGCTTATAGTTGTGTAGATAAAGCCCCCAGAATAAAGCCTTGTATCACAATCTAAGATTTTTTTTATGTCCACAACTCGCCAAATATCACAATTTGTGATATCCAGATTCCAATAGGTCTTATAAATGTCCAAAAAGGTCTTACTATAGTCCTATAATTTCGCCCCACAACCACCTGAAATCACTAAAAATATCACATTTTGTGATATTACAGCACTTAACTGGATTTAAAATCTAAATTACTTATAATGCTAGTATGCAAAAGCTAATTTGTTTATTGATCATAAGTTTGTTCCTATTCTCCTGTCAGTCAGACAGTCAAGATTCAAATGAGGGCGTTGACGAGCTTACCAAAAAGCGAAATGAATTTGCCGAGATCTCTAAACATTCTTCAGGGGCGATCGAAGCAAATTGGGAAAGCTCTGATGTATTTGTCCTAACCTTTAAGCAAGGTACTCTAAAAGACCGAGTAAAGGGCGGACTAGATAGTGATGGCAATCGAATTTATGAACACCAAGCCGTTGGCATCGCTCGTTTTAATGCGACTCTGGGAAGTGAAGCAACAAAAGCTAAAACTTGCATCAAAATCCTATACGATAATGGACAAGAACTCGCATTCGAGTGCGCCGAACCCACCTAATTTACATCTTGTGACATTCCCTGCTTTCCCACTATTCCGACATTCAATGTCTTTGTTTTTCTATACCAGACATTCTCGCCAATAGCGTTAAAAAAATAAATTTCGAAGCGTGAAAAAGGCTTTCCCGTTATAACCAAATATTTAAAGTGTTATCTATTATCCGGAATTGCCGCTTGCGAAGTAAGGTATTCCAATCATGCAAGAGGATTAAAGCATTTAGCGTAGAAATTTGTTTTTAGCGTAATTAGTGTTATGTCTGTAACTTTTGCTTCTTTTGGTCAATCAAAAGAAGGAATAGAAATCTTTTTGATCATTCAAAAGAATGTATAACAATTCTTTTTGCTGCTTTTCATCCAGAATAGAACAATATTTATGTCCAATAAACACGGAATATGAAAAATCTTTCTTAAATAATCAGAGCCCTTTACACCACAGTCCTATACAAACTCTCTAACTTCGACACCTAAATAACCCGCGTTATTAATTATTCCACAGGTTATCCACAGCCTGTGGATAACTCTAAATATAATTGCCCAATAATTGCGACATACTGGCATTTCCAGCCGGCTCATTTATACTATCCGCATGTCAAAACTCTGCACAAATTGCTACTTCATTGGTAGAGGTAAAAACGGCGTTTTAAACGGCAGTTTTGTCGTTGGAGTAATATTTGTTGGAATAGGAATCTACGGCCTGACTAACCAGGATTTCCTGTTCGGCTCCTACGCCATGTGGGTCGGAACCAACACCATCCTGATAGGGCTTGGAATAATAAGAATAGTCGAGCACTTTGTAGGCGGTAAGATCTGCCCTAAATGCTCAAATAAACCAATGCTTGCAATTAACACACCCCAGGCCATTAGGCTCATAAAAGAGCACGAGTTTGACTTTGGAGAGAAACCTCCAGAAGAAGCTTCACCGGAAAAGACTAATTCATAAGAATCAGACGCAAGATCCCCTACAGTAAATAAACTTATACCATTGGCCCCTACTCTACAATGAGCTTTTTATTCGATTTAATCCACACATAGTTTATACTTTATCTATGCAAAAACTGTGCACAAAATGTAATTTCATCGGCAAAGGTAAACACGGCCTATTCACAGGCAACATCTATTTTGGAATATTCGAAGTAGCGGTAGCTGTGATTATAGTTGCAAACGGTGAGAGGTTTCTTCAGTCATACACCTATGCCGCCGTAGTGGGCGCAATTATCGCAATCGCAGGAATTATAAACATCATCGACTCGTTCTCAGACGGCCGCATATGCCCTAGCTGCGGGAAAGACAATCTGATCCAACTTGATTCACTTCAAGCAGCAGAAATCATTGAAGAAAAAAATCTCTCAGTACCTGAAGATTAGATTAATTAAACCAAATAGTTTAACAATGGAAAATCCTTAAGAAAAAACCTTAAAAAATGTGGACAAAATACATGATTTTATTTATCAATAATTACAGTCTATTAAAACGTATATCTTAAGCATATTCGAGCTAAAGATTAAAATTGAAATTGTTTAAATATTTCAATAAATAATATGCAAAAGCTCTGCACACAGTGTTTTTATATAGGCCAGGAAGAGTCAAATTCCTTTGGTGACCTCAAGACCGAATCCATTCTCTGGGGCACCGCTTTCTTCTTTGCCCTGGCGGGAGCCTTTGAAACATTCCTCTGGTTTCCGGCCACAATCATATTCTTTATAGCCCTACTCTACAGCATCAGCGGCTATACATTTAATGCCTGCGTGTGCTCAAAGTGCCACAGCAACTCTATGATCCCGGTTAGCTCAGACAAAGCAAAGCAGATTATCCACGAGCGTGGGCTCATGGCTCCTGATTACAGAGTCCAGGAAGATGAGCGTACCATATTGGGAATAGCTCTGAGGACTATATTCTTCGTATTAACACTGATTTTGGTGCTCTTTATGCTATACGATCATTTCAGTTAGACAAAAGAAAACCCTTCACAAATCACTTTAGATTAGTTACAATATCGCCTATAAACGTTTTTAAAGTTCTGAAACCCTGGTCAGGCCGTCATTGCTTGACTGGGGTTTTTTTTTACCCAGATTAAGCCTTCTTAGCAGACTCCACACTTTCCATCTGATTTCGGGTATTTTCAAGCCCGTCAGGCTTATTTCCGCGGTTATTTTTCTTATCCTGCGCTTTTATCGCAAAATCCCGTAATATCTCATCCGTTGCCACCACGGTGCGGAACGCCCGGAGCTTAATCTGCCCCTCGTAGTCAAACTTTTCGAGATTGTTCCAGACCTCAGAATGCACAAGAGTGCCGATGGTCATCCCCTGCTCGTAGCGCTGGGACTGGCAAAGCTCCCAAAGCGAGACCCACTCCTGTTGATAGGGTAGCAAATTTCTTATGAGGGCCTCTGTATCTTCAGAAGCCGCTGTTAGTGCACACAGCTCTTTCTTATCTTTTTTGTCGAACTTTAGCTTGTTTTTCTTGCGAAGCTTTCGTTTATCCCTTAACTGAACTACCCTTCGGCGGAGAGCGTCTGAGAAGTATCGTCTTTTTTCGTCTTTGAAGCTGACTTCGACCCCTTCGTAGATGCGCTCGAAGTAGGCTCTGATTGCTCGGCAAAATTTTCCTCCTCTTTTTTCTCCTCCTTAGTCACTTTGCCCGCTATAAGCTCATAGCTTGAGCGGAAGTTTGATAGGAGAAAAGAAGATTTACAGAACTCATTAAAGAGCCACTCTTTCACTTTCTTGTCGAATAAGATGCGCTCGCCCTGATCGGTAAGCCCCACCAGGTCCTGAATGAGATTGTAAACGAGGAACCTAGCCGCCTACTTTGGATCGCCGCCCAGAATCTTAAAGGATTTGTCCTCAACTGTAAGATCCTGTGTGAGGTCGCGTATCTGAGTCAAGCGGGCAACTGTTGGATACGGGCATTTAAACCCCACCTCGCGCCAGCCGTCATCATAACCAACCCAATTGCCGTTCTCGTCCTGATAGGCAGGCCAATTCTCATCCTCAATCTCTTTGTACGGATAAATCGTCACATAGTTTGATACGTGTTTTGTTAAATTTGTTAATTCTGGCATAACTTCCCCCTTTATTTTTTCCTTTACTATATTTCCTTTGTTTAGCTTTTATTCATTAATCTTCCCGACGTTCACGAATAGCGGCAGGCAGCACCTGCTCCCATACTATTTCTTAGAAACGTTTTTACTCTTCATCTTTTGCTTTTCCCTTCCCGACATTCATGAAAAGTGTTTAGAAAATAAATTGCCGAACGTTAAGAAATGATTTGCCGCGTAAGCGGAATTAAATCATTTTAGTGAGGAAATTTATTTTTAGCGTAGTTCATGTCAGTAGGGTGACTTTTCGTCCTTTTGGTCAATTAAAAGGACATATGCAACTAGATTTCCAGCCCCTAATTCTTTATAATACGGGGCATGAAAAGAATATGTCTTGATTGCAATCAATTTGGAGAACCTAAAATTTCAGTTCTAAATACTAAATTTTTAATCTCTCCACAAATATTGCTGTACGCTGTCTTATTAGAAGCTGTCGTTGTTATATTTATTGTGGCAACTGGATTTATTTATGGATTTAACCAAAACGATTCCGTCAGAGGAATTGCAATATTCATAGGAGGCATAATAACTTTCTATATGTATAAGAATTCAATGAAAACATGCCCCAATTGTAACAGCAGCTCACTTACTTCAATCAAATCCCCAGAAGCCCAAAAACTTATCAAAGAACAAAACCTCTCCGTCCCTAAATCCTAATACCACAAACTGTGATCTTCTTTATCTTTTCTTTTGCTTTTGTATTTGCTTTTAAAAGTTCAGACATTTACACAAATAGCGGCAGGCAGGGCCTGCTCCCATACTATTTCTTAGAAACGTTTTTACTTTTCATCTTTTTTTAGTTTTTGCATTTCCTTTCCCGACGTTCATGAATAGCGTTTAGAAAATAAATTTCTGAGCGTTAAAAAATGATTTGCCGTGTTTGCGGAATTAAATCATTTTAGTGAAGAAATTTATTTTTAGCGTAATTAATGTCAGGAGGGTGACTTTTGGTCCTTTTGGTCAATAAAAAGGACATATAAGAATATCTTGTTCTCTAAGTAAATAATTCAACCTGCACGAAGCGCTACCCTTTGTCTTTAAGCCACGGCAACTCAGGCACAATAAACGACTTCTTAGTCGGCACATACCCCTTGCGCTGAAGCCGCCTCGCCTT
Organism: uncultured Thermodesulfobacteriota bacterium; assembly: GCA_942491865.1. Taxonomy (GTDB): domain Bacteria; phylum Desulfobacterota_D; class UBA1144; order Nemesobacterales; family UBA2774; genus CR02bin9. The sequence continues at coordinate 47,463 of CALOCI010000002.1, forward strand.
GTCCTCACGAACAACATCCCGCTTGCCGTCAGCAGTCTCCATCTCAATCATGCCGATGCTGTTGTTAACGCCCTCGTTCTTCTCATTCGTATGCTCAGCCGCGTCCCTAAGATGTCCCTTTAGCTCGTGTACGTCTTTTCCGGTCGCCGTTACTTCCCACTGCGCTTTCCCGTTCTTGTCCTTGATCTTCCGTTCGTGTATCGCCAACTGACTTCTTCTTCGTGTAATCGGGAGATGGAAGACTCACGCCTGAGACTTTCATCTTCTAGGTCTTAATTTTACTGCCCTTCTTTATGTAGAGCGGTTCCTCGACAACGCTCTCTGTGCATTCAAGCCACTCGTCTTCGATTGGACGGTATCCGAGCGCCTGTTTGTACTGGAGTTTGTACATCCAGTTGCAGCAATGTGTTGCGGACTTTCGCCCCTTTGGGTTGAGGAACATTACTGTGTAAGGCCCCTGCCCTTTTGTGCCGCACTTGTTCCACGCGTCGCAGCCCCGGTTGGTGCGGGTCGGCTCCGAGCAGGTCGGATAGCTCTGACCTCATAGCCCGGAAATTTTTCGATGGCAGACTTGCGCTTCCAGCTCCTACGCCTACTGACTCATTTTGGCCCTCCGCAATCACTACGTCTTTTATCTTCGCGATAATACCCACTTTAATTTCTTAACCGAATCTTAATTGTTTTTAGACAACTTACAGCTATCCTTATTAGTATGAACTTACAAATTAATATGATTTGCAAAAAATGTGACGATGTACTGCCCGTAAGAGTTAAATTAGATGATGAATTCGAAATGAATACTCCAAAAAAACTCAATATAAAAGAGCATAACCATAATCTTTTTGAGCAAGTCCCCTGCCCACAATGCGGTGAACAGAATATTTGGGATCGTGCAAATAGAAACTTTATCAGTTCTTAAATCATAATAAGCAGGCAACGCCTGCACTCTTTTATGTATTTATAACAGAAATGGATCGGCTATTGCAATAGCGGTAATACGAATATTGTTTAAATGATTAGATCTCTCACATGCACACGATGTGTGCAGTTCGAGATGACGGTGGTTTATTAAGCAATCAGCGATCAGTCAAAGTGTCATTTTGAGCGAACACTAAGTCTTCGAGCGAGAAATCTTTCCTTTGCTGTTCCTTCCCCCTTTTCCCAAGGGGGATTGAGGGGAATTCACACCCCATCTTTAAATAAGACGCACCTCTCCCGCATGTGGTTAATGTGGGGAGAAACAATTCCGATCAAGTGAGGGACCGGACGCTGTAAGTCGAAGCTTCAAAGCTATCTGCTCCTAGAACTCACATTCCCTAGAAGCAATAACTTATCGGAATATATCCTTTGGCAATATGTATTATAGCTACTTTATATAGTATATCCCGTAGAAATATAAACTACATACCTAGGGGACTTCTGACAAGGGGGTTTTTGTTTGAGAATGAAAATTATGCTGGATTTCTTGTTAAAAAATCTCTAATTGCTGTTATTGTAATTGCAACTTGTTCATCAGAATAATTTTTGTATTGTCCATGTGCTGCATCATTTCTTAAATCTAACCATGCAGTAACATTTTTCTGATCACCTTTTGAATATGCATTGGCTTTTGCTAAATCAGAATTCATCCTATCAGCTTTCTTTGGTTTAATCTTTCCCTTACTCTCATCTTCAATCTTAATTCCGTTCTTAATGCACAATTGACGCAAATGTGCTTCTAAGGTACTCCCAGCTATTACGGCTGCAGCATCTTTATATCCTTCCTTTTGAAGATGCTCTGACATTTCTATAAAATCAGAAAAGAGTTCACCATGCAACAACTCTGTTATATTTTCAATATATCCAGCCTCTAAGTCTGCTCTTAACGATTTCAAAATACCGTATAGGAAATCAGCCTGATCAGCAGGGTAACTATATGCCTTTATGATTTCTTCAGCTTGTCTAATATATACTGAATCATTAGTACATATTCTTACTAACGCAGCACGAATTCTTGTTACGATTTGTATTTGAATAACTTCACTCAAATGTATCACCCTTTTGTTGTGTTGTTCGTACTCAATAAGAACATCATCAATTTGATCCAATAGTTGTTCTGAGTTTTTCATTATGGAAGTTCTGCCCTTTTTATCAGTCTAACAGCAATATTATTTTCTTTACTGTCATTTTTATCGCTCATTGGCCGAATAGAGATTTCTTTATAGTTTCACTTACTATATCTATCAAAATGCTTTTCATAGCGTCTAGGCTTTCTTTCCCAGTTTTCATCATAATTTTCTTAAACCTAGTCTCAGCAAGTTTTGTCCTTGGGCCCTCTCTGACTAAATCATTTAAACTTTCTTTTAATTTTTCTTTTTCTTCTTCATTAATATTATCTAATTCATCCGCGAATTCTTTCGCAGCTTCTAATTTAGATTGCGTCCATGGGTATGGATTACCACAATTATGACAGTATGAAGGAGGCACATATCTTAATGAAAGAGATTCCTTCAAGCGTCCTTTTATCGGACTATGACAATCTTGACATTTTTGAATCGTTTTTTCTCCACATTTAGAACAATAATCTTGATTATGTGCCGGATATTTAACAGAGGATGGATTGATGCTATGTCCATTCATACAAACTTGTGCTGTGTCATATCGAGATTCACTCATAATAATTTATTTTACTCCTTTAATTTATCATTCTTAGCATAATGACATATTTTCGCCTATCTTGTAAAGCCCTACAAAAGTCTTACCCTCTACCCCTTCTTAAACTTCTCTCTGTTGACGATATAGACCCCAGCTAGCACTATCGGAATCCCAAGGAGCCTGAGGAAGGAGAAATCCTCTTTCAAAATGAGTATTCCGGCAAAAGTACCCATCACCGGAATCAGATAGAAAATAAAACAACTAAAATACGCCCCTGCCCGGTGGACAAGGAAATAGTAGCCATAGTAGCCGGCACCCGTGCAGAAAAGCCCGAGCACAAGCTCTTCAAGGTAGTTAGAGACGGTCCATGGCAAATGATCGGGATTTTCAAATATCAACGCGAGCGCGCCAAGCATTATAGAGGCAAAAAATAGAGCATAAGTTGTAGTTATAAGCGGATCTATCCCCTTTGCCCATTTCTCAACCAACACGCCGTTTGCGGCAAAGATGGCAAAGGCAGCTACCAAAACAACAACCCCTTTTACTGTAGCATCCGCTGAAGCGAGCCTGTGTATGCCGACAACGAGAATGATACCAATGACTCCGAGCACCAAACCGAAAAAACCCTTCATAAGTAAATGGTATTTCTCTCAGAACTACTACTAGTATTATGAAAGTAGAGATTGGTATGACTGCATCCAATACAGCTCCAACACCGACAGATACACCTTCCTGACCTACTGCGAGCCCGACCCACGCTAAGGTTATGCCGAAAGTGGCAAATGTTAAAAACTTCCACCAGTCTTTTAAGTGACCAAGCAAATCCTTTTTGGTTATGAACGCGACTATGAGAAGAAGGAAAAATGCAATTATACAGCGCCCCGCCATGATCGTAATTGGCGTTATGGTGCGCTCTTCAATCTTTAGGAATACAAAAGTGAATGTCCAGAGAATTGAAACCGCAAATAGCACTAGTACATTTATAACGATTTGTTATGACTCCTCCCCCAACTTCTTCTCTGTTGAGGAGATGCGCGCCATTCCCCAAGACTGGAAGGAAAGATAAATCAATTAACCCTCATGAGTCTTTCCCGGTTCTTCAGGCCCTGTTGCAAAGATTTTGTCGTCAATCACATATGGATCGGTATCATTCTGCATGATCTGCAAAATCACGCTGAACTCGGCTTTATCATCCCCCGTCCACTGAAATTTTGTGCCGTCCTCATACTTAAAGCGGATATGCCCCGTGTTGGTCTCGGTGTTCCATTCAGCTTCATATTGAACAACTTTCTTTGCAGCCATTTTTTGTCTCCTTCACTTAATTTTGTTACAACAATTATCTTTCGCCTATCAATAATTACATATTTTCATTACTGTTGTAAAGTCCTGCAAGAATCTGACCCTCTAGCGCTTCTTAAATATCTGCCGGTGTATCAGATAAAGTCCAATTAAAACTACGGCAACGCAGATAACTTTTACGAGCGTGCTTGGTTCATAGGAAAATAAATATCTGCTTAATACAACATATGAAACCACTTTACCCCCCTCTAGCTCTTATGAAACTTCTGGCGGTTGATGAGATAAACGCCGAAGAAAACTATCGGCACGCCGGCCATTTGAAGCAGCGTGTAGTGCTCGTTCAGAAGTAAAAACCCTGCAACCATCCCAAAGATCGGAATGAAATAGAAAATAAATGACGAGAAATATGCCCCGGCCCTGTGAATCAAATAGTAGTAGCCGTAGTACCCAGCCCCTGTGCAGAAAATCCCAAGCGCAAGCTCCTCGAGGTAGTTATCCACTGTCCATGGAAGCTCGGTGGGACTCTCGAATATGAACGCTAGAGCTGTGAGAATAAGAGTTGCAAAGAAGAGAAAATAGGTTGAGGTAACAAGAGGGTGAATGTTCTTGGCCCACTTTCCGACCATTATGCCGTTTATGGCGAAAAACGCAAAGCCGAGCAATATTAGAAGAAAGCCTTTTGCAGTCCCCCCTCCTGCCATCACCTCATGGATGCCGACAACTAGGACAATCCCGATAATTCCGATTATAAGACCAATGAGCCCCTGAACGCTAAAAGGCTCCTCTCTAAGAATTAGTACAAGAATGACAAAGGTTAGAAGGGGCGCGAGCGTCGGCATAACTGAGGCAAGCCCGGCAGAGACTTCTTCCTGTCCGAGCCCGAGAAACACCCAGAGCACGGCTGTCCCAAAAACTGCGAAAAAGACAAACTTCCACCAGTCTTTTAAATGGCCCAGGAGGTCTTGCTTTGTTATGAGCGTGACAATTAGAATTCCAAAGAATGCGATTATCGCACGCCCCGCCATGATCGTAATCGGCGTGATATCGGCCTCTTCGACCTTTACGAATATGAAAGTGAATGCCCAAAGCGCCGCAACCGTTAGAAGTATTATTACATTTGCAACCATCGCTATTCCCTTTTTAACTTTACTCTATTTATCAGATAAAGACCTAATATCACAACCCCAATGCCGATGATTTGAGAAGCGTCAGTCTTTTGTCCCATAAACAACACAGACGCGAGCATCCCGAAAACTGGCATGAGGTAAAAAGTTGTTGAAGCAAACAACGGCCCCGCTTTTTTGATGAGATAATAAAAGCCGACAAAACCGCTTGCGGTGGGAACAATGCCGAGAACAAATTCGACCAGAATGTTGACAGACCCCCATTTCATCTGCGTTGGGGATTCTAGAATGAAAGCAAGCACTACAAGTATAATACCGCCGATGCCCATGTAATAAGTAGTTGCCACAATCGGGTCGCCGTCTTTAACGAGGCGCGGGGCAAGCACTCCATTTATGCCGAATATCATAAACCCGCCCGCCACGAGCAGCACACCCAAAAGCATTGTGCCATTGGAAACAATATTCTCCATACCAATTACAAGCACTAGGCCAATCAGTCCAATGATGAGCCCTGAAATATTTGAGACAGTAATTTTATCTTCTCTTAGAATTAGGGCTGTTATGATGAATGTCGTAAGCGGTGCAACTGACACCAGAACCGAGGCAAGCCCGGCCGAGATGTATACTAGCCCAAACGAATCGGCAAGCCAGAGAGTCACAACCCCAAGCAGCGCAAAAACAAGATAGCCGAACCAGTTTTTTGCTCCGGCCCTCAAATCCTTTTTAAGAATAAGCGAGAGTGTTAGTAGAGCGATAAAAGCGATAACAGCCCGGGACGCCATCTCTGTTATCGGGCCCAGCGTTCTGAGGTCGTACTTGATAAGAGAGAACGCCCCTCCCCAAACGGCGGCCAGGTAGATTAGAATTAGAAAGTTCTTAAGCACTTCTCGTATATTCGCCTAATTTGAATTTGTTTACAATACGGCAGTAGAAATTGCTAGCCTTCAGTCAAAATTTTAACAAGATCGTTGTAAGCCGGGGTGATGCGTTTGAATTCATCCCCCGCCAAGTGGGCTTCAAAAGTAAACCCGGCTGCGTTTCTAATTGTTAGAATGATAAAGGTCTTCACAACCGTGCCGTAATCGCTTGAAGACTCAACATTAGGATTGAGCTTGACGCTGACTACGTCTGCAATGTGAATCTTCTTTTGAACCTCTACCTTTTCCTGCTTAGCTTCGTTTACGCCCTTAAACCCGGCAACCGATTCCTTATTCTCAACACCGTCGAGGACAAGCTGCTCGCCTGATCTTTTAATTGTCACATAACTGCCCGGTGCAAACCCGAGCCCTGTAATATGCTTGATTCTCACATCCATAATTAAATCCCTACCTATTTTTTTTCTTATCCTACGAGCCTAGTATTATTTTACAGGATTTTTCAGAAATTTATCTACACAATTTTTACTTTTTTTGCTTTAATTTTTTGCTTTTCCTTTCCCGACTTTCATAAATAGCGGCAGGTAGAACCTGCTCCCAGACTATTTCTTTGAAACGTTTTTTACTTTCATTCTTTTTCTTTAGTCTTTGGTTTTAGTTTTTGAATCCCGACGTTCATGAATAGCGTGAAGAAAATAATTTATGGTAGCGTTAAAAATCTTATATGGGGTGTGGGAGGAATTATAAGATTTAGCTGTAATGAATTATTTTTAGCGTAATTCATGTCAGGAGGGCGATTTTTGTTTCTTTTCATCGTTGAAAAGAAAGAAAGCTAGTATTTACTGTGAGAAAATAACCGGCAGGTAGAAACTACTGCTTACTAGGAGTCTCGGGCAAATCAGCATCAGAAACACTCTCTTTCTCATCCACCAAACTCGCCTGAATAAACGATACTATATTCTGAGGCTCAATACCAAGACTGGAGATACTGTGCTCGCCTCCATCGACAGAGACAAACACATTACGGACTCCAACATCTTTAAGCTCATCATGAAGCGCCTTACTCTGCCCCCAGGGAACTATGCAGTCGTGCTCGCCGTGAGCAATATAGGTGGGCGGGTCTGATTTATCAACATAAGCACAAGGGTCTGCAGTTCTTACCTTTTTGAGATCGCAAGTGTCTATGTTGTATTTTATATTAGTAGTCTCAGGACAATCCAAAAGCTCCAAGATCGGGCTTGAGTACTGAGGATCCTCACACATGCCGGAGCGAATAGCGCTGTTTTTCTGAACAACCAGACTGCTCATGTTATAGGCGCCGTAGAATAAGACAGCAGCTCTAACATCTGTTGAAGGTCCAGGGTTTTTATCGCCCATGAGCTCCTGTGCGTCAGACCCGTAGGCAGCCATTGCAGCAAGGTGCGCCCCTGCCGATTCCCCAACAAGAACTAATTTGTCCGGATCGATATCGAGTTTTGCAGAATTTAGTTTTATCCACCTAATCGCCGCGTTGGTGTCGAAGACAATCTCTGGCCACGGTGCAGACTGATCATTTGCAAGCCTGTAGTTAATCGAAACAAGGTTGTACTTTCCAAGCCCGGCAATTTGATAAGCCATAGGGTCAATCCCTCTTTTATCACCAGCGATCCAGGCCCCGCCGTGAATCCAAACAAGTGTGGGTCTTTTTACCCCTGGCTCGCCCTCATACTTATAAAAATCGAGCTTGTGGCGTTCATGTCCGTTAGTTACATAGGAATATTCAACCACCTCGGCGAGGTGGGAATTGGCTATCACATCTTCAACCGCAACAGACTCAAAACTGCTGTTAGAGCCCCCCATGAGGTCGCACGAGGAAATAAAGGCCATAATGCTGAGAAGAGAAATAGCGGCAATAGCTCTATAACTAAACCATGTATTCATGTTAAAGATTTATTAGTCCATCCTTATTTATACTATCTTAATAATATACACCGAAAATGAACCGAATGAGAGATATGGCAAATTTAAATTAGAGCTTTTACTTATTAGTTTCAGTCCTAGTATCAACACAGCAGCTTAAGAATATTTACAATCCTTCACCTTTTGATGATCCACGATTACTTGGATCTAGGTTATGGAGGAAGAGGTGGATTTGGGGGAGTGGGACAGAGCTGCAACTCCGAACTTGGAACTAATTTTAGAAACGCATTCTTGCGCTTTGATGCCGGCAGCGGCGGTGGTGCAGGAGGCGGTACTGCGCAATGCGACCACGGCGGTGGTGGTGGCGCGGTGGCGGTGGTCATGGAAATTCTGATACTAAAGCCCTTTCCGGAGCAGGTGGAGGAAGTCTTGCCATTCAATCTACAAAATCAAGCAATCTTGCGCCGACTAGCAAACCGAGCAATCCTTGCGGAGTTCAGGGTTGTATGAAAATCACATTTGCGCCTTAAAGTAGGTGTAAAGAATTACTATAGATTGATGATTGATTTATGGTGTAATTATCTAGGAATTGAAGCAGGAGTATAGATGGTGAGGATAATCAGCAGGGCAGAATAGATGTAATGGTCGCAAATTCAGGGGTATATGACACTGGAAGTGAGGTGTTAAAAAAACCTGTATCTCTTTTTCTTCTATAACCAGTTCGATCTCGATGACTTTGGGCCCCCTGGTTGAAACTTGCTCGTGTTCTGGAAGAAATGGGGGGCAACTAATTCTTGTTTCACTCGGGGCAAGTCAGCTATGCCTGCCTGAACTCCTACTTCATACCCCTCAGGCCCTCCGGTGTTCGAATTCTGTGCCACTGCACTACCAATAATAGAGAAAACAAACTTATCGCTTCAAGTCTTAATTTAAGCATTGTTCCCCCCTCAAATTATTTTTATCCGATGCGCAAATTGTACAACAACAGTATTTAATGTAACGTAAATACATCATATAACTGACGCTTTTTTGTATATAAATTTGCTAGAATAGCTTATATTGGTGAGATGGAATTTAATTCAGAGGGTATAAATCATTTTTAGTACAGGAGGATAAAGATGAAGGGATTACAATTACTTAATGTGGCTATCTTTTTATTCATAAGCATGATCTGTATTCAAAGCAGCATAGCAGAAGAAAAGTCTGATTATTTGAGTAAACATGTTAGTGGCGGCGTAAATATAAAATTCAGAAATGAGCTATGGAACACATTTCAAAAAGAGGATTCTGATACAGACCGGACCTATGATTTCTTTCTAGTAAGAGCTAGAGCCTATATTGATTTCAATTGGGAACATGTCTCATTTCATGTGATGGGGCAAGGGATAAAAGCCTTCAATCTGCCCGAGAACGGGGCTTTTGGGGCCGGGGTTTCATATTTTAACGCCAGCGATGAAAAGAGCAATCCCGGCAATTTTCAAATTGTTGAGGCATACATACATCTGAAAAACTTGCGCGGATTTTATTTCAAAGGCGGAAGGATGGGATTTAAAGACGGCGGGCAGGTGCTGTACAAAGACTCCCCTACCCTCAATTGGATAATTCAGAAACGTCTGTCGGAGAGACTGATCGGCAATTGGGACTGGACTCTTGTGGGAAGAAGGTTTGATGGAGGAAGCGGCGGATACAGCAATGATATCTTTGATATAAATTTAATGGGGGCCAATGTAACATTCGGCGGTTTTGATATTCCAGACGGACTCTGGAAGGACCTGGACACAGTAGCACTATTCGGCGGGGCTTTTACACTGAAAAAAGGTGTTCTTCTTGAAAATACTCAATTCCAGATATTCAACTATTTCTATTTTGACAACAGGACACCTGCAATAACCCTTGCCGGTGACGACCTTAAGATAAATACGACAGGAGTTAGCATGGCGGGGGCATATCCGCTGAGTTCAGGAGTATTGGACACTATGCTGTGGTTTGCATTTCAGCTTGGTGATTTCGGAACCCTTGATCAAAAAGCTCTAGCGTTTATTGCAGAGCTGGGGTACCAATTTAGTTCCACCCCCTGGTCACCGTGGTTGAGGTTTGGAGTGGCTTACGCTTCAGGTGACGGAGATCCCAATGACTCTACTTACGGTACTTTTTTCAACCTGGTTCCTACAAATCATAAATGGTATGGCTATGCTGACACAACAGCGTTCAGCAACATTATAGACGTTTATAACCAGATTTTATTAACCCCGCACAAAAAAGTATTTATTGGTTTGGAAGGTCATCTCTTCTGGCTGGCCTCTGACGATGAGGTATGGATCGGGGGAGCAGGTCCGTTTAATGACTCGGCGTTTGGCTACGCATTTAGAAATCCGGCCCCTGGAAATGATATAGAAAGCTTCCTTGGTGGTGAAGTTGATCTGGTTGTAAGCTTCAAGGCGCTAGAATATCTAATCCTGGAAGCTGGATATTCACATTTCTTTGGTGCCGGGGGTGTTCAAGCTGTTTTTGATGGCAAAGACCAGCTGGACTGGTTCTATACTCAAGCCACCATACCTTTTAAGCTTGGGAAATAATAAAATTTTGGCGCGCAAAGTTTATGCCGAAGCACAGCCGCGCGTCTAATATTCCCCGACGGATTATGGGCGCTCTCTCTTGAGCCTGTTTTAATGGCCATAGGGGATTGGGGAGCTGAGCATATGAATGTGGTATGTTATTGGTAAGGACCTTAAAATTAACGCGCAGCCAGTCATAAACTTTTAAGAGAGATAACGATCATCTAACAATACATAGAAGTAAATTGCAATTTAAATATTTAAGGAATTTAGGGACACATATCCCTTTAGGCCCCTTTTTAATTTAGCTCTAAACCACCTAATTCCAAATTAAATTCTTCGAATATAATCAATACAGTTATTTCGTAGAACAGAATTTTTCAGCTAGAGTTCTACATTCAAACTTAAAAAAGATCCCTCACATTCACAAAACACTTTCCGTTCGAGATGATGGTGGTTATTTGGAATTCAATTAACAATATTAGTAGTCATTTCGAGCTGCACACTTTGTGTGCAAGGGAGAAATCTATCTTTAACTGCTGCTTTAGTTTTTGTAGTTGCCTTTGCATTGAAAACCCCGACTTTCATAATTCGCGTTAAGAAAATAATTTATGGAAGCGTTAAAAATCTTATACGGGCTGTGGGTCGAATTATAAGATTTAGCTGTAATCAATTATTTTTAGCTAATTCTGTCCAGTCGGGTGACTTTTAGTCCTTTTGGTCAGTCAAAAGGACAGAGATAAATCAGTCGAGCGGGTTTTGCTTCTTTTGCTCGTTCAAAAGAAGGTGGGAAGCTCCCACTGGCATTAAATCTCTTAGAAGGAATTAAATTGAATACCGTGTACCTAAGAACACACGGCTCGTGTAAGCTCCTACGGCTCTACATTCTCATCAATAAAGTCGAGTATCTCATCCACAGAGAGATTAAGGCTGTTCGTATTATGCTCGCCGCCAGGAATTATCATACTCTGGAAAGTAACACCCGCCGCGTCAAGCGCGTTGGTCATCCCTATAGTCTGCTGATGCGGCACGGTACAGTCGTCACGACCATGAGCAAGAAAAGTCGGAGGATCCGTGCTGTCTACAAAAAGCTCGGGGCTTGCCGAATCAAGCGCCTGCTGCGCACAGCCGTCCAGCGGATCGAAGAGATTAAATGTTATCGAGCAATCAAGAAGTAGTAGTACTCCCGCTATACCGCCTATACCGGTAGCAATAGTGTCTCCTTCACAAGTCCCGTCCTCTAATAGTTCAACTCCGTCATCTACTATCATGTTCAAATCGTAAGCGCCAAAAATCAGCACTGCCAGCGCGACATCCGTACTCGTAGGAGGTTCTAGGTTTTGTGAACCCTGAAGCTCATCAATATCAGAAGCCGTAGCAACAGCCGCTGCAATATGTGCGCCTGATGAGCCCCCAACTATTATGATCCTATCGGGATCTATGCCCAACATTTCTGAATTTTGTTTTATCCATCTAATGGCAGCGTTGGCGTCGTGTATCTGAGCAGGCCAGGGGTCCTCAGTGGCCAGACGGTAACCGATGGAGATTAAGTGGAATCCGCCCATTTCGGCAGCATCAAATAAAATTTCCTCATCGTTGACATCACCCTTATCTCCGAAAATCCATGCCCCTCCGTGAATAAACACGAGTGCCGGTCTTGTTCCAACCTCACTAGTTGTTATTGAAGCTGTCTGAGAATCGAGTCCTGTGATTGCATAGTAGTCCAGCATCTGTCTTTCGTTGCCGTTCCCGACATAGTCAAAAGTCTCTGCAACGGTTGAGATTGTGCCTCCGGGCTCTAAAATGCTTCCCCCGGGTCCAGGTGTTGGAGCTGGGGTCGGCGCTGGCGTTGGAGTTGGATCTGGTGTTGGTGTAGGCACCGGAGTTGGCGCGGGTGTAGGCTGTGCTTGATCATTGCCATTATTAGAATCACTGCATCCGCCTGTGATTCCAAAAGATACTATTACAAGTAAAAGTAATGCAAATAAACTGGTATTTCTCATTTGATATTCCTCCGTAGAAATCTTACGTACAACATGTTTAACTATACCGTTTTTTTATTCCCTAACCCAAGCACTATTTAAAAATGTGTCATAAGATTGCAGCGGTGTGCACTAATACACTACTTTAACTTCATATTTAGCCGGCTTTGAACTTAAAGTTGTTTCTTACTACCCTGGGGGGTTGACTTAAAGTAAATCAAAATTAGTTAATGCGCATTCTTTTACAAGTTGCTTTCACTATGTTATTCAACAATTGCAGCCGGTTACACACCACATCTTACACATGCTTTATATAACTTGAGACTCACTTTAACTATGTTAATAAACAGAATTCATAAAGAAAAGACTATTCTAGAATATGCTTTAGACTATTCAAGCTGCAACAACCTAAAGGGTACCGCAGATATTTATTGTTAAGCCGCTTGATTGACTTGGCCCTCGGAGATTGATTATAATTATGTTTTATATATATCGAACCATAAATAGACTTTATTACGAGGAGAGGAGAATGAGAGCATTTCTTGTCTTAGCAATAACTTTACTAACGACATACTCAGCGCTTGCTCAGCCATTTGCGTATATAGGCGATTTTAATGACGACATCGTAAACGTAATTGATACATCCACCAATGAAATTATAGAGAGTATAGGCGTAGGCGACGGCCCACTTGGGGTCGAAGTCAGCCCCGATGGGAAGTTTGTATACATTACAAATTTTAACCAACCCGCCCCAAACGGAGACGTCTCTGTAATAAGAACCGAGACCAATTCGGTAGTCGCAACAATCCCGGTAGGACAACGCCCGAGAGGTGTTGCAGTTAGCCCCGATTCAAGACGCATCTATGTTGCAAACACCCAGAGCAACAGCATCTCTGTTATTAATGCTTCTACCAATAAAGTTATAAAAACAATCCCTGACATCATCTTTCCATTTGGAATAACGGTAAGCAGAGACGGGAGGTTTGTGTATATAACAAACGGCATAGGAACCGATACCCTGACAGTAGTTCGTACCTCAACCAATACTGTAGAGGAAATTGTTCCACTTGGAAACACCCCCTTTGGCATGGCCACAAGCCCCAACGGAGCGTTGTTGTATATTGCCATTTTCGAAGATAATCAGGTTGCCGTAATGAAAACGTTAGGGAACAATGTTGTGGATTTAATCGATGTAGGACAGGGGGCCGAATTTATTGCAATTAATCAAGATGGAAGCCTTCTGTATGTAACCAATTTTCTAGAAGATACTGTCTCCGTAATTGAAACCTTCGGCAACTCAGTTATTGCAACTATTCCAGTAGGGGATGGCCCTCAGGGAATAGCAATAACCCCCGATGATCAATTCATCTATGTTGTAAACGCTATTGATACCTTCGTATCTGTGATAAGAACTTCAGATAACGCAGTAGTTGATGAGATTGAAGTTGGTGTTGGATCAATTGCTCTCGGTACATTTATAGTTCCTCCGCCGCCTCTCCCTCGTACGCCCGTTCCAACACTCTCCCAGTGGGGTCTCCTTATGATGGTTGGAATATTAGGAACAATAGGGTTTATTGCAATCAGAAGAAAAAGAGCATTAGCCTAGTAATCTTTTCGGGCTCAGCGCACTCCCCTACTTCCCTTATAAATCTATGTAGCGCCTGAGCGCGCTCGTGGGTTTTGTTGAACTGTTTTTTAAGTGCGCGGTTAGATGCAGGCTCGAGCTGAAAGTGAAATCGTAGCTCTACTATAGTTTAAAAAATATGTGTTGAAACAACTTTGACAAAACCCAGTTTTAGCATAGTATTTACTCATATTTGAGGGTTATAATTTCCATCTTATAACTAAGCCTTTCCGATAATTGAGCCATCATTAAACAGGCGGGACAAATAAGTTAAGTATTTCAATGCCCTCCTCATTCCAGCTGTCACTGGCAAACTATTTATCACCAGAGCAGAACATCTATCTAAATATTTAGATAGGCGGAACAGTATTTATTTCTATTATTAATATTAGAGTTAAAGTTTCCAAACCGCCGAAAGCTCCTTTCCTAAAAACACAGGAATTTACGACGATCAACAAGAGCATTTTGCTTAAAAAAAGACCACTATGAATAAAACAAGCAAGCAGTTAAACGTCCTACATATAGCGACCCTAAACCGGCCGATCAGGCACGACCTGGGCTACGGCCCGATAGAAACAGTTATTTATAATATTGATAAAGGACTAAGCGAATTAGGCCACCATTCAATCGTCGCCTGCTCCGGAGACTCTGACGTTGTGGGGGAGCAGTTCACCACTATTGAAAAGAGCTTCAGCGAGTATTGGAGCAAGGATACGGATATGCAGCGTGAACAGATGCGTAAGCATCTAGTCTTATCGCTGGAGAGAGCCAAGCACGGAGACATCGACATCATCCATATGCATGACACGATGATGGTCGAATATATTTTCAACGGCGTCATTAAAGCCCCTGTCCCAATTGTGATGACACTTCACGTACCTGCATCTGAGAAAATGTCATTCAGTAAATGGAATAAGTCTTTTCTTACCTCGTCAAAGGTTTATTTTGTCCCAATCAGTGAATACCAAAGAAAACAGCACGATGGATTAATAAACGCTCAAAAGGTGATTAATCACGGCGTGGATGTGGAAGATTATCCATTCAAAGACAATCCTGGAGAACAAAAATATTTGTTCTCGATAGGAAGAATCACTCCGGATAAGGGTCAGGACAAAGCAATCGAAGTTGCTAAGAGAACAGGCTCCCGGCTTATCATCGCGGGCAATGTACAAAACAAAGAAAAGGACCGTGCATTTTTCAAAGAACTAGAGAAATCATTCGACCTTGTAACAGACGCCGGCAAGCCCTACGTGGGCACCGAGTATTACGAGAAAGTCATGAAGCCCATTTTGGATTCGGACAACCAGATAGTCTACATCGGCGAAGTTGATAGCGCGCAGAAAAGACTTTGGTACCGCCACGCCCAGGCAACCCTCTTTCCCATTCAATGGGGCGAGCCCTTTGGACTAGTGCTGATTGAATCCATGGCATGCGGCACAGCAATACTTGCGTTTAATAAAGGCTCGGTCCCTGAAATAGTGATTCATGGAAAAACAGGCATAGTCGTAGACACAGTAGATGAAATGGTAGAGGCTGTAAAAGAGATACACCTTATCAAGCCCAGTGACTGCCGCAGTCATATAAAAGACAATTTCTCAATCGCCAGTATGGCCACAAAATATTCCGCACTGTATCGACAAATTTTGGAGGTAAGCACCTTATGCCAAAGGACATCCCAGTAAGTAATGGATCATTTCTACTAAACTTCGATTCGGATTATCAGATACGAGATATTTACTTCCCCTACATCGGTCAGGAAAACCATTCAACCGGAGATCCGTTTCAGTTTGGGGTATGGGTGGACGGTCAGTATTCGTGGATGGGGGCGGAGTGGGAAAAAACTTTAAAATATCGTGACGACAATCTTGTAACCGATGTCGTTCTAAAAAATGAGGCATTAGGTCTGGAGCTCAAGTGTTCAGATGTGGTAGACCTGGAACTGAACATTTACATTAGAAAAATTGAAGTGTTCAACCTTAAGAATACAGATCGCCATGTCAGGCTCTTTTTCAGTCATGAGTTTTGTCTTTATGGAAACGACATTGGGGGTACAGCTTATTTTGATCCCCGCAGTTGTTCAATAATCCATTACAAAAACCACCGTTATTTTTTGATCAGCTCCTGGGCGCATGGCCAGTGGGGAGTGCAGCATTTTGCCTGCGGACGAAGAGGGGCTTCGGGAAGTCCTTCAATAGTTGACTCGACAAACAATGGGGAACTTAGCGGAGCAGCCTCCGCATGGGGCTCACCGCATTCTACTATTGCCATTTGGCTTGAGCTGCCGGCAAAGCGCGCCACAAATGCTTATTATTGGATGGCCGCTGGCACAACCTATGAAGAAGTCGCCAACCTGAATTTAGAAGTCCACAACATAAGTCCCGAGAAACTAATTAAGCGCTCCTCTAAATACTGGGAAACATGGATACATAAAGATTCCCTACAGCTACAGGGCCTGCCCGAGTCTGTTACAGACATTTACAACCGGAGTCTTCTTATATTAAGAACACAAATTGACAACCACGGGGCCATAATTGCCGCCAACGATTCTGATATTATTCGCTTTGGAAAAGATACTTATTCCTACATGTGGGGCCGTGACGGCGCTTTTGTCGCAGCCGCTCTATCAAAGGCGGGTTATTCGCATACATGCATGAAATATTTCGATTTTTGTACCAGCATTTTATCAGATGAAGGGTATTTATTTCAACATTATCACCCCGATGGGTCCCTCGCAAGCAATTGGCATTCCTGGTTATTTGAAGGGAAAGAAATACTTCCCATCCAGGAAGATTCAACCGCTTTAACGCTTTGGGCGCTATGGATTTATTACCAAAATATAAAAGATGTAGAATTTATTAGACCTCTCTACAGCAAGCTCATCAAAAAAGCAGCTGACTTTTTAGTAAGTCACCGTGACCCTCAAACTCATTTGCCTCTGCCTTCGTATGATCTATGGGAAGAGCGTTACGCGCTTCATACCTATACGGTTGCATCTGTTATTGCCGGGCTTAGGGCTGCTGCGAATTTTGCAAAACTCTTTCGCGACCTTACTCTGGCTGATAAGTATGACTCCGTGGCCAATGAAATGACGCTTGGAATTAGTCGGCATCTGTACCACAAAGGGTTAAAACGATATGCGCGTTCCGGCTCCAGAATAGAGGGTGGCTACAAACTCAATGAAGTCATAGATATCAGTCTGTTGAGTCTTGCAACTCTTGGGGTCATGGATCCAAAAGAGCCGCGAATGAGAGAAACAGCCGAGGCAGTGCGCGAGGAGCTTTGGCTTAAAACTCCCGTTGAAGGCTGTGCTAGATATCAGGGGGATGTATATCAGCGGGCGGAAGACAGCCCAGAAGATATTCCCGGAAATCCATGGTTTATTTCAACCCTCTGGCTTGCAGAATATTATATTGATCTTGCTGAGAATGAAGAGGAGCTTCAAGTAGCACTTCCGTATCTCCAGTGGTGCGTAACAAATTGTCTCCCCTCAGGAGTGCTCGCCGAACAGGTACATCCCGTAAACGGCTCCCCGCTTAGTGTTTCTCCTCTCACCTGGAGTCATTCAGCTTTTGTTTGGACCGTTCTACGCTACTCAGACAAGCACAAAGCGCTCAAAAAACGGTAATTATCTTAGGTAATTATCTTAAAGGTAAGTACTAACGCTGACAAGAAACCCTTAAACGCTATATCTAATCCACTTATATGCGGCGAGGCATCATTCGGCGCTTGTAGTTGATGCTAGTACTCAGTAGATAATTGCACTGCTCCTCAGCAATTACCGATAATAATCTTAATAATTGAAGCTCATAAAGGGCTTGACAATAGTGGAGCAGTACAACTACAATAAATTTGTATTTACATATAAGTCATGTTTATTGAGAAGGAATATATAATCCGCGTTTGATTCTACAAACGTATAATAAAGAAAGAGGGTATTTCAAGGAGGGTGGTTTGATGATTAATAGAGTTTATAGCATCACAGGAACATTAGCGTTATTGTTAATGTTCATTCTGACATTCTCAACAAACGTCCATAGCAGCAGTTTTCATGGTACCGGCAAGCTCAAGGAGCTAAATCCAGTTGACGGAAGAGACAAGGATCGCGGCCACTGTTTGTTTTACACCGGTCCACATGGAGATTTTCTTAAAGAGGGTGAATTTCTATTGTTTCTTATAGATGATGAGCTTGAAGACGGCGTTGAACTTGAAATAACAGGCGCTTTCGAAATGGAAGGCAATAGAAGATTTAAGTTGTTTCCTGATGAAGATTTTGCCGAGGGATTTCTTGAAGCTGTTCTTGGTGAACAACTAGATGGGAAAAACGTAGACCTGGTTCTGAACAAATTTAGAGCCCAAGTCGTTTACCCGCATCCACGAAACGCCCTTTTCCCAAAAAACGTAGAAGATGAGGAGTTGGTTAGATGCCGAGTAAACATCAAAGGCAAAGTAATGGAAGGAGAGGAAGAAGTAGGTAGAGTCAAAATATCATTTAATGGATCCGGTCTTCATTTCACTGACTTTCATGGCGATTTTCTGCCGGAAGATGACTCGGAACAGTTGATTTCTTCATCATCCCAAGTATCCCGGGCAAATGGTTCATGTCCTATGCCAAACCTTACATCCCCCCCAGAGGGAGGGAAATTTTGTACGACAAGCAATTGCCTCGTAGATTTTGCAGGTTATAAATGGTGGACCCAGTATCATTTTGATCCAAATAACGGCTGGTTTTATAATGGGGGATTGCAAACGATATTCGCTCCGCAAAATGTATCAGTAGACTCTGAGGGTTTGCATCTAAAGATCGCGAAACAAGACCTTGGCGGTGGTAGTCAGTGGACCGGCTCAGAAGCTGTTCTAGTCCAAAACTCAGACGGATCACAAGCCAACCTGGGATTTGGCACCTATCTGGTTACGATGAAGGTAAAATCGGCGCCTTCCTGGAGTCAACTAGATCCCAATACGGCCTTGGGTTTATTCACCTATCAAAAGGATAAAAGCAGCGATGAAAACAATCCATACCGAGAAATAGATCTTGCTGAGGTTTCTAGATGGGGTAATCCACCGGGTACGCCGAGAGAACAATGCAATAGTTCCCCTAAGAGCTTGTGTGACGGCAATGCTCAGTTTGCTGTTCAACTATGGAACAAATCCCCACTCAATGTTCATCGCTATACAATAGCAGATAATGTACAGGAAATAACCCTTATTATGGAGTGGACGGCCGCACAACAACCGGTAACGTTCAAGCAATACAACGGGAGCTTTACTCTGGAAACTTTGCCCGCTGCTCCGGATAACATATTTACCACATCAGCTGAGCAGAATAAATTTATCCCCGACAGTGATTGTCAGAGGTTTCATATGAATTTCTGGATGGGCAATTTTGGGAAGGCAGTAAATGGTCTCAATCCCGGTCCCAGCAACGGACAACCTCAGGATGTAGTGATAACAAACTTTCAGTATCAGCCTATTAATTAACAAGCGGCATAGATCTGAACAGAATCTGTAATTGTGGTGTAATGAGGACTTCTAACAACTATTTGTCAGAAGATTGTAGGAAAGAAAGTTAGAGGTCAATGTCTTAAGATATTCCAATATAAAAATTACTTATGGGAGCTTGCTCTAATAGTGCCGGCTCCCATTTTTTATTTATCATAATTCCAACTTAAACTCTCCTTCACAAAAGAGAAGCTGTGCATAAATCTATATAATCTATTGAAATAAACCTATTGGAATTAATCTATTGACATAAATATGCATTTATTATAGCATGAGCAATAGGTAAGAAGATGGCAGTTATCGACTAAAACTTACACATTCACTTAGTAAGTTTTGTTGCAAATAACACTTCAAACCAAAATTCTTAATCCAAGAATGGAGGAAACACCATGGATGTACCACTACTTATAAAAGCTGTACCGACTCTTTCTGAATGGGGGCTAATTGCAATGGTAGGAATATTTGCAATAGTCGGTGTCTTGGCCCTACGCAAGCGTTTATCTTCTCAGCAGTAGGAGAAGATAATCATCAAATAACGTGTCCTCAAACAGCTTCTCAGCTGAGTTCATAAAGCGGCACTTTTTACTCTTGAAAAGATATCTATCTAGACTCAATAATTTTGCCTTCCAGGGGGTTAGTCTTTGAAAGGAGAAGTGTCTGAAATCTGGGTTCCTTGTTTCTTATTTGCTTGTCGACCAAACAAATCCATAATGAGCCAAAACTTTAATTGAATAAATGCATTTTGTAAGTTTGATAGAAAATTTAATCTTCTTCAGATAATTAAAATTATGTTAGGTTCCAAAGTTTTCTTGTGATATGATTTTTATAGGCGGTAGAAAATACATTTTGTGGAGGAGCCACATCATGTGTCAAGAAACCATAACAAGATTTGCAAAAAAGGAGCTTTACAAAGTTGTGCATCACAAGCGGACATACCTCAACTGCGTTTAAGTATTAATCTGACTCTACTCGGATACGACTTCGATTCTTATATTTTAAAGGGAAAAGATAAAAAGTAATTGAACTTTTTTTGATTGAAATGTTACTGACTCACTAAAATCAAAGATTTAGGAGGATTTAACAATGAATATTCAGAATATGCTCAAGTCATTAGTCCTTTTTCTACTATTTGCCGTTCCTTTAACTTCACAAAGTGTTTATTCTCAAGATTTTGACTGTGATTTTACACAGATCACAAATACTCTTGATGGTGAGACACGGGATGTTAGAACTAATTCTGATGGGACACTCATAGTGTTTGTTTCAGACCAGAATCTAACAGGTTCAAATATCGATGGAAATCTCGAGATTTTTCTATTCGATGTAAATACAAGCACATTTACTCAGGTAACAGACACTACGTCTGACAGTAATGTAAGTCCAACAATGAGTTTTGACGGATCATTAGTTGTTTTTGCATCGGCAAATGATATTACAGGTGAGAATGCTGATGGGAACGGAGAGTTATTTTTGCTGGATACGGGAACAATTACAATAACCCAGATTACCGATACGATGGGCGGTGGCCAAGGATTTTCTCACCGTTTTCCAATTATAAATTCTAATGGCACTCATATAGCTCTTGTTTCCAACAGAGATCACACTGGTAACAATGCAGATGGTAATCCTGAAGTTTTTCTTCTCAATATTAATGCTTTAACGTTTACTCAAATCACAGATACTACAGTAATTAGTCATAATCTGCGTGCGGGTATTAGCTCCGATGGGACAATAGTATCTTTCGATTCTGAAGGTGATCTCACAGGTGATAATGCTGATCTAAACCAAGAACTGTTTATTTATGATGCTGATACCGACACTATCACCCAAGCTACTGACAGCACAGGCGGCACGAATCAAAGCAACAGAAGTCCTTCAGTTAGTCCTGATGGATCACTTGTGGTGTTTGAGTCAGATCTTGATCTTACCGGAAATAATCCTGATGGAAATGTTGAGATGTTTTTCTTTGATAGTGTCACAGATAATATTACACAGATAACCAATACGGATTCTGTTAATCGTTCCCCCATATTTACTCCGGATGGACGCGCATTTCGTTTTAATAGTAATGGGGATTTTACCGGAGATAATCCCGATGGGAATCTTGAACTATTTCTCTATGACCTGGGCGACGACATTTTTCTTCAGGTAACTGACTCAATAGGCGGTTTCGGATTTGGGGCTTCATTTAATTCTGACCTTACCTTTTTAGCTACAACATATAATAGAGATTTAACCGGGGATAATCCCGATGATAACACAGAGGTCTTTATCGCCGAATGTCTTGCTATTGTTCAAAGCAGTAACGAAAGCAGCGGCGGCGGGTGTTCTCTTGCCTCAAACAATACCGAAAAGACTGAACTGTTTGGTGTGTTTGCTCTCTTTATGTTGTTGCCTCTAGTGGCAATACTGAGAAGGAAGAATAGAAGAAAAAAAATTATGTCTCATATGGAGTGAACCCATACATTGACTTATTTTATTAATACAAATGGGATTTGAATAAAGGTTAAATTATACTGCTCCCCATTAAGCATCTTGGACAACTAATGGGAAAAGACAAATATGGTTCATTTAACATTTCTCAAGGGAGCTTCGGCTCCCTTTTTTATTTGGCATAATTCCAACTTACCCCCTTCTTAACAAAAGAGAGTATTTGATTGCCAAGAGTAATTAGAGGCTGCTTGAAGCTGTGCGTCTGAGTGCGCCCGGGGTTTCGTTGAACTGTTTTTTAAACGCGCGGTTAAACGCAGGCTCTGATGTATAGCCTATTTTTCTCGATATAGATCCAAGTGAGATCTCTGAGTTAGTTAGAAGGTCCCTAGCCTTTTGCATCCGCCATTTTGTCAGATAATCCATCGGCGTTGTGCCGACATAGTGCTTAAACCGCTCTGCAAATGAAGAGCGCGACATTCCTATTTTTTTGGAAATCAGCTCGAGCGTCCACGCCTCCTCGGGCATAGAGTGCATGAGTTTCAGAGCGTTACTAATATCCCTGTCGTTAAGCGCGGCAAGAAACCCTTCCTCCTGACCGTGACTTACAATGTAAGACCTGAGTAGCTGAATAAAGAGAACTTCTGCCAAACGCTCGGCCACAACTTCAGCCCCCGGATTGCCGGAATCTGTTTCCTGCAAAATAACTTTGGTCGCGTTCTCAAGCCAGCTAAACTGCCGCTGCTCAGTGTCGGAAACAAGAATATGATTAGGGAGTGCTTTTAAGAACGGATGCTGTATTTCTCGATCGAATTCAAAATGCCCGCAGACTAATGTAGTGCATACATCATCGCCGTTCTGAAATATGGGCTCGTTCTCCTTTATAGACTGTACAACTTTCATGCCCGGAACTTTCTTTCGGTCAGGCTCATCCGCAAGCCAGTGTGCCCCGCCGTGCGGGAATACAACTGCGTCCCCTGCCGTGAGCTCGACCATCTCATCGGCGTGCTCTATATAGAGATAACATCTTCCGCGTGCGACCAAGTGAAACTGAGCAACGTTGCTCTTGTCGATATTCATGCCCCATGGCTTCATAAAATCAGAGCGGAAATACACAACCCCGGTCAACCTGATCATTCTAAGTATGTCACTCATTGCGTCCATGGGTAGTTATTATACAGGTTTTCCCAATATATCTACATGTTCTGGACTATAAGATAACAATTGCGTACTGATGAGCATTGATACGCCGCCCTCTTGTACTTATACTGTTATTAAATCAAATAAGCACTAGGGGGCTTAAACATGTTTAAAAGAATGTTAACAGTATTCGCAGTAGCAGTATTTGTTCTTTCAGCCGGAGTTTCATTTGCAGGCGAGATGGCAAAAGGTGAGGTTTTTGTAACAGAAGACAACGTAGCGGTAAAGGGTTACGATGTGGTCTCTTACATGAACGATAACAAAGCTGTACAAGGAACCAAGGATAACTGGGCAGACCACGACGGCGTTACATACTACTTCGTATCAGAAGCTAACAAAGATGCTTTCGTAAAGAACCCGGAAAAATATCTTCCACAGTACGGCGGATGGTGCGCATATGCAGTTGGAGCAGCAGGACAAAAGTTTCCGGTTGACCCAGAGACATTTAAAGTTGTAGACGGTAAGCTATATCTATTCTTTAATGGCGACACACCGGAAGGGAAGCCGCTTAACACAATCGTTCCTTGGAACGCTGATGAAGCGAATCTGATGAAACAGGCTGACGCCAACTGGCCGACTGTTAAAACACAGAGCTAAGATACTAGTTTGCTAGCAGACTAGACTCAATTTAGAAAATAGATTTTGAGTATTAAGTGAAGTAATAGACGAGAGCCACCGTAGCTTCTAAGTAAGTTGCGGTGGTTTTTTTATTTTAGCTTTTGTCTTTAATATTTCCGGCAATACATTAGAGAACACTGCTCTCACTTAATCACTCTATTTTCCAAACTAAATTATAATTTAGCCACTAAGTATATTTAGTCTTTACAATATTTACCAATTCCTCTATAATGGTTATAGGCGGTAGGAAACAAAGGCGTGGTTATACAATGCTCTGATACAAACGTTTGAATTATGAGCAGCTTTAAGTATACGCCTCTCTTCTTATTGCTTTTATGATTCTACAAAGATTTGAATTAGTAGTGGATTAATTAGACAAGTTGATTTTTTATCGTTCATGGCGCGGCAGGTTTTATACGATTTAAGGTGAATTGGGTCAATTATGGATGGAGCTAAGATTAATTATCTTGGTCTCAAGCATTTAATCCGCTTAAGTCTATTTGCAGAGTATTTGAGTTTCCTTGGCGGTGAAGCTCAGAGACCTTATCTTCAACTTTACAGCAGTGCTGCATTTGCTGAAGCATTGATAAATCCATCTAACAAGTATCAAATTAATAAAATTATATACAAATTTTGTCCCCTTCAAGACTCTTCTTCCTCATAATAGTTCCCTCCACCAAGGTAACGAGGAAGAAGAGCCTTTTTCATGGGACACAATAAATAGGGTTATATAGCTAGCAGCTATTAAAAATCAAAAGAGTTTACGGCGGTAGGAAAACAATTATTGATTTCTATCTTCACATCTATTGCGCTATAGGGGCGCGAGTTGGGAGGAGTCAAAAAATGCAGGCAATGCCTGAAAGGAGGATTTTAACATGAGTAGATTTATCAGTTTTAAATGGATGGCGGCAAGTTTTATTTTATGTTTAGTGTTTGCAGGTTTCTCAAATGCAGACACGTTCACTGTAACGAACCTTGACGATCTGGGAGCGGGTTCGCTCAGGCAGGCTGTACTCGATGCCAACGCTAACGAGAACGGCCCCGGTGTAGTTGATGAAATTGTCTTTGCTGACGGTGTCGCAGGCACAATTGAATTTGATATGGAAAAGCTTGAAGAGGCCGCGGCAGCAGAACCGGCTTCCGGCAATGAAATGAAGATTACTGATGACGTCAACATCATAGGCCCCGGAAAAGATGTAATAACCATTGACGCTAAGAATCAGGCGCAAATTTTTAATATAGAGGGATCTATTATAAAGTTCGAAGCAAATGCTGTGGAAGAAAGAATAAAAGTATCGATCTCTGGTCTTAGGTTTATAAATGGCGCTAGTAAGGTTGGAGGAGCCATTTTTAACTCAGAAGAGCTAAGTGTGGATTCCTGTGAGTTTTCAAATAACCAGGCATCTGGCGGCGGAGCTATATTTAACTCAGCAAGAGGGATCATAACAGAAATTAAGGATTCGAACTTCATCATGAACACAGCCTATACCGGAGGAGCAATAGCTCTTGAGGGAATAATCGAAGATATTATTATAAGGTTAGCAGATGAAGAGATGATACAGGAGCCCACTTTGGGCAAGATATCTGGGTCAACATTTGATCAAAACAACGCAGATAGACAAGGCGGGGCTATTGCAGCTACAAGCGGTGCTACTATCTATGAGATAAGTAGTACCTCGTTTACCAATAACGAAGCCGGCGAAAACGGCGGAGGCGCTATTTATATAGACGGCGAGGAAAGAGATATTGAGCAGGAAGCCGCGGGCGAATCACGAGCGAGTGAAGTATTGGCTGAGACAAAGTATCACCTTAACACTCTGAGTGATTGCGAGTTTAACAACAATACAGCACCCGCTGGAGGAGCGATTCTTAATATCTCTGGAAAGATCGCCATGATCGCTGATTGTAATTTTATTGGGAATAACGCAATCGGTATAGAAAATACGAAAGCAATTGGTGTCGAGACTGCTGCTGATCCTGAGCCTGAGCCTACTAATACAGCAGCCGGAGGCGCGATTGCTAATGTTGGCGGGTTGATCGTAGATATGATGAGGACGACTTTTAGCTCAAATACTTCTTTGGGATTTGGAGGAGCATTAGTAAATGCAGCCCAACGCAGTAATGATGCGCCTAAAGAACTAACTGCACAGCGCTTGGATCCAGAAGAACCAGATTTTCAACGCGCGTTAATCATCAATATTCAAGACTGCACATTTGACGAGAACGTAGCAAGAATTTCAGGAGGCGCCATCGCTAACGGCTCTAGCTCTATAGAGATGGTTAATACCACATTTAGTGAAAATGCTGCCGATGAAACCGGTGGAGCAATTTACAATTTAGATATCGCTGGAGGGATTCCAGATGATGGCGGCGGCGAAGACCCTACTGAAGAAAAGACTGCGAAAATTGTAGAGATTTTTACCGCGCCGATTGTATTTGCATCCTTTACTACATTTGCTAGGAACGAAGCAGGTGATGAAGGCGGCGCTATTTTTGAGCAGTATAATGATTTAGACCCGGCCCCTGTCTCAGAATCCATACATTTAAGACATACTGTTTTGGCCTTAAATGTTGGCGGCAACTGCGGCGGGCTTATGGCAGAAGATGAAGGCGGGAATCATTCTGATGATGAGACCTGTCCATTATTTGCCGG
This sequence comes from uncultured Thermodesulfobacteriota bacterium, assembly GCA_942491865.1. GTDB lineage: Bacteria > Desulfobacterota_D > UBA1144 > Nemesobacterales > UBA2774 > CR02bin9. Next base: position 73,855 of record CALOCI010000002.1, read on the forward strand.
CAACCTGGCGACAATAGCTTTAGGTGAACTAGCCGATAACGGCGGGCCAACCAAAACTATAGCTCTCCTGGAAGGCGACCCAATTGACAGCGCTGTGGAATGTACAGCTATTACAATGTTTGGGGTTGAGACTGAAGCTCTGGACCCTATAGTCCCCGTAGATGTGGACCAACGCGGAGCGCCTCGAGCGTTTGGTGATAACTGCGACGCTGGAGCATTTGAATTTGGCGCTGTAGTGCCGGGAGGATTTTTCCACAACCCGATCTCACCTGCAATCGCAGACAATATTAACAAGCTAACTGCCGAGGAAGCCACTCCCGAAGGACGTGTAGCATTTCTTTGGGGATTTAAGCCGGGTTCGAGAATAATTGGCGGAAAGACATGTAATGGAATTGAAATAGCAATAAACAGAGCGAAAATCCTGGGAATAGCGACTTCATCCACTGAGGGTGAAGCTGAATTGCGATTTTATATCCCTCTGATTGGAGATTTTGAATTTACTATACTCACTCAGGCGGTCGACATAAAAACATGCGCTACCAGTGAAGTCATTGAAGATGTAGTAAGAAAAGAATAAATTTTAGTCCCCCTCTCTCCATAGACCTAGTTAGATACTATGGGGAGAGGTTTTTTTAAACCAATATCGAACACTTGTTCGATATTTCTCTATAAAGGATTTACAAATCAGTACATTTGCTCTATAATGAAAATATCTAAGCATGGTAGAGCCTTAGTGCCTGAATATGGGAATATGAGGGTTGGCAATTTTCACAAATAAGTACAGTCAGTGCTCTATTAAAATATGAGGAGATCAAAATAATGTCTGATAGCTCTGATTTCCCGAGCGGCAAGCTGTTTGATGACTTAAAGAAATATTCAAGCACATTTAAAGACCTAAATGTCGCAGTCATCATACATGACGACGAAGGAGAAATCTTTTCTGCAAACGATAAATTTCTACACACACTGGGCTATTCAGAATCCGAAACTCTTACTCTTTCGCTGAGAAATATAGTCGCAGAAGAGAGCCGAGAGACATTCAAAACAATTTTCGAAGAAACAATGACACAGGGCTCCTCAAGCCATAAAATAGTCATAAAAAAGAAAAACCGAACCCCCTTCCCCGTTCAAGTTTATAGCAGCATATTGGAGATAGGAGGCGCAAAATTCATACAGTGCGTATTGCTCGATGCTACAGAGCAGGAAAACACAGAGCATGAGCTTTACAATACCAATCAGTTTCTCGACTCAATTATCGAAAACATCCCCGATATGGTCTTTTTAAAAGATGCAAAGGAACTCCGTTTCGTCAGGTTCAATAAAGCAGGTGAAGACTTGCTCGGCTACTCTAGAGACAAACTAATAGGTAAAAACGATTACGATTTTTTCACAAAAGAAGAAGCGGACTTCTTCATAGAAAAAGACAAGGCTACCTTAGCATCCAGCGAACCTATTGATATCCCAGAAGAAGAAATACACACAAAAAGTAAAGGAACAAGAACCCTTCATACTAAAAAAATTACTATACGAGACGAGAACGGAAATCCTAATTATTTGCTCGGCATTTCAGAAGATATAACTGAGCGCAAGTTGCTTGAGCAGAATGATCGAATCAAGGAAATGGCTTTTGAATCGATAGCTGACGGGATTGTAATAGCAAGCACAAAAGATAGTGATTTCAAGGTTATTTATTGCAACGCTTCATTTGAGAAAATGACCGGCTACTCAAGAGATGAAATTGTGGGCAAAAACTGCCGCTTTCTTCAGGCAAATGACTGTGATCAAGAAACACTAAAGTTACTTCGAGAAGCCCTTAATGAGAAAAAACCTTTCCGCGGCCTGCTAAGAAACTATAAGAAAGACGGAACACTTTTTTGGAATGAACTTACAATTTCTCCTGTTAAGAATGCATCTGGAAATGTAACTCACTTTATAGGCATACAAAATGATGTCACTGAGCAGGTAAAGGTTAAAGAGGAACTAAAAAAAGGGCATGATGAGCTTGAGCAAAGAGTTCGTGATAGGACATCTGAACTTTCAAAGCTCAACGATCAACTGCGTAAAGAAGCGCTTGTGCGCAAGAACACTGAGGTAGCCCTTGAATCCAACCTTGAGGAACTTTCACGCAAAAATCGCTATGAGGAAATAATAAGCACAATTACCAGAAGCATACACACTTCAATTGACCTTCAAACTGTACTCGAGAACTCAATTGAAGCAATGAGAAAAAATATAGACAAACTCGACATAGCGTCTATTTATTTGGTCGAAGGTAATGAAATAGTTTTGAAAGCCCAAAAGGGTTTTACACCTGACTATATTAAAAGAGCCGGGAGAATTCCCCATCCCAAAGGTGCTACCTGGCAGACTATCATAGATAGAAAATCCAGATACGTAACCGATGTTGCGTCCGATAAGTCACTCGGGAAAGCCGGGAGAGATATGGGTTTTGAGTGTTATCTGATAGTCCCCTTGTTTATAGATGACGACGTGGTGGGCACGGTGACTATTGTCTCTTTTGAAAAAAATGTTTTTGACAAAGAAGAGCTCAGGCTCCTTGAAATTGTTTCCAAACAAATAAGCATCGCAATTAGGAAAGCCAAGCAAGCTGAGGAGCTCATTGAATCTGAAGAACGCTACCGAATTCTCTTTGAGCAGTCCCCTGTTGGGGTTTATCTTTTCGATAGAGATTTAGAAATAACCAACTGCAACCAACAAATGGTTGTGATGCTTCAATCATCCTATGAAAACATTATCGGACAATCTATAAGAGATCTTAAATGCAAGACGTTTCTTGGGGCAACCGAGAAGACCCTTGAAGGCCGTCATTCTTACCAGGAAGATATATATCAGGCAACAACAAGCTCAGCAGAACTATGGCTCTCTCAACACTTCTCACCAATTCTCGATTCCCAAGGAAATGTTATAGGAGGCATTGGGGTAGCGGAGGATATAACGGAACGCAAAAAAGCTGAAGAACTGGCAAGCCAGCTTGGGATAATATTGGAAGAATCACTCAACGAAGTTTATATAGCCGACATTGAGACTTTGAGATTCATTCAGGTTAATGAAGGCGCTAGAAGAAATCTTGGTTATACAATTGAAGAACTCCAGCAGATGAGCCCAATGGATATCAAAACTGACCTTAAGAAAAAAGATTTTCAAAATCTAGTGGATCCTCTTTTATCGGGGAAAACAGAGAAAATAAAACACCTATCTACACACTGGAGAAAAGACGGCTCTAGTTATCCTGTTGAGACAAATCTTCAGATTTCCACATTTAAAGGCAAAAAAGTCTTTGTAGCTAACGTGCTCGATATTACTGAGCAAGAAAGAGCCCATTCACTTCTGTTGAGTGAGAAGAGAATTCTGGAAATGATATCACAGGGAGAGTGGCTATCGAAGATACTTGATCAAATTTGTCTTGAAGCTGAGAATCAATCAAATATGATGTTATGCTCATTTTTATTAGTTGATGAAAGCGGCAAATCCTTGTTAACTAAATCCGCGCCGAACCTACCAAAGGAATATTTGGAAGAAACCAAGCTAGTACCTATTGGACCAAATATCGGATCATGCGGAACAGCATCATATACTAAAGAACAAGTTATAGTGGCTGATATTGAGAATGATCCTAAATGGACAGACTTTAAGGATCTTGCCGTAAGAAACAATCTGCGAGCCTGCTGGTCGACACCAATATTATCTCAGAGCGGGGAGCTCTTTGGAACTTTCGCTATGTACTATCCGGAACCAAGGAGCCCTAATAATCGGGAATTTGATATCATCGAAAGAGCAACACACATGGCACGCATAGCTGTAGAGCGCACAAAATCAGAAGAAGCTCTAGGGAAAAATATCGAAAAGCTCTCAAGAAAAAGTAGATACGAAGAGATTATCAGCACTGTTACAAGAAGCGTTCACAGCTCTCTCGATCTTCAAGAAGTGCTCCAAAACTCAGTAGATGCTATGCACGAAAATATAGCCCACGCCGAGAATGTTGGAATATTTTTTGTAGAAGGCGACTTTGCCGTAAATAAAGCACATAGAGGTTACTCGAAAAAGTTATTAGACAAGGTAAAGAAAATACCCCACCCCAAGGGGTTTACCTGGAAGACAATTATAGAGGGGAAAAGTCTCTACTCCAGTGATGCGGAAAAAGATACTATCATAGGGCCAGCCGGAAAAAAGGAAGGAACAAAAAGCTATGCATCGATGCCAGTTAAATTAAGAGATAAAACTATAGGGTGTATTACCATAAATTCTTTTCAGAAAAATGCTTTCGACAATGAAGATTTGAAACTTCTGGATATTGTAGCTCAGCAGATAGGCGTTGCAATAAATAATGCCAACCAGGCTGAGGCTCTTAAAAAATCAGAAGAGAACTTAAAAGAGAATCTGGACATTCTACATATAAAGAGCAGATATGAAGAAGTAATAAACGCCGTTACCACAAGCATTCACCAATCACTAGAGCTTGATGAAGTATTCAACAACGCTGTGGAAGCTATCAGCAGAAAGGTGAAAGAGGCAAAGAATGTTGTCATATTTATGGTTGAAGGGGACATGAAGGACAAGGAAAACCCGCCTCAAGCTGTGATGAAAGCCAACCGCGGATACAGCGATTCTTTCGTCAAAAGGCTAAAAACAATCCCCTACCCAAAAGGTGCCACCTGGAAAACCATCAGGGATGGTGAAACCAGATATGTTCCGGACACTGACAAGGACACGGCTATAGGGCCCGCGGGAAGAGAGTTTGGCACCAAAAGCTATATTTCGATGCCGCTTAACTACCAGAACAAAACTGTTGGCTGCATGCACATACACTCATCTAGGAAGAATGGATTTAGCCAGGACGATATCAAATTACTTGATATTGTTACAAGACAGCTGGAAACAGCGATAGCCAACGCAAGCCAGGCCGAAGCTCTAAAAAAATCTGAGGAAACCCTTACTTACAATCTCGATCAACTCTACAAGAAACAACAATACGAAGAAATCATAAGCACTGTTACAAGAAGTGTTCATAGTTCACTTGACTTAGATGAAGTACTCAACAATGCAGCCGAGACTCTGCACAACAATGTGGATCATGCAGACCATGTGGCAATGTATATGGTCGAAGGGGATACAGCAATTCTAAGAAGTTCCACCGGATATCCCAAGTGGTTTACAGACAGGGTAGCTAGAATACCTAAGCCAAAGGGGTTTACTTGGAAGACTCTAAGTGAAGGGGTGCCGCAGTTTGTTCCCAACACTACGACAGACAGCCCCATTGGCCCTGCAGGCAGAGAAGTCGGCACAATGAGCTACGCATCGATGCCCATCAATTTTAATTTTACTACAATTGGCTGTATTAATATCAGCTCTCGCACACCCGGTGCGTTTGATCAGGAAGAAATTAAGCTCCTTGAAATCGTAGCAACTCAAATTGAGTCAGCAATCAACAATGCCAAACAGGCTGAGGCTCTTAGACTGTCAAGAGAAGAGCTTGGAGAAAGTAGAGAGCATTTCAGGCTTCTTGTAGAAACAACAAATGTTATCCCATGGGAATACGATCCCAAGGCTGAGAGATTTACATATGTGGGCCCCCAGGTTGAGAAACTTTTAGGATATCCTGCAAATGATTGGTATCAGGAGAATTTCTGGCCGTCTCACATACACCTGGATGACCGCGACAAGATACTCAATGAGTGCGGCTTGGCGACTTTAAGAATGCAGGATCACGAACTTGAGTATAGAATGTTGACTAAAAACGGTGAAGTAATATGGCTTTATGAAATGGTCTCCGTAATTTCTGAAAACGGTGAACCCAAAACTCTGCGAGGGTTTATGATAGATATAACAGAGAGAATGGAGTCGGAGAAAAAACTGCAAGACGCCTTCTCTGAGATTGAAACCCTAAAAGACAAACTAGAAAAAGAAAATGTTTATCTGAAGAAAGAGATAGAATTATCATACAGCCATTCAGATATTATTGGTGATAGTAAAGTGATGAAATCCGCTTTAAACAAGATTGAGCAAGTGGCGGCAACTGATGCCACAGTACTTCTAACCGGTGAGACGGGAACGGGTAAGGAGCTTTTCGCCAATAGAATTCACAACCTTAGTAACCGCAAAGACAGGGCGATGGTGAAGGTAAACTGCGCGGCCCTGCCCCCTCATTTAATAGAGAGTGAGCTTTTTGGACACGAAAAAGGCGCTTTCACTGGGGCTGTATCAAAAAACATCGGACGTTTTGAAGTGGCCGATGATTCCACAATATTCTTGGATGAAGTAGCTGAGCTCCCACTTGAGCTCCAGTCAAAACTCTTAAGAGTACTTCAGGAAGGAGAATTCCAAAGGGTTGGAAGCGCAAAAACAGTGAAAGTAAACGTAAGAGTGATAACCGCTTCAAATAATCAACTCTTAGAAGCTGTTAGGATGGGCAAATTCCGTGAGGATCTGTTTTACAGACTAAACGTTTTCCCAATTGAGATCCCGCCGCTCAGAGAAAGAAAAGAAGACATTACCAATCTGCTCTGGTTCTTCATCTCTGAATTTGAAGAGAAAATGAACAAAGAAATTAAGAACATATCCAGAAAAGATATGGAAAATCTAATCAACTACCCATGGCCCGGGAACATCCGGCAGCTCAGAAATGTGATTGAGCGGTCAATGATTATCACAAGCGGCCCTGATCTAAAGATAGAGATTCCAGGAATCACAAGCGAAAGAGCTCCTACTGAGATCAAGGAAATGGAAGAGGTTGAAAGAGATCATATCTCATATATTCTAAACCTGACCAACTGGCGCATCCGAGGCAAATCCGGCGCCGCTGAAATACTTGGTCTGAAACCCACCACTCTTGAGTCCAGAATCAAAAAGCTAGGCATATCACGCGGGCACTAAATCTACGATATTTCGTACATCCCACTATATTTCGTATTCAATTAGAACGGTCGTTCTAATTTTGAGATTCACCAAAAATCAATATATTCAATATTATCAAACACTTAAGCTAATACATAGGGAATATCACACTTTTGGTATGCAAATTGCATATATATTATATTGAGTATACAAATGAGAACGAGTAATTAGATAAATATTTTTAGATAATTACTCAAAGCAAAAGAAGCAAAAGGCAAGATTTAGTTTTATAGATAAGAAGTAACAAGGCAAAAGATTTCTCGACTCTCCACCAAGAGTAGAAACAGATTTGGAATCAAGATGGCGGTTAAGCAGAGACAGGCTAAAGTTTGTCTCTGCTTTTTTTTATTTAGAATCAAATAGGCTTAGTTCTAAATATAAGAACTTATTTGGAAATAAATCAGGACATTTCTCTTTTATTTGTTCTGCCGCTGCCTCATGCCCAAGGGTGTTAAAATGTATGTCTTGTTCCAGAACAATTCCTCCCCTCTCTTACCTGCTTCAAAATATTGCTTATAGATAAAATATTGAGTCTATCCTTGCTTTACTATTTTAGTGAATGGCTATATAGTTATAAGTAGAAAGTTAAAATTTATTCAGTAAAGAACCTAATGGCGGAGGTCTTTTATGTGTAAGGGGATTATCAAATCAACAGTTGTGGTCTTTGTTTTATTTATTTTTATGACTTTGATCGCATCCAGCGCTCTGGCGCAAAAACCACAAGTAAATATCACAAGTAAATATATTGACGGTATCAGTAGATTTTGATGCCCAGACAATGACCATAACCGGTGAGAACTTTAACATCGGTCCTAATCCAACAACCGCTTCTCTTGGTGGTTTTGGAAATCTAAACATCATAAGTAACGACGGCAGTACAATTGCTGCTGAATTACCACCAGGAATTTCTGCCGGAGACTATACGCTTTTTGTTTCAAGCGGACCAGGTCAAAAAAAGAACGATCAGCAGAGTATAACCATTGGAGCACAAGGCCCAGAGGGTGATATGGGAGATCCTGGAACACCCGGTGACCCCGGAGACCAGGGACCGCAAGGACCTCAGGGTGGTCAGGGTCCACAAGGACCTCAAGGCCCAACCGGAGCCACAGGGCCTCAGGGACCATTAGGTGCTACCGGACCTCCCGGACCGCAAGGACCACAGGGGAATTCGGGGCCACAGGGACCCGCAGGCAATGACGGTGCTCAAGGACCGCCAGGAGATCCAGGTGTTGCAGGTGTTGATGGACTGGCTTGCTGGGATCTAAACGGCAATGGCACTCCTGAATCTAACGAAGATATAAATGGAGACGGTATTTACAATTCACTTGATTGTATTGGTGCAGATGGAGCGCAAGGTCTGCAGGGCGATATAGGTCCACAAGGACCGCTAGGACCCCAAGGTGATCAAGGCCCAGCAGGAACTGACGGAGCTCAAGGACCTCAAGGCGAGCAAGGTGTTGCCGGAGCAGATGGTGCGCCCGGAACAGACGGACCCGCAGGTGCCGATGGTTCTCAAGGCAACGGCATCTTAATACTCCCGGCAGATAGTGATCCAGACTGTGACGGCAATGGTACACCAGGAACTGTATTTGGAATAATTCAGGACGCAAACAACAACGGTATCTTCGATTCGGGAGAAACTGTTATAGATTTTTACTCAATATGCGACGGTCCCCAAGGACTGGTTGGACTAAATGGTGCGGACGGTGCGCAAGGCCCAGCCGGACCCGCAGGAGCAGATGGAACTAATGGAACGACAGGAGCGCAAGGCCCTCAAGGGCCGGCAGGCACCAACGGGGCTCCCGGACCAGCTGGAACCGACGGAGCTGACGGGACTGCTGGAGCAAATGCCTCACCTGTTAGTGTCAGCTTTGTATCATCAATTATCGGCAGCTGTGGTGGGAACGCGGGCGCCACAGGAAGCACTTATAGAGCATACAGGGACAACAATAGTAATGGTGTCTTTGATACGGGTTTTCCTCCCGATCAAGAGTTAACCACATTTGAAATTTGTAATGGTGCGCCGGGACCGGAAGGACCACAAGGACCAGCCGGGCCAGCCGGCAATTGGGGAACTGCCTTTACTTTCAATTGTAGTTCCGGGACCAACTGTTCATCAGCTGCTCCATGCCAAGCTGGGCAAACAGCAATTTCAGGTATTTGTGGGGATCCGACTTTATCAAGTGCCACTCCTATAACTGTTCTCTATTCAGGCTTAACGCCAGGCACCCAAGCAGAATGGACATGCCGGGTAAGAAACACATCGGGAGGCACCAGGTCTTATACCATTAGACCATATTGCATAGGTCCTTAAGTAATCATCTAAAAAATCATAAGGAGAGTAAAACCATGAAACATACAATCAAATTTATTTTCATTCTTTCACTAATTGCTTTAATCAATCCAGGCAGTTACTCGACGGCAGAAGAGATGGGCCTGTGTATAAGCCAGGAGAACAACTATATAGTGCAAGCCGATCCTGATGGTACATGCAGAGACGGAGAGGAATCAATGACTATAAATGGCACAGGTGCTGCAGAGATGGCAAACCTGACACCTGTAGCCACATTCACAAACAATGATGAATGCGATACCGAAGGAATTATCGCTAAAATTGGTTTTGACAAAAATGGCAACTCAGAACTCGATGAAGATGAAATGATCACTACGTCCACCACATGCGCTATCTCAATTGCTGAGACAGATGACACAGAACCTATTGATTAATAAGTTATTTGGGTTGAATTGAAAAAAGCGCCGGGGTTGGCGGACTTCGGTGCTGTAAACAGCATACGCACAAATCAAACCTTATGGCGGAGGGATTTATGAGTAATTTCAAGAAGTTATACAGTAGCAATAATTTATGTGATTTTAGAGATTTGAGCCAATTTTCTAAAACACTCAAATACATGATAGTCTTCATGCTTGCACTTGGATTTTTAAGTTTAGGCAGTATAAGTGCAAATGCACAAGCACAACCCAATGAGCCACCGGGAGAAGAAATTCCACTTCCAACCTTTAATCCTATTGATATAGACCCTGATAGACCTTTAGACCCTAATAGACCTGATGATCCTGACGATCCTCTGGATCCGTTCCCACCACCTGGTGGTGGTCCAATTGATCCAGATGTAACGGCCTGCTTAACTGATTCAGTATGCGTTGATAATAATCTTTGCAATGGAAATGAGACATGTCAATCCGGTTTCTGTACGGCAGGCACGCCGCTCGTTTGCGATGACGATCTCTTCTGTAACGGAGTGGAATCGTGCAATAGTGATATCGGTTGTGTAGCAGGAACAGCTCCTGATACAGATGACGGAGTAGCATGCACAGATGATAGCTGTGATGAAGCAAACGATACCATTCTCAATGTTGCTAACAATGCTAATTGTGATAACGGTTTGTTCTGTGACGGCAGCGAAACTTGTGACGCAGTACTAGACTGCCAAGCTGGAACAGCTCCAGTCTGTGATGAAGTTGCGTTCTGTAATGGTGTTGTGGTTTGTGATGAAGTTGTCGGCGGCTGTAAGTTAAACCCACCCCCAGATTGCGATGACGGCCTGTTCTGTAACGGTGAAGAGACTTGTGATAATATAACAAAAAATTGCATATCGGGCACTGCTCCTGATACAGACGACGGAGTTGCCTGTACGGATGACAGCTGTGACGAGGCTAATGATACTGTTCTTAATGTAGCAAACAATGCTAATTGCGACAACGGTATGTTCTGTGACGGAAGCGAAACTTGTGACGCAACTCTAGATTGCCAGGACGGCACAGTGCCTGAGATTGACGACGGCGTTGCATGCACTGACGACAGCTGTGACGAAGAAGCAGATCTTGTGGTTAATGCTGTTAACGACTCTCTTTGCGACAACAACATATTCTGTGATGGCATAGAAATTTGCGACGCAACTCTAGATTGCCAAGATGGGGCCGCACCAGATATAGACGACGGTGTTGCTTGCACAGACGACAGTTGTGATGAAGAGGCAGATCTAGTGGTTAATGCAGTGAACGATTTCAATTGCGACAACTCGATCTTCTGCGATGGCATAGAAATTTGCGACGCTGCACTTGATTGTCAATCCGACCAAAACCCACCTACAGGACAAGTATGCGGCGAAGATCCTGAAGGTATTTGTATCGATCTTGCCTGTGTAATTGACGGCATGATAACAATCACAAAAATGTCTGACCCAAATGACGGAACAGACTTCCTCTTTGGATGTAGTGATTCTACCGGTGGAGCATGTAATGGAATAGGCGACACCTCAGGAATGTTTACTCTCGACGACGAACCGGTAGACACTGACGGCGTGCCGGATACCGAAACATTCACAGAAGTTCTTGCAGGAGTTTACTCTGTGCAGGAAATCCTGCCCCCTGGATGGGAAGCTACAGAGATAATTTGTGAGAATGATACAGATGAAGGCACTGTAGTGGATCTAGCAATGGCTGAGGCCATGATTGATCTCGATCCGGGTGAGGATATTACTTGCACATTCTTTAATTTTGATGCCCCAGTCACTATAGAGGGTGTTAACAACGGTGGCGGAGTGCTAATAAGCAATCGGAGAAATTCCATCTCCATAAGTGGTGCTACTCCTAACAAAAATGTATTTGTAGTCTGGGGATTCTCACAAGGGTTATTCACAGTGAGCGGAAACATTTGCCCCGGAATAGAGCTCGGAATAAAACCTCCTAGAGTGCTAGGGAGCTTTAAAGCTGACGAAGAGGGAAACATAAACTCACCCATCTACATACCGTACCTTGGTCAATATCTGGCTTACTTCCAGACTATTGATTCTGGAAACTGTATGGTGGGCGATGTGGAGACAATAGTTATTTTGAATGATTAGGAACTTTAGAGTGAAATAACCCAGCGCCGGGACCTGGCGGACTCCGGCGCTGAAACAACACACGCTCAGAAAAAACTGTATGGCGGAGGTAATTATTATGAAGTGGAATCCCGGTTATGAGGATATAAATAGTGTGTTAGATACTTTAAAAAAATCAATATATCCCAGAGGTTTTTTCGTGACGCTAGCGGTCGTTTTTATTTCTTTAGGTGCAATCGGCGGTTGCAATAACAGTGACGGTGCCATGACCGCTTTTCTTGGTATTCATCAGACTGGACAAAGTGTGAGCCATGTCCCTGGGGACGATGGAGACCTGCAGGTGGGAGTGGTGACACCAGAGCCACGATTTACGGATAATAGTAACGGAACTATAACCGATAACTTGACGGGATTTGTGTGGACAACAGATGCAGGATGTGTAGAAAATGCAGCATGGGAAGAGACACTCGTAGGAGCTACTACTATTGGAAACGGTGACTGTGGACTTACTGACGGCAGCGAACCTGGAGACTGGAGAGTTGCTAACGTCAGAGAGCTCCATTCTCTAATACACTATGGCAATTCACCGACGTTATCTCCTGGTCATCCATTCTTGGGCATTAGTGATGGAACCAAGCTGTGGTCATCTACAACCCATATAGGTGACTCGAATGAGGCGTTTGTCGTGGACTTAAGTAACGGTGAAGTGATAAGACAATCAAAGGATGAGGTTGCTGGCTGCATGCTCGTACGCATTCTAGCTCTATAACAATTTGTCGAGTTTTAACATGCCCGATTGCTTTAAATTAATTTCCACGAAGAAAAGTCACAAGAAAAACAGTCGGGTGGTTGCTGTAATTATATGTTTAAACTTAGTTTTTTTGTTGCTAGAATTGCAGAGAATTTGAATAAGATTTGATAACCGGCGCCGGGATTGGCGGATTTCGGCACTGAAACAACACACGCTCAGAAAAAATACTGTATGGCGGAGGAATTTATGAGTACATATTTAAAGTTTTCTATGTTTAGTTTTGCTTTAACTTTTCTTTTTATGACAAGCAATTTTACCACTTCGGCTCTAGCGCAGAATGGGGAAGAAGGCTCTCCCAACACTGTATTTGCTATCTTAGCTGAACCCCCTGCGCTAACTGCGCTAACGGTGGCAGTCTGATTGCTTCAGGACCAGACAACAACGGTAATGGCTCTCTTGGTTTCAATGAAGTCCAGCAAATAGGCTACGTCTGTAATGGCGATACTGGAGAAGGAATACAAGGACCACCAGGTCCAGCCGGAAATGATGGGCTTGATGTGATGACTCTTTGTATGAATCAAGAGGTTCTATTAGCAGACGGCAGTTGCCTAGATATTAATGATCTGGTCGTCGATGCTTGTGCATTCGTAGACTGTGGACCTGATGGAATGTGTCAAGATGGTCAATGCTGCGCCTTTGAAGTAAGCGGGTCTTGTATTACTACACCTTCTGCGGCTCTCCTGCATGTGAAGCACTTAACCACACTGTATGCTTTAAGGGTGCCGGTGAATCAGAATTTTTCTGTTGTGATGAATCTTCAGTTATAGAATTTAATTGCCCAAATTGACCGTAATAAAGATTTATACTGAAAAAGAACCGTAGGGTCTCATCCACCCTGTAGGTTTATTGTTTTTTTCTAATTAATTTGTAGGAGGTGTGTAACCAAGCTCTATAATCAGCCCTTCAAAAAAAGTCTCTTCTGATACTTCCTGAAATTCCTTGCACTGGATATCCATCTCTGTGCTTTCAAAAGTCTGAAAAGCATCCGCCATTTTTTGTGAAGCGTTAATCACGGCACTGTTTGGAAACAGTGTGAAAACAAAACCATTTGCTTCTACCTGACAGGTGCTTGTAAACATCGTGGCTGTCTCGTCAAACTTGCCGTCCTTGTCAAAATCGGCCATTGCAACATCCAGATTACAGTCAAGCCCGTCCATTGTAGGCGGCCCGGAGAAACCAAAAGCAAAGTCGTCGTTTGAAAGTATTATAAAAACCTCTGACCCGCTTGAGAAAACATGAATCACATTATCAGTCTCACTATTTTCATATACCGCGAACACATCAACCCCTAAGCTAAAACGCAAGTTCAACCCGAGCGCTTCACAGGGAAGCATCGGAGTTTCAGCCCCCGGATCTTCACCGACAAGAGTTACCATACTATTGTTCTCATCACATCCGATTGCCGCAATAACAAGAAATAACATTGGCAGCAAAACTTTTATTTTCTTCATAATAATCTCCATAGTTAAAACTAGCTCTAATTTGCTGGCGGAAGATAAAGACACCCGCCGGATACAACCAGATCTGGCCCAAATTGGATAAGACCGTTTAACAACATATGAAAACATTCCCCGGCTTCATCTAAGTTGATATCCATAGAATTCCCGCTACTTCCAGGACCAAGACAACTACAATCAGTACCTATGTCGGAACATCCCGCGATAAGTTGCCCACTCTCTGAAGAATCAGAGATCACATTTAATCTCCAAGCTTCATTCTCACATGTAATACCTTCGGTATTGTCTGAAAGAGCCATTACATCATTCATATCAAAACATGGACAACCCGCAGGTGCTGGCATCGGCATCGGCTCCTGTGCGTTTGAACTGGACTCGTTATCACATCCGGAAATCGTAAAAGCAAATAAAATAAGTGGTAATAATAGAATCTTCGCTAATCTCATATTACATCCCCTTTCATTTAACTACTCAAATATTATAACCGCAGTTTAGTGCAGGGAGTTTTCACAGTTAAAACTAATTTAGTCACAGCCCTTACATGGCAACCTAACCAACTCTAATAGTCCCTTGTTGCTACTTATTGAGGGAACACAAAATCACATGCAAGTGTTTCAACCCCTACCGCGCTTAGCCCAAGAGTGCTGTTCATAATATCAAGCAGGCAAAAAGTTGCCACCAGGTCATCCACATCCTGGGAGCTGCCCATATTAGTGCAAGTGCAGTTTGAAATGTTAGCATCGCACGCGACCTCAAAATCCGGGTCTGCGGAACTTCCGCCTAAAGAAACACTCACAGATCCAACCTTACATTGTACAAGAGCCATTCCGTCAAAAGCGTCTACGATATCATCCTGTGTAAAACACGGACAGGTAAGCTCCTCAGGCATTTCAATGTCCTGAGCGTTTGAGCTTGTATCGTTGTCGCACCCTGAAATAGTTAACACAAAAAGTAAAAATGGTAAAAGAAGTAATTTGGATTTTTTCATACTACTCCCCCCTATCCTATTATTATTAATACTATAACCGCAGTTTAATGCAAAGAGTGAAGTTGAGATATTTTTAAGTGGTTTAAAAAAGCAGTTAGGGAGCACGGACCCCTGTGAATAAAGAGGCCCATACTCCACTTTTAGTTTCGGTTTTTAGTATACAAATTTAAGCTGTAGCTTTCTTTCTTCTTAATACAAAAAATGCGATCAATCCGAGAACACCCGCCATCGCAATCAGCCCATAAACCGAAATTGCCGGCACTGCTCTAGGATCAAAAACATTGGTAAAAGTACAAGAGCCTTCATCGTTATCCAGACAGAACGCGACGATGCTATTGTTTTCTAAATCGGGGAGAATATCTAAACAAGGGACGAATGTGCCGGGTCCGCAGTTATTTGTCCCGTTTACACACTCGATACTATCAAGCTTCCAGCCCGAGGGAACCAGCTCTGTGATGTTCACTGCACCGCCGAATGGTATTACCCTGACTGTTGTTGGATTGTCCGGATCGGATAATCCAAATTCAGATTCCTGATCTTCTGGCCCGGTTTGAAGAAAATCAAACACTCTGTCATCTGCAGGGTTTGCAGACTTACGCATTTCCAACAGACATCCGTCTTGGGCTTGAACATCTAAGGAACCAATCGTTAACAAACCTAGGCTAAACACTACCGTCATTATAATTGCAACTCTCATTATATTTCCCTCCTTTGTTTTATACCCCCTACCATCCATAAATCCCATTCTATCACATATAGGTTTACAAACAACAAGTATTTATATACGAATGGATTACATAAAAAAAAGGAGCCGACACTACAGTGCGGGCTCCCTTTAATTTTGAATTCAAATGTCTTTTGATTTTAAGCTACAGCTTTTCTTCTACGAATAACAATAAATCCAATTATTCCCAAGACCCCTGCCATTGCTATAAGTCCCCACTCTGAAAGAGTTGGAACATTCCTGGGATCTACAGCTAAAACATTAGTAAAAGTACAACTACCTTCATCGTTATCTAGACACTCTACAATAACACCTGTGCCATCCTCTAGTTTTTGTATACCAAGACATGGCGCAAATACTCCTTGGCCGCCGCAGTTACTGGTGCCTTGTACACATTCAATCTCAAGTGTATACCCTTCCGGGATATCTTCTCTAATTTGAATTACTTCATCTATACCTAATCCTACATTATCCGATTCTCCGCCTCGCAAAGTGAAATCCGGATTAAAACCCCCCAAGACTTCAAAATCGAAGATTCTGTCAGTATCCGGTTCTTCAACCTTCTCTATAACTACGTTACAAGGCATTGCAAAACCTGCGCTTGCTTGATCTGAGTTTAATACTAAAAATGCTAAACCAACTACTAAGGTGATAACAAGTAAATTTAGATATCTCATTTCACTGCCCTCCTTTGGTTCATCCCCCAACGCACTTAATTCTATTCTATCACAAAT
>CALOCI010000003.1:0-33725 GCA_942491865.1 uncultured Thermodesulfobacteriota bacterium
GCGTGCCGAGCACGCTAACTTTCTGAATGAAAGCGGGAATTTGGCGCCCTCGACAGGATTCGAACCTGTGACCTACCGCTTAGGAGGCGGTTGCTCTATCCTGCTGAGCTACGAGGGCGGGTGCGAGGGGGGTGATGGTGGAGCCGAGGGGGATCGAACCCCTGACCTTCGCATTGCGAACGCGACGCTCTCCCAGCTGAGCTACGGCCCCTATCTAGTGTAGGATCTGCAACCGGGTTTCGGTAGGTACAACCGAACGACCGTTGCCGCCTCAGGTTGATCTTGAGAACCGATTGCAAGCCCGCATTCTAGCATTTTTACGGCGCAGCCTGACAAGCCGGCCTCGCGGCCGAATTGTTTCGAGATTTATATACAGGACCCCAAGCATGCTGGATTCGAAGCCCCTGCTCTTTCCCACCGATTTCCCCTTGATTAAGCGCCAGTCGCTCATGACCCTCCAGGTCAATCTCGGCTACCGCTGCAACCAATCCTGCGCACATTGCCATGTCGACGCGGGGCCGAATCGATTGGAGGTCATGACCTCCGCCACGCTGGATGCGGTCCTGGCCTTCCTACGCCACGGCGGTGTTTCGAGTCTCGACCTTACGGGCGGTACCCCCGGAACTCAATCCAGGTTTCCGACGTCTGGTGATGGAGTCCCGCGGCCTGGGGGTGCACGTCATGGACCGCTACAACCTGACCGTTCTCGAGGAGCGCGGCCAGGAAGACCTCGCCGGGTTTCTGGCCGATCACCGAGTGGAGATCGTAGCCTCGCTGCACCGTGCTATCTGGAGGAGAACGTCGACAGCCAACGGGGCCGAGGCGTTTTGGGTCGGCACTCGGGCCCTGCGGCGCCTGAACGGACTCGGGTACGGCGATCCGGATTCGGGGCTCGCGCTCGACCTCGTCTACAACCCGCAGGGCCCCAGTCTACCGCCGCCCCAGGATTCGCTGGAGGCGGACTACAAGCGGGCGCTGGCGGATCGTTACGATATCCGATTCAATCGGTTGCTGACGCTAACCAACATGCCTATTCGACGCTTCGGTAGCATGCTGCAATCGCAGGGTCGGTTCGGGGAGTATCTCGGGTTGCTGAAATCCGCTCACCAGGAGACGAACCTGGACGACGTCATGTGCCGCAGTTTGGTCAGCGTAGACTGGCGGGGGTATCTTTACGACTGCGATTTCAACCAGATGCTCGACTTGCCCCTCGACGGTCGCCGCCGCTTGCATATCGCCGAACTTGCCGACGCAGATCTGGTGGGTCGTCCGATCCGCGTGGGCGAGCACTGCTACGGCTGCACCGCGGGACAGGGCAGTAGCTGCGGCGGCGCTTTGGGCTGAGGTGCAGGCGACATGTCTCGTATCTCGGTAGTGATTCCCTGCCTCGATGAGGCAGCGATTTGCGTCGGTCGGCTCGAGTGTAGAATGGTCTCCAGAATTCATTTTAAGTTTGGTTGGGTTAAGCTTGCCGGGTACGGCTTTGGCCTATTGGTTATGGTGCCATGTTCTTAAAAAAACAGAACTCAATCGTGCAAATGTATTCAGCTTTCTAGTGCCGATTTTTGGTCTAGCGATGGGTATAGCCTTTTATGAAGAAACTTATGATCTTCTGGTTGTAGCCGGTATCAGTCTAATATTATTGGGCATAATTTTGGTCAACTGGCCACAGAAGACCTGGGCTTGGATAGCACGACTACTTGTGAGCGGGGAATAACCAAATGAACATGATTCATATATTAGTGACAGCAATAACCGGCATCGGTATTTTTTTTCTAGTTACAGGCATTTTTTATGAGTGTTTGTGCGTAATCTCACGTACAGTAGCAAGAGCCTCTACAAGACCACGTATCTTTATGCTTATCATGATTACGGGAATATTTGTAGCTCATGTCATTGCAATTACAATTTATGCTTTGTCCTATTGGTTTCTCGTCGAATATGCAGGCATTACAGCTCTGGCTGGTAATGCTCAGGATTATTCTCCGGTCTATCTTTATTACTCCGCTACAACTTATACCTCTCTTGGAGTCGGAGACATTCTCCCGATGGGAGGGTTGCGAATACTCACTGCTATAGAGGCTTTAAACGGTCTCATTTTAATTACCTGGTCAGCAGCGTTTACTTATTTTGGGGTACAAAGAATGTGGAACTCCCACGGCAATGCAAAATTTATACATTCTGATTATGAAAAGGAGGATAATTAAATATGTTAGGTCTAATCATTGGAGCATTTTTAATTCCGGCTGTTGTGTTAGTGCTTTATCAAATCAATAGAGACTTCATTAAGTGTCTTAATTACAGCAGAAGTTTACCCCTAAGTGATATGCAGCCTGATATTTCTATCATAAAACCCGTTAAGGGAGCTGATAAGTTTTCGGAGAATAATTATCGTTCTTGGTTGGAGCAAGATTACGGTGGAAATATACAAATAGTCTATTCTTTTCAGGATAAAAGTGATCCAGAAATCATTATTACAAAACAAATCCAAGATCTGGATCATATTAAAGTAGTTGTAAATCCCATTGCGGAAGGCTTCAGCGGTAAAATGTCTAATTTATTTACGGATTTAAGGAAGCTAAACATGACCTATTAATCTTAAGTGACAGTGACATTTATGCTAATCTGGATACTTGCAGACGAATTTTATATCAATTGAAAAATACAAGTGATATGGTGTCGTGTTTAACAAGACATCTTAATCCCGAGAATCTCTGGGCAAGAATTTTTGCAGGTTTTTGGAATTTCGAGCAAGTAGGTTTTATAGCACCCTCAATTCTCAAAGATGGAGATCAGGCGATTGGTGGTACTATAGGTCTTTCGAAAAACGCCCTCAAACCCCTAGGAGGAATTGAACCATTCAAGGACTTTGTAGCAGAAGATGTAGCTATCGGTACTAAAGCAAAAGAATTAGGTATTCGTGTAAGTCTTGGTCTAATTGTTGATTCTCTAGTTGGAACACTAAGTTTCCAAGAACTTATACAGAAGTTCTCCCGTGCAGCACTTTATGGAATATCCATGAAGAAAACCAATCATAATTCCCAATATGCAATTTTATATAGCTATATATTCATTTTGATTTTATCCATTATATTGTGGAATTTCTCCTTAATGATACTCGGCTTGCTTTTAGCAATCTCGATACTAATTCTGAAAAGCCATCTTTGGTACCTCGTTTCAGGAAAAAAGAGAATTTGTTATGAAACTTGCTTAGGTGACACAATCTTCCTCTTTATATTCTGCAAATCTCTCTTCTCACGAACAATGACTTGGGGAGGAATTAACTATCGTGTGCTTAGTGGCGGTAGAATGGTGAAATTATGACATTAAATATTGTGTTTTTGAAAAATAATATAAGTAAGTATTTTCTCGATAAAGATATTCATTAAAATATAGTATTAGTATATCAGAGTGATCAATATTCCGTCATCAATTAACCTCTTTCCTACTTATCGTAATACAAACTATTAAAAGTTAACATTTTTCCACTAATACTTAATTCAATGTTGTTTTTAGCCAAAGCATCCCATAAGGTTCAATATTAATAGAGAATTTCCCATTCTCGGATATAAAAGATTTCTCTGACAGAACATCATTCCAGTGATCTGTTTCTAACCCAAAATCCCTAGTATTAACTTCAAACTTCAGATTTTTTTCTGTGATATTTGTTAGGGCCAAGATTGTTTCTTTACCATCCACAGATGTTCTAAGTATAGAAAATAGTGAAGTTGATATATTAAGAACCTTTTGTGGGGCATTAGGGTGAAATGCCTTTTCTTGTGTACGTTTCTTGATTATTCTGCCGAAATATTCATTTATTCTATAGGTGGTTGTATCCTCATCATAAAGGGCTTTATCACACGCATGCTTACAAATCGTCTTCCTATTGATTATTCTTGGGTTTTTACCTTCTAAGACCGCTTTTACATCATTCTTTGATCCAAATAGACTTAGGAGGTAAATGCCTGGAACACCCATCAGAACCAGTGCAATCGATCTAGAAGCAATAAATCGTTTAATTTGTAGATCGACTTGCTCATTACTGTCTTTTCGATTAAGAGCACTATACCATGTGATGTTTAATTCGTATGGGCTAACAGTTCCATCTCCATTGTCTTTATAAGAAATGAGTCCACCATGTTCTACAGCTCGTTGTTTTAAGAGTTTTATTTCTTCTTTGCTTAGAAGATTAATAGCTCCCTGGATGCTAACACCGTCATGGGAGTCAAGAAAATTAAAATAGGTTGCGGTATCAGATATTTTTTCAAGTGCTTGTGCCCACTCTGTAAGTTTTGAAGAGTCTTGGGCATGAAACGAGTAAAGGACAAGTGGTGGGAGTGCAAAATTATAAACCATTTGAGCCTCATCATAACCGTTCCCGAAATACTTGATATTCTCCTCATGCGGAACGTTTGTTTCGGTAATAATTGCTACATTTGGAGCGACGGCATCAAGCACGTCACGAAATAGCTTTACAATCATATGTGTCTGCTTCAAGTTTGCCGAAGAAGTACCTAGCTCATTCCACAGATAGGTGACTGCGTCTAGCCTTACTATATCCGCTCCCATTCTCACATAAAAAAGAAGTATATCAATAATTTTGATGAGAACTTTTGGATTTTTGTAGTTAAGATCAATTTGATCTGGACTGAAAGTAGTCCATACGTATCTTTCACCTTTTATAGTTTCGAACTTCGTTAATAAATCTGAAGTACGAGGTCTTACTACAGACTTCAAAGCATTTTCAGGAATGGATTCCTTTGAGGGATAGGATTCAAAGAAATCAACATAATCTGGGTTTTGATTTAGGAACTCTTCAAACCAGGCACTTTTAGCAGAGACATGGTTAAAGACACCATCAAACATAAGACGGTAGTCAGTCTTTAAATTTGTGATATCCCCCCATGTTCCAAGTTGAGGATCGACTTGTTTAAAATCAGTTACTGAGAAACCGCGATCTGAGGAGTATGGAAAGAAGGGAAGAATGTGTAATGTGTTAATTGTGCATTTAATATATTTACTGCTAAAATCTCTCAGACTCTGGAGAGGCGACTCCTCATCACCGCAAACCAGATCACCGTATGTAATTAATATTACATCCTTTTCTGTAAATCTATTTGATGGATCAATGGTCTTCTCCCAATCTATCATCTCTTGGGATTTGTAAGAATAATAAGCCTTCATAATTCTAATTATTTCATTAAAAGAGTTTTTGGCATTTTCATCTCCATATAGAAAAACAAGCTTTTTTAAAATTCTTTCCTTTAGTTCTTCAGAGATTATATAAGGTGCTCTACTATAATCTGGTTCTAAAAGGTGAAATTTAGAGTGGTCCGAGTTTTGTGACTCTATCAAATTCTTTTTATCGTTATTCATAATATTCCCATTTGAGAGTAATCAATTGGTTAATAACTAATTCTCAATATTGTATTAGTATACCAACCAATGGGCACCTTTCTGAAGAGCCAACAACCCGCATACGATTTTACTGTTTTATTGAAACAGTAAAATCTTCTCTTGACCTTCCACCTTACAGGAAAGAGTAAAATATATTTTAGAAGATCCAATAAACCAGTAAGGAGGTGATACGAATGAAGCCGAATAAAACTGTTACTCTATGTCCTGAGTGTGGTGCTTGTCCAGAAATCATATTCCTCGATAATGAAGTCAGAATAGGTGAGGAAGGAAATCTGGTTAAGCTCAATCTTGATGAATGGAATACAATTGTGGAAAAGATTAAAAGTGGTGAGATTGGAAAGCTCTAAATCAGGTTTCTGGGGAAGGCAGTATCTATTCTGCCTTTCCGCATTTATAATGTTGGAGGTATTGATATGGAAGAGAACAAGCTCACTATCGGGGAATTAGCCAAGCAATTGAGCATTAATCCCAAAACAATCCGTTATTATGAAGATATTAAACTTTTGCCTAAACCTAAACGCAGTAACAACAACTACAGAGTTTATTCAGATGATACATTAAAAAGACTTCATTTTATTAAAAAAGCACAAAGCTTGGGCTTTAGATTAAAAGAAATAAAGAAAGTACTGAGCATAAGTGATATGGGGAATGATCCTTGTGAACATATAGGAGAACTATTAAAATTAAGAATAGTTGATCTTGAAAAGAAATTAAAGGAATTAAAAGAACTTCAGACCAGGCTTAAGAAGCTTGAAAAAGAATGGTCGAGTATGCAAATACCAAAAGAATGCAATACCGGCGATTTAATTTGCCCTAAAATCGAAAAATATTTCTAAAACTCTTAAATCTTTAATAACCAATCCTTTGTTCACTTCTAATAAATAATTTGTTAAATTTTCAAGTAGCACTTGACTTCGTACCTAGGTACATAGTTTAAACTATATTGTGAGGTGAGAACATGAATGTTTTAACCGCTGGGCAATTAGCAAAAAAGGCAAATGTTAAAAAAGAAACTGTGCGTTATTATGAACGCCGTGGTTTGATACCCGAACCTATGCGTACCGAGTCTGGATATCGACAATATTCTCAGGACACAGTTTCACGTATTAAGTTCATTAAGCGTGCCCAGGAATTAGGTTTTTCTCTCAAGGAAATTGAAGAGCTTTTATCACTCAGGGTTGATAATCATACAACTTGTGGCGATTTTAAGAACATTGCCGAAATTAAGATTTCAGAGGTTGAGGAGAAAATACATTCACTAAATCAAATTAAAAAGGCACTTAAAAAGTTAGTCGCATTATGTAGTGATGAGGGGCCCACAAGTGAGTGTCCTATAGTCGAGGCTCTGGATACTGATTAGGGAACTAGTCACAGTGAGTTAGAAGGTATAGATATGATGAATAAAGTCGAGAAAATAAGAGTCTTTTCATATTTCGGGTCTGTTATCTCAGCAGTCCTAGCTTCTATATGTTGTATCGGTCCGCTTGTTTTCGTTTTACTAGGAATAAGTGGGGCTGCGTTCTTTGCGAAGTTTGAGGCCTACAGGTGGGCTTTTGGAGTAATTGCATTAGGATTCTTGGCACTTGGTTTCTTTTCTTCTTACAGAGAGAGCCATAAAAGCACACCAGAATCAAGTTGTGCTCTAAATCCAAGTAGAAGAAAGCTGAACAAAATCCTTCTATGGGTATCGACTGTTTTAGTAGTAGGATTCATCTTTTCTCCGAATATTATAGGCTTCTTTATAACTTAGCGACTAGAGAAAACAATTAATGGAGAAGTCTAAAATAGGCATAATAAAAATTATAAGTTCATTCCCGGCTGAATTACTTAACCTAAGCCTAAATGAACAAAAAATTTCTATAAAGCTATATAAGCTTTTGGCAGATGGTAAACCGGTGTCGATTAAGATACTTGCAGAGAGTCTCGGTTTATCAACTGAAGTCGTAGATAATGTTTTGAATAAGTGGCTAGGTGTGTATTTTGATTACTACGCTCAAATAATAGGGTATTGGGGACTCACATTGACTCCTACTCCCCATTGCCTTCTAATCGATTCTCAAAAACTATACACATGGTGCGCCTGGGATAGTTTATTTATCCCGGAAATCCTTGGAATAACTGCTTTTGTCGAATCTGAATGCCCTATTACAGGAGAAAAGATAAGTTTTACTGTGACGAAAGATGAGGTTAAAAGTATTAATCCGAGTGGTGCAGTTATGTCTCTTATAACACCTGAAGAATCTAAGTTAAGAGAAAACGTGCTCCTTAACTTTTGTCATTTTGTGAACTTTTTAAATTCTACTGAAGCTGCTAATAATTGGATTTCAGAGAGACCTGAAACGTTTATTGTTTCCATTGAAGAGGCTTATTATCTTGGCCAAAAGAAAAACGAAGTTCAGTACAAAGATATTTTTAGACATATGGGAGTTTAGATTTATGAGAATCTTAATTATCTATACAGTTATTTTACTGACAAGTTTGTATCTAGTCATCATTGATTTTCCAACCTATTCATCGGGTGAAGAAAATATAGATACCTATGAGACTACATTTAGAATAGATGGAATGACTTGTAGTACATGTGCTCTGAGTATAAGAATTGCTTTAAAAAAATTAGATGGTGTGGTAGATGCAGAGGTAAGCTATAGAGAGAGACTAGCTACTGTACAGTTTAAAAATTCTATGATTAATGTTGATAAGATAACTAATACTATAGAGACTCTAGATGACTATAGCGTTACTATTCTAACAAAAAGCAAATATCAAACAGCAACTATAGAAGTTGGTAAGGGACCAGATGCTCTATTTCTGACACCGGATGAAAAGATATTATATGTAGCTAATGTAGAAGATACTTTTATTTCCGTTATCGATACGAAACAAGATAAAGTTATAAAAAAGATAGATGTAGCTGACTATCCGTGGGGATTTACAAGACTAGATAATCAAAATCTAGTAGCTGTAAGTAGCTGGGATAAAGGGATAGACATTATTGACTTTACTAAACACAAGGTAGTTCAAAGCAAACCTTATGAGTTCAACCTTGGAGGTATCACTTCAACAAAAGACGGAAAGTACATATTTGTAGTCG
Source organism: uncultured Thermodesulfobacteriota bacterium (assembly GCA_942491865.1). Classification (GTDB taxonomy): domain Bacteria; phylum Desulfobacterota_D; class UBA1144; order Nemesobacterales; family UBA2774; genus CR02bin9. The sequence goes on from CALOCI010000003.1 coordinate 8,510, forward strand.
CTACGGAAAGTAATAAAGCTTTTAAAATAGATTCAAATTCCCTTGATATTTTAGATGAATATGAAACTGGTAATGGACCTGACGGAATTGGGATTTCTAAAAATGAAGATAAGATTTATATTACAAATACCAAAGATGGAACAATTTCAATTATTAACCTAGACGACAAATCTAGCAAGGTTATCAAGACTGGGGGCAAACCCGAACTAATTCACTCTAATCATGACCGTAGTAAGCTATATATAAGCAATTTTTATAAAAACGTAGTCCACGTAATAGATACGGATAAGGATGTAACCATTAAAGATATAGGTGGCTTGGACGGACCTGAAGAAGCAGTCTTATCAAAATCTGAAAAAGTGCTATATATTGTAAATTTCAATGGGTCAAAGGTATTTACTTTCGATGCCAATTCTTATGAAAAATTAGACGAGGAATATGCCACAGGTAGTAAACCAATAGGTGTTGTCTCAGCAGTAGACGATACAAAACTTTATATAAGCAACTATGGTGATAATTCTATAACCGTCATCAATAATAATTAAGAAAAATTACGAGGAAGGGATATTAGATTACAACTACAATCAGTAATAAAATGCCCTGAATGTGGGTTTGAAAAAAAAGAGACAATGCCGACAGATTCATGCCAGTTTTTCTATGAATGCACAAATTGTAAGGTAATTTTAAAACCAAAGACCGGTGACTGTTGCGTGTTTTGTTCCTACGGAAGCGTTAAGTGTCCGTCAGTACAGGAAGATTTATCCTAATCACAAACGGAGTGTTTAATTATTAAAAGTCATTTTAAATTGACGATTTGAATTTTATTAATCTTCATCTATAATTTCAACTGTACGAAAAGATATAAGGCTATTCAATGAAATTAAGCATACAAAAATTTAACAAATCTCGCATTGGTACATTTTGCAGTTTTGTTCTTCCTTTAATTTTACTGCTGCAAATATCTTTGCCAGGTGTCGCATTGTGCTTTGGCTCAGATGGTCATGTAGCCTTGGAGAACTATTATGATGGATTATGTAATGAGATAATTTCTAAATCTAATTCTCAAGATAATAACAATTCTATTGTTCGGACTATAAATAGTTCTAATAATAGACACTGCAATACATGTATTGATATACCAACTACGGATAACAACACAGAAAACAAAGTCTTGTCTTCAAACGATATGATGCCGGAGATGGATATACATGGTTTGTCGGCATACATGTTGTCACCAGAAAGGCCTCAAGAACACTCTCGTCAAAGCTTAATGGTTCAAGAATTGCCAACAGGCAACACTTTCTTGGATTCAATCCAAACCACTATTATTATCTGCTAAATCTCCCCAATACATTTACGCATTAACCTGACTCATTATCGTTGTCCAGGGATTATTGCGTATTTTGATCAGTACAACTCCGCATTTTTTATCTGAACTTTTTTGGGAGAACTCAAATGTACGTGAGAATTTTGGGAATATTTTCTTTAGTAATAATTATCAGTTTCAGCAGTTTTGCAGAAGAAGGGGCCGAGATAAAACCCCGGGCCTTGGGCAAGGATTATAAATCATATCACTCAGAAAACGGGGATGAAAGATTTACAATTCCTCAGGATTTAGATGAGCCCACAGGTGTAATAACACTTAGTCAAGCCATTGCTCTATCACTCATTAGAAATCCCCAGCTGAGAGCATTTTCATGGGAAGTCCGTGCTCGGGAAGCCCAAACCCTGCAAGCAGGTCTCCCACCAAACCCTGAAATAAGCTTTGAGCTTGAGGACTTTGGGGGCACTGGTTCAGTAGAAGGCTTTGATGGAACTGAGACCACAATTCTCCTAAGTCAGTTGATTCCCTTGGGCGGAAAGCTCTCAAAGAGAAGAAAAGTAGAAAGCCTTAACACCGACCTTGCCCAATGGGATTATGAAACTATAAGGCTTAATGTGTTAACTCAGACAGCTCTCAACTATTTGAATGTGCTAGCTGCTCAGGATCAGCTTGCTCTCGAACTGGAATTAGTGAGTTTAGCCGAGAAAGTCCACACCACAGTTTCGGAACTGGCACGATCAGGAGAAATTTCACCGATACAGGAAAAAAGGTCTCAAGTAGTACTCTCTCAGACTAAAATAAACTTAGAACGGTCTAAACGTAAGCTTGATGCAGTTAAGAAAATACTGTCTTCAAGTTGGGGCGGCAACGAACCCCAGTTTCAAGAAGTAAAAGGCAATCTCGATTCAATTTCACCCATACCTACATTTGAAATGTTAACAGGATTGCTATCTGAAAACCCTGATATCGCACGCTGGGCAAGTGAAATGGAGCAAAGGGAAGCAGCACTCAAGCTTGAGAAGGCTAATGCTATTCCCGATCCCTTTGTCAGCGGTGGCTATAGACATATAAGTGAAAAAAATGATAATGCATTTGTTGTAGGACTGTCGATACCAATCCCGATTTTAAATCGTAACCAAGGTGCTATTTCGGCAGCCAACCGCAGATTAAAAAAAGCAATAGAAGAACAACAGAATGCAGAAGTTATCGTTAACAGAGCTTTAGCGAGAACTTACGAGACTTTATCTTCCTCATACCAAGAAGTGATTTTATTAAAAGACAATGTGTTGCCTGAAGCTAAGAGCGCATATGAGTCAATTTTTGAGGGCTATAGGGAAGGAAAGTTCGCATTGCTAGACGTATTAGTCGCTCAGAGAACTGTATTTGATGCGAGGCTTCAATATATTGAGGCACTGCTTTCTTATCATAGTTCGCGGGCGAATATCGAACGGCTGATCGGTACCCCCATAGAAGAGATTCAGAATTATCGGGAAAACGTTACTGAACTCAGTGAAAATGAAACAAAATATCAAATAGATAATGAGAAAAGGGAGAAATAAAATGTTAAAGAAATGGATATTTGCAATTAGTTTAATTTCAGTATTTTTTGCGTCTTCCTTTCTTATTAGTTGTGGTGGGTCTGATCCTATAAAAACTGAAGTAAACGATAAGGGACAGGAAGATCATGTAGATGAGCATTCAGAAGCAGAGGATCATATAAAACTTTCAAAAGAAGCCCTAACGACATTAAATCTTAAAACCTCTGTCGTAGAACGGAAGCCTATAAGTAGTGAGATTAAAACTACAGCTGTTATAGAACCTAACCGGACTAGGATCGCGCATGTTAGTCCCCGAATATCCGGTAGAGTCTTCGATGTTAAAGCTTTTCTTGGAGATAGCGTAAAAAAAGGTCAAATCCTAGCAGAACTGGATAGTATAGAGCTTGGACAGACTAAAGCCGAATACCTCAAATCCAAAGCAAATCTTGAAGTTGCTCGAGCAAACTACTTGAGAGAGGATAGATTATTTAAGAAACAGATTTCATCTGAAAAAGACTATCTCTATGCAAAAGCAGAATTTATCCGTTCTGAATCTGCTCTTAATAGTGCAATTGAGACGCTCCGTCTACTCGGTCTGAAAGATCAAGAAATCAGATCGCTAAAATGGGGTGAGAACGATCATCCTGCCTCTATTTTCCCCCTGATTGCTCCTTTCACAGGCACAGTGGTCGAACAGCATATCGTGCTGGGAGAGTTCATTAAACCCGAGGACAGACCCTATACAATTGCCGATCTTTCGTATTTATGGATTCAGCTAGACATTTACGAGAAAGACCTGAGATGGGTAGAGATTGGAAAGACCGTAGATATAAAAGTGAATGCATATCCCGATATAAATTTTGAAGGAAAAATAACTTACGTTAGCGATATTCTGGACGAGTCGACAAGGGCAGCTAAAGCAAGAGTCGAAATATTGAACATGGATAGAAAGCTAAAACCCGGGATGTTCGCAAGGGCAATTATATCAATTCCATCGTCAGATAATGAAGAGGTGATTGTGGTACCTGGCACAGCTATTCAGCAAATTGAAGGTAAGAGCGCTGTATTCGTGCAAGAAGGTGAAGACAGTTTTGAAATGAGGGAAATTGTGCTTGGTCAAGAGTCGGGAAATTATGTTCAGGTACTCAAAGGACTAAGTCCCGGTGACGTAGTTGTAACTGAAGGCGGATTCCATCTGAAGTCATCGCTTCTAAAAGAAGAACTAGGCGAAGGACATGCACACTAAATAAAGAGGAGTATTTACAAATGTTAAACAAGATATTGGAATTTTCACTCGCTAACAGATTTCTTGTCATAATTATTGCGCTAGTTATAGCCGGGTTTGGCATACGGTCGATATTGACACTTCCTATTGACGCAGTGCCTGATGTTACACCTAATCAAGTACAGATTCTAACTAACTCCCCTGGATTAGGTCCTGTTGAAGTGGAAAGCTTTATTACTTTTCCTGTAGAAACAGCTATGTCGGGATTGCCGGGCATAGAAGGCATTCGCTCAGTCTCACGGTTCGGCCTTTCTGCAGTGACAGTAACATTCAAAGAGGATGTTGATATCTACTTTGCACGTCGCCTAGTTATGGAGCGGCTTCCACAGGCAAGTGAAATGATTCCTGAGGGATTCGGTACCCCTGAGATGGGTCCTATTTCATCCGGACTTGGTGAGATATATCAGTTTGAGGTAAAGGGTGAAGGATATACGCTCATGGAACTCCGCTCTATCCTTGAATGGGATATCGCTTTTAAATTAAAGTCAGTGCCGGGAATTGTAGAAGTAAATACTTATGGAGGGGAACTAAAAACCTATGAAGTTCAACTTGTTGCCGACAAACTCGTATCTTATGATCTATCCATTGATCAGGTCTTTCAGGCACTTGAGAGTAACAACTCAAACTCGGGTGGAGCCTACATAGAGCGTAACCAGGAGCAGTATTTAATACGAGGTGAGGGCTTAGTCCGGAGCTTGGAAGATATAGGTAATATCGTTGTTGCTACGCGCAATGAGGGCACACCTATTTTTATCCGGGACGTGGCCCAAGTTACTTTTGCCCCAATGGTGCGGCAAGGCGCTGTAACTCGAGATGGAGAAGGCGAAGCGGTCACAGGGGTTGTCATGATGCTCATAGGAGAGAACTCCAGGACTGTTGTAAATCGGGTAAAGGAAAGGATCGAAGAGATTAAGAAATCACTACCTCCAGGTGTTACGATCGATGCTTACTATGACCGTACTGAGCTTGTGCGTAAGACCATAAAAACAGTAAGCAAAAACCTTGGTGAAGGAGCATTATTCGTCATTATTATTCTTTTCCTAATCCTCGGAAACTTCAGAGCAGGACTCATTGTCGCAGCTGCCATCCCACTCTCTATGCTTGTAGCCTTTATAGGGATGAAACATTTCCGTATTTCAGGCAACCTCATGAGTCTTGGGGCAATTGATTTCGGTCTTATTGTAGACGGCTCTGTAGTGATGATTGAAAACATAGTGCGGCACCTGTCCCTTAAATCTGGAGGGGGGGCTTCAAAAGAAGCCGACGCAAAAGAAACCCCCTCTGACGGCAAGGCGAATATCATTGGAGTGATTCTAAAAGCTGCGCAGGAAGTACTTCGTCCCATTGTCTTTGCAGTCGGCATTATCATAATTGTATATATTCCGATTCTTGCTCTAGAGGGTGTTGAGGGGAAAATGTTCAAACCAATGGCGCTTACTGTCATATTTGCGCTCATAGGCTCACTTGTTCTCTCCTTTACGCTAATGCCGGTTCTTGCATCGTATTTCCTTAAAAAGAGTACCCATGATAAAGAGACCTTCATTATTAGAAAGGTGAAAAAATATTATTTGCCAATGGTCCGAAAGACCATAATGCGCCCTAAAATTACTGCAGCAGTCGCAGGAATAATTTTTCTCCTAAGTCTTATATTTGTTCCCTTTATGGGTGCTGAGTTTATACCCAAGCTAGATGAAGGGGCAATCGCGCTTCAGGCGTGGAGGCTTCCGAGTGTATCGCTTGAAGAGTCGGTACGAAACACTGGCAGGGTAGAAAAAATTCTAAAGAAATTTCCTGAAGTAATAACCGTAGTTTCACGGACTGGCAGAGCTGAAATTGCTACGGATCCTATGGGGGTTGAAATCAGTGATATTTACGTAATCTTGAAACCTCCCTCCGAATGGGAATCGGCGGAAACTAAAGAGGAACTGGTTGAAAAAATGAATGAATCTCTTACTAAGTCTCTTCCCGGAACGATGTTCAGTTACTCACAGCCTATTGAGCTCAGGGTACAAGAGCTAATTGCAGGAGTTCGCTCAGATGTTGCAATAAGTATTTACGGGGATGATCTTGAAACATTAGAAGAACTCGGCGGAAAAGTGGTGAATGTTATTTCTAAGGTTCCTGGCTCTGCAGATACAAAAGCTGAGCAGGTGGCAGGGCTGCCCTATCTTCGAGTAATAATAGACAGGGATGCGATTGCACGATACGGGATAAATGCAAGCCAGGTACTCGACACAGTAGAGGCAATAGGGGGAAAACAAGTAGGTCAGGTACTCGAAGGGCAAAAACGCTTTTCCATACAGGTGCGATTTTCACCTGAGGACAGAGAGAGCTTTGAAAGTATAAAAAACATTCGGGTATCTAATCAAAATGGACAACTAATTCCCTTAAACCAGCTTGCCGATATACGTGTAGAAGAAGGACCTGCACAGATAAGCAGAGAGAACATACACAGACGCCTTTCTGTAGAAACAAATGTTAGGGGACGTGACCTTGCAAGCTTTGTTGGAGATGCACAAAAGGCTATTGATGGTCAAATTGAGCTACCTGACGGTTATTGGATTGAGTGGGGAGGACAATTTGAGAATCTAGAGCGTGCAAGCTCAACTCTGGCAATTGTAGTTCCTATGTCGCTATTGTTGATATTCATCCTACTCTATATAACATTCGGTTCAGTGCGTCCAGCACTGATGATTTATCTAAACATTCCTTTGGCTGCAACGGGAGGCATTATAGCTCTATTTCTGCGTGGAATGCCCTTTAGCATCTCTGCAGGCATAGGGTTTATCGCCCTTTTTGGTATAGCAGTCTTAAACGGCGTTGTTCTAATGTCTTACATAATTCAGAAGAGAAAGGAAGGAAAAAGCCCCACTGAGGCTGCTAGGGAAGGAGCTGAAATACGTCTACGTCCGGTACTAATGACAGCGCTTGTTGCAAGCTTCGGCTTTATACCGATGGCGCTATCTTCAAGTGCTGGTGCAGAGGTTCAGAGACCTCTTGCTACAGTTGTGATCGGGGGTCTTGTTACATCGACTCTGCTCACTCTATTGGTACTTCCAGCAATATATAGCTGGCTAGGAAAAGAAAAAACTGATGTAGAAATATAATTCAAGGAGGTTCAACTATGAAAGAGATAAAAGCCATTATACAGCCGTTTATGTTCTCGAAAGTTATTGATGCGTTGAAAGAAAGAGACGATCTGCCGGGAGTAACCGTCTCTGAGATAAAAGGTTTTGGTAAGTCACGGGCAGAAAATGCGAAGGATAAGATTGTCGAGGATTCGATAGGGTACGTCAAAAAAATTAAATTGGAGATTGTTGTGCCGGATCATCTGGCGGATGAAGTTGTAAATATAATTTCAACAAATGCACATACCGGGCGTCCGGGTGATGGAAAGATCTTCGTGTACACGGTTGATGAAGTAATGAAAATTCGTACCGGAGAGACAGGAGAAGGTGCAATTTAGTAAATTCAATATGAATATGCGATTTAATATAATGGGAGGTTAGTTCAAATGAAAAGATTGCTTTACATTCCAGTAGTTTTACTATTGTTTCTCAGCATTTCGTATGCCCAAGATAGTCTAGAAATCAGACAGAATATTGAGAGTGGATTAACACCTTTAATGAGTAAAGTGCTTAATCTGCTCATAGTTAAAGCTAAAATCCTTGATCTTACAGAAGAGCAAATGGAAGGACTTAATTTGGTTCAAGAGAAATATGTTTTCCCCTTAGCAAAAAAAGAAGCGGAGAATAATATCTCTCGTATGATGGTTATTAACATTATACAAGAGCCTGATTTTGACCCTGATGAGGCTAAAAAAGCTTCAGAAAAATTAAAGCAAACAGCTCTTGAGATGTCCTATACTCTAATAGACGGACTTGTTGAAATAAGAGAAGTTATCGGCTTAGAAAACTACACAATTATTACTTCTAGGGTGAAGATACAATAAAGAGTTCGGTGAAGATAATAGGCCTGTGAGGTAAAGGAGTTTAAAAAATGTGGATCTTATATTTGGGTCTCACGGTACTAGTAATTCTAATAATTTCTACTTTGTGGAAGGTTTCATCTGATTACAAATCGGATGAAAAACTACTGCTATGGACAGCTATATATGTCTGGGTCAGCTACATACTTTATTCGTTACTTGTTATGTACGCCGCATTCCGCTCTTATTGGTTGCTTCTTACAGACGGAATTTGGCTTACGTTAATCGGCATTCTTCTGATGGTTGTCGGATCATTAATTAGTATTGCAGGTGTGATTGAATTTTGGTCTTTCAAAAGAATGTCAGGTCTATCAGTAGATATTCTGGTGACATCAGGAATCTATCGGTGGAGCAGGAACCCTCAGAATGTAGGTTGGGGCTTGGTATTAATTGGGATCGCATTAACCGGGAGGTCTGGTGTGGCATTAATGCTAGCTTCTCTCTTCTGGCTTGTTATCCATTTTTACATAGTTAATGTTGAGGAGAAGTTTCTAAAACAGATTTTTGGTGACCAGTATGAAAGCTATTGTGCCACTACTCCTCGGTATTTAGGATTGCATAAAAATAAGAGTTATAGGTCTTAAAAAGATTGAAGCCCTCGTAGAATTATTAGGAAAGTGATCAGTTTTAAGGAGAAAATAAAATGAGTAATATGCAACATGACGAAGTTTTTGAAGGCAAGTGGTACGCGTATCCCCCACTTCGGAATGCTTTAATTGCAGGTGTAATAACTGGAGCAGTCTTTATCTTAGCACATCCCTATAGGGTTATCCCCCAGTCAATAGAAATAGCTGTCTACATTATAGCTATTCTGTTAGGAGGCTATCACTGGGGACGTGAGGGTATTGAGGGGTTATTTGAAGAAAAGAAAATTGGAATAGACATACTTATGATTGCCGCAACAGCGGGATCGGCAATACTCGGAATGTGGGATGAGGCCGCATTTTTGGTATTTCTCTATGGTGCTGCAGAAGGAATCGAGGAATACACCTATGCGAAAACGAGGGGATCTATAAGAAAGCTGCTCGATCTTGCCCCAAAAGAAGCCCGGGTTCTCAGAAATGGAGATGAAACCACTGTAAGAGCGGAAGATTTAATTGTAGGGGATATCTTTATTGTACGCCCTGGTGAGTCCGTTCCTACTGACGGCGTTATCGAAAAAGGACAATCGAGTATAAATGAGGCACCCGTTACCGGTGAATCTATTCCTGTTGAGAAAAAAGAAGGAATGAAAGTATTCGCGGGAACGATTAATCAGGAAGGCGCATTAGAAATAAAAACTACAACTACTTTTTACGATAATACACTTTCAAAAATGATTCATCTTGTCGAGGAAGCACAGGAAAAGAAAGGAAAAGCACAATTGTTTATTGAAAAATTCGGAAATAGATACACCCCTCTTAGTTCTCTTGGCTTCATTATTACTATTTGTAATTCCTATTCTGCTTGGATGGGACGTTTCTGAATGGGCGGTTCGTGCCGTTGTATTACTGGTAGCAGCAGCCCCTTGTGCACTGGTTATGTCGACTCCAATTGCTATTGCTGCTGGTATTGGGATAGCCGGAAGAAACGGGGTACTTATCAAAGGTGGGATGTGCCTAGAAGACCTCGGCAAGATCAAGGCGGTGGCTTTTGATAAAACTGGAACCCTGACAAAAGGCGAGCCAGTTGTTACAAATGTAATTGCCCTTTATGGTGATGAAAAAAGTGTATTAGAAACAGCTTACAGCTTAGAGAGATTATCAGAGCATCCTTTAGCGCAGGCGATAGTTAAGAAGGCTAAAGAATTTAATTTAAAATGTTGCGACGTTACGAACTTTGAGTCACTTACAGGCTCAGGGATAAAAGCTACTCTTGATGGGGAATTAACCTATATAGGCAAACCTGAACTATTTAAGGAATTAGGTTTTAACTTTGAAAAAATAATTAGTGATATTGAGGAACTAGCTCAAGAGGGCAAAACAGTCATTCTCGTAGGTAGATCAGAAAAAATTCAGGGTATCATCGCACTTAGAGACGAAATAAGGACTGAGGCTAAGGAAATTATTAGCGATCTACACAGTATGGGTATTAAAGTAATAATGCTTACGGGAGATAATGAGAATACCGCTCGCGCTATCTCTAAAGAAATTGGCATCGATTATTATAAGGCCGATCTCAAGCCAAAAGACAAAATTAAAGCAATTGAAAAATTAGAACAAGAATATGGCTCCGTTGCGATGGTTGGGGATGGTGTGAATGATGCTCCTGCTTTAGCACGCGCGACTGTAGGCATTGCTATGGGGACTGCGGGGACGGATGCGGCTATCGAAGCGGCTGACGTGGCATTAATGGCGGACGATATAACAAAAGTTTCCTATGCAATACAACTCGGCAAGAGAGCAAAAAGAATTAGTACTCAAAATATTTTTTTCTCATTACTGATACTCATAGTACTTATTCCGTCTGCACTCATAGGAATAATGACGGTTGCGATTGCTGTCTTATTCCACGAAGTCTCTGAACTACTTGCTGTGGCAAATGGGTTAAGAGTTGGATTGAGAGAGAATGAGTTGAAAGTTCTTTCATCAGATGAAAGAATTTGAGAACTTCTCGTTCCTAAATAACAAAATTTTCTAAGATTAATTTTACTAGCTTCTTAATGCGAACAGTATAAAACTGCTTTAAAGAAGCTAAATGGCTTAATAGATGCAGAAGTTAGTTACAAAGATAAACAGGTTAAAAATACTCTACCGTGATAATAAAGTTATATAACATAATATTTCCTCAGTGTAATACTGTTTGACCTGTACTCCCTATAATAGGTCTATAAGTTAAGATAATGGATTTTTATCACAAGTAGTTAGAGCAACTTAAATCTTCTCATATTCAAGCGATCTCAGTAAAACCTATGTATAGGGTCATCTTTGCATGAGAACTCTTTAATTTGCACGGTTTTTGCGAGTGTTTTTCGTAGATTATTGTTTCATAGATATGAGAATTAACTATTATTAATAGCATCTGCAATATTTACTTGAATAATAGTCAATATTTGCAGATGATTAATCAACTTAATCATACTTCGTTCTTAATGGGGAGCAGTATAGGAGATACAACTTGTACCTTACCAGTTACAAATATTAAACCACTGTACTGGTTCCATAAACTGAGTAAGTATGAGTTGGTTTATAGAAAGGTAGATTTAAAAATCGGCAGGATTATATATATGAAAAAATTAGAAGAAACAAAAAAGCTTTGGATAAATCACTTTGGTAGGAAAAAGTTGAAAATATTTGAGGCTAAATCTTAGCGTAAACGGGCCTAAATTGTGACTTTGTCCAAAAGTAAGGGTTTATATGCTGCTTATATATAAAAACTGCTGTAAGCGACGAATATAAGTTGAGTGGCTTGAGATTTTTATAATTCAGCCCAGGCATAGTGAACAATATTTTGCATAGTACGGTGCTCTTCAGTTTATTAGATGCTATATCTGTTCATATAAAGCAAGAATATCTGACCTGGGCCAAGTATTTCTAAATATTTGTTTCCAATCTAGAGTAATAAAATTCTGTAGCTCTTGGAATTACAAATTGGAAAACGATTTCAAAAGAATTTACGGCAATATTGTTGATTAGATGAAGATATCTATATCAAGAATTTATATAAATAAATTTATTCATATGTACTACTCCTTTTGTATAGCCGTGTTCAAGTCGGAATTATATCACATAAAAAAGGAGCAGGCCTTTTTTCTAAAATTTCATTTAATAATCATAGACTGTCTGATTCTTTCCTTAGTCCTCTAATTCCTTGAAGTTCTGCAGAACATGATACTGCTCAATTAGCTTCTTAGAAAAATCTGATGCTTCATCCTGCGTATCGAACAGACCTATGATGTGCCAGTCGTTTCCTTTACCTATTATAAAATTATGTTCACAATTTTTCTTTATGGTTTCTGAGACTTGTTCAATAAGCAGTGGGAAGCCTCCATTCTTATAATGGCTCTTAGAAAAAATAATCGCCCAAAGTTGCGATGGGTCTACCTTTGTCATTTAATACCCCCTCACTCTCGTTTTAACATTCTATCTATACCATATGCAATGTACTTTTGACAAGACCCTAATGCAACTATTAGCCTATTTATTTTCAACAGCTAGTAATAGCCCAGAAATTAGCATTGTCCACTAATTCTATAATGATTTGTTCTGCGAACTAAATGTTGCAAAATAACGACTTCGATAAGCCATTGTTCAATAGAATTCTCATTAATTCAATATTAGATATATTGACTTCTTCATACGACTATATAATATATAGTCATGAGAACAAAACGATTCAGACCAAATCTGATACATATCTATCTACATCCAGAGGAAGATAAGTTCATCAAGGAATATGCTGAACAAAATTTTTTAACTGTATCAGAGTTAGTAAGAGGATGGATTCATGAAGCTATGAAACGAGAGGGTTATCAAATAAATGAGCCTTCACTACCGGAGAATTCAATAACTAATAAGGGGGTTAAGTAATTATGGGAAGTGTATATCAAAGAGGTGATTCATGGGTTGGTCAATACAGGGATCGTGGTAAAACAGTACAAAAGACACTTGGTAAGAAAAGCCTAATTACAAAGACTATGGCCCGAGAAATTGTAAAAAAGATTGAACATCAGATAAAGCTTGGTAAATACGATATGTTAGATAATGAAATCCCAACATTAAGAGAGATAAGTAAAACCTATATAACTTATGTGAAGGATACTCTAAAGAGAAGGTCATGGTACAGATACGAATACAGCTTAAATAGCTTGTTAAGTCTTTATGGGGATAGAAAGCTTACCGAAATTAATCCCAAAGATATTGATGACTTTAAAGAAATAAGATTAAAAAGTGTACAAGCTTCAACCGTTAATAGAGAGTTATCAACCTTGAGACAAATATATAATTTTGCTAAAAGGCGGAATCAGTATTATGGCGAGAACCCTGTATCTATTTCCCGTCTTTTGCCTGAAGAAAATGTTAAAGAGCGAATCTTAGCAGTTGAGGAAGAAGAAAAACTTCTATCAAGTTCAAATAAATATTTAAAACCAATAATTATTACTGCTCTACACACTGGTATGCGAAAGTCTGAAATTCTAACATTAAAATGGTCAGATGTGGATTTAAGTAACAGGATTATAACTATCAATCAGACTAACACTAAGAGTAAAAAGATGAGAAGGGTACCTATTAATTCAGCACTCAGAACTTTGCTATATGAACAAAAGTTAAAAAGCGTTAGTAGCGAGTATGTGTTTTTATCTCAGAATGGGACTCCTTATAAATTTCATTATTGCCTGAATAATGCATTCAGGAGTGCTTGTAAGAAAGCTGGCATAACTGGATTTAGATTTCATGACCTAAGACATACAGCAGCAACTAGGATGGTAGAAGCAGGAGCATCAATTGTCGCAGTGAGTAAAATACTAGGGCATAGCGATATAAAAATAACAATGAGATATTCACATCCTGAGAACTCTCTGGTTCAGGCATTGGAGTTACTTGCAAATTAAAATTCAGAACCAACTACTGACAAATCTACTGACATCCGTGTTATTTAATAACAAGACATCTGCGTAACCACCTGAAATGATTGGTGTCCCCGAGAGGATTCGAACCTCTGGCCTCAGGATTAGGAATCCTGCGCTCTATCCTACTGAGCTACGGGGACTTCATATTATATGAGTTTAATAAAGTGCATTATATATTACAGAATTTATGCTAACCATCAATAGTAGATTATCGATAGTATCTTGATGTGCCAAACTTTAATGATAATTATTTGTTATCTAAGAGAGGTTGCTTTTTCAGCTCACCATATATGGCATTGGCAAATATTTTATTAGCTTTGCTATTGGGATGAATATCAGTTTTATATATAATGAGCTCGCTAATGTCTAAGTCTTGGAAGGAAGGAATAGTATTAACGTAGTAAAGATTGTTGTTCTCAACTAATTGTTTAATATCCGCGCTCAATTGATAATGACTATAATCATGATCTAACACTACAATGTAGATCGGGACATTATTCTTCTGACTTATATTACTTAACTCTTGAAGTTTAAGGTTGAATTCATCTAAGCCCCTTTTATGTTCATCTAGAAATTCCTTCTCGTTATTGTTTTTGAAGAGTTTGTTTTTAGATATCAGCTTATATGTGAAGCTTTGAAAAAACTGGTTCTTCTGTGGTTTGGGGTTAAATTCTTCCTCTTCTTCCTCCTCTGTGAATTGAGAGCCATCTAAAATAAATAGAATGAGATCTGGGTTATATTTGAGCGCTTTATGTTTAAGTGTAGCCATTTTGTTATTGATCCTGTAGCCGCTAACTCCAAAGTTGATAAACTCATAATTTGAACCAGGGTTTTCTTTCTTGAATCTCTCTTCTAAAAGACTATGAAATGCTTCATCGATTTCTACTCCGGCCGGCACTGTAAAGGACCCCCCAATGACTGCAACTCGAAAAGTCTTCTCAGGCTTTTCGAGAGAATATTCTTTGTCTCTAAATCCTTGGGAATTTGTTCTGAAGTCAGCAAGCTTAAAGTAAGAATCAATCTTAGGCTTAAATTCATAAACTACGTCCGGGTAATCTGATTTTTGTAAATATCCGGTATAACCCATCGACCCTACGCTCTTCATCTTGTTGTAACTAAACGATTCAGCTCCAAATAGGTAAAAGCGGATTGTTTGCTCTAGTATTAAAGCGAATACTAAAACTAAGATAAAGACTACGAGTAAATCTATTAGGCGACTACTAGAAGTGGATTGGTTATTTGATGGTTTATTCACTTGTTATTGCTCATTTCCAAGAGAGGCTAGAAAATCTGATAATTAAACCCGCCTTTCTGAGGACCACCAGAAAAGATAATTAGAAGTGCTGTTAAGACGATAAAAATAATTAGAGCTGTGAGCAAGTAATATTTATATCTTGAGAAGAAATTTTTGAACACTATTCGTTCCCCTTATTTGAAATAAATCCTAAAGTTGATTGGGCTATTTTTTTATGTGCAATGTTATTAGGATGAGCATCGTCATAACTGACCCAAAGCTGTATTTGGTCAGGATGGTTTTTAAACAGTTTAGCTAGATTTAGGTAATCAATATTGTTTTCTGCTAAGAATAGAGCTAAATTGTCGTAAACATTTGCAAAAATTTCATTATTCACATCATGTAGCTCCGGAAGCAGAACAACCTGAAATTCAATCCCCTTACTTTCGCAAATGTCTCTGAGTTGAATAATAGCTTTTCTAGCATTAATCCAACCCTGCTGGTCTTCATCATAGAGAGACTCATAGTATTCCTGGAAGCTTTTAGACGGGAGAAAATTATTTAGCAAAGAATTGATTCTTGACCAATAAAATGAAATAAACTGTGAATATCCAAGGAACCATAGCCCCGACTTTTCTGGTGTAATTTCAGCATCATTAATAAAATAAAATAACACTACTTTGTCTGGGTTGTATTTAAGGCCTTTATCAATAAAAAGATTAACTTCCTGTTCTGTATTATAATTACCTGTTCCAAAATTAATAACTTCGGTCGGTGATTGAGAGTTCATATCTTCTTCAATCAGTGTAGCAAAGGTTTCCTCTTGTTTAACTCCCCATCCAAATGTAAGTGAGTCTCCAAGAAATATGATTCTATGTTTATCGGTCTTGGTGACCGGATATTCTTTGTCTCTGTGACCATCAGAATTAATATCCACCATAACATCCATAAGTTCCATGGATTTATTCGGTCTGTGTACATGGCCAATTAATTTGTTCTCAGAATCGTTTTTAAGGTTTATTGCATACTTAGTCATTTCAATATCATATGCTGTATTGAAATGGAGATAACTTCTAATTAGTACTTCTCCGATAGCTAAAATTACGATGAAAACTATTAAGATAGCTAACAGTCTGATGAGTAAATTTTTTAGATTCATTTAATTGGGGGTCTATCGCCTATTTGTATATATAATGAGCGTGTATTGTACAAAATAATCTTGCTATTGTAAACGTTTTATGTCTTCTTTCTTTTAGACTTTGTATGTAATTGTTCGTTTCTTTACAGTTTGCCCTAAAATTGATATCATCCCCAGATATAGGAGGTTCAACAATGTTGAAAATTAGTCCAAAGAAAACTACTATCGGCTGGATAGGGACTGGAGTGATGGGTAGCTCAATGTGCCTTCATTTAATCAAAAAAGGATATAAAGCGGTTGTTTATAACCGTACAAAAAAGAAAGCAAAGCAGTTGATTGAACTAGGAGCAGAGTGGGCGGATTCGCCAAAGCTAGTTGCTGAAAAAGCAGATGCGCTTTTTACAATTGTCGGTTTTCCCAAGGATGTTAGGCAAGTTTATTTTGGAGAGAATGGAATATTTGAAGGGATTAGAGAAAATAGCATAATCGTAGATATGACGACGACTGAGCCTTCGTTGGCTGAAGAAATTTATCAGGAGGCAAAGCTAAAAGGAGTAGCTTCGATTGATGCACCTGTTTCAGGTGGAGATATAGGAGCCCAATCTGGCAATTTGTCCATAATGGTCGGCGGTGATAAAGATGCTATAAAAGCAGTTATGCCTGTTCTAAAGTTAATGGGGAAAAACATTGTACATCAGGGAGGGGCAGGGAAAGGCCAGCATGCCAAGATGTGCAATCAAATAATGGCCTGTGCTCTAATGATAGGTATGTGTGAGACCCTTCTCTATGGATATAAGGCCGGACTTGATTTGGACACTATGCTTAGCTCGGTAAGTAAAGGAGCCGCTGCGTCTTGGATGCTTGATAATCTGGCTCCTAAAACTGTTAAACGTGATTTTGAACCCGGATTTTATGTAGAGCACTTTATTAAAGATATGGGTATTGCTTTAAAAGAAGCGGAGCGAATGAATCTGACCTTGCCAGGGGTTTCTCTTGTGCACCAACTCTATATTGCTACAAAAGCACAAGGGTATGGTCGAAAAGGAACTCAAGCCCTGTTGCTGGCACTTGAAAAGATCTCAGATGTTAAGCGGTAGTACAAATCAATCTAGCATTGCGCTTAGCATAACAAAAGAAATTGATGGTGCAAAACCCACTATGATAATAAGGTTGATTAAGAACCAGAGTATATGCACCCACTTTTTCTTTGATTCACATAGATAGTGATATAAGAAAGCGGCTATCGATCCTGATACTATAGTTGGTAATAACGAGGAGATATATATAATCCAGAATGTTTTACTGGGTTCATCAGAAAGTCTGGTTACATACATAACAACTAGTAGCGAACAAACTGCCCCTAACAATATTAATAAGAGACCAAAGGTTAATGTGCGTTTTAGTTTTGTCATGGGAAGATTGATAAAAGTTATTTAGTATACACTATTCCAAAACTTCAAACATTTGGGTCTTTCCTGAAGAAGAGTATTCTACAAGTATTGATTCTTGTCCCAGCTTATCTCTAAGTTGAAGTACCAGATTATTAATGCTCTCAAGGAATTGCTCTCTTGGTTTTTCCCAACTACAGCAATTTATAATTGTAATAACCAGGCTTTTTTCTCTCTGGCCTTTGTAAAAACCGTTAGCTTCTTGGAGAGTAGCTCCGTCAAAGTGTTTCAGCAATATGTTCTCAACATCCACTATTTCCATCTCTTCTTGATCCTTGTTTGACGATAGGCCTATGTACATCCTCACTATTATATTTTTGTTAGACTCATTATTCTTTAAATTAACTTTTGCACAGGACTGTAATAAAAATGCCGGGCATATAGTTGCTAATATAATAAATAGAGATAAAAGATTATTTTTCCTCACCATATTATCCTAATTTAATATAGTCTGTTTTTGATAAAACGTGTAAGATTACTTAGCCAGATTATACTCAATAAAAAATTTAATATTACAGAGGGTGGAAAATGAAAAATCGTATTTTATTAATTATGTTGGGCTTGTCGTTAAGTATTGGCTCATGTGCCTCTATATTTGGACCTGCAGAACCTGATACAACTGATGAATTGGAGCCAAGAGTAGAACCCGAGAGTTACGATTCTAAGTATCCACGTGGGATGGAAGAGGAAATTGAATCAGATGTAAATCCTTTAGATACTGAGATGATGGAGCAGCAGCCGCTTATCAAGTAGATACCATTACTGTTTCTGTTGGTTTTTTTCGATGATCTCAATCTCAAATATTTTGGGCCAGAACTTGCCTGTTACCAATAGCGTGTTGTTTTCAGAGTTATAAGCGATGCCGTTTAATACGTCTTCTTTTCCTTTTCTATCTTCTGGGGTAAGGATTCCAGTGAGGTCTATCCAGGAATTTATGTGGCCTGTTTTAGGGTCTATTCTTGCAATCAATTCTTTGCCCCATATATTTGCGTAAATTTCTCCGTTTATATATTCAAGCTCGTTAAGATTACTGACTTTTCCCTTTTCATCATAAACTTCTAATTTGCCCACTATTACAAAGCTCTTTGGATCCATAAAATAAAGAATGTCGCTTCCGTCACTTAAAATGAGATATTTGCCGTCATAAGTGATTCCCCACCCCTGAGTTTTGTAGGAGAATGTTCTTAGTATCTCAAGGCTGTCCTTATCATAGACAAAACCTGTTTTTGAACGCCAGGTTATCTGAATAATTTTATCATTAACTATTGTTAAACCTTCTCCAAAAAATTTGTCTTGCATGTTGCGGGATTTAATAACTTTTCCTGTTTTGAGATCAATTTTCTTTACTGTAGACTTGCCCTTTAAACCTGTGCTTTCATATAGAATCCCATCTTCAAGAAATAATCCTTGTGTGAAAGCCTCCGGATCATGAGAAAATGTGTTTACAATCTTATAACCATAAAGAGTAGTCTTGTTTGTTTCATTAGCAGCCACGGAGACTGATTTGAAGGGAGAGTCAAATAAAGGTGAGAAAATTATGGCAATAGCCAATGCGAAAAGGCATAGTTCTCCAGAAACGGACAATGTTCTAATGAGTTTCATAATATATTTCCTTCCAGGGTTGTAAAAAATAGTATCCATATAATAGCTGAACTCTGTTAAAATTTCCTTATTTAGTGTAAATTAATAAGTGGTGAGCAGAAAATTATTCTTTGTATTGTGGAGTTAGAGTGCATCGTAAGCAGGTATTCTCCTGGTTTTTCATAGCAATATTTCTTTTGCTTCTTTACATTTTCTACCAAATATTGAGCCCCTTTATACTTGCTCTTTTTTGGGGTGCAATTCTTACCCTCACCTTATACCCACTGCACGTAAGACTTACGAATCTCTTAAGGAACCGGAAGAGTATCTCAGCTCTCATAATGACCGTGGTAGCCACATTTCTGGTCATATTGCCCCTAGTATTCATTTCTGCCACAGTTGCTGTGGACATGTTTGATATATATCAGAGTGTTAGTGGTAATGTCGAAGTCTCGGAATTAAAATCAAAACTTGAAAAGCTTAAGGGTCTAGTTCCGGTGGCTGTTTTAGATGATCTTGAGAAGAAGCTTGAAATAGGAGAGCTAAATATTCATGAAATGGCTGTAAAGGGTTTAGGGTCTGTTAGTAGCTACGTAATAAATGAAGTTCAGAATGCTGCATCCAATATTACGGGTCTTCTAATTAGTTTTGGTATGATGATATTTTCACTATTCTTCTTTTTCCGCGATGGTGAAAGTATGCTTGAGCGTATTAAATCATTAATCCCCATGAAAGATGAACAAAAAGATGAAATTTTTACCAAATTTTATGACACCCTAAATGCGGTGATAGTGGGGGTAATGGTTACTGCAGCTATACAAGGACTACTCCAAGGGCTTTTCTTCTGGATATTAGGAATTTCTTATTCCGTTTTAGGCGGCGTTCTTACTTTTGTTTTTGCTCTAATTCCAATAGCGGGAGCAGTAATAGTCTGGTTGCCTGTTGGTCTATACCTAGTCTTCACCGGTAGTATCTATACTGGAATAGCCGTACTTGTTTTTGGTGGATTAGTTGTTAGCTCAGTTGATAATTTCTTGAAACCTATGATTATTGGAGGCAAAGTTAAACTCTCAACACTTTTCCTTGTTCTAACAATTTTTGGAAGCTTATCAGTGTTTGGCTTTACGGGAATTATTATAGGACCTATCTTGCTAGCTATCTTTATGAGTTTTCTTGATATCTACAAAAGTGAATATTTAGATTCTGCTGAATAGCTGACTTCAATCTATAGAGATCGTCCCTCTAAATAATACATTTTTTTATTTAAAAGCTCTTGCTTGCTGAATTGATAAATATTTTGCATTGTGCAATATTTAGGTTAGTCTAAAAATAAATTTAGATAGAATATAGCTTTAGTTCATCAGCTATTTGGTTGGGAGTATAACTAATGAAGCATAATTTGAAGAAAGATATTCAATTACAAAAAACTCTAATTTTTACAGTCTTGTTAGTAGTGGGGTTTCTGCTCAGTTCAAACTATGCTTATGCGGTTGGTGGTATCTCCAACTCAAAAGTTGTTGTTCCTAGCACTGAAACAGTTCCAAAAAAACATGTTGAATTCGAGCCGTTTTTCTCATTTGAGTTTGTTGATGATCGAGACAATACATTTAGATTAGGTGGAGGGGTCAGATTTACATTGGGCTTGCTTGAAAATCTTGAAACTGGGATAAATGTGAATTATCTAAACCATGAAAATTCTGATTTAACAGATAGAGTCAATGATTTTGGTGATATAGAAGCTGGTGTTAAATATAGGTTTTTGGATCAAGGAGACAAATATTCTTTCTCTTTGGCTTATCAGGGAGGGGTTTCTATTCCTACTAGTGGTGGGGATACACCTTGGTTTATTGAGCCTGGCGGACTCATATTAACCAAAGACTTCTCAGATCTATTTTCTATGGATTCGGATTTTGTATTTGGAATAGTTGAAGATGATGGGTGGAGTTTTATTTCTAATGTTGGATTTGGTTACTATTTGGCTCCTTGGTTTCAGGCAGTGCTTGAGGGTGCATATGCGTATGAAGACATTGACGGTGAGAGAAGTACTCAGGTTGTAAATATCACGCCCGGTTTTACATCTCCAGTTACAGACTGGCTTACAATTATCGTAGGTGTTACTCCAGATGTATATACCGATAATACAGAGAAAGAAGTAGTTATTACTACAGCATTCACCTTTTTGTTTTAGAGAAATAATGCTTGACACTGTTAGCTGTGAACAATATTATTTTTAGACATAGCTAAATTCTATTTTAGGAGAATTAAAATGTATACAGAATCAATTGAGGACTACTTAAAGGCTATCTATGAAATACAAACGGAAAATGGAAAGGTGTCGACTAATTCACTATCAGAAATGCTGAAGGTAGCTCCAGCATCTGCAACAAGCATGATAAAGAAGCTCTCAGAGAAGAAGCTTGTAACGCACAAGCGCTATCAGGGAGTAAAGCTTACTAAAGCAGGGCTTAAAATTTCACTTGAAATTATAAGACATCACCGCCTGATTGAACTATATCTTACAGAGGCGCTTGGGGTTCCTTGGGACCAGGTACATGAGGAAGCTGAAAAGTGGGAACATGTATTGTCTGAAGATTTAGAAGATCGTATGGATGCCGCCTTGGGCTATCCTACCAGAGATCCTCATGGTGCTCCGATTCCAAGCCGAGACGGAACAATCCTTGAGCTCGATTCTATCCCTTTGGCAGATCTTAGCCCCGGCCAGAGCGCTGTAGTGGATGAAGTAAGCGATCATGATCCTGATTTACTTCGTTATATAGGTAAAATGGGACTTTATCCGAAGACTAAGTTTAAAGTTGTATCAATCGAACCTTTCAGTGGTCCAATAATAAAAATAAAAGTTGATGATTCTGAACATATTTTAGGACCGGGAGCTGCTCAGTATGTATTTGTTACTGATGTTAAGGGTTCAAAAAGTGAGGTATCCCAATGAAGTTTTTTAACAGATATTTAATAATAGCATTCCTGTCTTTTCTGGTAATAGCCTGTTCTTCCAATGACGGCTCGAATACAAACAATACAAACAAACAAGGAATAAACATTGTAGCTACAACAGGAATGATAGCGGATATGGTTTCCGTAATTGGGGGAGGCAACGTTTCGGTTAAAGGTCTTATGGGGCCGGGAGTTGATCCGCATTTATATAAAGCTAGCGCAGGTGATGTAGCTCTTCTCTCTAAAGCAGACGTGATTTTCTATAACGGTCTTCATCTAGAGGGAAAGATGGCAGAAATATTTGAACAGATGAACAAAAGGGGTATCAGCACAGTTGCAGTTACAGACGGTGTTGATCGTGGTGATCTACTATCACCACCTGAATTTAAAGGAAACCATGATCCTCATATCTGGTTTGATGTAGGTCTATGGTCAGATACGGTGGGGATTGTAAAAGGGAAGTTAATTGAGATGGATCCGCAAAATACAGAGGACTACAATAAAAATGCAGAAGCCTATTTAGAAGAATTGACCCAGTTAAATGAATATGTTTTGCAAAGAGCTAATAGCCTGCCAAAGGATAAACGAGTTCTTATAACTGCACATGATGCTTTTAATTATTTTGGTAGGGGCTACGGTTTTGAAGTGAAGGGGCTTCAGGGTATCAGTACAGAATCAGAGGCAGGAACCGCAGATGTGCAGGGATTGGCTGCAATGATTGTAGAACGCCGGATTCCGGCCATTTTTGTAGAATCTTCCGTGCCTCCTAGATATATCGAAGCTGTTCAGGCCGCTGTTAAATCTAAAGGGTTTGATGTAAAAGTTGGCATGAGAGCTCTTCTCAGATGCAATGGGTAATCCCGGAACTCCCGAAGGTAATTATATAGGAATGGTACGCCACAATATTAATACAATTGTCGATGCCCTGGGGCAAGGTGGGGAATCCTGACGATCGAAGAAGGTTTAAAGGGGAATAACATATGAGCACAAATGCAATAGAAGTAGAAGACTTAACAGTAGCCTATAAAGATAAGCCGGTACTTTGGGACATTGATTTAACAGTCCCTGAAGGCGTGCTTATGGCTATAGTGGGCCCAAATGGAGCAGGTAAGACCACTCTGATAAAAGCAATGTTAAACCTAGTAAATACAGCCGCAGGTCAGGTTAAGATTTATGGTGAGACTTCTTCCAATCAGCGGCGTCTCGTGGGTTATGTCCCCCCAGAGGGGGGAGTGTGGATTGGGACTTCCCGACTAGTGTGAAAGATGTTGTGATGATGGGACGCTATGGAGCATTGGGCTGGATAAGACGTCCTGGGAAAAAGAGCAGAATTTGGCTCTCCAAGCTCTTGATAAAGTAGGTATGGTCCAATTTGCGGATCGCCAGATTAGTCAGCTCTCAGGAGGACAACAGCAGCGAGTCTTCCTGGCGCGGGCTCTTGTTCAGATGCTCAGGTTTATCTTATGGATGAGCCTTTTCAAGGAGTAGACGCGACAACTGAGCGAGCAATTGTATTGCTTCTTCAAGAACTGCGAGCATCAGGCAAAACTGTGGTAGTCGTTCACCATGATCTTCAAACGGTTCCTGAATACTTTGACTGGACCACGCTATTAAATGTGAGACTTATCGCAAGCGGTCCTGTAGATGAAGTATTTACAGAAGAGAATCTTCGTCTTACATATGGCGGACGGGTTTCATTCCTAAAAACAAAATGGCGAAAATGGCGTATCCACCTTTGACCAGAGAACAGGGTAGGGGGAAAGTGGATATATTGGCACTCTTTAATGATCTTCTTTTTGACTACACGCTAAGAACAGTGGCTATGGGTTCTGCCGTTTTAGGTATAGTCAGCGGCGCTCTTGGTTCTTATGCTGTTCTTCGCAAGCAAAGTTTGCTAGGTGATGCGATATCGCATGCCGCTTTGCCTGGAATTGCTATTGCCTTTCTACTTACAGGAAGCAAGCAATCTCTTGTATTAATATTAGGCGCTGCGATCGCTGGTTGGATAGGCACTCTCTTTGTAATGAGTATTGTGCGCACAACGAGAATCAAGTTTGACAGTGCATTGGGACTAGTACTTTCAGTATTTTTTGGGTTTGGGCTGGTTCTCTTAACGATTATTCAGAAGCGCCCTGACGCAACTCAGGCTGGGCTTGATAAATTCCTTTTTGGACAAGCAGCGGCGCTCCTAGAGCGTGATGTAATTACGATGGCTATACTTGGTGCTATAGCAATACTTATAATGATGATTTACTGGAAGGAGTTCAAACTCCTTAGTTTTGATCCCGACTTTGGAGCTACACTTGGGTTTCCAATGAAGTTCCTCGACATACTTCTAACCACTTTAATTGTTCTTGCAATTGTCTTAGGTCTGCAGACAGTCGGGGTTGTTTCGATGAGTGCAATGATTGTTGCACCTGCAGCTGCGGCAGCAGGGCAGTGGACAGACCATCTTGGAACAATGGTCTTTCTCTCGTCGCTGTTTGGAGCATTGGCTGGAATAGTAGGTGCTGTTTTAAGTAGCAGTATTACCAAGGCTGCCGATAGGGGCGATAATAGTTTTAGGCATAAGTGTATCTCTGTTCTAGTCTCTCTATTTTTAGCTCCGAGATTGCGGACTTTCTATGGAATTGGTTTAGAGAGAGAAAGAATAGGGGCAGACTCCAAGTTGAAACGATTTTAGAAGGTCTTTATTCTCTGGCTTCATCTCATAAAAATCCAGAACACCCTCATTCCATTGCAGTCTTAAGGTTAATGAGTTCTGAGAAAGCAGGCGTGGAAAAAAGCTTAAAAATACTTGAAGAACAGGGACTTGTTCGGTCTTTGAAGTCAAGTGAATGGGCACTCACAAAAGCCGGTGTCCAAGAGGCTCAAAGTAGAATAAAAATTAGAGAAGGTACTAACCAATGACTTTTGAGCAGTTTGAAATTCAGTTAATAGCATCAGTTGTAGCAGCAGCTTGCGCTATCCCTGGAGTTTTTCTTGTGCTCCGAAGGATGGCAATGATGAGTGACGCAATTAGTCATTCCATTCTCTTGGGAATTGTTCTGGCATTTTTTATTATTCCTGATATTTCATCGCCAATTCTTATTATCGGTGCCGCACTTAGCGGAGTTCTTACAGTGAGTCTTGTAGAGCTTTTAAATAAAACGAGGCTTGTAAAAGAAGACGCCTCAATTG
>CALOCI010000004.1:0-940617 GCA_942491865.1 uncultured Thermodesulfobacteriota bacterium
CAGGCGGGATAAGACTCGCACGACTAAGAGATAAGATAGATGAACCCATTGCGGCAATACTTACACTTAATACAACTGTAAACGTCCTAGGTGCCTCAATCGTATACCCCGGTCGCCAGATATTACGGAGATACCTGGCTTGAGTGTTTTCAGGCCTGTTCACAGCCGGGGTATTAATATTCAGCGAAATTATTCCCAAGTCACTAGGAGTAACCTATGCAAACACTCTTGCTCCGCGTCTATCGATCATAATCGAATTTCTTATCAAGATACTATGGCCATTTGTAAAGATGAGCGTCTTAATAACTAAGCTATAGGGGAAGAAAACACCTCAACTTTCCTACTGAGGATGATTTGAAGAGCCTTACAGAACTTACGCATCAAGGCGCGGCAGCATACTTCCTGAAGAGGCTGAAATAGTTACCAATGCCCTCAGATTAGATGATATGCGTGTAGGAGAGATTACGACCCCCCTGTCGGTAGTACTAGAAATGCTTGAGACTACAGTTCTTGGCGATATTGATCTTGATTCTGAATACTGGCACTACAGCAGGGTGCCCGTTTATACGGAAGGAGATCCTGATAATATTGTAGGTGTAGCACTAAGGAGTGATGTCTCAAAGGCTTTACTAAGAGGTGAGCGAAATAAAACCTTACGGAACATAATGTTAGCCCCTGACAACGTATCAGAAGATATGTACCTCAATGAGCTGCTTAAGCGTTTTATCATTACGCGAAGACACCTTTTTTGTGTAAGGAACGATAAAGACGAATATATGGGCATTGTCACTTTAGAAGACATAATCGAATCCCTAATTGGTGAAGAGATCGTAGACGAACTGGACATCCACGAAGACATGCAGGAATTTGCAAAGAGGAAGAATACAATTAAATAAAACGAATCCCCAATATGCTATTGCGTGCAATAAATATACGAATCTATATCAAGTAACCCTGGAAAATCACTGCGAAACCAAGAAAAGCAAAAAATCCTATGATATCTGTAACTGTTGTTAAAACGATTGCAGAAGATTGAGCAGGATCTATTCCAAATGCTTTCAAACCCATAGGGATTGTAGCCCCTGCTAGTCCTGCAGCAAACAGATTTACTATCATGGCAAGACCAATTACAAGACCCAAATAGGGATTTCCTTTCCACACCCAGGCTATCAAAGCCGTAACTATACCAATTACAACACCATTGATTAAGCCAAGTTTACCCTCTTTTAATATTAATTTTTTGGTTTCTCTCGGCGAGATTTCTCTCATTACAAGCCCTCTCATTACTACCGCTAAAGATTGAGAACCTGCATTACCACCCTGCCCTGCCACTACAGGAAGAAAAACTGCCAGGATGGTTATTTTAGCTATTACATCTTCAAACAAAGCGACAACAGAACCAGCCATAAAAGCAGTACCTAAATTTATATAAAGCCAGGGTAAGCGTTTCCTAAGGGAAAACTTGATAGTTGAGAATACTCTTTCATCTGGTGAGACACCGAACATCTTTTGTAGATCCGCTGATGCAACTTCTTGTGCCTGACTGATTAATTGATCTGCTTTTATTATGCCAAGAAGATGGTTTTCATTATCAACAACCGGAGCTGCAAAATACTTTCGTTCAGATATTTCATTTGCTGCTTCCTCTCGATCAGTAAACGCGTTAAGGCTAAAGAGGTCGCGTATCATAATAGATGCAAGAGTATTGGATTCCTCCGCTATTATTAAATCACGCATATTAATTACTCCAACTAAACGATTCTCATCATCAATTACATAGAGGTAACTTGCAGGAGTCTCTTTTGAGTGTGCTCTTTGGCGAATCTTATTAATTACATCTTTTATCTTTATATCTTTATGAAATGCTAGATATTTGGTAGTCATTATGGTTCCGACACTTCCTTTAGGATAGGTCAGGATATCCACAATCTCTTTCTTAGCTTTATCCGATAGATGAGCAAGCATTTTTGCTCTAATATCATCTGCAATATGTATAAAAATTGAGGCTCCCTGGTCAGGCTCCATTTTTTCAACTATTTCTTTAAAACTCTCCGTAGGCATTCGTTCCAGAAAAGCTGCAGCCTGATCGACTTGCAATCTGTGAAAAATACTTGCAGATACAGAAGCTGGAAGAGTTGTAAGTATCTGAATAGCTTCCTCTTCATCCATAGTTTCAAGAGCATGAGTAGCTGTTAAAGGATCGTATTCAAAAAATTTTTGAACATAAGGTATTAAGACTGTGTTAGCTTCCATTTAGGGCCCTCCCTATCTAACAGTTTTTTTAATTAGTATTTCCAGATTCTATCTTTTTTTGAATTTTTTCAATACGGACTTTAATATTTGTGGTTTCGATATTTTCTAAAGATATATCATTAGGAAATGTAATGTTGGTCTTTGAAATAGTAACATTCTGCTCGCCTGGTCTAGCATCAGGAATTTTTAATAATAAATCAATCTCATTCCCACTCATAAAATAAAAATCTCTTTTAGGACCTAAAAAAGTTACCTTTACTTTTTGAGGCTCAATCTCACTAACTTTCAAGCCTTTAGGAAGTGAAGTGTGGGCAACCGGAATCTCAAAACTTCTGTAGACCTGCTTTGATTCATGTACAAAAACAAACCAGAGTAATATAGCCAGAAATAATGAAATGATTTTTTCCTTGTAATTACTGGTAATGCTTATATGAGTAATTTTCTGAACGGGCGGGTTAATTTCATTATGAAAATTTTGAAGAGTGATTTTGAGTTCTTCAATACTTAATTGCTTTAAAACCCCGCTTCTGGCAATTGATATGGTTCCTCTCTCCTCAGAGACTACTAGGCAAAGAGCATCTGATACTTCAGCCATACCCAAAGCTGCAGCATGCCTTGTTCCTCTATTTTTAAGTTGTGAGAAATTTTTTGAAAGAGGCAGATGTGTACCAAACATTTTAACAGTGCCTTTATCTACAAAAACTGCCCCATCATGTCCGGTAGAATGTGGGTCAAAAATACTTTTTAATAACCCCTCACTCAGCTTCCCATCCAGGTGTTCTCCACCTTCCAAGTATTCTGATACATTATCTTTCCCGGGCAGAACGATAAGAGCACCAACCTTGTGCATTGCAAGATCGGATAGAACATCGACTAAAATTTCAGTCTGCCATTCATAAGAGGTAACTAATTTACTTTTCCTTAGTTTTTGATTCAAACTCCAAACTGCAATCTGCTCAAAAAATCGCCTGATTTCTTCCTGAAATATTACTATTACTGCGACTATAATGACCGCAAAAAAGGCTTGTAACAGAGTGGTGGTTAAAACTAAGTTTAAATGCTGTGCTAGGACATATATTAAACTTAAGATAATAAGTCCAGCGATGATAAATCTTGCTTTAGACTGTTTGAATAGGATAAGAATCGCATAAATGAATATAGATATGAATAGAATATCTAAGAAACCTGAAAAGCGAACCTCTTTAACAATATTTATTAATATTTCGATGAGATTCAAGTATAGAGTCCTTTATTCCTAATAATTTTTAAGTATAGCAGATTAGACTATTCTAATACAAATGATACACAAGGATGGCAATAGGCTTCTAATTGTTAGTCAAAATTAGCTGAGCTTTCCTGTTCACCATTGAGATAAAAATTAACAGTCCCATAAAGCCCTTCTTTAGAATTAACAATCTCAACAATAGAGTCGCTAAGATCTGAAAGAAATTCCTCTATAGTTGTATCGTTAACTTCATCCTCGTCGGTATTTATATTCACTTCTATAGCCACTTTTGGCATCAGTTGCTCCTTTGATCAAATTCAGTTTTAAATTGCATTTATAAACCTGTTTAATAGTACGTTGCATAATAGAACAAGTAAATTATATGAATCATTTGAAACCTATTAATTGAATCTATTTCTGCTATATAAAAAACAACTACCAAATAGTTTATAATGGGTATTGTGAGAAGTTTTGGAGAAGTAAGAGAAAAATTATAGAACTCTCATCGACGAATACAAGAAAAATGTCACAAACTAAATAATAACAAGTTTTGACAGCATGTTAGGAATTTGGCTCGGGATAGTTGATACACTTCGAACTCCTGCACTCTGCTATTCACTAACTGATTTTACAAATTCAGCACAAGAATTTCTCGGTATTTGATAAATTAATTGTCTGCCTTGCTAAGAATAGTAACCAATTAATAAAAACATAATAATGAATAAAAATACGCTATGGGGTCCTTGCTAGACTAGGTTATAACCTAGCCAGATTAAATACGGACACGCACCTTTAAGATCATAACATCCTTTGTTTACCTTCATTATCCGCAGATTCCATAGATTGTACCCGAATAGAGGAATTTACGGTTTAAAGAACGGCGGATATTTCTGCCACGGATAGCCGGATACTGCCATCTTGTAACCAAGATCGTAAAGACGTTTCAAATCGTCCGGATCAAATGGTTCTTTAGCTTCGGAAACATATTCGGGCGGGACTGAACCCAGATTGTAATCAATCCCGTCTCGCTGAGTTATCGTATATATACGGTAGAGGTCTCCGATAGCCTGTGTGGATGTCAGACCGCCTAGGGCCTTGCCTGCAATCGATGATATTGACATATCCACCTCTTTATAATGATGTTTAAGCTGCCCGCTTCGCATAATAAAGATTCTAACTTCGGGTTTAATATTAATATTTAGAGCCTTGCGCCCCTCATCGAGATCAAGCACATCCCCGTAAAAGAAAACCTCTGCCGTTACACCGCCATCCACATGCATCTCATCATATGTTGAACCGCCTGCCTCTACTTCAATCATCGAAGGGGGAAACGCAACCGGCATTGCTGCCGATGCCAGCATTATTCTACGAAACAGCTCAAGAGCGCCCGGATGTCCGCTGCTTGCTATGGCGCCCATATTCCAAATCACTCCCCTCTTAGCATCCAGATTGGTGGTTCCTATATACAGACGGCGCCCCTCAGAGTGCGCTTTGGCTATGTCCCTCAGCATTTCTTCATCTACATATCTCTCCATCATCTCAAATAGCGGGGCGTTATCCGCAACGTAAGGAGTGCCGGTCAGAATACTCCATACAGATTTCTTTTTCATAATATTGTTCGTATTAATGGATGTGTAAAGATGGCCGATTTTTTGGTCGTACTTACCGCCTAAGAAAGCAAACGGGGCAATAAGGCTGCCTGTGCTTACTCCGGTCACGAGTTTGAAAGTCGGGCGGGTTCCCGCAGCGTCCCATCCGTTTAGAACGCCGACTGCAAAAGCGCCGAATGAACCTCCCCCGGAAAATGCCATGATATTAATAGTTTCATCTCCGTATTTAAATCCTTCGGGTTTAGAGGCCATATATTGCCTTACTGAAAGAACTATATCCTCTTGAAACGCCTCACTATGCTCATCACCCCAAGCTCTAACACCCGGCATACCCGCAATTTCAGCTTCATCGGCATACTGCTTAGGTAGCGCATTGCGGGACGGCTTGGCACATGAGAAGGACAACAGGATTAATATAATTATTAACGATGAACAGACCAGTGATTTCTTTTTTTCAAATATCATATTGGTTATTCCTCACAGATGATTTTCGATATACGGCTTTAAATCTTTAATCTGAAGTGAGGTAACCAGTCAATCCACCGGCGGCGGCCCCAACACCCGCGCCAACCCATGCATTACCGCCTGCTAATGCGGCTATGCCCGCTCCGGCACCAGCGCCTATAGCGCTGCCGGTGACTGTGCGTTTTGTAGTAGGGGACATACCTGCACATCCTATCAACAGGGCAACTACTAAAATTATTCCAAGTAAAGCTTTGTTATTTGTCATTTTAAGTCTCCCATTTAGAATTTTGCCGTTAATCTGAAACCATATTTCAATTTGCAGTTTATTCCGGACTATCCGTTGTTTGTAGTCTAGGCACTATAGATTCTGTCCATATTACTTCCATAACCGAAGTATCGAGCTTGTCAGGATTTTCTTTGTAAAAACTATCCACCTGCTGAGATACCTCACTCATTGTCATGGATTTAGTCTCATGAGCTTCAATAACTTTATTCACAAAGACATTATTTTCCTTGAGACCCGCATTGTCTCTGCCCAGGACTTCCTGAATGCTGATTATATGCCCGACGCCCCATATAAATGAAATCTTTTCATCGTCACTCATCTTTACCCAGGTATCCCCTTTTAATACTGGCATTTCTAGTTCCACCAACTCCATTGTTTCCTGCGCATAGGATAAAGATACAACACTGCACAACATTCCCACTATCAAAAGGTTAATACTCAAAAGCTTTACTAAGATTTTCATCGCAATACCTCCTATTTGAGTTGCCCTGATAAATTATTTAAATCAGATTAAACTATCTGATAGAAAAAACTATAACATATTCAGTCAAGTTAAATCTAGCCGAAAAGTGCAAGCTGATGTGATGGAAATTGCAAAGAAAAGATATGAAGAAAAACTGAAAAAGCATAATACAGAAATAAACAGTATTGAAGACTTTTATATGACCACAGGATATATACTTAAGTTTGCTGTCAAGCCCCCAGAAACAGGTCCACCTTTTAAGTTATAAATTTTCATATATTTTCTCTAATGAGTTGATATAAATATTTGTTCATTTTCTTTGGTTTTATTGTCTTTAACAATAGCTCTTGGAGCTGGTGGTTTGTATCCAAGTGAGCTGTGTGGTCTAACCTCATTGTAGTGTCTTCTCCACTGCTCTATCAGTATTTGTGCTTCTTTGAGTGTGTAAAATATCTCTGTGTTAAGTAGCTCATCCCTTAGCTTTCCATTAAAACTCTCGTTGTATCCATTCTCCCAGGGTGACCCAGGTTCTATATATGCAGTCTTTACTCCAAGGCTTCCTATCCACTCCCTTGTGATTTTTGCTGTAAACTCACTACCGTTATCTGAACGTATGTAGTTAGGAACTCCCTCTGTAATGAACAGAGTGCTTAGTGTGTCTAATACATCGTCAGCTTTTAAAGATGAACCTACACGTATTGCAAGACACTTTCTTGTATATTCATCTATCACAGTAAGCATCCTTATCTTCTTTCCGTTATGAAGTCTGTCTGAAACAAAGTCATAACTCCACACATGGTTCTTATAGAGAGGTCTGAGTCTTATACAGGAGCCGTCATTTAAGTAAAGTCTTGCTCTTTTAGGTTGTTTCTTGGGTACTTTAAGTCCTTCCTCTCTCCATATCCTCTCAACACGCTTACGA
The DNA here is from genome assembly GCA_942491865.1 of uncultured Thermodesulfobacteriota bacterium. Classification (GTDB taxonomy): domain Bacteria; phylum Desulfobacterota_D; class UBA1144; order Nemesobacterales; family UBA2774; genus CR02bin9. Next base: position 7,225 of record CALOCI010000004.1, read on the forward strand.
TTCACTACCCATCCCTCAGCTCGAAGCAATGCTGTAATACGTCTATATCCGTACCTGCCGTACTTACCGGCAAGACGTACTATATCTTCTCTTAATACCTCTTCTTCACTTGATTTGTTTGATTGATGTCGCTGCACCGAACGGGGTTGGTTAAGTACCCTACATGCTCTACGCTCTGATACTCCTAGTTTTTGTTGTATATGCACTACACATCTACGTCTACGTTCGGTGCTTAGAAGTTTCCCTCTGAGGATTCCTTAAGTATTTGATTATCCAGTGTTAGGTCTGCTACTGCTCGCTTTAGTCTTGAGTTCTCTTTCTCTAGTTCTTTTAGCCGTTTTGCCTGATTGACCTGCATTCCTCCGTATTCCTTTCTCCAGCGGTAATAGGTGTTCACAGTTACTCCTATCTCTCTGCATATCTCTGATAGGTTCCTACCCTCAGACGAGAGTACTTCTGCTTGACGAAGTAGTCTAATTATCTGCTCTGGGGTGTAGCGTTTCCTGCCCATTATAATTACCTCCTATGTATAGGGTTTTCTCTCTAAAAGTTATCTTAACTTATGGACCTATTATAGGGGGGCAGGTCATCTCCAAGATCACCGCGCTTTTCCGGGTGTTACCGAAACCCCAGAAATAATCGGTGGTTTCGTTGGCGGTCAGCACTCCGCGGCGCTCGTTGAACGTTTTGACCGCGACGATCTTGTTGTAGTCGTAGTCTGGGTAGTTCGCGACGTAGCCCAGATGCCAGCGCGTCATGCCCACAATCGGCAAACCCCAGAGGTAGAGCTGGGTGGCCCTCTGGTGATCCATCAGGTCGTAGATCTTCTCCGCCTCGCCGGGCGCCGGAAAACTGTGGTCGAGCTCGAAATCGCCGGCCATGGTCTTGACCGTGCCAGTGATCGGCATCAGCCGTTGGAACTCCTTTTCAGTCTGTTGGGTTGGGAGTTTTTGCTGCGCCCAAACGGGGGCGACCAAACTGGTCGCCATCAATAAAGCCAGAATCATTGTAAGTAAATTTTTTGTTTTCATTTTTCCTTTCCTTCTTTTTCTGTTTTGTACACCCTGAATCCTGCATGGTTCAGGGTTTGTTAACTATTCCACCAACTCTATCTCACCCGGCCGCCATGACTTGTTTATCCATGGCTCTAGCGGGCCGTAAATTCTTAGGCCAATCCACCAGCTCTTGCCGGGAATGGTCTGCAGCCAGTTACCCTCTTTACCTTTCGGCGCTTTAGGGCTGAAGAAGATATCATACGAACCGTCTGGGTTTTGTTCCAAACCTGGTGTTTGGCTGCCCAGTGTTGGGAACTGCTGGTCGGTCTGCAGCTGAGAGCGGGTCTGAGTATCGTACATGGTAACCGCCCAGAAATCCTTCGCCGGTGGATTAGGTGGTATATGTAGTCTATACGTTTTCGCACCGTCTAGCGGCTGTTTCTTGGAATCCAGCATTGCCAGACCATAGTCCGACCCTTTGCCGGGGACAGTCACTGCCATAGCGGGAGATACTACTATATAGCCGAAGTGGAAGAGGATGCGCGCATCAAGATTGTATGCGCCGTTCTTCTTAAAGGCAGTGTCCTTGTTGGCGTAGGCCATCACCCATGCGCTGTCCTCACCATAGATCATATTGCCCGGATCACGGGGAAAGTAGCTGATGGAGCGCGCGGCGGCGTTGCCAATAGCGGCGGCATCGGTCAGGATCTTCTTCATCCGCGCGTCGGGGTTGAAGGGCTTGCCCTTTTCAATGCCGATTGCGGCCATCATGCCCTTTGCCTCCGGTCCCAGGTAGTCGTCTGGTTCCTGCTGGACCACATTATGCAGCCTTTCGAAGAAGCTGAAATCATTTGGGAGCACCACGTTCATCTTCTTGCCCGAAACATTTATAAATTCCGTCTTCGGGGGGTTGGATGCCTCTGCCAGCGGGTAGATCTTCATGTTATTGCGGATGTTTTCCGAGGCGGCCTTGACGCCCTTGTCGAGATAGCCACGGGTGAACACCCAAACGCCGTAGGTCTTGGAGGGCACAACAAAGTAGCCCTTTGGCACATCGCCATTGTAACCGGGAGGAAGCACCAAGAACTTGCCGCCTTTGCCCTTGTCGGGACCGGCAACGCCCAAATCGGTCATGTAGTGGAAAGCCATGTCGTCTAGGACGCCAAGCATGTTGGGCGGAAGATCGATGACCGTGGGGCCGTCCTTTTCAAGATCGAGGAAACCCACCGCGTACATGGTCGAGGTGTTTCCCGTCAGGAGCAACGTTGTGGAATCCATCAGCGTATCCCAGATGGCGATCTTGTTGCTCGCATCTGCGCCAACGTTCGCCTGACCTTCACGCAATGCGTACATAGACATCGCCGGGATAGAGTTCAGGAAGACCTCAACGGCACGGGAGAGATCGAGATAGTCATAGACCGTCTCGACCGTGGCTTGCGTAGGTACGCCGTCAAAGAATTTGAGCGTGCCGATTGATGTCTCTACCGTATCCGGTGCCGTGATGGAAGCCGGGATGTCAGTGGTCATTTTCATTTTGGGTGGCGGCTCAGCCGATCCTGGCACCGTAAAGGCGATGACCAGCATCAGTAAAGTAACCACCAGGATATTGATTCTTTTAGTATTCATTTTGTTTTTCTCCTTTGTTCACTTAAGGTTCAGGATTGAAGGATAAAAGCCTTTTTTTGAACATTTTAACCTGTAAACCCTGCTACTTCACCAACTCCACTTCCGGCAGCACGAACGACTTGTCGAAGAACGCGTCCGTGGGCCCATAGAAACGGAACATCACGTAAGGGGCCTTGCCCGAGGTTGGAATCCAATTGTTCTCCAAACCCTCGGGCGCTTTCGGACCAATGTAGAGCGTCACGCTACCGTCGGCGTTCTTCTTCATATTCGGGATGTCACGTGAGGAGAGACCCGGCCGCTGTTCCGGCGAGTAGATGAAGGCCCATGTTTCCCGATCGTAGATGGTTAGTGACCAGAACTGCTCGACCGGCACATCCTTCGGAACGGTCAATGAATAGGTCTTGCCCGCCTCCAGAAGGTCGCCGTTCATGTCGTTTGCGGTGGTAAGGTACATAGTAACAGGACGGTCCGCTACTTTGTTCGGAAAGTAGATTGCCGTGAACCACGGGTGGATCGCGCGGCTGGTAGTGTCGAGTAGATCATCCGTCTCCCAGCTGAAGCCGCGGTTCGCGTCGCTGTAGAAAGCGTTACGCCACTGGCGGTCGGGCCACCATAACTCATCGGGCTCCGGTGTGAGGAATTTCTGCTGCATGTAGTGGTAGGCGTCGATCACAGCCTGACGCATTGCCTTTTTTGTTTTGGCATCCGGGTTGAAGGGTTTGCCCTTCTCGATCCCGATCGAGGCAAGCATCCCCATCATCACTTTGTCGCGCGGCAATGCGTTCTCGACATTGATGATATTGTAGAGATCCTCGAACCAGCGTTCATCGTATCGTGGCAGCGTCGCCCAGCGCATGTTGAGCGGATCAATGAACTGTGTCGGCTCCGGATTTGGCAACTCGGACAGGTAGTACATCTTTAAGCTCTTGGACAGCTCATAGGCGTCCTCCTGGGTGCCGTCGGGGGTTGGGATCGCACGGAAGGCGAAGTCGACGCGAAAACTCGGGCTCTTCACCTCTATATAGTCTTCCGGAATTTCACCAGTGTAGCCCGGCGGAGTGATCAGAATCTTGCCGCCCTTACCCTTGTCTACGCCGATTGGGCCGATGTCAGCAGTTGTGATGAACCAGTTGTCCACAATCTGTCCGAAGAGGTTCGCCTTATCAGTTGCAGGCGGCACCTCTAGGACTACAGGTCCGTCGCGCAGGTCTGTCTGCGCAGTAGCATATGGTGTGACGTTGTTTGGCGTGAGCGCCTCAAAATTGGGCTTCGCGCCGGCCGACCAAGCGAGGATAACGTTCGGACCGCCGGCGAGCTCGAGCGACGCCCGATGGATATTGTAGATGTCGATCGCCGGCATGGACCAAAGCACCGCCTCAAAGGCACGCTGGTACTTCACCTGGTATTCGAGATCGGCAACAGACGGTTTGGACCCAGCGGACGGCTTACCGCCCAATGGATCTGTGGGCATGTCTTTTGAGCATACCGGGGTAGCCAGGCTGATCACAATCATTCCGACTAAAGTTAATGTGCTAAAAATTTTTGTTTTCATGTTGTTCTCCTCATATCTCTGTTCCCCGCAGGAGCCGGCAGGCCTCCCTGCCACCTGCCGCTGGGTTCAGTTCTTCCATTACTTTACTTCACTAGCTCAGGATCACTAGGACGCCAGGTCTTGTCAAACCAGGGCTCCATCGGACCATAGAGACGGAAGATCATGTTCCAGCCCTTGCCAGGAATTGTCTGTATCCAGTTACTTTCCTTGCCTTCTGGAGCTACAGGTCCGAAATAGACGTCATACGAGCCGTCTGGGTTCTGCTGGGTCGTTTTGCGGGCGCTACTGACGCTGGAGAACTGCTGGTCGGTCTGCAGCATGGCCCGCGTCTGGTTGTCGTACACCACAAAAGACCAGTAATCTTTGGCCGGAACGTTGGGCGGCAAGTGAACCTTATAGGTCTTGCTGCCATCGAGGGGCGCGCCCTCTGCATCGACATACGCTACGGCATATTGCGACCCCTTACCCACCATCTTAGCGGTCATCGCCGGTGTAATCCCTGTCGCATAGAAATGGAAATAGCTGCGGGCATCCAGCACGCGAGCACCGTTGTCGAGGAACTCATGGCTGCCTCCGGGGAAAGGCGTGCTCCAGACACCTTCGCCTGGGTAGAAATAGTACATATCTTCGCGCGGACGGGCGGCTAGGGTTCGGACCGTGACAGCCCCCACATCAGCAGCTTCCGTCAGGATATTCTTCATACGGGCATCCGGAGCGAAGGGCTGGCCCTTCTTGATGCCGATTGATGCCAGAAGGCCGAGGATTTCCGGATCTCCACTTTCGGCCGGCTCTGCCTGAACGACCTCGTTGATTTCCTCGAAGATCCCGTAATCCATGCGGTGAATCGTGTTGTTGAACTTGCCGGATAAGTTTATGAAGTTCATTTCCGGCGGATTGTCCGCCTGTGACAGCGGATAGATGCGGAACAGCTCTTTGGTTGTCTCAACGGCCGGGGCAGGGTCACCATCTACTTGGAATCCGCGCCAGATGATCCAGTTACCATAGGTGTTCGTGCGGGCCACGTGGTAGCCCTCCGGTACATCACCATCATAGCCTGGTGGCAAGATCAAAAATTTCCCGCCCTTGCCCTTGTCCGGTCCAGCATTGCCGAAATCAGTCACGTAGTGAAACCAGTGATCGTCAATAATGCCGAGGACATTGGGAGGCGTCTCGATGACCATCGGCTCGTCCTTGAGTTCGAGCCAGGAGGTCATGTAAATATTTGTCGTATTCGGTGTCAGCCACAGCGCCTTGGAGTCCATAAGGGTCTCGAACAGAAGCACGGTCGTGTTCGGCGGTCCGAACTCGAGAAGCCCCTTTCGCATCCCGTACATCGATGCGATAGGAATGCTGTTCAGATAGGCCAGCACTGCTCGCTGGAAGTCGAGGTTATCATACACCTTTTGTGCTGTTTCCTCATCCGGCACACCATCGAAACTATTTAGGGTACCCAGCCGTGTCTCCAACTTATCAGGGGTCGCAATTCCCGGCGGTATCTCAGTGGTCATCTTGTATTTGGGTGACTGCGCCCAAGATGTGGATACTAAACCTGCAACTATTAAAACAGCTAGAATTAGCATGAATACGGATGTCATTCTTTTCATTTATAACCTCCTTGGTTTATTTTTTTTTCGCAATACCCTTAAAATATTGGATTTTTAATCAAGCTTGGTATAACAGGGGTCATTGTTAATTGAAGAAGCCACCTCTGACCGAGAGTGTCTTCGTGAACAACGCTGTAATTTGCCTGGAGTTGGAATTTGACAGGTACCTTGCCTACCTTGACCGTTTTACCCACACCAAGCCCTATTGGAAGATTGACTTTATCACCATCGTCGGCCTCCCAATTAAAGTTAATGATCGAAGATCCTAGCCCCACCTGCCACGCATTTGGAAGCATCCTCCATACTACATACTGAAGGCTCATCATGCTTGTATCGGGCCTGTTATCTTTTCCCCCTATTGACCACCATTGCTGCGGGAATAGTGCAAAGACCCATGTTTTTGATAGATACCCGACGACTGCGGCTGGTCCCACCTGCCACTTTTGCTGACCTAACTTTTCCTTTGTTGCTGTAGGGAATATCCATGTCGGTCCGAAGCCTAAGAATATTTTGCCGAGATTTGCAGGTGATAATAAATTAACCATAGATATATCACCGAGACCCGAACTCCCGTTAAATCCACCCTCCTGATTCAAAACAGGTCTGCCCAATATTAAAGGAATAACAGGACGGGTGATTAGATTCCAATTGCTTGTCAATGGAACAGGTAATGCGGGTTGAAAGTTCATTTGATAGAAGGAACGCGTTTTATCCGTCAGATTTCCATCCAGGAAAATGAAGTTGTTTTGTATGTTAAGACTCCATATGCTGGAAACCGGGTTGTTCAGCTTTGCGTTTATTTCGTCTAGAGACTGTTGTCCGTTTGCCCGTGCTGAGGAAGGCGACTCGTTTGCGGCCTGAGTGGATATGTCTGAACTCTCGGCTTGTGCAAGAACATCTCTGTCCGGCGTCGTGATCGATTCCGAGATATCGGTGATCACTTTCATCTTGGTGTCTTGCGCACTAGCACTTGCTGTAATGATGATTATCCCTGCCACAAGCAGTACAAAAGATATTATTTTCAAGACTCTCCTCCTGGTCGCTTATTTGTCAATCTTATTTAATTGCTTATTTGCCCTAACAATATAAAATTCTTTCTATATTGAAACTTATAGCTTGAGGAGAATATGTCTAGCCTAAATGTGCAAGCAGCACTAATAGATAATAAAAGAGAGGATACGCCAATACTCTTTCCAACGGGCTTAAAATTCTCACACGCATTCGACAATCCCGATGAAATGGCGAGTTATGCAACTAAATGGAGGCAAGAGTATTACCAAATATCTTCAGGAAAGTTTTCAGGGACTATGCAAATAGCCCACACAAACTCTCTTCAAATTGGAAGAGAGACTTGGTCACCCGGTATTTTTATTAGAGGGGATATCCCCGAAAAGTCTTTAATATTCTCAGTCTCGGCTATGGAATCCAAACCCCCTCTTTTTTGCAACCGTCCTTTAGAGACTGATGAGTTAATCTTGCTGCGCGAAGGCGATGAGGCCGATTTTTTATCAAGTTGCCCTCAGGACATGCTTACTGTGTCGATCGACAGAGATTCTATTAACCGGTATTTGATAGGATTAATTGGGAAAGAGTTTGAATCCATACATACAGACGATAAAGTGTTGAAACTTATGAACGAGTCTGCTCGTAAAGAACTAGTAGATCAGTGGAACCAAACACTTGAGTTGGCATTATCCCCAGCTAATGATCTTGAGGATAATAATTTCCAAAGCTTCATTGAAGAGAAACTAATAGGCTCCCTTCTTTCCAAAATATACATCTCGGAATACTCCGACTCGAGGGCAGAACGGCACCGGGTGGCTATGCTGGCCAGACAATATATAATTGAAAACAAAAATAAACAGTTTTCGATGTTAGATATTTGCGAAGCGGTGGGCTCAACCAAAAGAACAATTCATATGGGGTTTCAGGAAATATATGGTATTGCACCTAAAACTTTTTTGAAATATTTACGTCTGAATAACGTAAAGAAAGAGCTATCACAAGCTAAGCCTAGAACCACCGTCACGGATGTGGTTATAAGTGGAAGTTTTTTCCTTAGCAGGTTTGCAAAAAACTATAATGAAGTGTTTGGAGAATATCCTTCCGAGACACTGAAACGCTCCACGAACCTCAACTATTCCACAAAATAGACATGCCTCATCTAACAAGTCAGAATTACGAGCAATAATATAGTCGCAAAAGTATAGTTAAGCCCGTGATACTCCTCGGGTATATCAACATCATATCCGGCTTTTTTGAGCTGATCCTGTATACAGAGAACATATTTAAACGGCTCTAAAGTTTTATAAGATTCATCCGAGACTGATTAAATCTAAACACTGATATTTGAAGATAACAACTTTCTTAGTATTCTTTAAATACTGTGCAAATCTTTAGCTCTAACCCTAATTTATGAATTTACGGTTTAAAGTTACGGCGGATATTTCGCCCACGGATAGCCGGATATTGTTATCTTGTATCCAAGATCGTAAAGACGTTTCAAATCGTCCGGATCAAAGGCTTCTTTGGCTGTGGAAACATAATCAGCCGGGACCGAACCCAGATTGTAATCAATCCCGTCTCGCTGAGTTATCGTATATATACGGTAGAGATCTCCTATAGCCTGTGTGGACGTCAGACCGGTTACTGCCTTTCCAGCTATCGATAATATTGTTAGGTCTACCTCTTTATAGTGATGTTTAATCTGGCCGCTTGCGGGCTGCTGATGGCTGATAACTGGCTCGACAAACGTATTGTGACAGTTGATTTGCTTGGCCCCGATTTTCTTGAAACCGTAAAAACGGGTCAGAAAGTTAAGGTTCAAAACGAGGGGACAGTCGAGATCGAGGATTGATTGAACAAATTCTATCTTTAACACACAGCAAGAACATATGAGAGCAAATTAAGTCTAGCCGAAAACGGTGCAAGCTGATGTGATCAGTAATTACAAAGGAGAGTTACTACTGACGACTATAATAAGAAAAGTCAGGAACTATAAATAGTCAGTTTGGAGAGGAGGTTATAAATTTTTGGCTCCGGAGGAGGGATTCGAACCCCCGACCTAGTGATTAACAGTCACCCGCTCTGCCAGCTGAGCTACTCCGGAACCGAAAAATACGCTCAGAACTTTAAGCACAACATTCTAACAGAAGAACATAATGAGTCAAGGATTTAACTCCGTATTTATATATATTTAGAGATTCTAGAATAATCTCCGAATTAACAGGTTGATAAGAATCCACTCAAAACGTATACTAAAGTTGTCTTAAATAAACTCTAATTTTTAAAACTATGCCTAAAAAATCCGACAAATCAGATCAAACCAAAGAAAAACGGTATCAGGGCAACATGCTCCCTGCTCATACAACGTCTCTTCAACGCTACATGACTGAAATTAGCAATAATCCTGTGCTAAGCCGTGAAGAGGAGTATGAGCTGGCCATGAAATATAAGAAAGACGGGGATTTAGACTCCGCGAGAAAGCTAGTTTCATCCAATCTTAAGTTTGTAGTCAAAGTAGCAAATGAGTATAAAAACTATGGTTTAAATACGATGGATATAATACAAGAAGGAAATATAGGGCTTATGCACGCTGTAAAGGGGTTTGACCCGACCAAGGGTTATCGTGTTATCTCCTATGCCGTATGGTGGATAAGAGCATATATACAGAATTATATAATCAAAAGCTGGAGTCTTGTGAAAGTCGGGACTACTCAGGATCAAAGAAAATTATTTTATAAACTCCGCTCTACTAAGAATCAGATGGAACTGGGAGATGGTAATTTAAGTTCAGAAGATTATAAAGAACTAGCCAACAAACTTAATGTTTCAGATACAGCAGTTATAGAGATGGATAAGCGAATGGGTAGTAAAGATCTATCTTTAGATGCGGAGATCAAAGGGGATACTGACCTATCTCATATGGATTTTCTTGCTGATGATAATGTAGCAAATCAGGAAGATCTAATAACTAAGGCAGAGGAAGAAAAAAGGGTAAAGAGCGGAATGGTTGACGCACTTGAAACATTAAAAGATAGAGAAAGATTTATTATAGAGAATAGAATACTGGCAGACAAACCGCTAACCTTGGAAGAATTAGGAACCAAATATAATATATCTCGTGAAAGGGTAAGACAGATTGAAAACGCAGCACTTAAGAAAATGAAAACAGTATTAAAAGATAAAGGGATCAGTTATGACTCTTAAGATTTTATAGATAAGACAATTACTCAGATGCTATCATTTCACAGGCTTTGCTAAGCGCCTCACCTAAATTATCTGGATTATCTCCACCTGCCTGAGCCAAATCAGGCTTACCCCCGCCCTTTCCGCCAATTACTGGTGCAAGTTCTTTAACTATATTTCCAGAGTGATATTTATTTGTTAAATCCTTTGTTACTCCTATAAGAATGAAGGCTCTTCCATTAGCCTTGCTTCCTAAAACTGCAACACCTGAATCAAGCTTGCTTTTTATATCGTCCCAAACTTTTCTAAGTTGCCCCGCGTCAGCACCTGGTACTTCTGCAGATAAAACCTTAGTACCGTTAACTTCTTTGATGTTATCCATCAAATCACCGGCTTTTGCAGTAAGGATCTTGTTTTTATATGAATCAAGCTCTTTCTTAACAGACTCGTTCTCTTCAACAAGCTTTTTGAGCCTGGATACGAGATCAGATTCTGAAACTCTCAAAAGAGTAGAAGCTTCTGCAAGTGTATCTTCTTTTTCTCTCAGAAAATCCCAAGCCGACCTGCCGGCAATGGCGTCAATTCTTCTAACTCCTGCAGAAGAGGCTCCTTCAGATACAATCTTAAAAAGCCCTGCTTCGCCTGAGCTTTCAAGATGAGTCCCCCCGCAAAGCTCAACGCTATAATCACCGATGTTCACTACTCTTACTTTATCTCCATACTTTTCTTCAAAGAATGCCATTGCTCCTTTCTTTATCGCATCATCATAAGCAACATCGGTTTCAATAATAACATTATCGTCCCATCTTATTCTCTCATTAATCATATCTTCTATCTTTCTTATATCTTTACCATCAATAGGAGAATGGTGTGTGAAGTCAAATCTCAGCCTTCCCGGTGCAACAAGTGAGCCAGCCTGACCGACATGGGTTCCAAGAACTTCCCTTAGTACAGCATGTAATATATGGGTTGTCGAATGATGAGTTTCTACTCCATGTCTAAAGTTCTCATCTACTTTTAGCTCTACTTTATCTCCTACTGATAAAACACCTTTTTTTATTATTGCTTGGTGAACTATAATCCCGGGAAGAGGTTTTTTTGTATCAACTACCTCTGAGACTCCTTTGTCAGATTCAATCGTTCCTCTATCACCAACCTGTCCCCCCGACTCGCCATAAAAAGGTGTCTGATCACAGATTATCTCAACTTGACCCCCTTCACCCACAGTATCGACAAGCATCCCATCTTTTATTAATGCAACAACTCTTCCAGTGTCCTGAGTTTTACCATAACCGGTAAAAATTGTAGTAAGGCCGCCTGAATTGAATTCTTTATATAAAGGTTCCAGTTGACCATCAGTATCGCCTTTCCAAGCTTCTCTGGATTTTGATCTCTGCTGTTCCATCTCTTTTTCAAAACCCGGGTGGTCTAAGGTTAGCCCATGTTCTCCGGCTATATCCTCTGTAAGATCAACAGGAAATCCAAAAGTATCATAGAGCTTAAACACAACATCTCCAGGGATTATTTTTTCTCCCTTATGATTTTCAATTTCCACCATTAAGAGTTCAAGCCCTCTGTCTATTGTTTCAAAAAATCTTTCTTCTTCGTTCTTAACAACATCAGCAACAAAATCGATTCTTTCTTTAAGTTCAGGATAGGCGCTCTGCATTATCTCTTTTACTTTAAACGTTATCTTATATAAACATGGGTCTTCAATACCAAGCATTTTAGCATGGCGGACCGCTCGTCTTAGTATTCTCCTCAGCACATATCCCCTACCCTCGTTTGATGGAAACACACCGTCAGATATAAGAAATGTTACAGCTCGAGCATGATCAGCAATCACCCTCATAGAAACATCAGCTTCCTCATCTTGCCCATAGGTTTTTCCAGAAATCTCTTCTACATTTGCAATTAAGCCTCTTAATAGATCAGTTTCATAATTGCTTTTAACCCCTTGAAGAACAGCTGTAATCCTTTCAAGCCCCATCCCTGTATCAATGCTTGGATTAGGAAGAGGAGTCATCTTTCCGCTTGAGTCTCTATCATATTGCATGAATACAAGATTCCACAGCTCAAGATAGCGGTCGCAATCACAACCGGGAGCACAAGTACTCTTACCACAACTAAAGTCTTCTCCCTGATCAAAAAGAATTTCTGAACATGGTCCACATGGACCGGTATCGCCCATGGACCAAAAGTTGTCTTTCTCCCCCATACGAAGAACTCTATCTTCTGGGAGTCCTATTACTTTTTGCCATAATTCCGAAGCTTCATCATCTTCCTCATAGACAGTTACCCAAAGTTTAGAAACTGGGAGCTTATAGACTTCGGTCATTAATTTCCAGGCAAATTCAATAGCTTCCTGTTTAAAATAATCACCGAAAGAAAAGTTCCCTAGCATTTCAAAAAAAGTGTGATGCCTTGCGGTGTGACCGACATTCTCTAGATCGTTATGCTTCCCCCCTGCCCTTACACATTTCTGAGCAGAAGTTCCTCTGTTATATGAGCTTTTTTCAAGACCTAGAAAGACATCTTTAAATTGCACCATTCCGGCATTAGTAAAAAGAAGAGTAGGATCGTTTTTAGGTATAAGTGACGAGCTTCTAACAACAGTATGGTTATTTTCTTCAAAAAATTTTAGAAATAAATCTCTAATCTCTGAGCCAGTCATTATTTTTTAATACTCCTAAATTTGTGCTTGGGGATCTTTAACTTTTATTGATGGATATGTTGCTGCCAATTGCCCGCATGCGCCCAAAATATCGCTGCCGCGACTCTTTCTTATCCTCACGTTGATTCTATATGATATTAATATTTCCTGAAATCTGAGCACCCTATCCCAGGTTGGTGATTTATATGGAAGTGGATGTGCTTCGTTAAAAGGAATTACATTTATTTTGCACTTTATCCCACGAAGTAGTTTTCCTAATGTATGTGCATCAACATCAGAATCGTTTACTTCGCTTAAAAGCACATATTCAAACATCAAGTATTTCCTATTTGGAACAGGGAAACTTAGGCTTGCCTCTAGGAGTTTCTTTATTGGATATCTTTTGTTAATAGGCATTATTTCGTCTCTTAATTCATCAGTTGGAGCATTTAAGGAAACCGCTAGATTAACAGATACTTGCTCTCCTAATTTTTTAATCTGTGGAACAAGGCCAGAAGTAGAAACAGTAATTCTTTTAGGTGAAAGGCCAATATAATTAGGATCAGTTAGCACATTTATCACTCTTACTAAATTATCTAAGTTGTCCAATGGCTCGCCCATGCCCATAAAGACAATATTAGTAATAGCATTATCATTATATTTGTTCACTAAAAGGTATTGGTCTATAATTTCTGAAGGCTTTAAATTTCTTATCTTTCCCACTGTGCCAGTCATACAAAAGGTACAGCCAAGTGCACAACCAACTTGGGAAGAAATGCAAAGCGTATTTCTAGATTTATCAGGAATCAATACGCTTTCAATCTGATTCCCGTCAGAGAGCTTAAATAGGTATTTTTTGGTCCCGTCCACTGAGACTTGCTCTTGTTCTAATTCAATTGAAGGCTCAAGAGAAAAAGAAAATTCTAGGAGATCCCTAAAATCCTTTGAGAGATCGGACATCTCATCAAAGCAGTCAACACCTTTTTTATACAACCATTTGCTGATCTGCCGAGCTCTAAATGACTTCAGATTATTATTAAGCACGAAAGCTTCGATCTCTTTTGGACTTAAGTCCTTAATATTTATTGATTCTTTCTCTTGCATTTCTTTTCCGATCTAATTTTAATTCAAGTAATGATACAAGGCGAAAAACCATTATACAATACCACCCACTAGACAACCTATACTATCTCAAATGGCTATAACAATTTTGGCGAATAGTTTAGATGAGAACTGTGAATGGTTAGAAAATTGAAAGTAACAATAAAACAATGGGACATTTGCACAGCTTTAGCACAACTGAGGGTAACACAATAGGTGCTTGATTAACTCATCTCTGCCTTAAGAAGTAGAGTGTCTGTTTAGCATTATCGATATGTTACGATCTTAGGTTTACACCTGATAAATCTGCTTTAATTAAGCTTTATCCACTCAAATTGACCCCACTAAGTCGCGAGACCTGAAGATTTATCACATTAAGATTTATATTGCTCAGATTTTCATTTTGAAGGTTAATCACTCTGAAACCATAATTATTTGTTCTGTGACGAAAGGCAGTTGCATCTGATTCCTTAAGTAATGCCTCAACTTCTTTGGTAATAAGATATTGTTCACAAAACAAGGTAATTCTTTACTATATATTAATAATTAGCTCTATTTGGACTTAAAACCATCACTCTATAACCTGCCGTCACTCCAGTTCTGTATAATCAGACTAGTTTCTAAATGGTATATCATTACAATCGTACTTTCTAAGAAGTTCATCCTTATTGCTTCTTTCTCTTCATCTAATAAATCTGACCAGTTTTTTTCCGTAGAATCTTGAGAACAAACACTGCTATAAGAAACCACATTTGGTACAATGGCTAAAAGAATTCATAAAACAATAATTCTTTGCATTGAGTAGATTGATATCATATTTGATATTTTTTTCAAATAAAATGGCTATACAATATAATCTAAAGTAATTTACAGGTATATTAAACGAAAGAGAGACAAACTAACAATGCCTAACCTACAAACCGCTTTAGATCACGGTTTAACCGAACAAGAATATGACAAGATAGTCAGCGCCCTAGGAAGGGAGCCCAATATCACTGAACTTGGAGTCCTGGCTGCAATGTGGTCAGAACATTGTTCATATAAGAGCTCAAGGGTTCATCTAAAAAGGCTGCCTACAACTGGTGATGTTGTAATACAGGGGCCTGGGGAAAATGCAGGAATAGTTGATATTGGAGATGGATTATGCGCAGTATTTAAGATGGAAAGCCATAACCACCCTTCTTTTATAGAACCTTACCAGGGAGCAGCCACAGGAGTTGGTGGAATATTAAGAGATATTTTTACAATGGGGGCCAGGCCAATTGCAATATTGGATTCACTTAGGTTTGGAAACCCTTCATTGCCAAAAACCAAGTTTGTAGTGGACGGGGTCGTCGATGGAATAGCGGGTTACGGAAATTGTATCGGCATTCCCACAGTGGGTGGGGAAGTGTACTTCGATGACTGCTATGATGGCAACCCTCTTGTAAATGCATTTGCTTTAGGAATCACAAAGACAGACGAAATATTCAAAGGCTATGCAACTGGCGTCGGAAATCCAGTTATTTATGTAGGATCAAAAACAGGAAGAGACGGCATTCATGGTGCTGTAATGGCATCTGAAACCTTTACGAAAGAAGCTGAAGAAAAAAGACCTGCTGTTCAAGTTGGGGATCCATTCACAGAGAAACTCCTTTTAGAAGCGTGTCTTGAACTCTTTAAGACAGGAATTGTAGTTGGTATACAAGATATGGGCGCTGCCGGATTAACTTCTTCTTCCACAGAGATGGCAGAACGTGCGGGAACGGGACTCAGAATTGAAATCGATAAAGTTCCTAGAAGAGAAGAGGAGATGACTCCTTATGAAGTATTGTTATCCGAATCACAAGAACGCATGTTAATGGTAGTTGAAAAAGGTAAAGAGAAGATAGCTGAAGATATATTTAAAAAATGGGATCTAGATTTTAGTGTAATAGGGAAAGTTACTGAAAGTGGAAAGCTAGTAATTACAGATAAAAACGAACTATCAGCAGAAATACCAATTAATCTTATATCCGAAGAAGCACCACTATATAATAGACCATTAGCTGAACCTAAGTATCTTGATCAGACTAGAAATTTTGATACATCAACGGTTCCGATACCAAACGATCTAGCAGATGTGCTCCTGACTCTTTTATCCACCCCTACTCTAGCAAGCAAGAGATGGATATATGAGCAATATGACTATATGGTGAGAACCAATACTCTTACAATGCCGGGATCTGATGCTGCTGTTGTAAGAATAAAAGGCACGAGGAAAGCAGTTGCCATGACAGTAAACTGTAACTCTAAATATTGCTATCTAGATCCATACATTGGAGCAGGTATTGCAGTTGCAGAGAGTGCAAGAAACCTTGCTTGCTCTGGCGCCAAACCACTTGCGATAACTGACTGCCTCAATTTTGGGAGTCCTGAAAATCCTGAAGTCATGTGGCAATTCGATCAGGCAATAAACGGTATGACTGAAGCTTGTTTAAAATTAAACACACCGGTAGTAAGCGGTAATGTAAGTTTTTACAACGAAACCGAGGGCACGGCAATCTACCCTACCCCTACAGTTGGTATGGTTGGGCTAATTGAAAATACCGACACACACATAACGCAGTGGTTTAAACACGAAGGAGATTTAATTGTTTTACTAGGCGAGACAAAAGAAGAAATTGGTGGAAGCGAATACTTAAAACAAATTCATGGAAAAGTTAGTGGAAGACCTCCAGAGCTTAATCTGGATATGGAGTTAAAATTAATAGAGGCCTTACTTAAAGCTTCTGAAAAAGGTATACTAAACTCCGCGCACGATATTTCCGAAGGTGGTCTTGCAGTGGCGATATGTGAATCGTGTTTTACGCCTAAGGGTCCAGTTGGTGTTGAAATAACAGTACCGCATTTGATAAGAAAAGATGCTATTTTATTTTCTGAAACGCAAGGAAGAGCAATAGTATCTCTAAACGATAAAAACCTAAACAAGCTTAAAGAATTAATAGAAGAGTTAGACTTACCAATGGAAATAATCGGTAGAGTTAAAGGTACAAGACTATTAATAGAGGACCTAATTGATATTCCCATATCTAATGCTCATAACAAATGGGCTCAAGGTTTTGAGAATAAACTAAAAAGCTATGCCTAAGCTTAAAGAAGAATGTGGTGTTTTCGGTATATACAACAATCTCGAAGCTTCCAACCTAACTTATCTGGGATTACACGCCCTTCAGCACAGGGGGCAGGAAAGTGCAGGTATCGTAACATCTGACGGAGTAAACCTTCACAACCACCGGGATATGGGCCTTGTATCAGATATCTTCTCTGAAGAGGTTTTGTCGGAGCTTCCAGGAAAGAATGCTATAGGACATGTACGGTATTCAACAACTGGATCAAGCCAGCTTAAAAACATGCAGCCAATAGTTATAAACTATTTCAGAGGCTCGCTTGCCATTGCTCATAACGGCAACTTAACCAACGCAAAGAGTCTCAGAGAGGAACTTGAAGCTGACGGAGCAATATTCCAATCCACAACAGACACAGAGGTAATCGTTCATCTTATTGCCAAATCAAAAGAAGAAAAATTAGTAAGAAGAGTTATTGAAGCCCTTATGAGATGTAAGGGTGCATACTCTCTTATGTTTCTAACTCCAGAGTATATGATTGCTGCAAGAGACCCATATGGCTTCAGGCCTCTGGTTATGGGCAAGATTGGGGATTCCCCAGTATTCGCATCTGAAAGCTGCGCTTTTGATCTTATAGAAGCTGATTTCGAAAGAGAGGTAGAACCTGGAGAAATAATTGTTGTAAGTGCTGATGGTGTTGAATCCTTCAAACCGTTTGGCGAAGTGAAGCATGCATATTGTGTTTTTGAATATATATACTTTGCAAGACCAGACAGTTTTATGACAGGTCGAAATGTGTACCAGGTAAGAAAAGAACTGGGAAGACAGCTTGCAAAGGAACATCCTGTGGAGGCAGATATTGTAGTAGCTGTACCTGATTCAGGGGTACCTTCAGCCATGGGTTATGCTGAAGAAACGGGGCTTCCGCTTGAGTTAGGACTTCTCAGAAGCCACTATATGGGAAGAACCTTTATCGAGCCGCAACAATCTATTAGGAACTTTGGCGTAAAACTAAAATTAAATGCTATTCGGGAAGTATTGAACGGCAAGAGAGTAATTATTATTGATGACTCAATAGTAAGAGGAACAACAAGCAGAAAAATAGTCAAGATGATAAGAGCAGCTGGAGCCAAAGAGATACATGTAAGAATAAGCTCTCCTCCTACAAAATTTTCGTGTTACTACGGTATCGACACTCCTGTGAAAGAAGAACTTATAGCAAACTCTCTTAATACTGAAGAAATAAGAAAGTACATTACCTCTGATACTTTAGGTTATTTGAGTCTAGAAGGTGTAATGAATTCTGTTGAAGCAACTAAGAAAGTAAACGGAAAAGAAAACTTCTGCAATGCCTGCTTTACAGGGAAATACCCAGTTGAATTAACTGACAAGAAAAGCAAAATTAAACAGCTTGGGCTTTTTAATGGTTGAGAAACCATCTATCTAAACTGAATATTAACTACTAAATTCGACCTCACTGCTATAATCAACAATATATAAACAACTTGTTTTTTCAACGATCATTTCTCTAAGTTCATCATAACAATATTTGCTGTAGTGTTTACTTAGTGTTATATAAAAAACAACCAGATGAATCTAACTTATTTCTTTTAATTTTAATAGCACTTCTTCAAGCTTCTTTTTTTGGGTAGAAAATTCCTCTAACTTATGCTTTTCTCTATCAATAATATCTTTAGGAGCTTTATCGAGGAATTTTGAATCAGAGAGTTTTCTTTCAGTTTGCGCCAGGTCTTTTGTTACTTTTCCCAGCTCTTTATTTATTCTTTGTGATTCTTTTTCTATATCAATCAAGCCTTCAACAGGAAGAAATACTTCAACGCCAGATATTACTTGTGCCATAGCTCTCTCTGGCTTATTACCTTCTAGTATTTCAAGTGTAGAAAGGGACGCAAGATTGATAATAGACTTTGTGTTATTAGATATCTGAGCACTAATAGTTTCACTTTCTGGAAGGAGCGCAATATTCACTCTTTCTGACGGATGAAGGCCAACTAAAGCTCTAAGACCTCTAACAGCTATCACTATCTCTTTCATGAATTCTATCTCTCGCTCTTCGTCTGTATAAATTTCGCCGTCATTAAACTCGGGAAAAGCGCTAACAACAATACTTTCTGCTAGCTCTCCGTCTATTCCTTTAATATTTACGCCAAAGCTCTTTAATCTTTCATAAAGCTCCTCACTTACAAATGGTGCAATAGGATGTAAAAGCCCAAGCGCTGTGGTTAATACTCTGACAAGCACATTCCTTGTCCTCTGCTTATCTTTTTCATTGTCACCATATAAAACAGGTTTAACTAGCTCTAAATACCAATCGCAGTACTCAGCCCAGAAAAACTGGTAAATTGAGCTTGCAGCTTTATCAAATTCGTAGGCTTCAAGAGAATCTTCCACTTCTATAATTGTGCGATTTAATTTCGTAAGTATCCATTTATCATAAGTAGATAGTGCTTCTTTATCAGGAACTATATCTGGATTGTATCCTTCCAGATTCATAAATATAAAACGCGATGCATTCCAAATTTTGTTGATGAAGTTTCTGTAACCTTGGATGACAGGCATAGAAAGTTTGATATCTCTTCCTTGAGTGGCCAGCGCAGTTAGACTAAACCTCATTGCATCTGCGCCGTATTCATCTATAACCTCAAGAGGGTCAATCACATTTCCCCTAGTTTTACTCATTTTTTGCCCACTCTCATCTCTTATAAGCCCATGGATGTAGATATCCTTAAAAGGCACATCATCCATAAACTTAAGACCCTGCATAATCATCCTGGCAACCCAGAAGAAAATGATATCAAAACCTGTAACAAGTACGCTAGTTGGATAATATTTCTTGAGCTCTGGAGTAGACTCAGGCCACCCCAGCGTCGAGAAAGGCCAAAGACCTGATGAAAACCAAGTGTCTAATACATCAGGGTCGCGGGTTAGCTCTACTTCATGTCCGAACTGCTCTTGAGCAGCTTTAAGGGCTTCTTTTTCTGTTAAATTGACGAAGATGGTACCATCCGGACCATACCAAGCTGGGATCTGATGCCCCCACCACAGTTGGCGAGAAATACACCAGGGTTCAATATTCTTAAGCCATTCAAAGTAGGTTCTTTCCCAGTATTTGGGAATAAATTTTACTCTACCGTCTTCAACGCAGGCTATCGCATCAACAGCAAGTTTCTTCGCATCGACATACCATTGATCGGTAAGCCAGGGCTCAATCACCACAGCTGACCTATCACCATAAGGCACTGTATGATGAGTATCCTCTATCTCTGCTAGGAGTCCGAGTGATTCCATATCTTCTATAATCTTTTTCCTAGCTACAAAGCGCTCTAACCCTCTGTATACCTCTGGGGCATTATCGTTTAAGTGCGCAGTTGAGTCCAAGACATTAATCATTTCTAGGTTTTGTCTTTGCCCAACCTCAAAATCATTAAAATCATGGGCAGGTGTTATCTTCACTGCACCTGTGCCCTTTTCCGGGTCACTATATTCATCTGCAACTATAGGAATTTTACGCCCTACTAATGGTAGGATCACATTTTTTCCAACAAGGTGCTTATATCTTTCATCATCAGGATGAACGGCAACACCTGTATCTCCCAACATCGTCTCAGGCCTGGTGGTTGCCACGGTTATAAATTCATTACTATCTTCTATCGGGTATTTAAAATGCCACATATGACCATTAACTTCACGCTGCTCTACTTCGAGATCAGAAATAGCAGTGCAAAGCTTTGGATCCCAGTTAACAAGTCTTTTATCTTTATATATTAAGCCCTGATCATATAGATCTACAAACACTTTCCTGACTGCATTTGAAAGCCCATCATCCATTGTAAACCTTTCTTTATCCCAATCAGGGAGCGCTCCCAGGCTTCGTAGTTGATGCGTAATAGTCCCGCCAGACTCTTCCTTCCATTTCCAAACGCGTTCCAAGAAAGCATCTCTTCCTAGCTCTAGCTTAGAAGTCCCTTCTTTTGCTAGCTCACGCTCCACCATCATCTGTGTAGCAATCCCAGCATGATCAGTTCCCGGAACCCATAGTGCATCGAAACCCTTCATTCTCTTATATCGAATGAGAATATCTTGGAGAGTATTATTTAGAGCATGACCTATATGAAGAGATCCTGTAACGTTGGGAGGTGGAATTACTATTGTAAATGGGGGGTTATCACTTGAGGGTGAGGATTTGTAATAGCCTTTATTAATCCATTCCTCGTACCACTTTTTCTCAACCTTTTTTGGATCATAAATCTTATCCATTTCGGTTTTATTATGTTCAGACATTTTTTTATAGGTGGAAATTGATTTAGATTAGTGGAGTAAGGTCATTCTCTGACCCTACTCCACATAGATTTTTTATTCTTCTTCAGCTGCATTTGCAGTAGGCACAGGAACTTCAAGCACAGGAACTTCAACATCAATGTTTCTGTATATCGGAAGTCCAGTACCAGCAGGTATAAGCCTACCCATAATAACATTTTCTTTAAGACCTCTGAGGTAGTCTTCCTTACCCTCACACGCAGCTTCAGTAAGCACCCTAGTTGTTTCTTGGAATGATGCTGCAGATAACCAGCTATCAGTGCTTAGAGACGCTCTAGTTATTCCAAGAAGAAGGGGCTCAGCAGATGCCGGTCTACCACCCTGCTCTATTACTCTTTCATTTTCTTCAAAAAATACGTGTTTCTCAATTGCTTCACCAACTAGAAGTATAGTATCACCAGGGTCTTTAATCCTTACCCTCTTTAACATCTGTCTTACTATAGCTTCGATATGCTTATCGTTGATTTTCACTCCCTGCAGTCTGTAAACCTCTTGGATTTCATCAACAAGATAACGTGTTAGAGCGCGTTCTCCTTTGATTCTTAGAATATCGTGAGGATTAACAGAACCGTCAACAAGCTGGTCACCGGAAGTAACCTGCTCTCCCTCTCTAACCAGAACATGTTTACCTCTAGGAGCCAAATACTCTTTGGGCTCACCAACTTCAGGAGTTACTACAACCCTTCTTTTACCTTTAACATCCTTACCATAGGTAACAATACCATCGATCTCAGTTACAACTGCAGGATCTTTCGGGAGCCTTGCTTCAAATAGCTCAGCTACTCTTGGCAGTCCTCCGGTGATGTCCTTGGTTTTAGCAGTAGCTCTAGCTACTTTAGCAAAGATATCTCCTGCACTTACCTTGTCACCTTCATTGACTTCAATAATTGCGCCTATCGGTAGTGAATATTGGATACTCTTTCCTTCGTCAGTATGAATGACAAGTCCAGGATGAGTATCTAGGGTCTTAGATTCAATTACTACTTTCTTATAAATACCTGTTACTTCATCAACTTGTTCTTTTAGTGTTACGCCTTGCTCTAAATCAACAAATCCTACAGTTCCATTAAATTCAGAGATGAAAGGTGTTGTATAAGGATCCCACTCTGCAATAAGCTGACCCTCTTTAATTTTGTCCCCTTCATTCACTTTGAGCTTTGCTCCAAGTGCTAGAGGATATCTCTCTCTTTCATAACCCTTATCATCAACAATTATTAGAGTTCCTGTACGATTTACAACAACAAGGTTTCCGTCATTTGTAGTTACTGTTCTTATTCCATTAAAGGTAACTTCACCTTCATGTGTATTTTCTAATGTACTTTCCGCAGCCCTCTGACTCGCAGCACCACCAATGTGGAAGGTTCTCATAGTAAGCTGTGTTCCCGGCTCACCAATTGATTGAGCAGCAATAATTCCTACTGCTTCACCTATGTTAACTAGCTTCCCAGTCGCGAGGTTTCTGCCATAACAAAGCTCACATACTCCGATGCGAGTTTCACATGTTAAAACTGATCTAATTCTTACCTCAGTAATGCTTCCTGCTTCATCAATTTCAGAAGCGGCTTTTTCATCAATTTCGTGATTGGCTTTTACAATTGCTTCTCCGCTAATAGGATCAATTATATCTTCAACTGTTACCCTTCCAAGAACTCTCTCTCCAACTCTTTCGATTATCTCGCCGCCCTCGACTAAATCACTAACTGTAATTCCTTCAACTGTATTACAGTCATATTCTTTAATCATTACATCTTGAGCAACATCGATGAGCCTTCTAGTTAAGTATCCCGCGTTTGCTGTTTTAAGCGCGGTATCAGCTAGACCTTTTCTCGCTCCGTGAGTAGAAATAAAGTATTGAAGAACCGTTAAGCCTTCACGGAAATTAGAGGTAATAGGTGTTTCGATAATTTCACCAGAAGGTTTAGCCATCAGCCCCCTCATACCTGCAAGCTGACGTACCTGAGTCTGGCTACCTCTAGCACCTGAGTCAATCATCATATATATCGGATTTGAACTAGCCCCCTTCCTAACATTTCCTTCGGGGTCTACAGTATCTTCAAAGGTTATATCTTTCATCATTTCCTGGGCAACTTCATCACTCGTACGTGCCCAGATATCAATTACTTTATTGTATCTCTCTCCGTCAGTTATAAGACCTTGAGAGTATTGATTTTGAACTTTTTGTACTTCGTCTTGAGCCGCTTGCAACATTGCTTTCTTCGCTACAGGTATTTTCATATCATCAATAGCAATAGAAATACCAGAGCGCGTTGAGTACTTAAACCCTAACGTCCTCATACGGTCTGCCAAAATTACTGTACTTTTACCACCTGAAACCCTGAAACAACTATCCACAAGATCCTCAGATGCCCTCTTGGTCATCACTCTGTTGACCAACTCAAACGGGATTCCCTCTGGCATGATATCGTACAGAAGAACTCTCCCGACAGTGGTTTCATAAATTTTACCGTTGATTCTGATCTTGATTTTTGCATGAATCCCAACATCTTTAGAATCATAGGCCATCTGCACTTGATCTATAGTTGAGAAGATCTTTCCGTCACCTTTGTCAAAACCAACATCTCTTGTCATGTAATAAATACCAAGAACTATGTCTTGAGTTGGAAGAATAATAGGTTTTCCATGAGCAGGGGAAAGTATGTTGTTTGTAGACATTACAAGCGCACGGCACTCTGTTTGAGCCTCAATTGATAGAGGAACATGAACAGCCATTTGGTCACCATCAAAGTCAGCATTATAAGCTGGGCAGACTAGAGGATGAATTTGTATTGCCTTATCTTCAATAAGAATTGGCTCAAAAGCCTGAATACTTAATCTATGTAGTGTAGGAGCACGATTTAACAGAACAGGATGTTCTTTAATAACTTCATCTAAGGCATCCCATACTATAGGGGCTTCCTGTTCCACTAATTTCTTAGCAATTTTAATAGTCGCAGCGGCTCCCCATTTCTCAAGCTTGTTATAAATAAATGGTCTAAAGAGCTCGAGTCCCATCTGCTTGGGTATTCCACACTGGTGGAGTTTTAATTCAGGACCTACTGTAATTACTGAACGGCCAGAGTAATCAACCCTCTTACCTAATAGGTTTTGTCTGAACCTTCCCTGTTTACCTTTTATAATATCACTTAGGCTCTTAAGCGGACGGTGGTTATGGCCAAGTACAGGCCTCCCTCTACGTCCGTTCTCCAATAGCGCGTCAACAGATTCCTGGAGCATACGCTTCTCGTTTCTTACGATAATGTCTGGAGCGCCCAATTCTAATAATTTTTTTAGTCGATTGTTTCTGTTTATAACACGTCTGTATAAATCGTTAAGATCTGATGTTGCGAACCTTCCTCCATCTAGCGGAACAAGCGGCCTCAAGTCTGGCGGAAGAACTGGAATTCTCGTTAGAATCATCCATTCCGGACGATTCTTTGATTTTCTAAATGCCTCACTGATTCTCAATCGTTTTGCTATACGAGCTCTTTTTATTGGTGATGAAGTGTTTTTCATCTCAAGACGCAGTTCTTCGGAAAGCTCAAGTAGATCAATCTTTTTGAGCATTTCTCTCACAGTCTCAGCGCCCATTCCAACCTTAAAGCTATGGCCGTATTCTTCTACAGCTTTTCTGTATTTTTCTTCACTTAGAACTTCTGCAAATTTTAGAGAGGTTGCACCAGGATCAACAACCACATAAGACTCATAATAGAGAGCCTTTTCTAAGTCTTTAAGTGTCATGTCAAGGAGCATACCAATTCTAGAGGGAATGCTTCTTAAGAACCAGATGTGAGCAACAGGTGAGGACAGCTCTATATGAGCCATTCTCTCCCTTCTTACTTTGGAGGAAATAACCTCAACCCCACATTTCTCACAGGTGATCCCTCTGTGTTTTAGTCTTTTATATTTTCCACAAGTACATTCGTAATCTTTTACAGGTCCAAAAATTTTGGCACAAAACAAACCGCTTCTTTCAGGTTTGAAAGTCCTGTAGTTTATAGTCTCCGGTTTTCTCACCTCTCCATTTGACCACGATTTTATCTTCTCTGGAGAAGCTATTGAAATTTTAACCGCAGAATACTCTGAAGGATTTTTTGGCTTTTCAAAAAGGGTATCTACGTCCACGTTTTACCTCCCTTGTTATTTGAAATAATTAATCCCTATTCACATCTTTTTCTTCTAGCAGATCCACATCCAGTGAAAGTGCTTGAAGTTCTTTTTGCAGTACTTTAAATGATTCGGGAAGACCCGGTTCAAAGTTTAGATCACCTTTGACAATAGAATCAAAAATCCTGGTTCTTCCTATTACATCGTCTGACTTCACAGTAAGAAACTCTTGCAGTGTATATGCAGCGCCGTATGCTTCTAGTGCCCATACTTCCATCTCTCCAAGACGCTGTCCTCCAAAATGTGCTTTACCACCAAGAGGCTGCTGAGTTACTAGAGAGTAAGGTCCAATGGCTCTTGCATGAATTTTCTCTTCAACAAGATGGTGCAGTTTTAACATGTACATAACACCAACGGTGACTTTTTGATCAAAAGGCTCACCAGTGTGACCATCGAAAAGTATTGTCTTACCTTCTTCAGGAAGATCTGTATCTCTTAATAGTTGTTTTATTTGTTTTTCTGAAGCTCCATCAAAAACCGGGGACTTAACCGGCACCCCTCTACTAAGACGTTTTGAAATCTCTATAACTTCATCATCGTCCATGTTGTCGACTAGCTTCTTTGTCTCTGGAGTATCATAAATATCTTTTAATTTAGTCCTCAGTGCCTTAGGACTATATTCCCTTTCCATTATGTCATTTAGTTTTTGACCAAGTTCCTTTGCTGCCCATCCAAGATGAGTCTCTAAGACCTGACCAACATTCATCCTTGAAGGAACACCCAAAGGATTGAGTACCATTTCTACTGGGGAACCATTTGGAAGATAAGGCATATCTTCTTCTGCAAGTATTTTAGAAATAACACCTTTGTTTCCGTGCCTTCCAGCCATTTTGTCGCCTACTTGCAACTTTCTTTTTACAGCAATATTCACCTTAACAACTTTTAGAACTCCAGGTGGTAGCTCATCTGGCTTGGTTAGTTTTGAAATTCTTTGATCATATATCACATTCGTTAAATCAATTTGCTCAAGCGTTCTTTCAATAATTCTTTTTATCTCTGCTTCAACATTATTTCCTTTTTCTATACTTATATCTGCAAGTTTTTCAAAAGGAATGCCCGGAAGAATTTCCTCAGCAATTTTATCACCTTGCTTTAGAACCGTCTTTCTAGAAACTGTAAGTTTTGCAGCAGAAGTCTTGTTAACTATTAAAGGTTTAATTCTCTCTAAAGCGTCGTCCTTTAGGATTTTTATTTCATCATCCCTATCTTGTTCCAAACGTGTAACTTCAAAATCTTCAATACTCTTAGCCCTGTCGTCCTTATCAACAACACGGGATATCAGCATCTTCACATCAATCACCGTTCCATATACTCCAGGAGATGCACGAAGTGATGTATCTTTAACGTCTCCGGCCTTGTCTCCAAAGATAGCTCTTAAGAGGCGTTCTTCAGGAGAAAGCTGAGTCTCTCCCTTAGGGGAAATTTTTCCTACAATAATGTCTCCCGGTTTCACTTCTGCTCCAACTCTAATTATTCCGCTCTCATCTAAATTTCTAAGAGCATCTTCACTTACGTTTGGTATATCTCTTGTTATCTCTTCTCGTCCAAGTTTTGTTTCTCTTGCAATACATTCAACCTCTTCAACATGTATAGAGGTGAACCTATCTTCTTTAACGAGTTTTTCGCTCATCAAGATAGCATCCTCAAAGTTGTATCCGCCCCAGGGCATAAATGCCACTAGAATATTCTGGCCTAATGCTAACTCCCCTTGATCTGTTGAGGGACCGTCGGCTATTACTTGTCCTGATCTAACGGCTTGTCCCTTCTTAACAATTGGTATCTGATTCCAGCAAGTGCTCTGGTTAGATTTTTGAAATTTAAGAAGGCTATACATATCTACTCCAGCTTCATCTGAGCCGGGTTCGGTATAAGCGCTTATCACAATTCTGGATGAATCAACGTATTCAACCACGCCGTCTCTCTTTGCTATTACTGCAACTCCAGAATCCTTTGCCACACGGTCTTCTAGACCGGTACCAACAAGCGGAGCATGAGTTCTAAGTAAAGGTACAGCTTGGCGTTGCATGTTAGAACCCATTAATGCACGGTTAGCATCATCATGCTCTAAAAATGGTATTAAAGAAGCTGAAACTGAAACAAGCTGGGCTGGGGAAACATCCATTAGCTCAACTCTGTCACGATCAACCATTAAAAATTCACCGCTTTGTCTAACGGAAATAAATTCAGATGTAAAATTTCCTTTTTCATCAAGTGCAGCATTTGCCTGAGCTATAATATATTTCTCTTCAGCAAGTGCGTTCAAATATACAAGTTCGTCTGTAACCTTTGCATTTTTAACTACTCTATAAGGGGTTTGAATAAACCCAAAATCGTTTATTTTTCCATATGTACTAAGACTTGAGATAAGACCAATGTTTGGTCCCTCGGGAGTTTCAATCGGACATATTCTTCCGTAGTGAGATGAGTGAACATCCCTTACTTCAAATCCTGCTCTTTCACGCGTTAAACCACCAGGGCCTAAAGCACTCAATCTTCTTTTATGTGTAATTTCTGAAAGTGGATTGGTTTGATCCATAAACTGTGAAAGCTGGCCCGTCGCAAAGAACTCTTTGACTACAGCTATCACTGTTTTAGGAATCAACAATTCACTAGGCATTAGATTTTCAACAGCCTGATATCCCATCTTTTCTTTGACAGAACGGGCAAGTCTTTCAAGGCCATGATAAAATCTGTCTTCAATCAACTCACCAACTGTTCTAACTCGTCTATTCCCTAGATGGTCAATATCATCTGTAGCACCCCTTCCACCTCTTAAACCTAAGAGATATCCAACAGTGCCGAGAAGGTCCTCTTGAGTTAAAGTGTTAACTTCATCGGAGATTCCATGATTTAGTTTGTAATTTATCTTAAGACGTCCCACCTGAGAAAGTCTGTATGTATCAGGATTAAAAAACATATTTTCAAAGAAGGTCTCAGCAACGTTTAGTGTAGGAGGATCGGTAGGACGAAACTTTTTATAAATCTCAGTTATTGCCTCTTCTCTAGTGATTACTTTATCAGCAAGCACAGTACTCCTAAGAGATGCAACTACCGAAACATTATCAATATAAAATATTTTTAATTCAGCTACATCAGCTTGTTTTATTTCATCAAGCTTCTCTTCAGTAATTAATTCATTGAAGTTTACAATCACTTCACCGGTTTTTTTATCTACAATGTCATCTGCAGCAAATTTATCTATTAGTTCAATAGGATCAATTGCGAGAATTTTAACATTTGCAGTTCTTAACTTTTCAAGGTGGTTGCGTACTAATCTTCTTCCCTTTTTAATTAGTACATCACCGCTCTTTGGATCTAATATATCAGCAGTGGATCTTTGATATGGGAGCACATCAAAATTTGCATCTTTACTCATACCCTCTGAGTCTATATGTATTGACTCAACTGGGTAAAAGTGGTTCATAATTTGCTTATTATCGTAACCTAGAGCTTTTAAAAGCACTGTTACAAGGAATTTTTTCTTTCTATCTATTCGAACATGTAGCAAGTCCTTCGAATCAAATTCAAAATCTATCCATCTGCCGTCATGCGGGACAATCCTAGCAGAGAATGAAGACCTGCCTGCGCTATTATCTTTGTTTTTTACCTGATCAAAGAAAACACCAGGTGAACGGTGTAGCTGATTTACAATAACCCTTTCGGTGCCATTAACAATAAAAGACCCGTTTGGTGTCATTAGAGGAATTTCTCCGAAATACACCTCCTGCTCTTTCACATCTCTTATAGTACGCTCATCGCTTGTTTCAGTGTCCCAAATTACAAGTCTAAAGGTAACGTATAATGGAGCAACATACGTATATCCTTTTAACCTACATTCAACAGCTTCGTATTTGGGCCTATCCAAGCGATAGCTAATATACTCAAGCGACGCCTTTTCATTGTAATCCTCTATTGGAAATACAGTTTTAAAGGCATTATGAAGTCCAAACTCTAACCTACTGTTCGGATCCGTATTAGCTTGCAGGAATTCCCTATAGGAATCTATTTGCACTTCAAGCAGATGAGGTATTTCTAGAACAGATGGTATTTTCGAAAAACTTTTCCTAAACTTATATGCTTCTACACCATCAAGGCTCAATTTGGCTTACCCCCGTAGTTATATTTACAACTCACATGTCCAACTTCAAACCAAATTCTCTAAAATAATGTGCGGTATTATCTGGTTTAAATTACTTTTAAAAAGTATTTTCTATATGAAGCTTGCCATTTTCATAGCTTCTGAATAAAACACAAAACTAGCACACTAAACAAGAAAGTACTCAACGCTTAACATATACGGATCGATGGATTCAAAATCATTCACTAACCAATCATTTCCCGTATATGAAACAAGAAGTAATTAACTGATTTCTACTTCTGCACCAGTTGCTTCGAGCGCCTTCTTAATACTCTCAGCTTCTTCTTTCTCAACACCTTCTTTTATAGCTTTGGGGGCGCTTTCAACAAGCTCTTTGGCTTCTTTAAGACCTAGAGATGTAACCTCTCTTACTGCCTTAATAACCTGGATTTTGTTATCACCGAATGATTTTAGAACTACATCAAAATCAGTCTTTTCAGCAGCAACAGCACCATCTCCTGCAGGAGCAGCACCAGCAGCAGCAACAGCAACAGGAGCTGCAGCTTTTACATCAAACTTAACTTCAATATCTTTAATCAGATCTGAGATCTCGAGCATGCTCGCCTTCTCAAGATATGTAAGTACATCTTCTCTAGTTGTTTCAGGCATATTACCTGTACCTCCTTAAATGTATTAGAAAATATGTTTTTTGTTCTCGTCAAACTTGTCAAAACTACTTAACTTTCTTCTTTGCTATCTACTTCATTCTGCCCAGTACTTTCTGCCCCATCCTCTTCTTTAATTTCTGTCTTCTCTTCAGCTTTGGTTTCTACCTCAGCACCCTCATTTTTTTCTTCCTTGCTTTCTACCGGAGCCTCTACAGGGGCTTCTTCTTTACTTTCAGGCACAGCTTCTACTTTGCTCTCTTCGGCGGCAGTCTCTTCTTTGGTATCTTTTACAGCTTCTAAGGCATATAATAACTTGGACTGCATCTGTGTGAATGCACCCAAGAGATTTGACATTGGGCTTGATAATGCACCAAGCAACTGCGCCATCATTTCTTGGCGTGATGGCAGCTTGGAAATTGCGGTAATGTCATCAACACTTACCATGTTTCCTTCTACTACGCCCCCTTTTATTACTAGTAAGGGCAGGTCCTTTGCGGTTTTTACAAAAACCTTGGCAGCAGCAGTCGGATCGCTTTCGCAAACTGCTATAGCCGTTGGACCAACTAATAGGTCATTTATTTGTTCAATTTCCGTATCTTTAGCAGCTATCTTTAGGAGCTTGTTTTTGACGATCTTAAACTCTGTATCGGCATCTTTTAAATTAGACCTTAGGCCCTCAAGTTCTGCCACAGTAAGTCCTTTATACTCAACAAGCATTACTGAAGGGTTAGCCTTAAAAACCTCACTAAACCTTTTAACAATATCATTTTTGGCTGCTTTACTTAACATAACTCACTCCTTAAATTGCATCTATGTTTTAAACTAAAACTATGTATTACGACGTATTGCGACAAAATAATTAAGAAATTATGCTGCTACGCGAGAACCTTTAAGTACTTCACGGACATTAACAAAATCTACCTTGACCCCTGGCCCCATAGTGTTTGCAAGAGTTATTTTTCTAACAAATACACCTTTCGAAGATGTTGGCTTCATTTTAGTCAGAGATTCCATAAAGACCAAGAAGTTATCTCTTAGCTTATCAGAGCCAAAAGAGACCTTACCTATAGGAGCGTGAACAACTCCACCTTTGTCATTTTTTACTTCTATTTTTCCAGCTTTAGCTTCTTTTACAGCCTGCTCTATATCAAAAGTCACAGTCCCTACTTTGGGAGTCGGCATTAAGCCTCGAGGCCCTAAGACCTTCCCTAATTTGGCAACAGTACTCATTACATCGGGAGTTGCAATTGACACATCAAAATCAAGCCAGTTTTCTTTTGAAATTTTATCGATAAGATCTTCAAGACCAACATAGTCAGCCCCAGCACTCTGTGCTTCTTTTTCCTTCTCTCCCTTTGCGAACACTAAGACTGTAATGTCTTTTCCTATACCGTGAGGCAAAATCAATCCAGATCTAATCTGTTGATTAGCGTGTCTTGGATCAATACCAAGCTTTACAGAAATCTCAACAGTTTCATCAAACTTAGCGGTCTTAGTTTCACCTAGAAGCTTAATAGCCTCATCTACAGTGTAATTCTTTTTAGGGTCTACTAGATCTTTGATCTCATTGTATTTTTTCCCTTTTGTAGCCATTACTTTTCTCCTTACAATCTAATAAAGTTCAATAAATAGAGAGTTAAACTATATCTATACCCATGCTTCTTGCGGTGCCAGCAACAATATTAGATGCGGCTTCTATGTCATTAGTGTTAAGATCAGGGAGCTTGGTTTTTGCTATCTCTTCCACCTGAGCTTTGGTTACTTTTCCGACTTTAACCTTTAAGGCTTGGTCTGAGCCCTTTTCAATTTTGGCTGCTTTCTTTAACAGATAGGAAACCGGTGGTGTTCTTACTTCAAAAGAGAAAGACCTATCCGCGTAGACAGTAACTGTTACAGGAAGAAGCCCTTCCGCCTTCGAGGTCTGCGCATTAAACGCCTTACAAAATTCCATAATATTTACGCCACGTTGTCCAAGAGCAGGACCAACAGGTGGTGAAGGCGTTGCCTTACCGGCCTCAACTAATAGTTTTATATATCCATCAATTTTCTTCATATTAAATTTTCTCCACTTGATTGAAATCTAATTCTATAGGAGTGGTTCTTCCAAATATAGTTACAAGTACCTGCACCTTTGCTTTATCCGGTTTAACCTCTTCAATTACTCCAGAGAAGTTAGCAAATGGACCCTCTATCACCTTGACCGTCTCTCCTTTTTCGAAAGAAATCTTTGGTTTTGGTTTTAGTGTGCCCTCTTCTATTTGTCTTTTTATCTTTTGGACTTCTTCTTCATGAACATCGGGAACTGAATTAGGATCGATAACTCCATCCTTAACCTTTCCTCCAACAAATCCTATCACTTTAGGAATGTTTCTAATAAAATGCCAACTTCTATCGTTAAGCTCCATCTTCACCAAAATATAACCCGGGAAGAATTTTCGCACAGAAGTCTTTTTCTTTCCACCCTTAAGCGGTTCAACAATTGTTTCAGTTGGCACAAGGACCTCAGTAACTTCATCCTCAAAACCCTCTATAACAAGCCTGTCTTCTATATAGGACTTCACGCGATCTTCAAAGCCCGTGTTTGTATGAACTACGTACCACCTATTATCCATTAAAATCCCGTTATCTCCGTTATAGTTCCTAGCCCAACAACAATCTTATCAGCCAAGAGAACAAATAGTCTACGCCAGCCAAAAAAGCAGCAAAAATGCCGGATATTACTATCACGGCTAAAGTTGACTTTATAGCTTCCTGTCTGGACGGCCACGTAATACGCTTGGCCTCGCTTTCTATGTCCTTAGCAAATTGAGCTGTTTCTGAACTAAGTTGTCTTATCTTTTCCATTTTATATGTCCATATTGCAGGGCAGGAGGGAATCGAACCCCCAACCCCTGGTTTTGGAGACCAGTGCTCTGCCTAATTGAGCTACTGCCCTAATATTACTTTAACGTTTTCAAACTATTTAGTTTCTTTGTGTAATGTATGGCCTTTACACCATCTGCAATATTTTTTGAGCTCTATTTTTTCCTTATGAGTTTGCTTATTCTTCGATGTTGAATAATTTCTTCTCTTACAATCAGCACACTCTAGAGCTATAACTAATGTATTATCACCCATAATAATTTTTACTCCGTAATTTTAGTAACAACACCAGCACCTACAGTTCTTCCGCCTTCTCTTATTGCAAAGCGGAGCTGCTCTTCCATTGCAACAGGCGCTATCAACTCCACATCCATGTTTATGTTATCCCCCGGCATTACCATCTCTACTCCCTCTGGTAATACGATTGAACCAGTTACATCAGTGGTTCTTAAGTAAAACTGAGGTCTGTAGCCTGGGAAAAACGGAGTGTGTCTTCCACCCTCTTCTTTCTTTAGTACATATACTTCTGCCTTGAATTTAGCGTGAGGCAATATACTACCAGGTTTTGCAAGCACCTGCCCTCTTTCCACATCATCTTTGCCGGTTCCACGAAGAAGTACTCCAACATTATCTCCAGCTATGGCGTCGTCCAATATCTTTCTAAACATCTCCAAGCTTGTTGCAACTGTCTTCTGCGTCTCTCCAAACCCAACGATCTCTACCTCGTCTCCACCTACAACCTTTCCTCTCTCAACTCTTCCCGTTACAACCGTGCCACGTCCAGAGATGGTGAAAACATCCTCTATTGCCATCAAAAACGGCTTATCCATATCCCTTACTGGCTCTGGAATATAAGAATCAACTGCTGCCATTAAGTCCAGTATCTGCTGCTCTGCAGCCGCGTCCCCCTCTAGTGCTTTTAATGCACTTACTCTTACAACTGGGATATCATCCCCTGGGAAACCATACTGGCTTAGAAGATCTCTTACCTCTAGCTCAACTAAGTCTAATAGTTCTTCATCATCCATCATATCTACTTTATTTAGTGCTACAACGATATAAGGAACACCAACCTGTCTTGCGAGCAGGATATGCTCTCTTGTCTGTGGCATTGGACCGTCTGGAGCGCTCACTACCAATATAGCTCCGTCCATCTGCGCTGCACCCGTTATCATGTTCTTTACATAGTCCGCGTGTCCGGGACAGTCAACATGGGCATAGTGCCTGGTCGCTGTCTCGTACTCAACATGGGCTATGTTGATTGTTATTCCTCTTTCTCTTTCCTCGGGAGCCTTGTCTATATCACCAAACTCTATGAAATCTGCTCCACCCGCTTTTGATAATACTTTTGTTATCGCCGCTGTTAATGTCGTCTTACCATGGTCAACATGACCTACGGTTCCTATGTTTAAGTGCGGCTTACCTCTCTCAAATTTCTGCTTAGACATTGCTACTCTTCCTCCTTAAGTATTTGAAAACTCAAGTATATTGTAAGTAAACGAGCCCACGAGCGGACTTGAACCGCTGACCTCATCCTTACCAAGGATGTGCTCTACCGGCTGAGCTACGTGGGCGGAACAGCCTTTTTTGAGCGGGAGACGGGATTCGAACCCGCGACCCTCAGCTTGGAAGGCTGATGCTCTAGCCAACTGAGCTACTCCCGCTATTTGAACTTCTAATAATTCTATTTGGCTATTGATTAATGCATACAACTTTAAATATCCCACACGTACAAATTCAGCTAAAGAACTATGGGGAGGGCAGGATTCGAACCTACGTAGGCTTACACCGGCAGATTTACAGTCTGCTGCTTTTGACCACTCAGCCACCTCCCCCGATATAAAAATGCTTTTTATAATTTCTAGTCTATACATAATTTAAATGGAGCTGGCGAAGGGATTTGAACCCCCGACCTGCTGATTACAAATCAGCTGCTCTTCCACTGAGCTACGCCAGCCGTCCTTAGCCCAAAGTACAATATTTTTATAAAATTTTTAAAGGTTCTCCATAAAAATAAGATTAGGTAGAACTCGCCCGCGATTATAAAACCAGATACTGTAACACAGATTCTTTGCCGTTGTCAACTATATCATAGGAATATATGATAATTAATAGAATGTGGCCATAAATTCAGCTTCAGCGGCTTTCGATTCACCCACGTATGCACTACCCTTAAATGTAGCAATTTTAGATCTTAGCCTAACTATCTCAGCATGAAGTTGAATCTGATCTCCCGGAGCAACTACTTTTCTAAATTTCACTTTATCAAGACCCATTAAATAACATCCTTCAGGATTATCGGCTTCTTCATCCTTCACTAACGAGGCCGCTAAAAGTAGTGCCGCTGACTGAGCTAAAGCTTCAGTCAATATTACACCTGGAAGAACTGGATGACCAGGAAAGTGGCCCTTAAAGAACTCTTCCGTCGCAGGAAAGGTCTTGACCGCTAAAATCCTTTTATACGGCTCAAACTCAAGCACTTCGTCTACAAAGAGAAATGGCTCTCTATGAGGAATATACGTCTTTATTTCTTCTTTATCCATCAAAATATTCAAAACTCCTAAAGAATGCTCAATTTTATATTATTTAGCGTCGTACGCTTTAATAACCTGATCTGTTAAATCCGCAGAAGGGCTAGCAAACATTAGTACTGTGCTATCAACTATAATCGTATACCCACCGGACTGACCGATTGATTTAACAATACCCTCAATCTCGCCCAAAATCTGTTGTGTGAGTTCATAATCTTTCTTCTTAAGCTCATATTGAAAATCTTCTGCAGACCTTGTCAGATCCTTCTTCATTTTATCAATCTGCTCAGCCTTCTGCTGTCTTGAAGTTTCATTCATAACAGCTGCGTTTTTGATAAAATCTTGCTCCATTGCTTCTAACTGTCTTCTCTTGGATTCTAAGGCTTTACTCCTAGGGCCGAACTGAGACTCGATAGATGCAGTTGTAGCCTTACCTTTCGCTGAACCAACTACCACTCGTCTAAAATCTACAACTCCAATCTTAGAACCTTGGGCATAGGCCAAACTAGACATAAATATTATTGAACACAAAACAACTAAAAATAATCTCATTTTTTTACCTCCTTGTATTTTAAAATAAAGTTCCTACAGTAAATTGAATCTCATATGAATTTTCATCAGGCAACCTATCTCCTACAGGTATACCAATTTCTAACCTTAAAGGCCCCAGTGGCGATATCCACCTAAATCCAAATCCAACATCAGTTCTTAGATCTGAGGGATTTACAGTAAAATCTTCCCCGTCATTAAACGCATTACCCATATCGAAGAAAATTACTCCCCTTAAACCTGCCGAAGGGAGGAGCGGAAAGACATAATCAGCTGAAAACAACAGTTCTTGTACACCACCGATAATCACAAAATTTCCATCTTCAGTAGGCACTCGTGGTCCAACTCTTCTGAAACCAAAGCCTCTCAAAGAATTTGGCCCCCCAAGAAAGAATCTTTCTCCAACTACTAGATCATTCCCGTTATTGCTAAAGTTAATTATTCCGTATCTTGCCCTTACTGTAAACACCGTATTAAAAGGCAAAGAAAACCACTGACGTGATGATAAAATATACTTAATAAAATCAGTGTTTCCACCAAAAGGTCCGCCTGCAA
Source organism: uncultured Thermodesulfobacteriota bacterium (assembly GCA_942491865.1). Taxonomy (GTDB): domain Bacteria; phylum Desulfobacterota_D; class UBA1144; order Nemesobacterales; family UBA2774; genus CR02bin9. The sequence goes on from CALOCI010000004.1 coordinate 43,775, forward strand.
AAGTTAGAGCGGTCTGCGTTAGATTTCCTCTACTAGGATCTAAGAGGTTGTTTCTTGAATCCCATTTTAGCCCGAAACCAATACTGCTTATTGTTCTGTTTTCACTAGTAAGAATTAACCGGGCATTATTGTCAATATCACTTATTTTAACATTTTCTATTCTGTAAGTAAGATCTACTACCAACCATCTCCATACTCTTCTTCCAAAAGTAAGACTCGCTCCAATTGAGCTTCGATCAAAATCTCTAAAGGCCCTATCAGTTCTAAAGATTGTAGCATCAAGTGTAAAATCAGTATCCCAGAAGTTAGGATCGCCATAGGTTAAGAAAAATAGCTGTGTAACTCCACCAATTTGAGCATTTAGAGAAGCTCTCTTACCATATCCAAATAGATTAGATTCTTGAATCTGACCGGCAAAAATAAATGTTTCAATAGAACTAAAACCTCCGGACAAGCTAAAAAATCCTGTGGATTTTTCTTCCACCCTAACTTCAAGATCTAACTTATCCTCCTGACCGGGAACACGCTGCGAAACTACTTCTACATTCTCCTCAAAGAAACCAAGTCTTCTTACTCTGGGTCTAACAGCTTGAACTTCGCTTGCATTGTAGAGCTGATCTTCCTGTATTGGGATTTCTCTTCTTATCACCTTATCTCTAGTTCGAGTATTACCAATAATATTTATTTCTCTTATAAAAACCTCAGGCCCTTTTTCCAAAGTAAATCTAATATCAACGGTTAACTCATCACGGTTCAAAGCAAAAGCGGGCTCTGCATTTGCAAAGGCGAAGCCCTTGTTACCATAGAATGTTGTTAAGCCACTAATGTCACGGGCCAACAAACTTCCTCTGAAGACTTCTCCACTTTTTAAGCTTAGTACTTCCTGCAATTCTTCAACAGGAACAATTAGATCCCCATCAAAGGAAAGCTCGTTAACAGTAAACGGATCTCCCTCACTAATCTTAAAAGTAACAATATAGCCTTTCTTTTCTTCACTAAAATCAATCTCAGGTTTGCCGACCTTTACATCAAGAAATCCATTATCAATATAGGTAGTTCTTATTCTTTCAGAGTCGTTTTGTACCTCGCGAAGATTAAATAAACCTTTTTTTGATATAAAAGAAAACATACCTTTGCTTTTTGAATATATGCCCTTTTTTATAACCTTTGTCTTTAATTTTTCATTACCAACAAAGTTGACTTCTTTGATATAAGCCTTCTTTCCTTCTTGTATATCAAAGATAACACTTACTGTGCCGTCTCCTTCAGGCTCAATCTCATAATCGACTACAGTGCCGACTAAACCCTTTTCAGAATATAATTCTCCAATAATTTCTTGGCTTTTTTTAACATTATTGAGATCTATGATCCTTCCTTCTCTAACTGAAATAACCTCAAGAATATCGTCACTCTTGACGTCCTTATTTCCAGTTATCCGGAGATCTGCTATGATGGGTTTTTCTTTAACTTTATAAACAAGAATAATTCCATTTTCTGTTCGATCAATTTCTGCGGCAACATCTTCAAAAGAACCTAGAGAGTATATCTTCTTAACATCTTCTCTAACCATAGCAGTTGAAAGAGTGCTGCCTACTTTGGAGCTAACATTAGCACGAACTAGTTCTGCTGCAACTCTCCTATTGCCCTCAACTTTAACCTCAAGGATTGTATTATTTTTAGATTCGAGATCCCCTTCTTCCTCAACTTCTGTATTGTCTTGGGAATCAACAGATGGAGTTCCTTGGGCAACTTCCCAGCCCAAAGCATCTTCGATAGTTATTCTCTCAACCCCTGTAGCTTGGCCCAAAACGGGGTAGAGACAAAGTGTCAGCAGTAACACTAAAGCACTTAAAGATAGTACAGCAGTAATATTTCTTTTATTAATTTGCATCAACAATTTTCCCATCAGCAAGCCTGATTGTCCTGTTAAGACGGTTCGCCAGTTCCATATTATGTGTGACTAAGATAGAAGTTATTCCATAATCACCATTGAGCATCAACAATAAATCTAGAATCGTCTTTCCGGTATCCATATCCAAATTACCTGTAGGTTCATCAGCTAACAATACCTTAGGTTTTAAAACAACTGCTCTAGCTATAGCAACTCTTTGTTGTTCTCCGCCGGATAATTCCCCTGGGCGGTGATCAAGTCTATGCTGTAATCCAACTTTCACAAGTATCTCTTCTGCCATTTCTTTTGCTTGATCTGTATCTATACCTTTTATCAAACAAGGCATCATAACATTTTCTAAAGCATTAAACTCGGGGAGAAGATAATGGAATTGAAAAACAAATCCAATTTCACTGTTTCTAAAAGCCGCAATTTCTCTGTCATTTTGTTTGAAAATATTATTACCGCTAAAAGAAACTTCTCCATCAGAAGGATGCTCAAGAGTACCTAGTATATGCAACAGAGTGCTTTTACCAGACCCCGAAACTCCTACAACAGCAAGTGTCTCTCCATTTGCGATATTCAAATCAATTCCCTTCAAGGCCTCTACTTTACCACCCACTGTTTCAAACACTTTCCATAATCCCTTTATCTCGATAGACATATTACTCATACCTCAACGCTTCTATAGGATCTTTTCGAGACGCTTGAAACGATGGATACAAAGTTGCGGCAAAACATATCAGTATGCTCAACACAGCAACGGTTACAAAATAAAACGGTTCAATTTTAACTGGAAAGTCGGAAATAGGATAGACATTATTATCAAACGGGATCAGTCTACGTACCATATCGCTGGTTTTTAACATATAACAGATACCAAAACCAAGTGCGGTACCGAGTAAAGTTCCAATAGTTCCAATAATCATTCCCTCTGTCACAAATATTTTAAGGATGCCGCTTCTAGTAGCTCCCATAGCACGTAAGATGGCAATATCCTTACCTTTTTCCATGACCACCATAGTTAACGTACTTACAATATTAAGTGCTGCCACGAGAATTATCAGCCCTAAAATAATTGCTACAGCAATTCTCTCTAAACGAAGCGCCTTAAAGAGCCTGACATTTACTTCTTCCCAGTTTCTTGTGTAATAGGGAAAACCAAGGATGGAAGAAAGTTCCATTCCCATTTTTTTTGCATTGTAAATATCCTTGACCTTAACCTCTACCCCTGACACCTGACCTTCCATATCGAAGAAGTCCATGGCGTCATCAAGGTTCACATATGATATAGAGGAATCGTATTCAATCATCCCGTAATCAAAAATCCCTAACACTTCATATTTTTTTACTTTTGCAGTTTGACCAAATGGTCCCATCTTACCGAAAGGTGATACTAGGCTTATCAAATCTCCTTCTATCACACCCAAATTAGCAGCAAGTTCTTTCCCAATTAATACAGGAGGCTTTCCTGATTCAGTATCTTCATTTAATTTTAATAAGAGTTCTTTACCAATCACACTTAATTCTAGATCCGACAATTTTTTTCCGGACTCTTTTTTCTTCGAGATCCCATTACCGATAGCCTGCTCTATGCTCGTTACGTCACCTGCAGTATTAGGATCAATACCCCTTATAACCGATCCAGAAACATTTCTTTCACTTGAGATCATTCCCTGACCATAAATAAAAGGACTAGCGCCAAGAACTCCTGGAAAATCAACGACATCTTTTTTAATTTCTGCAAAGTCTTTCATAGGACCGTCATAACTCAACACAACTATATGAGAGCTGACACCTAATATTTTTTCCCTTAGCTCTTCCTCAAAACCGCCCATAACAGCGAGCACAACGTTAAGAGCCATCACGCCTATAATTACTCCCAATACCGATATAATCCCAATAATAGAAGTAAACTTCTGCTTTCTCCTGGAACTGAGGTATCTAAGTCCTATAAAAAATTCGTATTTCATTAGGGTCTGAGGTGTGGAAAGAAAATAACTTCCCTTATTGAAGGAGAATTTGTAAACAACATGACTAAACGATCAATGCCTATACCTTCACCTGCTGTAGGCGGCATACCATGCTCAAGAGCAGTGACATAATCTTGATCCATCTCATGCGCTTCATCATCACCTTTATTTTTTAGTTCAATCTGCTTCTCAAATCTTTCTTTTTGATCTATAGGATCGTTTAATTCTGAAAACGCGTTAGCAATTTCACGCCCGAAAACATAAAGTTCAAAGCGGTCTGTTAATTCTGGATTTTCTTCGTTCTTTCTTGCCAGTGGTGATACATCGAGCGGAAATCCATATACGAAAGTGGGGTTAATTAATTTTTCTTCAAAAATGGCTTCAAATAATTCTGTAATGGCCTTACCTCTAATTCCTTTATGATCTATCCCCATAGAATCAGCCTTATCAAAAAGCAATTTATCATCAGACAATATCTCCTCACCAAGTTCTTCCTTTAGGGAGTCTGATATTTCCATTCTTTTCCATGGACGAGTAAGATCAATTTCGGTATCACCATATTCAAACTTTAGAGAGCCTTTAATCTCCATAGCAATATGGCAAATAAGCTCCTCTGTCATTTCCATCAGATCTTCATAAGTAGCATAAGCCTGATAGAGCTCCATCATAGTAAACTCGGGATTATGTTGAGTAGATACGCCTTCATTGCGGAAGGTTCTGCCAATCTCAAAAACTCTATCTATACCACCAACGACCAATCTTTTTAAATAGAGCTCAGGGGCAATTCTTAGTACAAGTTCCATATCGAGCGCATTATGATGTGTATTAAAAGGCTTGGCTGCGGCTCCCCCTGCAATTGGGTGCAATATTGGAGTCTCTACTTCTACAAAGTCTTTTTCTTCTAAGTACTGTCTTATTAGTTTTATAATTTTACTTCTGGTTAGAAATATTTCTTTAATCTCTGGATTTGAAACTAGATCTAGATAGCGTTGGCGATATCTGACTTCGACATCTTTTAGGCCGTGAAATTTCTCAGGCAGCGGATGAAGCGACTTAGTGAGAAATTTATACTCGGTGACGTTTAGTGTTAATTCACCGGTTCTTGTTTTAAATAGGGTTCCTTTAATTCCAACAAAGTCACCTAGATCGACAAACTTTTTAAATGCTTTGTGCTCGTCTTCTCCGACTACATCCCTTTTAATGTAACCCTGCAATCTTCCGGATCTATCTGCTATATGAAAAAAGAGACTTTTACCAAAATCTCTGATTGCCATAACACGGCCGGCTAAAGAAAACTCTTCTGAATTTTCTTTTAGTTCGTCCTCAGAAAGTTCTCCATATTTTGAGATTAAGTCTGATCCAAGATGAGCAGGTTTAAAATCATTTGCAAAAGGATTGATGCCAGATTCTTTTAACTGCTCGAGTTTCTCTTTTCTCTGTTCAAATTGTTCGTTTTCCATAATTTTAAGTAAGAGCCCTACATCAAGTTATTAATAAGTCTACAATGAACTGTTTTCGATTGAGATTTACTTAAGGGGTTTGATGTATTTATGATTTTTTATTTTCGTCCACAATAATATACGTTGCTATAGCCTTCGCCACAAGTTTATTTTCATTGTAAACATCTACCTCGCAAGGAACTATCCTGCCTTGCCTTAAAACTTTGGCTCTAGCCTCAACAATTCCGTTCGTAACCGGCTCAAGATAATTTATTTTCATCTCTATAGTGAAGAACTGTTTGCCCTTCTCAGATATGCTGGCGATTGCTACTGCAGCGGCAGAATCAGCCAGAGCATACGCACCGCTTCCGTGCATCATACCATAGGGATTGGTCATCTTTTCTTCAAAAGGCATAGTCAGCACTGCCTCACCTGAACCCATCTCCACAACTTCAATACCCATTAGGTCCCAGACAGGAACTTCAGGGAATTTATGATTGAGATTTTTTGTTTCAGACATAAGTTTTCTCCATTATTTTCAAAAATAGAATACTCAGAAAAATTTCATGAACAAATTTAATTATCCTTAACCTTATTATGATGATCGATTCCAAATATAGAAAAAATTAAAAAACCGATTATGGACGTTACCCCCAATATCTCAAACATTACAGGGAACCCCCAATTTTCAGCAACCACGCCATATATGAAAACTCCAAGCATTCCACCAGAGGTGAACGAGACGCTGCATAGGGAGAGAGCCTTACCTCTATCAATCTCAGAAGACAAATCCATAACAAGAGCATATACCGCAGGATAGAATAGACCATGACCAAGACCAAACAGCATTCCTGAAACAAGTAACCCTAACCAATTTGTAGTAAATCCAAGCGCTATAATGCTTGCTGCATAAACAAAGAATGCAGGAATGGAGGACTTCTTTTTACCGTACTTGTCCGGTATCCAACCCCCGAACACTCTTACTGCGATTACAGATAATGAGTATGCGATAAAGAATATTTCATACTGTTGAACATTGATTCGACCAGCAAATACAGGAACAAAGGTGATTACAGTTACAAACCCCATTCCCGCAACAAAAAGAGCAGAAGCAGCCAACACAACTCCTTGCCTGAATAATACGGAGAGGTAACTCACACTAATCTCATCACTTTTTGCTTTATGAGGTTCTCTAATAAAAAGAGCTATGATGAAGGCCAGCAAGCCGAAGAAAAAATCGAATATAAAAAACTCTTGAAATCCGAAGTTATCAATAAATACTTTCCCTACCGAGGGCGCAAGAGCAAAATTAATGATACTAAAGATTCCGAATATGCCGATTGCCTGGCTTCGTTTTGTGGAAGATGACGCGTCTACTATCAAAGTACCCGCTGAAACAAAACAGAGTGATAAAGCAGCTCCTTGTAAGGCCCTAAGCAGTGGAAACAGATAATTCAACGTATCCAAATATACAAACGGCAAAGTCGTAAGTGACATTAAAATACCACCCGCAACAAAAAACCACTTCTTGCCAAACCTGTCTATCGCAATCCCAACTGTTGGAGTTGTAATTATAGTTGCCATTGCTGTCATGCCCATGATAAATCCGATCTGGGCTTCACTACCACCAAGCTCTTCAATCCTTACTGGCAGTAAAATAAATGAATGGAAATTAAAGAAGAAAATAAATGAAGAAAGGGTGATTAGGATAAAATCTCTATTAAAGAGTGGCCTATCAATATTGTCAGCATCATTTGTTAAAGTATTCAAAATTAGGTCCATTTCTCCTTAATATGAATTATTACATTACACCAGAAAATTAATAAGAAAAACCACTACAAGCTCAGTATACTTCTATTTGTAAAGAGGAATTAGAGGAAAGAGATAGTATAGGAGATAAAAATGATTAGAGATACGTTAATAGTCATACTTGCTACTTTGCTGGGAATTACTTCTTACATACTTTATAAAAATGAATATGTAGTCATTAATATTGAAACCGGAATTAGAGGACCGAATACAACCATTGTCCAGGGTGGAGAAATTGATAGCAACAGACCCGCCGACTCCCAAAACAGAAGTTCTGAACAAGCAGCTAAGCCAAAAACTACACTTGCGCCTGATATATCAGATAGCGTTGAAGAGTTGAAAGAAGATTCAGGAATAGAGGTACATTTGGATCCGACAGTTGGTGTTGATATCAATACAGAACAGCATATAGCATCAAGCTATAGAGTTATAGGACCCAGACAGTTCGTACTTCTAACGGACAAAGACGAACCTATGGTTGAGATTGATCTGGAAACTGGAAAAGTTAAGATAGGCTCTGATTATGAGCTAGATGAAGTCTCAACTGAGTTCTGGAATTCAATAGCGAAGAAATACCCCGAAGTTTGCTTCGTAGAAAAGAACTAGCTATCAACTAGCCAGTGTAAACTATATTGCCATTTACTATCGTGTAGTTAACTGCTCCCTTCAACTTCCAGCCATCAAATGGACTGTTCTTAGACTTGGAGTGAAAGTTGTTTCTGTCTACAGTGATTTCTTTTCCCGGATCAAATATTACTACATCTGCAGCGCTGCCGACTTTAAGCGTGCCCTTACCTAAGTTTAATATATCAGAAGGTGCATCAGTAAGTTTGCTGATCACTTGATTCAAAGTAAGTACTCCGTCCTCTACTAGATTAAGTGAAAGAGACAAAGCTGTTTCAAGCCCGACTATCCCAAATGGGGCTATATCGAATTCTACTTTCTTCTCATCTTCACTATGTGGAGCGTGGTCAGTCGCGATAGCATCCAGGGTTCCGTCTTTAAGGCCCTCAATAACCGCTTCTCTGTCTTTCTTTCCCCTTAGAGGAGGATTCATTTTAGCATTAGTATCGTATTCGTTTACTGCTTCGTCGGTTAAAATGAAGTGATGGGGTGTAACTTCCGCAGTTACCTTAACTCCCCTCTTCTTAGCCGCCCTAATCAGCCTTACTGAGCCAGCTGTTGAAACATGGCAGATATGAAGACGAGCACCAGTTAGTTCTGCAACAGTTATATCACGAGAGACCATCACGTCTTCTGATGCGCATGGTATCCCTGCAAGTCCTAGTTGAGTTGAAACATCCCCCTCATTCATTACTCCTACCCCGGATAAGTCTTTATCCTCAGCATGAGAGATAACAGGTATGTCAAAGGCCTGCACATACTCCATTGCGTGCCGCATGACTTTAGAATTCATTACCGGCATACCATCGTCTGAAACACCCACACATCCGGCCTCATACATCTCGCCAATCTGTGCAAGGGTTTCTCCCATCTCTCCTTTAGTAATTGCCCCAATAGGAAAAACATTTACTATCCCCTCAGTGCGTGCTTTAAGTAAAATATATTCAGTTACAGAAGCATTATCGTTTACTGGATTAGTATTAGGCATACATACAATTGTAGTAAATCCCCCAGCAGCTGCAGATTCGCATCCGGATTTAATTGTCTCCTTATGCTCAAACCCTGGCTCTCTAAGATGAACATGGATATCCACTAACCCTGGTGCGACAACTTTTCCCTTTGCATTTATAATTGTGACGTCATTATCTTGTTCAAACTTTTTAGTTGTTTTTGGATAGGACTTTATTGTCCCATTTTCAATTAAGATATTCCCTTTTTCATCAATTCCTTGTGAGGGGTCAATTATTCGGCCCCCTTTAATAAGTATGCTCACTGATTCCTCCCGGCAGATGCCACTAAATAAAACATAGCCATCCTTACAGCTATTCCATTGGATACCTGATCTAGAATTACCGAACTGGCGTCATCAGCTATGTCTGATGAAAGCTCTATACCTCTGTTTATTGGGCCTGGGTGCATTACGGTTACATCTTTATCTGCCCCCTTAAGCTTATCGCGCGTAAGACCATAAAACCTTGAGTATTCCCTTAATGATGGAAAGTAGACTGAATCCTGACGTTCCATCTGAATACGGAGCATTATTACAACATCCACTCCTTCTATAGCTTCTTCTAGATTATAGAATGTGCGTACTTTGGCTTTTTCAATATATTTTGGTATTAGTGTTGGAGGGCCTACGACTCTGACTTCAGCTCCGAGTTTTACAAGTCCCCAGATGTTGGAGCGTGCAACTCGGCTGTGGAGAATATCTCCAACAATAGCAACTTTTAGCCCTTTGATTTCCCCCTTCATCTCTCTGATTGTGAATAGATCAAGAAGAGCCTGACTCGGATGTTCGTGTGACCCGTCTCCGGCATTTATGATGGAAGAATTAAGCTCTCTAGCTAAAAGCCAGGGGGAGCCAGACATGGGGTGTCTAATCACTATCACACTTGCGCCCATAGCTTCAAGATTTCTTGCTGTATCGAGCAAAGTTTCGCCCTTAGTTACACTACTGTGGGAAAGGGTGAAGTTAAGCACATCAGCGCTAAGTCTCTTTTCGGCTATTTCAAATGACGACCTAGTCCTAGTGCTCGGTTCATAAAACAAATTGCAAACGGTGACACCTCTTAGAGCAGGCACCTTTTTAACATCTCGGCCCGATACCTCTTTCATTGATTCTGCGGTATCGAGAATTAGTGTAATTTCTTCTGCAGATAATTCCTCAAGCCCCAAAATGTGTTTACGCTGAAATGTCATTTTATCCTTTTTTGACGATTACTTCGTCTTTTCCATCAGTTTCTTTTAAATGCACCCTGACCTTCTCTGAACTCAGAGTGTTTACTTTCATACCTAGATAATCAGGCTGAATCGGGAGCTCTCTGTGTCCCCTATCGACCAGAGCCACTAATTGGATTGACGATGGCCTACCAAAGTCCATAATTTCTTCAAGAGCAGCTCTTGTTGTTCTACCTGTATAAATTACATCATCAACCAATATTACTTCTTTGTCTTCTACAGAAAAGGGTATCTCCGTCCTTTCTACTTTGGGCCATTCGGTCTTGCGTCTCAGATCATCTCTGTAAAGCGTTATATCTAAGGTACCCATTGGTGGTTTAATTTTTTCAAGCTTATGTATTCTTTTAACAATTCTCTCGGCAATATGAACTCCGCGTGTTCTAACTCCAATAACAACCAGATCTTTAGCCCCTTTATTTTTCTCAAGTATTTCAGAAGTGATGCGCACGATTGTGCGGTCAATAGTTTCAGAATCCATCAGTATGTTTTTAGCCATAATTAATCCCTAAGAATATGTTGTCCCTTATTATAACTTTATTAATTTATTCCTGAAAGGATCCTATTCCATCTAACTTTATTTACAAGGTCCGGATTTCCGAAATCCCAAGACCAATGAATCAGAAAAGCTTTACCTGCTATGTTCTCTATCGGTACAAATCCCCAAAACCTGCTATCTTGACTGTTGTCTCTATTATCCCCCATTACAAACACAGATCCTTCAGGCACTTTAGTAACAGGAATATAGCTGCCTCTGTTAGTATTCTCTTTGCCCTTTCTGAAGATAACAGTATGGTCTTCTCCAAATAGATCCTCTTCGTATTCATCAAACTGCTCACTGTTTCTAGCATCTGAATAATTGCCTATATATTCAAGCGGAACTTCCTCTCCGTTAACTACCAGACTTCTACCGTTTAAATCTATATCATCCCCAGGGAGTCCAATTACACGTTTTATATAGTATAAGCCGTTCTTTGATGGGTCCTTTTCGTTGTTTGGATATGTAAAAACAATAACATCTCCTCTTTTTATCTTCTCGAGAGGTAATATTTCAATATCCGTAAACGGAACTTTGGTGCCGTATACAAATTTATTGACTAGAAGATGATCTCCAACAAGGAGTGTCGGGATCATAGAGCCTGAGGGGATTTTAAAAGGCTGAAAAACAAAAGTTCTTATTATTAGAGCTAAAATAATAGCAAAAGCGAGTGCTTCAATATTTTGTCTTAGCTTTGATTTCTTATATTTAGATAGATAATCAGTAGAGGCAATTTCCAAGTCCTCTGTAGTCTTCAAAATATCCTGATAGTTTTGAGAATCCAGGGCTCGTTCCAGACTCCCAACTCTTTGTTCGACAATGCTAATAACATCAGGAGCAATTCTTGATCGATTCTTCTCTAGAACAAGTTTGGTTTCTTTAATAATTTCTTTAGCTTTTTTCTTAGCTTTGGATTTTTTTGAGAATATATTCAGCATGGTTGGGATTGGAGTATATATGGCTTCTGGTGCTGTTTCAATATATTTGCAGAGCGCTTTTTAAATGAACAAGTCATAGCTTTAGACTACTACTCTGTTTTGAAGATAAAAAGAAGAGAATCTTATGATAATGCTTCTATTTCGTGCATTCTCTCGACTGACTTTACGCCTTTAACTTTTTTTATTGATTTTATTACATCCTCAAGCTGAGATAAGTCTGAAACCACAACATCAAATGTACCTATAGCATCCTCTACGTCAGTAGAATGAATTTCTGCTTTAGAAATATTTACTTCGGAACTAGAAAAGGTAGTTGTGATACTCGAGAGAATTCCTGGCTTGTCGGTACATGTAACAAGAATTCTTGCAGGTCTTGCTCCTTTATACTTAGTGTCCCATTCAACATCAATTCTTCTGGCAAGATCAACCTCGAGAAGTCTAGGGCAATTATTCCTATGAATTGTAATACCTTTACCGCGGGTTATATATCCGACAATTTCCTCACCTGGCAAAGGTGAGCAGCAATTGGCAAACCTTATCATTACATCATCATAACCTCGAACAAGAACTCCGCCGTCGCTTGAGCTTGTGATGGTCTTTATTATTTTATCAATTCTTTCTTTATCATTTGTGGATTCTAAGTTTTCTGAAGGCGCTGCTTTTTTAACTAACTCGTTAGCTGAAATCTTGCCAAATCCCACCGCAAGATAAAGATCCTTTACATCTTTCACTTTCAATTCTGGCAAGACATTTGAGAGTTCGCCCTTTTTCAACATAGCTTGAAAATCTAATCCGTGCTGCTTAAATTTTCTTTCGCAAATTGATTTACCAACTATCTCAGACTGTTTTCTCTCTTCTGTCCTTAGCCAATTGCGAATTTTTGTTTTAGCCCCGGATGTAACTACAAATTTCAACCAGTCCCGATTAGGATGCTGGTCTTTAGAGGTAACAATTTCTACCCTGTCGCCAGTCTTTAATTGATGATTTAGCGGCACCAACTTTCCATTCACATTCGCTCTAGTACATTTATCTCCAACCTCAGTATGAATAGAATAGGCAAAATCAATTGGAGTAGCTCCCGTTGGAAGTTCTTTGAGATCCCCATGTGGAGTAAAAACGTAGACTAGATCTGCAATTAGTTCTCCCTTTATTGCCTCCATATATTCTGTAGGGTCTTGGATATCCTTCCATTCAAGGAGCTGCCGAAGAGTTGCGTATATTTCATACGTTCCCCCGCCGTCTAATTTGCCCTCTTTATATTTCCAATGAGACGCCACACCGGACTCAGAGACCTCGTGCATCGCGCGGGTTCTAATCTGTATTTCCATTCTTTCCCCAAAAGGCCCAATAACTGTTGTATGCAGTGACTGATATCCATTACCTTTCGGAAGAGCAATATAATCTTTAAATCTTCCAGGCACTGGTTTCCATGAAGCGTGAACTGCTCCCAGGGTCTCATAGCATTCTTTCAATGAGTTTGTGATAAGTCTAAACGCAATAACATCATATACATTTTCAAACTCAAGATTCTGTTCCTGCATCTTTCTATAAATACCGTAAATATGTTTAAACCGACCTGTGATCTCTGGATTTAAATCGAACTCAGTAAGTTTCTCAGCCAATATGGCCTTCGCATCCTCAACATGCGCTTCCCAGGCCTTTCTTTTCTTTGTTATCTGTTTTGAGATTATTGTATATTCGTCAGGATTTAGGTATTTAAAGGATAGATCTTCAAGCTCAGTTGTAACCCAATTTATTCCTAACCTATGAGACATAGGAGCATAGATATCAAATGTTTCGCTAGCAATTCTTTTTTGCCTATCTACAGAAAGATGTTCTAAAGTTCTCATATTATGGAGCCTATCTGCAAGCTTTATTAGAACCACTCTTATATCTTTTGCTGTTGCCAGAATGAGTTTTCTGAACCCCTCAGCCTGGCGCTCAATTTTAGATGTATAAGGGAGCTGACCGATTTTGGTAACACCCTCAACAAGAGAGGCTATCTCCTTGCCGAACATAGATTCGATTTCTTCAGAAGTTGCCAGAGTATCTTCCACGGTGTCATGAAGAAGCCCTGTAATTATAGAGGAGACATCTAGTTTCATTAGAGCAATTATGCCGCTTACTTCAAGAGGATGGCTTAGATAAGGCTCACCTGAACTGCGCTTTTGCCCTGAATGGACCTTTGCGGAGTAGACATAGGCTTTTTTGATCAAATCTACGTCTTTGTCAGTTAAGTGAAGATAACCATTAACATTGTCAATTATGTCATTGAGTCTTATCATTTTATTCAACTAATAATTAGTTTTTATTTTTTCTAGAACTCTTTTACTTTGGCATCTTGTAGAAATAATAATTGAGTGAATAGTTTTGAGAGCTTCATCTAGTTGATCGTTGATGATAATAAAATCATATTCTTGTAAATTTGCTGGTGCCATTTCTTCTTTTGCACGAGCAAGTCGTTTATCGATATCAATATCTCCATTGCCGTTTCTTTGACTCAGCCTCTGTTTTAGAATCTCAAAAGTAGGTGGCATAACAAAACAAAATACGGCTTGCGGATATGATTCTTTTATCTGGCTAGCACCTTGAACATCTATATCAAGAAGAAGGTCAACTCCGGATTTTTTAGCATCCTCAAATTCGTGCACAGGAGTCCCATAATAATTGCCATGAACAAAAGCATGCTCTATGAAACGTCCTTCCTGAACCATCTTTTGAAATTCTGCTTCAGAAATAAATCTGTAATCCTTACCGTCAACCTCGCCTTCTCTAGGTATTCTTGTAGTATATGAAACTGAGAACCTGAGGTTATCAAGCTGATGCAACATGCTCTTAGCTAGTGTAGTTTTCCCGCCCCCTGAGGGACCTGAAACTATAAATGCAATTCCTTTTCTCATTTTAAATTCTCACAATCCTTATCAACTGAATATACTAAATATTGTAACTTATTATTAATTCTAGAGTAGTTATTAAGATTTTTCAATAAATATGGGAGGTTGGCAACTACTACTTTGAGATCTTAGCAATCTCATCAACCACTTTTTTTACATCCTGAGACCTATCTTTTTTTAAGATTAAGATTGAATCCTCCGACTCTACGACCACCAAATCCTCAACACCAACTAGCGCGATAAGCTTCTCTGTACCGTAAACCAAACAATTAGAAGAATCAACAGAAAGAGCCTCACCCTTAATGATATTTTCGCTATTCTCATTTCGTAAATATTCATCAAGCGCAGACCAACTGCCGACATCGCTCCAGGGGAAATTTATCGGTATGACTAGAGTATTGCCAGAATGCTCTAGGATTAATTTATCAATTGATCCTGGTGTGAGGTTATCATAGAACTTGCTTACCGAATCCTTTTCTGAAATCTCTCCTAAAGTATTTGATATTTCATCAAAAGAACTTTGCCACTCCGGAATTATGTCACAAAAAGCTGAAATAATAGATGAATTTTTCCAAATGAATATACCGCTATTCCAATAATATCCACCTTGATCTAAGAATCTGAGAGCGGTCTCTAAATTAGGTTTTTCTGTAAACTTATCTACTTTATAAGCGCAGTAATCTTCAGATGAGAGAATCTTGGTATCTGTCTCTTTTATATAACCGTAACCTGTCTCAGGCGTTGTAGGTGTGATACCAAGTGTTATGAGAGGATATTGGCCATTATCAAGTTTTGTATCAGCCACATTTGCAGCAAAGCTAAGAGCATTTCTAAATTCTTGATCGTCACCAATAACATGGTCCGCTGGTAAAACAACCGTAACAGAATCCTGGTTAATTTTGTCTATCTTAAGAGAGCTATATGCAATACAAGGAGCCGTATTTCTCCCAACCGGCTCAAGGATCAAATTTTCTATCGGTAGTTCAGGAATATGCTCAAGAGTTAGATCTGCATAAATATCACCGGTTACGACGTATATCCTTTCAATGGGAATCTGTGGCAGGATTCTATCCACAGTTTGCCTTATCAAAGACTTCTCTCCCACCAATGAAAGAAACTGTTTAGGATTAGATTTCTTACTCAGAGGCCAAAACCTCTTCCCTTCTCCACCTGCCATTATTAATGCATTAAGTTTCATAGTTAGATAATAATTTACTCCCAGATTTTATCAAACAAATAGGTCTCAAGAAAATAGATCTTCTATCTGATTAACAGATATAGATTTTAAAGAATCTGTTATGAGTTCAGCCTCTGACAAATCTTCAGCAGAGTAAGAATTTGTAATTGCCAGACACTTCAT
Source organism: uncultured Thermodesulfobacteriota bacterium (assembly GCA_942491865.1). Lineage (GTDB taxonomy): Bacteria > Desulfobacterota_D > UBA1144 > Nemesobacterales > UBA2774 > CR02bin9. The sequence goes on from CALOCI010000004.1 coordinate 59,476, forward strand.
CCCTGCTGATTGTGCAGCCTTTATACCGGAGATAGAATCCTCAATTACCAAACATTCGTTAGCCAATACTTGTGCTGAGGCTGTATTGTTGAGCTGGCTTAGAACTTTTAAATACACCTCAGGATTGGGTTTACAATTTAGAACATCATCCGCGCTCACTATAATATCAAAATGTTTTCTTAATCCTGCATACTCGAGTATTTCAACAATTTCAGCTCTGAGCGCACCTGATCCAATAGATAAAGGGAATTTTGAGCTGACGCTGGATATAAAATCTAGGACTCCTTCTAAAATTAGAATGTTCCCTTTCAAAATATTATTAAAATGAATAGACTTTCTATTGATGAAATCAGAGACCTTAGTCTCATCATTTTCAATATTTCTATCTTTGAGCAGTTCCTTGAAGAATGTTTTATCATCATAAGCCAAATAACTCTCATTATATTCTTCTTCTAAAAGGGTGATCCCCTCTTCCTCAAGTGTAAGTTGGAAGGCCTTTAGATGTAGAGGTTCTGTATCGGCTATTACACCATCAAAATCAAAAATAATCGCTTTTAACATTATATTGTCATCCCTCAGAATACAGTTAATTCTTAGTAATCTACATCATGATGATTAAATGAAAATAAGCACAAGTAAAAACCTTTACTTATTTTAGTTCCTGAATTCCTAAAATCTAGCAAATTATGATGGAATATCTCTTTAATAACTATGAATTTTCATGCATCTTTTAAGATATTATGACATCTAACTTAAAATGAGGACTTTAATAAGCCGAAAAGAATGTACAGGATCCTGCCTGCAGGTTTATAGAGTTTTAGGATTATAGGATAATTTATTTGGCAATACTAAAAACAAACTATAATCTTTATTCCTACGTAAATATTAATATCGTAACAAATAGTTTAGGCTATAATAATTATTTTACTAAGAATGAAAATACTAGGAGGCTTTTCATAGATGCAGAAGACAGAAGATACTAGAGAATTTGTACAGGGTTACTACGGCAAAGCGGCCCAAGAACCAAGAGAAGACCTCTGTTGCCCGACGAGCTATCCTACAGGCGATATAGGCCATATTCCACAGGAAGTTATAGATAGATTTTATGGTTGTGGGAGCCCCATGAGCCTAGCGGGCATAAAAGAAGGCGAAACTGTAGTAGATTTAGGCTCTGGAGCAGGTATAGATTGTTTCATTGCAGCTAAAAAGGCCGGTGCTAGTGGTCAAGTAATTGGAGTAGATATGACTGACGACATGTTAAAAGTTGCGAATGAAAGCATAAGTGCAGTATCTTCGAATCTTGGTTACGAAAATGTTGAATTCAGAAAAGGATATCTTGAAGAAATACCGGTAGATAATAAAGCTATTGATCTAATAACATCAAACTGTGTAATTAACCTCTCGCCTGATAAAAGAAAAGTATTCGGAGAGATGATCAGAGTATTAAAAGACCATGGAAGAATTGTCGTTTCAGATATTATCGCTTCTCAGAAAATTCCGGAAAACATAAGAGACAATGATGAGCTATATGGGGAATGTATTGCCGGTGCTTTAACCGAAGAACAGTTCTTATCCTACTTAGAGCAAGTCGGTTTTTATGGGATTGAGGTACTAAGTAAATCTTATTGGAAATCAATAGAAAATATAGATTTTTGTTCAATCACTGTAAGGGCTTATAAATTTGAGAAAACAGCCGGATGTGTATTCATTGGACAACATGCCTTGTACCACGGGCCATTTAAAGTAATTATCGATGAGGAAGGCCATGTATTTCCTAGAAATCAGGCAATAGAAGTCTGCACTGATACTGCTCAGAAATTATCTGAAGTTCCATATAAGGGAATGTTTACAATATTAGAGCCGGATCAGGAAACAAATGAAGTCTCTTGCTGTTCCCCAGGCGCCGTTAATAATGGCAATGACAACAGTTGCTGTTAATATAATTATCACTAAACAGCAACGGAGGTCATTATGGATTATTACGATTCAAAGGATTTAAAGCGCTTTGGTGAAGTTGGGAATTTTAGTGAAGATTTAATGAAAAAGTTCTTTGATTATTACAATGCCGCAGTTGGTCAGGACGGGGCGCTGTCAAAAAGAGAAAAAGCACTTATAGCACTTGCGGTTTCCCATGTAAAACAATGTCCATACTGCATAGATTCATATACAACACAGTGCCTTGAATCAGGAGCAGATCCAGAGCAAATGACTGAAGCCATTCACGTAGCAGCTTCACTTGAAGCAGGAATCACATTAATTCATGGCGTTCAGATGCATAATTCTCTTAAAAGAAACGGAGCGCTCTGATTCTGCGTATATATTATTAGGGCGCTTTTTTGATAAAGTCTTAATACTGTAAAAGGAGTTAAGATGTCACAACTTACGGTTCTTAAACAAAATGATATCTCACAAGATAGTACTGACGAAGCAAGATACAACTTCTATAAAACTTTGTCTGAAAAGAGAATTGATCTTCCACCAACCAAGATAGAAACTCTTCAGATTAATCTTACCAAGTTATGCAACCAAACTTGTCTTCATTGTCATGTGGATGCGTCTCCTAAAAGAAAAGAGCAAATGGATCTGGACTCGGTCAATCGTTGTCTTGAAATACTGGCAACAAACCCTGAGATAAGAAATCTGGATCTAACAGGCGGAGCTCCAGAACTAAATCCACACTTTGACTATTTAGTTACAGAAGCAAAAAAATTAAACAAACATATAATGGTTAGACATAATCTTACAGTCACCATAGACGGCAACCCCGTTACTGGTGAAAGCAAAGAATACTTACCAGAATTCTACGCCCAGAATCAGGTAGAGGTTATCTCTTCCCTGCCCTACTATCAGGAATATTTCACTGATAAACAAAGAGGCAAAGGAGTTTTTGAAAAAAGCATTGAATCAATATTGCTTCTTAACAAAGAGGGATTTGGAAAAGAGAGAACAGGATTAGAACTAAATTTTGTTTACAATCCAGTCGGAGCATTTTTACCCGCACCGCAAGAAAGCCTTGAAGCAGACTTTAAACGAGAACTCTTCAAAAAATACGAGATAGAATTCAATAAGCTTTTCGTAATCACAAATATGCCAATAAATAGATTTAAGCAGCAGTTAAAACGGTTGGGTGCTTATGATGAATATATGACTAAGCTGGTTAATGCTTTTAATCCTACAGCGGCAGAGGGTGTTATGTGCCGCTCTTTAATTAGCGTGAGTCATGACGGACGAATATATGACTGCGATTTTAACCAGATGCTTGAGATGGATGTTATTTTAGACCATGAACCGATGACAATATTTAATTTTGACTACCATAAACTTGTAAACAGGGAAATAATGTTCGGATCACACTGTTACGGTTGCACAGCTGGTTCTGGAAGTAGCTGCGGCGGTGCTACAGCCTGATATTGTACACTTTAATTATTAGCAACAATTCCAAATCATGACTCAGAAAACGAATAAAAACACACTGATTATATTCCTAAAATATCCCGAATCGGGAAAAGTCAAAACTAGACTGGCAAAAGATATTGGGAACAATGAAGCGGCAAGAATATATTCGCTGATGGCATTGAATATAATTGAAAGTGTAGTTGCACCTGAATGCTATAATACTATTATTTTCTATGATCCTCCCGAAAAAGAACAAGAAATAAAAAACTGGGTTGGGAAAAAAGAAATACAATATGCACCTCAAGCAGGCAATACTTTGGGTGATAGAATTTCCAATGCATTTAAAGCAGTCTTTTCATCAGGAATAGAAAAAGCTGTAATAATAGGTACGGATTGTTTAGATGTTAGTTCAGACATCATAAATGTTGCCATACACTTATTAGATGAAACTGAGGTAGTCCTAGGTCCGGCAGAGGATGGAGGTTATTATCTTCTTGGTTTAAACAAATATGAGCCTCAAGTATTTCAAGATATTGATTGGAGTACTGAGCATGTGTTAGAACAAACGGTTTTGAAGATAGTTGAAAACAAGCTTACTTATCACAAATTAAAAACCTTAAAGGACATTGATACCGTAGAGGATATAAACGACCAGTTTGGGGATATTTTAAGAAAAGCACAGTGACATAGCTAAATTGTTACTTATTATTGGAAGTAAACGCAGTTAATATATTAGTCGGAGATAAAATGAAGAAAAGAACATTATTATCAGTAGCTCTCTTAGCAATATTAGTTTTCATTGCATCCTGCGATCAAAATACAGGTGCTAGCAGTAGTAATACAGACAACTCAGCAGCTAAAAGCTTTACGTTGGAATCACTAGAGGGAAACGAAGAAATAAGTCTGGAAGATTTCAAAGGGAAACCGTTAGTAGTAAATTTCTGGGCGACCTGGTGTGGTCCATGTAAAGAGGAAATGCCATTTTTTGAGAGAACATGGAAAGAATATAAAGAAACAGGTGTAGTTTTCATTGGCATTGATGTTATGGATGACAAGGAGAATGCACAGGAGTTTATAGAAAAGCTAGGGATTTCATATACCAACTTATATGACCCCTCAGGCAAAACTTCTAATTCTTACGGTGTAGTCGCGCTACCGGCAACCTTCTTCATAGATAAGAATGGCGATATAGCTGTCAAACATTACGGATCTTTTTTAGGCAAGGATGCCGAGAAAGCATTTAAAAGTTACCTAGAGGACATTATTGAATGAACCCAACTGAAGTAGTGCAAGTTAGCTGGCTTTTCGCTTTCTTAGCCGGAGTTATATCTTTTCTTTCCCCCTGCGTACTACCATTAATACCAGGTTATGTGTCAATGGTCTCAAAGATGTCTTTTGAAGAGCTGACAGACGGCAAGATGGAAGGAAAGGCAACAAAAATCTTCTTACCAAGCCTTCTTTTTGTGCTCGGTTTTTCATTTGTATTTGTTTCTCTTGGTGCGGGGGCTTCATTTGTAGGGACATTTATTCAGGAAAACAAAATCCTGCTGCTTCAGATATCAGGGGTAATCATTATTCTTTTCGGTTTATTTACTATGGACATATTAAGAATTCCCCAACTTTATAGAGAGCGGAGATTAAATCTACCTGCCGGCAATCTAGGACTAGTTGGAACTTTCCTCTTGGGAATAGCTTTTGGGTTTGGATGGACACCATGCGTGGGACCAATACTGGCTTCAATCCTACTGTACGCAAGTACCTCTGAGGGTGCTGGAAAAGGAGCAGCACTGTTATTCGTATATTCAATAGGATTAGGCTTGCCCTTCATACTAACCGGGCTTGCGCTCTCCAAAGCATTAACTGCATTTGGTTGGATAAAACGTCACTACAATTTATATAAAATAATCGTTGGCGGCACATTGATAATAGTAGGACTCCTCATGCTTACAAATAATCTATTTTATCTGAATATCTATGGGCAGAGGTTCCTAGACTTCTTGGGGTTGGACTTCTGGAAAACATTCTAAACAACTAACTTTTATTATATCTCATATGCATAGTTAACTAATTGAGCAAAACTTTTTAGATATTGTATTATTCTTTTATTAAAAATGACGAAAAATACTATTTCAGCAAGCACATACAATGGCAGATTAACCGATAATCAAATTCATATTTGGAAGGTCTATACAGACTATCCCAGTGTGGAGATAGAAAGTCTATATAAAAATATTTTATCTCCCAATGAAAGAGAAAGAGTGGACCGACTACGTTTTGAGAATGATAAAAAAAGATTTATTATCTCAAGGGGGCAGCTCCGGAAAAGTCTCAGCCATTATTTAAAAGTTGGCCCGGCTGATATTGCTTTTACTTATAATAAATATGGAAAACCTCGTATCAATTCCGAGATTAATCTAGAAAAGATAAAGTTCAATGCTTCTCATTCCAAGAATCTTGTGGTTTATGCAATTACTCAAAACACAGAGATTGGAATTGATCTGGAATACATTAGAGAAGTTAGTAAAGCCGATAAGATAGTAAGCAGATATTTTGGTGAAGAAGAAAGCAAGTTCTATTATTCTCAGCCAGATGACAAAAAAGATTTGGCATTTTTTACTCTATGGACCAGAAAAGAAGCGTATTCAAAAGCTAAAGGAATGGGAATTGGACTCCCGGGAAAAAAGTTTGATCTAAATTTAGCTTCACCTACTCACAATAAAGTAAACAAAAACAGGGAGCCTGAGTGGTCTATTATCGATATTGAGATCGATTCTGACTACGTAGCTGCCGTAGCTACAGAAAGAAAGGATCTAGAGATTTGTCATTATAATATTGACACTTCGATTTAACATAAAACCTGCTTAACACTGTAAGTAGATCCAGTTATAATTAAAGATTCTAAAATAATAAGTTTTTTGTATCTAAGTGACTGTAAATATTTAGATTGACTACTCGTCAGATAATTTTATACTAGTTGCTTATATTTTTGATAGAAATTGAACTAGATTTATCTAATTGACCCAGCAATGGTTGCATAGGCTCTTCCATAAGCTGTGATTGTAGTGTGAGAAACTAATACGATATAAATTCAATATAAAGTTCGAATCCATTTTTGAATTATATAATGACGGAGGATTCTAAGCAAAATGTCGAACCCGGCTGATAATGACAAAGAAATGAAACAAGCCGCTCTTGAGTACCACAGTATTGGGCAGAAAGGGAAAATTGAAGTAGTACCAACTAAGCCCTGCTTAACACAGTGGGATCTGTCTCTTGCCTATTCTCCAGGTGTGGCCGAGCCTTGTCTGGAAATATACAAAGACCCGCACGATGTATACGAATATACCAACAAGGGAAACCTTGTAGGTGTAGTCTCAAATGGTACAGCTGTGCTCGGTCTTGGCAACATTGGCGCTCTTGCATCAAAACCTGTTATGGAAGGAAAGAGCGTACTTTTTAAGAGATTTGCCGGTATTGACGCCTTTGATATCGAAATTAGCGCAACTGATCCTGATGAAATAATAAAGACTGTAAAATACCTAGAGCCTACTTTTGGTGGGATTAACCTTGAAGATATTAAGGCCCCAGAATGTTTTTATATAGAAGAGGAATTAAAAAAGCAAACTGACATACCTATATTTCATGATGACCAGCATGGTACAGCAATTATTTCTGGTGCCGGGCTGCTTAATGCTTGCGAGATCGTAGGCAAAGATATGGGCGACCTTAAAATAGTTTTTAACGGTGCCGGGGCTTCTGCTATAGCTTGTGCAGAGTTTTTCATCACTCTTGGGGCAAAAAGAGACAATATCATAATGTGTGACAGTAGAGGGGTTATTTATAAAGGCCGCCCTGAGAACATGAACGCCCAGAAAGAAAGATTCGCAGTTAAGACGAGTGACAAAACATTAGAAGACGCTATGAAAGGCGCGGACGTATTTGCAGGTTTATCATCAGGAGGAGCAGTTAATCAAGATATGGTTAAGTCAATGAACGATAAGCCTATTATATTTGCAATGGCTAACCCTGATCCTGAAATTTCCTATCCTGACGCTGTATCGGCTAGAAATGACGTCATTATGGCCACAGGAAGATCAGACTACCCTAACCAGGTTAATAATGTTCTAGGATTCCCATTTATCTTTAGGGGTGCACTTGATGTACGAGCAAAAGCGATCAATGAAGATATGAAGGTAGCTGCTGCTTATTCTCTGGCAAACTTGGCCAAGCAAGGCGCTGACGAGAATGTTGCAAAAGCATACGGCGAAAAGAGTTTTGAGTTTGGTCCTGAATACATAGTTCCCAAGCCTTTTGACCCTAGAGTTTTAGTCTGGGAATCAGTCGCTGTAGCAGAGGCTGCTATGAAAACAGGGGTTTCCCGAATCGAAATTGATATTGATGAGTATAGAGAGAAGTTAGAAAGAAAGGTTCAAGAAAAATTAAAAAGATGGAGTATTAAATAATCTTTCTTAACTGGCGATAAAAGCTTTGACATTAACTAGCCCAGAGCAAACTAAGAACAAGAAACTCCGTACTGCTTTATTATCCATTACTGTAGCACTGGGATTAATTATTATTAAATTGGTTATTGGGTTAATAACCAATTCTGTAAGCATACTAGCATCCGCAGCTGATTCACTTTTAGACCTGACAGCCTCAACCGTTAATTACTTTTCAATAAGGAAATCTGAAAAACCTCCTGACGATGATCACAGATTTGGTCATGGAAAAGCAGAAGGACTAGCAGGCATATTCCAATGTTTTGTAATTGGGGTTTCCGCTATTTATCTCATTTATCTATCCACAGAGAAGATAATTCACGGCAGCGAACTAAGAGAACTGGATTTGGGAATCGGGGTTATGGTGTTCACAATCATTGTGAGCTTCATAGTTGCAAGATATATAAAGTCTGTTTCAAAACAAACTGATAGCATAGCACTTAGTGCAGATAGTTTACATTATGAAGTTGATGTATATACCAATGTCGGGGTAATTTTGGCTCTATTAATTATCAAGTTCACAGGGTTTACATTAGCTGACCCAATTATGTCAATAATCATTGCCTTGGTAATTCTATGGTCCGCAAAAGATATTGTCATACAATCTGTCAATGTACTCATGGATAAGGAACTACCTGAAGAAGTAGTTACACAAATTGAAGAGATTATTATGAACCATAGCCATGAAGTCAGAAGTTTTCACAAGTTAAGGACCAGAAATGCAGGCTCGGTCAAATTTATAGAATTCCATGTTGTATTAAATCATGAGCTTACATTCGTTAAATCACACGAGCTTGCTGAGGATATAATAAAGGAAATAGAAGCAGTCATACCAAACTCTGAAGTAACAGTCCATGTAGACCCGGATCAACATCCAGATTATTCATAATTACGATTTCACAACTACAACATTCTTGTTGATTTGGCCAATTCTATAGCAATTAATTTAATTAGTCTATTCAGCGGAAAATAGTTGAAACCTATATTCAGACTTATCGGTTTATATATACAAATGCAGTATTGAGGAGAGATAATTATGAGAAAATTTATTATTCCGGCTTTTGTTATTCTCAGTTTTGTAGTAGCTGCCCCTTTAAGCAGTTTTGCACAGAAATATAATAACGGCGGCGGACAACGTTACGGCAATAATTACAAAGGCCAACAGGGGTACAAAGGTCAACGCGGGAACTACGGAAACAATTATAAACATCAAGGCAAAAGCAGTCGCGGTTATGGGAATAATTACAAGCACCAAAACAAGAAAAGTTATGGGGGCTATGGCAATAATTATAAACATAACTACAACAAGGGGTACAACAAGAACTACAGGGGTCATGGTTATAAACATGGCGGCAAGTACTATAAGAATAGAGGGTACTACAAACCTTACCGCAATGGATATGGATACTATAGACCATACAGACCCTACGCTTATGGATACGGACCTGTTTATTACCCACAGCCCTACTATCCATATGTACCATTTGCCATTAATTTAGGATTCATATTCCATTAATCTAGAAGTAATAAAAGACTGAAGAGGGATTTGCATATTTGAGAATAGTTTTATTGAGTAAACATTCTCAGTGTGTAGATCCCTTTTTAATATTAGTTGTTTTAGTAATACCCTCTAGGTAATATTTCAAACTCTTCATAAGTAAATCCAATCTCTTTAAGGAAAGTGTTAATATGATCAAAGCTGTAATATTCGATATGGACGGCGTTATGATAGATAGTGAGCCGCTCTGGGAGAAAACTGAGCACATACTTCTTGGTCGAAGGGATATAAAATACACACCGGACTATAGAGACCAAATCGTGGGATTGAATCAAAACGATTCAGGCAAGCTGCTAATTGATACATTTGGCTTAAATGAAGAAGTTGAAGATATAATAAATGAGAGAGTAGAAATATTAACAGATATTTACAAAAAAGAGCTTGAAGTTGTGGCCGAGCTAATACCTCTTTTGGATCAAATACAAGAGCACAATTTCAAACTTGCAGTGGCTTCTAGCTCGCCCATGAGATTAATTAAATTTGTTTTAGATATGTTTTCTCTCCATAAGTATTTTCCGATAGTAGTTTCTGGAGAATGCACTGAAGACGGCAAGCCCCACCCTGCGATTTACCTGCATACAGCAGAGAAATTAGAAGTAAGCCCATCTGAATGTGTTGCAATAGAAGACTCCATTAATGGTGTTAAATCTGCCAAAGCTGCCGGGATGTTCTGTATCGCAGTACCAGATAAGAGACTGAGTCAGGAAGAATTTAAGAATGCTGACTTAATAGTCCCTAGCTTAAATAGAATAAACCCTGATGTAATTAAATTCTTTAAATAGCACTAGTCAGAAAAAGCTAAATACCCTACTACAATAAGACCAACCGGAGGGATTATCCAGAGTATTCCCAACCAGCTTGGTTTACCCATCTTCTCAGCAATCCTCATCCAGACAATAATAGAAATCACTATATTAACCAGGGGTATAAGAAAAAGTATTAGCCACCATCCAGGCTTATCAGCTATCTTGCATAATAAGTAAAGATTAAGGATTGGAACCCAGGCATACCACGAATTCTCTGTATTAGTCTTGTTAGCTATTACCATTATGCAATAAGCAACATAAACATATATAGCCAGATAAATAAGAACTCCAAAAGTTTCATCCATTTAAATACCCTCCTTAAAGAAATACCACCTATATATTGACATTATCTCACCCTAACTGCCTGTCTGTCAAGAATAATTTACAATCTACCCTTCACAGGCGGCGCCATAAACTCAGGCCCTACCGGATCTGTAATAGTTTCAGTGAGAATGTTATCTATTTCTTTAAAAGCGCTATCATCAAGAGACCAACCAAAAATCTCTTTAAGTGGTTCCAACTGAGAAGGCCTTCGTGCTCCCCATAGAGCTATATCTGAAGGCGCCTTATCCAAAACCCACCTTAGCGCTAAATGTATTACTCTCTTATTGTAATTTTCTTGGGCAAACTGGTCTAACTTCTGTACCGCATTTAAATACTGCTCAAAACGCGGCTTTTTAAACTTTGGATCGACCTTCCTTATATCATCCCCTTCAAATGTTGTTTGAGAATTCATTCGTCCGCTTAGAAGCCCCCTGCAGATTGCACCATAGAGCAGCATAGTAATCCCATGCTCCCTGCAGTATGGAGCAACGTCATCTTCTATTCCACGCTCAAATAGGTTATAAGGAGGTTGAGAAGTATGAAGTGGAGAAATCTTGCGAAATATGTCTTTATGTTCAATTGTGTAATTGCTGACACCAATAGCTCTAATTTTGCCGCTGTTATAAATCTCCTGCATTGCTTCTGCCGCCTCTTCAAAAGGAGACTCATAGTCAGGCCAGTGTATCTGATAAATATCTATGTAATCAGTTTGTAATCGTTGTAGTGAATCATCTACTTCTTTAAAAATTCGCTCTTTTGTTGAGTTCCTATAAACCTTTCCAGAGGTCCAGTCGAGTCCAGCTTTAGTGGCAATTACAATTTTATCCCTGCCTCCGTATTCAGCGACAGCTTTACCAACTATCTCCTCAGATCTTCCAAATCCATATATAGCGGCTGTATCTATTAAGGTAATCCCATTATCTAGAGCCGCATGAATGGTATCAATAGACTCCCTTTCTTCACTCCCCCCCCAAAGCCATCCACCAATAGCCCATGCTCCCAGTCCAATTCTGGACGACTCAACATCTGTTCCTTTGATCTTTACAAATTCCATAGTTCTCTCCTTATTTCTGATCCTTAATTCACACTTTATGTCTTTTAAACTTTTTAAAAGTTTCCTCACTTCTCAGTATGAATGCAAGTTGTGTTTTGTTTTTGCTATCTAATCCTTAACAGCTTTCCAATATCGGAAATAGACCATCGCAACTGTGAGTTACTAAGAAACAAAATAAGGCAATTATAGGTATGACTTGAGAATATCGGTTGACATAAAGATTTCCGGTCATATTATATGAGATAGAAGAACTATGAAAATATTCAACCTATTTCTAATTCTAATAATGCTAGCTTGCTACAGTGGAATATGTAACAGCTCGGCTACGCCTGCATATTCTGTATTAAAAACAGAAAGTTGCCACAAGATGGATAATCATAACTCCTCACAAAACTCTAGTTATATAGTGCAAAGTTCCAATCATCAAGAAAGCGTCAGTCCCGTATGCTGTTTTGATTCGTTAGTAAACACTGTGGATGACAACTATGTAAGGGATTTTGTTACATTAACGCCAACCGTTTTTACCTCAGACCATATTGTTGTAAATGATAATCGAAGAATCAAACACATGTCCTTAAGGGGACACAGCCCTCCTGATTTACAAGTCTTAAACTCTACATTCCTAATTTAGTCTCCATTATATTCTGACCCATCCCTTTTTAATTTAAAAAGAGTTTCTGGGAAACTTTATTTTTAGCTCAATAGATCAATGGAGATAACATATGAATTTTAGACATGAACAACTATTAATATTAATTCTTGTATTTAGTACAGCTTTTCTGACAACTAAAGAGACATATGCGGAAGTTAGGGAATATAACCTTGGTATAGATCACAAAATTGTTAACTACTCGGGAAAAGAAAAACATGCTATGTCTGTAAACGGCTCGATTCCCGGCCCTACTCTTTATTTCAAAGAAGGGGATACTGCTAGAATAAATGTAAAGAATAATATGAATGTAAATACCTCCGTACATTGGCACGGATTACTGCTCCCGAATAGGCAAGATGGCGTTTCTTATCTTACAACTCCTCCAATTGTGCCTGGAATGACTTACACCTATGAATTCCCTATCAAACATAGTGGAACATATTGGTATCACTCTCATACAGGGCTTCAAGAACAAAAAGGGGTTTATGGATCAATAGTGATTGAGCCTATGGAGAAAAGATCTGATATCAAAGAACCTGAGATCGAGCAAGTAATTGTCCTATCCGACTGGACAGACCAAGACCCACATGAAGTCTTAAGAGATCTTAAAAAAGGCAGTGAATACCAATCTTTTAAAAAGGGTAGTACGCAAACCGTGCTTGGCGTTATACAAAATAAAGCCATCATGGAAAACCTGAAACGGTCCCTTAGAAGAATGCCTCCCATGGATATATCAGATGTAGCTTATGATGCTTTTTTAATTAATGGACAGCCCAAGTCTACGCTTAAATTAGAACCGGGCAAAAAAGTGCGCCTTCGGATTATTAACGCTGGGGCATCAACTTACTTTTATCTAAACTATGCTGGCGGTGATATGGAAATAATCTCTGCTGACGGTGTCGATGTTGAGCCATTAGAAAAAGATAGGATTTTAATCGCTGTAGCTGAGACATATGATGTGATTGTTACTGTTCCAAAAGAAGGAGCCTTTGAATTTAGAGCTACAGCACAAGACGGCTCCGGTCATGCTTCTTTATTTATTGGTGAAGGTGAGAAAGTATTAGCTCAAGATATTCCCAAGCCTAATTTATATAAAATGGACCACTCTCAAATGATGATGGGTTCTAAAACAGAGGCGGATCATTCAAAGATGGAAATGGACCATTCAATGCATGGAGATATGCAGCATGAGTCTATGGATATGCCGGGAGAAATGAAAATGACTGGTAATCCAAGACCGCTCCCACCATATAAGGACCTTCGTGCTTTAGAATCTACAGAATTGCCCTCTCAAAATAAAGATAGAGTTGTTGTGCTCAACCTTACAGGCGATATGGAAAGATATGTATGGTCTATCAATGGAATGACTCTAAATGAAAACGATAAGATATTGATCCGTAAAGGTGAAAATGTCACGTTTGTGATGAACAATAAAACTATGATGCACCACCCTATGCACTTGCATGGCCACTTTTTCAGGGTACTCAATGAACAGGGGGAATATTCCCCTCTAAAACACACTGTTGATGTTGCCCCACTGAGCACAACTGTTATTGAGTTTGAAGCAAATGAGGAGAAAGACTGGTTTTTCCACTGTCATGTCCTCTATCATATGAAATCCGGGATGTCTCGAATTGTGAGTTATGAAGGATCCGTTATTGATCCCGACATTAAAGAAATAAGATCTAATCTATATAAAGACCCTCTTTATTACTGGGCTGATTTTAGAATATTGAGCCAGATGACCGATGGTATAGCAGCCGTATCTAATACTAGAAATACAATTAGCGCCAGATGGGAAGCCGGCTGGGAAGATGAGGAGTATGAGATTGAGCTTACTTACAATAGATATATAAACCGTTTCATAACTGTTTTTGGTGGATTAGATATAACAAATGAAGAACAACAAACCCGTGGAATATTTGGTGTTAGGTATTTATTACCCCTTCTTATAGATAGCACAGTATGGGTAGATACTGATGCAGACTTTAGAATAATATTAGATAAGGAAATGCATCTCACTGAAAGGCTAAGTGCTTTTGGAGAGCTTCAATACGACACGGAGAGCAAATGGGAATGGAAAGCCGGTGGTGCTATTATGATAAATAAATGGTTGTCACTAGTTGGCCAGTATTATTCTGAGTTCGGGGCTGGGGGTGGTATAGAAATTAGATTATAAAAACTCCAAAACTTTCTAAATTTATGATAATATAGTTGTAAGATTGAGTTCAAATACACGAGTTAAAACGTAAATCGTCACATTTCTAGCAAGTTAACACCTTTAGAGAGGCAAATTTTTCATCAGACGGGGGATTATAAATGGGATTTATTAAAACTGTTATATTCGTTTTTATACTATTAATTGCCGGAGGAATAGTATTTATTTATTCGGGAACCTATAACATCGCTGCAACTGAACCCCATTCCTTGTTGGCAGAATGGGTATTTAACACTGCCAAAAAATATTCTGTTAAAAAACATTCAGAACACATAGCTAGACCCAAACTTAGTGACGATACGTTGGTGAAAAAAGGGTTTGATCATTATGAAAACATGTGCGCAGGCTGTCATGGAGCTCCTGGTAGTGAACCTGCAGAAGGATTTAACCCAAGCCCTCCAAGCTTGGCAGAAGAAGCAGAAGAGCTTAGTGCTACAGAATTATTCTGGGTAACTAAAAATGGAATTAAAATGACTGGTATGCCTGCTTTTGGATTATCTCACAGCGATGAGGAGATTTGGTCTATCGTAGCATTTCTAAAACAGCTTCCCGATCTTAATGAGGAAGACTACAAGGCACTTCAAAATAACGGATCAGTTGATTTCGACATACCGCCTGAAGATGAAGAGTTCTATAAGTATTAATCGAACTCTGCAGCATCCTAAGATATACTATATCCTTTAATAGATAAGGAGCAGTATTTATTACATGAAAGTATTAGGTAATTCTGGAAAAATTGTTGTATTAATAATAATATTGAGCCTCATAACATTGATGGGCTATGCATTATTTGGTAATCGTGATACTGTCAAAACCTCTCCTCTGATTGGCAAACGAGCCCCTGATTTCACTTTAAGAACTTTTGATGGGCAGGAATTAAAACTTTCTGATTTGGAGGGGAAAACCGTTCTTCTCAATTTTTGGGCGTCATGGTGTATGCCATGCAGACAAGAAGCTGGGGCGCTTGAGAATTCGTGGCAAAGATATAAGGATAAGGATGTAGTATTTGTAGGTGTCAATGTATGGGACGACAATTCAAATGCCCAGAGATATCTTGTCCAATTCGGAGGAGCATACCCTCACGCACTTGACCCTAATGAGGAAATCCAAGTTGACTACGGGGTTGGAGGAGTACCGGAAACATTTTTTATAGATTCCTCAGGAAATGTGAGAGACAAATTCACCGGACCTCTTACAGAGCAAATCATTGATTACTTTGTATTAAAAGCTAAGCAGCCACAAGAAAACGAATCCTAATGAATAACCATCTAATTAAAATGCGTATCTTATATTTACTTTTTGTAGTTATAGCGCTATATGGCGTTCAATCTCTTTCTTTAGCTCAAGAGGAAAAAAGTATTGATGATCAGACGAAAGAGTTATCTTATTTACTCATGTGCCCAGTTTGTCAGGGCCAGAGCGTAGGAGAATCAAACTCAAACCTGGCTCATGATATGAGGGATATAATCAGAAAACAACTCGAAGCTGGAAAATCCAAAGACGAAGTACTGGCTTATTTCATAAGTAGCTATGGAGAGTCAATTCTTGCGTCCCCTCCCCCCAAAGGTATAAATTGGCTACTTTGGCTTCTACCAGGAGTTGGGATAATACTAGGCGGCATTGGTATTACTTTGTTTCTCTTCAAAGCACAAAAAGAAGATAAAAAAGAGGATTCGCACAAAGTTGATACACAGCCGAAAATAGACAACGAATATATGAAAAGAATTGAAGAAGAGCTAGAGGATAGCGACTCCTAAGTTCAAGTTTAATAATAATTAACCTTCAAAAAACTCTCTAGCCTTGTTAATGATTCCATCAAAATCCTTATCTTTCTCAAACCAATTAATTTCGTTATCCTTTTTAAGCCATGTCATCTGGCGCTTGGCAAATCTTTTAGTATCACGCTTTATTAATTCCACTGCTTCATTAAGATCAATCTCTCCGTCAAGAAATTGATTTACTTCCTTATACCCTATTGACTGCATAGGTTTTAAGTTACCAGTGTAACCCATCTCTCTAAGTTTCTTAACTTCTTCAACTAAACCCTGTTCTATCATAAGATCAACTCTTTCATTAATCCGATCTTTTAGTATTTCTCTGTCGAGTGCAATACCGATCTTAATATACTCATAGTCTTGTTCTCCAAAACTATGAACCGCTTGTAGCTCTGACATTTTCTGGCCTGTGAGGTAGTTAACTTCAAGAGCCCTCTCAGCTCTTACATAGTCATTGGGATGGATTCTTGATGCTGCCTCCGGATCAAGCAAAGAGAGTCTGTCGTATACATAGGGAAGCCCAAAAATAGCCCGCAGCTTCTTTATATTTTCTCTAATCTCCTGGTTAGCCGGCAAGCCGTCTATAAGACCTGAAAGAAGTACTTTTACATAAAGATATGTGCCGCCTACAAGGATTATATTCTTATTATTGTCATAGAGATCTTTGATAGTTGAAGCAGCTCGGCTTCTAAACATACCAGCATTAAAACCCTCATGCGGATCAATAATATCAATCAAATGATGTTTGGCTTGACTAAGTTCTATTAAGCTTGGTTTTGCAGTACCAATATTAAGATATTTATAAACTTGGAGGGAATCGGCATTGATAATTTCGCCCCCTAACCTCTTAGCTATATCAATGCCAACAGCACTCTTTCCTACAGCAGTAGGACCCAAAACAACAAACAGTTTGGGCTTTTTATTTTTCATTTATCACTACTAATTGATTATCTATAATCTTCTATATTCTCATCCAGAGCTTGCTTTCTGCTTAGCCTAATCTTTCCGTCATGACCTTTCTCTATACACTTAACTAAGAGCTCGTCATTTTCGTTAAGAACATCAGTAACTTTTTCTACTCTTTTAGGCTCAAGTTCGGATATATGTACCAAACCATCTTTTCCGTTAGCAAGTTCAACAATAGCACCAAAATCTAAAATTCTTTTTACTGTGCCAAGATAAACCTTACCAACTTCCATTTCTTCAACTATCCCTTCTATTATCTTGATTGCTTGTTGACAAGCATCTCTATCAGGTGAAGCAATGTTTACTGTACCAGAATCGTCTATATCAATCTGAACACCGGTAAGCTCAACAATCTTCTTGATTGTTTTACCACCAGATCCAATCACATCTTTAATCTTGTTTTGTTCAACTTGCATTGTGATAATTCTAGGAGCGTACTCAGAAATATCCTCTCTTGGTGTAGCAAGGATTTTATCCATCTCACCGAGAATATGGAGCCTGCCTTCTTTAGCCTGATTCAGAGCATCTGTGAGTATTTCTCTTGTCACTCCAGTAACTTTAATATCCATTTGTAGAGCAGTTATACCATTGGTTGTGCCGGCAACTTTAAAATCCATGTCACCTAAATGGTCTTCGTCTCCAAGAATATCTGATAAGATAACAAATTCGTCACCTTCTTTTATCAGTCCCATAGCAATACCGCTTACTGGGGCGCTGATGGGTACTCCCGCATCTAGCATAGATAATGTTCCACCACAAACACTAGCCATTGAGGAAGAACCGTTTGATTCAAGAACTTCAGAGACAATACGAAGCGTATATGGGAAGTCTTCCCGTTTAGGAAGTACTATAGCAAGAGCTCTTTCTGCAAGCGCTCCATGTCCGATTTCTCTTCGTCCCGGCCCTAGTCTGAAGGAGGTTTCTCCAACACTGTATGGTGGAAAATTATAATGAAGCATAAATGTCTTTGTTACATCTCCTTCTAGAGAATCTATTCTCTGCTCGTCATATTTTGTTCCGAGAGTTGCCGTAACTGCGGCCTGTGTCTCACCCCTCGTAAAAACTGCTGAGCCATGCACGCGAGGAAGAAAACCAACCTCACCGCTGATCGGTCTTACATCTCTAAATCCCCTGCCATCAAGTCTGATCTTATCATTAACAATAAGACCTCTAACTGATTCTTTGAGGTAGGTTTCAAAGGGTTTGGAAATATCTACTTCATCATCAGGATATAGAGAACTGATATGTTCTTGAGTTTCATTACGAATCTTCTTGATAGTATCATTTCTGTCTGTTTTAGATGATATTACAATTGCCTCTTTTATTTTTCCTTCGGCAAACGAAACAACTTTGCTGTTGAAATCCTCATCTTCTTCAACAGTGTCAAGAACTCTTTTCTGAATATCTAATCCAGAAACTAGATCTTCTTGAACCTTGATGAATTCCTGAATACTCTCGTGCGCGAACATTAGCGCATCGATTGTATCGGATTCAGAGACTTCATTTGATCCTCCCTCAACCATAACGATGGCTTCCTTTGTTCCTGCAACTACAATATTCATGTCGCTTTCTTCAAGTTGGCTCTTTATAGGGTTGCAAATAAACTCTCCCTCAACTCTAGCTACTCTAACGGCAGCAAGAGGGCCTGCAAAAGGAACATCTGAAACAGTAAGTGCCGCTGATGCTGCAGTTACTGATAGCACATCAGGATCATAATCAGCATCTGCTGAAAATACTGTAATAATTATTTGAGTCTGATATGTAAATCCTTTAGGAAATAGAGGTCTAATTGGTCTATCGATAAGTCTTGAAGTTAAAACTTCTTTTTCGTTAGGTCTTCCTTCCCTTTTAAAAAATCCGCCGGGTATCTTTCCTGCAGCAGCAGATTTTTCCTGATAATTAACTGTTAATGGTAAAAAGTCCTCACCTTCAGTTTTTTCTTTCGCAGCAACAAGTGTCGCAAGCACTACCGTATCACCATAACGTGCTAACACAGATCCGCTGGTTTGTTTTGCGAGTTTTCCGGTCTCAAGCACAAAATTTGTACCAAACATCTGTGCTTCAACCTTCTTAGGTTCATTAATCAATACACTTCCTCCTTAATAACTCTACTTTCTCAGTCCGAGTCTCTTTATGAGCCCTGGATATTTCTCCGGGCTATTCTTTTTGATGTAGTTTAACAATCTTCTTCTTCTAGCAACAAGCAGTACGAGCCCACGTCTGGAATGAAAATCCTTGGGTGCATTACTCATATGAACAGTAAGATCCGCAATTCTGCGAGATAGAATACCTACCTGAACTTCTGGTGAACCTACATCTTTATCGTGAACTGCAAACTCATTTATTATCTGAGCTCTGTCATCTTTATCTAGCGCCATTTAACTGCCTCCTTAATATTTTGAATATTTGGCAAAATTACTCAGATTCATTTAACTCCGGCGTGGTTAGTTAAATACTCTGAGCAATTTAAAAATAATTGTTTGGTCTCCCAGCTTACCTAGCTCAGCGGAATCCACTGTAGCCTCGGTAATAGAAACCAAACTTAGATTCTCATAAAACTTTAAATGATCTCCTTTTCGAAAATCAGGGAGGTCGTTTAAATTCATATGAGATTTCTGTATTTGTTTACCCTGTCTAATTTGAGAGGCTAAATCAGAAGAAACGCTTATTTCCGTCATATGTGAAAGAACATCTTTTAAAGAAGTTAGCTCAATATGCCCATTTTTTATATCTTCTATCGTTAAAGCCTTATCAATATTAAACCCGTCACTCTCGATTCTTCTTAATTCTGTTAAATGTCCCCCACATCCAAGGTCATTGGAAATGTCTTCTGCAAGGACTCTTATATAAGTACCCCGGGAACACTCTACCTTAAACCTAATCAGCGGTGAATCAAACTCCATGAGCTCTATATCATTAATAGTAACTTCTCTAGGAGTTCTTTCGACTTCTATTCCTTTTCTAGCCAGTTCATATAACCTGACACCATCTTTCTTTATTGCTGAAAACATGGGAGGAATTTGCTTTATTTTACCCTTATATTTCGAAAATGCATCAATTATTACATTTTTATTTAAAATTCCAGGATCACACTCTTTAAGAATCTTCCCTGTATTGTCCAAAGTATCAGTTGATATTCCTAGATGAATTACGGCCTCATATTTCTTAAAATCATCTTTCATATAGGGAATTATTTTAGTAGCGTTGTTAAAACAAATAGGCAATACTCCAGTTGCAAATGGGTCAAGTGTCCCTGTGTGACCGGCACGTTTTGCTTTAACTATTTTGTTCACTTCTGAAACAGCTTTATGAGATGTAATCCCCTTGGGCTTGTCTAAAATCAAGACTCCATTCATGCTAAAGCCTCTTTAACGCTTGAAATTACTCGAGATTTAACTTCTTGGATACTTCCTTTCAGTGAGCACCCAGCAGCCCTAGCATGGCCTCCGCCACCAAAACTCTCTGCTATTTTTGCTACGTTTACTCTACCCTTAGATCTAAGACTAACTTTCCATTCAGGATCACTTTCTTGGCCTTCCTGTCTAAATAGCATAGCAACATCAACACCTTTTATACTCCTTGGTATATTGACTAGCCCCTCAGTATCTTGCCTGGTCGTACCAGTTTCATTAAACATTTTTTTATCTACATATATGGAAGCAATAGTTTCATTTTTTGTAATTTCGAGAGTCGGAATAGCTAATTTATATAGTTCTAGTTTTCTGAGCGGCTCGTTTTCGTAAAGAGCTTGGGAGATACGAGAAGGCTTTACACCAAGATCAATCAATTCAGCAGCAATCCTAAGAGTGTCTGAATTTGTGTTTGAATAACTAAATGACCCCGTATCACTTACAATTGTAGTGTATATATTCTCTGCAATATCTTTATCTAATTCTATATCAAGTGCTTTTAGAATTGTATAAATTAATATTCCAGTTGAAGAAGCCGCTTCATCTAAAAGATGTATATCGGCATCTGATCCTGTGGTCTGGTGGTGATCGATAATTACTACATTTTTGCAATTCTCAGACTTTGCATATTCTTCAAAGTCCTTCCCTGCCCGACTTGTAGCTGTGCAATCAACCGCAAAAGCAATATCGAAAGGTCCTGATTCAGAGTTTAGGGATTTTACAATATTTTCTGAGTGGGGTAGGAATTCCAACATTTCTGGAACGCCGTCTTTATTATAAAGCGTTATTTCTTTTCCGATTTTACGGAGCCCAAGTCCAAGACTGAGTGTAGAGCCTAGTGCGTCTCCATCTGGGTTTTCATGGGATGTGATTAGTATATGTTTTGATCGATGTATCAAATCCTGTATTTGCTGTTGCTTACTCTTCACTATTAATACCTCTAAGAACTTCGTCTACTTTATACCCTGTTTCAAGAGCATTATCATATTGAAAATGAATATCCGGAAGCTTCCTCATCTTTAATCTCTTAGCCAGTGCAGTCTTTATAAAACCCCTGGCGCTTTCTAAACCTTTTAGGACTTCTTCTTTATCTGCCGCACCATCAATAACAGAGAAAAATATATTTGCATCACTGAGATTATCCGACACCCGTGCTCCTGTAATGAAGGCTGCACCAACACGAGGATCTCTGATTTCACCTTTAATTATCATCTGGGATACTTCTTTTATTATTAAGTCTGATATTCTAGCCGAACGCTTAAAAGTATTTGCCAAATAACTCCCCCACTAAACATTTATTATTTCAAGTTCCCTACTTCCCATTTGAACAATACCAGTAGAATCAATAAAATCAGTGACATGATCGAGCATAGAGTTCACATGACGCTTTTCGTTGCTAACGAAAGAAATTCCAATCGTTGCTTTATTCCAAAGATCATTAGAATCAACTTCTGCTATTGAAATGTTATTGAATCTGGATTTTGCTCTATGAATCAAGCTTTTTAAGGTCTGCCTCTTATCCTTAAGGGATCTATTTCCTTCCATATATAAATCGATTCGGAGTATTCCTATGAACATTAGCCACGATTATAGCTCTTGTTTAAATTCTTCAAAAATGTAGAACTCGAAAATATCTCCTACTTTAATATCATTGAATCTCTCGATAGTAATACCACACTCATATCCAGTGTTAACTTCTTTAACGTCGTCCTTGAACCTTTTCAAAGAAGAAAGTTTACCGTCAAAGGTTATTACACTATCTCTTAAAACCCTAATGTTATTATCTCTAGATACTTTTCCGTCACTCACCATGCATCCTGCAATAGTACCAATTCTAGAGATATGGAATGTTTCTCGAACCTCTGCGTGACCTGTGATTTTTTCCTCAATTATTGGATCCAAGAGGCCTTCCATGGCACCTTTTACCCTGTCAATCACGTTATATATAATTGTATGGAGCTCAAGGGAAATTCCCTCTCTCTCAGATATATCTAAGGCCTTTACATCAGGTCTTACATTGAAACCTACGATGATAGCATTTGAAGCGCTTGCAAGAATAACATCTGTCTCGTTTATACCTCCAACGCCAGTATGAACAATTTCAACCTGACACTTCTCTGTGCTTAATTTTGTTATTGACTCTTTAACAGCTTCTGCTGATCCTTGTGTATCTGCTTTGATAATTAATGCAAGCTCTTTATACTCTTCTGCTTCAAGTGCTTCAAATAAATTCTCAAGAGTAGGTTTTACGACCTTCGCAGCAACTGCTTCTCTCTGTTTGGTTTCTCTGTGACCTACCACATCTTTAGCAGCTTTTTCATCTTTAACAGCATAAAAACGCTCACCAGCTTCAGGAACTGTCGAAAGTCCCATAATTTCAACCGGCATTGAAGGACCCGCCTCATTTACTCGTTCGCCCTTATCATCAATTAGTGCTCTTACTTTACCGTAAGTTGTTCCTGCTACTACAGTATCTCCAATACGAAGTGTTCCCTCGCTAACCAATACAGTTGCAACAGGGCCTCTGCCCTTATCTAAAACAGCTTCAATAATAAACCCGTTTGCTCTTTTATTCTGATCTGCTTTGAGCTCAAGAATATCGGCTTGAAGTATTACTGATTCAAGCAATTCTTTGATTCCTAAATTTTGCTTAGCAGAAACTTCAGCAAATAATGTTTCTCCTCCCCAATCCTCGGCAAGAAGACCTATTTCAGACAATTCTCTTTTAATTTTTTCGGGTTCAGCATCAGGTTTATCAATTTTGTTTACTGCAACAATTATTGGAACTTCTGCTGCCTTCGCATGGTTTACAGCCTCTACAGTCTGAGGCATTACCCCATCATCAGCGGCAACAACTAAGATCACAACATCCGTAACCTTTGCTCCACGAGCCCTCATAGCAGTAAAAGCTTCATGGCCTGGGGTATCAACAAAAGCAACCTTTCTGCCACTAACGTCAACTGTATAAGCCCCAATATGTTGAGTTATTCCACCTGCTTCACCATCTACAACGTTGGCTTTTCTTATCGTGTCAAGTAGTGTGGTTTTTCCATGATCCACATGCCCCATTACCGTTACAACTGGTGGTCTTGGAAGAAGTTCATTATCGGTGATTTCAATTTCATCTTCTAGAAGAAGTTCGTCTTCCTCAAAAGCGCCTGAAACTATCTCAAAATCAAATTCTTCAGCTAATAAAGCTGCTGTTTCATAATCGATACTCTGATTGATTGTTGCACTCATACCTAATAAAATTAGCTTCTTTATTAGTTCTCCTGCTTTTAAACTCATCAACTTAGCTAATTCGCCAACGTTGATAGTTTCACCTACTTTTATTGTACGCTTTCCAGCCTTTGCAAAAATTTGAGCAGCATCATTTGTCTGATGAACCCGAGTATGGGTTTTAGTAGGTCTAGAATCTTGTCTATAATTTCTATCTGAATTTCTTCCCTTATAACCGGAACCAGTATTAGGCGCAGGTCTTGGTCTTGGTCGTCCACCGCCCTCTACAAGATACTCCCTTCTTTTACCGGGAAGTTTAGCCCTAAAAGCTTTTCGAAGTTCTTCAAGTGTATCTTCATCTATTATTTCTTCGCGTTTAGGTTTTACTTTCTTGGTCTTTTTCTTAAATGTTTTCTCTGAATCTTCTGTAGACTGTTTTTTTGATTTATCAGTTTCAGGTTGTTTTGTTACTTTTTTTACTTCTTCTTTAGTTTCGACAGATTTTAAAGTATTTTCTTGAGATTCCTCAACAACATCTAGAACTGGTTCTTCTACTTCACCAGGCTGAGCACCTTGATGTTCAACTACATCTTGGGCAGATTCACTCGTTTTTTGTTCTTCAGCTACTACTTCTAGATTTTCACTATCAACTACTGGAGGTTGAGCATCCGCAACAACAGGAACATCACTTTGTCCAGAAACAGGTTCTGAATTTTCACTTATTTCTTCTACTTCGGGCTCTATTAGCTTCTTTTTTCTTCTTAAAACAACGCTGGCCCCTTTTCTCCTCTCAACTACTTCTGCACCACTTTCTGAACGAAAAACCCTGACTTTTTCCTTAACTTCTACATCTGACTCTTTTCCTTGAGTTCCCGCTGATTTAGAGGCACCAATTTTATCAATTATCCTTTTTGCCTCTTCTGCGGAAATAGAACTCGCGTGACTTTTCACAGAAATACCTAAACCTTTAGCAACATTTAAAATTTCTTTGCTGGGTTTATCCAAATCACGGGAGAGTTCATAGACTCTTATATTTGACATATTTAACACATCCATTGTTATGCGATATTAATCCTTATCTATTTTAAACTTTGAGCTTATCAAAAGAAGGGTACCAAAGTTTAGGAGACTATGCAAAAGAGAACTGTATTAAATTAAACTTATAATCAGTAATACGGGTTTAATTTATCCAGCCTCTTCAATTGATTTATGACTACTTTTTATTCACCTTGTACAAAAGTTCCTTACTCTGGATCTATTATTGGTTCTTCAGAAGCCTCTTCGGGTTCGGTCATTTGATCTAATTTATCTTTAAGTGCAAATCTAGCTGCTGTTTGTAATCTTTGAGCCTCCGCTTCGTCTTTCAAACCACCTGATTTTATAAGTGTTTCAGAATCAGAAAAGGCAACATCCTCTAATTTATGATATCCATCTGCATATAATAGATTTGCGGTAACCTCTTTCACATTTGGTAGGGACATCAATAAAGATACCACATCTTGTTGTTCCCGTTTTACCTGAGAATCAGTTTTTATGTCAATACGCCACTCGGTCAACTGAGAGGCTAGCCTTACATTCTGCCCTCTTCGGCCTATCGCCAATGATAGTTGATCATCATCTACGATAACCTCCATAGACTTATTTTCATCATCTATGATGACTTTATTCACTTCTGCAGGTGATAGCGCATTGCAAGCAAACCTTGCTTGATCTGGAGACCAGGGAACTATATCAATTTTTTCTCCCCTAAGCTCTTGAATAATATTTTGAACTCTTGCGCCTCTCATTCCTACACATGCGCCTACCGGATCTACATCTTGATCGCTAGAAGACACTGCAATTTTTGTACGTCCGCCAGGGTCTCGGGAAATAGCTTGTATTTGTACTATTTGATCGCCTATTTCAGGAACTTCTGATTCAAACAGTTTTCTTACAAAATCTTTATGAGACCTAGATAGTATTAATTGTGGTCCTCTTTTTGTTTCTTTAATATCAACTAAAAGTGCTCTCATGCGTTCTTTAGGTTTGTAATATTCTCTTTGAACTTGCTGTTCGGGTGGGAGAAAAGCCTCTGTTTTTCCTAGATCAACAATTATGTTTCTTCTTTCTACCCTTCTTACGATACCGCTTATAAGCTCCCCCTTCCTATTTTTAAACTCTTCATATATAACTTTGCCTTCAGCCTCTTTAATGCTCTGAAGTATCCTCTGCTTAGCATTTTGTATGGCAATTCTTGTAAAGTCAGGATTTATCTTTACACCAATTTGATCTCCAAGTTCTGCTTCAGGGTCAAGATCAATAGCCTCTGCTTCTGTAATTTCCATCTCTGGATCTTCAATATCTTCAACAACGGTCTTAAATTCAAATAATTCAACATCGCCGTCATTATCGTTGAAGTGAACTTCTAGTTCCTTATCTAAATCCTGCATTCTGAATAATTTCTGTGCCGCCGATAATACTGCTTCTTCAACAGCTGAAACTATCTCATCTTTTTCAATCCCCTTGTCCTTACAAACAGAGTCCATTACTCTTGTTAATTCAGTTAGTTCTGACATTGCAAATCTCCCTTTAGAATTCCAATTCCAGGTTTGCCTTTTCTATGTTTTTATATGGGATCAAATAATTAACTCCATCCGTTTGAAGTGATACAGTTTCATCCACAAAATCTAGGAGCTTCCCTTTAAAAACCTTTCTATCTTCAATATCTTCTAATGTCTTAATCTTTACAGTCTTACCCTTGTATCTTAAATAATCACTAGGCTTCTTAAGTGCTCTTGTAAGACCAGGAGAAGATACCTCAAGAGTGTAAGAACCAGGTATTACATCATGAACTTCTAATAGTCTACCAAGTTCCCTGCTTGTCTGTGCGCAATCGTCCACTGTTACGCCCTGATCTTTGTCAATAAAAACTCTTAAGATTCCCTTACTGCCTAAACCTTTAAACTCTATATCAAATAGTTCAAGGTTCTTCTCAAATAATATAGGTTCTAATAATTCTTTAATGTTAGAAATAATATTGTCTTCAGATAAACCCATAACTCAAGAACCTTTTCCTATCTTTATAATATAGCATTCTGTTATATTTACTGGCCTAATGTACTGCTTTACAACCCCTCAAAACAAAAAAAAGCGGGTTCAACCCGCTTTTGGTCAAAAAATAATACCCAATTTAACAACATAGAGCAAGAAGGAGAAGATATAGTCTGTCCCTAGTGCCTAAAGCTCTAATCTATTGAAATTATTATAATCTCTAAATGGATTTATCACAATAACGAGTTTCTAAAAGTATAGATTATTAAGACATCGGTATCTATAGGTTTTTTATCTATGATAAGGTTTAAATCTGACTTTAATCTTATGAAGAGTTGCCACTTGCTCTGGTGTGAGAACATCTTTTACCTTTAAAAACATCTCAACTTTTGTTCTAGTATATCCAGCTTTTATATCTTCTATACGATCGATTAATTGCAAAACCTCTTCTTTTTGTGCTTCAGGATTTTGCAGCTCTTTTTTTAATTTCACTTCGCTTTGTCTAAGTTGTTTTCGATACTTAGAAATTCTCTTTTTATAAGACGAAAATATCCTCTCGATGCTGTTTGCCTGATCTTTAGTTAAATTAAGCTCCCCTGCAATTTTTGGATCTTTCCACCACTTATAATTAGACTGAGATCCAAGCATAGCATTGGCATTTAAAGTGAAAATAATTGCAAAAAGAACCATCAACAACGATATTCTCAATTAATGCCTCCACTTACATCCGTACCACCATCCCAAGGACCGTAGATTGAAAGTATATCCGCTGTTTCTGTAGCTAGAGCATTATCAAGTTCAAGAAGTATTAACTGATCTTTTTCATCAGCACTCACAAAGAGGCTATTCCTTGTGTCTGGACTAAAAGCACCAAAGGTAATGATACAAACTAAGAAAATAGAGGCCATTGCCCCTGCTAATGTCCAGTTAGGCTTTATATCTCTAAACCATTTAAAGAATCCTGGCTTGAGCTTAACTTCATCAACATCAGCTTTATCCCAAAAATTAGATAGAAACTCTTTATCAGGTTCTATTTCATCTCGAGCTTCAAGAAGATTCCAAAGTTTTTTAGTATCAGAAAGGTAGCTCTTACATTCACTGCAGCCGTCTAAATGACCTTCAACACTTGCTTTTTCAATATCCCCCAAGTCACCCAGTGAGTATTGAGTAAGCAGCTCTTTAATATTTTTACAGTCCATATTCTCCTCCGTCAGTCAAATATGGTTTTAACTTATTTACTAATTTCATCCTTCCTCTATGAACATAAGCTTTAACTGCACCTACAGTACACTCCAATACATCGGCTGTTTCTTCGTAGGACAGTCCTTCATATTTACAGAGCATGATAGAAATTTTTTCTCTTTCAGGCAAAGTTTCCATAGCTTTGATTATCAAATCTTTCATTTCTTTCCTATAAATTATATCATCTGATATTTCTACTTCTGAATCTTCATATTCCCCACTGTTCTCATTCATTTCATCCAAGCTAACATTGGTATTCTTTTTTTTTACATGCGTCAGACTCACATTGGTAGCTATTTTATATAACCAGGTAGTAAATTTAGCCTCCGGGCGATACTTACTAGCAGAGCGGTATACTCTTAAGAATACCTCCTGAGCAAGATCTTCTGAATTTTCTCTCAAATTTGTAAATCTATAAATATAATTTAGCACCCCTTTATAATGCCGGTTCATTAGCTCACTAAATGCGCTATCGTCCCCAGCCTTTGTCCTCAACATAAGCTCTATATCGCTTTCCATATGAATGCCATAACAGCTTTACTATTTATTAACTACAATCCTAAGAAAAAGTTTCAAGAAACAATCTTAATTATTTGTGAGTATTCACAAAAAACGCTGTTTTTCTATGATACATTAAGAAAGCTTAAACAACTTTAGACTTGATCCAACTTTAATTAGCATAGAATATTTACTTTACAGGAATAGTAAATGAACTGCTTTATATTGTTGAGCTTAATTATCTTACAGCATTTCTTATTTTACAGATTTGCTATTTTTAGAAAGTAGCCTCGTATTTACATCATAATCTACAATTTTATCGAAGATATGTGGCAAGACAAATCTCTTGGCTATAAAATAAGCAACAAAAACATACCCTGCCCCTATTAACAAATCGATTATATAATGATGGTTCAGATACACTGCTGAGAACCAGACACAAAGAGGGTATAGCACAAAAATCCAAGTACTCCCCTTGAATCGAAGCCAAATAAATAGAGCAATCAGAGTAGGATAAGCTGCATGCAGCGATGGTATGGCCGCAAAATAATTAGAATTAAAAGTATTCCAAAGAGTTTCCAAATAATTTTGTCCGATTAGTTTATCAAAATTAATCAAAGCCCCTGAAGAATCGTAAGTATAGGCGGGAGGTTGTCCAAACCCATAATCGTAAACATACCAAGGAGGTGCAACTGGAAAAATCATAAAGGTTATTAGGGCCATTAAGTTCAAAACAGTAAAGGTGTAAACAAATAAATAATAATTCCTCCTCTCACTCAGTGTATGCCACAAAATCCATCCCAAAAGCAGAGGGGTAATAAAATGAAGCAAATAAAAGACGGTTGTTGAGATATCCAAGAAAACTTTTATGAATTCTCCGTCATGAAGCAATTGGAACTTTTGAAAATAAAAAGCAGGTATATCTGAACTACTCATCCATCCAAAGAGAAACTCCTCAGCCTGGTAAGGTTCAATAACAAAAATGTATCCTCTAACTGAATCGGCTACCCCCCTCATCATATCGTATGCGATCCAAAAAATTATAAAGGGCGACCAATCAACCAAAAATGTCCTACCCCACTCTTTTCCAAAAAACACAAAAACCAAAACTATAGTGGAGAGAAAGAAATGATCTGGTCTAACACCTATGGTCTTATGCATTATGTAGAAATAAGCAAGAATCAAAAGAAAAGTTACAACTCTCCGCTTATTGTCTGGTTGTTTTAAATACTTAGAATAAAGTTTGCGAAAGTTTATACTAAACATAAACATATTGATCTTTGGTCATAAGTCTATAAGAGAACCTAGAACCTCGTTCAATGCCTATAGTTTTAATTCAGTTTTTGATATTGCCATCCACCAATAGCAATTAGGTATAAGAGTCTATAAAACAATGATATACACCAAAAGGGAATATTGCCACCTAAGAAGTTGTATTCCCATAAATAGCACTTTCAAAAAATCTATTACTTCTTTTTCAGCCTTTCCAAATAATCTCCAGTTCTGGTATCAACTTTTATGATATCCCCAATATCAATAAATAAAGGCACCTGAATTGTAGTGCCGGATTCTAAAGTAGCAGGTTTTGTGCCTCCGGATACTGTATCACCTTTAACACCGGGCTCTGTTTCGGTGACAGTAAGCTCAACTGCTGTCGGTAGTTCAACTCCCATGAGTTCTTCATTGTAGTATAGAAGATTTACTTCTTGTTGTTCTTTTATATAACCTGCCGCATCCCCAATTTGTTCTTTTGAAAAACCGACCTGATCATATGTTTCTAAGTCCATAAAGTGAAAACCGATATCATCTTTATATAAAAACTGCATGGTCTTTCTGTCCATATCAGGCACTTTAAATGCGTCACCTGATCTGAAGCTCTTCTCTAAGACAGCACCTGTTACAACATTTTTGATTTTTGTTTTCATAACAGCGCTGCGCTGCGCCATTTTTGAGTGATGATATTCTACTATCTCCCAAATTCCGCCTTCAAATTCAATCTTGAGACCCTTATGAAACTGATTTGTTTCGACAACTCCCATAGTTTTATCTCCCTATTCAACAACTAAATTCAAACAGATTGTTAATCATTGACGCTACATAAGCTCGTCATTAGTCATCATTAAGACTACTACTATCTTTTATTGTAACATGACCCGCATCATCTGAAACTCTATATTCCTCATTGGCCCAAGTTCCGAGATCAACCATTTTGCATCTTTCCGAACAAAAAGGCCTCCATTTATTATCTTTCCAAGTTACTTCTTTTTTACATTTAGGGCATTTAACTTTTAAAGTCATTCTTTTTCTCGCTTTAGTAATTTAATTTAAGCCACATAGGGCAATTATTCAATCTTTGATTGCAATATAGATCAAGACCTCTTAAACATCCTCTCTATTTCATAATACGAAAGTTCTTGGGCCACGGGTCTTCCATGAGGACAGGAATGTGGAAATTCCATACGATCTAGCTCTTCTAGTAAAGCCCTCATCTCTTCAAAGCTAAGCTCAAACTTTGCTGTGATTGAAGAATGGCAAGCCATTGTAGCAATGACCAAGTCTATCTTCTCACTAATACTTTCCTCTTTGCCGTCGCCTGCTATCTCGGAAATAACATCTTTAACCAGAATAGTAGAATCTACGTTTTTCAATAGAGCTGGAACAGATCTAATTAAGAAGCTATTATTGCCGAACTCTTCAATTCTAAGCCCTAAAGACTTAAAATCTCCAAGATGTTTGTTGATCAGACTCGATTCATAAGGAGGGAATTCAAGGACCTCTGGTACAAGGAGTTCTTGCACCTCTAGTTCTTTATTTTCCAAGTATGCACGCTTTAATCTTTCATAGTTAATTCTCTCGTGAGCGGCGTGTTGATCAACTAACACCATTCCCTTTTCGGATGCGCAGACTATGTATAATTCCCTAATCTGGCCTATAATTCTCAAACTAGAGTAAAGACCTTCGCCTTCAAAAAGACTATCAACGGAAGAATCATTTTGAGATAGATGAAACTCATGCCCAATATGCTTAGACTGACTAATCTCATTTCTTAAGATAGGAGAATCATTTTTATCTGATATCTGAACATCTCCGACTTCTTCAGCAAAAGTTCTGTCGCCCCTATTAAAATACTGAACATTGTCATAATTTGTCTGGACAGTATTAGCTTGTAGAAATTCTGATACAGAGTTTTCCACTCTACCCTTATAACTCTTTATCCAAGGAGCTTCTCTTAACATTTGAAGGATGGCAGATCTGATTAAGTCGGCAATAAGTCTTTGGTTTCGAAACCTAACTTCATTCTTTGTAGGATGAACGTTTACATCAACCTCTGGAGTGGGAATATCTATAAAAATAGCGCCTTGGGGGAATTTCCTTTTCTCAAGCATTTTCCCATATGAATCAATTATAACCCTGGTTAAGAATTTATCCCTGACTGCTCTTTGGTTGATGTATGTAAATAACTTATGAGTGGTAGATCTGGTATCAAGTGGGCTGCTCATAAAACCTGAGATCTTAACACCCTCTGCCTCGGCAGAAATACTTTGTAACTCAGTATTAGGGAATATATCTGACAATCTGCCTAGTAAATTATCTCTTTTGGGAAGGTTTAGAACTGCTCTCCCGCCGCTCACTACCTCAAAACTTATCTTAGGTCTAGACATTGCCTCACGTTGGACGATATCAAGCACGTTAGATAGTTCAGTCTCGATTTTCCTCATAAACTTTAATCTGACAGGAGTATTGTAAAAAAGGTTTTTAACTTGAATTTTTGTACCGGCAGGACATCCAGTTTCTTCAACTTTTCTGATTTTCCCGCCATCACCTGATATCAT
The DNA here is from genome assembly GCA_942491865.1 of uncultured Thermodesulfobacteriota bacterium. Lineage (GTDB taxonomy): Bacteria > Desulfobacterota_D > UBA1144 > Nemesobacterales > UBA2774 > CR02bin9. Next base: position 91,956 of record CALOCI010000004.1, read on the forward strand.
AGTGCCAATTACATCTCCATTAATTCTAGTTGTAATTTTAAACCTTGAGACGCTTGCAATACTAGGAATGGCTTCTCCTCTGAAGCCAAGAGATTTAACTGAGAACAGATCATTTATGTCTTTAATTTTACTAGTAGCGTGACGCTCTAAGGATAAAAGGGCCTCATCACGACTCATGCCCTCTCCATCATCTGAAATCTCCATTAGTTTCTTGCCGCCAGACTCAAGTTCAATCTTTATAGATCTACTTCCAGCATCAATTGAGTTCTCAACAAGTTCCTTTACAACAGAGGCTGGCCTTTCAACTATTTCACCAGCAGCTATTTTGGAAACTACATTGTCAGAGAGGATTCTTATCTTTCCCATATTTTTGCATGCCTAAATACTAAAAATTTTATATAAAATCGGCAAATTCTTTATGCTTTTGTTGATATATGATTTAACTGAAATACGAAAACAGATTCCATAAGCCTAAAACCAGAAGAAACAGGACCGGAACCAATATGCAGGCTATAGCAAATACAGTATAAAAGGAGAGCGTCTTAGAAGCCCCTACTCCGTAGACGTCGTCCGAATGTGATTTTAATATTCTTTTGAATTCTTTGATTATGCTAATTTTATATCCCTCATAATAAATCATTAGAAATAGTTACTTAACTTTTTTAGTAGATCTTAGCGCATTCACATAAGAATCAACAGGTATTGCAGCAAGCGTCATAATCTCAATTGTACCCCTTGAGCAGAGTTCAACTGACACTTGGCCTACAGTTTCGTTATCAGGAGCTTCAATAACACTTATAAAATCGTAAGGGCCAAGTGTAGCGTACTGTTCAAGAACCTTAACTCCAGAACTCTCGTATTCAGCCCTTACCTCTTTCATTCTACTAGGTCTTTCTTTTATGGTTTTCCTTCCCTCTGCAGTAAGCTTGCTCAACAATATGTATAGACCCATTATGGCATCCTTATAAGAATTAATTTTTATATAGTATTCCAGTTTTATACACGATTACCAAAACACCTCATTAATCACGATATTATCTATTATTGTATGAAGGTACAAATTCAGCTTTAATTATGTATAATCTTATCTTAATCTTGCCGTAATATTAAGGAGAGAAAATGCATTCTAATACCCAGCAGAGCACTAAACTCAATAAAACCCAGATTATTTTACTAATTTTGGTCGCGTTATCTTTTGTCCTAATAAACTTTACTATTCCAAGTGCTAATGCTCAAAAAAAGAAAAAACCTGAATCAGTCAAAAGAGTAATAGTAGTAAAAGATTACAAATGGTCCTCAGCCGGTATGGGTAGAGCTGCTATTATGTCTGAAATCACAATTGAGAATAGAGGGGAGAATGATTATAAGGATTTAGCTGTTGAAGTTGATTTCTATACAGCCAATGATATTCCTCTCGGTTCTCTTAGAACTACGATCAAAGAAATTTTGCCAAGCAAAAGTGAACAGACTTTTTATAATCTGAACTTTGGAATAATGCACTCTGAGCTCCAAAACTCAGTTGCCAGAGTAGTTAACGCTGAGCTAATAGAAAAAGGCACACCTACACAAGCGAAAGATTTGATCTTGGTTAAAAACTGGGAATGGAGCGGCGGCCAATACGGAACGGAAGGAATACTTAAAGAAATCACTTTAGACAACAAAAGCAGTGAGGCCTGGAAAGATATAGAGATAAGCATCAATTTTCTTGGAACCAAGGGTGCCAAATTAGGCACTAGAGGGTTTACCAGCAGAGCTGTAATACATGATGTAATTCCTCCTAGAAGTGAAAAAACATTTACTGGAATTAATGTTGGATTTAGACACCCAGAAGCTAAGGAAGTTAGTATTAGTGTCAGACAAGCAAAACCGATCTCAGACAAAGAACTTAAAATCAAAATGGCTAAGAAAGAAGGGAAAACAGCCGTTATGAAAAAGAAGAAAAAAACAACTACTAATGAAGATGGTGAAGAAGTATATACGGGTACAGATCCAAACTATGGACCTGACGGAGAAAAACTATCTCTATCAGAAAAATATAAGAAAAAGTTAGAAGCCGAACAAGGCACTGCACCTTCTTCAGATTCTAGTGCAGCCGAAACCACAACAACCTCGGATGACCAGGTTGCTTTATCTGATCAACCAAGCGATACAAAACCATCAGTCAAAGATGTTATCACCGCGCCGAAAGAAGATGTTGGTACCACAGACACAACTACAGCTCAAGCTGAATCTTCAGAAAGTGCTGAAGATGAAGAAGAATACGAATATGAATATGAGGAGGAAGTGCCGCTTCCTGATCAGGATATAGTTGTAGAAGATTTTGTGTTCTCAGGATCAGTGCCTCAAACCATGGCTAGAATAAGTGAAATAACGCTTAGAAACCTAAGTGATATTCCTTATACAAATATACAGATTAGAGTAGATTTCTTCTCTTTCAAAGAAGAAGCTCCTATGTTTTCAACTAGAGCCGTTATTTCAGAAGTACTGCCGGGAAAAAGCAAAAAAACATTTAAAAATATAAAAGCAGGATTTATGAATGCTATTCCACAGGAAGTAAGAATTAAGGTTCTTGATGCTATACCATTTAGTCAGTATTAATCTTTAATTCTTTATTATCTATAGAAGATCTAGTTGAGTACCGCCAGGTTTTTTAAAATGTTCAGTTGAAAGGTGTATGATGTTTTCTTGCATGCCCGCCTTACGTTTAGCAACTTCAAACATATCTTTTACCTGCTTGGCATATATCCCCTGCCCCTTCATTCGTTCGTGAAATTCCGGGCGATTAAGCTCACCACCCCTAATTGATCGTATCCGGTTCAGCACCTTATCTTTTCTATCGGGAAAATGTCGTTCGAGCCATTTAGAGAAAATATCAGAGACACCATATGGGAGCCTAAGCATTACATATCCCGCCCCCTTAGCTCCGGCGTCCGAGGCGCTTTGGATAATTTTTGGCATCTCGTGATCTGTTAGTCCAGGAACCACTGGAACTACTAGAACAATCACTGGAATACCTGCATTTGAGAGTTCCTCAATTGCTTTTAATCTCAACCTAGGCTCTGATGTTCTAGGCTCCATCAAGTTTCTAACTTTTGGATCTAGTGTAGTAATAGAAACAGCAACCAATGCTCCGTTCCATTTTGCAAACTCTTTTAAAATATCGAGGTCTCTTGTAACTAGATAATTTTTTGTGACTATGCCCACTGGATTTCTAAACTCATATAATACTTCTAGACAAGAGCGCGTTAAGCGGAACTTGCGCTCAGCGGGCTGATAACAATCGGTATTCCCGCTCATTGCAATTGTTTCTGGTTGGTATTTTCGTGCCGAAAGTTCTTTTCTGAGCAATATAGGAGCTTTTTCTTTAATAAATATCTTTGTTTCAAAATCCAGGCCCAGGGAAAGCCCTAGATATTCATGAGTAGGACGAGCATAACAGTAGATACATCCATGCTCACAGCCTCTGTAAGGGTTAATGCCAGCATTAAAACCAACGTCTGGACTGTCGTTGTAAGTAATAATGGATTTAGTAGTATCTTTATAAAAAGTTGTTGAGGGAGAAAGACCTTCCGAGATCTCTTCTTCTGAAGGTACAAAGTCAATTTTATCAAAACGGTTTCCAGGGTTTTCAGCAGATCCTCTGCCCTTAAACCCCGGCATGATGATGCTCATATATTTTACAACTCCGTGTCACAAATTCTTATATATAAAAAGTATATAAGCTGGAGATAGAAAATCACAGGTGTCTTTTTTCTATTTTGAAATGAAGTTCATTTGAAAAGAAAACTGGGTTTATATTATGGGAAAATCTAGAAGTTGTTATTAAGCAAAAGTCTCAAGCTCTTTTACTAATTCATCTACTATCTGATGTTCTTTAAATGATCTGACCAATTTGCCGTCTTTGTACAACATCCCCTTCCCTCTGCCGCCCGCGATACCTATATCCGCCTCTGACGCCTCACCAGGGCCATTGACAACGCAGCCCAGTATAGCAACTTTGATTGGCCTTGGAAGCTCAATGCCCACAATCCTATCTTCGACATCTTTTACAAGTTTCATAAGATCAATTTCAAGCCTGCCGCAGCCTGGACACGAAATAAGCTCAATACCGTTTCTTCTCATTCCCAAAGACCTGAGAATATTAAACCCTACGGCAATCTCATCTACCGGATCACCAGTAAGAGATACTCTAATTGTATCTCCTATCCCCTCAGCGAGCAGTGTTCCAATGCCGATCGAAGATTTTATAGTCCCCATCTCATATGTGCCTGCTTCAGTAACCCCAAGGTGAAGAGGGTATTCACACCTCTCCGCTAAAAGACGGTATGAAGCTATCATCTTTTTAACATCTGTAGACTTAACAGAAATTTTTATATCTGTGAAATCAAGATCTTCCAGTATCTGAACATGTCTGAATGCGCTTTCAGCAAGGGCTTCAGGCGTTGGTGAGCCATGCTTTTTAAGAATATCTTTTTCTAGTGAGCCTGAGTTGACTCCAATCCTAATAGGTATTCCTCTTTCTTTAACAGCATCGACAACAGCTTTAATACGATATTTAGCCCCAATATTCCCGGGGTTGATTCTCATACCATCAACACCTTGATTAACCGCTTCAAGTGCTAGTTTATAATCAAAGTGAATATCAGAAACTATTGGAATATTAGTCTGTTTTTTGATTTCGCCAAGTGATTTAGCAGCGTCCATATCAGGAACAGCAAGCCTGACAATATCACACCCGGCTTTTTCTAAACTCTTTATCTGTGCCACAGTAGCGGCTACATCTCGCGTATCGGTTTTAGTCATGGATTGGACGGTAACCGGAGCTCCGCCTCCGACTTTTAATCCACCAAGTTCAATCTGTTTAGAAATTCTTTCCATTATATATCAAAGTAAACAATCTGGTTTTAATTAGTATAGCTAATAAGCCAAAGTGTATAACAAATCTTGGGCAATTCAATCAGGTTGTTGTGGTTTCTTCTTTGCTATCATCCTTTGCAGCTTTTTTGCCTCGGCCTTTTGCGCCAGGCTTAGTCGCCACAATATTACCGTTTTCATCGATGTTTTTAATATTTCTACACTTAGGATAACCTGTGCAACCAACAAATTTGCCGTATCTACCTTTCCTCTCGGCCATCGGCTTGCCGCACTTCTCACACTTGAGATCCTCTCTTATTACAGGCTCTTCTTTTTCAAGAACCTTCAAGTTTCCATCAGGATCGTATTCAAATGCTTTGGCATTTTTACAGTCGGGATACCTGGAACAAGCTAAGAATTCGCCCCTTCTGCTTTGTTTAATTACCATCGGAGCCTTGCATTTATCACAAGGAAGGTCTTCCCTTAACTCTGGAGCTGCCCTTTCTACAATGACGATCTTGCCCTCTTTGTCATATTCAAATGCTTTAGCGTTTTTACATTCGGGGTATGTTGAGCAGGATAGGAACTCTCCACCTCTTCCCCACTTAATGATCATTGGAGCACTGCAGTTATCACAAGCAATGTTTGTCTCAACACCCTTCATAGATTCCTGGGCGTTATCGAGTCTGTCAGAAAATCCGGTATAAAAACTTTTCAAAAGCTCAACCCAGTTGATATTTCCGTCTTCAACATCATCTAATTTCTCTTCCATTTCAGCTGTGAACTTTATATCCATAATCTCAGGGAATCCCTGAATTAAAAGATCATTCACTGTTCGGCCTAAAACCGTTGGCAACAACCTATTTTTGTCTCTAAGCACGTACTCACGGTCCTGAATAGTTGAAATTATAGTTGCGTAAGTAGACGGGCGACCAATTCCCTTTTCTTCAAGCTCTTTTACAAGTGAGCTCTCTGTAAACCTTGGAGGCGGCTGTGTAAAATGTTGTTTGCCCTCAAGATTGATCAGATCGAGATTGTCTCCTTTTGACACATCAGGGAGCTTTCTCATTTCATCTTTTTCTTTTGCTTCTTCCTCTTCTTCTTTGCCCTCAAGATACACAGCAGAAAAGCCTTGGAACTTTATTATAGAACCAGTTGCACGGAACGTAGCCTTGCCTGCTTCAGCTTCTAAAGTCGTCTGGTCATAAATAACCGGGTTCATCTGAGAAGCGACGAACCTCTGCCAAATAAGTTTGTAGAGCTTATATTCTTCTTCGGATAGAAAATTCTTAATTGAATCAGGAGTTTTACTTACATACGTAGGCCTGATTGCTTCGTGTGCATCTTGAGCTTGCTTCTTAACTTTAAAAGTATTGGGTTTATCCGGCAAATACTCGCTGCCGTAGTTTTCTTGAATATATGATCTAGCCTCATCAAGAGCTTCATTTGAAGTCCTAACTGAGTCAGTTCTCATATATGTTATGAGACCCACAGGACCTTCCTGACCAAGCTCAATTCCTTCATAGAGCTTTTGCGCTATTGACATGGTTTTCTTGGTGCCAAATCTAATTTTTCTTGATGCTTCCTGTTGAAGCGTGCTTGTAATGAAAGGAGGAAGCGCATTTCTTCTCTTATCTTTTCTCTCTACAGAAGAAACAACGAACTTTTCGTTATTGATCGCCTCAAGTATATGGTTAGATTGCTCTTCATTAGAGATTTCAGCCTTTTCACCTTCAAATCTAACAAGAGCAGCTACAAATGAGTCGCTTGGCTCATCTTGTAAACGCTTAAGCTCTGATTCAATCGACCAATACTCTCTGGCCTTAAAAGCCTCAATTTCTCTTTCCCGTTCAACAACTACACGAAGTGCAACACTTTGGACTCTGCCTGCGCTAAGTCCTTTTTTGACTTTTCTCCATAAAAGCGGACTTACCTGATATCCAACTAGACGATCAAGCACTCTTCTTGCTTGCTGGGCTTCAAATCTATCCTGACTAAGATCAGTAGGGTTTTCTATTGATTTTATAACTGCGTTTTTAGTAATCTCATGAAATAATACTCTGTGCGAGCGATCCCAAATATCTAATTCGTTAGCAATATGCCATGCTATAGCCTCTCCCTCTCTATCAGGGTCAGACGCTAAGTAAATATTATCGGCGCCCTTAGCAGCCTTCTTGAGTTTATCCAGGTACTTACCCTTACCCCTAATTACAACATAATCGGGGTTAAAGTTATTATCTATATCCACACCCAATTTGCTTGGAGGAAGGTCTATAAGATGTCCAGAGGAAGCTTCGACACTAAAATCTTTTCCCAAGTATTTCTTGATAGTTTTAGCTTTCGCAGGAGACTCAACAATTATAAGAGATTTAGACATTCGCCCACCTATTTTTTTATTTGATATCAGTCTTTAGATTAATCATAAACGTTTGAGATTCAATCCCAATTTAATTACTAGGCATTTTACCTGAATAAATTTTATTGCAAATAAAACTATGGGATTGCAAAAAAATACTTAATTAATAGTCATTTCGTATTATAAGATAACGATTAGTTGCCAATCCCCACTCCAAAGTACTTTAGCCCTATTTCTTTTAAAGTATCCGGCTTATACAAATTGCGCCCGTCAAAAATAACATTTCCATTCATCAATTCTTTTAGTTTTTGAAAGTCAGGCTGCCGGTACTCATTCCACTCAGTGTTAATAACCAGTGCCTCTGCATCTTCACAAGCACTATAATTAGAATCGGCATAATTCACTTTATCTCCGAAATGAGCTTTAGCATTATCGATTGCCACAGGATCATGAACTGTTACCGAAGCACCAGCCGAAAGCAGCTTTTCTATAATAAATAGAGATGGAGCTTCTCTAATGTCATCAGTTTTAGGTTTAAAAGAAATTCCCCAAATTGATATTTTTTTACCCGCTAGTTGTCCCTTAAAATAATTTTCAATTTTTTTCCAAAAATGTTCTTTTTGTTTTGTGTTTACCTCATCAGTAGCTTTGCAAACATGAAGCTCTGAACCATATTTGCTTCCAATATCAATAAGTGCTTTCACATCCTTTGGAAAACAAGAGCCTCCGTATCCAATACCGGGAAAAAGAAAATGACGCCCTATCCGATCGTCAGATCCTATTGCAACTCTTACTTCTGAAATATTTGCACCTACTACTTCACATAAATTTGCAATCTCATTCATAAAAGAAATTCTAGTAGCAAGCATTGCATTAGCGGTATATTTAGCCAGCTCAGAGGATCTAATAGAAACCACGAGCGCTCTATCGCTTGATCTCATAAATGGCGCATACAACTCTTTTAGAATCTCACCGGTTGATTCATTCTCGACTCCGATTAAAACCCTGTCGGGCTTCATAAAATCCTCTACAGCGGCCCCTTCTTTTAAGAACTCAGGATTTGAAGCTACATCAAAATCAACATCTGTTACTTTTTTAATCTCATCTCGAATCATCTCAGTTGTACCGACAGGTACGGTGCTCTTAGTAACTACTACTTTAAAATCATTAAGACTTTTCCCTATAGACTGTGCAACACTCAAAACCGCACTTGTATCAGCTGAACCATCCGCTTTTGGAGGTGTTCCCACTGCAATAAGAACTATCAAGGAGTTTTTTACAGCATAATCTAGGTCGGTAGTAAAATGAAGGCGTTCCTCTTTTATATTCTTCTTAACTACATCTTCAAGCCCAGGCTCATAGAAAGTAACTTGTCCCTTTTTCAGACTGTTTATCTTTTCTTCATCAATATCTACACAGATAACATTGTTACCGCTGCCAGCAAAGCAAGCGCCAGTAACGAGTCCTACATATCCAGTTCCAATTACACTTATATTCATAATTTAGCCTCTGATTTTTAAAAGCATACTAGCATATCACGAAAAAATGAATTTAATATAATGAAATTCTTCCATCTAGAATTCTCACCCTACACCTGTTTCTATAATAGATTTCTTGCTGATTAATTCACTCAGCCTTGATTAAGTTAGGTAACAAGACCACTTCTAAATCCAAAAAGCATAAGTTCAGATCTATTTTTCAGAGTAAGTTTTTTAAATACTTTATATAAATGAAACTTCACTGTTTTCTCACTAATATATAAATCATCAGCAACCTGTCTATTAGTCATCCCTGTTAAAACTAGTTTGATAATTTTGATCTCAGTCTCAGTTAAATCATAAATCTGGCCCTTCAAATTTACTTCTTTAGTAGGGTAGCTAGAACCATCAACAACTTTGCCCATTAACTTTCTATCTGCCCATAGTTCTCCATCATTAACAGCCTTAACTGATTGAATTAGCTCGGGAGTATCTACATTCTTTTGTACGTAGCCCCTTATTCCAGAACGTAGTCCATTTATTAACAAATTTTCACTATAATCATTGTCTATTAATAAAATCACTTTGGCGTTTTTATTTTTCTTAACTAAAACCAATATCTTATTTAGATTTAGTCCCTTTATTGCAACATCAAGAAGCAATATATCAAAGTTCTTTTGTTTAGAGAATTCAATAAGATCTATCAACGTGGAAACAACAGAAACCACGTCGACTTTTTTATCTTCAGAAAGAATCTTGGAAACCCCTTCTCCATAAAGAGAATGAGAACAAGCAATTAAAGTTTTAATGGTCGGCAAATTCTTTTTAGACATGGAAACGCCTCGAGTTTGAATTATTAAACTGAATCAAATAGTGCAATAATTACACCATACTTTGGTATTAAGCTCAAGGCACACAAAAGTTAGATACGGACTATTGTGGAGGTCCGATTAATGGAGCTTGGACAGGTTTTGCAAGCCCTACAAACACCACAAGCGATCGCCCACCTGGGTTTTGCGCAACTGCAAAAATTTCCCAGTTATTAGTTGCCCATACATTACCTGAAGGATCGATCTCCACAGCCGTGTTACGCTTTAGCCCATCAAAGAAGTACCCACCGTTTGGAGAAATAGGATCCCCGGTATCAAAACCTGGAGGACAGTTCTCTGTAGAGGCGCCGCACAATTGAGACACCGCACTTCCCTGGAAATTAGATATCCAGATGTTGTTGTTGCCGTCAACAGCTATTCCCCACGGCACTAAAAGACCGCCTCCTTTAAAAGGACCTGTTGCTGAACCCTCTCCGCTTATCATAGTAACAGAAGCGTTTGGACCGGTGAAAAACGGATCTTCAGTCAGAGCAATTATATCAATAAGGGTAGGAACAGTAGTTCCGTCACAAATGATTTTGGTTATTCCAGAGTTCGCAATCCAGACATTCCCAAGAGTATCGGTCGCAGCCCCCATTGGCAAAAATATTCCGGCTTCCAGCGCAGCGTCACCAGTTAGTGAATGGAGAAGATCTCCCTCCTTATCAACAGCTATAACACTATTGCTCTCATTACCCGTTACCCAAGCGTTTCCCTTGGTATCAATAGCGACATCAAACGGCTTTATAACAAGAGATTCCCCCATATCGTCAAGCGGCTGAATGTTAAACGAAAGCTCAGGCTTGCCTTGTGGAAACTGCACTATGCTGTCGCTGCTACAACTGGCAATCCAGATATTCCTGTCCCTGTCGGACACAACACCTTGCGGCTGCTGTATGAAATTGCCAGCTCCCTTAAAACCGCCGGGATCATTGCCTTCACTGTTAGGAGAAATAGGTGTTCCATCAGGTGTAAATTTGGATACTGATTGTGATAGCTCCTCAAAATCAAGCGGGCAATTTGCACCCTGAAAACCAAAGTTGCCCACCCATACATTGCCCTCTGGGTCTAACGTGATACCGTAACCCGCTCCATAAAGCCCGCCTCCCTGAAAGGGAGCGCCCGGAGCGTCGTCACCCATAGGAGTAAATTTGAGGACGTGGTCGTCTCCACAAACCACATCATCGGGATCAACTGGACCTGGATTAAATATATAGTTGTTACATACCCATGCGTTTCCGTCCGCATCAAAAGCAATGTTGCCTGGACCGTCTAGTTCCATACCGTTTCCGACATAAATCAGTGCTAGTGTCCATGCTGTGATATCGATATCTGAAGAAAGCGCAGGGTTATATATAGTTTCTTCTTGTGATAATTCAAAAAGTCCCTGTACATTCTGCCACGGAAAACGCGCAATATTAGAAATAGCCCGAAGTGTATTTGTGGGCTGTAAACCACTGGGAGTGGTTGCAAATTCGAAAAGTGTATCGCAGTTAGATTCACTTCGAACACAAGAAGCAAGCATATTTGCAAGTGAGTTAAATGTAGGCCTAGTAGATGTACCTGAGTTTGAGGAGTTATTTAGGAAATTGCTTACTTCTCCATTTGAAAGGTTAACCAGGTTTTGAGCTATATCAGCAGCATTCTGCAAACCTGGAGATGGTCCATCTATTCCATTAGGCGTAAAAAATTGAGCCATTGTATATGCCGTTGCAACTGTTGTTCTTTCGTTAATTACAATTTCGGCATCAAAAGGAATATCCCTAAATACAGTTACCAGTCTGACAAATTCAAAATCAGGGACAATTCCACTAGTTGTTGAAGCAGTTACATTGCTATCCGCTGTAATGTATAAAATCGCTTTTGGATTTGTAGGAGCGTTAAATGAAATTTCGAAGAAACCTGTTGAATCTGTCTCTGAATTTCCTAAAACTTCTATCCCTTTTTCGGTACCGCTGCTACGGATAGTTACAATCATCCCTTCAAGAGGTTGATTACCACTTAAGACAAAACCACTTATCCTATCACGATCGTTATCTGAATCACATGAGTATAAAAGAATTCCAAAAGTTAGAAAGGCAAGAACAAGAGTCAAACTAATAGCTTTAATACTATTAAATCTTTTCATTTTAATCTCCCCCACATAGCGGTTATTGCTATAGAATTAATACAGCAACTAGATACTCTTCAGATCTATCCTATTAATAATATTATTCAACCTCTTAGATTCTAATTCAAGTTGGTCATCAATATTTACTTAACCCGAAACTGCTTGCCGGGAAGCTGTATGACGAAGTCATTTAACTCAAGTGTCAGTAAGGTTGATAAAAGGCTAGAGGATTCAATGCCTGTAATCTTTGTTATCTCATCTATGTGGATTGGTTCTTTAGTGAGAACTGAGAAGACTTCTTTTTGATTTTTTGTGAGAGATGCTGCAATTTTGTTGACTCTATCTTCTTCAAACAAGTCAGTGCTTTGCAAGCTTCTTATAGCTTCTATCTCGCTTACTATATCATCCACAGTTTCTACAAGTTTAGCGCCTTTTTTTATAAGCCAATTTGTGCCTCGGCTAAGTTTTTTTGTTACATCTCCCGGGACCGCAAAGACTTCTTTGTTTTGATCCAGGGCAAAAGAAGCACTAATTAGTGAGCCGCTTTTCTCTGAAGCTTGAACGACAACCACTCCTAAAGAAAGCCCGCTGATTATTCTATTTCTTCTAGGGAAGTTTTGTGCAATAGGGGGTGTTCCCAAATTAAATTCTGACAAAACAGCTCCGTTTTGAGATACAGCTTTATATAGATTCTTGTTTTCAGGCGGATAAATTTGATCCAAGCCACAACCCAACACGCCTATTGTACGCCCGCCGTGCTTAATTGCTTCAGATTGAGCAATTGAATCTATTCCTCGGGCAAGGCCACTAACAATTGTAACTCCCAATGAGACTAGCTCGGCAGAAAGGGTTTCGGCGATCGTTCTTCCATAGCGATCGGGAACCCTACTACCAACTATAGCGATCGACAACTTGTCCTGATCTAAGATATCTCCCTTCATATAAAGAAGTGGAGGAGGATTGTAAGTTTGAAGTAAGTATTCAGGGAACTCAGGATCATCTAAAGGAATTAGTTTCATTCCCCACTTTTCAATCTTATCTAGTTCCTGATCTACACTTTCCCAATCATTAAAACTTTTTATAAGATCAGCATTTTTGTTACCAATGCCCTCTATTTGGGCAAGCTCTTTCTTTGAAGCATCAAATATGTCTTTGGCATTATCGAACTTAGTTAGGAGGTTGCGAATTAAGACAATCCCCACCCCATTTACCATGCTTAGCGCAATCCAGTACTTCCAATTCTCTCTCATTGTATCAAAAGTTTAAACACTAAATACCCCAGACAGTCAAGAAATAAATTATTAATTACTTATTTTTCGCTCTCCATTTTCTCCTCTAAACTGGCCAACTTCCCTTCCATTGTATAGGGCTTATCGATCCTCTCGCTAATTCTGATTGATGAGCTTATGCGCACAACCCCTATCTTTTTTAACTCATCATGACATTTCTTTACTAAAGGAGTAATATCATCCCAGTCGCACTCTATATTGGTAGCCATTGAATGGGATTCATAATTGAGCCCGCTTTCTTTAATAACCCTCATTACACAAGCAACGTATTTTGACAAAGAAGCCCCCACACCAATTGGAATAACACTTAGTTCAATAATCATCTGAACCTCCTAAGTTAAAGATCCTAGAATATTTGAGACCTTTTCTTAATAGAAAAGACTCGCTACTCTGTAATAATATCAGAATTAAATTCCCAAAGGAGGTTTTTATAATGAAAAGCCTTACAGAATATTTATGGTTCAACACTGAACATAAACGTGAGATGGTGCATATTACTGACACCATCAGAACTATAGTAGATAAAAGCGAGGTGCAGGAAGGCTTTGTCCTAGTTTCCGCCATGCACATTACAGCTGCTGTTTATGTAAACGATCTTGAGGGAGGCCTCATTCAAGATATTTGGGAATGGCTTGAGGGACTCGCACCTTTTAAAGATGATTACAAACACCATCAAACGGGTGAAGATAATGGCGACGCCCATTTAAAGAATTTGATCATGCACCACCAGGTGATTGTGCCTATCACAGAGGGCAAACTCGACCTTGGCCCTTGGCAGAGAGTTTTTTATGCAGAGTTTGACGGCGGCAGAAAGAAAAGAGTAGTTGTTAAAGTTTTAGGAGAATAGTGGCTTATATTCTTAATCGACAAATTCGTTATAATAACTTTGATGAGTGAACAAGAAGAAATAAAATACAGATTCTTAATAGACAAAAGAGGTAACTGGTTTCAGGATGGAATTAAAATCCAGCACCGTATCACATACCTCTACAACAATAAGCTGCTTAAGCGTGATGAAGAGGGTCATTATTATCTGGACGAAGGAAGTGGAAAACTCTATATCAAAGTTGAAGATACTCCCTTTGTTGTAAAAATGGTAGATAAAAGAAGTGACGGCTTTTATATAAATCTAAACGATGAAACAAGAGAGAAATTAGACTTGAAAACTCTAGGCATTAACAGTGAGAATATTCCATATGCAAAAATTAAAAACGGCGAGTTTGATGCTAGATTTACCAGAGCGGCATATTATGAATTTATGAAAGATCTAAAAAAAGAAGATGATAATTTCTATATTTTGTCTAACAGAGAGAAACACTTTCTTAAAAAGATTCCCTAACTTAAAGCTTCAACAAACCTAAGAATAACAGCATTTGATAACAGCGTTCCTTTCTTTGTTAATCTGAAAGAGCTATTTGTATTTTCTAAAAAGCCGTCATCAACAAGTCGTTCAATCTTGTCCATATCTGGATTCAACTGAAATTGCGATTCCAATTCCGGGATATTGATCCCTTCTTTTAACCTGAGACCCATGAGAACCTTGTCTTGCACAACTTCTTCTCTATTTAATTGTTCGGTAAAATCCAAAGGTTTTTTTTCTTCCTTAACTGATTTCATATAAAGAGCAGGACTTCTCAAGTTGGCACATCTCTCTCCCCAGAGTCTTGAATTATCCACTGAAAAATGTGAATGAGCTCCTGCCCCTATTCCTAGGTAACTATGTCCTTTCCAGTAAAGCATATTGTGAGCACACTCTGAGCCCTCTTTTGCGTAGTTTGAGATTTCGTACTGGCTGTATCCTGAATTTTCAAAAAACTCAGTCGTGTACTCTATGAATTCTGACAGCCTATCATCAGAGGGAACTTTCAATTTCCCAAGCGCATACCTTCTGCCAAATTCAGTGCCGTCCTCAATCGTTAAGCAGTAAGCTGAGATATGGGGGGAATCAAATGTGAGTGCATAATTTAAATCATTTTGCCACTCAGAGAATGTTTCATCCTTAGTCCCATACATTAGATCCATACTGTAATTCTCAAATCCTGCTTTGATAATATCCT
This sequence comes from uncultured Thermodesulfobacteriota bacterium, assembly GCA_942491865.1. Taxonomy (GTDB): domain Bacteria; phylum Desulfobacterota_D; class UBA1144; order Nemesobacterales; family UBA2774; genus CR02bin9. The sequence goes on from CALOCI010000004.1 coordinate 106,969, forward strand.
TCAGTATTCTTTCACTATCCTCAGGAGAGTTAATTCTCCCTAAGAAATTAAGCTTTCTTTCTGAAAAAGACTGGACTCCAACGCTTATTCTGTTTATGCCTACAGATTTTAATCCTATTAGCTTGTCCAGATCAGCTGTTTTGGGATTTACCTCAAGAGAAATCTCAATATTTTCAGAGGGTTTGGTTATATCATATATTCTCTCAATAATTTTTTCTATGTTTTCAGGATGAAACAATGACGGTGTTCCGCCTCCGAAGAATATAGAGGTAATCTCAGTAGCTTCAATCTCATCTCGATAAAGTTCTAGTTCTTGCAGAACCGAGTCTGTGTAGTCTATTTCCGGGAAATTAGAGCCCACTCCATAAGAATTAAAGTCGCAGTAGGGGCACTTGGTAACACAATATGGGATGTGAACATATATTCCAAATGGCATAGAGGTATTTTACGGTATGAGAAAAATGTTGCAACGTATAGGTTTTAGAGTCATATTATTGAGTTGAATTATGAATAGTATAATGAGAACAGGCTATATAACCCTACTGCTGCTATTTACTTTATGCCTTGGGGCTGACGGATTATATGCTCAAGAGAAGAAAGTACTAACTCTTGAAGAAGCAATAGGTCTGGCAATTTCAAACAATCCGGCGATAGAAATTTCAGATGCTACTGTGGATATATCAAGAGCAGGGGTTAAAAATGCTAAATCTATTTATTACCCTCAGATAAGCTCTAGACTAATTGTCCCATTTATTGGACGTGAATCGGGGTTCTTTTTGGATCAACTTATTTACGATTTCGGACGAACTTCCAACACGGTTAAATCAACAAAATCATTATTAAAAGCTAGAAAATATGATAGGGAATCTACACAAGACGACATTATCCTTAGCACTATAATTGGATACTACACAGTCTTGTCAGAAAGCCACATTGCTCTGGCAATGGAGAAGAAAGTAATTGAATCTGAAAAACGCCTCGAGCAGGCTGAGGGATTTTATAAATCAGGAAGAGTCCCGCAAATAGATGTTACGAAAGCAGAGGTAAGCCTCGGAAACGCTAAGCTCGAGCAGATACAAGCCAAAAATAATCTTGAAGTAGCTAAAGTGAATTTACAGACGGTTATGGGTCTTGAAGACAGTTCGTTTAACTTTGATTTAGAAGATTCAGCAGAGCTTGAGGTAATGTCTTATCAAATGGAAGAGTCTATTACTCAGGCGCTGGGCTCGAGACCGGAATTAAAAAGTTTAGAGGCTCAAAAAGTAGCTATGAGAGCTAATGTAGATGCTTCTAAGAAAGAATTCTACCCTGAGGTGTTTGGAAGAACTGCTTATAGGTTTGAGGGAAAAGGAGCCGAGACTCCTGGTTTTATTGCCGGTGTAGGTGTAAGGTTTCCAATATTCGAGGGGTTTTCCAGATTTGCCAAAGTAGAGGATTCAAGAGCCCATTTGAAACGAACTAACGCCGAGCTTAGATCTACCAAAGCAGGGATCGTATCACAAATTAAACAATTACACTTAGATCTTGAATTTGCCAAGCAAAATATTGCCGTTACCAAGAGAACCAGGGATTCGGCTGAGCAAAGTTTAAACTTAGCTACAGAAAGGTATAATCTGGGCAGAGCTTCTTCAGTTGAACTAGCAGAAGCTGAAGCACTATTTGCTATCTCCAATGCTCAGTATATGCAGGCGATTTATAACTACAATATCAATGTTGCAAGATTAGAGAGAGCCACAGGGGAGATTAATGAACCTCAAGAACAGTAAGCTATATATAGCACTATTAGTAATTATCGTGGTTGGAATATTCTTTGTGCCTCGCTTTTTTAGTGACGGCGAATCATCTGTTGTATATATGACAGCTAAAGTCGATAGAAACAGTATCATTTCTCAAATAACTTCCTCTGGGACAATTAACCCTTTAAGGACCATAGAGATTGGCTCTCAAGTAACAGGCTATGCGAAGAATATATTCGTAGACTACAACACCGAAGTAAAAAAAGGCGACCCGCTTCTAGAAATTGATCCCTCAAAACTAGAAACAGAACTAAAACGCGCTCAAGCTGACAACAAAAAAGCTGCTGCCGATCTTAATCTGACAAGTTCAGTCTACAACACAAATAAAGAACTCTATGAAAAAAGACTTATCTCTAAAGAAGAACTTGATGATTCTAAATCAAAGTACTTAGCAACCTCGGCAGCTTTTGAACAATCCAAAGCGACAATAGAAATAACTGAGTCGAATTTAAACAACACTACTATTCGCTCACCAATAGATGGGGTCGTACTTTCCCGCAATATCAACTCTGGAGAAAACGTGACACCAAATGGAAAGCCTCTTTTCTTGATATCCCAAGAGCTTTCAAAGATGAAGATCGATACAAATGTGAGTGAAGCAGACATTGGTAAAATTGAGAAAAATCAAAAAGCGTTTTTTACTGTAGATGCTTTTCCTAATGAAACTTTTGAAGGTACGGTTTCTCAAATTAGAAATGATCCCATAACAAATAATAATGTAGTCACATACAATGTCGTAGTTTTGATAAATAATGACGAGAAGAAGTTAAAGCCCGGCATGACCGCTGATGTAAAAGTAATAGTTGCAGAGAAAAAAGAAATAAAGCGAGTCCCCACTTCAGCACTAAGGTTCATACCACCTTCCTCAGCAGAGATAGAATCTAACAATATAGAAATAGACAATACACCACACGTTTGGGTTCCTTTAGAGAATGGACTGATTAAACCTGTTATCGTTAAAGCCGGCATTGGCGACGGACGGCATACTGAAATTATAGAAGGTGATATTAAGGAAGGAGACGAAGTTATAGTTGAAGCACTTATCAAAGACGATTCAGGTAATAAATCCTCTTATCTACCTCAACCCAAGAGATTCTAATAAATGAGCAATAATCTTGTTATCGAAGTTAAAGATATTCATAAAACATATGACTTAGGGGACATAAAAGTCCGGGCACTAAAAGGAATTTCTCTAGAAATAGAGAACGGGGATTTTGTCTCTATAATGGGCGCTTCAGGTTCGGGCAAAAGTACATTCATGAATATCATAGGATGTTTGGACAAACCAACCAGCGGAGAGTACTACCTAGATAACAATCAGGTTTCCTCAATGGATACTGACGAACTCGCAGAAATTAGAAATGTAAAAATAGGATTTGTTTTCCAGAGCTTCAACCTCTTGGCAAGAACATCGGCGATTGAGAATGTTGAGCTTCCTATGATATACAACAACACAGATTCAAAAAAGAGATCAGAACTAGCAAGCGCAGCCATTTTAAAAGTAGGCTTGGATGGAAGAGAGCATCACCACCCTTCCCAGCTCTCAGGTGGACAGCAGCAACGAGTAGCCATAGCACGCGCTATCGTAAATGATCCTAGCATTATATTAGCGGATGAGCCTACAGGAAACCTCGACTCTCAAACTAGTATGGAAATCATGGAGATTTTTAAAGACTTAAACCAACAAGGCAAGACAATAATAATGATTACGCACGAAAAGGATATTGCAGAGTACGCACAAAGAGTGGTTACATTCAAAGACGGCTATATCACTGAGGACAAAAGACAGATATCAAGTAACTAATTTTTGTTAGATAAGCAACTAATAACTGCTAAGACGCTTATTACTTTAATCTAATATACAACCTTCATAAATTCCATTCCACCAACTGCAAAATCTTCAAACAGATCCCCGTTTACATCCCCAATCCCCTGAACCAAGGACCCAAAATTTAATTCACCCGCTTCGCCAACTAGTTCAGCATCCGCATCTGCCGCTGATACAGTAGCAGGGAAATCAGTTTGTCCAAAGAAGATATAGACACTACCATCTGCTGTGCCAGGAGCACCAACTCCGAAATCAGCATTAATATTGTCTAGTATTAGTACGGTTGCTGTGTCTCTATTTCTCTTTTGTTGGTCATAATTTAGCTGAGGCATAACGCTCACAGACGCTCCAAATCTATCTCCAGGGTTTATGCCAGCAAATTCTGTTTCAACAGGGGGAGTAGTTCCATCTTGAAAGGAATTGTCTAGATCTTCACCTGAATATAAGAACACTGAACCGGTTGACATATTAGAATCAGGAGCACCGACAATTACATCATCCCTTTGCTCACCATCTTCATCAATATCCCCATCTCCAGATAAGCTAATGCCAAAGCTATCATCACCGCTGCCCTCAAGAATAATGACATTCTCCGTATCAACAGCTAAATCTCTACCGTTAATATTATCTTGGCCCAATATCACATATGCACGCCCTAATCCAGGCGCACCAACTCCGATCTCGTCAAAACTATTTCTTCTGATTCTTCCAAGGTTCTCAACATCAAAACCAAATAAGCCATCGGGGCCTTCTCCTGTAAATATGGCTCCCGCATCGGTAGCAGGGTTTACATCATTCTGACTTAGACCACCGCCTCTAAAGACATATGCCCTTCCAGTATCAGCTCCAAAAAACGGCGCTCCAACAAGAAACACACCCGACCCATTGGTCACAGTATCTCCGTCAGCTACTGAGAATCCAAAGTTATCTCCGACATTTTCTCCAGTAACCTCTATCCTATCAACATCAGGATCTGCCAGATCAATAACACTTGGAAAGTCTCTACTACCAAAAATTACAAAGACCTTTCCCCTATCGTTATCAAATCCAGGGGCTCCTATTACAAGTTCGTCCGTCCTTGGATCCTTATCAAAATCTGGAATGCCTGCTAAAGAAGCGCCAAACATATCATCAGGATTGCCTATAACCGTTACATCAGCATTAGAAACATCAATTACGGTACTGCCGTTATTGGTTAGATCCTCTTGGCCAAAAAAGATATACACCCTTCCAAGGCAAGGATCACCAATGGCATAGTCATTTACAAACTCAATAGTATTGGTAAAGCCATTGTTGGTAGTAGTTTCCTGATCTCCGTTAAAATTCCCTGACCCTATAGAATCTCCTAGACAGCTACCAGGTTCGTCACTTACGTATTTTACAGATTGAAGTGGTGTAGTTAGTTCAACCACATTTGATGGGTTAGAGGAATTGCCTACTTCATCATTAGTAAAAAGGCCATAAAAGAAGCTTAGTTCACCAGTTAAGTCCAGCCGGGGTGTAACAAAAGTCTGAGGTGTTCCAGCGACGTCGGGCTGTTGGAAATCGGGTATCTGAGTAGCATTGTTAAAATTGTCTCTTACGGCTTCTTCAATTACTAAAAACGGGATTCCATCTAGATTTGGTACACCTAAGATTTCAGCTACTTCCAGATTATCGTAATACCGAATAAAATAAATTGTAGCCCTGCCACTATTACCACTGTCACCTGGTGCGGTCCAACTGAGCAGTCTACTAACTTGATCAGAAGATAGGTCGGTAGTTGTTGCAGGAGGAGTACCGTCTCCAATTGCGCATGAAGCAATAAGTAATATAGCAAAGAGATAACTAATTCTTAGAAGTTTGGTTGCTTTTGAAACAAATGTCATATTAATTGTCCTTGTGTGTCATTTTAAGAGTTTAAGATTGTACCGAACTAATGTTACTTTTCCAATAACATTCTTGGATATAATAACTTTACCCGATTTGATAGGTATAAGTTGATATGGTAATTTCCATTAGCCAAGAGTGAAATTTCAGGGAGGACTATAAAGTGGCAATAATTGATGCAATTTTAGCAAGAGAGATTTTGGATTCAAGAGGGAATCCAACAGTAGAAGTTGATATAATCTGTGAGGATGGATCATTTGGAAGAGCAGCAGTTCCCTCAGGGGCCTCCACTGGTGAACATGAAGCGATAGAATTAAGAGATAAGGTAAAGAAGAGATACCTCGGCAAAGGTGTGCAAAAAGCTGTTAAGAATATTAAGAACATCATTGCCCCAAAGTTAATCGGTGCAGATGTAACAGCCCAGTACGATATAGACCAGTTGATGCTCAAGTTAGACGGTACAGCAAATAAATCTAAATTAGGCGCAAATGCAATCTTAGGAGTTTCACTCGCAGTTGCCAAAGCAGCAGCCAATTCGCTATATATACCTCTCTATGCTTACCTTGGCGGGATTTCAGCTAATACACTGCCAGTGCCGTTAATGAATATTATCAATGGCGGGGCTCATGCCGATAACAATCTAGACTTTCAAGAATTTATGATCGTACCAGTTGGCTTTACCAAGTTTTCAGAAGCTATAAGAGCTGGTTTTGAAGTCTTTCATAATCTAAAATCGACTCTTGGGAAAAAAGGCTATGCGACATCAGTTGGCGATGAAGGTGGATTTGCTCCTAACCTAAGATCAAACGAGGAAGCTATAGAATGCATACTCGAGGCGATCACCAAAGCAGGATACAAAATTGGTGATGAAATTTCGCTTGCTCTAGATGTAGCATCAAGTGAATTTTTTGACAGGGGCAAGTACACGATGGAAGGCAAAAAGATTGATAGAGATAAACTCATAGAAGTTTATAGTAAATGGGTAAAGCAGTATCCAATCATTTCTATTGAAGACCCACTGGCGGAAGATGACTGGAAAGGCTGGCATCTCATGACTAAAGAGCTAGGGGATAAGGTGCAGATCGTAGGAGATGATTTCTTTGTAACAAACACCAAAAGGCTTGCCAGGGGAATTAAAGAAAACTCAGCTAACTCTATTTTGGTAAAGGTCAACCAAATAGGCTCATTAACTGAAACACTTGAAGCAATCAGAATGGCACAGAACGCGGGTTATACATATATAATATCTCACCGCTCTGGCGAGACAGAAGATGCCACAATTGCAGATATTGCTGTTGCTACAAATTCAGGACAAATCAAAACCGGCTCGGCATCTAGAAGCGACCGAGTTTCTAAATATAATCAGCTTCTTAGAATTGAAGAAGAGCTAGGGGATGAAGCTATATATCCTGGAAGAAAAGCCTTTAACATCTAAAATCTCTTGATATTTGTAATTTCCTATATATTTTTCTTACAGAGATTATAATATCATCTGAAAATCTAAACAATGATTAATTGTTGTGCATAATGAGGTTTTTAGCACAATATATAAGGATAAAGATATGTCGGCTAGAACACTATTTGATAAAATATGGGCAGAACATGTGGTCTTTGAAGAAGAAGGCCAACCCACACTTCTATACATTGATCTGCACTTAGTACATGAGGTTACTTCACCTCAAGCTTTTGAGGGTCTACGCCTTACAGACCGTAGAGTGAGAAGACCTGACCTCACATATGCAACAATGGACCATAATGTACCTACTACAGACAGGTCAATACCAATAGAAGACCCTATCTCTGCAAAGCAGATCGAAGTTTTAGAGCAAAACTGCGAAGAATTTGGTGTCCCGCTCTTTGGATTAAATATAAACAGTGATTTGCAGGGAATTGTTCACATCATTGGTCCAGAGCTTGGGCTTACTAAACCTGGAATGACAATAGTTTGCGGTGACAGCCATACCTCAACTCACGGTGCATTTGGGTCATTAGCTTTTGGAATCGGTACAAGCGAAGTAGAGCACGTACTGGCCACACAGTGTTTAAGACAAAACAAACCCACAGAATTTGAAATTCGTGTAGAGGGCACGCGTGGTTATGGTGTTACAGCTAAAGATATTATATTACATATTATAGGTCACATAGGAACTGCAGGGGCAACAGGAACAGTTGTGGAATACAGAGGCTCGGCTATTGAGGCTCTAACAATGGAAGAAAGAATGACTGTTTGTAATATGTCAATTGAGGCTGGAGCAAGGGCTGGAATGATTGCTCCTGATGAAAAAACCTTCGAATATGTAAAAGGCCGCAAATTTGCACCAAAAGGTGAAGATTGGGATGCAGCACTTACACATTGGAAAGAGCTCAAGACAGATGAAGGAGCTTATTTTCATCAATCACTTACTCTTGATGCAGCAAAAATTGTTCCTCAAGTTAGCTGGGGAACTAACCCTGGTATGGTGCTTGATGTAACAGCTAAGATTCCTAACCCTAATGAGATAGAAGACGAGAATTCTAAAAAAGCTACGATCAGCGCACTTGACTATATGGGCCTTAGTGCAGGAACACCTATCGAAGATATTAAATTGGACCGAGTATTTATTGGTTCATGTACCAACGGAAGAATTCAGGATTTAACTGAAGCGGCAAGAGTGGTAAAGGGTAGAAAAGTGGCTCCAACGGTGAGTGCAATGGTTGTACCAGGATCACAGATGATAAAATGGCAGGCTGAGAAACTGGGGCTTGATAAAATATTTAAAGACGCCGGATTTGAATGGAGAGAATCAGGGTGCAGCATGTGTCTTGGAATGAACCCTGATATTCTTGAGCCAGGAGAAAGATGCGCTAGCACGTCAAACAGAAACTTTGAAGGACGTCAAGGCAAAGGCGGAAGAACACATCTAGTTAGTCCTGCTATGGCTGCTGCTGCTGCGATTGAGGGGCATTTCGTAGATGTTAGAAATTGGGATCTAGATAAAGAACTTTAAAAGAGGAAACAATATGGAACCATTAGAAAGAGTGCATGGAAGAGTAGCTCCACTAGACAGAATGAATGTGGACACAGATCAGATAATTCCCAAACAGTTTTTAAAAAGAGTTGAAAGAACAGGGTTTGGGGAATTCTTGTTTTTTGACTGGCGCTATAATGAAGATGGAACGCCAAATCCTGATTTCGAGCTCAACCATGAGCACTATCAAGATGCTAAGATTTTATTGACCAGCCACAACTTCGGAAGTGGAAGTTCAAGAGAGCATGCCCCCTGGGCTCTAAGAGAATTCGGATTTCAGGTTATAATAGCACCTTCTTTTGCAGATATTTTTTATAATAACTGCTTTAAGAACGCTATACTCCCAATTGTATTACCTGAAGCTAAAGTCAAAGAACTGTTCAGCATCGTGAACTCAAAGCAAGGTCACGATCTTACAGTAGACTTACAATCTCAAACAATTTCTGATGATGAGGGATGGTCTATTAATTTTGATATAGACCCGTTTAAAAAGAAAAGCCTCTTAGAGGGCCTAGATGATATAGGACACTCACTAGGACACGAGGACAAAATTACAATTTATGAGAACAAACACAATGGTGAGAGAAAATGGGTAGTACCAGATATCTCTAATTAACGAGAAGAAGGGTTCTTTAAATAAAATTAAATTCCTATTATTGAAGGTTTTAAACACTCAACTAGATAAATTATTACCTCAAGACAACTAACTCTATTAAAAAAATCCAAATTGTTCTATGTATGCAGAATCTATATAGAATATCTCTAAAATTCTAATAATTTCAGCTTTTTACGTACATATATTTCGAGACTGTGCTATACTTAATCAAATGGCACGAATCTTGTATATGGCATGTTTTATATTATACTGTAATTGGGTTAGAGAATCTTAAAATAATTTGAATAATAAAGCGTTATGAGTATAAATTTAAGTCAAAATACTTCTCAGAGACAGGTACTCCAGCAACGTCTGGTTTTAACTCAAGAACTACAGCTATTCTTGAAGTTAATTCAGATGACTACACTTGAACTAAAGGATTACTTAGAAGAACAGTTAATAGAGAACCCAACATTAGAAGAATCAGAAAACACAAAGGAAAAAACTGAAGATAGTTCTACCGAAGAGTTTGATTTAAGCAGCATAGGTGACGATCGGGTTTTAGGAAATCACGATAACGATTTACCACATTATTCATCAAGAGAGTTTATTGATGATAGCGAAGAGGAATCACCCTGGGAAAGTAGAATTAGCTCTGCTGAAAGTCTAATAGACCACCTCAGGTGGCAGCTTCATATATCTGACCTCACTCATGTCGAAAAAGAGATTGCATCGGCTATCATAGGAAATACAAATGAAGACGGATACCTTGAAACCGACATAGAAGAAATAGCACTTACATATCTGAAACAGATCGAAAATACTGAAAATGCGGATTCAGAAAATCTAGACATAGAATTAAATGACCATAACCAAAAAAATTCAAATTGTTCTGAATTTATTATTAAAACTTCGAAAGCTATTTTACACAAAATCCAATCATCCTTTGACCCGACAGGAGTTTGTTCAAGAAACTTAAAGGAGTGTTTGAAAATCCAAGCATTGGATTTGGGATATCCTAAAGATGGCCTGGTCTTAGAAATTATAGAAAAGCATTTTAAAGATATAAATGAGATTGATCTAAACAATATAGTAGATGCAATTCAAGATCCAACCCTAGAAATGCAAGAAGCAATGGAGATCATATCATCCCTTGAACCAAGACCTGGAAGGCCATTCTTTGCAAGAGATTCTGAAAGATATATAGTGCCTGATTTTTACGTTTACAATGTAGGGGGCGAGCTTCAAATTCAACTAAATCGTGATTTCCCCAGAGTCCGAATAAGTAATTACTACAAAAATCTTATAAAAAAAGAAAAGACACTTCCTCCTGAAGCAAAACAATTTATTAGAGAAAAACTTGAAGCTGCTCAGAGAATTATGAAGTGCTTGGATGAAAGAGAAGAAACTGTAAAGAAAATCATCTCTAAGATAGTAGACATTCAAAGTGAATTTTTCGAACATGGGAAGGAATATATAAAACCACTTATATTGAAAGATATTGCACAATCTGTAGGAGTTCACGAATCTACCGTAAGCAGAATTACAAGCAGAAGATATATACAAACACCTCAGGGCACAATTGAGCTTAAATCGCTATTTTCCAGAAAGATTGAGTCATCTCATGGAAAAGACATTTCTTTTGAGAAAGTGAAATCGCTTATGAAGAATATTATATCGAGCGAAATGCCCGAAAGCCCCTATTCGGATGAGGATATTTCTAAGATATTTGAGAGAAGAAATATTAAAGTTGCAAGAAGAACTGTTGCAAAATACAGGAAAATACTTAAAATACCTTCGTCTTCTACAAGATCACGACAGTATAAGGATAAAAAAAATGAAAGTAACAGTAACAACTAGACACCTACGAAACCCAAAAGAATCAGAAAAGATAAAGTCTTACGCCTTAAAGAAGTCTAAGAGAATAGAGCGGTATGTGAAAGCTGAGAAAGACCCATCAGAATTAAGGTTTATCCTATCTTCTGAAAAATTCAGAGATACAGCTGAAATCTCTATTAGTTGTGGAAATATAAAAGCCACAAGCTCAGTTGAAACTAACGACATGTACGCTGCAATAGATGATGCTGTAGACACTATTATAAAACAATTAAAAAAACAGACCGAAAAGAAAACTAAAGAAAAAAGAAGAACAGGGGCAAAAACCAAAGAGGATGTTATAGAGTCTATTCCGGTAACTGAAACTGAGGATGATTACCTAACTGACTTAACAATTCACAAATTACCTCAAAAACCTATGTCAGTAGAAGAAGCTTCTCTTCAGCTTAAAGTGTCTGATGCAAATTTCGTAGCTTTTAGAAATAGTGAGAGCGGTCTAATGAATGTGATCTACATCAACCGCAGGGGTCACAAAATCTTAATTGAACCTTGATATGAGACTGATAGAATTCCTGAAAGTAGAAACTGTAATCCCCAAATTAAAGTCCACAACTAAGCTGGAAGTTATCAAAGAGATTGCTGATAATATATCAAAGGTCCATACAAATATTAATAAAGAAAGACTAATAGAGGCCCTCTTAGAGCGGGAAAAGTTGTGTAGCACCGCTTTAGATTCCGGAGTCGCAGTACCTCATGCAAAAATAAGTGGTATTGCAGAGATAATTTTAGGATTCGGCAGGAGTGTAGAAGGAATAGCCTTTGACTCTCTAGATAAAACACCTACAAACTTTTTCATTACGCTCATCGCTCCAGAGGATTCTAGCGGTTTCCATATCCAATTATTAGCACTTATTTCTAAAATATTCAGAGATCAGGATCTAAGATTGAGATTAATGAATTGTGATTCTGAGGAAGAAATATTCCTAATATTAAGCTCAGAAGATGGAAAGTCCTAATCTTTATGTGAGATCAAAGCAAAAGAAATATCTATTAAAGCTATTACTTCAGAGGCAACAAATCTTGCAAAACCAAGATAAGCTTATAACAACAATCCACGGGTCTTTGCTTGAGATAAAGAGTCTCGGAGTTCTCATTATTGGGAAGAGCGGCGTTGGCAAGAGTGATGCTACTCTGGATCTAATAACAACTGGCGCGAAACTTGTCGCAGATGATGTGGTAGAAATTGAACTAGCACAAACTGGAGAGTTAACTGGCACGGCCCCGGACAAAACTAAAGACTTGATGGAAATAAGAGGACTTGGAATTATTAACGTAAAAGACTTATTTGGAAACAAGCATATACTAGATAATAAAAACATTGATATGGCAATAGAGCTTACAGAATGGGATTCTAATGTTGAATATGATAGACTGGGAATTGAAGAGAACAATTACAATATATTGGGGGTAGAATTGCCTTATATATTATTACCTGTAACAACTATTAGAAATGCTGCAACCATAATTGAGCTTGCGGTGCGCAATCAGATCTTCCAACAAAATAATCCAAATAGTAAGGATAATATTTTAAAGCAATTAAACAATGTCGACTCATCCAAAGGTGATAAATGACAAACTTAGTCATCATTAGCGGACTATCGGGCTCAGGCAAAAGCACGGCCGTAAATGCACTAGAGGATATTGACTACTACTGTGTCGACAATATCCCCCCCACCCTTCTACCAACATTTATCGAGCTTTGCAAAAATTCAGATAAAGGGATAAACAAAGTCGCTTTAGGAATAGATATAAGAGAGAAAGTTTCCTTTGATAGTGCCCCTCGAATTATAAGAGAATTCAAGGAAAAAGGTTACCCCGTTGACATGATATTCTTAGAATCGTCCGATTTCACACTTGTAAAAAGATACAAAGAGACACGCAGAAAACATCCCTTATCAAATGACGGCAATATTTTAGAAGGAATATCCAAAGAGAGAAAAATGCTGGAAGAACTTAAGGAACTCTCTAATTATACAATAGATACATCAGAGCTTAATGTTCATCAATTAAGTGAAATTATCAAAAACAAATTCAACAATGAAGGCAGTCAAAATATTTTATTAAATATAATTTCTTTTGGTTTTAAACATGGTATACCTAATGATGCAGATATGATCTTTGATGTTAGGTTCTTACCAAATCCGCATTTTGTTGAAAGCTTAAGGAATTTAGATGGTACGGATAAAGAAGTTTTAGACTATATAATGGAGAAAGAACAATCGAAAGAATTCATAGATAAAATGACCGAATTCTTAGATTATCTGATACCAAACTATGAAAAAGAAGGCAAATCTTATCTGACAATTGCAATAGGCTGCACAGGTGGAAAGCACCGATCAGTGGCAATAACGGATAAAGTAGCTCAGCATTTTAAAGACCTTTCGCCATTAACTAGGCATAGGGATATATCTAAGAACTAAGGAGAAATAAATGGTCGGTATAGTATTGGTAACACACGGAGAATTAGCCAAAGAACTCATAGCTGCCGTAAACTTTGTCCTTTCATCAGAACCATCTGTTAAAATTTGCGGTGTTAGCTTAGACCCTGAGAGAGAATTTGAATCATTCAAACAAGATATTAAGAACGCTATAAAAAAAGTTAAATCTAAAGACGGTATTCTACTTGTAACCGATATGTTTGGCGGGACCCCATCGAATATTAGCCTCACCTTCCTTGAGGATAATAAGGTTGAAGTAATATCAGGAGTAAACCTTCCCATGCTTTTAAAACTTGCAACTCTTTCAGATAAAGTAACCCTGAACGAAGCTGTCAAAATAGCAGAATCGGCAGGAAGAGATAACATTATCGTGGCAAGCAAATTATTACAAGGTAGAGATTAATAGTACTTGGACCATCCATTCTTTTGAAAAATAGTCCGATCAAGTATACTATTTTAGTTTAGAAACAGAATAAAATCTCTCATAAGGCTGAATAAATGAAACAAGAAACTATAGATAGAGTTATAAACGCATGGAAGAACCATCTGTTCCAAGGCGAGTTGCAAGATTATCAACTTGAAATTGACGAGAATGTTCCACTAGCATTTGCTGCTATAGCACTGCACCTAGATTCCAGAACAATTAAAGCTTCGGGCAAAGAAGAAGAATACTATGAAGGATTTAGAGAAGCTGCAATAGAAGTACTAAGTCTGATTCAAGTAGAGATTGCACAAGATGATCAGCTAAAAGTCATATCTCTTTATCATAAAGAAACGGATGACGGTAAACAGGAAGAATTAGCACAGCATATTTGGGGTTGATAAGCTACCAAGAATCAACCTTATTAATTATAAAATATCTCTAAGCACGTCCCCTAATACTAAAGACAATGAAACTAGTAGACTTATTTGATTGTTTTCTTATTGATTTAGACGGTGTTGTATATATTGGAGACTCTGCAGTTCCCGGGTCAGCAGAAACGATACAGTATTTACTTAATAACGATAAGTTTGTCATATTCCTAACCAATAATCCCAGACATGACATCTCACAATACTCTCAGAAGCTGAATGAAATAGGCATTGAGGAAACTTCTTTAAATATAATAACCTCAGCTACCGCACTCGCTAGCCATATTAAATCTACATTCAGCGGTCTCAAAGACAAAACAGCCTATGTTATTGGAAGTACTGCCCTCAAAAAAGAAATCGAACTAACAGGACTTAATCTTATAAGCGGTGATGAAGCAAAGAAAGCTGATTTCGTAATCTTTGGAGGCCATCCAGAGTTTCACTATGAAGAGATAAAGATTGCCACTCTAGCGATAGCAAACGGCGCTCATTTCTTTGCAACCAACCGTGACATGGTTTATCCAACAGCAGAAGGACACATACCAGCTACAGGAGCGATGCTTGCCTCAATAGAAGTTGCTTCCGGGAAAAAAGCGATTAGTGCGGGTAAGCCTGAGAACTTGATGTTTGAGATTTCCCATACATACCATGATCACGAAAAAGATAGAATTGCTATCATTGGTGACCATCTTGATACAGATATTTTGGGTGGGCAAAATGCCGGGATATCGACTATCTTAATAATATCAGACCCCAATATTGAAGATGAGCTTAAGAGTTCAGATATCAAACCTGATTACATTATATATAACCTGCGAGATTTATTAAAAGATGTGTCAGATATAGAAAAATTGCAAATCCCATCTACTTGAAGCGACACTTCAAACTCCAATATCCTAGTTGACCCTGTGCATTTCAAGCCAAACTGATAACCAACATTTAAACCTAATACGAACTACGTCCACTATTTTCTCAGGTAAACTATAAACAATAGCTCGAGACATTTCTTCTCTAAAGCAGTTCTGATAAGCATTTACTATTAGCCTGAAGGAAAAAAAAGAAAGAACTATTAACAACTTTATCTTATGTCTAACAAAAGCATAGCTTCGCGATTTCAACTAACTTCAAACAACAAAGGCATCCTGTTGATGGTTTTAGGTGGACTAGCATTCGCTACAATGGGAGCTTTGACTCATGAGCTTGGAAATTATTGTGATTGGCTATTAATAGCTTTTTTTAGAATGCTTATATCCTTTGTTATAGCATTTACACTTGCACGAAAGGCTGGGGTCAACCCATTTGTATTTAATAATAAGACTCTGTGGCTTAGAAGTCTTGTCGGAAGCTCGGCAATGCTCGCGACGTTCTATGCTATAACAAAACTACCGATATCAGAAGTCGCTGTAATAACCGAAACAAGACCGATATGGGTAGCGATTGTAGCGGGATATATACTTGGAGAGACAGCAGGTAAAAGAGTATGGTATTCAATAATATTTGGCATGATAGGAGTAATCTTAGTAGAACATCCAAGAATCCTGGAACAGAATTTTGCAGGACTTCTCGCTCTTTATGCAGCATTCGGTGGAGCAATCGTTATGATCTGCCTAAGAAAGCTAAAAAATTTAGACCTAAGAATAATTATTACCCACTTCTCAGGTACTGCAACTATTATAGCGCTTATTACTCTATTTTTTGTCCGTGGGGAAGTAGACCTATCTCCTTTAATTAATACTAATACAAGTTTAATGTTGCTAGGGGTAGGTATCTTTGGAACAATAGGTCAGATTGCCATGACGAAAGCTTTTTCTATAGGAGAAGCTCCTAGCGTTGCTTCCGCAGGTTTCATAAAGGTCGGTTTTTCAGCGGGATATGACTTGCTAATCTGGAACTATGTCTTTAATGTGCCTACGATAGTTGGAATGGTTTTGATATTACTATCTACAGGATGGCTATTTAGTCGCAAGAAATTATCAAAAGATCAAGACACTATGGCCAATAATAAACTTGGTACTAGAAAGAAATTAGTAGTAGAAAAACAATAAATTTGCGTAAGAAATTCTTCAACCAGACTTCCAAATAAAGTTGCCCTTTTTGTCTATATATCCCCACTTCCCACCACCAAGTTCTACTATAGCTAGCCCGCCTGAAAAACTAATAGCACTCTCAAACTGAGGTTCTATCACGACCTCTCCCCTCTTGTTAACATAACCCCATTTATTACCTATTTTGAAAGTAGCAAGCCCTTCTGAGAAATCCCCTACTTGGTCAAACTCAGGTTGTACAATTAGAAGGCCTGATCTATTAATAAATCCAAACTTACCGTCCCTAGATACTGCTGCTGCGCGCTCACTAAAATGTCTTGCCGTTTCATAATCTGTTTTAAGCTGTACTTCACCAAATTTGTCTATGTATACATATTTTCCGTTTTTATAAACACAGGCTACTCCCTCTGAGTAACCCTCAGCGTACTCTAAGGTGGGCTCTATAAAAACCTTGCCACTCTTTTTAATATATCCCCCCTTGCCGTCTTGCATTACAAGAGCCAGTCCATCAGAATAGCCAAATGCCTTTTCATATTGAGGCTCTATAACGGTTTCTCCCAATTTATTAATATATCCCCATTGACCATTATATTTAACACTAGCAAGACCCTCAGAAAATGGATTTGCCTTTTCATATTGAGGTTCTATAACCATTTTACCGACACTATTTATGTAGCCATATGCGCCGTCCACTTTAACATGTGCAAGCCCATTAGAGAACTTATGAGCTTCTACATATTCAGGAGTAATAACCATAATGTCCCAGGGATTAATATATCCCCACTTGCCATCTTTCTTGATAAGTGCCCTACCCTCTGAAAAATCCACTGCCCCTTCATACTTGAGTGAAATAACTATGTCGCCCTGTTTATCAATAAATCCCCAGCTGTCGTCAACAGAAACTGGGAAGAGTGTGCCCTTTTCATTGTTTGCGACATTTGTTACCGAAGGACCGCCACATGCCAGGAAAAACAAAAATATAAAAACAAAGATAACCTCAAAAGCTTTCAAACCAATCCCTCCTAATTATATTTATAGAATTGATGGAACTATATTGAAGTAATAATGTTAATCAAAAATACAATATTTTAAAGAGAGTATAGAAGAGAGAGAACAAGAAAGTATTTCAATAGTTATTCTTGGCCAAAAATGCAAAGAGGAAAAGGGGCTCGGTGATCAAAAGAAAGGTCTTACCTAAGCCCCTAAATTTAATTTTCTATGCCTAACTTAAGGCTCTATTACAACCTTAATTGCATTGTCTATTCTTTGATCCATAAGTTCGTATCCTCTTGGGCATTCATCAAGCGGCAGCCTATGTGAAATAACATGTGTAGGATCTAATCTGCCGTCTTCAACATGTGGCATAAGCTCTGGAATGTAGCATCTGGCAGGAGCTACTCCGCCTCTTAAGTTTAGATTTCTTAGGAAGAAATCTGTCATGTTTAGAGGAAACGGTTCCCAAAATAATCCGGTTATAGAAATTATTCCACCAGGACGGGACATTTCAAGTGATGATTGCAGAGAATCAGTGTTACCCACACATTCAATTACAACATTAGCACCAAGTCCACCGCTCAATTCTTTTATTACTTCGTTTGGATCTTGATTGTGTGAATTAATAACAGTTGTAGCTCCATATTTCTTTGCAATATCAAGCCTGTAATCATGATGTCCAATTGTTACTACGTGGGCTGGATTGAATAGAGTGGCCGCATAAGTAGCGAACAGCCCTACCGCCCCGTCTCCGTAGATTACTACAACATCCCCTGGTTGTATGTTGCCATTCTTGGCTCCATGATAACCTGTAGAGATATTATCTCCCAGAAATAAAGTTTTCTCATCCTGGCTGTCATCTGAAAGACTCTCAGGAGCTTTAACTAATGTACCTTCGGCGTGAGAAACTTTTATATACTCCGCCTGACACCCAGCATGGCCTCCGAGTAAATCCCCAAATCCAAAACACCCACCTTTCAGACATGAAGTTTGGAGCCCCTTTCCGCAGTAATGGCAATCGCCACAGCTCACCCAAAATGGTCCAATCACTTTGTCACCCTTTTTAAGAGAAGTTACTTCACTACCGACTTCCTCAATACGTCCTACAAATTCGTGCCCCACAGTATCGCCGTCATTTAAAGGAAAGTGGCCCCTATAAATATGTAGATCAGAACCACAAATAGCTCCTTTTGTAACTTTTACTATTACATCAGTCGGATTTTCAATTACTGGGTCCGGTACTTCGTCAACACTTACACTCTTTAATCCGTGATAAACAGTAGCTCTCATAATCATCTCCTATAATGGATGTTTTGAAGTATTTTAAAGTGTACTTAACTCATAAAGAAAATCTATTTATGATATCTTTATTAGAGATATCATGCTTTTAGATTCAGTTTCTCTGATAAAAGACTCAAACAATTCATTTATTCCAATTTCACAGAAGCCATAAAGAGCTAAATAAGAGTGTGACACTTTATTGATAGAATTTTCATAAGATTGTAGTATTTTATTTGTAACCTATTTAATCAGATTATTGCAATTCTAGCGAGGAGCTAAATGAGAAAGGTAAAAGAACTAAAATACACTCAGGTCTATAAGACATGTGATTTACGCCAGCTTAAATTTAAAACCACAGATGACCTAGCTCCATGCACAGACTATATCGGACAAGAAAGAGCCATAGAGGCGATTAACTTTGGCTTGGGAATGGAGTTTAGGGGATACAATCTATACCTCTCTGGTCCAACTGGTGTAGGGAAAACAACTACTATAGAGACAATTTTATCCTCTATAGCCAAAGAGAAACCATCTCCAACAGACTGGTGTTATGTATTTAACTTCCGGGTACCAAACGAGGCACAGGCAATTGAGCTTCCTAAAGGCAAGGCAAAAGAATTCAAGAACGATATGGAGGAGTTCCTTCGCGAACTAAAGATTAATATTCCAAAAGCCTTTGAGAGTAATGAGTTTGAAGAGAAAAAACAAAGTACTCTGAACGCTGTTCAGAAGGAAAAGAACAATCTTTTTGAAGAGCTTCAGAAAAAGGCCTTGGAAAATGAGATACAGGTTCAATTTTCTCCAACAGGAATAATTACAATTCCCCTCGTTGAAGGTACAGCTGTAACCCAAGACAACTACAATTCTTTAGATGATAAAACCAAAGCGAAAATAAAAGCGAAAAAAGAGAAGGTTGATTCAGAGGTTGCTGAGATGTTAAAGATTGCTCGAAAACTTGAGAAAGAAGCGGCAGAGAAAGTAAAAGAGCTTGAGAAAAAAGTTGCGCTCTTTTCAGTACGAGATCTGATTGATAGCATTAGGGAAAAATATCAGAGTTACCCTCAAGTTATCAATTATTTTGACCAGCTTCAAAAACACATCTTAGAGAATATAGAGAATTTCCTTCCTTCGAAAGCCCCTCAAGCTGGACTTCCAATGCAAATGCCAATGAGAATGCCTCAGCAAGAACCTACTTTTATAGAATACAAAGTAAATGTATTTGTAGACAACTCCAATACTGAAGGGGCACCGGTAATATTTGAGACTAATCCTACCTATACAAACCTATTCGGCACCATTGAGAAAGAAGCCAAGTTTGGGGCACTAGTCACTGATTTCACCATGATACGTTCGGGTTCGCTGGCAAAAGCCAATGGAGGATATTTAGTACTGGATGCACTTGATCTATTTAAATATCCCTTTGTTTGGGATTCGCTTAAAAAGGCGCTTGAAAATGAGGACCTGCGTATTGAAGATACTTACGAATTATATGGATTCTCGAGCACTGTCGGAATCAAACCTGAGCCTGTGAGATTAAATGTGAAGGTCATAGTTGCAGGAAATTCACGCCTTTATAGCATGCTCTATGCATATGATGAAGATTTCAGAAAACTCTTTAAAGCCAAGGCTGATTTTGATTATATTGTGGAGAGAAATGATTTAACTCTTTCACAGTATTCATGTTTTCTTAAATCGGTATGCGACAGAGACGGGCTTAATAAATTTGACAGAAGCGGTGTTGAAACCGTAATAGAATATTCATCAAGACTTGCCGGAGATCAAAACAAATTATCAGTAGAGTTTGGCTCTATTACTAAAATACTTAAAGAAGCAGATTACTGGGCCAAGGTAGATAACAATAGTAAAGCTATAAAACGACAACACGTAGAAAAAGCGATACATGAAAAAATTTACAGATCTAACATGATAGAAGAGAAAATCCAAGAGATGATCGCCAAGGGAAGTATTCTGATAGATACATCTGGCTTAGTAGTAGGGCAAATCAATGGGCTAGCAGTTTATAACATTGGAGATTACGCTTTTGGTAAACCCTCACGTCTTACATGCGAAACTTACATGGGCACGGAAGGTTTAATAAACATAGACCGAAGAGCGAGACTTAGTGGGAACATTCATGACAAAGGTGTTTTAATATTAAGCGGCTATATAGGAACTAAATATGCTCAGAAGAAGCCTCTGAGCTTGTCTGCTAGTATTGGCTTTGAGCAAAGCTACGACATTATTGATGGAGACAGCGCTTCAACCGCTGAATTGGTAGTTCTCCTTTCCAGCTTATCAGGAATACCAATTAAACAGAGCTTTGCAATCACAGGTTCGGTCAACCAAAAAGGACAGATTCAGCCCATTGGCGGTGCAAATGAGAAAGTGGAAGGATTTTATGATGTATGCAAGGCCAAGGGACTAACAGGGGAACAGGGAGTTATAATCCCACATCAGAATGTGAAGAATCTGATGCTCAGAAAAGAAGTAGTCCAAGCTATAAAAGACAAAGCATTTCATATATACCCTGTAGAATCAGTAGATCAGGCAGTAGAATTGCTCACTGGTAAGGAAGCGGGAAATAAAGGAAGCACTGGAAAATTCAAAACAGGAACTGTTAACTATCTAGTAGATAAAAAGCTAAGAGAGTTTGCAGAAGATTACCGTAAATTTGGAAGGCAGAGCACCAATAACAAGAAAGGAAATGGTAGTACTTAGAAATTAATTAGATCTACCTGGAAGGCAGGGTTTTGCGTTTCTTATTGTAACCAAATAGATCGATAAAATTACTAAAGACTGAACTGCTTAGATCATTGAGACGATATATATGCTCCGGAGTCTCAGCCTTAATATGATCTGGATCTATTTCGCCATTTAAAGCCTCTATCTCTTTCTTGTTTTCAGGAACATTAAGCCAACGCTCTATCATCGGTTTGTCGACTTCTAGATGAAACTGAAATCCATAAATGTTTTCACCATATCTAAAGGCCTGATTGCGGCAAAGTGGTGAAGAGGCGAGGAGGCAAGCTCCATCTGGCAAATCAAAAGTATCTCCATGCCACTGAAAGATCATTTCTTTCTTTGTAAAATTTAAAATCAGTGGATCACCTTCACCATCACTTGTTGGGGAGACTTCATACCATCCGATTTCTTTTTCAGGATTCTTTGTTACTTTAGCACCAAGCGCTTTAGCTAGAAGTTGTGATCCCAGACATATGCCTAATACAGGCAGTTCTTTTGCAACAGCCTCTCTTATAAGTTTCACTTCAGTGACTAAGTTAGGATATTGATCAACTTCATCGACATTCATTGGGCCACCTAAAACTATTAATCCATCATAGCCCTCTAAACTTGGCTCTGCATCAGGATGTCGTTCAAAATTAACATATTTAATCCTGAATCCAGCGTCTCTTAGTAGAGGATCAAGAGTTCCTAATATCTCATAAGCAACATGTTGAAAAACGAGCAGTCTCGGCATTTCCCGTATACACCTAGTTTAAGAATATGGATTTAAATAGAAAGAAAATAGATTGTACCTACTAAATACAGTTTAGAGAATAATATCAAGGAAAAACTAGAATTTAATCATGAAGAATTAGAGACGATCTCAGAAGATCGTCTCTAATTAATATCTGATTTTAGAATTAAAAAGAAGGCAAGAAGTTGTTTATTCACCTTTTAAGTATTTTACAACGTCTTCCTGAATAGACTCGTCTACCAACTCTCTCCACTCATCATTGCCTTCACCAATCGATGCTCTGATCTTAGTAGCGGAAACCCAGCCAATATTTTCAGGTGGGAAGAATTCATTCATCTCATAACCAACGCCTCTACCCCAGTTTACAGATTCAATATCAGGAATAATCATTACAACTACATCATCACCTTTGCTTTCATGATATTTTCTAATCATGTCAACTGTCTGCTCTGTGGTAAAAGGATTTTTTTCATCCGGTGGAATATCTCTTACCATAATCAAGCAAGGAACTCCTTTGTCTAATTTTTGCTTTACTAGCGTTACATGCCCTATGTGATATGGTTGATATCTACCTATAAATATTGCCCTCTTGCTATTATCGGGCTGTATATCAGGATGTCCATGATTTGTAACTGTCCATTCGCTCATAATAAGTCTCCTTTATTCTTAATTTCTGATTATCTCAATGGATATTGCAGGAAATGATAAGTAAGTAAAAGACATTGCAACATCTATGATTCATTTAAACGAAGATGTGATTATACCAGCACATACTCATTTTTCAATTTGACTCTTTCCTTATAAGATAATACTAAGTTTCGCAATCTTGTACACATGTCAGGAAGTTAAACGAACCTCCAAAGAAAACTATATGTTTTTAACCACTGAGATATCCCAATTCTGTTATCGGTGGGGGGGGGTCTACTCGCACCTTGTCTTTATCTGATAATCTTTACTCAAAGGACATTACATTGGATCGAACAATATAAAATCAAAATTTCCACTTGCCCAGTTTGGTTTGCTTCAACATAGAACTTTTCAGTAGGTTAAGAAATACGGCCCTTTCTACTTCTTTGCCTCCTAAGCTTATCATATGATCGTTAGGAACTTGAGAATCAACAAAGTCAAAGTTCCACTCACGAAGCTTTTCAACTAACGAAAACAGAGCGATTTTTGAGGCGTTGCTCATCTCGAAAAACATAGACTCTCCAAAGAACACACCGCCCAATGAAACACCATAAAGCCCCCCTACAAGCTTTCCTTCATGAAAAGTTTCAACAGAATGTGCATATCCTTCATTATGCAATTTTATATAAGCCTCAATCATATCATCTGTAATCCAGGTCCCTTCTTGTCCTCTTCGGTCAGATTTTGAGCACTTCGTAATGACATCATGAAATGAAGTATCGAATCTAACTTCAAAAACTTTGGATTTGATAATTTTTTTAAGCTTGGTAGGTACATGCAAATCATCAAGAAATATAATCAACCTGGGGTCTGGGGAGAACCACATAATAGGGTCACCTTTTGAGTACCAGGGGAAAATACCATTCTTATAAGCCAATAATAATCTTTCGACTCTTAAATCACCCCCAACTGCAAGTAGACCTGTTTCCTCTGCGTGACTGGGGTTTGGGAAAACTAAAGAATCATCTAGTAAATAGACTGTCATTTTCTTATAAGCTCGGTTGATAACATAGAAACAGAGTTTAAGTTTACCTGTCCGTATGACCTAGTAATTTTTCAGGTGCTATTATGTCCCTAAGAAGTTTTTTTAGTTCTTTGATATCAGGAAAGCGACCTTCATTCCTTAGAGACCATACAATCTCTTTATTTACTCTAATTTCAAATATCCCGTCCGTGCAAGGAAGTAATGCAACTTCAGAGAGTTCTTGATCAAATGTAGTTAGAATCTCCTGAGCTATCCAGGCGGAGCGCATTAGCCATTTGCACTTTGTGCAGTAAATAATCTCTACTCTATGGTTATTTTTCAAATATACTCCTTAATAATAAGTATCTATCATTATTATCAGTCAGACATCACAGAGTATAATACAAACGTTTAATCAAAAACCAATTGAATTCGATACTAGTATATGAGATAATCGGTTCAAATTGCAAGATCTTATAGGGAGGAAGGAATGCTTAAAGAATTTAAAGAATTTGCCATGCGTGGCAATGTTGTCGATATGGCAGTGGGTATTATCATTGGAGCGGCTTTTGGAACTATCGTTCAGTCTCTTGTGAAAGATGTAATAATGCCTCCAATAGGTCTGGCGCTTGGAAATGTAGATTTTTCAAACTTGTTTTCAGTGCTTAAAGAAGGAGTACCGCCTGGTCCATATGCTGCTCTAGTTGAAGCACAAGAAGCTGGGGCTGTAACAATTAACTATGGGGCGTTTATCAACACTATTATTACTTTTCTTATTGTCGCTTTTGCTGTATTCCTTTTGATAAGAAGTATTAATAATATGAAGAAAAAAGAGGAAGAAGCTCCTGTTGCACCTCCAGAACCGACAAAAGAGGAAACACTTTTAACTGAGATCAGAGACCTTCTAAAACAGAGGTAATATTATTCTTCTGTTGGATCTTTGGACAATTCTGTTGGCCCCTCAGATAATGATGCTTTGTCGGGTGATTCGGCTTCTGAGTTATCTTTTCTGTTATTAGATTTGAGGGGTTTAACTAAAGTTACCGGGATATTTAATGTCTGTTTAATAATACCTAATAATCCCGCTCCAATTGTATGGGGAGAGAGTTCTGATATCTTGGGATTTGAAAAATCTCCAGTTACTTTAATCGGTATTGAAACGAAATCTTTTCCTAAGACCGTGCTTAACAATGGAATCTTATCTATCACAGAATCTACTGCCATTACCGGAATCACCATTACCTGAAGGTCTAGTGTCTCATTTACCAGATCTATAGAACCATCACATACTATCTTGAGTGAAGGCCCGTCCATCGCAGCCTCTTTTATTATTAACTTCCCTTCTTTTATATCGGCATTGGCCATAATAAAATCATAGGGGAATCCTTCATCTTCATAATCAAGAGAATTACCCCTGAAGAATTCTCCAAAATTGAGTGCCGAGAAAAACCTAGCAAGCCCACCATATTTACTAACTCTTCCACCATTTGATGTTAGTTCCAGTTCTCCCTCGAGTGATTTCATAACGTTTACAATCTCACTATCAGAGTTTACGGTGCCGCCTAAATTAAAATCTCCAGTGATTATTCCAGCTTTGTCGAACAAACATTGAATAGCTTTTGCTAAATCCTCTTCTTTGGTGAATGGCTCAAATTCTAGTTTTAAAGTTGGTGAAGTAACTTGAAGCAGTCCCGGAGTTGCGATACCACAGAGACTTGCTTCATTTACATTCACATCTATTTTATTGCCCAACAAAGCAACTTCAGCATCCACAGTATCCCAGTTAAAACCCCTGAATTGAAAATTCGCAGATTTCACTAGAACCTTTCCATTAAGTGTAGTTTTGCTTTCGCTTGTCTCAATTACTTCACTTGATTCCACTTCGGTATTAGTCCCATCTACTTTAACAACTTCACTATCTGTCCATTCAAGTGATTCAGCGACAATATTCATATTCAAATCAATCTCTTTGCTTATACTTTGGGTTTTAGTAGCACTGGTGTCATTAGCTATAGAAGCAACAGCGTTCGGGATTTTTTGGACAACTAAACTTGAGTCAGAGATTGAAACAGGGCTAAGTATGTTGAGTTGCTCGGGGACACTAAAGTAATCTGAGAAGAGCTTTGCTTCTTCAGCAAGCATATCACCGTAAAAATCTAGAGTAAATTTCAAATTATCTCTGAAATAGTCATTTAATACTGCCCCAGCACTCATAATGCTTTCTTTGATTGTTATACTTGCATTGGTCAACGTCATTTCCTGAGAAGAAGACTCAATTTCAGCATTCGTTACAGTCATTGCACTGCCAAAACCTTCTAATTTCACATCAATTGAATCAACTTTACCTTGAGCATTTATTTCCCATTGATCTGACTCTGATACTGGGCCTGCAAAATCAATTGCAGAGAAAAACGCAGAACCCGCCATAGACTCAATATGCCTTAAATGTGGCTTAATAATTCCAAATGAGTTAAGCCATGGAAACAAGATACTAAGATCAACCTTTGTCTCCTTAGAGCTAAGTTTGATGAGTTTTGCATCCTTCCAATGATAAAAACCGGTAGTCTGAGGGGCAACAAAATTTCCGATAGTTATATTCAGTCCTTCAAAGTCAATTGATTTATCAATTTTTGCGAATGTAAAACTGTGGCCGCTAATACTTACAGGTTCCGGGACTCTTTTATAATCTCCAGTGATTTCCAGAGAAGTGACATCAACAATAGTATTAGGTGACTTCTTTGTATCCCCTACTTTCAATGTCCCACTAGCAGTACCTTTAAGGTTTTCAATTAGACTCAATTCATAAACAAGCCCCTGATCTTGAACAAACTTTTTAATTATATCTGGGATCTCGGAAGCATCTGCTTCAACCGAAAGATCTAGATTCAAAGGACCGATTGGTCCCTCAAGACCAATTAGAAAGGTCCCGTTATAACCAAGAGAATTGCCGGATTTAGCTTTAAGATTTGTTCCCTCAAGTTTACCATTAGCTATTATGGCATCCCCGGACACATCTACCAAATCGAAATCACCAATAGGAACAAATATTTTTCCATCAGTCATGCTGCCTTTAATTTCAAAGTTCCCTTTTTGCCACAAGTCTTTGAAATTTTCACCGCTTGCTTCAAGAGTGATCTCAGAAACAGTACCTCCTCTGACAATATCAAAGATAAGATCAACTATCCGATCTCCACCGGCAACAAACAAGACGGCTTCCCTTGATGATTCCACATTTATATCATTACCCTTAATATCTAAATTGATCTTATTGAGTTTTCGATCAATTTTGTGCTCTCCACTCGCTTTCATCGGAGGATGTGAGAGTTCTGCACTATTTAGAGTAAAGACCGATTGGTGTTCATCTAGATAAATATCCGTATCAATCTGCTTGCCGCTGATCTTAAATTGCTCTTGGCCTTTATTAAGGGTTACCTCAGAATTAGCAATGACCAGATTGCCTTTAAATATTTCTAGTTTTTGAGAACCATAATTCAGATTAAGATCCAACTTGGATTCTAGATTTAAATCATTTTCAGGCATTAGGTATTTCTCTAATAAATGTGGTCTAAACCCTGTAAGCTTCACAACACCTGAGGTATCATAAGACTTTGTATTAATTGATCCCTTAACAAATATACTCTGACTGATATTGGAATTACTGTTGAATCTATAACTCAATGTATCGTTTGGAAAAGATATAACGGCATTGAGATTATCGAAATTGAGGAATTCTTCATCCTCATTCATTATTTGCAATTTAGAATTATAAGCTTTTACTTCTAGACCTTTTTCATCAGAATTCAAATGGTCGAGCGCTAAAATAAGTTGTTGCTTGATTTTGTCAAAAGAAAAGGATTCTTTATCCTCAGTCTCAGTCTTATCCGTCATATCTTGAAGATAAATAGTTATATCAGGACTATAAAATCTCACTGTAGATAACTCTACATTTCCATAAAAAAGAGGAAGAATTTTGGGGAAGACCATTAATGAATCGAAGCTACCTTTTACCTTTTCGGGAATGTCAAACTGGCCTTTTCTTATAACAACATGGGGCCAGTGAAAAAAGTAAAGATTCATGCTCTCATAACTAACCTCACCTCCAACCTTATTTGAAATTAAGGTATGGATCTTCTCTTTCATAGAATCTTTTTGTATTAATTTGGACGCTACAAAAAAAGCTACACCTATCAATATAATAATGATTAGAAATATAGCGGATAACCACACTGAGACCTTCTTTACTCTTATCATTCTACCTACCCAAGGGGCTCCAAAAAACGAATATTCCAAGTGCTAATAAAAAAATTCATTAGCACAATAAGATTAACTTGTGAACACTAATTTTGCAATCATTTTTTATGTGTTAACAGTAATATCAACATAATACTTGAGAAATTACTTTTACTTTATTAAACAATAATTCCTAAGAGATTGAATACTAAAAATTGCATACAAACAACCTAGCCAGTAGCAACTTTATCCTTAATAAACATTATAGCTAAAATTGCCCCTATACCAGACAATATAGCCGTAAATATAAGCCCGCCGCTAACGCCTGTTATATAGGCATGTTGTATATGACCGAATACTGTATTGTACTCCTGCTGACCTAAGCTATCTAGTATTTTTTGACTGCTTCCACTACCTACGACAAAATTGGTAATCTCTGAAAGTTCTGATTTTGAGATATTTAGACTTGAATCACTTAATCTTTTTAATAGATCATTCTGAGCAAGATCTGTAAAAATTGTTGTTGCCATAGCAAGGCCAAATGCTCCACCAACCAATTGGAACATATATAAGATGCCCCCAGCTAAGCTTCCTCTTGATTCACGTACAGCACTAACTCCGGCAGTGGTTATAGAAGGGACAGCAAAACCTAAACCAACACCAGCCACTATATATCCTGGTATCAAACCATAAAAATTTTCGCCAAACCCGAACAACACCACGAGGACGGTCCCTAATGAAATTAGAGTCATCCCTATAAATATTGAAAGTTTTGAACCTAATCTATTATATATTTTTGCAGATATAGCTGATGTTATGGAAAAAAGTATCAGCATTGGAACTACTACAGCACCTGCTCCAATGGGAGTATAATTAAGAAATTTTTCTAAATATTGAGTAACATAAAGAAGAATGGAAAAAAATCCAGGAACAAAAGTAAACATGACTGCACCTGCAATCATAAACTGAAAGTTCCCCATTACATCCTTTGGTATTAACCCGTCCTCTTTCCTATTCTCAATAACTAAAAACCAGGCCATGACTAAGACAAATATAAGTAACAGTGAAATGGTCTTATATGAAGCCCAGCCCCATGTAGGGGATACATTTAAAGCATACAATAGGGCAACTAACGATACCGATATAGTAACAATGCCAAGATAATCGATAGTGCTATTGGACTCTTCCAATACTTGGTCCTCAACTTCAAAATAAGCAATTATCCCTGCGATGAGACATACGGGAACATTAACAAAAAGCACCCATCGCCAGGATGCATATTCTGTTAGCACTCCTCCAATTAGCGGCCCTGCGGCATTACCGATACCCGCGATAACCATAAATATTCCACCAGCTAAACTCTTTTGATTTGCAGAAACTGAAGAATAAAGAATTCCAATAATGCATGGCCATAACATTGCTCCACCTACACCTTGAATAACCCTCGCAGCAATGATCATAGCAGCGCTAGTTGATAATGCCCCAGCTAAAGACGATAATCCAAAAACAAGTAACCCCATGTAGAATATCTTTTTACGGCCAAACATATCCGCCAACCTACCAAAAGTTACCATCAAAACCCCAAAGGATAATACATAGCCGTTAACTAGCCACTGTATGGTTTCTACGTCAGTTTTGAAGGTTTTTTCAATAGCAGGAATAGCAACATTAATCGCAGTTATATCCATTGCTACTGCAAGAATTCCTAAACCCATTGCGAGAAAAGTAAGGATCTGTTTACGTGTCATTGAATCTATCCCTCTAGTTATGCCATCTAAATCTTATAGGGTTGGTCCATGATACTTCTTGACATTGTAACGTCAATGGGATATCACTGATTAATCAAAGATAACACACACGGAGGAAATTTGTATGAGATTTTTAAGCGTATTTCTAGTTTTAGTATTTGCTTTCCTTTCCATAACAGCATCAGCTGAGATTGTGGGCAAAGATGTTGAGTACAAATCTGACGGCACAACTCTCAAGGGGTACCTAGCCTATGACGATAGTGTAAAAGGTGAAAGACCCGGTGTTCTAGTTGTTCACGAGTGGTGGGGACATAATGACTATGCAAGAGCCAGAGCTAATAAATTAGCTGAACTGGGTTATACAGCGCTTGCAGTTGATATGTATGGAGATGCTAAGAATGCAGATCATCCGGAAAAAGCTGGAGAAATGGCCGGAGCTGTTCTTGGAAACCTCGATGTTGCCGAAGCAAGGTTTACTGCTGCAATGAAATTCCTTGAGGAGCAGAAAACTGTAAATTCTGACGAGATAGCGGCAATCGGATATTGTTTTGGTGGCGCGGTTGTTTTAAACATGGCCCTCAGAGGAGTTGACTTAGATGGAGTAGCAAGCTTCCATGGAATTCTTCCACAAGAAGCTCCTGCGGATGCAAAGCCAACTGCTGATATAATTGTTTTCCACGGTGGGGATGATCCTTTTGTACCAAAAGAGCAGTTTGATGTATTTAAGAAAATCATGCAGGACACTGGAGCAAATTATGAGCTAGTTGTTTATCCCGGTGTACAGCATAGTTTTACAAACCCGGATGCAGATAAGTACGGTAAGAAATTTGAACTACCGCTTGTATACGACAAGGATGCTGATGAGAAATCTTGGGAGCAAACTCAGGCTTTCTTAACCAGAATCTTCCAACCTGAAAACAATTAGACTAAATTCTAAAAGGCGGAGAGAGTGAAAAGCTTTCTCTGCCTTTTCTTTTAGACCCTTTTTTATATATCTACTGCCAGCTGAACTCCTAAAACAAATGCATTAGGAATATCTGAGCTTCCACCCGGATTTACAACCCACTGGATATCAGGTTGGACCTCAAGCCATGGAGTAGCCTGTATGATATAAGTAATCTCAAGCATTAACTCATAATCCTGATTCTCCAATTTGTCACTCAAACTACCATATGCAAAACCAAAGGCAGCATTGTCATCATTTCTATTAGGTAATAAACCTCGATAAACTAAACCGCCCGAAACAAAAAATGGGAAAGTGTTTATGTGTTCATCGGGAGATAAAGTTACCGCAGCCCAAGGAGTAAGGCCTTGGTCATCTTGAGGAATCTCACGATAAACCATCTGCTCTAAGATCCAATACAAACTATAATTTCCCCTCTGGTCTTTGGAGTCATCAGACAATTCATTAAACTTTTTAGTATCGTAAAAAGCTCCGAATGTATACCTGCCAGGAAGACCTCCACTGGTCTTATTTTTATTATGCAAGTAACCGATTTCACTAATAAGTATTGCACCTTCTCGGAAAGAGAAATCGAACCCATTATTACTAGACTGGCCGACTGCTGGGTTTGAATTATATATACCGGCCTTTATATAAATTTCCTCTATAGGATTGGTATGAATCCGTACTCCCCAACTAGATCGCGGATTAACAAAAAAGCCTTCGTCATTGATAGATAAACTTATGGGATGCCCATCTATTGCAGTATTAACATAGTTATAAAAGATCTCAGATGTACTGAACTCATCAGCCACACCCATTCTTCCCACAGCTATCCTCAACCGATTCTCTACAAGCTCAGACTCAACAAATAGCTGATACAATCTTACAGTCCTACCACTAAAAACTTGAGAGACCGTGAAGATATTTCCTATATCCTTATTACTCAAACTTCTGCCGGAGGCCCAGGACCCCGAAATTATGAACTTTGTTCTTTTTATACTAAGAAGCTTTTCTAAATCAAATTTCAAATAAGCATTCAGCAAACCTGCATATTGAATGCCTTTTTTTTTGCCACCGGCAGGGTTTCCAAGAATCGTAGTGTAGTAACTAGCTATAGGCGTAATCCCTAACTCGTTAAGCCTACTTCTAAGCCCACCCCAGTCACCGGTCAAATAGTTTTTTGAATCGTAGACCTCAAAGGAACGCAAATCTCTATTATAAGAGAAAGAAACTTCGGCATCCTGCGCAGAGGATTCAAGATTAAAGGCAAATATAAAGGTAAGTAGTATTATGAATAATTTTAGACTATATACTTTCATTAGAGTTGCAGAAGTTTACTATTTCGTTTAACTGCCTGCAAATCTATTTTTGGGAACAAGTTGATTAGTTAAATAGGGTATTGATTCTTTTCTACAGACTTTCAATTAACATATTAGCCTTACACACGAGTGCTAAGGACATCTACCAAATTGTTATTTCAGGTTTTCTATGGAGACCTTGCTCATATGCAGTTTTAAACTATCCTTAATGCTTCCTCCATATAAAGAAATAACACAAACAGAATTAGTTTCAGTAGGACGTTGATCTAACAATTCCCAACCTGGTCCTGGATGTAATGCTTGTGTATCAATCCATGGAGTCGATTGATTACCAATAAATTGACCAGTTGTATAAGAATATGACCCATTAAGCAAGTGAGCTTCTAATTGTGCTCTATAAATATTCCAAGAACCAGCAAGTCGAATTCGTAAAGGTCGAACTTTAGATTCTGTATCTGTAATTGTTATATCATTTTTCCAGTCACATGGAAATTTTTCTTTTTTACCATATTCAGTAGAAGTTTGTTCACTTTCCCTATATGCAGAGTCAATTGCATCGAGCAAAGAAACCTTTTTATTCGAGGTGTCTATTTCTATGTTAAATAAATCTTTGTAGTTTGAAATATTCCATCCTGAATCAGGTGCTTCTAGAAATTGGACTGCAAATTTAGGGGTACAACAGTATGTAAATAAAATTAAATTCTCAGGAATATCAGGTTGATCATTTATATATAATTTACAACAACAAATTCCCAAATTTTCAGCTTTCTCTAATGCGGGTTTCGTATAACCACTTAAAGCATAGAGAACACCTTTGTGCGCACCTGATGATATAAGTTCACCATTAAATGCATCCATATCTTGTTGATTAATTTTTCTTTTCCACAACTTACAACTTATGAGTAAACATACTGGAAAATGTTTACATAGTTTTGCCTCGATCCATACATCCCTTTGTCTGGGGCGTTTTGAATGTCGATCCGGTAACCTGACATCATGTTTAACCTTAGCATCTGGATCTAAAGCCTGAACAAACGCAGCTACAGATTTCTCGAAACTTCTCCATTGTGGATCAGTTTGGTCATATTTCATATATAAATTCTACATAAAGTAACAGATATTTAAAACTCAAAATCACCTATGTATCATGTTTTAATAAAAACTTATCTGTGCTCTGGGTTCTCAGAATCAAACCTGCATCCCGCGTCCCATTCCGAGCGCTGATTACCATGAACAGGAATCCCACCTGCGTCTTTGAGCATTCTAGCGATATGCATAAGGTTCCAGGTCATGAATGTTGTGTTTCTATTAGTAAAGTCGTTTTCAGGACCGCCAGATCCGGGATCCAAGTAAGATGGTCCTGGGCCTGCTTCTCCCAGCCATCCAGCATCAGCTTGTGGAGGAATCACATATCCAAGATGTTGCAGTGAATATAGTATATTCATAGAACAGTGCTTAGCTCCATCCTCGTTACCAGTTATGAGACAGCCCCCTACTCTTCCATAATATGCATACTGACCATGTTCATTAAGAATATGAGAGTTGGCATATAAACGCTCAATTACTTGAGTGCAAACAGATGTTTTTTCACCTAGCCAAATAGAAGAGCCTATAATCAAGATATTGGCTGCCTCTACTTTTTTATAGATCTCAGGCCAGTCGTCATTGTCCCAGCCGTGCTCAGTCATATCAGGATAAACGCCTGTTGCAATGTCGTAATCTATAGGACGGAGAAGTTCTACAGAAATGCCGTTTTTCTCCATTATTGCTTTAGATATATTTATGAGTCCCTCTGTGTGTGATAATTCCGGTGATTTCTTAAGAGTACAGTTTAAAATTAATGCCTTTAGATCCGAAAAATCCCATTTACTCTGATCACACATTTCCAACTGCTTTTCGTTTAGCTCCATAACTGACTCTCCCTTTTAAGCGATTTATCTAACATTATTACTAGCAATCTTTATCAAACTTATACTATTTGATAATACATTTTACAAAAAGTTGCAAGTTAATTGCTTATTGAGTTTGTTGGAGATTTGCAGAAGGCAATTCTTTTCCAAGAATCATAGATATAAAAGTTTGAATTTTATCACCGTCAACTGTCCGGCCGTAATTCTCCATTGAGACATGCTCCGTTTGGTTATTCTGATCGATTCTAATTCCCCAAAGAGGCATAATACTGTTTGGCAATATCCCCATTCTCAAATCCCCAACTATATCCGGATAGTCTGGATGAACAACAAGGTAGTTTTTGGCAAATTTACTAAAACGGTTTATATCGCTACTCAGAACTGAATCTGGCTTTAGATTAGACAGCTCTCGATTCGGATAAAAGGCCTCAATGGAGTCCCCACTATAAACTATTGTTTTGGAAATCGGGCTTACACGTATTGCTTGTACATAATATCTATCACCGGATCTATATATTGAGCGCCAGACAATGAGGTTTCCAATAGAAGGATGAACCATAACCATCTCAGCAGTATGCCCTCTCTTCTTTGCCAATTCTATAAGAGCTTCTTTAGCTTCTTCCCTCTGATATAAGCCAAATAAAAGATAGATAACTGCAAAGACAAAACCGATTCTAGCTGTAAAAACCGATTTTCTAAATATTGCAATTAAAACTATAACTAATAAAGGCAGGGTAAAGAGAGGGTCTATTATTGAAATATTATTCCAGGCCAGCCTGGCATCAGAAAAGGGCCAGAGCAGTTGAGTTCCGTAATTTGTGCAGGTATCTAAAAAACAATGGGTCCCATATCCTAGGACGGCGTAAAAATATATCTTCCAAAAGTTTAGGCGTTTTTTAAAAAACAGCCATAATAACAAAGCGGCAATTAAGCCCCCTATAGGTATAAAAATGATAGAGTGAGTAAATTGGCGGTGATAGTCTAAGAATAAAAGTGGGTCTGAAGAAGAGCGAATAACTACATCTATATCTGCCAGTAAACCGGCCAAGAACCCTATCAAGGCCGCGAGTCTAAGTTCTTTTTTATTTGAGACGCTTTGGGGAAGTACTGATCCTACTAATCCCTGGCTTACAGGGTCCATAAACTATCCTTGGTCAGATTAAATATTATAAGTTAAGTGTAGCACAGGATGAATTAAACGGTTGTCCACCCGCCGTCGATAACCAAGTCTGAACCGGTCACATATCTTGCATCATCACTCGCAAGATACAAAACAGCATGCCCCACTTCAACTGCTTCGGCGCGTCTAACAAGAGGAATCATATCAGCAGCCATCTTATCAAGCTGCTCTTCAGCATCTGGTGGGTTACCCATGAACTCAGGATCCATTTTAGTCTTTATGTATCCGGGACAGACTGAGTTTACTCGGATATTTTCATTTGCGTGATCTAGTGCCATACTTTTTGTAATCTGCCTCACAGCACCCTTTGAAGCGTTATATGCAACACAGTTTTCCATACCGACAATACCCAAGACAGAAGAGTTATTAATAATTGCTCCGCCCCCGTGTTTGGACATTATTGGAACAACATATTTGCTAACAAGAAACACACCTTTAACATTAATGTCCATGGTCCTGTCCCAAACCTCCATTGATGTTGTTACAACAGATCCGGCGTCGTATATCCCTGCATTGTTAAAAAGGATATCTATCTTTCCATGTTTTTTATAAAAATCATTTACTACCCTGTTCACATCCCTCTCTTTAGATACATCCCCTTGATAAGCAGTAATTTCTCCAGGCCCATTAGCTTCGTTAACAACTCCCTGCAAACTAGATTCAGTCCTTCCCATTATTCCAACCTTAGCACCTTGTTCACAAAAAAGTAGCGCTGTTGCCCTTCCTATTCCGTCTCCGCCACCGGTTATTAAAGCTGTTTTGCCTTCTAATCTCATAACCCTTTCCTCCTAACTTTTTATTGTTATATATATAACAGTTTAATGATCGCAGCGTTTCAAAACAAATTAAATCCCAGGGCCGCATTCGATACTTGTCTCATCAAGACCTGGTCCAATATGAAGTTTTTCATTGGCATCTCTAAGAGCTGTCCTTAGTCCCTCTTCAATCACCGGATGATAAAATGGCATTTCCAGCATCTCAGTTATACACATCCTTTTCTGACGAGCCCAAGCAAGTAAATGGGCTATATGCTCCGCTCGTGGTCCAAACATCTCAGCCCCCAAGAAAATTCCTGAACCATATTCTGCATAGACATATAGAATTCCTTTATTTTTTAGCATCACACGACTTCGTCCCTGATTTTCAAAAGATACTTTCCCAGTTACAAAGCAACAATTAGGAGTTTCCTTTAGCTCATTATAACTACTCCCAACTAGTGCTATTTGTGGATCTGTAAAAACTACAGTTAGTGGTGTAGTTCTCGGCCCTGCGTGTACTTCCGGATAAGTACCTGCATTCGTACCGGCAATTCGCCCTTCATCAGCGGATTCATGAAGCAATGGAACATCATTGTTAGCGTCCCCAGCAATAAAGATTGAGCTGTCTCCGCATTGAAGTGTATATCGATCAAAGAGGGGAACCCCTCTTCCGTCAAGTTCCAAAGTTGTATTCTCTAATCCTAGATTTTTGACATTGGGAGTCCTTCCCGTTGCTGCAAGAAGGTAGTCAAACTTTTCAGTTTGTTCGTTCCCCTGTAAATCCTTGAACCTGACCTCAACCTGATCGCCAACCTTCTTAACATCTAAAGTATCGGCATCTGTATCTAAATAAAATTCATCTTGAAAAGTGCGGCCTGCATATTCTATTATTTCAGGATGATTGAGTGGTCCAACCATACCAAACTTGCTCAGTATCTTGGTCCTTACTCCTAGACGATGAAGAGCTTGTCCAATCTCTAGACCAATTACCCCTGCTCCAAAGACAACAACCGACTCAGGCAAGTCATTCCAATAGAACACATCGTCATTTAAAATAATTCTATCTCCAGCAGGCTCGAACATAGGAAGAATTGAAGGAGATGATCCTGTTGCTATCACTTTTGAGGTGGCCTCTATTGTAGTGCGGTCATCTATTTGTAGTGTGTGGTTATCAAGAAATTTAGCATATCCTGCTATCTTATTTTCAGGAGGAATAGAATCTATGGCGTCTAGTACAAATCCTACGAAACGATCTCTTTCACTTCTCACACGCTCCATAACTTTTACACCGTCAATTCTAGGCTCACCATTTGGAAAAATTCCAAACCCCGGGGCTTCGTGAATTGCGTGAACCGCTTCAGCTGCAGAGATTAACAGCTTGCTCGGCATACACCCTACCCTTGCACAGGTAGTACCATATTGTCCGCCCTCAATGAGCACCACATGCTCAGCACTCTCTTTTGCTTTACGATATGCAACCATTCCTGCAGTACCGCCGCCAATAATTGCAACATCTGCTTTTATATACTCCAAGATTTTCTCCTCAGGTTACAAATCAAATCTAAACTAACAGTTTCGATCCTCTTTCGGCTGATTTCTTTTCATCTATTACTGGAGGCCTGGGAACATCCATACCGCGCTTTACTCCCGGTCTTTGCCCCACTGTCTCCTTCCATCTTTTCAAATGATCCAGATCATGAACTTCTATGCCTGCCCAATCGTGAACATAGATCCATGGGTATGTAGCCATATCCGCGATAGAATAATTATCACCAGCTAAATACTCGTTGTCTTTGAGCCTAGTATCCAGAACTTCATAGAGTCTTCTGGTCTCTTTTTGATACCGGTTTATGGCATACTCAATTTTTTCCTCTGTATATCTATAGAATACATTTGCCTGCCCCTGCATTGGCCCAATACCAGCTTTTTGAAACATAAGCCACTGAATTACGGTTGAGCGTCCTTTTGCATCAGAAGGCATAAACTTGCCTGTTTTCTCGGCCAAATAAATTAAAATTGCCCCCGACTCAAACACAGCAAAATCATCATTATCATGATCAACTATTGTTGGTATACGTCCATTGGGGTTAATTTCAAGATATCGATCCTCTTTTTGCTCCATTTTTCCTAGTCTTAGGTAATGCACTTTATAAGTCAGCTCTGTTTCCTCTAACATAATTGAGATTTTTCTACCATTTGGCGTTGTTGATGTATATAAATCAATCATTTCATACTCCTTAAATTGATATCAGTTAATTAGAAATAATACCAATACTAACAATATCAGATTTAATTCTAGTTGTGTCAAATATTTAGTTGGAAAAATCAAGGTTAGGATTCAGAAAGAAATTTCGAAGTTCTATCAATCTCTTCCCTAGTGAGATTGTGACCCAAATCGTGCCAGTATATTTCCACGTGTGCGCCATAATTTTCAAATAATTTTTGAAGCTCAATTGTTTCTTCGGCTCTAACTATTGGATCATTAGTACCGGCTGTAATTAATACTTTTAGATCAGATAAATCTGGAGTGGTATCAGGAACAAAGGGGATCATAGGATGGTACAATACCGCTTTTGAGATTAGCTTTGGAAAAGTAAACATAACGCTTGAGGTAATGTTCGCTCCGTTTGAATATCCGACAGCAATAACTTTATTTGATTCAAGTTCATAATTCTGAGCAGATGATTCAATAAATTCGGCTAATTCTTTTGTCCTCATTCTCAAATCTGGGAGATCAAAAACTCCTTCGGATAATCTCCTGAAAAATCTTGGCATTCCATTTTCCAGTATTTGGCCCCTGGGACTGATTACCGAAGCTTGAGGCAAAATCATATTTGAAATTGAAAGAAAGCTTTCCTCGTTACCCCCCGTACCATGCAGAAGCAAGAGGGTAATCTCACTGGCAGGGTCAGGAGACGGAATATATTTGTGTATAAAGTTCAGTTTATGGCTCATCTAATCCAACTTTGGAAGAACGTCTTCAATTTCTTTTCTCCTGGGCTCAAGCCAGTCCGGGAGTTTCAATTCCATTCCGAGATTTTGTGATTCTTCATCAGCAGTAAAGCCGGGAGGATCAGTAGCAATTTCAAATAGCACTCCACCGGGCTCCCTAAAATATACAGATTGAAAGTAATTTCTATCTAACTGAGGAGTTACGTTATAACCCATTTCAACTAATTTTTCTCTTACTTCCATCTGCTTATCTTGATTAGCGACTCTAAAGGCAATATGGTGAACACTGCCTCCCGCGATAGTGCCTCGCTTACCTGACGGGAGACAAATTAGATCAAGAATATTAGCAGTCTCGCTATTTCTATTTATGAATCTAAAGCGGTTTATATGTTCATCTGCTAGTTCATAGCCTAATAGTTCTATAATTAAATTTGCGGTTCTCTCATAGCCTTCTAAGGTCAAAGTGACATTGTAAAATCCCTTAACAGCTTTATCAGACGAAATGTCCGGTATGCTCCAGGGTGTCCTTTTGTCTTTAGAAGAATGAGACACAAGTTCAAGCTTTAGACCGTCAGGATCTAAAAAAACAATTACTTCCTCATCAAACCTTGAAGAAGGATTGTTATAGAATATGTCATGATCTTGAAATCGTTTAAGCCAGAAAGGTATAGAGCCCTCAGGAATTGAAAAAGATGTAGCTGTAGTTTGTCCTGCTCCAGTTGCTCCTCTTCTAATACCTTCCCACGGAAAAAAAGTGAGAATAGTACCGGGTTGACCAGACTCATTGCCATAGTACAAATGATAAGTTCCCGGATCATCAAAGTTAACAGTTTTTTTCACAAGTCTGAGGCCAAGGACTTGGGTATAGAATTCGTAATTCTTATTAGCATTTCCAGCTATAGCAGTTACATGATGTAGACCTAATATATTTGCTGACATTTTTAGTTTTTCCTCAAAAAAGTATTTAATCAATTGTCACAAAGATGGACCTTCTGAGATTATCAGAGACAGATCTGGTTCTATGCCCCTTACCCTTGACATCTTCGACTAAAACAATATTTCCGCCCTTAAAAAAGCGCTTTTCTCCATCGCTAACCTCAAGCTCTATCTCGCCATCAAGAAGGATTATGTATTGTTTTTGTGGAGCAGTATGCCAACTATAATCATAGTCTGCATCATTCTCACGAAAGACAATACTTTTAACAGAATAGTTTTTCGACAGCCGTCCAATCTCACCAGAATTTTTAAGTTTTATCTCTAAATCCTCAAAATGAGATTCACCATCTTGATCAGCAAAAACTCGTGTAATTATCATATTAAATTATTTTAGTTAGTTCTCTTCGTCTTTAAAACCTGCTTCTCCGTGAGAACCGTCGCAGTAAGGTTTATTTTTGGAAGCTCCACAGCGGCAAAGAGAATAATGCTCCTTAGAAGGCGGGCTTAAGCTCTCTTCAACGTTGATTTGTATATCGCCAGTTACATTATATGGTCCATTGTAAGCTATATTTATTTCAGTTTCGTGAGAAAAATCTCTGTGATGCTTGCCATCAACAGAATAACTCAAAGCACCTGAAGGACATTTGTGGACTACAGATATAACTTCTTCCATAGTTGCATTATCAGGGGCAATCCAAGGACGTTCTCCCAAACGAAATACCTTCGGCAGATTTCTAACACACTCTCCTGCATGTGAACAAACAATGCGGTTATCATAAACTACTATATTCTCCCCGGCGTACTCTCTTTCTTTGTTTACCGGTTTATCAATTTCTCTTTTTCCAGAAAAGCCAACTTTTTTATGGGTCCCATCACAGTAGGGCTTATTAGAGGAATGCCCGCATCGACATAGGGCAGTCACCTTCTCAGTTTCTACTTCTTCTCCTTTGGAGTTCGTTAAGCCTGTAATACCCTTAAGTATCAGAGGTCCATCTTCTAATATTTCTATTCTTATTCCTTGGTCTTCATCACTCATATTATTTCTCCTGTTGGTCTGGTTTTGTATATTTGAAAAGCCTTGTTATATAGCATTTTGTAAATTTAGCTCTCTAATATTCCAATTTGCTCTTTTGGCACCTGCAATATAGGCGCTTTCGAGATAGTCCAGCAAAGCCTGTCTCGGGGAATCTGCTTTTCTGAGATCATCGTACATTAGCACTGCCATAGCACCATTATCAGTATTCCAAAACGCTTCATTAGGAGATAGTGGTTCTTCCGCTAGACCTTCAGGTTC
The DNA here is from genome assembly GCA_942491865.1 of uncultured Thermodesulfobacteriota bacterium. Taxonomy (GTDB): domain Bacteria; phylum Desulfobacterota_D; class UBA1144; order Nemesobacterales; family UBA2774; genus CR02bin9. The sequence goes on from CALOCI010000004.1 coordinate 147,972, forward strand.
AGGATAGGTATAGGAATAAAATGCTGGTGCTCTTACATTATCATCCCCGGCCCAGAAACCAAAACTAATGACTTCATGAGAATATGCCTCTTTGTCTGCATTCGTGCCACCTTCCATTGCTGGAGCCCTCTTTCCGGAAAATCTAGTAACTGCCAAGTCAGCATGATGCCAGTAAAGATGCACTGGTGTACTCTTACCTATAAATTTGGCCCTAAATTCTTCAAAAACAGAATTGACCTGAACCAATATTCGCCAATATCTATTTACATATTTCTTATCGTAGGAGGCATGGTCTTGGTCAGACACAAATGGGACTTTGCTAAAAGGCACGTCATATGGATTTGCAACAATGTCGACTTCTACTCCTAATTCTTTTAAATTATTCATTAGCTGACTATAAAATCCCGACACCGACAGGTTTTCAAGACTGAATGATTTTTGCTCACCGCTGCTTGTCTGAATTGCTAATTTGTGATCAATAAAATCGAAAGCAATCTCAAAGATCATCCCTTTGTAAGGAATAGGTCTTGTAGTCATTCCTCTTGGAGATAGATACAGAGTTACGTGCCACCAGTGATTCATTTTAGGGAAAAGCGTTAGACGAATTTTACCAACTATCTGGAAGAAAAGATGGAGTGTATTCTTTGTGTCCTCCCACTCTTCAATCGGCAACGGTGGAAAAAGGCTGTCTAACTCAGTTGATAGTATGGTCTCTTCTGTCATGATTTTTTATTCCTCACTTTTTATAATGTTAATCTTAGTGTAGCCAATAAATAGCTTTAGAATGTTAATTTTTCATTAATATCTTGAATACTCGGGATCAAGATATATGTATAATCTCATAATCTTTCCATCCCTTATTTCAAAGACATCGCACCATTTGCTGTCAGACCAGGTCTCTCCGCTCTTGAGCTTTCCTTCACTAGAACCTTCAGCCACAACCATATCCCCCTGTATGATCCAATTAATGTATGCGTGATGGTGCTTGAAATCTTCAACCAAAGCACCAAGATCAGAAAACAGCTTTGTATATTCTTCAACCCCTCTTGCGACTCCTAAATTAGGGAAGAAGACTTCCGCGTCTTCATCCAATAAGTGAAAAAACTCTTTTCCGGTATCAAGAGCTTTTAAGTACTCCGATGCAATAGATTTTCTCTCTTCATCTGTCATTCGGGACCTCCTCAAATTTGAATTACCACTGCTATTTTTAATTTTAATGATTAAGTATAAATTTTCAATTAGGTACATTTTTGTGATATAGTATTTTTTATATACTTACATCACACAACCCGGAGATAAATCAGTGGCAAAAAAAATCAAGGAAGACAAAATGGGCTGCCCGATCGCGGGGTCCATTAATATATTTGGAGGTAAGTGGAAACCCGAGACATTGTATTTTATTAATCAAGGCCCAAAACGCTTTAATGAACTCAGGAGACTGGTTCCGGATGTGAGCCAAAGAATGCTGACTCAACAGTTACGTGAATTAGAGCGGGATGGGATAATCGACAGAAAGCAATATCTAGAAATACCCCCCAAGGTGGTATATTCAATGACAGCATTAGGCAAGACGCTGATTCCAATATTTAACGAGCTTGAGAAATGGACAACAAAAAACACGGGCCAAGTGGATAAAGCGCGTCGTATATATGATAAGAAGCAGGCATAGGATATGTTACTTTGAAACATTATCCCTTATCCAATTATGCAGAGGCAGCATATCATTGAACACTTTGAAAGAATAATCTAGGAAATCCCTAGAATGCACTTCTTTTGGAACAGGTCCCTCGTGGTAGACATATAGGCCATTGTGAAGAAGCAAATCTGAATTTGGATTATCAGGATCATAACCTCTTGGAACTCTCTTATAGTGATTGCCACCCAGTTTGTATGATGAGTTCTTGGATAATTTCTTTAATATCTTTCTTACTTGAGCCCCCTTTTTGGTATTACTAACAGCATCTCGGTAGGGCTTCATTAAATCACTTGGAAGCTGATAAAGACCGCCTGCGATTAAAATAGAAGATTTGTCTAACTGTAAGTAGAAACCAGGATTGCCTAGTTTTTTTCTTGGGCCCTCCCACAAGAAAATACCCAGGTGGGTCTTATAAGGAGTCTTGTCTTTGCTAAATCTGACATCTCTATAAATCCTGAATATTGATTTATCGGTCTTGGGAATTGCTACTATCTTAGGAGATAACACCTTAAGCCGCTCACCCATTTCCATAACAAACTCCTGAGCAGGTTCTAAAACATTTTTTTCAAAGACTCCCCGATTTTCTTCAAACCACTCTCTAGTATTATTATTCTCAAGCTCTTTAAAAAATTTGAAAGTAGATTTGGTAAACCCATTAAAGCTATTATTATCAACCATCAAGTAATGCTCCTTTTCAATTTATACTTAAAGACTTTCATAACCACTTTTTATTGATGCTCTAAGTCTAATAAAAATTATTATATGAGTAAAAATTATTATTGGCACTAGGAAAGTAGGAAGTAGGCTTAAGGGCAGCTTAAGCAATTCACTCATGCTCTGAGGATCTACAGTTGCTAGTCTTGCCGCAGTTGCAACAACAAAAAGGATATCAACCAAACCAACAAGATTCCAAATCGAACAAATTATCCAACCACTCTTACCAACTAAATGAACAAATAAAATGATCAAGAGAGCAGCAACAGCTACGATGATATCTCCCCACCCTCCTAAAACAGCAAAATCGTAGGGGAGTTTATCTAGAGAATAGAGATATAGAAAATAAAACCCTATGAACCGAGTTAAATGGAGTGCAACAAGCAATTTGATGTTAATAGAAAGAATCCACTTTCTAAAGCTCTGGAAAAACAAATATAGGAAAAACAAAAAAAAGACTAAGCCAAAAAGAATAATCTGAGGCATGGGAGGGACCATGCGTAAAGTTAATCCTGCCCCTCCGGCAAATATCGCAAGTGCATACCAGATAAGGATTGCAGCCGATACTCTATTCTGAGATTTAGAATCTATACTACTCATAACTTTATTAATAGTAATTCGTGACCAGTTATTTTTCCAGCTTTAATAATTTCACGGGACTATATACCGACCCACCGGGTCTAAGTTCGCTCTTTATTAATCCAATTTGCGTTATCTGAAAGCTGGTTTGAACAATAGGGGGTCTATGTTCAATATTAATTTTTTTCTTTACCCTACCCAGAGTGATGTGGGGAACAAACTTACGATTTTCTTTCTCAAACCCGAGGCCGTTAAGCTCTCCTTCTAACTCATAAGCCAAATTGGCAAGCTGAGGATTGTTTGATAGACCATGATATAAAATCCTTGGTTTTTTAAGATTTGGGAAACCGCCAAGCTCTGTAAGATTTAAGCTAAACGGAGAATATTGAGAGACAAGTTTGCCTAGTGAATTGGAAATGTCATCCAGTTTGGGCTCTTCTACATCACCAAGGAATTTGAGAGTTATATGGAGTTTTTCAGATTTCTCCCACTTAACCCCATCAAGACTATTCTTAAATGAGTCTACATAATTTGTTAACTGCTGTCGGATTTCTTCGGGCAGTAAAGCGGCGATAAAAAGTCTCATCTATTTTATCACCCAATTATAGTTTTCTAGAAGCGTCAAGAAATCACTTACACCAGGTTGGGAACCTTTTTCCTCCACCTTGGCTTAGACGTACTTGGTTCTCGCCGTTTAGATACATAAGATAAATATCTTTAGCGCCTGCTTTAGATGAGCTATAGGCTATATAATATCCATCTGGTGACCAGGCAGGATTTTCGTTGCGTCCACCGCCATAGGTAAGCCTTTGCTGACCCCCGCCGCTAGGATCGATTGTATATATATTAGCCCCGCCTTCAACTCTAACAAAGGCAATCTTATTAACTTCTCTACTTGGAGACCATGAAGGATCAGTGTTGTAGCCACTTGAGGTGAGTCTTCTAACGCCACTACCGTTGGAATTCATAACATATATTTGAGGATTCCCACTTCTGTCTGAAACAAAAGCTATTTTACTCCCGTCAGGGGACCATGTTGGAGATACATCAATAGAGCCAGAGCGAGTTAAGTTCCGGGCATTCTTACCACTAAGACCTGACACATAAATATCACCATTTGCGCTAAAGGCTATTTGACTGCCATTGGGAGACCATTCAGGGCTTTGTTCTAGTTTAAAAGCCTTAGTTAGCCTTTTTTCTGCCACCTTCTGGCCTAGGGTAATTACATACAAATCCTGATCCCATACCTTATCGGAATTGAAAATAATTTTCCTTCCATCAGGAGAACAATCAGGTGACATTAAAAGAGAGCTATGTCTTGTAAGCTGCCTTTTGTTAAAACCATCATAATCCATTATGAATAAGTTTCTCTTGCTTTTTGCTCCTAGAACAAAAGCAATTTTTGAATTAAAAAATCCGTCTTTCCCTGTTATCTGTTTCATTGCTAGATCAGCAAATTTGTGAGCTGCTTCTCTAACTTTGCCTGGTGTGGCAACATAGGTTCTTCCCAAAATTGGCCTTTCTTCTTTAACGTTGTACAGCTGAATAGCAAATTTGGTCTTACCACCTTCAGGTTGGTATTGACCTGCAATCATGTAATCAGCCCCGGCGTCAAATATGCCTTGAAAATTGATATTGTTTAGATCTCTTATAATTGCCCCGCCTGTTGTAACATCAAAGAGTGCAGCATTCTTTAAATCATTTCTCAAAACCTCAACAAATTCTCTCCCCTGTGCATTGCCAGGTCCTGTGCTGGATAACTCGGGGACAAAAACGGGGATTTTTTGGATAATAGGCCCTGTGACATCAGGCAACTTAATCTGAGAAAATGATGTTGCGCTAATACCGAGAAATAAAGCTAATGTTATAAAAAAAACTCTAGATGTATGAAACATAAAACCCTCCAAATAATGCTTTTATAAGAATATTTACTATTGTGCTGAGATTTAGAATAAATTTAGCCTATGGATAAGCTAAAAACTAGCAAAAATCTAATTTGTTAAATAAACTTTTCGAGACGCCTACTCTTCAAGCTCCACATTCCAATAGGATATATCAACAAAATTCAAGAAAGGCTTCCATTCTTTATACCTAATAGCTTTTATGTAAATATTTGAAAACGGATCCCACGCTGGTTTTTTGGGAATGGTCTTTAACTTCATTCTAGCCTGAACTGGAGTGCGTCCGCCTTTTTTCCTGTTACATGCAACACAGCAGCAAACAACATTGTCCCAGACACTCCTACCACCCTGTGTACGCGGCACAACGTGGTCTATTGTAAGCTCAGAGCGAGAAAATTGTTTTGAGCAGTACTGGCAAGTCCCCCCATCTCTTCTAAAGATATTTAAGCGATTAAATTTAGCTTCTTTCCTGATTACGCCCTCATACCTAACTAAAATAATAACTCGTGGGGTTTTTATTACAGAGCTAACAGTACGAATGACATCATCTTTTTCTTTAAATTCAGAAATCTGTGACCAGGAATCAAAATCAAAGGTGTTATATTCAGTATCTACTGCCTTAGCAATGCCCGCATATAACATTACAAAAGCTCGCTTAACACTTGTAATTGTGATCGGGACAAAGTAGCGATTGAGGACTAACACGGGAGAGGTTAGCATTTAGTAGAGTAAAATTACCTATTTTTACTTGTTTTGCAAGTGCAGATACTAACTGTTAATCAAAATTTAATTGTATTCCTCTCTACTAAATCACAGATTTTGACATATACTTTAGAGAGTCAAAAATTAATCAGGAGATATAATATATGAGTAGTTTAAGCACAGCACTAATAATTCAGATATTGTTTAGCGTAGTTCTTTTTGTATTTCTATTTTATTTTATGACTAAAAATTCTGAACTGAAAAAACAAATTGAATCAAAAAAGAACTCAATAACAAAATCTAGTGAGGGTTAAATGTATCCAGAACTTCTAAAGATAGGCGATTTTACAATTTCTTCCTTCGGCGTAATGATAGCCCTTTGCTTTCTTGTAGGTTATTGGCTTATTTCACTTGAAAGCAAAAGAAAGAAACTAAGTGAGGCAGCAGTCAGTAATATGTTCCTTGCCGCTATGATAGGCGGTATTGTTGGAGCAAAGCTACTTTATCTATTTGAGAATGTACCGTTTGGAGATTTAGTTAGACACCCAATTACACATTTATTATCCCGCGGCGGCCTCACATTCTATGGTGGTTTTATAGGAGCGATAATATTAATATGGATAATTGCTAATAGGAATAAAATAAGTATGTGGACTGTAGGAGACATGGCAGCGCCAGCTCTCGCGCTCGCTTACTCAATAGGCCGCATAGGCTGTCTATTAGTGGGAGATGATTACGGCGTAGCATCAAATTTGCCTTGGGCAATGGCTTTCCCGCAGGGACTTCCTCCAACAACAGAAACAGTACATCCAACTCAGATATATGAGATAGTAATAATGTTCATAGCATTCTTATATATATGGAAAATAAGGACAAAAATCAGGCCGGCCGGCTGGCTTTTTTCGATCTATCTGATTATCGCAGGATTTGAGAGATTCTTTGTTGAATTTGTAAGAAGTACAACAGAAAGCCCTATCCCAGGACTTTCTGTAGCTCAAGTAATGGCTCTCGGGTTAATAGTTGTGGGTGCTGTTAAGCTATACACACTCCGAAATTCTAGTGGAGTAGAGCCAGCCCCTGAACCAACTAGACAATCGAGGAAAAAGAGAAAGGCATAACAGTCTTTCCCATCTTGTAACGCTCGTGTATCTTTAACGACCATGTCTAAAGCTAATACCAGAGATTATATACTTGCTGCGCTCACAGGTGTTTTATACCCCCTGACATTTATGGTCCCCTTTCTAGGTATACTCGCTTGGATTGTATTGGTACCACTATTTTGGTCAATAGTTAAACGAACTCCTAAAGATGCGTTTAAGCTAGGGCTTCTTTCTGGAACAATAGCAAATTTCATAGGAACTTACTGGCTTGTAGGAACACTCACGAGATTTGGCGGCTTCCCTATTCCAGTGAGCTTTATATTTATTATTTTCTTAAGTGCATATGCAGGACTAGCGTTTGGAATATTTTCATACATAACTACAAGACTAGGATTATTTAGAAGACCGGGAGTTTTATCGGTTCTGCTGATTGCGTCTATCTGGACATCTATTGAGTACCTATTCCCGTTTCTATTCCCATACGGTATTACCAATTCTCAGGCCAATTTCCTGGCGATCATTCAAATGTATGACCTGTTTGGTATATATGCATTGAGCTTCGTTATTGTAGTAGTAAACGTAACCCTTCTAAGGATAATTAAAAGGTTCACATTGAACGCAATACTTCCGGCTCCAGAGTTCATACTTTCATGCGTTCTAATATTTTTAGCAGTGTCATACGGATATTTAAGAATATTCCAAGTAGAGGGAGAGATAAGAAAATCCCCTAAGCTCAAAGTCGGCATGGTGCAGGCGAATTTCGACTTTATGGCCAAAACTGAGAATCTGGAAGAAATAGTAACAAACAAACACAAAGAGATGTCTCAAGAGCTAAAAGATGTTGATCTTATCATATGGCCCGAGACATCGCTACAGGCCTGGTTCTCAAATGACTCTAACTACCTGATTGTCCGTGACGAGCTTGGTGTGCCGGAGATGGAAGGAAAATATTTCATTGTCGGCGGCATGTCTTATACACCTCTTGATCCAGATGCTGAGGTTATAACAGACGACAATATTATTAAATATAACACTGCCTTCTTAACCGACTCAAATGGAATAATATTAGAGCGATACCATAAAATTAAGCTCCTACTCTTTGGTGAGTATCTTCCTTTTGCGAAGTATTTCCCTATAATTAAACAGGTTAGCCCAGCTACCGGGGACTTCACCCCAGGAGACGAGTTGGACTTGTTCGTAATTGAAGAGAAAGGTGCAAGAATAGCCCCTATTATTTGCTACGAGGACATTATCCCTTCGTTTAGTCGTCAATTTGTAGACAAGGGTGCAAATTTAATCGTCAATATTACCAATGACGCCTGGTTTGGTGAAACAATAGCCCCATATCAGCACTTATTAATCTCAAGACCTAGGGCGGTGGAGACCAGAAAGTATCTAATTAGATCAACCAATACCGGCATTAGTGCAATTATAGACCCAGTGGGCAGAGTAGTTGCGCAAACTGGAAACTTTGTTCAGACAAATCTCGAGGGAGAAGTTGCTCTAATGAATGGAAGCAAAACTCTCTACACGAGAATAGGAGATGCATTCCCTATAGCTACTCTAATTTTTTGGGTTGGGTTTATAGGAGTAGTTAAATTAAGAGGTAAGGATTTCATTCAGAGCACTTAGAAATAAATCGTTCTCTGCCGGCGTTCCAATCGTTACACGCATACAGCTTTGCAGTCTTCCAGGTCTATTAAAGTTTCTAATTAGAATATCCTTCTCAACTAATTTGCGAAATAAACTGTCAGCATCTTTTACTTTAAAAAATATAAAGTTGGCATCACTCGGATATGCCACTATAGATTCAATAGATGATAAAGCTTTAAAGACTCGATCCCTCTCTCTTATAATAAGTTGGATGCTCTCAGACACAAATTCGTGGTTCTCCAGTACAACTTCTGAAACGGCCTGGCTTAGAGAATTTATGTTGTAAGGATAACGAACTTTGTTAATCTCTCTAACAAGATCTTCGTTCGCAAATAACATCCCGATCCTAAGTCCAGCAAATCCTACTTTAGATAAAGTTCTCAAGATAACTAGATTTTCGCATTCTTTAACCAATGGCAAGAATGTATAACCACTAAAATCAGAATACGCCTCATCTACTACTACCACTCCCTTTGCAACACTGATAATTTCAGCAATTTTCCCAGCTGAGTACATATTCCCGGTTGGATTATTCGGGGTGGCTAAAAATATAAGATCCGGGTCTTGTTCCTCGATCAATTTTATTGTCGCATCGAGATCAATATCAAACTTTTCGTCCAGTGGGGTTTCTATGACCTGTGCCCCCATTGCTAGTGCGGTAAGCTTATACATAGAGAAACTAGGATTAGGACATAGAACTTTGCCCGAGCCACTTGTTAAGGTTGTAATAAGCATCCCTATAAGTTCATCTGATCCATTTCCAAGGAGAATCCCGCCTTTAGGAAACTCTGAAACCCTGGATATTATATTGATTAATCTTTCAGCCTCAGGATCCGGATACCTATTTACTTCAATTTCTTTAAGAGCCTGGTCTACTTTCTCCTGTACATCCTTTGGCAGAGAAAAAGGGCTTTCGTTCCCGTCAAGCTTGACCTTACAATCAATATGCGGAACTGAATATGGAGTAATATCGCGAATTTCCTGACTTACTCTAGATTCAACAATTCCCTGAGCTTGAGATTCTGATTTTTTATCTTTAGTTGTCATATTATCTAGCCAATTTAAAGATTTTCTATTAATTGGTTATCGAAGAGAATACCTATTTTCTTACTTTTACGGAAAGAGCATGTGCTTCAAGCTCTTCGCTATATGCAAGGTTCATTACATCATCACTGAGTTTATCAAAACCTTTTTTAGATATAGATATAACGCTTGGCATTCTTATAAAGTCGTACACACTTAGTGGAGAAGAAAACCTTGCGGCTCCACCAGTTGGGAGGACATGGCTAGGTCCTGCAACATAATCACCAAATGCTTCAGTAGACAGCCCACCTACAAATATCGCTCCCGCGTGCTTAATCTTCTTTAATAGTACTTTAGGATTTTTAACACATAGCTCCAAATGCTCAGGAGCAAGAGCGTTTGCAACCTCAACCGCTTGATCAATATCTTTTACTATAAATATCCGCCCCTGACTCTTAACAGCCTCCCCCGCAATGTCTTTTCTACTAAGCAGTGCTAACTGTCGGGAGACTTCCTTAGCCACTTCCTTTCCAAATTGTGCATTATCCGTAACCAATAGAGGTACTGCCATTTCATCATGCTCTGCTTGGGCTAAGAGATCAGCAGCCACCCAGCTAGCAGGAGTACTTGCGTCAGATATAATCAGAACCTCACTAGGTCCTGCGATCATATCAATATCCACTTCTCCAAACACGAGCTTTTTAGCAATCGTTACATATATGTTTCCTGGACCAACTATCTTATCCACCTTGGGAACTGACTCCGTTCCATATGCTAGTGCTGCTACTGCCTGTGCGCCACCGACTTTATAAATAGAATCAACACCTGCAATTGAAGCAGCGACAAGAACAGTTGGATTTAACTCGCCGTTTGGACACGGGGTCACTAGTACGAGTTCTTCAACTCCTGCTACTTTTGCAGGGATCGCGGTCATCAATACAGTCGACGGATATGCTGCTTTTCCGCCGGGAACATATAATCCTGCCCTTTCAATAGGACTAATTAACCAGCCAAGTTCATTCCCGAGTGCATCTTTGTACATACTGCCTTTAGGCATTTTATGTTTATGAAACTCTTTGACCCGGCGGGCCGCCGTCCTTAGATTTGTTTTTATTTTGGCAGGTACTTGCTTTTGAGCTTCTTCAATTTCTTTGGCTGTAACTTTTATAGTCCTCTTGGTAAGCTCTACTTTATCAAATTTCTTTGTATATTTAAAAAGTGCTTTGTCACCATTGTTTTTCACATCATCTACTATCTTTTTAGTAGTAGATTCTAGCTTTGGATCTGATAAAGATGTACTTCTCCTTAAGCCTTTTAGGTAACTCTCTACATTTTTTGATTTAATTTGTACAATTTTCATAACGGAGAAGGATTATACATCGGAAAAACAATATTCAAAAGTGATAATGCGCCACATTACTAAAGATTATATTCTAAGCTAACCCCTACTTCTGAGAATTTCCGGTAAACTAAATTTCAAAAGAGAGGTTATTTAATGAAGATCTTTTCACTAGAAAGAAAACTAAATTTGAAAATGGATATTAGTGAAGCTTGGGATTTCTTCTCTAATCCCAACAACTTGCCTCTAATTACGCCTCCATCGTTGAATTTAAACATTACATCTGAATTACCGGACAAAATGTACACAGGTATGATAATCACCTACACCGTAGCTCCAATATTGAGCATACCAATGACATGGGTAACAGAAATTACTCATGTTGAGGAACCAAATTTTTTCATTGATGAGCAGCGTTTTGGACCATATAAATTCTGGCATCATCAGCATAGATTTAAAGAAATAGAAGGTGGTATTGAGACAACCGATTTAGTTCATTATGCACTACCTCTTGATCCATTGAGTAGAATAGCAAAAGAACTAATCGTAAATAAGCAGCTAAATGAGATATTTAATTTCAGATCAGAGTATTTAGAAAAGCGCTTCGGGAAAATTTAATTAACCTCCAATTGTAATTTGCACTCCAAGCATTAAATTAATAGTAGATAAAGGAACTACATCATATGACAAAATCAGTTGTAGACATAAACGATTATAAAATAGACCAAACGGATAAAGAGCTTCGCAAAAAATTAGTAGACTATTCCGAGAAGCCTGAAATTCAATCTCAAATGGGAGAAGCTTTTTATATATGGAAAAACGACCCTGAATTTACCAGTGAAGACCTTGAAGAAGACGAGATAGATGAGCTCACATTTGAAAAATTCTTTGATTGGTTCTTATATGACTATAAGCTTATTGACTCAGAAGAAAGAGTAGCAGAAAGATTTTATTCAGAAGAAGGATCGTCACTATCAGCTTCTGAGAATATACTCATCAAAGATTGGATAAAGAGCATATATAGCTTTTTTGAAGTTGAAGAGGTGGTACCTGGCGAGGCCTGTCTAATAAAGGATTTATTTTCTGGTAAGTCACTGGAAGTTCTGGATAAGGCATCATCAAAACAAATTAAGACGTCTGATATAATCGCAGCAAGACCTATTAAAATTGGCAACCAGTATTACTTCTCAGGAATAGTTTCACTCTACCCTCCTGCTTTTAGAAATCTAATAACCGAATTCTTTGACAAAGAATTTAAAGAGTACAAGAAACTCTATGGTAAGGAAAAGACTAAGTTGGATTATTTAAAAGACTGGGGATATCAGATTGGCGCTTATGTAGAGGAAACAGTTAATAACCCACATTTTGTCACTCCTGAGGGACATGAATTTATTATAGCAATTGCGGATTATTCTGTAGATCAACATGAAAAATGCATAAAGAAAATTGAAAAAATCTCATCACTTAAAGAAGTCAGTGAAAAAACAGAAGAACTGAGAGTGTTTTCTTGGGAAAAGAAAGGAAGAAACACTATTACAGGTACTCTGGAGATAGAAAAGGACAACCTACGTATAGAGTGTTATTCAATTGAAATGCTGGCTAAGGCAAAGTTGAAAATTGAGAATCAATGTGAGGGATTTGTTACCCACATAAAAGATACAACTAAAGAATTAAGTTCATTTATTGACAAGTCCCAGAGTGAGCCCGAAAAATCAAAGAAACTCCCTCTTGGAGTTAAAAATAATAAAGAGCTTGATTCTGAACTTGATAGCCATTATGACAAATGGGTAAATACACCTCTAGGAGTCTTAGGAAGCATATCGCCCAAAGAAGCTATGAAGACTAAGGAAGGAAGAGTAATGCTGAGCGCGGTAATAGATGAGCTGGAAGCTATATATGAACAAGCCAGGAAACGAGGCGAGCCATACTATGACGTAGCTAAATTAAGGACAAAGCTCAAGTTAAGCTAATAGCAACTTATACGTTATCCATAATTAGTTTTCTTATCACTGTAACCATAGAGAAACCAGATCACTATTATCATCAAAGCCGCTAGAGACACCTGAAGTACTATTAATGAAGCTATCTTAAAGTATGCAAAATCAGGGCTCACATAACGAATTAACCATCCACCGGCAATATCCCCTAATGCTGATGTAAAGGATGATAGAATTAGTATCATTTTCCAAAAATTGCTAATTTTTGTGAAGAGTATCAAATGATTTAGAGTTACAAGAAGGATAGCCATAGCAAAGAAGTGAAAGTGTGCTTCCTCAAGCATTCCAAGATAACTTCTAGCTGGTCTAAAATCTTCCTCAGATCCAAGATAATATTGAACCACGGACTCATAACTAAAACCTACTTGAAGATATAAGAGAAGGTTAGTAATCCAAAGAAAAATGAAAAACAGTACGGTATATCCGACTATTAATTTAAGAAGCGTATTTTTCTTGATGTCAGATGATATGAAGAAGCGCAATATAGTGTTCCTACCCTAGTTTAATTGTCCTGCATCAGATGCCACTTTAAACACTGCGAGAATTCTTCTAGTCGCCTGTGACAGCGAATTTGCAGTAATAGTAGCCCCAGTCATGTTTGGGATATCTTTCCCCGGCTTTAAACTATCTTCTGAAGTTTTACCTTCAAATAATGCCATCCAATTATCCCCTGCTTGATAATCTGACGGTTCAAAAAATGCCAGCACCTCGGTCTGTCTCAAGCTTCCATCTGGGTCTATAACAAACATAACGGTTTCAGTCTTAGTCCTTAATATATGGGTGTCTATTATAGCATAACCTAAAGTTTTCTCCTCATTTTTAGCCTCATAAATAATATAGAGCTTAGATTCGTTCTTTGCCTTAGATAGGGATTCAACAGCCTGGGACTGATTGGAAGATAAAAATATTTCCTTCTTCTCGATCTCAGCAGCATTCGGGAAAGCTGTATTTAATGCTTCATCTCTTTTCATAAAAACTTTTGCTTCCGAAGTGGAAACAATTATAAGAGAAATTATTATCAATAGTGCAATACTAATATTTGTTTTTTTCATAATCTACAGTGTTTGTTATAATAAAAAAGGCGCAGAATCCAAATTCCTACGCCCTTATTTTTGAATTTATATTTAACCAGACTTAAAACACATATCCAAGCCCGAAATTAAATTGATTATTTGATTCATTTGCTTCATTGGCAAGTCTTTCATACTCAGCTTTTATTACTACATTAGGTATTGGTTTATAGTTTATCCCAATGGTAAGATCATTTCTGTCATTTTCTGGATTTCTAGAGAAACCGCTTGGCACTTTTGCCTGTGTATCGTACTGCTCCCATCTTACAAAAGGCGCTAAATATTGAGCATACTGACTAGAGAAATTAGCTAGCGTTAAGACGTTATAGGCACCAACAACATAATATCCCCACTGCTCACTTCCTACGGAATCGTCGCCTTCAAAATCGTTTAGAGCATTTATCCTTGCGCCGTCATCAAGAGTTGTATAAACAAAAAGTCCTCTGGCCTCGAATCCTCTATACTGAAACTGTACGTCTGCCTCATACATCTGGAAGAAACCACCAAATTGATCACCATTAAAAGGTGATTCCGGGTTATCTATAGATACATCTTGACCAGTGTTTCCAAGGAACATCGAAGCTCCAAACGCAACATATGGTACTGGTTCATATTCAACTCTACTTACCCAGGCAATATCGTTAAATCTGGCACGGGTACCCCTTATACGAAGCGATCTGTTGTTGCTCGCCCTAAACCCTCTAGCATCAAAACTGTTCATTGCATATGATCTGTAGCTTATTGAGCCTGCGGCTCCGAGATCTATATCACCAAAAATACCAAGGCCGTTTTCTCTCCATGTTGTAGGTATGATGAATCTTTCAACTGAAGGTCTAAATACTCCAAAGAAGGTGGTGGGCTCATGTATTTCGTTGACAATACCAAATGGCGCTAAGAGAATACCTGCCCTTAGATTAAGCTCTGGCCAGAGGAGGAAATCTAAAAGCGCAAACTCTACAGACACTGAGCCCGACTGTCCATCTTTGTTTGATTCAGTAGTCGCATGCTCAAACTCAAGCTCTGAGTTAAAGATTATCCTGTCAGTAAATTTATATCCGAAATAGAGCACGACTCTCTGTGCATCCACTACATCGTTCCCATCTTCCTTTACCTGACCTACTAATAATTCTCCGTAACCCCCGATGGATAATCCCTTATCTTTTAGATAAACCTTTGACGCAGCAGGAGCTGCTCCATAGACCTGCTCATAGGTAGGATCAGAAACTACAGAGGCGGATTTAATATTATCAATTTCTTCTGCAAGAATGCTTAATTTATCTTCGATCGACTGCAACTTATCATCTGGAACCCCACCAGACTTAAGCTCCTGAAGTTCCTGAGTTACGCTATTAAGCTTCTTTTCTAATTGCTCTATCCTCTCATCTTGGGTTTCTGTTTTATCATTACTAAGTGTCTGAGCAACCTCGATATTTTTTTTCTTTTGTTGAGATTGTTCTTCATATCTTGCTTGTTGAACGATTTGTTGTGCTCTAACTTTGTTATAAGCCTCAAGAGAATCTGAAAATTCTTTTTGATTTGGACTAAATTCTTCTGAAATAGCACTCACTGAAGAAATAGCAAAAAAGAGTACTAAAAACGGAATAACAATCTGACGAATAAACCTCAATTCCATAGTTGACACTAACCTTCTCATCCTAGTAATACCTCCATTAATCAATATTGATATTCGTTTTCAAAATCAATCTACCAGCACTACACCAATTGTCAAGATATTGAAATTCATATTCATTTTAAACATTGTGTCATAAAAAGAGAGACGGCTGGCTAAGGTTAATAGGACTTGGAAAAGAATGCCGCCTCTCTTAATATGTAATCCTAAAATTGTTTATGCTTGGGTTCTAATATAATAATCTTGATAAGATCTTTCTGAACTCGCTTTAACCTCTAGCGCATCAATTATCATTTGGGTGAGGTTCAATAAATGCTGTTTCTCCATTCTCATTGTAATACTTCCTATTGTTACATGGTATGAATCACAACATGCACACTGTGTTACTTGGCCAATATTTGAATGTGAAAGTATTAAGGGTTGACCATCATTGCATAAAACTCCCATTTCTAAACCTCCTTCAATATTTTTTTATACCAAAAAGAAATTCAATCAATTCAACGCTTAATCTAATATTGAATATCATTCTCAATATCATAATACAGCATATTAATTTTCTGTCAAGAGAAAATACAATAATGAAAATATTCAGGAGTAAGAATTTGTCTAGTGAAAGTTAATTCACAATAAAGAGGTTTCGCGATTTACACTTAGAAGGCTTAGGCTCCCAACCATCTATCTTAATCTTAGCTTCATTAATTTGAGTTTCGGTCATTTGTGAACTTATACGATCTAAAGATTTCTGAGCGAACTTAATTTCACGTTGTGGGCCGTACTCAACTGCAAGCCCAAACCATTTATAGGCTTCCTGCAGATTTTTAGCCTCACCACAGCCTTTTTTACAGTCAAGAGTAGTGTAAGGAACCCTCTCATAAGAATACACCACCCCAAGGCTATTTAGCGCCTGTGGCTGTGCCTGCTCTGCCGCCCTACTCCACCACTCAATTGCAGTATCGCGATTCTTTCTCACACTAAGTCCATTGAAATATAATAATCCCAGAGCGTATTCAGCATCACAGTCACCATTCTCTGCCAGCGGCTTCCACATTTTCTTAGCAATATCGTATTGCCCTTGCTGGTACCATCTAAGCCCTAACTTGTATCTGTCCTTTTGAGTAAAATCGCTGACAGGATTTGGAATATCCTCACCTAACTGATTAGGTATCTCTTTAGCCTGTTGGCAAGACACACCCAGCACCAGAATTAATAAACCTAGTATCACAAATTTATTATTCCTTTTACTAAAATTAATCATTATGAACTCTCCGTTATAAATACTTTGACTATGATTTATCGAAACTTCTGTTGTAAACCTATGATATTAAATAATCATCTCAAGTCAAATTTAGACTCAATAGGCCATTTTTTCGCTTTAATCAATTTGACAAAGGGCTGTTCAAGTGAAAGAATTTACTGGTTTAAGAAATCCAGAGGTGAATTTATGCTGTTTTCCGATTATTCAGAATACGAAGATAAAAAACCAATTATTTCATTTGAAATTTTCCCCCCTAAAACAGAAAAGGGATATGACAATTTAAAAAACGAACTTTCACAGCTTGCAGCACTAAACCCCGACTTTATCACCGTAACATATGGAGCAATGGGTACAACTAGGGAGAAAACTCTTGAGATAGCGTCTCTTATCAAGAATCATTTCGGCGTTGAATCTGCTTGCCACCTAACATGCGTGGGAGCAACAAAGAAAGAGTTAGACATAATACTTCAGCAAATTGATGACGCAGGTGTAAGAAACATAGTTGCACTAAGGGGAGACCCGCCTCAAGGAGAGGAAACCTTTATAAAACCTGAAGATGGCTACTCTTATGGAAATGAGCTTGTCGAACATATAAGAAATTTTGAAGCAAGGACTTCTAACACAAACCATTTTGGCATAGCTGTCGCAGGTTACCCTGAAAAACATGTGGAAGCTCGTGAGTTAGCAACTGATCTGGCTAATCTAAAAAGAAAGGTAGATGCTGGAGCAGATGTAATAATTACACAACTCTTTTTTAACAACGACTTTTACTTTGACTATGTAAAAAGTGTGCGCGATATAGGAGTAACTGTCCCAATAGTCCCCGGCATCATGCCTATACTGTCGGCTAAACAAATAAGCAGAATTACATCTATGTGTGGCACAAGCATTCCAGCCGAACTAAAGCAAAAACTGGACGCCGCAATTGATGACGACGATAAAGCACGAGATATAGGAATTGAGCTGTGCATAAAACAATCAAAGGAGCTCCTTTCAAAGGGAGTCCCTGGTATTCATTTCTATGTGTTAAACAAATCAAGTCACATGATTAGAATTATGGATGAGCTATCTGATGATCTGCAAAAGCTGAAAGCATAATTCATTCACGACAATACACATCTTTCTAAGTCAGATACAATAATAAAACATGCCTGAAACAACCTCTCTATTTAACAAGATTGCAAAGCACTACGATTCTCTAAACACATTCTTTAGTTTTGGAATGGATAAGCTCTGGAGGAGAAAGTTAGTAGAGCAAATTAGCGGCTCTCATTTAATCTTAGATATAGCAACCGGAACAGGAGAAGTCGCTATAGAGACCGTAAAAAAGTTAGATGGTTCTAAAGTAACAGGAATTGATCCCAGCGCTGAAATGCTTAGTGTTGCCAAGAAGAAATGCGACACTATTCAATATAGAGATAAAATTTCTTTAGTCCAGGGATATGCCGAAGACTTGCCTTTTGAAAACGACATGTTTGATGCTATCACAATCGCATTTGGGATAAGAAATACTGTTGACCCCCTTCAGTCGCTAAAAGAAATGAACAGGGTATTAAAAAACGGAGGCATAGTTGCAATACTTGAATTCACTATTCCTAAAAATGTAATATTCGCGCCAATATATTTATTTTATTTTAAAAAGTTTCTTCCGTTTGTTGGATCTTTCTTTGGAAGCAAAAAAGAGTATAAATACCTTTCTGATTCAACATCTGCATTTCCACAGAGAGAAGCATTTATTGAAGTTATGAAGGAAGCCCAATTTGAACCAAAAGAATCTATAGAGCTTATGATAGGAACCGTGATTATTTACTCAGGTATTAAAAAGTGATTTACTCCAAATACTTACGGAGCCAGTCGTTCTACTACCCACCCACCATCATTTTGCAGATTATATCTTAATCTGTCATGAAGCCTGTTATCTCTCCCCTGCCAAAACTCTATCAAATTAGGCACTAACCGATATCCATTCCAGTAAAGTGGCCTGGGAACATCTTTATTTTGGAATTTTGATTCAAATTCGTGAACTTTCTCTTCTAGAAGCTCTCTTTTAGGTATTACTGTGCTTTGATTAGATGCCCAGGCGCCGATCTGACTGCCTCTGGGCCTAGTGGCAAAATACGCGTCTGCCTCATCCGCAGACACTTTTTCAATTCTACCTTCAATGCGAATTTGCCGTTCAAGCTTCCCCCACCAGAAACAAAACGCAGCAAAGGGATTTTCAGCCAAATCACTCCCCTTTTTACTTTCAGAGTTGCTATAGAAAACAAATCCACTTTCATCATAATCTTTTAGGAGTAGGACTCTAGCTGATGGTTTGCCCTCTCTAGTAGACGTTGTGAGAGTAAAGGCGTTAGGATGGATTAAATCAGCTCTCAGAGCCTCTTCGTACCATATGCCAAACTGTTTTATAGGATCAGAATCTATATCAGACTCTTTTAACTCAAATAACCCAAACTGTTTATTCAGCGTATCTTCAGAATTACTCATATATTATTTTTTAATATACCAGATAAAGCTTCATTTAAATCTGTGTATTTAAATTTGAAGTCTGAATCTAATAATTTTTGTGGTATTACACGCGTGCTCGAAAGCATTGTCTCATCAGCCATCTCACCCAATAGTCCTCGGGCAGCAAAAGCTGGCAATGGAAATATTGTGGGGCGATGGAGCGCTTGTCCTAAAGCTTTTGTAAATTGATTATTAGTTGCGGGATTTGGAGAAACTGCGTTTACCGGCCCCTCTATATTTTCATTCTTTAGAAGATAATAAATAATTTGTATTAGATCATCAATAGCAATCCAGCTCCAGTACTGCTTTCCGTCACCAATCTTACCGCCCAAGCCAAATTTGAAAGGTAGCAACATTTTTTCAAGTGCACCGCCGTCTTGACCTAGAACTAAACCAATACGAAGATTACATACACGAATTCCAGCATCTTTAGCTACCTTTGTAGAATTTTCCCATTTGATTCCAACATCTGCAAGAAATCCATATCCTGTTGAACTTGCTTCTGTGAGTAGTTCATGGCCCCTATTACCATAAATTCCGATTGCTGAAGCTGCGATTAAGACCTCTGGTTTTTTATTTAAAGACGCAAGTGTTTCAGAAAGTAGCTTCGTTCCCAGCACCCTACTATTCTCTATCCGTGCCTTTTTCTGATCCGTCCATCGTCCAGCAATATTCTCTCCGGCAAGATGAACTACGGCATCCAGGTTTTGGAGTGCATCAATATCTATTTCCCCCTTTTCTGGATCCCAGTGAGTTATATTAGCTTTAGTGTTCTTTGCCGATCTGCTGAGAATTATTACATCATACCCTTTATCTATCAGGAACTCTGTTAAATATGTGCCGACAAATCCGGCTGCACCGGTTATTAGAATATTTTTAGACATTGTTATAAGAGTAAGAATAGCACAGGCAGTAATTTAGGGAATATGTATAAAAACAACAACTATCGGCCAAATGTATCAAGAATAGCATTCTGATACTGCTTTACTTCCTCAAAATCCAGATAGTAATGAGGTGCGCTTAATATGGGAAGATCCAGATACTCTCTATATTCATCAACTTTTTTTCTACACTCTGACGGCGTTCCGACTATGGCAAAAGTATTTACCATATCGTCACTAACCCTATTAATCATTGTCTTAGTATCTCTTTTAAAGAACGCATCCCTTACTTGTTCAGTTTGCTCTCGAAATCCATGCAGTTTGAAAGGGGGCTCATAAGTTCTAACAGTTGCATAGAAAGCTATAGTTGCTCTTGCTGCTTCTAGCGCGTCCTTTTTATTCTCTGATATAGCACATGTAATAATGGAGCTCGTATTAAAATCCAGCTTAGATCGGCCCGCTTTTTTCAATCCAGATTGAATGCTTTTACTAACTACTTGCTTTATATATCCTAGAGAACATACCACGTGGCCTAGATACCCATCAGCGACTTCTGCAGAAGCACTAATCATATTGCTCCCTACACCAGCCAAATATATGGGAAAACTGTCTCTAATAGGCTTAAATGCTCTGTGGTATCCCTTAGTAGAGATATTGTAATACTCTCCCTTAAAAGACAGTGGATCGTCGTTATGTACTCCAGAGCTTAGTAATCTTATCAGCTCAATACATTCTTTTATCCTGGTTACCGGTTTCCCATGATTAATACCGTGCCACATCTCATTAGTACGTTTTGCCCCTGTGCCCAGTCCAAGTATCAATCTGCCATCTGAAATTTCATCTAGGTCAAGAGCCGTAAGTGAAGTAATAAGAGGGCTTCTAACAAACGCTAATGCCACTGCAGTCCCTAGTTTGATTTTGTTTGTCGAATTAGCTACGGCTGAGAGTTGCTGAAAGGTAGTTCTATAAAGTTCCGTAGCCCAGACAGAATCGAAGTTTGCGTCTTCAGCCTTTTTGGCTAGGACTTTGAGATCTGAAATACTATTTGCATCTAAAATTAATCCTACTGGGTTCACTTGTCTCATCCATCCATAAATCTATCATATAAAACAAAGGCGGCCCAAGGGCCGCCAGTTGATAAGCAAGTTCAAATCTACAGATATAGTTTAAAATTTGTTGGTTTCGATCTTAAATAAAGCTACTAGTCTTCTTTTTTCTCAGATTCTTTATCGGCCTCAGGCTCTGAATTTTCTTCAGTAGTTTCTTCCGACGTTTCATCTGCCTTTGCTTCTATTTGCTCTTCCGGCGCTGCCTCTGCTGAAGTCTCTTCTACAGTTTCTTCAGAAGTAACTTCCTCGGTAGGCTCACTCTCCGCCACTACAGCTTCTTCTGCTTTGGCTTCAGGTTCTGGAGTTTCTTCAGTAACTTTTTCTTCTGTTACCGCATCTACTGTTTCAGCTACTGCCTCTACCGCTACTGCAGCTTCTGCTACTGTTTTCTCTTCCTCTTCTATTAATCCCAGTTCCTCGGCCGACTCTTTTTTAGAACTCTTAGCCTTAGCACTCTCGTCCTTTACTGTCGGTTTAGTAGTCTTCTTTGGAGCAGCTTTCTTTTTCTTCTTAGGTTTATAAACTTCCTCTACTAATTCGATGACTGAAATTGGAGTGTTGTCACCCTTTCTAAATCCCAGTTTCGTAATTCTGGTATAACCACCTGGACGATCTTTGAATCTCTCAGCCAATTCATCAAAAAGTTTTTTTAGTACTTCTTTATCTCTAACAAACGCTCCAGCCTGTCTTCTTTTATGAAGTGTACCTTCTTTAGCAAGAGTTATAATTTTCTCTGCAACCCTTCTAATTTCTTTTGCTCTAGTATCAGTTGTTCTCAGTTTTTCATTACGAAACAAATCGGTAACCATATTACGAAGCATAGACTTTCTATGTTTTGTTGTTACTCCAAGTTTCCGTCCAATTCTTTTATGTCTCATATCCTAATCTCCAATTTGTCCGCAGTTAATTATTGAGTGGCTGATCTCTCGCCACGTTTTTCTTTCTCAGCATCGAAGACTTCTTTATCAATTGCTATTCCAAGGCCAAGACCCATTTCTTCGATCCTTTCTCTAATTTCAACCAATGATCTTTTTCCAAAATTTTCCAAATTAAGCAAATCGTCCTCTGATCTTTGGACTAAATCACCAGCATACTCTATTCCTGCTTTTCTCAAACAATTAAGTGACCTTGCAGAAAGATCCATCTCTTCAATGGTATTAAATAGAATTTCTTCGGTACCCCTAATTTCTTGTTTTTCTTCGCTTTCTGGAACCTCATCTATTTCTGATTCATCAAAATTAATAAATATTGTAAGTTGGTTTTTTACAATTTTTGCAGCATAGGCAACCGCATCTTCAGGCAGAATAGTGCCGTTTGTCCATACCTCGAGAGTAAGCTTTTGGAAGTCAGTACGTCTCCCTACCCTTGAATTAGTAACTGCATAATTAACTCTCCTCACAGGAGAAAACAATGCATCTATTGGAATAACACCAATTGTAGTTTGAAGCTCTCCCCTTTTCTCGACAGCTTCATAGCCTCTGCCTATTTCCACAGTCATTTCCATCTCAAGTTTTGCACCTTCAGCTAAAGTTGCTATATGGAGATCGGGATTAAGTATCTCAACATTTTGATTGAGAATTATATCTCCTGCTTTAATATTGCATTCTCCACTAGCACTAACTGTTATAGTCTGTGATTCATAAGAATGCATTTTTAATTCGATACCCTTTAAGTTTAAGATAATCTCAGTTACATCTTCTTTTACTCCAGGGAGAGATGAAAATTCATGCAAAACCCCATCTATTTTAATAGAGGTAATTGCAGGCCCCTGAATTGAGGATAAAAGAACCCTTCTTAGAGCATTTCCTAAAGTAACACCATATCCGCGCTCCAAAGGTTCACAAATGAATTTTGCGTAAAATGGAGAAGCACTTTTTTCTTCTATTTCTATCCTTTTCGGTTTAATAAGATCTTGCCAATTTTTTTGAAAATCTGTCACCGTATCTTCCTCCATTGTATCAATCTTGCCATATCTACCAATCTTGCCATAATTGCTCTTTGTGTACTAAAATATTAAATATGATTTTCTATTATACTCTTGAATAAAACTCAACAATCAGTTGCTCATCAATTGGGAAAGTAATATCATCTCTAACAGGAAGCTTAGTTACTGTGCCTATATATTTTTCTTCATCAAGACTGAGCCACTCAGGAATACCTCTTCTAGATCTGAATTCAAGAGCTTCATGTATTCTCTGCAACTTCTTACTCTTCTCTCTTATTTCAATCTTGTCTCCCTCTTGAACCATATAAGAAGGAATATTTACCACTGATCCGTTAACCAAGATATGCTTGTGGCTAACTAACTGCCTTGCATCATTCCTGGAACTTCCCAAACATAAACGAAAAACCACGTTATCGAGTCTTCTTTCTAGTAATGATAAAAGTATGAAACCAGTAACACCTTTAATATGAGAAGATTTTATAAAATATTTCCTGAACTGCTTTTCTCTCAGGCCATACATTCTTTTAACTTTTTGCTTTTCTCTTAGTCGTACCCCAAACTCAGAAAATTTACTACGAAACTTTCCATGCTCACCCGGAACCGAGTCCGGTCTTTTTTCGATAGCAGTTTTTCCGTTATAACTCCTTTCTCCTTTAAGAAAAAGGTTAACGCCTTCTCTTCTAGAAATTCTATCTGTTGGCCCTGTATATCTTCCCATGTACTATAAAACCTCCTTAAAATCTACAATAACTTAGTTCAGATTATGTAAGTTTATGCAAAGCTAAATATTAAACCCTTCTTCTTCCAGGTGGTCTGCAACCATTATGAGGAATTGGAGTTATATCTCTAATAAAGGTTATCTTAAGCCCAGATGCCTGTATTGACCTAATTGCAGGTTCTCTTCCAGGCCCAGGTCCTTTTACAAAAACTGAAACACTCTTCATACCATAGGTGGCAGCCTTTTTGGCAGCATCCTCCGCAGCCATCTGAGCTGCAAATGGAGTACCTTTACGTGTTCCCTTAAAGCCCTTTGTTCCACCACTTGACCAAGCTACAACGTTTCCACCAGTATCGCTTATGGTGATAATCGTATTATTAAAGGTGGCCTGAATGTTTATAACCCCTTGTTCTACAAACTTTTTAGCTTTCTTTTTCGTGCTTTTTTTAGTAGCCATTACCTATTATCTCCAAAAGATTATTATTTACCGGCCTTCTTCTTTTTCGCAATTGCAGTTCCCCTAGGCCCCTTTCGACTCCTAGCGTTAGATTTAGTTTTCTGACCTCTAGTAGGAAGCCCGCTTCTATGCCTAATACCTCTATAGCATCCAATTTCAACCAAACGTCTGATATTGCCCTGAACCTCTTTTCGAAGTTCTCCCTCAACAGTGTATTGATTCTCAAGAAGGTCTCTTATTGCAGCAACTTCCTGATCTGTAAGGTCTCTTGATTTAGTGTTAACATCAATCTTTGCTTCTTTTAAAATTTCTTTTGATATAACTTGCCCCACACCATAAATATATGTAAGGCCTACCTCTATCCTTTTATCAAGTGGGATATCGACACCTGCAATTCTAGGCATATCTTTCTCCTTCTACCCTTGCTTTTGTTTATGTCTCTTGTTGGTGCAGATTACTCGAACCACACCTTTTCTTTTGATTATTCTGCACTTCTCACAAATTTTCTTTACCGATGCTCTGACTTTCAACTCACTTACCTCACAAATACTTATTTTCTAAGTCTGTATGTAATCCTTCCCTTTGTAAGATCATAAGGTGATAGTTCAAGTTTCACCTTGTCTCCAGGAAGAATTCTTATAAATCGAGTTCTCATTTTACCAGAAACATATGCTAAAATCTCATGCCCCTGACCACCGTCAACTTCTACTCTAAACATAGCGTTTGGAAGCGCCTCAATCACTGTACCTTCAAATTCTATTCTCTCTTCTTTCGCCATATCCTTCCTATAACTACTGAGTTAAAATCACGGGTCCGTTATCCGTAACAGCCACTGTATGCTCAAAATGAGCGGAAAGTGTACCGTCTACTGTAACAGCTGTCCATCCATCATTTAATATTTTAATATCGGGCTTGCCTACATTAACCATTGGTTCAATCGCAATCACCATGCCAGGTTTCAACTTTACTCCGTTCGAACGTTTTCCATTATTAGGAACAAAATTGGGGACTTGTGGATCTTCATGCAAATTCTTGCCAATTCCATGTCCGACAAAAGATCTAACTATCGAAAAACCCATTTCTTCAACATAGGACTGTATAGCACCAGATACTTCAAAAAGCCCATTCTCAGGAGTTGCCTCCTGGATACCTTTTAAAAGAGATTCTTCAGTCACCTTAAGTAACTTGTGAGCTATTGGAGATATTTCGCCCACAGGAACCGTAATTGCTGAATCCCCATAAAAACCATCCAAAATCACGCCAAAATCAATCCCCACGATATCGCCTTCCTTTAAAATTTTCTTTTTGGAAGGAATGCCGTGTACGACTTCACTATTTATAGCAAAACATACTGAACCCGGATAATCCGAGTATCCTTTAAAAGCCGCTATAGCGCCTCTTTTAATAGCTACTTCCTCTGCTTTCTTGTCAAGATCCCAGGTCGATACGCCAGGCTCTACCATTTCTCTAAGCGTAGTAAGTGCCTCTACTACTATTTGAGCGGCTGAACGCATTTTATTAATTTCTTCTTTGCTTTTTAAATGAATCATAGTTCCACTTTGCTTAATACTTCCTTAATTCTTTCAAACACATCATCAATCGTTCCCATTCCATCAACTTCAGCTAATACATTTAAACCTTGATAATAAGCTTTCAAAGGCTCGGTCTGGTCACGATATACACTTAAACGATTCTTCACTACATCCTCAGTATCGTCCTCTCTGCCTTCTATCTTTGCTCTCTCTAAGATCCTACCAACTATTTCTTGGTCATCTACTTCAATAGAAACTACTACATCTATTGACTCATTTGCATCAGAAAGCATTTCATTAAGAGCTTCAGCCTGTGCGATAGTCCGAGGAAAACCGTCTAGCATAAAACCTTTTCTTGCATCTTCTTCTTTTATTCTATCTTTAATAATCCCTATTATAACATCATCGGGAACCAGTTCTCCTTTATCCATAAAGGATTTTGCAAGAGTACCGAGCTCAGTCCCACTTTTTACTGCAGCGCGGAGCATGTCGCCAGTTGAGATATGCGCTGCCACATAATTTTCTGTTATCTTGTTTGCCTGTGTGCCTTTTCCTGCTCCAGGCGGTCCAAATAATATCAGTCTCATTAACCCAAAACTCCCTGACTAAAGATTATACCTCTTTGGCCCCTTCATTCCCTTTTTCTTTACAAACCCCTCATAGCTATGGGTAATTAAGAATGATTCAACCTGTTGCACAAAATCCAATGTAACACCTACAACAATAAGGAGTGAAGTACCCCCAAAATAAAATGGCAGATTAAAAGGTTCTCTTTGCAAGAACGAAGGTATTACACATACAAACGCAACATAAACAGCACCAATAAAAGTTATTCTGCCAAGAATTTTATCAATATACTCTGCCGTCTTCTTGCCCGGCCTAATTCCCGGAACAAATCCCCCGTTTTTCCTCAGGTTATCGGCTAGATCATCAGGATTATAAATTACTGCCGTGTAAAAATAAGCAAAAAATATGATCAAAGTAGCAAATATTACATTATATACAATTGCATTATCGAACAGCACCTCAGACATGTCTCTTAAAAATGGTACGTTAACAAAAGTAAGAATCGTCGCAGGAAAAATCAAAAGTGATGATGCAAAAATCGGAGGAATAACTCCAGCTGTATTTGTTTTAAGAGGTAGATGTGATGACTGCCCACCGTACACTTTTCTTCCAACTACACGCTTTGGATATTGAACCGGTATCTTTCTGTAAGATCTTTCCACATAAACAATAAAGGCTATTATCGCAAGCAGTAATATGAAGATTAATGTAACACCGAATACTGTCAGCTCACCTGTATTAACAAGCCTGGTAATATCCCAAAAAGCGCTAGGTAGTCCAACTATGATTGAGGCCATAATGATTAATGATATACCGTTACCAACTCCGCGCTCTGTTATCTGCTCTCCTATCCACATAACAAAAAGAGAGCCTGCGGTAAGCGTGAGAACTGTCATAATTCTAAAAGCCCAGCCTGGTTCCTGTACAACCGCAACACCGGAACCTAAACCGCCCTCAAGTGTTAACGCTAACATTAAACCCTGCACTACGCAGATGAGAACCGTTCCGTAACGTGAATACTGGTTAATTTTCCTACGCCCAGCCTCACCTTCTTTTTGCATAGCTTCCAATGTTGGGAAGGCCTTTACCAAAAGAGACATAATAATGGAAGATGTAATAAAAGGCATCACACCCAATGCAAAAACCGAAGCACGCTCGAGAGCGCCTCCTGAAAACATGTTTAAAATGTCAAAGATCGTACCGCTTGCAGTTTGCTCAAAGAGCTTTACTATCTGCTCGGGGTCAATTCCGGGTATAGGCACAAATACACCCAGTCTATATACAATAAGCATTAAGGCTGTAAATAAGAGTCGCTTATTAAGTTCAGGTATCCTAGGAATAGAACCTACATTACTATTCATATAGCTTCTGCCTTCCCGCCTTTTTCTTCAATTTTTAGTATTGCACCTTTACTAAAAGCATCGGCTCTAACATTAAGAGCAAAAGGCATATCACCATTACCAAGAATCTTGATCGGCTTTTTGCCACTTGCAAGCCCAGCTTCTATTAATTCTACAGGAGTAACTGTATCACCTTCACTAAACTTCCCAAGATCTTCTACTTGAACAAGATCAAATGTGAGCTTGTTGCGGCTCGTAAATCCACGTTTTGGGGTTCTCATCTTAAGAGGGGTTTGACCACCCTCAAACCAAGGCGATACTCCGCCACCGGTACGTGAGTTTTGCCCTTTGTGACCTTTTCCGCTTGTTTTTCCAGTACTTCCTGATCCTCTTCCGACTCTCTTTCTTTCTTTCTTTGAACCCGGTTGAGGAGATAACTTATTAAGCATAATTTTTTACCTTCTTAAATTGAAGTTGATTTTTGAATTAATATATCAATAATCTATAAAGCTGAAATCTTCTATATTCGAAAAAACGAAATGCGATAGTTCTAATCAAAATAAGAACTTGGTAGATCTAATTCGCTAAGCTCTTTTCCTCTCGCCCTTGCAACTTCTTCAGGCATTCTCAGCAACAATAAACCGTTAACTGCAGCCATTACAACATTTAGAGGATTTGTAGATCCTACAACTTTAGAAAGCACATCATGAATACCGGAAAGCTCTATAACCGCTCTCACTGCACCTCCGGCGATAACACCTGTACCAGGAGAAGCCGGCTTTAACATTACGTGGCTGGATACATGCTCCCCAATAACCTCGTGAGGTATTGTACTTCCCTGTCTTGGAACTCTAACAAGACTCTTTTTAGCTTTTTCCATAGCTTTTCTAATAGCATCCGGGACTTCGTTCGATTTACCCAAGGCAACACCAATAACACCATCTTCGTTACCAACAACGGCTAGCGCTGTGAAATGAAACCTCTTTCCACCTTTTGTTACCTTAGCAACTCTTCTAATATCTACAACTTTTTCCTTGAGTTCATAATCGTTTGGATCAATTTTTTCTTTTTGCAAGGATGCCTCCTAAAATTACTTATCCGATTTCTTTAAAATTCCAGTCCCGCTTCCCTAGCTGCGTCAGCAAGAGATTTCACTCTTCCGTGAAATGGATATCCACCACGGTCAAACGATACGGTCTTAATACCTTTAGCTACAGCAAGCTCTCCCAAGAGTTTGCCCACAGCTTTAGCGGTATCGATTTTTCCACTAGTATCTTTACCCAGCGACTCTATTACCTTAGGTGTTAAAGAACAAGCCGATACTAGAGTGCTCATATTTACGTCATCTATTATCTGAGCATATATATGTTTTGAAGATTTGAAAACGGAAAGTCTAGGTCTATTAGCGCTTCCGTTAATATGCTTTCTTACTCTTTTGTGTCTTAAATTTTTTCTGCTTTTTCTACTTGCTATTTTCATAATTATTTACCGCCCGCCTTTCCAGCTTTTAACCTTAATATTTCACCAGAATATCTAACTCCCTTTCCTTTGTAAGCATCAGGTGGTCTCAACTTTCTAATCCTGGCAGCAGTCTCACCTACCAACTGCTTATCAATGCCTTCAAGAATTAGACGTGTTCCTCTCTCTTCTATAGTAGAGGAAACCCCTTTTGGAAGAGAATAATCAATAGGATTTGAATAACCCAAGCTAAAGACTAGGTTCTTACCCTTATCTTCAACCCTATAACCAACTCCTACAATCTCCAAAGTAATTTTAAATCCTTCGCTAACTCCGGTAACCATGTTTGATAAGAGAGAACGTGTAAGACCATGTAACGCCTTTAGTCTTTTCTCATCATTGTCTCTCTCAACGAAAATCTTATCTTCCTCCATTTTCGCAATTATGCCTGGAGGAATATTCCAAGAAAGCTTTCCTTTTCCGCCTTCTACAAGAGCAAGACCGTCATTGAAATTAATTTTTACACCATCTGGTACGGGTATCGGTTTTCTACCAATTCGTGACATTATAATATCCTTATACTTATAATATTGAACATATAAGCTCACCGCCCAAACCCTGATTACGGGCAGCTGAGCCGGTCATTATTCCCTTAGAAGTCGAGAGCACGCAAATACCCAAGCCACCTTTAATTCGTGGTATCTCAGTCTTGTTGACATAAACTCTTCTACTAGGCTTGCTTATTCTCTTAATTTCTTTAATTACGCTTTCTTTATCAGGTGTATATGAAAGAGTCATACTAATAGCTGGCCAACCTGCATCCTCAGTCATTTTCCATTCAGCAATATACCCCTCTTCTTTGAGTATTCTTGCTAACTCAACTTTAAACTTAGATGAAGGAACGAGCAGAGTCTTATGACCTGCTATCAAAGCATTTCTAATTCTTGCTAACATATCAGCAATTGGATCTGTCATTTATTATCGCCTCTTACCTGTAAATTATTTCAAACAAAAAATTAACAACTCACTACCAACTAGCTTTTCTTACTCCAGGAATTCTTCCAAAACTCGCCAACTGTCTGAAGCAAAGCCTACACATATCAAACTTGCGCATATAACCTCTAGGGCGCCCACAAAGCTTGCATCTGCTCACTTTTTGAACTTTAAATTTAGGTTCTCTATTTGATTTAACAATTAATGCTTTACGAGTCATTACGCCTCTCTCCTAATTTTTTATAAACGGCATGCCGAATTCTTCAAGCAGGCCCCTGGCTTCTTCATCCGTCTTTGCCGTTGTTACAATTGTAATATTCATTCCTTTTAGAACCTGCACTGTACTATAATCTATCTCAGGAAAAATCACTTGGTCCTTAAGGCCCAGTGTGTAATTACCATTTCCATCAAAGGCCTTTGGAGATACACCTCTAAAATCTCTGACCTGAGGTAGCGCCAAGCTAATCAACCTATCTAGAAATTCATACATTGTTGCAGAACGAAGGGTAACAGAACAACCAATCGGTACACCTTCTCTAAGCTTAAATCCTGCAATAGAGTTTTTTGCCAGTCTTATTACAGGCTTCTGCCCTGTAATACGTGCTATTTCATCTACGGCTTCATCAATAACTTTATTATCTTTGCCTGCATCGCTTAACCTTCCAAGCCCCATATTGAGTACAATCTTTTCCACTTTCGGAATTTGCATGGAATTTCCATAAGAAAATTTCTCTTTTAAAGCAGGCGCAACGCTTTCTTTATAAAATTCTTTTAATCTTGGTGCCATTATTACTTAATCTCCTCACCACTACGTTTACTGAATCTAACTTTCTCACCAGTGCTCAGGGTTTTATGCCCTATTCTAGTAGGCTTTTTTTCAGACTGATCATAAATCATCAAATTGGATATATGAATTGATGCTTCTTTTTCTACTATTCCACCTGTAGGGTTAGCCTGATCAGGGCGTTGATGGCGCTTTACTATATTTAGATTCTCAACTAATGCACGGTTTTTATCTCTAAGAACTTTTAATACTTTTCCAGTTTTGCCCTTATCCTTTCCGGAAACGACATAAACAGTATCGCCTTTCTTGACATGAATTTTAGTTCTATTGTCTATATTGTTAACTTGAGTACCCACTATTATACAACCTCCGGCGCAAGTGAAATTATTTTCATAAAGCCCTTTAATCTAAGCTCACGAGCTATAGGTCCGAAAACACGTGTCCCCATCGGTTCATTTTCTTTATTTATAAGAACAGCAGCGTTATTATCAAATCTCACATAAGAACCGTCAGCTCTTCTTTGTTCTTTTCTCACGCGCACAATAACAGCTTGATGCACAGATCCTTTATCTACCTTTGCGTTTGGAATCGCTTCCTTTATCGAAACGACTACAACATCGCCAAGCCTTGCGTACTTCCTGCCAGATCCGCCAAGAACTTTAATACAGAACAAACGTTTAGCCCCAGTATTATCGGCCGAATCTAAATAAGTAGTTGATTGAATCACTCTGTTACTCCTCCTAAACTATCGGCGCTCTGCAACTCAGACTCTAAAGGACTACTTTCTTCTAAGATTTCACTGACTTTCCATCTTTTGGTCTTACTATACGGCCTAGCTTCTAGTATTAAAACTTTATCTCCTAGCTTGCATTGACCGCTTTCATCATGAGCTATGAATTTAGTATTTCTTTTAATAGATTTTTGATATCTCTTATGCTTCTTGATCTGAATAACATCAACAATAACGGTCTTATCCATCTTATCGCTGATCACTGTTCCTACTCTGGATTGAAATTTTCCTCTAGACATAGTGCGAACTGCTCCTTAATTAATGCCCTTTTCTTTTTTAATTGTAATCACTCTTGCAAGATCTTTCTTAAGATTACCAATCCTTGAAACATTAGTTGTTTGCTGAGTTGCAATTTGAATCCTAAGATTAAAAATCTCTTCTTTAAGCTCATTTTCTCTTTTATTTAATTCATCGTTTGTTAAATCTCTGATTTCTTGTGGTTTCATCCTAATATATCCCCCTGATTCCTTGTAACCATGCGCGTTTTAACAGGAAGCTTGTGAGATGCCAATCTAAAGGCCTCTTTTGCTAATTCTGAGGAAAGTCCAGCGATTTCATAAATCATGGTCCCTTTTTTCAGAACAGCTACGTAACCGTCAACATCTCCCTTACCTTTACCCATTCTGGTTTCAGCAGGTTTCTTAGTTATCGGTTTATGAGGAAACACTCTAATCCAAAGCTTTGCTCCACGCCTTACATGACGGGTGATAGCAATACGGGCAGCTTCTATTTGTCTTGAGGTAAGTTTTCCGCACTCAAGAGACTGAAGACCGAAGTCTCCAAACGCCATGGATGCTCCCTTGGTAGCTTTTCCTCTTATTCTGCCTTTAAATACTTTTCTATACTTAGTTCTTGAAGGTTGCAACATCTTTTAATCACCCTTACACTAATTGTTTACTTTTCTTCTCTAAAACTTCGCCTTTGAAAATCCAAACTTTAATACCGATAATCCCATAGGTGGTTTTTGCCTCAGCAAAACCATAATCAATATCGGCCCTTAATGTAGTAAGAGGAACTCTTCCCTCTCTATACCATTCTTTTCTAGCGATCTCTGCTCCACCTAATCTTCCGGATACCATAACCTTGATACCCAAAGCGCCTAGCCTTAGAGCAGAAGCAATTACTCTTTTCATTGCCCTTCTGTATGCAACTCGTCTTATTAGCTGAAGTGCCGTATTCTCTGCTACCAACTGAGCATCAACTTCGGGTCTTTTCACCTCACGTATATCGAGGTAAATATCCTTACCCGTCATTTCTCCCAAGCGGCGTCTTAGAGACTCTATTTCTTGACCTTTTCTTCCAATAATCATTCCAGGCCTAGCTGAGTTTATAATAATTCTTACTCTTTCAGAAGCTGCTCTTTCAAGCTCTATCTTTGAAATAGCTGCCTGATAGAATTCTGTTTTTATTAATTTCCGTATCTTCAAATCTTCATGAAGTAGATCGGTATATTTTCTCTTCTCGGCAAACCATTTAGAATCCCAAGTTTTAGTAATTCCAATTCTAAGCCCTATAGGGCATACTTTCTGACCCAATTTATAGCCCCCTTTCTTCGAGCACAATTGTAATATGACTCATTCTTTTATTCCTTGCCGATGCCCTACCCTGAGCTCTAGCTCTTATTCTTTTTAATGTAGGACCCTTTACCGAATAAACTTCTTTGATATACAACCTTTCAGTATCTGAATGCCCCTTCTCAGCAGCATTAGCAACAGCTGACTTCAACAACTTAGCTATATCAGGAGCTGAGCGTTTTCTAACTGACGACAAAGTCGCGAAAGCATTTTCAACACCAGCACCTCTAATCAGCTCCAGTACTACCGAAAGTTTTTTCGGTGATGCTCTATAAAATTTCTTTACAGCTTGAGAAACCATTGTTCACCCTTTTTATATATTTTCTATCTTTTGCCCATCTTAGACTTCTTGTCACCACCGGCATGCCCACGAAAAGTTCGAGTCGGAGAAAATTCGCCCAACTTGTGACCAACCATATGTTCAGTAACATAAACAGGGATGAACTTGTTCCCGTTATGTACTGCAAATGTAAGGCCTATCATATCCGGTGTAACCATTGACCCTCTGGCCCATGTTTTAATAATACGCGGATTACTTGAAGCCCTTTCTGCTACTACTTTTTTTACCAATTTCTCATTAACAAAAGGATCTTTTTTACTCGAGCGAGGCATATTCTCTCCTTAATCCATTCCGTAGCCAATTCTTCTACGCTTAACAATATATTTATTAGTTCTCTTATTATTTCTAGTTTTGTAACCAATCGTAATCCAACCCCATGGGGAAACAGGATGAGGGTTACCTTTACCAGCCTTTCCCTCTCCTCCACCATGTGGATGGTCAACCGGGTTCATAGCAACACCCCTAACAACAGGGCGCTTACCACGATGGCGTTTTCTACCAGCTTTTCCAAGCACAACCAATTCATGTTCGGTATTTCCAACCCTGCCAATTGTGGCCATACATTCCAAATGGATAAGGCGCACTTCAGCAGAACTCAACTTAACCTGCGCGTATGGGCCTTCTTTAGCTGTTATCTGAGCCGATGTTCCTGCAGCTCTTGAGAGCTTAGCTCCACCCTTTGGTTTCAACTCTATATTATGAATTATTGTACCAACAGGAATATTCTTAATAGGAAGTGCATTACCTGGTGATATTTCTACGTTTTCACCTGAAACAATTGTATCGCCAACTTTTAGTCCGTCAGGAGCGATGATATAGCTCTTAAGACCGTCAACATAATTTAATAGTGCAATTCGTGATGAACGATTCGGGTCATACTCAATTGAGGCAACTTTTGCAGGTATATCAAATCTATTTCTCTTATAGTCAATCTTTCTATAGAGACGCTTATGTCCGCCACCAATGTGATAAGAAGTAATTCTACCATTAGAGTTCCTACCCCCTGATCTTTTAGAAGGTTCTGTAAGCGGTTTATAAGGCTTATCTGTTGTTACATCTGCAAAATCGGACCCGGATCTAAACCTAGTTCCCGGAGTTACCGGTTTAAATTTCTTAATACCCATACCTATACTCCTTCGTAAAATTCAATAGTCCCTTCTTTAAGCTTCACATATGCTTTCTTAATAGAGGACCTTTTTCCTGCAATACGACCCATTCGTTTTACTTTTTTACCTGTGGTGACAAGCGTTCTTACTTTCTCCACTTTCACCCCGAATATCTTTTCAACAGCGTCTCTAATTTCAATTTTATTGGATCTTTTATCGACTGAAAAAACATACCAATTAATCTCTCTTGCATCTGAGGATTTTTCAGTCACCAAAGGACGCTTAATTATCTGTCTTGGATCTTTCAATGTTTAAGAACCTCCTGGGCACGGGCTAGAGATTCTTCTGTTACTATAAGGTTATCAAATTTGAGAACATCATACACGTTAAGCCCGTCTACGTTTATAACTTTTATATTCTTTAGATTCCTAGCTGATTTCATCAATTTTTCATTCTCGCCGGAAACGACAATTAAAGCAGATTTCAGCTCAAACGTCTTAATAAATTCAGCTACTTGCTTTGTTTTAATTTCTGGAAGACTAAATTCATTCAATGCAATTAACACCCCCTCTGAGTACTTAAGAGATAGTGCACTAATTAAAGCATTCTTTTTGGTTTTTTTGTTAAGAGAATAAGACCAATCTTTTGGTCTAGGTCCAAACACGACACCACCCTTTCTCCAATGTGGAGCTCTGGTGCTACCTTGACGTGCGCGACCCATATGCTTCTGCTTCCAGGGTTTACGTCCGCCGCCGCTTACCTCTCCCTTAGTTTTGGTTGAAGCAGTTCCTGAGCGTCTCTTCGCCAACTGCCAATTTACTACACTGTGGAGCAGGTGCTCTTTTACAGGAGCTTCAAAGATCGAAGAATCAAGATCTACATTGCCCACTTTACTTTTCTCTAAATCATAAACATCAAGCTGCGGCACTTTCTACTCTCCCTTTTGTTGTACGCTTAATTAACACAGTGCCCCCGTTGGGACCCGGAACAGAACCTTTAATTAAAAGGATATTCTTTTCCGCATCTACCCTAACAACGCTAAGGCCCTGCACGGTAACTCTTTCGTTACCCATTTGACCCGCCATTTTCATGCCTTTCCAAACCTTTCCAGGATAAGAAGCCTGGCCAATACCACCCGGCCTTCTGTGAGCCATACCACCATGCGATGCTGGCTGACCACTAAAATTATGCCTCTTCATTGTTCCTGAAAAACCCTTACCCTTACTATTGCCAACTACATCAACAATTTCGCCCTCTTTAAATATGCTGGCGTCTATTGAGTCACCAAGATTGTAATCTTCTCCCTCAGGATCAAACTCTACAAGGTGTCTTAGCGGCGGCACTCCAGCTTTTTTGAAGTGTCCCAGCATAGGCTTAGTAACCCTCTGAGGCTTCACTTCTTCAAAGCCAAGCTGAACTGATTCGTATCCATCTTTATCAGAAGTCTTTTTCTGAACAACAAAGCATGGACCGGCTTCGATTACAGTTGAGATAACAACTGTTCCGTCATCAAGAAATATTTCGGTCATTCCTATTTTTTTACCTATCAATCCATTAATCATTTTTATTAAGATCCCGTAAGCTTTATTTCGACTTCAACACCTGAAGCCAGATCAAGCTTCATCAGAGCATCAATTGTTTGTTGTGTAGGCTCAAGTATATCCACAAGTCTTTTGTGGGTCCTCACCTCAAAATGCTCTCTTGAATTTTTATCTACATGTGGAGACCTTAGCACGCAATAACGGCTAATATGAGTAGGGAGAGGAACAGGTCCTGCAACCCTAGCGCCAGTTCTTTTAGCGGTATCCACAATTTCCACAGAAGAGCGGTCAAGCAATCTGTGATCGAACGATTTCAATTTTATTCTTATTTTAGAAGCACGACTCATTTATCGATTACCCTTAAACCCTTTTACTCCGTAATTTTAGTAACAACACCAGCACCTACAGTTCTTCCGCCTTCTCTTATTGCAAAGCGGAGCTGCTCTTCCATTGCAACAGGCGCTATCAACTCCACATCCATGTTTATGTTATCCCCCGGCATTACCATCTCTACTCCCTCTGGTAATACGATTGAACCAGTTACATCAGTGGTTCTTAAGTAAAACTGAGGTCTGTAGCCTGGGAAAAACGGAGTGTGTCTTCCACCCTCTTCTTTCTTTAGTACATATACTTCTGCCTTGAATTTAGCGTGAGGCAATATACTACCAGGTTTTGCAAGCACCTGCCCTCTTTCCACATCATCTTTGCCGGTTCCACGAAGAAGTACTCCAACATTATCTCCAGCTATGGCGTCGTCCAATATCTTTCTAAACATCTCCAAGCTTGTTGCAACTGTCTTCTGCGTCTCTCCAAACCCAACGATCTCTACCTCGTCTCCACCTACAACCTTTCCTCTCTCAACTCTTCCCGTTACAACCGTGCCACGTCCAGAGATGGTGAAAACATCCTCTATTGCCATCAAAAACGGCTTATCCATATCCCTTACTGGCTCTGGAATATAAGAATCAACTGCTGCCATTAAGTCCAGTATCTGCTGCTCTGCAGCCGCGTCCCCCTCTAGTGCTTTTAATGCACTTACTCTTACAACTGGGATATCATCCCCTGGGAAACCATACTGGCTTAGAAGATCTCTTACCTCTAGCTCAACTAAGTCTAATAGTTCTTCATCATCCATCATATCTACTTTATTTAGTGCTACAACGATATAAGGAACACCAACCTGTCTTGCGAGCAGGATATGCTCTCTTGTCTGTGGCATTGGACCGTCTGGAGCGCTCACTACCAATATAGCTCCGTCCATCTGCGCTGCACCCGTTATCATGTTCTTTACATAGTCCGCGTGTCCGGGACAGTCAACATGGGCATAGTGCCTGGTCGCTGTCTCGTACTCAACATGGGCTATGTTGATTGTTATTCCTCTTTCTCTTTCCTCGGGAGCCTTGTCTATATCACCAAACTCTATGAAATCTGCTCCACCCGCTTTTGATAATACTTTTGTTATCGCCGCTGTTAATGTCGTCTTACCATGGTCAACATGACCTACGGTTCCTATGTTTAAGTGCGGCTTACCTCTCTCAAATTTCTGCTTAGACA
Source organism: uncultured Thermodesulfobacteriota bacterium (assembly GCA_942491865.1). Classification (GTDB taxonomy): domain Bacteria; phylum Desulfobacterota_D; class UBA1144; order Nemesobacterales; family UBA2774; genus CR02bin9. The sequence continues at coordinate 185,828 of CALOCI010000004.1, forward strand.
TTGCTACTCTTCCTCCTTAAATAAGACTAACATTAAACAGCTTCTGCATTTGTTTTCAGATCTTCTGTAAGTACTGCTGGGAGCGGTGAATAATAACCAAACTCCATAGTAAAGGTCCCTCTGCCCTCGGTCATCGACCGAAGCTCTGTAGCATATCCAAACATCTCGGATAGCGGAACCTCTGATTTTATGGCCTGCATAGCACCTCTAAGCTCTGACCCCATGATCCTTCCCCTTCTAGAGCTAAGATTACCCATCACAGTTCCCATAAAATCTTCTGGAACAACAACTTCAACTTTCATAAGCGGCTCAAGAACAATCGGCTTAGAACGAATCACTGCATCCTTAAAAGCCATAGAACCCGCGACTTTAAAAGCAATTTCAGAACTATCAACATCATGATACGAACCGTCATAAAGCCTTACGATCCAATCTATAACGGGGTATCCTGCAACAACCCCTGTTTCCGAGGCTTCAATGATGCCTTTTTCAACAGCAGGTATAAATTCTTTAGGAATATTCCCACCTTTAATTTCATCAAAAAATTCATTACCAGCACCTTTTTCATTAGGCTCCATTTTAATTTTCACATGACCATATTGCCCACGGCCACCGGTCTGTCTTACAAACTTAGCCTCCACATCTACGGGCTGCGTAATAGTTTCTCTGTAAGCAACCTGAGGTTTCCCCACATTAGCGTCTACATTAAACTCACGTCTTAAACGATCAACTATAATTTCAAGATGAAGCTCTCCCATTCCGGAAATCAATGTTTGACCTGTTTCATCATCGAATCTTACTTTAAATGTTGGATCTTCAAGTGATATTTTGTTTAAGGACAAACCAAGCCTTTCTTGGTCTGATTTAGTTTTTGGTTCAATAGAAATCGAAATAACCGGATCTGCAAAAAAGAGGCTTTCTAATAATATAGGCTTATTCTCATCACATAGAGTGTCACCTGTTGTAGTTGACTTAAGACCCACTGCAGCAACAATTCCACCTGCACCTATTTCGTTAATTTCTTCTCTTTTATTAGAATGCATCCTTACAAGTCTTCCAATCTTCTCTCTTTTCTTCTTAGTTGTGTTGTATACCGTACTGCCAGTTTTTAGTATGCCGGAGTAAACCCTAAGGTAGGTCAACTGACCCACAAAAGGATCCGTCATAATTTTAAACGCAAGAGCTGAAAACGGCTCGTCATCACTAGGCCCTCTTGAATCTGCCTCATCTGTATCAGGGTTAATCCCTTCAATATCAACAAGATCGAGAGGAGAAGGCATATACGCAACTACGGCGTCTAGAAGAATCTGAACACCTTTGTTTTTAAATGCCGTTCCCAATAAAACAGGTACAATGCTTAAATTAATAGTAGCAGCCCTTATAGCCTTATGAATTCTTTCTTCTGAAATCGGATCGCCATTTAAATAGGATTCCATCAACTCTTCATCAAAGTCTGCAATAGACTCCAATAAAGCCTCCCTTGCGGCTTCTGCTTCAGCCATCAATTCTTCAGGGATATCAGTTAATTCGTATTTTGAGCCAAGGGAATCATCGTCCCACATGGCAAGTTTCATTTTAATAATGTCTATAATTCCAGTGAATTCGTGACCAACCACATATGGTAGTTGAACAGGAACAGCATTGGCCAAAAGCCTTTCTTTCATTTGACCAACGACTTGTGCGAAATTCGCACCGTCTTTGTCCATTTTGTTAACAAATGCCATCCTAGGGACTCTGTAACGGTCGGCCTGTCTCCATACGGTTTCAGATTGGGGTTCAACACCGCCAACTGAATCAAAGACGACAACCGCTCCGTCAAGAACTTTTAAAGACCTTTCCACTTCTATTGTAAAGTCAACGTGACCAGGAGTATCGATTATATTAATTCGGTGGTCATTCCAAAAACAAGTTGTAGTAGCGGAAGTAATAGTAATTCCACGCTCTCTTTCCTGCTCCATCCAATCCATGGTAGCAGTTCCTTCGTGAACTTCCCCAATTTTATAAGTTAGTCCTGTATAATATAGTATGCGCTCAGTAGTTGTGGTTTTACCCGCATCTATATGAGCTACGATTCCAATATTTCTGACTTTTTCTTTAGGTAATGCTTTTTCCAAGACTATTCCTCCGAACTAAATGACCTACCACCTATAATGAGCAAAAGCTCTATTTGCGTCGGCCATCTTATGCGTATCTTCTCTTCTTTTTATTGATCCACCCCTGCCTTCTGATGAATCCAGAATTTCAGCAGCAAGTTTTTCTTTCATTGACTTACCGTCTCTGCTTCTAATACTGGTCAACATCCACCTAATAGCTAGAGACTGTTTACGAAATGCATTAACTTCCATAGGAACCTGGTATGTAGCACCACCAACTCTTCTAGGTCTTACTTCAATACCCGGCTTAACATTTTCCATTGCGGCTATGAAAACTTCCATTGGGTCTTTGCCTGATTTTTCGGCAATAATATCAAATGCGTCATAAAATATCTTCTCTGCCTTACTCTTCTTTCCATCAAGCATAAGGGAGTTGATAAATTTAGCAGCAGTCTGATTCCCGTATTTAGGATCACCCGCAATTTTTCTTTTGTTTACTGCACCTTTTCTTGGCATAATTTGCTTTCCTTATATATAAAGCTTATTTAGGCTTTTTAGCACCATATTTAGAACGACTTTGTCTTCTACTATCTACACCTGTTGAATCCAAAGTACCTCTAACAATATGGTATCTAACACCTGGAAGATCTTTCACCCTTCCACCTCTTACTAATATTACAGAGTGCTCTTGAAGGGTATGCCCTTCACCCGGTATGTAACCGGTTACCTCAATACCATTAGTAAGCCTAATACGTGCGACTTTTCTTAGTGCAGAATTAGGTTTTTTTGGTGTGGTTGTATAAACCCTAACGCACACCCCTCTTTTTTGTGGGCAGTTCTGTAGAGCGGGAGCTTTGCTCTTCTTTTTTGCTCTTTTTCTGCCTTCTCTAACTAGCTGACTTATTGTTGGCACAGATACTATTCTCCCTCAAAAGTTAATCCAAGTAATATATCCATATAATTTATTACATGTCAAGACAAAATGACTGCTTATTTTTTCTTTAATCTAAGTTTAGTTTCCATTCCTACAATAGTAACATCAGACTTATACCATCCGGCTTTCCATCTCTTATCCGGAAAGACCTCTAATTCATCATCTAGAACCTTTACGCATAGGAAAATCCTGCCGCTTCCATCAACAAAAGGGTCACCTGTAATAAGATTAGGAATTGAGTTCACATCTGTATCCCAATGCTCAGGACGAAGCTCTAAAATTTCTATACATTCAATAAATGAACGGTCATGTTTTGTTTTACCATCTAATTTTTCAGTGTCTGCTTCTAAATACCATATCTCAGCCATTTATTGACTCCTTAAAGCTCTAAAAGCAAATAGTTCATAAATATTTAAGAGCTTTCTTTCCAATATCAGTCCTGAAGTAAAGCGATTCACTATCAATATGGTTAACCGCTCTGTAAGCTGCGTTTATTGCATCAGGAATAGTATTGCCCAAAGCTGTAACACCCAGCACTCTTCCACCGTTTGCAACAATACCATTATCATCCCCAGCAGTACCGGAGTGAAATACCAAAACCCCATCCATACTATTTACTTCATCAATGCGGTGAATTGGAAAACCTTTTTTATAGTCCCCAGGATAGCCCTTGGAAGCCATGACAACACAAACGGAAGCATCATCATACCATTGTATTTCCTCTTTCGCTACCCCCCCAGAAGAAATAGTTCTCATTAGAGGAACAATGTCAGAGCGCATTCTAAACAATAGGGGCTGTGCTTCAGGGTCTCCAAATCTGCAGTTATACTCAAGCACTTTAATATCTGACCCATTTATCATTAATCCTGCGTATAATATTCCTTTGTATTCGCGCCCCTCTTCTTTCATAGCTTTAACAGTAGGTATCATCACTTGGTTCATAATAATATCGTGAAGTTCTGGCGTTAAGATAGGAGCTGGAGAATATGCTCCCATGCCTCCTGTATTAGGCCCTTCATCCCCGTCTAAAAGAGCTTTGTGGTCTTGGGAGGATTCAAGTGGTATAACGTTTTCTCCATCAGTAAAAGCAATAAAAGATACTTCTTCTCCTTCAAGAAACTCTTCGATAACAACACAATTCCCAGAATCGCCGAATATCTTACTATTCATAATATCATCTAGAACATTAAGAGCTTCTTCTTCTGTATGGCAAATAATGACCCCTTTTCCTGCAGCTAGACCATCTGCTTTAATAACTAAAGGCGGTTTAACCTCTTTCACCCAATTTACTGCATCTTCATAAACTACAAAGGTAGAGAAGAATGCCGTGGGTATATCATACTTTTTCATTAGATTTTTCGAATATGCTTTGCTGCTCTCAATCTCTGCCGCAGCTTGGTTTGGGCCGAAGATGTTTAGATTTTCTTCCTGGAATCTATCAACGATACCGAGAGAAAGTGGTATTTCCGGGCCTACAACTGTAAGCTCAATTTCTTCAGCTTTAGCAAACCTCACTAGCGACTCTATATCAGTTACTTTTATGTCTACACACTTGGCATGTTTGGATATTCCAACATTCCCAGGGGCACAGAATAGCCCTGTAACCAGTGGGCTTTTGGATATTTTCCAGCATAAGGCATGTTCACGCCCTCCGCCACCTACAACTAGAACTTTCATATAATTTATCCTCTAAAGTAAGACTCTCTTTCTCAGAGCCCACTTAATGTACCAGATATTAGAATTTTTTAAATACAAAATATATAGCGCAATAGAAAAATGGGAACAACGAAACTTTTATATGTTAAAAATCTAAAAACCACTTTGAATTACTCTACGGTAACAACTTTTGCAAGGTTCCTAGGCTGATCTACGTCAGTTCCTTTATAAGTTGCGATATGATAGGCAAGAAGTTGAAGAGGGACGATAGTGACTATAGGGCTTATCATATAGGGACAATCGGGAACTTCAATTAGCCTATCTACATTACCCTGTATTTCAGGAGCTTCAGGATCAGAAGTCAAAAAAATCACCTTACCCTTTCTAGCACGAACTTCCTGCAAATTACCCAATATCTTTTTGTAAGCTATACCGTCACCCGGGGCTATTAAAACAATCGGCATGTCTTCATCAATAAGAGCAATGGGTCCGTGCTTCATTTCGCCTGCAGCATAACCCTCGGCATGAATATAGGAGATCTCTTTTAACTTAAGCGCTCCTTCAAAAGCAATAGGATAATTTATTCCCCTTCCTAGATATAGGAAGTTCTTATAGGTAAAAAACTCTTTGGCTAATTCTTTAATCTGATTATCGAGCTTTAAAACAACTTGAATTAATTGAGGAATAGAAAGAGCATCTTTGATCATCTCAATAGCTTGTTTTTTTGTTATGCGTTTCTTCATTCTAGCCAAATAAATGGCAAAGAGATAAAAAGCAATTAGCTGAGTTGTAAATGCTTTAGTTGAAGCAACGCCTATTTCAGGGCCGGCATGAGTATATATCACACCATCTGAATCTCTGGCAATCTTGCTCATGATTACATTTGTAATGCTAATAGTTTTGGCTCCACGAGACTTCGCCTCTATAAGAGCTTCTGAAGTGTCCGCCGTTTCACCAGACTGAGAAACAGCGATGGCAAGCGTTTTGTTGTCAATTATAGGATTGCGGTATCTAAATTCAGAAGCTATATCTACTTCCACAGAAATTTTAGCTATTTTCTCTATCATGTATTTGCCAATTAAGCTCGCATGATAGGAAGTACCACAAGCAAGAGCAACTATTCTGTTAACATCTTTAAACATATTGGGATCAAGCCCATCGAGAAATACTTCACCGGTTTCTTCAGAAAACCTGCCACGCATAGTATCTAAAATAGCTTGTGGCTGTTCATAAATCTCTTTTATCATAAAGTGACGGTATCCGCACTTTTCTACAGATAGAGGGTCCCAGTTTATAATCTTTATATCTCGCTTAACCTTATTTCCATCAATATCAGTAATCCGTATACTGTCTTTCTCTAGAATCGCAACATCTCCGTCTTCCAAGTAGATTACTTTTTTAGAAAATGGAAGTATCGCAGGCACATCTGAGGCCAGATAATTCTCGTGCTCACCCACAGCAAGAATCAATGGAGAAAATTTTCTTGTGGCTATAACTTTATCAGGATCTGTATCAGAAATAACAGCAATGGCATAAGAGCCTTCAAGCCTTCTGAAGGCCTCACGAGCTGCGTCTACGAAATTGAGCCCGCTTGCTAACATGTCTTCGATTAAGTGCGCTATTACTTCTGTATCGGTATCAGAGTAGAATTTGTAGCCTTTCTTCTCAAGCTCATTTTTAAGATCTACGTAATTTTCAACTATGCCGTTATGTACTACAGAGGTGCCGCCCGAGATATGCGGGTGAGCGTTCTTTTGAGAAGCCTCACCATGCGTTGCCCATCTAGTATGGCCGATCCCAAGAGATCCCTTAGGAGAGTGCTTGTTAAGTTTTGTTTTAAGTTTAGATAGCTTTCCTTTGCTTTTGTATACTTTTGATTTGCCGTTTTGAATCAGAGCAATACCTGAGGAATCATATCCCCTATACTCGAGCCTTGAAAGACCTTGGAGCAATACATCAACAGTTTTAGATTGATTCCCTATATAGCCTAGTATTCCGCACATTTACTTGTCCTTACTACGCCCCTTGTCTTTAGGCTTTCTCTTCCAGTCTTTAATATTAGTTTGTCTTGCTCTTCCAATTGCTAGCGAGCCACTTGGTACGTCTTTTGAAATAGTTGACCCCGCACCAGTAGTTGAACCCTTACCAATATTTATCGGAGCAACGAGCATTGTATCGCTGCCTATAAACACGTTGTCTTCAATTGTAGTTTTATGCTTATTAATGCCGTCGTAGTTACAAGTTATCGTTCCGGCCCCAATATTGACGTCTTTGCCCATCATAGTATCGCCTATGTATGACAAATGGGAGACTTTAGAACCCTGGCCTATTTTAGATTTTTTAATCTCCACAAAATTACCAATCTTTACATTGTCCATAATTTCAGCATCAGGGCGAATATGGGCGAATGGGCCTATGCTTACATTATTTTTAATTGAAGCCTCTGTTATATAACAAGAAGATTTTATAGTAATTCCATTTCCTAATTTAGAATCTTCAATCCACGTCGAAGGACCAATAATACAATTACGCCCTATTTGGGAATTGCCGTAAATATGCGTGTTTGGATATATAGTAGTATCTCGTCCGACTTTAACCTGAGGAGAAATATAAGTAGTTTCAGGATCAATTAATGTTACCCCCGAGCGCATAAGCTTTTCATTAGTTCTCCACTTTAGGATACTTTCCACATAAGATAATTCTGAGCGGTCATTAACACCCGTAACTTCATCACTATCTAAAACAACTGAGCCATTTATTTTTAAGGAATTCTTATAGGCAGCAGCTACGATATCAGTTAAGTAGTACTCTTTTTGTTTATTTTTTGTGTTTACTTTGCTAAGGGCACTCCATAAAAACGAACTCTTAACACAGTATGTACCTGAATTAATCTCGTCAATAAATCTCTCTTCTTTGGTGGCGTCCTTCTGTTCAACTATTCCTACAACATTGTCGCCTTCATCTCTTTTAATTCTTCCATATCCAGTTGGATCGTCTATAAGTGCAGTAAGAATAGAGACATCTATATTCTTTTTTTTGTGCTCATTAACAAATTTCTTAAGAGTGCTTGGAGTTATTAAAGGGAAGTCTCCGTTTAATATAAGAACGTCTCCTTTAAAACTCTTGAGTGCAGAATGCGCGCAGTTTGCGGCATGTCCCGTTCCTAACTGCTCGGTTTGAGTCACATAGGTAATATCTTTAGAGTTTAGGGTTGTTTCTACATCTTGAGCCCCATGACCTACGACAACGACAACACGCTTAGGCGATAATTTTGACACTGCATCCACAACATATTTCAACATCGGCTGGCCTAAGACAGGGTGAAGCACTTTGGGGACATCGGACTTCATCCTCTTTCCCATACCTGCGGCTAAGATCATGACGGCGAGGCTCATAAGATTCTTTATACCCTCCCGTATTTGTCTTCCAACCGAACAACATCTTCAACTTCAGGAGTTGATGCTTCAAGTATGTCGCAGTCAGTTATAGCTGTCATTCTGTGCTTGGTAAAAGGAGTAATTCTAATAGCGCTCCCGGTTTTCATTACTTGCTCTTCTCTTTTTCCACCAACTTCTTCAATTTCTAATAGTAATTCGCCACTATGAAGATAAATGGTCTCGTCTTTTACCTCGTGATACTGATAACTTAAGCTCTGCCCTTTGTTAACATGCAGAATCTTGCCTACGTATTTCTCGGTTAAAGCCCACCACAACTCATAACCCCAAGGCTTTTCTACTCTTTTAACATGATCTGTTATTTTCAATTGTCCAATGTTCCTCTTCTAGTGTGAAGGCAATTATTCAAAAGGTAAGCAAAGCAATAAATACTACTTAATTAAAACGGTATATCATCATCACCACCAAAGGAATCATCTTCAATATCGAAGTCTGCAGGCACTTTTTCTTTAGGAGATGAAGGTGCTTCAGATCTTCCACCCTGCCCACCTTGTCCCCCTTGACCACCTAGCATCTGCATGTTCCTTGCAACTATTTCAGTGGTATATTTTGTGTTCCCTTCTTTATCTTCCCATGAGCGAGTCTTTATTGAACCTTCTATGTAGACCATTCTTCCTTTGCTCAGATACTCACCACAAATTTCAGCCAATCTTCCCCAGGCTACTATACGGTGCCACTCGGTATCTTCCTGCTTCTCACCTGCTTTATTTGTATACTTTTCAGTTGTAGCGAGGGTGAAATTAGCCACGGCCTGCCCCCCAGTTGTGTAGCGAATCTCCGGGTCACGTCCTAGATTACCTATCAACATTACTTTATTTACGGCCATTCTGGTCTCCTAAAATCTTTCTTTTATAAAATTCTATCATCTGAGGTGATTAAAATCCAGGATTCTAAAATAGATGAGCTGAAAATGAGAGAAATTGATGGAGGATTCTGCCTGTCATACCCCAAATAAGGTATTGCTCATAATTGTAGGCATAGTCTTCTACTTCTCTTCCGTCTCTTTCTCTAATTCTAATCTCTTTGTTCCTACCGTCAACCAAATGCGGCATGGGCACCCAGATTGTCCTTTCAACCTCTTTAGTATCTGGGATTATAGTTACTTCCTCATTTAAAACAGATAAAAAAGGGGTAACTACAAAGTTTCGAGCTCTTGGATTATTTGGATTTACGTCATCAAGCGCTCCTAGAACTTGCCCGCTCTTGATAATGTTTATTCCTACCTCTTCTTTGGTCTCGCGGATTGCGGTATCGAGTTTATTATTATCGACCCTTTCCATTCTGCCGCCAGGGAAAGCCATATGTCCTGAAAAAGGATCACGCTCACTTTCAGGGCGCTTAATAAATAAGAGAGAATAGCCTAAGTCACTTCGCTTCAGAATCAACAGAACCGAGGCGTGGACAAAGTCGCCCTCTCTTATTATTGTATTGGAGCTTCTCACTGTTAGAAGTTCCTCTAGTTTTTTGATCGTATCACTCAACATAAGCTTCCATGACTCTTCAAAATAAATAAGGCTCTAGAGAATCGAGATAATATTACCCCAGTCATCAACATGACATTTATAACCAGGCGGAATTAATATTGTAGAAGTATCTTCTAAAACTAAAGCTGGCCCTTTAAATTTATAACCCGAGTAAAAGTCCTTTCGACTATAGGCAAGTAAATTAATATTTTTACCGCCAAAGATAATCGTGTCTTTTGAGGTTTTGATTTTTGTTCTATCATTATTTAGTCGTGGAATTTCAAGTTCTCTTTTTTTGGCAATAGCTCTAAGCCTTAAAGTAATAACTTCAACCTCACTTTTGGTCTTATTGTAGCCATACATCTTCTTATGTTCCCTATGAAAAGTGCTTATGAAATTTTTGGTATAGGGAACTGTTATCTCATGAGACTGCCTTTTGTATCTAACATCTAAAAACCTTTTAAATTTAATTTTGTGAGTTGGGAAATCTTTATGAGCCTTCACTTCCAGTGAAGAGAAAGCTTCTTCCAAGGCAGTGGATCTAGCTTCTTCCTGTTTTAGAAAAACTGTAATGCTGTAATCCTTAAAAGTATCCGCAGTGAGCATACCTAGAGCAGATAACACTCCTGGCTCCTTGGGGAAAATTATGGTTTTAATCTCCATCGCCTGAGCCAACTCACAGGAATGAAGCCCGCCTGCTCCTCCGAAAGATACCAAAGCAAACTCTCTCGGATCATATCCTTTTCCTATAGAGATTACCCTAAGCGCTCTTTCCATGTTTGCGTTTGCGACATTTATTATACCCTCAGCAACTTGTTCAATGGAGAGCTTAAGCCGGGTTGCAAGTTTTCTAAGAGATGATTTTGATTTCTGTGGGAATATTTTCATCCGGCCGCCTAAAAAAGATTCGGGCTTGATCCTTCCCAATACTATATTGGCATCGGTAACAGTGGGCTCTGAACCCCTCCCATAGCATGCCGGTCCTGGATCAGCACCCGCACTCTCTGGGCCTACTTTGAGTGCTCCCCCGGAATCAATCCGCGCAATAGACCCACCACCTGCGCCAATTGTTGTAATATCAATCATAGGAATTTTTATTGGAACCCCGTCGATCAGAGTTTCAGTTGTAAACTTTGGCCCATCCTCACAAAGCGCAACATCAGTTGATGTGCCTCCCATATCATAAGTAATGATCTTCTCGTGGCCTGCCAGCTTTGCAATCTTTGCCCCCCCAACGACTCCACCCGCGGGCCCGGAAAGTATTATTCTGACCGGCTCTGTAGAGGCTTGCTCAGGAGACATTATTCCACCACTAGATTGCATAATAGATATTTCTACTCCCGGCAGGTTCTGAGACAATGTATCCATATAGTTTTTCACTTTAGGTAGTAAATAAGAATTCGCAACAACGGTTGAGATTCTCTCAAATTCTCTAAACTCCGGAAGTATTTTAGAAGATGTTGAGATCGAAATACCAAGACTCTTGAGATAGTTTTCCACTTTTTCTTCATTTCTCGGATTAGCGTATGAATGTAAGAAACAAATAGCTATACCCTGTACGTTTAGGCTTTTGATTTTTGCAGAAAGTTTAAGCACTTCCGATTTATTTATGTTTTTTATGACCCTACCTTCATAAGTAGTCCTCTCGATTATACCAAATCTTAAGGACTCTTGGACAAGAGGTATAGGGGCTTCCCAAAAAACATCATATAGCTCACCTCTATTCTGCCTACCTATTTGTATCACGTCTTCAAAACCTTTTGTAGTAATAAGAGCAATACGTGCACCCTTTCTTTCGAGCAGTGCATTAGTAGCAACTGTAGTACCATGAACCATTTGTAAATCGAGCTGTTTATCTCCAAGCACTTCTTTGATACCTGAGATAATTGCTTTAGATGGGTCATCTGGCGTAGAAGGGACTTTGTGAATAGTTAGATTGTTGCCATTTAAGAAAACAAAATCAGTAAATGTACCGCCGGTATCAACGCCTATTTGGATTTGTTCTGACATATTTTCATATGAGATATTGCTTAATTGGATAAACCCAAACATATCTGATCTATTAAATAGTGGCAATATAAAATTCTGCTAGATAGAGTTAATTAGAAGCTAATCTAAAGATGCTTTCTATGAATAAAACTCTACTGACAATTAAGAAGTTTCTAGAAATATTCTGTTGGGATGATAGAATGGGTTAAATTAATACTTGTCCAAATCTACAGGGTAAACTACTTTTACTTTTTCCTCTGCGATTTCTCTCAAGGCTGATACAACATCCTTATTTTCGGTCTCTTCAGAAAGAATAGGAGCGCCTTTTACAAGAAGCCTGGCTCTCTTCATTGCAGCTACGGAAAGAGCAAACCTATTTACAACTTTCTCTAAACAATCTTCAATTGTTACTCTGGCCATGGTGAGATACCCCTATTAATAAGATTTGAATATAATATAAGGCAAGAAAGCTTATAAGTAAAGACACTGAGTTAAAGCTAGGCTTAGAGTAAAGGGTTGAATATGTTAATATAGTTGCCCGGAGGCACGTAAATGGATTTAGAGCAAATTAAATTTAACGAAAATGGTCTTGTCCCTGTAATAGTGCAGGATGTATCAACAGGACAAGTACTAATGCTGGCATATGCAAATAAAGAAGCTATACAAAAAACTATAGATTCTGGTAAGTCTCATTTCTGGAGCCGCTCTCGCGAGAAACTCTGGATGAAGGGAGAAGAATCTGGAAATGTCCAAGACATAAAAGAGGTTTATTACGACTGTGATATTGATACTCTGCTTTATCTAGTAAAACAAACGGGCGTTGCCTGCCACACAGGTGAAAGAACCTGCTTTTACAGAGCCACCGATGGAAACAAAGATGCTCCCACTTTTGGATCTTCCGATTCATCTAAAACTCTTGACGAAGTATATGAAGTAATACTGGATAGGAAATTGAATCCGAAAGACGGCTCTTATGTAAGCGGGCTCTTTGAAAAGGGTCTGGACAAGATTCTTAAAAAGATTGGTGAGGAAGCTGGAGAGACAATTATTGGCGCAAAGAATGAGGATAAAAAAGAAATAATCTATGAAACAGCAGACCTTTGGTTTCACTCAATGATAGTTCTTTCCTATTTTGGAATAACTCCGAATGATATATATGAGGAACTCGGAAGAAGATTCGGAAAACCTAAGGAAGCTTATAGACAAGAATCATAAAAACTGGACTAAAGTTATAGCCAAGTATTTCTTACTATTTGTTATCTGTTTTTCTTTGGCCTATCTTTTTCTTCAATATATCCGCCGAGGTGGGTATTTTTTCTCACAGACGGCGGCAAACCGGATAGATCAGGCTTAGGCATATCTGTAGATAGGTCACTTGTAAAAGCAAAACTTGATACGACCTTCTCAACTTTCTTAGTCTCGCAAAATGGGCATTTCACTTTCTTTTCATCACCTGGTTCATAAATAAGCTCTGAGAAACGGAAGTTCTTCTGTAAGTTGAAAAATGTGAGAATGGTTCCTTCGTTTAAGTAGAAATTTAAATCCACGCATTCCTCATCGCGCTTTCCATGCTCAGCAACTACGTCTTCTTTCTCAAGATCAACTACAACTATATGATTGATATTGTCATACTTCTTCACTAGATCCGATACAGCTTTTTTAGTTACTTTTTTCTCTATCTGTTTTAAAGAACTGTCTATATTATTTCTGCATACCTTGCATTCATATTCAAAAAGTGGCATTTATCTAAATCCTCCCAAATCTTTAAAATTATCTGTTGAAGTACTGGTTAAGATGTTCCTGACCAACCCAGTCACTAGCCTGTTCTTCGTCCTTCTGCTCTTTATATTCCATATGCCATCTAAGCTCATCCCCTGGGCCTGGCGCTCTCTTACTCTTATCTTCAAAGATCGCTTTAAATGTTGAGAAAATCCGGCGTGGTTTCTTAGTATCACAAACAGGGCATTTTAAATCCTTCTCATCTTTATCGTCCATTACAAGTGAGCTGAATCTAAAATCCTTGAGCTCAAGAAAGAGCACTTTTTTGTCCTCAAGTGTATAACGGAACCTTCTGGGCCCTCTTCTATTACTTTTTTCACCCAGAGCAAAAAGCTGTTTATTCTTCGCGCCATCAGTAACTTCAACGTATAGAATACCGCTATTATTTTTCTTAATCTTAGTTGCGTTAGTCTTATTTAGCTTTGCAACCAGGGCGTCTATATCCCTGTTATAACCATCCATACACTTATCGCATTCGTATTCAAATAAAGGCATTTTCTCACTCTCCTAATTTACTAAGCTAATAATAATAACTAAAATTTCAAGGTTGCTCTAGTTAATAGCGACACTACAAACAGAATTTGACAAAGCAAGTTACCATATCGATACTAGTTTGTTATAGCCTAAGAAGCACTTTGGAGATCAAAATTGTCAGAATTAACAGAATTAATCTTACAAGAAAATGGGACAGTTTGCACCTTAACATTTAATAGACCAGAGAAAAGAAATACCCTAAGTCCTATACTATTGATTGAGCTAAGTTCTGAGCTACAAAGACTTCAAGAAGAAAACAAAGTCAGATGTGTTGTCCTAACAGGTTCAGGAGAAAAGGCATTTTCTTCGGGGTATGACATTAGCGCTATCGGCGAGAACGACATGATAAGACATCATGAAGGGGACCATCCTCTCGGCAGAGCCTTGAGAGCAATTGAGAACTTCCCCTACCCTGTAATTGCGATGATGAATGGTCACGCATTCGGCGCCGGGCTTGAGGTGGCTGCAACCTGTGATATCAGAATAGCAGTTGATAATTGTCTTTTCGGCATGCCTCCGGCAAAACTGGGCGTTGTTTATTCCTATTCCGGATTGAGGAAGTTTATAGATTTAATCGGACCCGCATATACAAAAGAGCTTTTTCTTGTAGGAAGACCGTTAAGCTCAGAGAGAGCGCTAGAAATTGGTCTCGTAAATTTTATGCAGACTAGAGAAGAGCTTGAGAAATTTACTTACGAGATGGCAAATGAAATTTCAGAGAACGCGCCGCTATCCCTTAGAACTTTAAAACAAACTATCAATACCATACAAAACAGACCAATAAGTGCTGAAGATGAAAAAACTATTCGAGAAATGACGCTTGAAGTGCAAAACAGTGAAGACTATAAGGAAGGTCAAAAAGCTTTCGCTGAAAAAAGGAAACCCAAGTTTAAAGGAAAATAGTTGCTCTCTAATTAAGCCTTTTACTGATCCCCGTATCCAAATTCTTTTATAAGATTCTCTCTATCAGTCCACTTATCTTTTACTTTAACCCAGAGTTCAAGAAAAATTTTTGTGCCTAATATTTTTTCAATATCTGCTCTTGCAAGCGAGCCTATTTCTTTTAGCATTTCACCTTTTTTACCGATCAAAATCCCTTTATGATTAGGTCTCTCTACATAGATAACAGCTGAGATCTTAATTATATGTTTCTCCGGCATCTCGGTAAACTCTTCAATCACTACAGCTGTATGATACGGGATCTCCTGCTGGGTCAGAGTAAAAATCTTCTCCCTAATAAACTCAGCTGCGATAAACCTCTCCGGCTGATCTGTAATCATATCCTCAGGAAAATATTTTGGCCCTTCAGGTAGGTATTTAATAATTGTATCCATAAGCTCTTGAGTGCCGTCAGAATTTACAGCAGATATCGGTATTATGTCTTTAAATTTGCCCTCAAACTCATTTGAGGCTTCAAGTATGGGCAAAATTTCATTCTTTTTTATAGTATCAATCTTATTGATTACAAGTATCGCCTGCTTGGATAGATTCTTTATAATGTAAGAATCCCCTCTACCGAATGGCTCTTTAACCTCAACCATCATGACAATAACATCAGCTTCCTGAACTGCTCCCAGCGCTGTATTAACCATAGCCTTACTCAGTGTGCCCTGTGGTTTATGAATTCCAGGAGTATCCAAAAAGATAAGTTGGGCATTAGGCAATGTTCTTATACCTAAGATTCTATTTCTTGTTGTATTAGGTTTATCCGATACTGCAGATATTTTTTCGCCAACCAATTCATTTATTAAAGTTGACTTACCTACGTTCGGCCTGCCAATTACAGTGATGAAACCAGATCTAAATTCAGCATTTTCGCTCATAAAACTCCATCAATCATATTATATTTAAAGGTTATATTACTTTGAATTGTTTTTCCTGTATTTGTATAAATTTAGTGATTTATATTTTTTCTGATCCACTAATTTATACCTTTCGTTCATAACTTTTTCAAAAGCTTTCCTTCGTGTAAATGCATGATC
This sequence comes from uncultured Thermodesulfobacteriota bacterium, assembly GCA_942491865.1. Classification (GTDB taxonomy): domain Bacteria; phylum Desulfobacterota_D; class UBA1144; order Nemesobacterales; family UBA2774; genus CR02bin9. The sequence goes on from CALOCI010000004.1 coordinate 201,713, forward strand.
AGCCAGTATGAACCATAGATTTTTATTCCCAATATCAGATACTATAATAAGCTCATCACTCATTGCTAAATAATGCACATCATCTCTTTTTTTATAATAATTGGCTGATTCAATTTCAAATCTTGGAAAGACGGCAATATAATCTCCACTAGAAGCATTATCCTCAACAAAGCTGATAGTTTCTCTCCACTGATACTTATCCACTGACCCATAATATTTCTCAAGGTTTAAAGATGATAAAACTATTATTAGAAAAACCGAAATGAATATTAAAGTCCTTTTACCATTCAAAACCATACCGATAGCTGCCAGCAAGTAAAAAGCTAGTGATGCCGCAATAAGATAACGGTATAGCAAAATAGGAGTAGAAAAAAGGGATAACAAAAAGGGCAAAAGTATCGGCACAAATAACCAAAGCAATACTAAGTAGAATCGATTTGACTTAGATAAGATTAAATTATCTGCATCTGAACTGTTCTTGAGTCGGCGAAAACTTAAAAATGATAACAATGAAAAAATTACTAGCACCAAGCATAATAGCAATGATCCGGAATATACAACAAATATTCTAGTAATTGAACTGAGTGTCGGCTCTGGCAACCAGAATCCTCCCTGAATTGCAACGGCATGTTTCGCAAATAATACAAATCCGGGTAAGTACAATACTCCAAGTATTATTTGATAAGTGAGCCATTTTCTTAAAGAGAGCGCACCCAAGTCACGGGTCTTCAAATAATTTCCAAAGAAAAAAATGTTCTGTACAGCTAAAATTAGAAATCCATAGTAATGTGTATACAGCATTAAGACGCTAGATAATAAATAGCCAAAAACATATAATCTGCGATCAGAACTTATTATCTTTAAATAGTAGTAAAATGACAATAAGGTTAGAAATGCTAGCAAGCTATATGCCCTGGCTTCTTGTGAATATTTAATATGGAAAACCGAAGTAGCTAAAATCAAAGCAGCAATAAGACCTACTTTCTTGTTGAACGTTAATCTGCCCACCATATATATAGCTAAGATTGAAAAAGAACCGAAAAGAGCGGAAGGAACTCTTACTACTAACTCCGAGTCTCCAAAAATCCAAACCCAGAAATGCAGTAATTCATAGTAGAGAAGTGGGTTATTGTCGTTTTGGAGATAGCTCCAGCTAATCTGATCAATTAATCCCAGTTTAGCTACTGCTATTGAAATTGCTTCATCATACCAAATGCTTTCGGAGCCTAAATCATAAATCCGAAGTGCCAATCCAACAAGAAAAATTACTATTAGTAATAAGTGGTTTCTTATTGAACTCCTAACTAACTCAGTCTTAATATTTGTGGGCCTGTTCATTTAAGGTTCGAGCTTAGTCATATTTATGATCAAACTTTAATAACAAAAGTTAACACTATTAACTTCAAATGCTAGCAAATAGGCAAATTATTATTTTATCTTCAAATTATGTATATTAATTGAATAATGTTTAGTAAATCCTTTTTATTTACAGAATTCAAATTCCAGCCTAATGAAAATTCCAAATATTAAATATAAAATCGTGCTTTCTATAACAGCAATCATTATATCCTTTCTGATTATAGAGATAGTTTATCACATCTATGATCCATTCCCCTATTATAGCAAACTGGAGATAAACCATACAGAACACGGAAATTTAATGACTTATAATCCCAGATACGGATGGAGTGGTATACCACACAGTGAAGCAACACTTGTTACTGAGAACAATAGCATTTTGATTAAGAATAACAATCAGGGCTACAGAGATATTGAACACCAGAGTTCAGAAATGAGGCCTGCAGTTGTGTTCCTGGGAGACTCATTTACATATGGTTATGAGGTTGAATATAATGAGATGTTTGTGAACCTCTTAAGAGAAATGCTCTTAGATTATGAAGTTTTCAACCTTAGTCAAAGAGGTTATGGCACAGACCAGGAACTATTAATTTTTGAAGATTGGCAGTACAAAGGACCCCTTGAATTGGTTGTTTTAATGTTTAGTGAAAATGATATCACTGATAACAATGCCCAAGTAAGGTATGGCAAGCCAAAACCTAAATTTCAAATAATTAATGATAGCATTACTTTGACCGGAGTTCCCGTACCTAATATCGCAAACTGGACAAAAGATAGTAAGCCGAAATTAAAAGAAAATTACTGGCTTGAGAGTTTAAAAAGCACTTTTTTCAATTCGCATTTTATACATGATTTATATTTTCGTCTGAAATTACTAAAGTTGTATAAAGAAAATAATTGGCAACTTCCGACTCTAATCCAACAGGATATCACCCTAACAAAGGAGATACTTAAGAAGCTAAACAAAAAAGTCGATGAAAAGGGAGCAAAACTTATTCTGTTCTTCATCCCATCAAAGCTTGAAATAGAAGAGTTAATAGAATCTACGCCCTACCAAGAAAGCGTTAGGGAAATATGCAATGAATTAGAAATCAAGTGTGTTGATCTTGCAGAACCAATAAAAAATTCTGAGAGAAGAACTTATTTCAGAAAAGGTTCTCATTGGAATCCAACCGGGCATCATATTGCCGCTCAAGCTATCTATAAAAGTTTAATCTACGAATCGGATCTTAAAGAAGTTAATAAATAAAACAAATATGGCAAAGAATATCAGAAACAATTCGGCAAAAGAAATTTGGTGTAAGAAAGTGCTTGCCTTATATTAAACCAGAGTGATTAGATAATGCTAAATCAAATCCTAAAGAATAAATACAGTATTTATAGCTATTACGCCATAACATCATTATTAATCTTATTATTTGTAACATCATATAATGAATATAATTGGGATATGCTTGGCTATGTAGGTTCAGTTAAAAGCTTTGAAATTACAGATAAAGAAGCTTTGCATAGTTATGTATATTCAGAGGCAAAAAACTCCATCCCTACAGAAAAGCTTAATGCTTTACTCGGTGGTGGTGGGGTACCAAGCAAAGAGGAAATAGGGAAACCAATAAGTCAAATTCCCAAAGCATCTAGCGATTATTACCAAAAAGTAATGAGTACAGATCCAGAGGCATTCTATCAACAGCTGCCATTTTATCAAATTAGAGTTATATATATAGCCCTAGTCTATCTAGTATCAGAATTAGGGGTGAATATATTTCTGGCCACCAATCTGATATCTACTATATCTTTAATTTTAGGCTTATGGATTCTGCTTTTTGCATTCAAACCATATATAAATAACTACCTTCTGTATTCTATCCCATTTTTTTTCCTGGCATTTGGTCTTATTGAGGTTGCAAAGCTCGGCACCCCTGACGGACTTGCATTTCTCATGGTCACGATAATCGCTTATCTGTTTACCAGAATCCACTGGTCTATCCTAATAATTATACCGATATCTATACTTGTTAGGACAGATCTAATTATATATGCGGTATTGATTTTGGGTTATCTTTTAATTTACTATAAAGCCTGGCGATATCTTACAATAGCAAGTATTTTGTCATCTGCTCTCATTTATTATCTAGTCAATCAATATTTCGGCAACTATGGCTGGATGACAGTATTTTACTTCAGCTTCATTGAGCCAATAACACATCCAGCTGATTTTACGATACAGATAAGTTTAATAGAATTTCTTAAATCTTATAAAGTCGGCATAGTAAGTATGCTTTTCAATCCCCCATTCCTAGTTTATATTGCAATAACAATTTTATCCCTATTTCTACTTGCAAAATCTCAAGGTAGAAATTTGTATGAGAAACGAACTTTCAATTTAATGCGTTATATTTCCCTATCCTCGTTTCTATATATAGCAATACACTTCTTACTTTACCCTTCAATATGGAATAGATTTTTTATAGGACAGTATATGCTGGGCTTGGCGATACTTTTATATCTTATGTCGAATGAATACTTGGCTATTAAGTCCCCTACAAAACAATAAGTCAACAAAGAAATATCAACTTAAGTAACCCTTACTGACATATTTGACCACCTTAATACTAAGAGTTAACTCTAATAGTTCTAAAATCGAGTCAAGAAAGCGATTTGGCACATTATCATACTATCTTAAATTGTGTATAATTTTAGAATTACATATTAAAGAAGAGGTTCAGGACTCATCTTATATCTGAATTACTCAAGTCTCAAAATTGCTGTTCGTTCAATATATTTAGACCTTATTACGTATACGGAACACAAACTGGGATTGGTTAAAGAATTAAAGTTTTGAGACAGAACTGTAAATCCTGCATAATGGAATACGATGCTGCTAAAGCGAATCCTAAATAACAAATATACACTTCTAGGTTGCTATTCGGCAATATCTATAGCTATCTTATTTTTTGCCTTATCATTCCCCATGTACAACTTGGACATGCTTGCTTATGTAGGTAGTACAAAGAGCTTTGAAACTTCAGATAAGGAAACCATTCATACATTCGTTTATTCAGAAGCCAAGAAAAAAGTCCCGCCAGAAAAACTTTACTATTTACTGGGCTATGCATCTCTAGATCAATATGAATCGAGACATGAGAGTAGTAATGAACCGATCAATAATAGTAGATCTATTATTAGCGATGATCCTGAGGCACTATATCAACAACTACCATTTTATCAAATCAAAGTCCTATATGTATCTCTAGTATATCTATTATCAGAATTAGGAATTAATACTTATCTAGCTACTTATCTGATATCGGCAATATCTATGGTATTGGGTTTATGGGTACTTTTATTCACATTTAAACCATATATTCATAATTACCTACTTTATTCCATACCAGCTTTCGCAATGGCATTTGGGCTCCTTCCTACCGCAAGATCAAGCACTCCGGACGGACTTGCCTTTCTTATGGTTACTATAATGGTTTATCTATTCACCAGAGCCAATTGGTTAATATTTATAGCTACTCCGATAGCGGTCCTTGTCAGACCAGACCTGATAATATTTGGATTCATGATATTGGTCTACTATTTAATCTTCCACAAAACCTGGAGATATTTTAGCATTGCAAGTATCTTAGCAAGCTTAATTCTTTACTTTAGTGTAAGTTATTACTTCGGAAATTATGGATGGGCAACTCTTTTTTACCACACCTATATTAAGTTTTTGATTTATCCGGCAGATGCAACAATTGAATTGGGGCTAGTGGAAATACTCTATGCTTATAAGCACGAAATGGTAAAACTGGTTTTTTCTCGTGAATTTTGGCTTTATATAGTAATTATGATTCTTTCCCTGTTCCTAATATCACAAAACTATAGCACAAATTGGTATAAAAAAAGGCCTTTTAACCCAATGATATTTATTCTAATCTCGTCATTTCTATATATCTTAATCCACTACCTACTTTTTCCTTCATTTTTAACCAGATTTTTTATAGGTCAGTACCTGCTCTCTGTATTAGTATTTCTATACCTCTTGTCGAATAAGGGCCACGAAATAAGCCCCCTTGCAGATAAAGAACAACATGCTTAATTAAGAGATATCCCAATTTTCATATGAGCTCTGAAGCATCTAAATACCTTCTAAGAATACACTTGCCAAATCTATGATAAAGGTTAAGATTCTTGCTTCTGTGATAGATATTATCTTAAATAAGGAGTAATTTTAATGCTTGAATTAATGGGAGATTGGGAAAGGACAGATTACTGCGGCAAGCTCGGGACAGGTGACCTTGAGCGAGAAGTAGTACTTATGGGGTGGGTACAATCTCACAGAGACCACGGCGGAGTTATATTCATAGATCTAAGAGACCGTGAGGGCTTGGTTCAAGCAGTTCTAAATCCTGAGAACAGTGAAGAAGTTCATAAAAAAGGCGAAGCCATTCGTGATGAATGGGTCGTAGCAATTAAGGGTAAAGTATCCAAACGTACAGATGAAACTATAAATCCAAACCTTAAAACAGGGGAAATAGAGGTTATGGCAAGTGAGGTAAAAATCCTAAATACCTCTAAAGTAATCCCCTTCCTGATAGAAGAAGACATAAATGTAGATGAGCTTCTGAGGATGAAGTACAGATATTTAGATCTCAGAAGACCTAGCATGAAAAACAATATTATCACCCGCCACAAAGTAGCTGCTGCATCAAGAGACTATTTAAATACAGAGGGATTCTTAGAAGTTGAGACCCCCTATTTAACTAGATCAACTCCTGAGGGAGCAAGAGACTTTTTGGTTCCAAGCCGACTAAATCCAGGTGAGTTCTATGCACTACCCCAATCGCCCCAAATCCTTAAGCAGACTCTCATGGTGTCTGGCCTTGATCGATATTATCAAGTTGTAAGATGCTTCAGAGATGAAGACTTAAGAGCTGACCGACAGCCTGAGTTTACTCAAATTGATATCGAAATGACATTTATAAATGAAGACGACATTATGAATATCGTTGAAGGAATGTTAAAAGCAATATTCAATGAGGCCAAAGGAATTGAGATTCAGACTCCCTTTCAAAGAATTAGTCATGAAGAGGCTATGCTAAAGTATGGATCGGACAAACCGGACACAAGATTTGGTCTAGAGCTTCAGGACGTATCTCACATTTTTGCAGAGTCCGAATTTAAAGTATTCAGCGGAGCAATTAAGAACGGCGGAATAATTAAAGTATTAAAAGTTGAAGGAAAAGCCGGAGAGCTTTCTAGGAAAGAGATTGATGATTGCACCGAAGCTGCTAAAACATTAGGCGCTAAGGGTCTAGCATGGATTAGAGTATCAGAAGGAGAGTGGCAGTCGCCGATTGTTAAATTCTTCAGCGACAGTGAGAAAGAAGAGCTACAAAAAACCCTAAATTTGAATGATGGGGACATTGTATTTTTTGGGGCGGATACTCCACATATTGTAAACATGGTACTTTCAAACTTACGACTTAGTCTTGGTGAAAGATTTGGAATGATAGATCATAGTAAGTTTAATTTTTTATGGGTTGAGGACTTCCCACTGTTTGATTACGACCATAATGAAAAACGCTATGTTGCTATGCACCATCCATTTACTTCACCCAATGAAGAAGACATGCATTTACTTGATGAAGAAAAAGGAAAGATACGCTCAAGAGCATATGATGTGGTATTAAACGGAGTCGAAATAGGTGGAGGAAGTATAAGAATTTATCGTAAGGACATTCAGGAAAAAATCTTTAAAGCTATTGGACTTACAATGGAAGAGGCTCAGGACAAATTCGGATTTCTCTTAGAAGCACTTGAGTTTGGTGCTCCCCCACACGGAGGAATAGCTCTTGGGTTAGATAGAATCATAATGCTTATTGCAGGTGCCCCGTCTATAAGAGATGTTATAGCTTTTCCGAAGACTCAAAAAGGACAGTGCCCACTCACAGAAGCCCCTTCAGCAGTTGACGCTAAACAGTTGCTCGAATTAGGCATCAAATTGGATATCAAAGATCAAGAGAAAAATGATTCCTGAGATTTGTTAGAATCTAAAAAGGTAAAGCATACCGCAAGTACGGGGATCTAATCTCAATCTATTGTAACCTTGCCCGGAACCTTACAATTCCCAAGAGCACTTTCTAACCATTCATCTGCCTCTTGTTTAGTTTCAAAGGTTTTTGACCATAGAGTTTCATTGCGGTAAGAAAACCCCCAGACCCAACCTTCTGTTGGTCGTCCTAACTTAATCACAAGCACTTGTTTTAGATTTATCCAACTTAATTCACCATCTTTGGATTCTATTTCAATAAACATAAGTTCTCCTAAATTATTACTATATTTTCAAGTACTAAGCAGACTGACTCAGAATATTATAGCTATTTCAAAGTTATTTGATCAATGTTTTTGGGAACTCTTTTAAACAAACTTTTGTGTATAGAATAAACGGCATCACTTGAATCAGATTGGATATAGTAACTGTCTTCATCTTTTCTTTTACCAAAGACCAGCCCTTGAATCTGGCTGTCTTCATAGAACCTGATCTCTGTTGTAGGTTCATCCAATCCATATTTCTTTAGACTTTCGGGAGATTCATTCTCAAAATCCAGGACCCTTGCTCTTGAAAAAATCCATAGTATTTCATCTACCTTTTTATCATCAATGAATATTTCATCATCGCCTTCGACATACCATTCGCCCTCTTCCTTGAATATATCTGTGGAGAAATTGCCTGACCATATCGCTATACGGTTCACCGCTTTTGAGTCAAAATCAAATAGCCCTTTATCTCTAAAGTCCATTGAGGACAGATTTGCATATTTGTTTAGATAATCTTTAGCTACAACCAATACTAATTGTTCATCGGGCATGTAGACATAAGTACCAGACCCAACGGGGATATTGTCTCCTACAATAAACCTACGCTCGTTTTCTTCAGAATATACAACTAATTCTGCTTTAGCATTTTCTAACCCAAATTGATCGAGATTAACATCATCTATAGGTACTGATCCCACAATATCAGTGGCATTAATTTCTTGGATTAAATTATCGACTAATCTTTTATCAGCGATTAATTTTTGTTCATCTTTAATGACAAACCACTCTTCCCCTTCTTTCTCTATCAGGACCCAAGAATTTGGATAATAAATTTCAACTGATAAGACTTCCTCATCTATGACAAAAGAATATGAATCCTCAGTAGTAACTTGTTCTATATTGTCAGAATCACGAAAGAAAATAAAACCTAACAATATTATAAAGATAAGAGTTGTTATTAAAGCGCCTTTAAATTTTGTTAAGAAGTATTTCATATTTATCACTTAAACAATGACCTTGAGCAAATAACAAAGAATGGTTCCTATAGAACCCTTCTCTTCCACCATATTGCCAATCCTGATAAGAGTATAACAGTTGGTATTACAACCACCGTGAAGATAAAAATAAAATCTATTTGCTTGGTTGTAATAGTAAGATTGCTTGTATTAAGAGTTTTAGGTCTTATAGAAATAAGATTTTCATCTCCCGAGACCCAATTTAAAGTGTTAAGAAAAAAATCTCTATTCCCAGAGAACTCAAGAAATACATTAGATACAAAATCCGCACTGCCAAAAACAGCGATTCTACTATTGCTACTACTCTCTCCGACAGCTGCTACGCCTAGTGGGCCGGGTCTGTCTCCCTCTTCTTTTTGGGCAACACCTTCATCAAAAAGCTCAAGATTGGTTTCTGACCAACTATATTCGCTGGTATTTGCCAACACTTCGGTCTTATAGATTCCATTTACCACATCCATACTTCTAGTGTATGGAAAAATTGTAGCAAATCTAAAATCTTCTGTAATTTCATGAAACGGATAATCAGAGACTATTGGCGCGATATCACCGCCTCCTTCAAGTTTAGAGCTAGGGTCTATAACTACATCATCTGACAGTTCAAATCCATAACCTCTTAAAATTGAAACTATTTCATTCCCAGATCGGGGCTCAATCAGAAAAACTGCCCTACCACCTTTTTCTAAGTAACTTTTTATGTACTGAATCTCTTTTAGAGAAAAAGCGTTTGTCGGAGCCGCTACCAAGAGAATGGAATTATCCAAAGGCAGTTCCTCACCTCTTAATATCAAAAACTCTTTTACGTTGTAACCCTCATCAATTATCGTTTTTCTAAGAAGCCCCAACCCTTCAGCATCAACACTGTTACCCATATCCCTTTGTCCGTTTCCAGTGAGTATGTATAGAGTTTTCTCAGACTCTCTTGTAAGTTTTAATATGGCATTAGTAATATCTTCTTCAGAATTGTTTAATATCCCACCGGTTATTGGATCTGTTAGTCTTAGTTTAACAACTTTATCACCTTCGGTGAGAATAACGCTGCCGTACTCTTTTACAGCATATTTTTTTGCAAGTCCAGGCTCTTTATCTGGATTTACAATAGTAACTTCTACCTTATCACTTCTTCTGGAATATTCTTTTGCTAAGTCCTGGAAACCTGTTCTATCCGGACCAGTCTCTTTAAAAAAACCTATAATTTCAATCGGATCCTCTACACTGTTTAAAGCCCTAATTGTTTGTGTAGACACAGTGTGCAATTTATCCTGTGTTACATCAAATCTCACATCAGTCTTGAACAACAAATAGTTAATTGCAATTATTATTCCTAATGTGCTAACGACAGAAATGAAAGCGCCTGTTCCGTATATAAGTTTTCGTCTTCTCATCGCCACCTCTCCGAATCAAGGGCAGTATGAGTCAAAAAGAGACCTATATATATTACAGAAAGATAATAAGCCAGATCTTTTAACTCTATAATCCCTTTGCCGAAATTCTTAAAATGGCTAATGAGAGATATGTAACCAAAGATTGAGCTATCTGAGTCGGAAGAGGCTCCTACGAGCCAAAGCAAAAGCAAGAGACCAAAAGCTATCACAGCCGCGACCAATTGACTGCTAGAGAGTGAGGATGCAAAGATACCAATTGCGAGAAAAGAAGCGCCCAATAAGAAAAGCCCTAAATAGCTAGAAAAAATCACTCCAAGATCAGGATTTCCATGTGCCATTAGAACAACTATGTTCAGAGACGATAGACACAGCATTATGATCAATAAAATTAGAGCTGCTAAATATTTCCCGAGGATTATAGAGCGGAGATTTATGGGCGAAGTAAATAAAAGTTCGGCCGTATGACTTTTCCTTTCATCGGCAAGGAGTCTCATGGTAATAAGTGGAATAATAAATAATAAAACTATGCTCATGGTATCGAAGTATGGGATAACAATTACTGTATTGAGATTGAGCTCTTCTCTAAGCAACTGAAAACTAGGATCAAACTGTAGATGTAAGAAGCCCTTCAAATTGAGGAAAAAGAACATGGCTGAAACTAATTGGAACACTACCAATATTACATAAGCCAGTGGTGAGGCAAAATAAGATCTTAATTCCCTTTTTAATATAGGATAAACGCCTTTCATTTAATTGCCTTGAGTAGCTATTACTCTTAAGAAGACCTCTTCCAAATTATGAACAACTGGCCGCATTTCAAGCAGCCCCCATTCATTTTGCATAACCAAGTCTGTGAGATCTTCTCTTATATCAGTCCCCTTTTTTGGTTCAATGATTAATTCGTTTGAGATTCCGAGCCTAATATCTGAAACATTGGGTAGTGCAATTATCTTCTCCTGAATGTCTTCCCCCCAATATCTGGTCTTCAGCAAAATATTTTCAATACCGTCAATTTTGTTTGTTAGTCTTTCTAGTGATTCCTCAAGAGCGATCTTCCCTTTATTTATAATGACTACTTTGCTGCATATCATGGTAACTTCAGGAAGAATATGTGTGCTGAGAATGACAGTCCGCTCACCCGAAAGGCCTTGAATAAGTTCTCTTATCTCAATAATCTGCATGGGGTCGAGTCCGTTAGTTGGTTCATCCAAAACCAAAACATCCGGATCATTAATCAGTGCTTGAGCAATTCCTATACGCTGCCTATACCCCTTTGAAAGATGCCCGATAATACGCTTTGCTACGTGCTCAATAGCACATTTTTCCATGACATAATGGATCCTGCCGTTTTTTTCCTTGTGTGGAACTTGCTTAATGTCAGCAACAAAGTCTAGATAATCTCTGACAACCATATCTTCATACAAAGGTGGGTTCTCAGGAAGATATCCTATGTGGGATTTGGCAGCTTGGGGATCTTCAAATACATCAATATCTGATATATATACACTGCCTTTTGTTGGGGGCATATATCCGGTAATGATGCGCATGGTTGTTGTTTTTCCAGCGCCATTTGGGCCGAGGAACCCAAGCACATCCCCTTTTTCTAATTGAAAGGATATGTTATCGACAGCAACCAATTCCCCGTAATTTTTTGAAACGTTTTGAACCTGTATCATGGTAGTTACAATTTGTTATTTTAGCACACCTGATACTGTGATTTAATATAATTATAGTGCATTAATTTTAATAGGATAACCGCAGTCCAATTCTTATCCAAACTATTTGTAAATCTCATTTTAACATTTATTATTTTAAGGTATGAGTATAGTCAATTTATAGGATTGACTTAATGTTTTAACTGTGATATTAACATTATAAGTGTTAAGGCTAGGGTGGCAAAATTAGCCGAATATTATTAGAAAAATTGAGCATTTTATCGAAAAATACTAACTTATTTCACACTTATACAATTGGATCAATTTGTAACTTAAGGCTATCAATAATAATGATCAAGTCAGAGGGCAAAAACGAGCAGTCAACTCTAAAAATTACCAAGAGGAGCTGATAATGAGCAACCAAGAGATTAGTAACGATGAAAAGCTAGTCCAGTCCGTTCAAAAAAAGTATCACGAGATGCTTGAAGAGGGGGTTGACCCCTATGAATGGGCCTACGCTTGGAGATCGGAGATTAACCGCGGAGGGTTTAAAGCGGTAGATTTTCTAATGCGGGAAATAGTTGATACAGGCAAATGTGTAGGATGCGCCGCCTGTGTAACCATTTGTCCAACTGACGTTTTTGACTATAAAGATGAAAATCCGATAGATACTAGAAATGACGCCTGTGTATTCTGCGAATTATGTGCTGATGTGTGCCCTGTGCTAAGACCACTGGATAAAGATTTGCAAAAGCTCCTGGGCTTTAAACAACCTGTTAAAGATGAAGGTTTTGGTCCTTATAATTATGCAGTAATTGCCCGAGCTAAAGATAAAGATTTTTTAGAGGGTGGCCAGGACGGCGGAGTAACAAGCGCGCTACTAGTTCATGCATTAAATACTGGATCTATAAATGGAGTTGTCCTTGGTGATGTCCTCCCTGAGAATCCCCAGGTGGGAGTGCAAAAGCTCGCAACTACGGAAGAAGAAATTAGATCATGCAGTGGGTCAAGATATACATACTCACCAAACACCGTGGCACTAACAGAAGCAATGCGTAAAGATGTAAAACCGCTTGCAGTTGTCGGTGTACCTTGCCAGATAGATGGGGTACGTCAGCAACAATTCAGCAGTATTCGTCTTGAAGTTGCTAAGTGGTATCAACAAAACGTAGCACTTACAATTGGGCTCTTCTGCTCAGAGAGTTTTACACACGAACACATTTCATACATAGCAAAAGAACTTGACGTGGACCCCAAAGACATTGTGAACGTTAATGTAAAAGGAAAAGTAATAATAGAATTAAGAGATGGGCGTGAAATTATCATGAAGTTAAAGGACTTTCATCCTTTTGCCCGCCCAGCTTGTTTATATTGTTTGGACTACTCTGCTGAGCATGCTGATATAGGAGTGGGCGGGATCGGACTTAGCAAGTGGACATTCGTTGCCATACGCACAGAGGCGGGACATAAATTCTGGCAATCAGCTGTAGATGCCGGTCTATTTGAAATAATGCCAGAAGAGACAGAACCCAAAGCTAAAGATTTATTAATTAGATTGTGCAACATAAAAAGGAACAAGCCACTACCGGCTCTTATGCCAACTTATCAAGAAAGAGTTGAACTCGGAAATACAAACCCGAAAACACTTTACAAAAACTACCAGAAACCTACGGATGGAGGAGACTCAAGCAAATGACATCCAACAATAGCCAACCTATACTCGAAGACGTCAGTGTGATCGTAGCTGGACAGGGAGGTGACGGGTCATTAACCGTTATCACAATGCTCGCGGATCTGTTTCGTAACGTCGGCCTCAATGTATATACAGAAAGAGATGTTTTGTCACGAATTAGAGGTGGCCACGCAGCCGCTACAATGAGAGCATTCACTGGAGATAGACACTGCATAGGAAGCCATATTGACCTCTTGGTAGCACTTGATGAAGAAGCTGTAGAGAAGAATGCTCACCAATTAAACGCTGAGAGTATAGTAGTATTTGATGATTCAAGTGGCCCTCTTCCCTCGGGTTTATTGCCGGAGGGCATAAAATTATATGCAGCCCCATTTAATAGAATAGCAATGCGCACAATGCGCCGTGAACTATATAAAAACAGTATTGCTTTTGGAATTGTCGGACGGCTATTAGGTCTAGAAGATGAAGCGATGCGTCAAACTTTTATTAAACGTTTTGAAAGAAGAGGCCAAATAATTCTTGACTATAATATTGAAGCCCTTGAGCTTGGTCTCCACCTCGCTGATGAGATGGGAATAAAACATGGCGAAGGAAAATACAGAATAGAGCAAACAGAACCTGAAGAGCGAATATTAATACTAGGAAACGAGTCAATAGCCTTTGGGTTTATGGCGGCTGGCGGCAGATTCTATACAGGCTACCCGATAACCCCTTCTACGGAAGTTCTCGAAACTCTTCAAAAATGGCTCCCCCGTTGCGGCGGTGTGGTAAGACAAACAGAGGATGAACTTGCGGGAATTAATATGGCCATAGGAGCGGCTCTAACAGGTGTAAGAACCATGACTGCTACCTCCGGACCTGGATTCTCATTAATGCAGGAAGGTGTTGGCCACGCAGGATCAGGTGAAGTTCCGTTGGTTGTTGTAGACTGTCAGCGTTCAGGACCAAGCACAGGTATGCCGACTAAGCCCGAGCAAAGTGATTTGAACATTATGGTATTCGGGGGACATGGAGATTACCCAAGAATCGTTTTAACACCCGGACACCCTGAGGACTGTTTTTATCTTGCTTTTGAAGCAACAAACCTGGCAGATAAGTACCAATGTCCTGTGTTTATAGCTATGGACCAGGCGCTATCACAAAATATAGCAAGTGTTAAGCCTTTTAACCTGGACGAACTAGAAGTTAAACCCGGCAAACGACTGACAGCTGAAGAAGTAGCTGATCTAGACACCTATAAACGCTATGCTTTTTCAGAAGATGGCATTTCTGCATTTGCACCTCCGGGCACACCAGGAGGTATGTCTCTGGTCACAGGAAATGAACACGATGAGTTTGGCTTGGTATCTACTGATCCTACAAACCGTGTAAAAATGATGGACAAGCGCTTTCATAAAATTGAAGAAGCAAAGAAAGAATTGCCAAAAGGGCGTCATTTTGGCGATCCTGACGCTCCAATTGGGTTTATTGGAATTGGCATGATGTATGGAGTTATTTTAGACGCAATGGTTCAACTTGAGAAACAAGGTTTTAATACTCAATATCATCAGCCAAGAACTATTTGGCCCGTCTTAGATGACATTCTTGAGTTTATAAATCAATGTGAACGTGTATATGTCATAGATTTAAACGCTCAAGGTCAATTAGCCCACATACTAATGCACCAGGGGGCCGATGCTAGTAAAATCATTAGCATATGTAGATACGATGGTCTTCCGTACAGACCCGGTTACTTGGTGAACCAAATAGTTGAGCGCGAAGAGGAACTTAACAATGACGACAAGAAGGAGGCTAACGCCCAATGACAACACCGCCTAGCACAAAAACATTTACCCCGGCAAGACCAATATGGTGCGCAGGGTGTGGTGATTTTGCAGTACAGGGAGTGCTTGAAAAATCATTAAATAATATGGGAATCCCTCCACACAAGTTAATGTTGTTAGCAGGAATTGGTTGTTCGGGAACTATTCAGAATAACCTTAAGTGCTACGGTTACCATGCACTACACGGCAGAGTATTGCCTGCCACTATTGGCGCTAAACTTGCAAACCCCGATCTTACAGTAATCGCGGCTGGCGGCGATGGCGACGGTTTTGCAATCGGTGCTGGTCATCTTGTACATACTTTTAAAAGTAATCCAAGCATTATGTATATTGTAATGAACAACAGCAATTATGGCCTCACCAAAGGGCAGGCTTCTCCGACAAGTCCAATAGGATATCATGATAATGAAGAATCAGGTTTGGATTCAATACTTCTGGGACTTAGCTTTTTATCAACCACTTTTCTAGCAAGAGGTTTTAGTGGTAATCCACAACAGTTAGGACAATTGATGGAAGCTGCGATAGAACATACCGAATCAGGTAAAGGATTTGCATTTCTAGAAGTGCTATCACCTTGCGTGACTTATTACGACACTCACCGGGAATGGCGAGCTAGAGTTTATAATGTAGACGAAGATGAAAGTTTTGACCCTACAAATAGGGCGGCGGCATTTCAAAAGATAATAGAATTAAAAGAACAAGGCCATATTCCGATAGGTAGGATATTCAGAGGGGAGCACCCTTCACTTGAATCAATCGTAGTAAATAAGGAAGAACCCCTTGCTGCACAGCAAGGCATCAGCGATTTTGCTGATCACCGCAAACATTACGACCAGTTCATAAAAACTCATTTGGGATAATAACCACAAATAGTTATTAGAAGACTTTCTACATTCAAACTTTGGGGTTTTGTAGTCTTAAAAAAGCTATAAATTTAGGCTATTTCCACACCAAGAGAACCTATCTCTAGCCTAATAATATCTTACAGTTAAGCAATATAGGAAATAGTCCAAACGCAATTGCGAACGAATTATTCTTATGCTACTATTATTCTCGAAAATTAATGATAGAATTACACGCCATCCACAAAGAGAATTGCATAATACATAGGAATATAATATGAACCTTTCAAATTTGTTTCATGGACCTAATTCGGGCTACATAGCCGAGTTATACGATCTATACCTACAAGATCCGGAATCCGTAGACCCCGAGATTAGAGCATTATTTAAACAGTGGAACCCTGAAGCCACAGAATCAGCTCCGACAGATGTTCAAACGCAGGATATGAATAAAGTTGTGGCTACAGCTAACTTAGCACAGGCAACCCGAGCTTTTGGTCATTTACAGGCAGATCTCGACCCGCTTGGAACCGAACCACCTGGCGATCGAGCTTTATTTCCCAAAGGGCATAAAATCAGCGATGAAGATTTATTTCAATTGCCTTCAAGCTTAATCAGAGGGCCTGTTGCTGAGACGACATCAAATGCATTTGAAGCCATAGAGAAATTACGTTCCATTTATTCAGCAAAAATAGGCTACGACTTCTATCATCTTAACTCTCAAGAGGAAAGATTATGGTTCAGAGATGCGGCCGAGTATGGAACCTTTAGACCCCCTGTTGATCCTATTAACGAACGTTTTCTATTAGAAAGTCTTACCCAGGTTGAGGTACTTGAGAAATTTCTACATCGAATATTTCCAGGGAAATTTCGTTTCTCAATAGAAGGTGTAGATGTATTAGTACCAATGTTAAATGAAATCGTTGGACTCTCAGCCGAAGCAGAAATAAATCATATATTACTGGGAATGGCACACAGGGGCCGACTCAACGTAATGCATCATGTAATGAATAAGGGATATAAAGGCACTTTAATAAAATTCAAAGACCCAGTACTGGATAGGGATTTCAGAGACGATATGGGTTGGACTGGGGATGTTAAATACCATGACGGTGCCCGGCATGCCATTAGTAACGGAAAAGCTATTGATATGATGATTACTCTGGCACCTAACCCTAGTCATCTGGAAGCAGTAAACCCTGTTGTCGAAGGTATGACCAGAGCTGCGGGAACAATTGCTGATAAACCGGGCGAGCCAATTTTTGATCCCTCCGTGTCATTGCCAATTATTGTGCATGGGGACGCTGCATTTCCAGGACAGGGGATAGTATCGGAAACACTAAATTTATCCCGACTACCAGGATATAGCACAGGTGGAACCTTACACATCATCACCAACAATCAGCTCGGATATACAACGCTTCCTTCAGACAGCCGCAGCACTCTTTATGCTAGCGACTTGGCAAAGGGCTTTGAGGTTCCGATAATTCATGTAAATGCAGATGACCCTGAATCCTGCATAGAAGCAGCCAGAATGGCATTTGCTTATATGCATAAGTTCCAAAAAGACGTTTTAATAGACTTGGTTGGATACAGACGCCATGGACATAACGAAGCAGATGAGCCTACATTTACTCAGCCCGAGATGTACAAAAAAGTAGCAAACCATCCAACTGTAAGAGAAATATGGGCCAACACATTGGTAGAAAGAGGAACCTTAACCGAAGAAGAGACTGAAGAAATAATAAATAAATTCACTGAAAAATTGCATAGTGATTTTGAATCGCTTACATTGGATGATATTCCTGACGAGCCCCTTCCTAAACACCCTCCAGCAGGGGCAGCACAGAACGTGAAAACTTCTGTTGCCGTCGAAACTCTAAAGGAAATAAATGATTCTATACTAGAACTTCCTAAAGACTTTAATCTCAACTCCAAACTCAAACGTGGAATGGATAGAAGAGCAAAGTCATTTGATTCAATTGACGAAAAAACAATCGACTGGGCGACTGCTGAAGACTTGGCATTTGCAACGATATTAGCAGATGGCACACCAATTCGTCTAACAGGACAGGATTGCGAGAGAGGAACCTTCAGCCACCGTCATGCTGTTCTTCACGATTCAAAAACTTGGGGGCCATATGTTCCACTTCAGAATTTACCTCAAGCAAAAGCTTCATTTGAGATCCATAATAGCCCGCTTACAGAGAACGCATGTATTGGATTTGAATATGGATACAACATACAGGAACCCAAACGCTTAGTCATTTGGGAGGCACAGTACGGAGATTTTATCAACGGCGCTCAGACTATTATTGACGAGTTTTTAGTGTCAGCCAGAGCAAAATGGGGACAAACCCCTTCATTGGTTTTATTGCTCCCTCATGGATATGAAGGTCAAGGGCCTGACCATTCGACCGGAAGACCGGTTAGATTTTTAGGTTCTGCGGCAGAAATCAATATGCGAATTGCCAACTGTACCACTGCCGCTCAGTACTTCCATTTGCTTAGACGCCAAGCTGGAGTCCTGGAGAAGGATCCTCTACCATTAATTGTTCTAACTCCTAAGAGCTTACTTCGTAACCCTTCAATTTATTCTTCAGTTCGTGATCTGTCAGAAGGATCTTGGCAGCCTGTGATTGATGATGAGATGGATGATAAGCAAGCTAAAAAGGTTAAACGTCTAATACTATGTAGCGGTAAGGTATATATCGATCTCAATAACAGCGCATATAGACAAGAAAACGCAAAAGATATTGCAATTGCAAGGGTAGAACAGATTTATCCTATCCCAACAGAAAAACTACAATTAGTAATGAGCAGGTATCCTAATCTTAAAGAAGTCGTTTGGTTGCAGGAAGAACCTGAAACTATGGGTGCATGGATGTTTATGTTCCCATTCTTCAGAAAACTTATTGATGGCCGCTTCCCGCTTCACTACATTGGCAGGCGCCGTAATTCTAGCCCTGCCGAGGGATCATCATCAATGCACAAGGTAAATCAGGAAGCAATGATTAAGCAAGCTTTTATGATTGACAAAGAACTTCCCAACCTAGATGAACTAGGTATTACATGGGTCAAAAACGTATAGAATCGGAGAAATAATATGTCAACGAATATTGTTGTACCAGAACTAGGTGAATCCATTGTTGAGGCTACGGTTATCAGATGGTTTAAGTCTGAAGGCGATTCCGTAAAGATCGGAGAAGCTTTACTTGAATTAGAAACAGAGAAAGCAAACTTTGAAGTTGCGGCCGAAAAACAAGGCGTCATAACAAGTATCTTAAAAAATGAAGACGATGATGTTGAAGTAGGTGAGATACTCGGGGTGCTCGAAGAAGGTGCGGTTTCAAAGGCTTCTGCAAAAAAAGCTGTTGTTGAAGAAGTTCATGAACCCAAAGAAGCAGTTCAAACACAAGAGCAACCAAGTGAGAAGATAACTCCAGTTGCTAAAAACCTCGCTGAAGAATTCAAAATAGATATTAGTAAAATAGAGGGCACAGGACCAAGCGGTCGCATTACAAAAGAAGATGTAGAAAGACAAATGAAGATGGAAATTGAAGAATCTGAGATAGAAGCACCTATCGTAGAACCAGTGCAGAAAGCACCGGCGGTAATAAGCAGGGAAGAATCCCCTTCATTTATTATAGGCAGAGATGTTAGGGAAGAGAGAATTAAAATGTCTCGCCGCAGACGCACAATCGCGCGCAGGATGCTTGAAGCATCTCAGACAACTGCAATGCTCACTACTTTCAACGAGATTGATATGACTGCTGTAATGGAATTAAGGAAGAGACGCAAAGAAGTATTCAGGGAAAAGTATGGAGTAAATCTAGGTTTAAACTCTTTCTTTGTTAAAGCCTCGATCGGAGCACTGAAAGCATTTCCTGCTATAAACGCTGAAATAGACGGCGATGATATGATAATCAAGCATTATTATGATATTGGCGTTGCAATTGGGGCGCCGGAGGGTCTTGTAGTACCTGTACTTAAAAACGCTGATGGAATGTCATTTGCTGAAATAGAAAAAAGAATAAAAGAGCTTGCTGTAAAATCAGAAGAGAATACTTTATCGCTTGAAGACATAATGGGCGGCACATTCACCATCACAAACGGAGGTGTATTCGGCTCACTCATGAGCACTCCGATTCTAAATCCACCTCAGGTCGGCATACTTGGTCTTCATAAAATAGAAGACAGACCGATTGCGATAAACGGCCAGGTAGAGATAAAGCCAATGATGTATGTAGCTCTTAGCTATGATCACAGAATTGTTGACGGAAGAGAAGCTGTACAATTTCTTGTAAGACTAAAAGAGCTAATACAGGATCCTGAATCTCTACTCTTGGAAGGATAATTCAGTTTTTGGATCTTAGTTCATTTTCTTTCCAGTAAGAATCGGCATATCGATCTACCCTGATTCCTATTAGGTCTAAGAACCATATCTTGATATCACTTGCTAAAACTTTATAGATACCTCCATCAATAAATCTTCGTGGAGAGGTTTTCATTTCTTTATTTATAAGAGTAAGCTTCCCCTGACTTTTTAAGTTTTTACATAAATGAGCCGCTTCAAGTAAACCGATTTTGGGGTATCCACCTACCCTTTTGAAAATATCAGACCTTACAAATATCCCCTGATCTCCATAGTATCTCTGACGTATTCTATATCGCATTCTATTTATGAGTTCCACAATACGGAGTCCAAATTCCGATCCATCTAAAGCAAACTTAAAGGCCCCACCAATAACCTTAGGATTAGACAAAGCAGTTTCTATCAATTGGTCGTATCCACTTGGAACAAGAGTATCTGCATCCAAAAACAATAAAACATCACCATCAGCAAGCTCCGCAGCTTCATTTAGCACAAAAGCCCTGCCAGAAGATATGGGCTTGCTCTTGATTAATTTTGTGCTGAATTGAAGAGCAATCTCGCAGGTATTATCTGTAGAACCTGAATCTATCACGATTATCTGATGATTAATCCCCAACTTGCTATTATGTCTCAGATGTTCAATTGTAGAAGCCAAATATTCCGCTTCGTTTAATGTTGGTATGATTATGCTCAGGTTCATGGGTTGACTCTATAACTACAAACTCACTATGAATATACAATAACACTTATCTGATTAGATACATCAGATTCATAGATGATGCTAAGAAATACCGCCTAGTTCTAATAGCTCACCCCACTTACTTAAAACCTGCTCTAAGAGCTCGGAATGTTTGCTGAGTTCGGGGTCTTTTTTAACCAGGTTAAAAGCATCTTCTCTGGCTTCAGATAATATTCTGGTGTCCCTGATAAGGTTGGCAAATCTGAACTGTGGAAGCCCTGATTGTTTGGTGCCGAGGAAATCCCCAGGTCCTCTTATCATAAGATCTGCCTCTGCTATCTTAAACCCATCTGAGGTCTCTTCCATGATAGTAAGCCGCTTCTCAGCGTCTTCAGATCTCTTAAAGCTTGATATAAGAATGCAAGATGAATCATGCCCCCCTCTTCCTATTCTTCCCCTTAGCTGATGAAGCTGAGTTAGACCAAATCTCTCCGCATTCTCCACAACCATTACAGTTGAGTTGGGAACGTCTACCCCTACTTCAATAACTGTAGTTGCCACAAGAATATCTAGATGGTGAGATATGAATCTTTTCATGACTGCCTGTTTCTCATCCGCCTTCATTTTCCCATGCAGGAGCCCTACTTTATAATCCGGGAATATTTCATTTTGTAATTCCTCAGCCATCTGTGTTGCATACTTAACATTTTTAAAGTCCGGGTTCTCTGATTCCTCAATCATAGGGTATACAACATATGCCTGTCTCCCTTTCTCTATTTCCTTCCGGACTAAGTTATAGGCTTTTTCGCGTGAGCCTTTCTGATCGTAATACACCTTTGTTTTTATCTCTTGCCTGCCGGGTGGAAGCTCGTCTAACACGGAAACATCCAGATCTCCATATACCGTAAGCGCAAGCGTCCTTGGAATAGGGGTAGCTGTCATCACAAGAACGTCCGGATTGAGCCCTTTGTTCATAAGCACTGCTCGCTGCATAACACCAAATCGGTGCTGCTCATCAATCACCACAAGACCAAGATTCTTGAAATCAACTTTGTCCTGTATAAGAGCATGTGTCCCTACAGCGATTTGAGCCTCTCCTGACATAATCGCTTTATAATATGTATTTTTTTCACTCTTGCTCAGCCCGCTCTTTAGAAAAACTACCCGGAGTCCCATCCCTCTTACATAATCAAGAACTGAAGTTAAGTGCTGCTCTGCAAGTATTTCCGTAGGAGCCATGAGCACAGCTTGATAGCCTGACTCTACTGCTTTGAGAATAGAAAGAACTGCAACGATAGTTTTTCCGCTGCCAACATCTCCCTGCAGGAGACGGTTCATCGGTGTTTTTGAGCACATATCTTGCTCAATTTCAGAGATAACTCGCTTTTGTGCTGAGGTAAGATCAAAAGGTAGTTTCTTCAGGAGATTGTCAGTCAATTCATGCGTAGGAGAAAATTTTATTCCTGAAAGCTTGGCGACATCTCTTTTTTTGATAGCAAGACCAATCTCTGTAAGAAAAAATTCAGAATATGAAACAGTCCTGTGTGGTTTCGATTCGTATACGGATTTTTGCTCGAATAAATCTATCGCTTTATCCTGATCCTCGGGAAAGTGCACTCTTTTTATAGCAGGTCCATAATCTAAGATATCTCTTTTCTTTAATATCTCGAGTGGAATAAACGATCTTACAGATGATCCATAATCGTCCACAACTGATTTCATTATTCTTCTCATCCGCCTTTGCTTTAAACCCTCTGTAAGTGGGTAAATAGGGACGATACGGTTGAAGTGAATATTGTCCTCATCTATTTCCTCACCCTCATCAATTACTTCAATATCTTCTGGCCTAGGATGAACTATTTGCAAGGTATCACGGTAACCCAGTGTGATTTCGCTTGTCAGAATTATTGAGGCGCCTTTTTTATATGCAGTTCTGAGATATTTTTCGTTGAATTGAAACCAGACTAAAGTGACAGTCCCTGTGCCGTCGGATATTACTACTTGATAAATGCCTCTACTCTTTGTTCTTATCTTCCCCGCCAACATTATTGTCCCGATAACAGTCTGACGCTGGCCGGGAATCAGTTTAGATATTTTTTTTATCGTCCTTCTATCTTCATATGCTCGTGGGAAATAGTTAAGAGCATCTTCCACCGTCTCAACATCCTTCTTCTTTAACATTGAGGCTATTCTGGGACCAACTCCCTTTACAAATTGGATAGGTATTCGTGATATATTCTCAGATTGGATAGACTCGTCAATTACCATTTTAGTATGCAAAGTATCGCTTTCTTCAATCGTAAATTCTTTTTTTGTTATGATCTTTTGTTCTTTCTGTTGTGAGCTGGAATTATCACTATTTCTTAATTTTTCTATTGTTTCAAGTGTGCTATTTATAACTTCTCGTTTCTGTTCAAAATCGAGACTTTCATAAGTTTCAAAGAAGTCTCTTATCCTTTCTACAGACTCGGATTGAAGTTTGGATAAGGGAAGAGATAGAGCTTTTAGAGTTAAATCCCCAACAAGTTGGTCTAATGCTTTTATTTTATCGAGATTTGCAAAATTCTTACTACTTGCAAACCTAAGCGGTTTTTCCAGGGCTGTTAAGATAGAGAGCAAGTCTTGTGACATAGGTATGATTTTACAGTGTGATTCATAATGAATGCAAGCTTAAGGTCTCTTGATATATGTAGAGCTTCATTTAATTAAAGGTTACATGCCCTAAAGTGTGCAATCACACCACGAAATATAGTGTGTTATTACACATTTGATCAGATTTAACATATTACAGGCATGTAGGCAAAATGATAACTATCTGTAATCAAAAGATAATCGCCACAATCGTGTTATTTGGCACGTGGATTGCAATATTATAATAGCAAGAGAACAAAGGCTAGAGTCCGACAATATTCGTTCGGTTTTCTCCAGCAGAGAAATAAAAGCACCAGATTTGAGTAAACAGAATATTCTATAGGAGAAAAAGATGAAACAGTTAGAAATTAATGAATTTGAGAACCTATCGGATGCACACAAGAATTCTGGAGAACAATTTGGATTAGATAGCGATGCTGACTTTGAGCTTAGTCACCAAGCATCTGATGAAGATACCGCAGAGGAGGTATCTAAAAATACAAATGTAGGACAGTATGCGCAAGATAATCAATATAGATTATTGAATAATTACTTTAAGGATATAGCAAGTGAACCGCTTCTTAATGTGAGGGAGGAGATAGAAATTCCGGCTAAAATTAAAAAGTGCGAAACAAAAGCAGCGGAGATTAAATTATTACTAAAATCTATATCTGGACAATCTGGTCGACAAAAAGATGTTGAAATTCTAAACGCTTCTCACAGAGCGTATACAGAAAAGGCGAAAGAACTAAAGAAAAGGTTCGCCAATGCTAATCTAAGGCTCGTTATAAGTATTGCTAAAAGATATATAAATCATGGATTACCATTTCTCGACCTAATTCAAGAAGGCAATATAGGACTTATGAGAGCAATTGACCGCTTTGATTACACTAAGGGTTATAGATTCTCTACTTATGCCTCCTGGTGGATATATCAATCTATCACAAGAGCAATACTGGTTCATAAAGGTGTAGTAAGAGTGCCTGTGTACTTGTTAGAAGTTACAAGCAGGGTATATAGGACTAGAGCTATACTGATTAAAAAGAAAGGGAGTACCCCAT
This sequence comes from uncultured Thermodesulfobacteriota bacterium, assembly GCA_942491865.1. Taxonomy (GTDB): domain Bacteria; phylum Desulfobacterota_D; class UBA1144; order Nemesobacterales; family UBA2774; genus CR02bin9. The sequence continues at coordinate 226,544 of CALOCI010000004.1, forward strand.
CTGCCCAAGAGATTGCAGACCACTCTGGAGTCTCGGAAAAGTATGTGAAGCGAATAATGAAAATTACTAATGATTCGGTCAGTTTAGATTCTCCAATAGATGGAGAAAAACGAACTATGTACGACTTTATTGAAAATGAAGATTCTACTTCTCCTGACTCACTTATTGTAGAAAAAGAATTAAAACAAAGTATTAAAAATTCATTGTCGCTTCTTACAGATAAAGAGGAAGAAGTTTTAAGAATGAGGTTTGGGATTGATAGGGACGATACAGTAACACTTGATGATATAGGTAAGAAATTTAAACTCACAAGGGAACGAATTAGACAAATAGAGAAAAAAGCCTTAAGAAAGCTGTCTGTTTCCAAAATGAGAAAAACATTAAGAAACTTTTGCTAAGAGTCTTATATAGAACAAATAGAGACCCATATGGATTTAAAACCCAAATTGTGTGCAATGACACAATTTGCACTGTGCAAAAACACACATTAGAGGCCTTTTAATTGTTAAATAATAGTGATAGAATACATAAGCAATTGCAATGATTGCTTATTAATTATGGGTTGGGTTATGGTATGAATATTGCAAATAACAATATAGATAATATTATGCTAATCGTATAACTCGGTTAGCAAATCACAAGAAGGAGGTTTTACATTATGAGAGTATTAACATTTGTTTTTGCGTTAATGTTGGTTATGGGATTGTCCTTTGGAGGAGCTTCACTAGTTGGAACTCAAGCAGCTTTTGCTGAGCATCACGAAACAGCACCTGAAGGCGAAATGCCTGGTGGCGAGATGGAAGATGCAGCTGAAGGAAACACTGAAGGCGCTGATGCACCTGCAGCTGAAGATACCGCAGAAGGCGAAATTCCTGGCGGCGACATGAAAGACGACGCAGCTGAGTAAGAAAAAAAAGTTTGCAAACGAAAAAAGGGAGCTTCGGCTCCCTTTTTTTTATTTCTATTAATACATAATTTCAACTTGTTAAATTAGAGTCAATACTGCAGATTCACTCTAACCTTTCCCAAAACAAAGCCTAACTAATATCCAATAATAAAACTAATACTCTACCAATTCCACCCTTCTATTTTTAGCCCTGCCCTCTTCTGAGCTATTGGATGCAACTGGTGCAAGGAATCCGAGTCCTTTAGGCGTGACTCTAGCCGACTCTAAACCATGATCGGAGACTAAAACGCCTACTACAGCTTCAGCCCTCTTTTGGGATAAGTTGGTATTGTAGTCCAAGCTACCCTTATTATCTGTGTGCCCAACGATAAAAAGCTTTAGATTTGGGTTGTCATTTAGGAGTGTTGCAATTTCATTTATGGTAGCTGCGGATTCGGGTTTGATATCAGCTTTATCAAAATCAAAAAGAATTCCATATATCGAGATGCTGCCAGTTTCAAAGATTTCCTCAGCCATAGCATTCGCATCCACCGTAACCATTGCTTCCTGCATCGGGGCGATTTCTATAACATCAACCTGTGTATAAATGTGATTTCTATCAGGTCCACCGCCACCGGTATTCTTTACAGTATATACTGAAACGTATACGTCCCCTTCGGTACGAGTTAACTTGGCAGCTAAGAACCTCTGATCAGAATAATTATCTGCAAACCCGCCGCTGTATTCAACTACTTTATGATTAAAATCCCTCCCACCGCAGTCAATATTGGAGCAAGTAAAAAGAACCTCAAAACCAGCAGCCTTAAGAGCGTCTTCGTAATTTCTAAACACTTCAAGAGTAGAGCGGTCATCAGGCAAGTAATATGATATCTTTGTTATTTTTCCTTCAAGATTTTCGCTTGACTCGGCAACTATCTTCCCAGGGTCCTCAGTGTCACGCTTAGCTTTTCCAAGTAGTATTTCGTACTCATCGAACTCTCTGAAATCATAATCCGTTATAGAGGATCCGTCGTATCTGGAAACCATAGGATGATCAGAGCTTCCGGCAACATCCTCAGCATAAGAGTATTGAGCGATTAACCCCACCGCTAGAATCAAAAAGAATAAGGTGACAGCTTTAGCTACAATTTTCATATTCTCCTCCTTTAGTGCTTTCAGATTATTAATAATAATCGAAAATTACTTAAAAACACAAGGGATTTTATTATTGTTTTGCACTATCTCTAAGTCATTTGCTATAATTAGAATTATGAATTTAAAAGAGCTTGGCTCAACAGGGGTAGTGATCTCAGAAATAGGACTCGGCACTTGGCGATACAAAGGTAACGCCGAGACTTTAAGAGCTGGTATAGAATTAGGCGCAACTCTGATAGATACTGCAGAGGGTTACTATACTGAGGATGTAGTAGGAGAAGCGATCAAAGGCATACGGGATAAAGTCTTTATTGCGACCAAAGTCTCAGGAAGACATTTAGCATATGACGATGTCTTACAGTCAGCGGAAGAGAGTCTTTATAAATTGGGAACTGATTATATCGATCTGTATCAGATACACTGGCTTAACCCTTCCTACCCGACAAGAGCTACCATGAAGGCCATGGGTGAGCTTGTCGACAGGGGTTTGGTGAGATTTATTGGCGTGAGCAATTTTGATATTGATGAGATGGAAGAAGCCCAGTCATATCTTCATAATTACCCTATAGTTTCTAACCAAGTCAGATATAACTTAAACGACAGAGATATTGAGAGATACCTGCTTCCATATTGCGTCGACAGAGATATGACAATTCTAGCCTACACTCCTCTAGATGATGGGAGCTTAACTGACGCAGGAAATCTGAAGAATAGTAGCAAGATGAAAACTCTGGAGGATATTTCTAGGGAAACCGACAAAACTATGGGGCAAGTTGCACTTAACTGGTGCACGTCAAAACCAAATGTTGTTGCAATACCTAAATCAAACAGTCTTGAAAGAACAATTGAAAATTGTGGGGCTTCTGGCTGGTGTCTTAGTGCAGATCAAATAAAGAAATTAGATGAAGCTTTCTCATAGAGTCTCAATAGAATCCTTTAAAGAACCAATTCATCATAAAATACGTATATTTAAATAAGATATAGAGTTATATATTCAAACTGCAAAGAGGGAGAAATGAAAGAGTATTTAAGCAGGATCGTAGTGTTTACAATTTTAGGAATAGTGTTAACAGCCCTAATCATTCAACCATCTCAGAATTCAATCACAATAATGTCATACGGGCTTGAAGAAGTGAAACCAAACAATTTTGATCATTCATACTCATCGTACAATATGCTGCTAAATCAATATGTGGAAGATGCTAAGGTCAATTATGAGGGCTTTATAAGTCAAAGAGCAGAATTTGCAGCTTTCTTGAGGACTCTTGGATCAGTCGATGAAAACGATTTTCAAACTTGGACAGAAGAGCAGAAGTTGGCTTTTTGGGTTAACGCGTATAATGCTTTTACAATCAAGGCAATCATCGACCACTACCCAATAGAAAGAAGTTTTTCCCTTGTAGGTATTTTCTATGCCCCTTCTAATAGCATCTTGCAAATTAAGGGCGTATGGACGAAGCTTCAGTTCAGAGCAGTAGGGAAAATGGTCACACTTGAGGAAATTGAGCATGAAATACTAAGAAAAGAATTTAACGAACCTAGGATCCATATGGCCATTAATTGTGCTTCAATATCGTGCCCAGATTTGAGTAGTGAAGCATATACACCTGATAAACTGGAAGAACAGCTAGCTCAGGCTTCTGTTCGTTTTGTTAATAATCCACAAAAAGGTGTTTCTGTTAACCAAGATAATAGGAAGGTGAAGTTCTCAAAGATATTTAAGTGGTTTGGAGAAGATTTTATTAAAAACTATGGGAACACCAGTTTGTATAATAATTATAGTCTAAAGGAAAACGCCATACTTAGTTTCTCCACCGAATATATTGAATCAGAGAAAATCAAGCAATATTTGATGAATAACAAACTAAAGCTAGGATATCTTGGCTATGACTGGCATCTAAATGAACAGTCAGATCCAAAGGCACCGTCGTCATAATTTTGAAGCACCTTTCAACAAATCACTCAGCACTTTCGCTAATCCTTAACTCCTGAGCACTGTATGCCTGTGCAGATGAGTATGCTGAAACACAAAAAGGCACTAGAAAAGTTAGCATAAATTTAAAATATTGACGGTTACTAAAATCAAGTTGTAACAACGAATCATGATGATTTATGATAATCAAAATAGGCCCTACAAACAGTGCAACTTTAATTGCTCTTAAAATCGTTTCTCGTCTAAAAAAGTTTTTGATAAAAAGTTTCAATCCTTTCTCCATCATATGATCTAAAATATACAACTATGCTCCAAACGCAATATCCCTAAATATTTTAATGGTTGAATATACAAAAAGTACCTGAAATCGCTATACAGATTACTAATTAGCCGTTCATATGTTACTTTTATAAGCCATATTCAAAGACTACCGGAGGAACGATGTCTCAAAATAATACTAATAACAAAATGAACTGGGACCTAACAAGCTACTTCCCCAAATTTAATGGTCCAGAGATGATAGAATTCAAGAAACACCTTCAAAATGATATAGAATCAATAAAGAATCAAGCTTCTTCACTCTCGCCACTGAATTCAAACAATCTAGAGCAGTGGGAGAAAGTATTTTTAGATTGTGAAGATTTAACCACAAGATACTCACATCTCAGATCCTATATAGGCTGCGTGGCCTCAGCAGATAGTATGAACGAAGATCATCTAAAAGAAGAAGCTGAGATGTCCGTACTGGGCGCTGAATTCTCAAAGTTATCCTCTGAGCTTTTGAACTCACTTAAAGATGCTGATGACAATGTATTCACATCATTCACAGAAATACCGACTCTCAGCAATGCTTCATATTATTTAAATAGAACCAGGGAGGAGTCTCAGAAGAGAATGGATCAGGAAAATGAAATTCTCGCGGCAGACTTGGGAGTAGATGGTATTGGAGCTTGGGGCAGGCTTTACGATACAGTATCAAGCAAGCTTGAATTCGATATGGAATATCCTGATGGAAACAAAGCTCGTCTTCCTATGTCTCAAAGACGATCTCTTATGGAAAAACCGGATCGTGAAGTAAGAAAAGCAGCCTTTGAAGGAGGCAACAAAGCGTGGCAGAGCATTGAGGATATTACAGCCTCTGCTCTAAATTCTATAGCAGGAACAAGACTCACATTAAATAAGCATAGAGGGATTGATCATTTTTTAGATGTCGCACTATTTCAAGCCTCAATTAGCCGGAAAACCCTTGATGCCATGCTTGAGGCCATACACAGTGAAATTGAAGTACCAAAAAACATTCTGCGGCTTAAAGCTAAGACAATGAAACAAGATAAAATCGCATGGTACGATCTTGGTGCTCCAATGGACTTGGAATTCAAGAAAAAGCTCGACTGGCAAGAGGCTCAGAATCTTGTTAAGAACTCATTTGCATCCTCTTATCCTGAATTAGGTGATTTTGCAGGGAATGCCTTTGAAAAAAAGTGGGTTGACTGGGAACCAAGGGAAGGAAAACGTCCGGGCGGATTTTGCACGGGGTCACTTTTAACAAAAGAATCCAGAATTTTTATGACTTATAACGAAACAATCGGCGATGTTCTCACTCTCGCACATGAAGCGGGGCATGCTTTTCATAGTTATGTCATGAGAGATATTCGCCCTTATTCTCATTTCTACCCCATGACACTTGCAGAAACAGCGTCAACATTTGGAGAGATGATCCTTACTGAGGGCATCTTGCAAGACTCTTCTATAAATGACGATGAGAAAATGTTGATTTTGGACACAGAGATAAACCATGGGGCAATCTATTTAATGGATATACCAGTTCGGTTTGAATTTGAAAAGGCTTTTTATGAGGAGAGACAAACTGGAGAGGTCAGTGTCAGCAGGCTAAAAGAAATTATGACTGAAACACAACAAAGAATTTTTGGAGATATCTTGGAAGAAGGAGGAGAAGATCCTTATTTCTGGGCTTCAAAACTCCATTTCTACATCACAGGAGTTACATTCTACAACTTCCCTTATACATTTGGGTACTTGTTAAGCCGAGGATTATTTGCAATGTTCAAAGAAGAAGGAAAGGATTTCTTGCCTAAATATGAAGAGTTTCTCAGATTAACTGGTTCGGACACGGCAGAAAATGTGGCAAAGAGAAGTATTGGACACAATCTTGAATCTCCAGAATTCTGGGTTCAATCTATCCGGACTCTAAATGAGCCGCTTCAGAAGCTCAAGGATTTATTATAATTTTATAACTAAGATAATACTTGTAAAAACTTTGATTACTTACTGGCCTAGTCACCGTATAAATTCAGTCACAGAGTTAGAGCTATTTACTAGATAACTAAAGAAGTATAATTCAGCAAGGCTGTGGAACTAGCAGAAAAGCAATCGTGGGAAAAAGAATTAGATGAATATGAGGAATCTCAGATTGACTAAAAAGACTATAGTTGATACCTATTGCAAATACATAGCTGAGGCAGTTGTAATCGCGTCATTAAAAGATAAATCTAATATCAAAGCTGCCATAATACCTAACATATAAAGAATTGATATTGCAAAGGCATTTCCATACCCTGAATTAGTGATAGTGCATTTTATAATTACATACTCAAAGTAGCCACCAAAAATAATAGCCAGGATGGCAAAATATGCTGATGTATAACCCAAAAACCAAAAAGACAAAGACAGAGGTAATAGAGAAATTGAATAAATAAGAATCATTATGTTAGTAAATTTAGCTCCCATCGCTACAGGCATAACCGGTACACCGGCATTTTTATAATCTAATTTGTATTTCTGAGCAAGTGCCCAAAAATGAGGTGGTTGCCAGAGCATCATAAAAGCAAAAAGAATATAGCCATCGAGACCTATATTTGGCTGTATAGCAGCATATCCTATTAAGACAGGAAGGGCACCGGGCAAGCCTCCAAGTATAGTTCCATATGGAGAGCTTCTCTTTAGGTATAGAGTGTAGAGAAGTGTATAGCTTAATATAGCAGCTATAATTAAGAGCGCGGCAATATAATTCAAATAATAAAAAGAAATAAATAGAGAGATAATGATAAACAAGCTTGCTATCATTATAGCGGTTTTCTCTCCCACAACCTCTAGTGCTTGAGCCCGCTTACTGAGCCTATTCATAAGAAGATCTATCTGCTTATCAAGAACATTATTAAAAATTGCTGATCCAGCAGCACTTAATAGTAAAGCGATGATCGTTAGTATGAAAACACTTAAAGAAGGAAGCCCCTTAGCAGCTAAAACTATCCCCGCAAATCCCGTAAAAGCTACGCTAACAATTATTCCGGGTTTGGACAAAAGAACTGTGGAAACTACTATATTTGAAGGTACTCTTTCTACCTGTTCCATGAAATTACCTTTCTACAATATTTGAATTACAAATAAGATCTAGTGCATTAATTATACACGACTTTCTCTCATACTCTGAAACCATGCATAGAGAGCTGTTGTGAATATTAAGAGTGCTATAAAGAAATGAAGTGCTGTAACAGCATAGTTCAGTTTTGTAAGAACAACAACAACCCCTAGAAGGACTTGGAATATTATTAAACCAAATAAAATTAATAACTTCTCTCTGTAGTTCTTTAGTGATGACGATGAATATGATGCGATTAACAAAGCAGCAACTATGATAGTAATGATATAAGCAAGCCCTCTATGAGCAAAGTGGTTTAAAACAAGCCCAGAGATCTGTGGTGGAATCCAGTACCCTAAACATGTTGGAAAATCAGGGCACGCAAGCCCTGAAGAGGAGTGCCTCACATAAGCTCCTAGCACAGCTTGAGCAAAAATTAATAAACTCAGGAAGAAGAATATTCCTTTATATCCACTTATTTTAAATAAAGGTTTCTTGTGATCGCCGTCAAAGTAGACCATATATACAACCAGAGCGAAAATAACGATAGCATTAGCAAAATGAAAGGTTGTAAGATCTACAGGGAGCTCCATTAATACCACTATTCCACCTAATACGATTTGGAATAATAGCAAAACCACAGCAAGCACTGGTATTATCTTAACAGAACCAAGATAAGAGCGGAATCTCTGGAAGCACATAATGACAATAAATATAGAAGTTATTCCACCTATTACACGGTGAATAAACTCTACGTAAATATCCCATCTGAATGGTGGAATGACTTGTCCGTGACAAAGCGGCCAGTCAGGGCATGCAAGCCCAGCTTTTAGACCTGCTACTAAATTTCCCCAGACCAATAATATAAAAAGTAAGACAAGGGCAATTTTAGCTATCATCAATAATTAACCGGCTATAGGAAATATTCTTGTAAATGTGTCAAGGATAGTCATACCTATTAAGAGCGCTAGAAGCCCTAAAGGGAATAGTGCATACAACCATGTAATAGGGTCTTCAAACTTAAGATGCATAAAAAATAAAGCCACAACACCAGCCTTAATAGATGCTACAACCATAGCAATTACAATATTTAATTGTCCAAAATCTAGATACGATACGTATACTGTAACAAATGTGAGTATCATAAGAAGTACCCACACTACAAAATATGTCTTATAACTAGTTATATGTTTTTCTTCGCTATGTGCATGTTCGCTCATTTATTTTGCCTCCCTTTATCCGACCAAATAAAGTAATGGGAAAAGATATATCCAGACTAAATCCACTAAATGCCAATACAGACCACCCATCTCTACGGGAGTGCTGTACTTTTCATTAAACTTGCCTTTAAAAGTTAAAACCATTATTACCCCAAGAACAACTAGGCCTATAAAAACGTGAATCATATGAAGACCTGTCATCATAAAATATAGAGAGAAGAAGATGTTCGTATCAGGGTAAATGTGATGGGCAAATTTAGCTCCATACTCAAAATACTTGACCACGCCAAAACCTAGTCCACAGATTATAGTAATAAGAATAAATATCCCAGCCATCATCTGCTTACCTTTTTGTACTGCTGTAACAGCAACAGCCATTGTTAAACTACTAAAAATTAGTATGCAGGTATTCACTGCACCCATTTCACGGTTAAGTTCTAGGTGTGATTCTAGAAACATTTCTGGGTACTTTGCCCTGAATATTGCATAGGCAGCAAAAAGGCCGCCAAATAGCATTATTTCAGTTCCCAAAAATAGCCACATGCCGAGTTTTGAAGAGCTGTATTCTTGCTCTGGTGTCATATGAAGACCGTGGTCTTCAGCGTGTTCCATGTTTGCCTGTTCCATTTTAAGCATCCACCTCTTTCTTTTTACCGTAACCATAAGTCCAATCTGTTACTAGCGGGATTTTGTCAAAATTCAAAACTGGCGGTGGTGAAGGGACCTGCCATTCTAAAGACAATGAACCATATGGATTTTGCGGTGCCTTTTCTTTACTATAAAGTCCTTTAATAAGATTTACTGTCATTATCAATACTCCTAGGCCTAATATCCAAGAACCATAAGTTGATAGTGCCATTAGGGATTCAAATTCCTCTGGGTAAGTAGCGTAGCGTCTCGGCATACCCTGAATTCCTAAGAAAAATTGAGGGAAGAAAGTAATGTTAAAACCAACAAACACAAGGAACCAAGAAAGCTTGGCCACAGATTCGTTAAACATTTTGCCAAACCATTTTGGATACCAGAAATGTATGGCCCCAAAGAAGCCCATGACTGTTCCACCAATCATGACATAATGCATATGAGCTACAACAAAGTAGGTATCATGAAGATGAATATCTGCGGCTAAAGCACCCAAGAACACTCCGGTAAGCCCACCAATTGTGAAAAGGAATATAAAGCCTAGGGCATAGAGCATAGCTGAATGAAGCTCAATTGAGCCTTTGTAGAGTGTTGCTACCCAGTTAAAAACTTTAATAGCTGTAGGTATAGCAACTAGAAATGTTAAGAATGAAAAAATGGTAGCAGCTAGTTCTGAGATACCACTAGTAAACATATGGTGCGCCCAAACCAAGAAGCTGATAAATGCAATACCAAGACTTGAATAAGCAATAGCTTTATATCCAAAAATTGGTTTACGAGCAAAAACTGGGATGATTTCTGAAATAACACCCATCGCAGGAATAATCATAATATAAACAGCGGGGTGAGAATAAAACCAGAAGAAGTTCTGAAACAATACAGGGTCTCCACCTTTTGCGGGATCAAAAAACCCTACTCCAAGGCTTCTTTCAGCAATTAGAAGAAGAAGCGTTATACCAACTACCGGAGTAGCTAGAAGCTGAAGTATTGCAGTTGCATAAGATGCCCAAATAAAAAGCGGTAAGCGGTGCCACGTCATACCAGGGGCTCTCATCTTATGAATAGTAACAATAAAGTTCATACCCGTAAGAATAGAGGAAAATCCTAATACAAAAACACCAAACGTTATCATTATCACATCTGCGTCAGTAGTTGCACTATATGGAGTATAGAACGTCCATCCTGTATCTGCAGGCGAAGCAAGAGCTAGCAATAGAATGAGCGCTCCCGCTAAATATATCCAATAACTCGCTAAATTAAGTTTAGGAAAGGCCACATCAGGAGCACCAATCATAAGGGGTATGAGAAAATTGCCAAAACTCGCAGCAAGCCCCGGAACAATGAAGAAAAATACCATTAAAGACCCGTGCAAGGTAAAGAGTACATTGTAAGTATGAGGACTTACAAAATCCGAGGTAGGGGTCATGAGCTCAAGCCTCATTAATAACGCAATAACTCCCGCTATTAGAAAGAATAAGGATATTGAAATCAAGTATAGTATTCCAATTCGTTTATGATCTGTTGTTAGAAACCAGGACAGAAACCCTTTTTTCTCTAAAAACGGAACATATACATTGTTGGCAATAGTATGATTTGCCATTGGTATTTCCTCCTAAATAAAAAACCTTATTTTAATGTTTTAATGTAAGCAATTACTGCTGTAATCTCACCTTCGCTAAGTATACCTTTAAAAGAAGGCATTACGGGTTGAAACCCTTCAACCATTTCTTCCTGAGGCTCCAAAATTGATTTCATAATATAATTTTCATCAGCGGTATAGCTAGAACCGTCTTGAAGCACTCCGGTTTTGCCATACAGTCCTTTGAAGGAGGGCCCTATCACAACACTGTCGTCAATACTGTGACATGCATTGCAGCCCTTTTCTTTATAAATTTTCGCTCCTAGCTCAGCAGGTGGCAATGAAGAGACAGCTGCGCCGTCATCAACACCAATCCCCTTTTCCCAAATATCATACGCCTCGGGGCTGAGAACTACTACCTTCCCTAACATTGCAGAGTGTCCTGTGCCGCAATACTCTGCGCAAAATATATCAAATGTCCCTATTTTAGTAGGAGTAAACCATAATTGTGTATATCTTCCCGGCAAAATATCCATTTTTACTCTAAATGCCGGAATAAAGAAGCTATGTAAAACATCATCAGCCCTCATTATCATTCTAACGGGCCTGTTTTGCCTTACGTATAGCTCGTTAAGCGTTTTTTTGCCATTATAATAGTCAAACGTCCAAAGCCACTGCTTACCGGTAACGGTAATGTCAACAGAATCTTTCGGCGGAGTTCTCATCTCTTTGTATACTACAAACCCATAAACAAAGAGAAGTATAAGCAAAATAGAGGGTATTACGGTCCATATTATTTCTAAAGGTTCACTACCTGTGATATAAGGGGTTTCTTCGTCTTCCCTTCTTCTTCTATATTTGACTGCAAAATAAATGAGCAGTATAGATATCAGAACAAAGAAGAATATAGATAAAAGAGTTATTACTAGAAGAACTCCGTCTACTTTGCCTGCGAGATTTGATGCCGCCTCTGGAATCCAAGTCATCTGTTGTCTTTTAAACCTCCATCTCTATTCATAAGGTTTTCCCTTCTCTCTTCTCCAAAAGTATGTTAACCCAACACATAAGGATAACAATGTAATTAATCCACCAGCTTTAACAACATTTAAAGCTTTAAGAGCATATTTTTTTCCAACAGGGTCAAAACCATAACAAAATAACAAAACACTATTAAGTAGTTTAGAAGTCCCTATCTCTCCTTTTGAAGCTTCGAGCAAAGAAAGCCTAAAATCATTAGGCACATGCTGTATACCATGAAGATACCTGGAAATTCGTCCTTCTGGTGTAAGCACAATTAAAGCTGAAGCATGAGCGAACTCATTACCGTCTATTTTATATTTAAAACCTACTGATTGCGTTAATTTTTCTATGTTGGTTTGATCACCCGTAAAAAATGGCCAGCTCTGTTGAGTTTGTTCACCTACTTTGACTCTGCTGCGATATTTAAGCGCTTTGGTTGAAGCTAGTTCAGCTGAATCTTCCGGATCAAAACTCACTGTAAGCAATTTGTAATCTTTGCCTATCTCAAGTGAGGCTGTTTCGTTAACAACCTGAAGCAAGCCGTCTGTAGCAAAATTGCAGAGCTTAGGACAACTATAATAAACAAGATTTAAAACTGTAGGAGTATCACTTGATAGCAAGTCTTTAAAGAGAACAGGGTTATTGTTTTCATCTATAATAGTAATATCATCTGGAATCGTATCGCCTAACTTTTCATCTATACCAATGTCTTTTACATCTCTTGAATCGGTCAGGGCTATGCCAGACTCTGAGAAGAAGAAAATTGAAACGAGAACGATACAAGCTAATAAGTTCACTTTATTCATGTTTTTAATATGGACAACTGAGATACTTAATTGTTTATGTTTTTATTTACACACCAAACAAGAAACCTTTAACCAATATAAATTATCAATTCCTTACTTTAACGCATATTAACGGGGTGAATAAGGGGTATAATGCTTTAATATTAGGAGATTGTCAAAACTTATATATTTAACCCCTAACAAGCTCAAAACGAGGATGATTCTAGCTGATTCTTGTATCCTGTCAAGTATGAAGGGTTCACTTAAAAAAGAGCGATTTGGAAATCAGTAATAATATATTTAGAATAGTACAAGATGGGATCAATTGTTGACATTGAAGGCATAAAAGTAGGCCACTCTTCAGATTTTGAAGCGATTACGGGTTGCAGTGTGTTGCTATTTGAAAATTCTGTGACTGCGGCAGTAGATCTTAGAGGCGGCGGAACAAGCACGAGGCAAATCGACTCTCTTCTTGCTCATAATACATTTGGCAAAATTCACGCCATTCTTTTGACTGGTGGAAGCGCCTATGGGCTTGATGCATCAAGCGGGGTCGTAAGATTCTTGGAAGAAAGAAATATAGGGCTTGAAGTTGGCCACGGACTAGTGGTGCCTTCAGTTCCAACAGCTGTAATTTTTGATTTGGGAATAGGATACGGCAAGAGAAGGCCTGACGCAAAAATGGGATACGAGGCTTGTCTCAAGGCCACTTCATCTATGGTTCAAGAAGGCTCAATAGGGGTCGGCACAGGAGCAACCATTGGAAAACTAATGGGCGTAAAACAAGCTACAAAAGGAGGTATCGGTACAGAGAGTTACAAATTAAAAAGCGGGGCAACAGTGGCCGCAATGGTTGTGGTAAATGCTTTTGGTGATGTAGTTTCATCTGAGACCGGAGAGATAATAGCTGGCGTAAGAGATATTGAAGATGAAACAAAATTTCCCGGAACGGTTAATTTATTTAAGGAAGGAATAATAAGAAGAGCTGATAGTTATCAAAATACCACACTGGCAGTAGTAGCAACTGACGCCAACTTTTCAAAATCTGAACTATTAAGAATTTCAAACATTGCACAAACCGGGCTTGCAAAAGTGATCTCCCCAGTGCACACAGTTCAGGACGGAGATATGGTTATTTCAGTTTCAGCAGGGGAATGGAAAGAGGATGTGAACTTAGTCGGTATTATAGCGGCTGAGCTCACTCAAAAGGCAATAATTAGAGCAGTGGAGCAATCGAGAAGTTTGGGCGGCATTCCATGCTTTAAGGAACTAAAATCAAACAATTCTAACCAAGGTCAATAGCCTCACCTGACATGGGGAACTTTCTCATTCTTATACCAAGCACTATTCCTATGCCGATCATTGCTGTGAGTGTAGAAGATCCACCGTAGCTAAATATCAAGAGCGGCACTCCCGTAACTGGAAGAAGACCTATGACCATCCCCACGTTAACCACAATATGCCAGAAAAACATTGAAGCCACTCCAAAACACACAAGCATAGAGAACTTGTCCCTCGCTCGGCTTGAGGTATCTAGCATCCAAAGAATTATCGTAAAGTAAAGTAGCAGAACAAAGATGCTACCTAAAAATCCCCACTCCTCGGCTAAGACAGAAAAAGCAAAATCAGTCTGTTGAGCAGGAATAAAACGAAGTTGAGTCTGTGAGCCCGATCTTAAACCCTTACCGGTTAATCCGCCTGAACCGATGGCTATTTGAGACTGAATAGAATTGTATCCAGCATTAAGAGGATCACTAGCAGGATTTATAAATGTTCTGATTCTATCTTTCTGATAAGGCTTTAAAGAATAGTGCCAGGAATAAAAAGATACACCCAAAACTACTATTAGAATAAAAGCAACGGACCACTTTTTAACACCCATAAATAGGACCATGCTCCCTGCAACTAATAAAATGGTTAATGCAGTGCCCAAGTCCGGTTGCAGCATTACAAGGGCAAAGGGAATTGCAATCAATATTACTGGTTTGATGAGATCGATGAACCCATAGGGAGTATCCTGATAATCGTCATTGTAGAACTTTGCTAGAACAATAATTACAGCAATCTTTACTAGTTCGGAAGGCTGTATAGTCGCTATTGAGGCTATGTCAATCCAGCTCTTTGCCCCTGCTACCTCTTTACCAAATACTAGTACAAACAATAAGAGTAACAAAGAGAATCCATAAATATAAATTGCATATCGATTAAGTAGTTTGTAGTTTAGGAACGACACAAAAGCTAGCGCAATAATTCCTATACCTACCCAGACAAACTGTTTCTTAAAAGAAACAAGTCCAGTTTCATATGAAGCACTGTATAAATTCAAAAGGGATACAGCCGAAAAAGCGAGTGTCATTAAGAAAAGAAACCAACCAAAATTTTTAAGAAGCCTTCTGTCAAACATTATCATCAGCTTCTCTCTCTTCCTTCAACTTTTGATAAATCTCAAGAATTCTTTTGGCAATTGGCGCAGCAACAGCCCCTCCCTTTCCACCATGTTCGATAAGAACAGTTACTGCTATTTCAGGAGCTTCGGCAGGAGCATAAGAAGTAAACCATGCATGGTCCATGTGTTTTTTCTTCTCAGTCTGGCTATCCAATGACACAACCTGCGCAGTCCCAGTTTTCCCGGCGACAGTCATATCTTTTAGCTTTGCTGCACGTCCGGTTCCCCCAGGATCATTCACTACTCCTACCATGGCGTCTTTCACTAAATCAAGCATTCTCTTTTGAACAGGAATATTGTTGGTTACTAAAGGAATATGTTTAAACTTCTCCTCTCTACTGTAAGAAACAATCTCTTTAACAAGAGCAGGTTTTAACAATTTACCGTCATTCGCTACAGCAGCTGTCATCATTGCTACCTGAAGAGGCGTGACGCTTACATAACCCTGCCCTATGGAGGAAATAATAGTTTCACCCTTATACCAGGATTTATTAAACCTTTTCTGCTTCCACTCCCTGCTTGGAGCGACCCCGGCTCTTTCTTCAATACCTAAATCTGTAGTAGCACCATAACCAAATGCTTTCATATATCTGCTTAGATTGTTTATTCCCATCATCTCTGCAATCTTATAGTAATAAACATCACAGGACTTAACGAGCGAACTTCTCAAATTCACCCAACCGTGCCCTGACCTCTTCCAGCACCTGAATGTGCTGCTTCCGGATTTATAATATCCCGGGCAATAAACGTACTCTTCTTCATTAATAAATCCCTCATTTAGAGCCGCAACACTTGGCACCATTTTAAACACTGACCCTGGAGCGTAAAGACCCTGTGTTGCTCGATTGAGCAAGGGTGAGGATTTATCATTTACAAGAGTGGCCCAGGTCTTTGAATCTATCCCCTTTATAAAATCCGCAGGGTCAAAAGAAGGTTTACTGGCAAGCGCAAGGACCTGACCTGTATTTACATCCACTGCAACTATTGCTCCAGCTTCATTTCCGAGCGCTTCTTCAGCTGCTCGCTGAAGCTCAATATCTATGCTTAGTACTACATCATTACCCGGAATGCTCTTCTTATTCTGAAGATCTTCCAGGAACAAATCAGATACAACTTCTCTACCCAGAGCATCTGTTACTTTTTGCTTATAACCGTCATCACCCCTTAGAGAGCTCTCCCAACCTTTTTCAACCCCTGTTTTTCCAACTAGATCATTACTATTAATATTGGAGTTTTTTTCAAGCTCAGCGACATTCACTTTGCCTATATATCCAAGGAAAGAGGACCCCAATACTCCATGTGGATATTGCCTAAGGTTGTTGATTTCGATTATTACACCCGGTAACGAGCTTCTCCTTGCTTCAAGGTATGCCAACTGATCGCGGTTAATATCTTTAGTAATTAATACGGGTTTAAAACTTTTCTTTTTCAACGCTGAATTTATATCTTTTTCAATCTGCGCAGTATCGAGTGCTAAGATTTGGGAAAGAGAGCTGCTCAACGAGGGAATATCTTTAGCATCTTTGGGTATAACATAAATATCAAAAGAAGTCCTGTTTATAACTAACTCTTTTCCATACCTGTCGAGTATTCTTCCTCTTGGTGCGGGAATCCTTTCAACTCGAATATGGTTTTCCAGGGAGAATTTTGCAAACTCATCCCCCTTTAGAACTTGTAAGTACCAAAGCCGTGAGCCAAGCACCAAGAAAGCGAGCCCTAGTATTACAGTTGCAATAAGTAGTCTATTTCTGAAATCTTGCATTTATCCTATGTATCATCCAAAAAATTGGAACTCCAACTAATGCATTAACTATACCTTGAATCAAAATGTACTTCGCCGTTATATCTCCACTATCATCTTTCTTTATTTTAATGATTGTTAGAATAAAAATCCACGTAAAAATCGTTGCTAAGAAAATAACAAGCCCTTGGACTATGGCTTTTCTTAAATAAACATGGTTTGATCCACTTCTGACTAATAGATAAGCGCTTAATCGCGAGAGGGTAAATGTCCCAGGCAAATTCCCCGAAAGCACATCCATCATATATCCATTGCCAAGAGTTAATAAAAGACCACCTCTTACTTCTGAGAAAATTCCTAGGAAAACTATCAGTATGAGATTTAGATCGGGGTAGTAGTAGTTAAGATTATGCGGAGAGAGAAGTGTGGTTTGTATAGTAATAAAAATTACTGATAATAGTATGAAGAATATTATGGATAAGTACTTATTCATTTAACACAATATTATTATTAGTTTTAAGAATTATAACAACCTCTTCAAGCGAATCTAAATCAACAAATGGAGATACTTGCGCACTAATAAAACTCCCTTTAGTTTCGAGATCAGAGACTGTTCCTATTATTACACCTTTTGGAAAAAACCCTTCTTTACCAGATGATATGACCTTATCTCCTATACTGACATCAGAGTTTTGCTCTATATACTCCATAGCACAACCGCCGTCTGTTCCCTTTACGATACCCCTAACCCTGGTTCTATGAATAAAAGCGTCAACAGCACTTACCGGATCGGTTATCAAAAGCACCTCTGAGCTTCTATTTCCAACTGTAAGGACTCTACCCACTATGCCTTCAGATGATGCAACCGGCATCCCCTGAGATATCCCATCACGACTACCCCTATCTACCACCACGACTTCTGAACGCAGGAGTGAAGGACTACCCCCGATAACATTGGCAGAAACTATCGGATAAGAAGGTATTTCCTTAAAATCTAGAAGTTTCTTAAGACGGTTATTCTGAATTCCAGCTTCAGCTAATTCGAATTTTTCGACCCTAAGTTTTTTAATACCTTCTCTTAACTTAATATTCTCTTGTCTAACATTTACAAGATCCATATAATCTTGCCATACACTAATTACATTATCAGAAATGGTATATATAACTTTTTGGGGATAGTAAGTAACGGTAAGTACTACTCTGGATAGAAAATTCTGGCTGCTCTTCTCTCTTAGGTTAAGTGAATAGAGTTGTAATGATACGAAAAAGAGAATGATAGTTATTAAAACTGCTCGGTTCTTTAGAAATTTCATTGACACATGTTAAATAGTTTTGGCTTACCCATAGGAATATGTGCCCCTAAGAAGATTACATGCTTACTTCTCTTAGGAGGTCTAGCTCATCAAGAGCCTTTCCAGATCCTAAAACAACGCAAGTTAGAGGATCATCTGCTTTTGCAACAGGAAGACCCGTTTCTTCCATTATTAATTCATCTAGGTTGCCCAATAACGCTCCGCCTCCTGTAAGCACAATGCCATTATCTACAATATCGGCTGCTAACTCAGGCGGTGTTCTTTCCAGGGTCTGCTTGATAGCTTCTATTATTAAGCTCACAGGCTCAGTCAACGCTTCCCTCACTTCTTCTGATGTTATTTCAATCGTTCTAGGAATCCCCGCTCTTAAATCTCGGCCCTTAACGTTCATTGAACCGATGTCGCCATTGCCCAGTACTTTACCAAGCTTCTTTTTAACATCTTCAGCGGTTCGTTCACCAATTAACATATTGTAGTTTCTTTTCACATATTGAAGTATTGACTCGTCAAGCTTATCGCCGCCGACTTTAATTGATTTACTGACAACAATTCCTGCAAGAGAAATCACAGCAACACCTGTGGTTCCACCACCGATATCTACAACCATATTCCCAGCAGGCTCTGTTACAGGCATACCTGCACCAATAGCTGCAGACATAGTTTCCTCAATTAGGTAGACCTCTCTAGCTCCAGCAGCCTCAGCAGATTCTTTTACAGCTCTTTTTTCTACCTCAGTGATACCGATAGGAACAGATACAATAATCCTTGGTCTAACAAAACTTTTTCTATTATTATGGGTTTTACGAATAAAGTATTCCAACATCTTCTGGGCAACATCAAAGTCCGCAATAACGCCGTCTCTTAAAGGCCTGATTGCTTTAATAGAACCTGGTGTACGACCTACCATGTTTTTAGCTTCTGTTCCAACGGCAAGTATCTTTTTAGTACCTCTCATATCCTCCTGTACTGCCACTACAGAAGGTTCATTTGCAACAATGCCTTTCCCTCTAACGTAAACAAGAGTATTTGCAGTTCCCAAATCGACAGCAAGGTCATTTGAAAACCATCCAAGGATTGCATCCAATATCATTTCAACACCCTCCTACCCGAAAATATGCACGACAACACATATCTTGGCGTAGATATTATAGTAATCTATTATTTTTTGATTCCCAACCAAAATTTATTACATACTAAAAATATAATTACCCAGACTTGATACTATAATTGAGAGGAAAATAAAATCAAGCAGTTTATCCAGTATTTTCAACTGTTAGCGGTGTTTTTTTAGTTTGAAAAATATCCTTTATAAAAGGGTAGTTCTCTTACTTCAGCTTCAACTATAGAGCTGTCAGATATGTTTATTTGTACTTTTGTTCCAGAGTCTTTGAATTCCCTTCTAATATATCCGAGACAAATTGGTTTATTAAACTCAGGTGAGAAAGTGCTGCTTGTAATACGGCCGATTTTGCGCTCCCCATCAAAAACTTCATTTCCGATCTTAGGCACAGCCTCTCCTTCGCACTCAAATCCCATTAAATGCCAATTAACATGGCCTCTCCACTTAATCCTTGCCACGACCTCCTGACCTATGTAGCACCCCTTCTCAAAATCAAGAGCATTCCATATGCCGGCTTCAATAGGGATATTAGTTTCATCCATGTCTATGTTGTAAATAGCTAGCCCAGCTTCAATTCTCAGAATATCCAGAGCATCATACCCAAGTGGTTTGATATTTAACTCTTGTCCTTTGTTTAACAACTCTTCCCACAAGTTTGGAAGTACTTTGTTTTCAACATATAAATCAACCCCTTCCTCTCCTGTCCGGTTGACGCTGACTATCATAAGTTCAGAATCCATAAACTTTTTCTGAATAAAGCTAAGTTCCTCCATTGGTGGGATTCCTTCTTCATATAAAATTTCTAAAAGTTTCCGCGCTTTCGGGCCTTGAATCGATATCAACCCTGTAGTTTCTGAAATATCATCAATGCTGGCTTTGTAGGAAAGTCTAAATTTTGTTAGTAGCTCTAAAACTACTTGATTTAACCCAGGCTCAAGATCAAGAAGAATAGACTCTTTATCTTTATAAACCTTCATGTCGGAGACCATCCTGCCCTTTACAGTAAGGATTGTGGCATAGACCCCCTTCCCTTCTTCTAATTTCATCACGTCATTGGACAACATCCCTTGAAGAAATTTGAGGTGATCTTTACCGCTTAATTTAAGCTTCCCTCTAGATGACAAATCTATAATTCCCACATTCTCTCTTACGGATTCATATTCGAACATTTTGTCTCCATAATTAGCTGGCACAGCCCATCCTGAAAGATCTACTAAATTTGCGCCTAGCGATTTATGAATATTGTTTAAAGGTAATTGCTTCATATAGTTAACTCCTCATAATAATTAAGTAGAGAGTATAACTCTTAAAAAGGATGCTCACCAGCTTAAAACCATTGCCAGATTGGGGTTTGAATCTTTATCAGTTATTTTGTTATCTAAATGTCACAATTAAAGAAAATTTCACATCGGTCCGGCTTGAAAAACTTTGTCTAAAATGTAGTATAAATCGGACTTAATATTAAAAGGAAAAAAAATGACTGAAATAGCAGAACTAAAAGATAGACATAAAGTAGTGATAATGGGATCAGGCCCTGCGGGACTTACTGCAGCGCTCTATACTGCAAGAGCAAACCTTGAGCCAGTAATATTCGAGGGACTTGAAGCGGGTGGACAGCTAACACTAACTACAGATGTTGAAAACTACCCTGGGTTCCCGGACGGTGTTATGGGTCCGGATCTGATGAATGCTATGAGACAGCAGGCTCTGAGGTTTGGCGCAAAGTCGGTAATGGCTGAAATTACAGCGGTCGATCTTTCCTCTAGACCTTTTAAGATCACTGCGGGCGATAAAGTTATTGAAGCAGACACTTTCATTATTTCTTCAGGCGCTTCTGCAAGAATGCTTGGGCTAGAATCAGAGAAACTACTATTAGGATATGGTGTGTCTACTTGTGCTACATGTGACGGTTTCTTCTTTAAGGATAAAGAGCTTCTCGTAATAGGCGGTGGAGATAGCGCAGTTGAAGAAGCCGCATTCCTCACAAAATTTGCCAGTAAGGTGAACATAGTTCACAGAAGAGATCAATTAAGAGCATCTAAGATTGTACAAGACAGAGCGTTTAAAAACGAGAAGATAGATTTCATCTGGAACTCAGAAGTTGTAGAAATTCTCGGGAGCAAAGAAGACGGAGTAACTGGGGCCAGACTTAAGAACACAGAAACTGGGGAAGAGACAGTCAAAGAAGCTCAGGGAGTATTTGTAGCAATCGGCCACAACCCGAATACTGGTCTATTTAAAGGTCAGCTCGACATGGACGACGTTGGATACTTGATAACCAAAAGTGGTTCTACTGAAACCAACGTGCCCGGAGTCTTCGCAGCCGGCGATGTTCAGGACAACATTTATCGCCAGGCAATTACTGCCGCAGGAAGCGGATGTATGTCCGCCATAGATGCAGAAAGGTTTTTAGAAGAACAAGGCGAGTAAAGTCTTAATCATATAGCCAATTAAATGGTGAACAATTCCAAAGAAGATAATTCTTTAAATGAATCATCCTTGGAATCCGGCGGCAAAGTATCTAACCCGATGCTTTTAATATCCGGTGGGCTTCTCTTAATCAGTTTTATTCTATTAACCTATATCTCTCCAGATTTTTCACCAGAGATCGCAGAAATAGACAAACCGGTTCTCCTGCTTGTAGCACTTCTAGTTTTTTCAGGCATCATTTTTTTATTCACAGTTTTCAAAATGCCCAGAGCCAATCTAGCGAGTAACCAGATTATCTGGATAATTGCAATTGGAATTGTTTTGAGAGTCCTGATGCTGTTCACTGCGCCAATTCTTGAGGACGACTATTTCAGATATCTATGGGACGGAGCTGTAACAGCGAACGGTATGAACCCATATAAATACTCTCCTGAAGAAGTGCTTGGTGGAGGTGACGTTCCGTTAGAACTTACTGAGCTTGCGGAAGAATCAGGAGATATAATTCATGGCATCAACCACCCTTCTGTAAGAACAATCTACCCTCCCATAGCTCAAGCATTTTTCGCCGTATCATACTGGCTTGATTCCTGGAGCTTAACAACATGGAAAATAATATTATTAGTAATTGACTTAGCGACACTTTCATTAATTTTTAACGCTCTGGGAATGTTAAAACTCCCAAGTTCTTTTTTGATTATCTATTGGTGGAATCCGCTTTTGATAAAAGAGATATTTAATTCTGGCCACCTGGATGTTCTGGTCTTTCCCTTTGTGCTTAGCGCATTGATAATGGCAACACAGAATAAATATCTGAGGTCAACATTTAGTCTGATTATTGGTCTGGGAATAAAACTCTGGCCGGCTTTTTTATTACCAATTATTATTAGACCCCTCCTATCCAAGCCCAAACAGCTATTTTCAGTTTTAGTCTTAGCGACAGTCTCAATAGGAGTTCTCTTTTTACCGATTTATTACTCAGGTTTAGACAGTAGTTCAGGATTTATAGCCTATGGGCAGAGCTGGCAGAATAACGATTCAGTTTTTAGGATTTTAGTTTATATCTCAGAGCTAGGATTGGATATATTGGGTTATGAAACCTTTCATAAATATAGTGTTGCAAGATATATCGTAGTTACTCTTCTTGGAATATGGATACTGTTTGTAACTTTCGGAAAAACTTTTAAAGATAGCGATTTGTTTTCTAAGAGTTTATATATAGTCGCCTTTGCCTTTCTTATAAGCCCTACTCAGTTCCCGTGGTATTACACTTGGTTGATTCCCCTGCTAGCTATTAAACCTAGATTCTCTCTCCTTTTGTTGACTGTCCTTCTACCCCTTTATTACCTGCGGTACTATTTTGAACCAAGGGGACAACTAGACATATTTACAAATGTAATTATATGGATTGAGTTTGTTCCAGTTTGGGCACTTATGCTCTGGGAATGGAGAAAGGGATACAATCACAAAGTTGATACTAGGTAATCTTCTCAAGTAGCTCTGGTAATACTTTTTTAGCCGCCTCTCTTCCAATTTCGACTATAGATCTGCCATGATGAAAGTCCATTATCTTTACATTGGACAGTGGAGGTTGTATTAAAATATCAGGAGGATTTTCTTTAAACTTATATTCTGTAATTTTACGCTGTGCTAATATTGAAGTCCTCTGTACCACTTCGACGATTGAGGGCGTTTTACCATTTTCAAAAGTCTCATTGCCTGAAAGATCGCTCAACAAATCTACAGCTACAATAAAATCTGCACCAAGATCACGCGCAGCCCGATCAGGGACAGATTCAAGCACTCCTCCATCCACCAATAGCTTATCTTCAAAAATGATTGGTTTAAAAAGCCCTGGAATAGAAGAACTTGCTCGAATTGCTCTTTTGAGATTTCCTTTAGTAAGAGTAACAACTTCAGCTTTATTCAAATCTACACAGACTGCAGCAAAAGGTTTCTTTAGGTCCTCTATGTTTTCAATATGAATAAAATCGTCTACTAATTTCTCAATAGAGTTTCCACTAAAAACTCCTCCTTTCGGCCACGTAGGACCTAGTAGAAAAGGCAGGTCGGCAATGCCAATAGTTACCGCATATTTTTTAAGCTCTTGAAGATTATCAGAAATGTATACAGCACCTATTAATGAACCGATGCTTGTACCAGCTACGACATCAAACTCAATCCCAGCTTCAGTGAATACTTCGAGAATTCCTAAATGGGCAAATCCTTTTGCCCCGCCGCCGCCTAATGCAAGTCCTATTTTCATATTATTATTCTAATTTATGTCGCCATAGAAAAGCAAGGATACTAAAAAGAGGCAAAAAAATCTTTAACCTGCTCGGTAAGTTCTTTGTATTCCAATAAGAACGAATCATGACCATATGGTGACTCAATTTCTTTATGATCAACATCTACTTTGTTTGATTTTAGGGCTTTAACAATTTCCTCTGACTGATATGTTGGAAATAGCCAATCTGAAGTGAATGAGGTTACTAATACTTTCTTGCATTTAATTCTCTCAAATGATTTCTTTAAACTTTCATATCCTTCTGAGCCATCGTAAAGGTCTATTGCCCGCATAATATAGATATAGCTATTAGCATCAAAGCGATCAACAAATTTCTCTCCCTGATATTCAAGATAATTTTCTATATCAAACTTGCTGCTGAGTTTCAGTTTCATATTTTCAGGATCAGAATGTGCTCTTCCAAACTTTTCCCATAGATAGTTGTGATGAAGATAAGTTATGTGCCCAATCATCCTAGCGATAGCCAGACCCTTACCAGGCACCTTGCCCTCATAATAATCACCACCGTTCCAATTGGGATCATCAATTATTGCTCTTATCCCGACTTTATGAATTGCTATTGATTGAGGGTTTGATACAGCTCCTGAGGCAACCAATACAATTGAATCGACTATGTCCGGATAGAGAAGAGCCCATTCAAGTGCCTGCATCCCACCCATTGATCCGCCTATTACGGACTTCAACCCTTTAACTCCTAAATGGTCCATTAACTCTTTTTGTACCCTGACCATATCTCTCACAGTAACAAGAGGGAAGCTCATTCCATAGGGTTTATCAGTTTTGGGATTAATTGAAGACGGTCCGGTGGTTCCATAACAGCTACCTAGGATATTAGAGCAGACAACAAAGTATTTATCAGTATCATATGCCCGGCCCGGACCTATCATCACATCCCACCAGCCAGGGTATTGATCATCCTCTGAGTGTCTTCCCGCAGCGTGAGCACTTGCCGTGAGCGCGTGCTCAACTAGAAGCACGTTATCACCAGCTTCGTTTAGTTCTCCGTAAGTCTCATAGGCAACAGTTATCGGTCCGAGTTCAAGACCGTTGTCCATTTGAAACTTATTCTCTGAATCAGCGAAAGTGTAATACTTGGTTTCTACTAACCCTAAAGAGCCTTCCTCAACAATAACTACAGGAGACTCTCCTAACTCCCTTGTTCTCATGCTGTAGCCTTTTGGGACTTTTGAAGACCCTGGTCTAAGTCCCAGATCAGGTCCTCCAGAGTTTCAAGACCCACAGAAATACGAACTGTCTCAGGAGTTACCCCCGCTGACATCTGCTCTTCCTCATTTAACTGACGATGAGTAGTAGAGGCAGGATGCGCTATTAGTGATTTAGCATCACCAACATTTACGAGGTGGCTAAACAGCTCAACACTATTAATTAATGTTCTTCCGGCTTCTAATCCGCCTTTTACGCCAAAAGTGAAAATAGAGCCTGCTCCTTTTGGCATATACTTATTGGATAGGGCATGATATGGGCTGTCTGGCAATCCAGCGAAATTCACCCACTCAACTGCCGGGTGATCTTTTAAGAACTTTGCAATCGCAAGAGCGCTTGAGCAGTGCCGTTCCATTCTAAGGTTAAGAGTCTCCAAACCCTGTAAGAACAAAAAGCCATTAAATGGACTAAGAGCCTGACCATGAGTTCTAAGTATTTCAACTCTTGCTCTTATTGCATACCCAAAGTTGCCAAAAGTCTCATAAAATTTAACACCGTGATAACCTTTTGAAGGCTCTGTCATACATGGGAACTTGCCGTTATCCCATGGGAAATTACCACCGTCTACTAAAACTCCTCCGATGGATGTTCCATGTCCGCATATGAATTTTGTAGCTGAATTAACAACAATATTAGCGCCGTGCTCTATCGGCCTGCAGAGATAAGGCGTGGCAAAAGTATTATCAATAATCAGTGGAATACCTGCTTCCTGGGCAATCTTGGCTACAGCTTCTATATCTAACACATTACCGCGTGGGTTGCTGACTGTCTCAGCGTATAAGGCTCTAGTCTTATCAGTTATCGCTTTTCTAAAGTTCTCAGGATCATCGGGATCAACAAAAGTAACGTTAATTCCCATCTCCCTCAGGTTTACGTCAAATTGTGTATATGTTCCGCCATAAAGAGTGCTTGAGGATACCAACTCATGCCCTGTCTGCATTATTGTGAGGATGGAAGTCATTTGAGCTGCCATTCCTGAACCTAATGCAAGAGCAGCCGTACCGCCCTCCAAAGCTGCCATTCTTTCCTCAAATACGCCATTTGTTGGATTCATAATTCGAGTGTAGATATTCCCGAATGCTTCCAGGTTAAAAAGACTCGCTGCATGCTCGGTATTGTCGAAAACATACGCCGTAGTTTGATGTATGGGAACAGCGCGTGAGCCCGTGTTAGGATCGGGCGATTGCCCGGCATGAATGCACTGAGTATCAAAACCAAATTTTCTATCTGACATAGTAACCCTCCTAAAATTTGTAGTCGCTATTTTTTAGACGATATCAGCCGCCTATTTACACCTAAGAAATTAATTCCACCAAAAAATCTTCCATGTTCAATTTTAACACATCGATCCATAATAACCTCAAGCCCAGCTTCTCTAGCCCTAGCTGCAGCCTCTTCATGCTCAACTGTGAGCTGCATCCAAACAACCTTTGCCCCTATTGTAATTGCGTCTTCTACAATGGGCGGTACTTCTTCTGAGCGTCTAAAAATATCTACTATATCAACAGGCTCGGGAATATCAAGGAGACTTGGGTAGCACTTCTCTCCCAATATCTCATCATAAGACGGGTTCACTGGGATAATTTTGTAACCATGTTGTTTCATGTACTTGGCAGCAAAATGACTGGGACGATTCCACTTTCCAGAGAGTCCTACGACTGCAATAGTTTTATAATCACTTAAAATACGTTTTATAGTTTCTATAGATTCCATTTTATTTTTTTATCCTAGCCTCAAATTTACACGAGTTTGCCAAGATACTACAACTGTAGTTGACACTCAATACTCGATTCCATATTCTAAGCCTTAGAATGCATATGGCGAAAACAACCCCAATAAGAAAAGATCCTTTTTTACCCCCAGGACCCAAAGGGTTACCATTTTTAGGCTCATTAATAGATTATTTTAGCGATATGCTGGGCTTTCTTACCAGAGTTTCCGAGGAATATGGAGACATTGTCTATTATAAACTCGGCTCACGTAAGATGTATCTGTTAAATAACCCCGAGCATATTAAAGATGTGCTCGTTACCAATAACCGGAATTTTGAAAAAAGCCGCGCGCTTAAACGAACTAAAATAGTTCTTGGAGAAGGTCTTCTTACAAATGAAGGCGATCCCCATATAAAACAGAGACGCACAATCCAGCCTGTATTCCATCATCAAAGAATAAAATCCTATGGCGATGTCATGGCAGAATATGCATCAAGAGTCGGCGAAGACTGGCAAAACGGCTCTGTTGTGAATATTCACAAAGAGATGATGAAGCTCACTCTTTCTATTGTGAGTAAAACTATCTTTGACTCAGATATGGAATCGGAATCTGATGAAATCGGGCAATCCCTAACTGATCTTGTGGGCTTATTTCCTCGCATGATTTTCCCATATTCTGAGTACCTGGACAATCTGCCCCTTCCAGCTAACCGCAGGTTCCAGGAAGCTAAAAGTAAGCTCGATAAAATTATTTATGCCATGATTGGGGAGAGAAAGAAGAGTCCGGGATCTAGAACCGATCTGCTTTCTATGCTGCTTGAAGCACAGGATGAAGAGGGAGACGGAGCGGGCATGACTGATCTTCAAGTAAGGGATGAAGCACTGACTCTATTTCTTGCCGGCCAAGAGAGTACTGCAAATTCCCTGGTTTGGACTTGGTATTTGATCTCTCAGCATCCACAGGTAGAAAAGAAAATACATGAAGAGATCGCTTCGGTTCTTAACGGGCGACTGCCAACTCTGGATGATTTGGGGAAACTATCATATACACAGAATGTATTCAAAGAAGCCCTTCGTCTCTATCCCCCTGCATGGGCTGTGGCAAGACAGGTCAAGGAGGATTACGAGGTGGGTGGTTATGTTATTCCGGCAGGGGCGGACATTTTTATGAGCCAGTATGTTGTCCACCGTGATCCGAGATTGTACAAAGAACCTAACAGATTTATTCCTGAGCGCTGGAGCTCTGAAGAAACTAAAGAGCTTCCGAGATTTGCATACTTTCCTTTTGGAGGAGGCACAAGACGGTGTATTGGAGAGCCTTTCGCCTGGATGGAAGGAGTTATTCTAATTGCGACAATTGCATCTAAATGGAAGATGCGACTGGTTCCGCATCAAAAAATAGTGCCGCAAGCCTTAATTACCATCCGTCCTAAAGGCGGCATGAAGATGATCTTAGAGAAACGCTAGTCCCTATTCTCATTCATATAATTAAAATAGGAAATTAAATTATCCAGATCCTGATCAGATAGATCCAGGTGGTCCGGCATATGAGTGTATCGATATTTGGATGGATTCTTTATAAACTCTTTAATCATGTTTTCAGAACGGTATGAGACTATGCTCTGAGGCGCGTTTAGATCAGGCCCAACAGTTCCTCCCTGCTGGTTCATTGCGTGACATCTAATACACCTACCCTCAAAAATTTCAAAACCTTTATAGGCTGATGAATCTTTAACTGCACCCTTGGGAATAACTTTAGGATACTGGCTATTAAATTTAATTAAATCAATTGATACCAACTGCCAGGGCCGAGGATATTCATTTGCAGTAATCTGGTCTTTTCCTGTCCAAACAAGATAAAACGGACCAGGGGTTACTTGCCTTATACTAATCGGCTCCCAATCTTTATGTTCTAGATCTTCATAAACTATATATCCGCCAATTTCTTGTAATTGTAAGATAGTAGCTACTGCGGTATAACCGTCCAACGCAGCAAAAGCCACATCAGTATAGTCAGAGCTTTTCCACTTATCTCCAAATCCGAGCTGCAAAATATCCTGAAGCAAGAAACCCCTATAAGATTTCTCCTTTCCATACTGATGATCTAGAAAATTGATTTCATGAGAATTAAGTTTGTCTTTTAGTTCACTCAACTTGTACTCTTTAACTACTACACCCAAAATCATAAATTTGAGAGATGGATTTTCTTCAGCGGACCTTGATGAAATTGAAAACAATAAAATCAGAACAAGAGTTAAATATATTTTCATAACTTTTTATCATTTCTCAGCAAACTCAGGATTTTCAGAACTTTCTACAGAGTAATAGATACTATCCATACGACCTGAGGAATCAACCACTACTAGATTATGCCTACCAGCTGTTAGCGGTATAAACACCTTTTTATCCGGAGTTATTGTTGCTACAAGTTTAAGATCCTGATACCAATATAATGTTTCCACCCCTTCACTCACTCTGGCTGATAGTTGTATTCGTTGATATTCTGACGGAGTACCCTTTAAAATACGGTAAGGAGTCTTTTCATCAGGGGATATTATCTTTGGCGGCAGTTCCGACGGTATATCCTTACAATAGGAGCTTATGGGTGGAACAGTTTCAACCACTCTCCCTTGCACACGCCACCACGCAGTTAACTCGGGAGGATATACTGTAACAACCCTAGCTTGATGAGGACGTTCGGAGAGACAATCACCCACTAGCCGATGACCAGTTTCTTTATCTACAAAGACCCTCTTTGAATAATGATCCTTAGATATTTTTGAGACCCCAGGGATATAAACTACTTCCTCTGTCTCATCACAATAACCACTAGGCAACATATGACTTTCCTTGCAAACCTTTATACTTTTGAGATTCAGGTTTGTTGATTCAGCGACTTTAGAACCGCCGCCCTCAATAGCCCTGAATAGATCAAACAATATCGGGCCTGCGTGCTCTGCACCTGAAATGCCTTTTACCCCGCGTCCGTCAGGGTTACCTACCCACACGCCAATTGTGTATCTATCCGAATATCCAACAGACCAAGCGTCTCTATGGCCATATGAAGTTCCGGTTTTCCAAGCAACCTCAGGGACATCTTCAGTTAGCGCCCAACTTCTGGAGGGCATATCTGGTCGTTTGAGTTCTGTTAGAATTTCGGTAATAAGATAGGTGGCCTCAGGTGATAATAATTTAGTCTCATTTGAGTCCTGTCCTGATAGCAATTTAACTGAGCTGTGCATTCCATCATTGGCCAGTGTGGCGTAGAGATTTGTTAAATCTAGAAGTGTCACCTCACCCGATCCTAAAACAAGAGGAAGCCCGTATTTATTTGTTGGCCTGTCTAAAGTTTTAAGACCTCCTTGGAGGAGCAAATCATGGAAATCCTTGAGACCAACTCTTGAAAGCAACCTGACTGCAGGGGAATTAAGAGAGAGTATCAATGCATTTCTCATTGTGATCCGCCCTCTGTACTTATCGTCATAATTCTCGGCCACATATCCAGAGAAGTCAGTAGGAATGTCCAGCATATAGGTCTCAGGTATGACAAGCCCTTGATCGAGTGCAAGAGCATATAGAAAGGGTTTGAGTGCTGAGCCCGGAGAACGTCTTGAGATGGCATT
This sequence comes from uncultured Thermodesulfobacteriota bacterium, assembly GCA_942491865.1. Classification (GTDB taxonomy): domain Bacteria; phylum Desulfobacterota_D; class UBA1144; order Nemesobacterales; family UBA2774; genus CR02bin9. The sequence goes on from CALOCI010000004.1 coordinate 257,057, forward strand.
ATTTACTTGCCCACTAATATTCTTTTCAAAGAAGTTATTTGAGCCGATCATTGCCTTTAGCTCACGGCTTTCATTATCAATTACGACAATAGCTAAATTACTAATCCCCTGTGCTCTTAAATCACCTATGTGTTTTTTAGCAATGCTGTCAGAAAGATGTTGAATCCAAATATCCAAAGTGGTTTGAATATTCTTAGAATTTTTGAATTGGCTATAGATGAATTCGGTAAAATGAGGAGCTTTAAAAGGCTGCTGCTTTCGTTTCACTGGAACTGGTTTTTCAAAAGAGGAAGCAACCTGTCTAGATGTAAAGACTCCCCGACTCTTAAGCATGTCTATTACTTCGTTTCTCTTGGCATGCGCTATTTTTGGATTACGGGTTGGATCGTACTTTGTCGGAGAGCGCGGAAGCACAGTAAGAAGAGCTATCTCATGAGGCTCTAATGCTCGTGGGGCCTTGCTAAAATAAAAATAGGACGCAGCCCCAACTCCTTCTATATTCCCGCCGTATGGCGCTATGTTTAAATAAATCTCCAGGAGCTCACTATCTTCATAATACCACTTCAGCTGAAGGGCCCTAAAGGCTTCGTTGGCCTTGGCAAAAAGTGTTCTACTCTTTGGGTCTGATAGTCGAGCAATTTGCATCGGTATTGTAGAAGCACCTGAGATTACTTGGCCGGACTTTATATTAGTGTAAAAAGCCCTGGCTACAGCGAGAGGATTTATACCTGGATGAGAATAAAACCATCTATCCTCAGACTCTATTACTGCCTGAATAAGTTTTGGATCGACATCTTTAAGCTCAACTGGAAAGCGCCACTGTTTATCTTTTGGCAGAAAAAATCTAAGGGGGTTCCCATCTTTATCGCTAACTACTACGGTGGGTGCTTTTACTAAATTCTCTGTTGGAAATGGATAAAGAAAATCCAGAACCAGGAACAACAAGAAACTCCCAACTAAAATTAGGGTAATTGAGAAAGTTATGCCTGCAATCCATTTGGTTTTAAATCCCAATTTGTCTAGAAAAAAAGTTTGCAAGAGCGCACTCCAATTGAAATCAACTAATTCCTAACCTCAACCCTAAGAGGCTCCTCCAGTTTTCCTGTAAACCTAATGTTGGGGGAATACATTGCCTCAGCCTGCACAGGAGGAAGAACAAAAATTCCAGGGTTTACTACCCTCAAGAGTGAGTAATAGTTGTACCACTTAGCATCAGGGATATCTGTGAATACCAATATTCTGTCGTCTCGGATATCAAGATACCCGGGCTCTATACTATTACCCGTTATCCAATCAAGAGTTTCAGTAGTTTTAAGCCTCGGGTTCTCTACTTCAAACCCTGAAGGCAGTAAATTTTGTATAACCACATTATCCAAACGTCCTGCTTCACTCTGAATCTTGGTTTGAAGAACGATGAGATCTCCTTGCTGAATTTGATCCAGATTTATTGGAGCGCCGTCTCGTGTTAAGAATATTCTTTCAACCTGCAGACCATCCGCTACAGGTTTAAAACCTTTACGGGTTGGATTGCCCCTTGTTATTAGAGAGAAAAAGGCGCTTCCATTTTGATAGCCTTGTTCCATTGTAATCTTGATAGGCTCGTCCCCTTGTATACCAGGCAGGGTTAGCATTGTAGCGCTTGAGAATGATCCTATCTCTTTATCTCCCAAATAAACCTTTCCAGAATATGTAGAAGTTTGAGACTGTTTCTTTATGAATTCGCCGATTGCCAAAAGAGCAAAGGAGCTTTCCTGTGTTGTCCAAAATTGGTTTATTTCAGCGTCCCTTGAGAGGCGGTCCACAAGCTCAGGAACTCTGGGGTCATCAGGATTTACTTCCAAAATAGCCAGCAATAAAATTGCTCTGTTCCTAATAGTGGAGTTGAAGTTCCCTCCGGTCTGACGCTCGACTTGTTCTACATCTTTTATCCCTTGAAGTAAATCTTCAAACGCCCCTGTGTCGCCCTGTGAGGCAAATGCGCCGGCAAGAAAAGCTCTGGACTCCGCATTTAGATCGTCTAAATGACGCTCCTTTATAAAATCCATGGTGCTGAGATCTGCCTTGCCATCACGACTTAGAACATAAAGCGCATAAACCACTCTCTCAAGCTCTCCTGTGCCGTAAGACTGCTTTGCTCTAGTTTCATTTTTTAAGAAACGGACAGCACCCGAAGATACAGAATCCTGAATATAGAATCCTGCCCTTTTAGCCTCTACAAGAAAATGGGATGCATAAATACTCGCCCAAGGATCTATATCCTGTGAACCCGGCCAGAGTGAAAAGCCGCCCCCGCTTACCTGCATACCGCTTATACGTCTTATACCATCCTGAACCATAGCCTCCGGATCTGAATCTTTAAAGATCTCTGGATCAAGCTCCATGGCTATCTCAGACATATAGATAAGGGGAAAGACTTTTGACGTAGTCTGCTCCAGGCATCCAAACGGGTATCCAAGTAAGAATTGGAGTTTGCCTGAGAACTGAATCAACGGAAGCTTGCTAATTGAGAGTTCCCTAGAAACAGTACCTGGTCGGTAATTGTCTTTAGTTTCAAGAGTGAACACAGTTTCTGCGGAACTAATTCGGCCTACACTTTCTGAAGTGCTTTTGGGCAAGTCGGCAAGTATGGGGACATCAATTGAAACTTGAGAGGATTCACTGTTACCAGAAGCTTGAAAGATCAGTTGGACTCCCCCCGTGGTATCCGATGTATCTAGTTCAAAATAAACTGTCTTCTCACCACCTCTGGGGATGTCTACGTTTAGTTCGGCCTTACTAGATTGAGTAGAATTATCATTGCCACTATCTACAATTTCATATTTGCTTACGGTGACCGGCCCTTCTGAGAGTAGTTTCACATTGATCGTTCCGTCACTTTCTGTATCGTTTCTGACTGAGACAGGTAAAACCACTTTATCATTCAAAGAAATAAATCTCGGCACCGTCGGCAAAATAACTATGGGAGATTTTACTCTAGTATAGGAGTCAGAAGAACCAAATTGCTTCCCCTTTATAGCTGTGGCCATAATCCGGAGGGCTCCCTGAAATTCAGGGATATCAAATTCAACTTTCGCTGAGCCTTCATTATCTGTCTCTAGAACACCTGACCAGAAAGCGATAGGCTTAACTCTTCTAATCCCCTGGGTGCTCAGAAACTGAAGCTCTCTCTTTGCGGCAAAACCGCCTCCAGGTTGAGACTTCCCGAGAGCAACATCTGGAAGAAGAAGTGAGAAGGTATCATAGGACTTTACAATTAATGCCAGTTTCTTATAAAAGAAAGTAAAGGGATCAGCAGTTTTTTGATCTATTAGCTGAAGTATTCCTTCATCCACAGCGGCAATTGTAACAGTGGCTTCAGGTGCAGTCTTAACAGCTATGCTCAGTGGATTAAGAGGTCTAATTTCTTCAGACGCAGTTATTTCAATATCTAACTTATTCGCGCTTCTATCTACATTAATAGGAATTGCGCCAAAGGCCCTTCCCGCTGAACCGGGCTCCAAATCCCTTACACTTCTAATCAAGGTTGCGGTAACATATGCATTAGGTCTGTATTGCTCATTTACAGGAATTGGGATAGATGCGGTGTTGCCGTCCATGGTATGTGTTTGAGTGTAGTAAACATTATGTCGTTCTACAGTTACGAGAAGTTCTCCTGAAAATGGCGCACGCACTTGGAGTGTAGCGGTTTCTCCGGGCATGTACTCTTTTTTCTCAAGATCAAGTTCTATCCTCGCCGGATTTTTGAGAGCCCAGGGAGAGAAACCCCAACCGCTGGCATAGAATTGAATCTGTGTGGACGCTCCGCCAGATGGGTCAGTAAGAGTAACTCTATAGCTTCCAAACTCCGGTGGTGTGAAATTGAATGTGCCACTTTCTTGATTGTTATCTATTATTGTTGAATCAATTAAAGTGCTGTCCCGTTCTGACTCGTACTTATAGTTACCGGAAGGAGTTTTCCTGAGCACTGTGTTCCAGGAATCTTTTAAAAGCTCGGCTTTTAAAGCTCCCGTTTTTACTTCTATCGTTTTACCGTCTTTTTCTGACAGAGCAACAAACTCAAATCCAACTTCTATTCCAGGCTCTGCGTATTTATTGGGTTCAACTTCTTTAATTCCAAGATAGTAAGGATAGGGATCAACATTGACCATTCTCTTTGAGGTAACTCCGCGGCCGCCGGCCTCCTGAACGCGGGCAGTTATCTGAGCCTGAAGTGAGGAAGGAGGTCTCAGACCATCTGGAATGTCCGATGTGAAAGAAGATGTGCCATCTTGATCTAGATTCCCTTCTTGTTTGAAAATTTGCCGTGATTTAAACTTTCTATCTTCATTTGTAAAGACATAGCCTTTATATCCATCAGGCAAAAACGGTCGCTCCACCAAATCGACCCTTGTCTCAACAAGAAGATTAGATGCTGGAGGACCAAATAAGTATGAGCTTCTTACTTCATATGTAAGTTGCTGGCCAATCTGAACAACATCATTTTCGGGATTTATTTTGACCTTTATTCTATCGGGAATAAATTCTTCTACCTGAAAGTTGTACTGCCCTATCAAACTGTCACCAACAAGTATTTCTAGAACATAATTACCAGTGGCAGCAAAATCCGGGAGTGAAATTTCAAAGGACAATATGCCATCTTTGTTGGGTGTTTGTTTAATTGTTCTAACAATACGACCCCTAGGGTCTTTTTGTTTTAGAATTATCGGCATGGACCTTGGCGTATTGAGGTTGATATCTCTTATGACCGCAACTCCCTTGACGGTTTCTCCAGGTCTATAGATATCTCTTTCTCCATATGCAAAAGCGGTATAACCTTTCTCTGAAGGATAAGCGCCTCCGACATTGAGACCTGAAGTATCAATCTCCATTGTTTCAAAAAGAAGAAAGCTAAAATCATCCCCCTTTTTTACTCTGATCATATAGGGCTTTTGATTCTGAAATAATTTCTTTGTCCCTGACAATTTGTACATACCGCTTGCATCTGTGATACCGCTTTTAATCACCTGATTCTGCTGGCTTATGATATTTACTTCAGCACCCGTGATAGGATCTAAGTTTGAGAAAGAGGATGTCCAGACAAGGAGGTCATCTTGGCCTTTCTTGCTGACTATTCCAATATCCGTTATTAGGACCCATCTCTGCACACCTTGGTATTGCCCCTCCGGTATTATCCCCACTTGATAAAGCCCGGGCTCATTTTGAGGAATGTACTTTTTAAGGTCTATAACAGTATCAATCTCATGATTGAGTTTGTTATCAATATTAATGTTTTGCCTTTCTACTATACGGTCTCCAAAATAATTGCCTATCGAGCCCTGATAATATTCGTCTCTCCAAACTGAGTAGCCATATGATTGAAAAAGAAAGGTTAGATTGTTCAGAAAAACACGGTCAATGTTAATTGAGATCTTATTCACATTTATAGTTTTAAGATTAAGCGCTTGTGTTCCTTTTGAGTCTAGAAACATTCCCGCGCTCTCAAATTCAACATTAGGGCTCAGGTTTGAAAAACTAATGTCTTTAGAATATTTCTCTTGAAGCACCGCATCATCTAGGGCCGGAAGACCTTTCTCAATATTGAGCTTGTAACTACCGCCAGGTTTAAAAGCACCCTTTAGCATGAGCTTATTTTGAATCCTTTGGATTTTATATTTCACACTCGGCTCAACTGAAATATAATCAGAAGCTATATCTGGACTTACAGCTGAGGAAAATGAAAGAGTAATTGAGGATTCTGGGAATTTGGCCTGTGGATCTACATTTCTTATGACAAGGTTATCTTTTGAACCTAAAAGTATTTCTTGAGAATAATCTTCTCCCAGGGGAACATTGCCATCTGCAGAAGTTAAATCTCCGAGCACAACAAGTGTTAATTTTCTTTCACCTGCAGATTTTTCTATAGGACCACTTACCCATTTAATCGTGGTGTTCCAATAGTTCGTTATGAGTTTTACCGGTACTAGATTTTCAGGTGAGTCAGGTGTGCCATCGTAGAGTTGAATTTTTCTTACTAGAACTTCGGGGGCAACGGAATAATTAAATCTTAAAGTGCCGTCTAAGATCACTGTGTTTTTCTTATCTGCCGCGGGCTCTTCTTCTACTGTAGATTGTTCGACTTGAAACTTGTCTGTCCTGATATCAAATTCTTTTTTACCGCTTAGCGCTTGACCGTCTTTTAATAAGAGATTAGGTATTAGTGTGATTGTATAATCAGTTGCGATATTAAATCTTCCGGAAGGCTGAAAGCGAAGCACATTGGGGCTAATCCAAGTCCATGATCCGCTTATAGGTGGACTGACTTTCCCCGGGTCACGCCCCAGCACCTCTCCACTCTCTCCGAGCGGTTTATTAAAAATAAAGTCTGCAAATTCATTATTATCTTTATCGAACTTCACTTCAGCAACAGATACTTCGTCGCCACCTGAGAGATTTGAAACAATGGAGTCTTTATCTTGACGTATGTTATTTATCAATAAAGCTCCCATCACAAGAACTATCAGCACCAGGAGCACAATAGCCAGATTCTTGGGATCTCCTATGAATTCTTTCTTATTATTTTCTGGGGGATTAGCCATCAATAAACCCTCTCTTTTGGAAGTAGTAGTGTTACTTATTATATCTACATTTTTATTGAAATTCTGTTAAAAAATTTAAAGTTAATTGCTTCTCAACCAGACTGTAAAGCAAACACCATAAAACTTGCCGCATATTGATAATATTTCAATCTGCATCCATAATATCTTTCCTAATATCAAAGAGGATGAATAGGTATGAAACTTGAAAATAAAATAGCCCTAATAACCGGCGGCGGAACAGGAGTAGGAAAAGCTACTGCATTGTTATTCGCCAAAGAAGGCGCCAAAGTTATTATCACCGGACGCAGAGAACAGGTTCTAAAAGAAGCCGCTGGTGAAATTAGAGCAGAAGGTCTGAACATAGAATATCTCGTAAGTGATATTTCTATAGAAAAAGAGTGCAAATCTGCCGTCGATTTCATGGTAAATAAATTCGGAAAAATAGACATACTCTTTAACAATGCTGGAGTTTTATACAAAGAAATTACACACGAGACAACCACAGAGCAGTGGATGAATACTTTTAATATCAACGTAAGGGGAATGTACCTTATGTCTAAATATGCAATTCCACATATGCTTGAGCGAAGTTATGGCGTGATAGTTAATAATTCCTCTATACTGGGGCTGAAGGCATCTCCTGGTTTTGCAGCTTATAACTCTTCAAAAGGCGCGGTGAATCAGTTAACAAGAAGCATGGCTCTAGAATATGCAGATAAGGGAATCCGGGTTAACGCATTATGCTTGGGAACGGTTTATACCCCATTGGCAGATGATATGTTTGAGCAGTGGGGTGATAAGGAAATAGCAATAGAGCGTTATATATCAGTCCATCCAATTGGGCGCCTTGCTCAACCTGAAGAAGCAGCACATGCCATTTTATTTTTGTGCGATGACAATGTTAGCTTTATGACCGGCAGCATGTTATCAGTTGATGGTGGCCTGAGCGCTAAATAAATCAACGTCTCTGGATATTTTACATTAATACTTTAGCATTACGATCTAAATTGATCTAAGCCTTTTTTCTACACACAAATTAAACCTTGCTAGACCACATCAAAATAGTCTAAAATCTTGTTAGAGAGCAATGGGAAATGCCACGGGTTTCATCCTGGATAATTCATATTATTTGTCTTAATTTTTGTTTGGTATTTTAACTAAATCTTGCCTTTTGCTTCTCTTAAGCCCTCCTGTGTCTGATTTTTCAGTATGGGAGGGCATTTTTTCCAATCGAAATTCTATCTTTGCATTGCCACCTTCTTATATTTATCAGACATTTTTTCAATTGCATACCTAAGAGCAGTTCTCGGCATTTTGTTTTTGTTATTTATAACATACTGAAAGACCTCTTCGAGAAATGATTTGCTCGCCTCCTTTAGCATCCAGCCGTATCCTTTTTGGACTAAGTCGTCTTTATCTAAAAGCAAGATGTTTGCAGTATTAAAAATATTGTCCAAATGCGTCCCTTTTCTAGCAGAGTAAATAAGTGTGACGGCTGATGCCCTTCTCATCCATCTGTTCTTTGAAGATGCCCATTTCTCCACCTTAGGAAGAAACTCTGGGTAATGAAACACGAGGTATCCAAGTGAGTGAGTACATAAATCATCACAGTCACTCCAATCATCCACATAGGTTTTTAGCCAGCTTTCAAATATTTTGAAATGCTTACTTTGAAATTGTTTTTTACACTTATAACTCCAATGGAACGCGATAACTTTATGTTCATAGATACTAGACTCAAGAAGTTTGTCGCAAATTTCTAAAACCTGATCAACATCAAGCTCACTAATTTCTTTGAAATGCTTATTTGCTATTTTTCTTACAAGTGGAAGCCTAACTCCAAGATAATTGGAAACATCCATTTTGAAATAGTCACGGATTTTTTCTCTAAATTGTTTATCCGCGTTACGTTCTAGCTCTTGCTGAAGTGGGAGGAATATTTTCTCGAACATATCGGTCTAATTGTATCGTTACTTTCTAGTATTAAGTATTTATTACCAACCTCTCATTATTGATCCATTCTGATTCAAGCATTCCGTAAATGATATGATCTACATAGTGATCATAGAGCCATTCAGCTTGTCGTATGAGACCCTCTTCTTTAAAACCCAATCTTTTAGGAACAGATTGGCTCTTTAGGTTTTCTGTAGCACATCTTATTTCAATCCTGTTAAGACCCATTGTGCCAAAAGAATAATCCAGAACCCTAGAGCAGGATTTGGTAATTAGTCCATTACCTTGATATCGTTCTCCAATCCAGTAGCCAATACTTGTTAAGCGGTTCATCCAATCGATCCGGTGATACCCTATTGCTCCAACAATCTCTCCTTTATACAGAAGAACAAATTGGACAGTTTCATTACGCTCGTACTGGAATTGGGAAATATTTATATAATCAATTGTATTTTGGAGATAGCGGTTATTATCTAGCCAAGGAAGCCACTCTTTAAGATATTCTCGATTGTCCTCAATCAAGTCGAACAATTCATCAGCATGCTCCTGATTAATAAGTTCAAGCTCAGTATCGTCATCTATAATAAGTCTAAAGTATTCACTCATTATCTTTAGAATACCCTTATCAAATCAAGTAATAGAATTTGGTGCTTGAAATGAATTATCTATTGAACCTGTATGGGTAGGGGTGCTGTTACTTTGTACAGCAGTGGTCGAACTCAATTGTTTATAGACGTAGGCCTGAGCAACAATAATAATAGGGATAGCCACAAGTAAACCTACACCAAGAGCCATGGCTCCTAGAGTCGCTATGATTAGAAACATCAGCACTAATAGTAATAAATTCCATTTATGCCCATCAGTTATCTTACCACTTTCTTTAAATGCTTCTATCACATCCATATTTTTGTCTACAATTAGATACTGAACATATTGATATTTAATTGCCAAGTATACTCCGGGCACAATAAGCAAAATAAATCCTATAACCACGAGCAATGTGTACAGGACATAACCTAATAGAAACTTAAAGAATAAAGAGCTGGAAAAGGATAAAAAATCATATGATCCTATCTTATCATTTTCATATAACTTCAAGCCAATCTTAATTACAAATATGGACGAAACAATGCTTACAACCCATGATCCTAAGCTGAACAACAGAGATAGAGATGGCAGAGACTCGCTAAACGCATTAGCAAAAATACTAAAAAATGCAGTGATTACAGAAAGAATAATGAGATAGACAATGAAAAATCCTAAGTTTTCTTTCATCCGATTCCAACCGAACTTTATTGCGGCCTCTTTAGAAAATTTCTTCTCATTCATGACAACACCTCTTAAGTAGAATAATTATTGGGGCTATATTTTGAATATTACTTTTTTTTAGGCAATTTAACAATAGATTTATTCAGAGCATCTGGCAGAGAAGAATATACGCTGATAAGTGAATAACAATGGTGTTTTAGTATAAAGATCCTTGAGCTTTTTTCGATATGAGTATAGAAATTCATCATGCAACTCCTCGGGCAACCGCTCAAAATATGGGATTAATGCAGTACCAGAAAGCCACTCTATAATAGCATCAACATCATCCAAAACATGTATGTATATTTTTTCAAATACATTTATATCTTGGGCTCCCGAATTATACAGGAGTTCAGAGTACTCTCTGATAGATAGAACAGACCACTGTCTTTGCCATGAATTCAATGCGTTTTTAAAGGGCTCTTCATTTGCCGTTTCTGCAATCAGCTGCTGAGTAGGGTGATTATGATTTGCAGGGAGCTGAATTGCAATCTGCCCGCCTGGTTTTAACAGAGAAACTAATCTGGGTATTAGCTCCTGATGGTTATAGACCCACTGTATTGCGGCATTTGAAAAAATAAGATCCCATTTGTCTGTAAGATCTTCAATGGGGCACAGTTCAAAATTGAGACCAGTGCGTTTTTTTTGAATCGCTTTTGCAAGCATCTCAGGCGAGCTATCAATCCCAAGCACCTCACTTTCGGGTAGCTTTTCTGATACCATTTCAGTTAACTCACCCGTACCGCATCCCAAATCCAGAACTCTAAGCCCTTTCCGCACAACAATTAAGTCCATCAAATCTTTAAAAGGTGCAAAACGTTCTTTTTGAAATTTATGATAAAGCTCAGGATTCCATGACATCGTTGTCTCCACAATTGTAATGTTGATTAACATACCGAATATAATTTTTAGTTTCTATAAATCACAAAGAATAAATAATATGTTATCATTTTCTGCCTATTTAGACTTTGTCACGAAACAATTAGGAGAATAGATGTATCCATTAATATACATAGCGATTGGGGGTGCGGCGGGAGCGCTACTGCGTTATTCTGTGTCAGGGTATATATTTAGAAATTCTGATGGATTACTGCCGTGGGGGACAATAGCCGTAAATCTAATCGGTTGTTTTATAATAGGATTTTTATGGAACATCTTTGAAAACTTTACTTATTCTCCAAACACCAGAGCATTTGTCTTTATAGGAATACTCGGCGCTTTTACTACTTTCTCAACATTTGGGATTGAGAGTTTCTATCTTTTGAAAGATGGAGAAATAAAACTTGGCATAATAAATATACTAATTAGCAATGTTGGTGGTATTGGGTTAGTTGCAATAGGCTATATTTTATCTAAATCTTTATTAAAAGTGCTCAGATAGGCTTTGAGGTCTGAACTTTAGAAAGCAATGCTCAGCTCAACAACGTATTGTTTAACAATAACAACATGTTACCAGGCATAGCTAAACAGCTTTCTAGATCAATAAACTTTAACTATTTTCATATAAACTTGAAGCATCTACTCAACTTATTTAAACTAGTTCGGTAGTAAATATAACGAGGCAACAATGAAGATTGCTGTTGGAAGTGACGAAAAGACTCATCTTACAGATTTTGTAATTGATGAATTAAAAGCAAAGGGCATAGAGCTAGAACTCTTTGGTCCGCTAGTTGAAGAGAATATTCAGTGGACAGAGGTCGCTCAGAGAGTTGCAGAGAACGTTAAAGACGAATTATGTGACCAAGGTATACTTTTCTGCTGGACTGGGACTGGCGTTAGCATTGCGGCTAATAAAGTCCCTGGGATTAGGGCTGCTCTTTGTACAGACGCACATACAGCAGAAGGGGCTAGAAAATGGAACGATGCCAATGTGCTAGCAATTAGTCTTAGAACGACTTCTCAAACTGTGGCTAAAGAAATATTGGACGCTTGGTTTAGCGCGGAGCCTGAAGAGGAAGAAAAAGTTAATATTAACAAAGTGAGCGAGATAGAAAGAAAGTATTCTAAATAATGTTCTTATCGAACTGATAATAAAATTTGGAGATTGTGATGAAGAAAGATAGTTATAACATTGCCATTGTTGGCGCTAGTGGGGCTGTTGGGCAGGAAATGATGGAGATATTGGAACAGAGAAATTTTCCGATTAACGAGCTGAGGCTCTTAGCATCGGAAAGATCCGTCGGCAAGGAGCTTGATTTCAAAGGCAGCAAAATTAAGATTCAAAAACTAGATGAGAATTCATTTGAAGATATAGATATCGCATTATTTTCAGCTGGAGGCTCAAGGAGTAAGGAGTTCGCGCCAATCGCTACTCAGGCAGGAGCAGTAGTTGTAGATAATAGTTCTGCGTTCAGAATGGAAGAAGGTGTACCACTTGTTGTACCTGAAATTAATCCAGATGCTATAGCTGGGTATAGCAATAAAGGTATTGTGGCCAACCCTAACTGTACTACTGCTGTCACAGTAATGGCCCTTAAACCTCTTCATGATCTAAGCAATATAAAAAGGGTAATTGCTTCCAGCTATCAAGCAGTCTCAGGCGCAGGTGCACAAGGGATCGAAGAGCTTAGGAATCAGACACTCGCCTGGGCAAATTCTGAAGAGATCGAACCCGAAGCCTTCCCTCACCAGATTGCTTTTAACCTTCTTCCTCATATTGATAGCTTTACAGATAACGGATACACAAAAGAAGAGATGAAACTCCACAATGAAACTAGGAAAATTCTAGAGAATACTGAAATTGCACTTACGGCAACCACAGTCAGGGTTCCTGTGTTCCGCGCGCATTCGGTCTCCGTAAATATTGAAACCGAAAAGAAAATCACAGTTGAAGAAGCAAGAGAGGCTATTAACAATTTCCCAGGCGTAAGGGTTCTCGATAACCCCGAAGAATTGAAATACCCTATGCCGATTGATGTAGCCGGAACAGATGATTGTATAGTTGGAAGAATTAGGGAAGACTATACGGTACCAAATGGCCTTAGCTTTTGGGTAGTAGGGGACCAGTTGAGAAAGGGCGCTGCGCTTAATGCTGTGCAAATAGCAGAGCTCTTAATCGGAGACTATATATAATGGCAATAGTAGAGACGATTAAAGATTTTGTGGGAAGCATTGTAACTCACAACTACACTGAGCTTCCTGTAAAAATTCAAGAGGGTGTTAATAAATATCTAAAAGACAATGAAGAGATAATAATCACTCTTATGGATTATAGAGCTATATATAGGGCTCCAAAATTTATAGACAGCAACACTTTTTTTAATTCATGGTTCATACTCACAACCCATAGAATTATCATTGCCAAAAATTCTTCAACATTTAAAAGATTTAGAGATATACCGCTTTCAGATATTACACAAATTTTCTATGAGCTTGATGATACGGAACCCAGAATATCTATAACAACTCCTGGGAATGAGGATATTATTGAGTTTATGAGAGCTGGTGCTGAACACTGTGTTGATTTAGATAAGAAAATAGACCTAGCGATAGAAAATGCAAAAGCCAAAAAAACAATAATCACAGACGCTGAGCATATTCTTTGCAAAAAGTGCGGTAGCAAAGTACTCAGTGAGAGTAAATACTGTTCTGAATGTGGTTCGAGATTAGACGCTTTTTAGAAATAAGACTTACACCTCTTTATAAAAACTATTGATTGTTACCTTGATTTAACCACAAGCTTAAATATAATGAAAGCAGAGGAGATTTATTATGATCCATGGCTCAATAGTCGCTATAGTAACGCCGTTTAGAGACGGCAAAATTGATGAGGATGCTCTAAAAAATCTTATCGAATTTCAAATAGAAAATGGAACTCACGGTATCGTGCCATGTGGTACTACAGGAGAGTCCCCTACTCTATCACATGAGGAACATGAATATGTTATAGAGTTGACCGTACAAACTGCAAATAAGAGGGTTCCTGTTATAGCAGGCACAGGATCTAATAGCACAAAAGAAGCGATTAGACTTACACGATTCGCAAAAGAAATAGGGGCAGATGCTGCACTCGTAGTAGTTCCCTATTACAACAAACCCACGCAAGAGGGACTATATCTACACTTTAAGCAAATAGCTTCTCAAGTAGATATTCCTATAATACTTTACAACATTCCCGGCAGATCAGGAGTGAATATGACTCCTCAGACAATAGCTAGGCTCGCTGCAGATTTTAAAAACATTATAGGAGTAAAGGAAGCTGCGGGATCAATCCCACAGGCAAGCAAAATTCTTCAGCTTTGCGGAATGGACTTCTTAGTACTCTCTGGCGAGGACGCTCTCAACTTTCCTTTACTTACAATTGGCGCAAGAGGGTTTATCAGCGTAACAGCTAATATCGCACCAAAGGATGTGTCAAACTTATATAATCTTTACGCGGATGGAGAGTTTGAAAAAGCCAGAGATCTTCACTATAAGTTACTACCTCTCAATGAAGCTCTGTTTATCGAAACAAACCCTATCCCTATCAAAGCTGCACTCAGCATGATGGATTTGATGAAATACGAGTACAGACTTCCACTTTCTGAAATGGCGCAAGATAATTATGATGAGCTTAAAAAAGTACTTTTAGATTATGGTTTGATTAGCTAAATAGTCAGTCCTATTCTCAAACCTTTCTTATGTAGTTACAATCATATTATATTTCTAACAAACGCTTAAATTTCTGGAGATAGATTTGAGTCCTCCCAATCTTGATTTTGAGAAAAAAATATGGGCAAAAGGGAAAATACCCGCTGGGGTTGATGAAGCAGGAAGAGGCCCGCTTGCAGGACCTGTCGTAGCTGCTGCCGTCGTACTTCCTGATGATTGTATAATCAAAGGGCTTGACGATTCAAAGAAGCTTTCTCATTCAAAACGGGAGAGTATATTTGAGGAGATCAAGTCTGTCGCCATATCTTATGCCATAGGGATAGTCGAGCCTCAAGAAATAGACAGGATCAACATATTACAAGCCTCACTTTTAGCAATGGAAATATCTGTAAAAAAGCTTACAACTAAACCTGATTATTTACTGATAGACGGGAATCAAAGAACTTCACTATTATTAATGCAGGAAACAATTGTTAAAGGCGACTCAAAATCTTGCTCTATTGCCGCAGCATCCATAATAGCCAAAGTCACTAGAGACTTCATAATGAAGGACTATGATTTGGAATACCCCGAATATAATTTTAAGGGGCATAAAGGGTACCCAACAAAAGAACACTACGAAGCTATTAGAGAACACGGCCCCTGCCCTATCCATAGAAGATCATTCAGGGGCGTTCTCTAGATAACTATTAATACTGCTAAATTATTCTACAACAGTTACAGATTCCATAATTACTTGCTCGTTAGGAACATCTCCAGGGCCGGTTGGAACTACTGCTATAGCATCTACAATATCCATACCATCTACAACCTTACCAAAAACGGCATAACCGAAATCTCTTCTGCCGTGGTCTAAAAATGCATTATCCACTTGGTTAATAAAGAATTGAGATGTGGCGCTATTAACATCTTGCGTACGTGCCATAGCGAGTGTGCCTCTCTCATTTTTTAAACCATTATCAGCTTCATTCTTAATAGGAGCCTTTACCGGCTTTTGCTGGCCATCTGCCATAAATCCGCCGCCCTGAACCATAAAACCGTTTATGACTCTGTGAAAAATAGTTCCGTCATAATATCCCTCTTGCGCATATGCTAAGAAATTCTCTGTGCTTATGGGAGCATTTTCTTTATCTAACTCTATTTTGATATCGCCTTTATTTGTTTTAATTATTACCAATGGATTGCCTCCTGTATTTTGTGTTGCTTTGTCATCAGCGCTCATTTCATCACTCTTTGCGTCACTACTATCATCACTTTCAGCATCTGCAGAAGTTTCTGGATTTTCTTCAGCGACCTCGCCACCTGGTTCTTCAGAATCTTTAGTAGTTTCAGAGGTAGATTCTGTCTCACTTACATTTGCTTTTTCTGCGGTACCATTCTGATTACACCCGGTCAATAAAAATACTGTCGGTAGAAAAAGAACAATAGTCACAACTAAAAAATAACGTATAAAACTCTTATACATGGCTTTTGGCCTCCTTAGTGTTTCTCTCGGCCTCTAAATTTATAGTATTACCCCTTTAGTGTCAAACAGGATGCCTCTAGAATTTGATTCTGCACTGTAGCTCTGTTAAATTGTCCTTTTAACTACTTACATAACAGGGTGAACAAATGAGCAGAATTAAGTTTGGAGTAATGATGCGGCAGCAGAAGATAGATTTCTCTGAAATCAGAGAAACCGCTCAGCTATGCGACTTGCTTGGCTACCATTCGGTATGGTTCTATGATCATATATTGGGAATGGGCGCCATTGAAATGGACATTTATGAGGCCTGGACCTCGATGTCCGCACTGGCAAGTGTCACAGAGAACATAAAGATAGGAACAATGGTTCTTTGTAATTCATTTAGACCCCCTGCACTCCTGGCAAAGATGGCTTCAACCTTTGATGTAATTAGCAATGGAAGACTTGAATTTGCAATGGGAGCTGGTTGGTTTGAGCCTGAATATAAAGCATATGGATATAATTTCCCCAATACAAAAACCAGAATTGAACAACTTTCTGAATCTATAAAAGTAATAAGAGCCATGTGGACAGAGGATAAGCCAAGTTTTCAAGGAACTCATTACAGTATAGACGGCGCGTATTGTAATCCCAAACCGATTCAGACCCCACATCCTCCTATAATGATCGGGGGGGCCGGAGAAAAATATCTTCTCAGGTTAGTCGCTGAGTTGGCAGATGAATGGAACTGCCCTGCAAACCATGCTCAAGCTTATGATCATAAGCTGCAGGTGCTTAAACAACATTGCAACGAAGTTGGAAGAGATATTAATGATATAGGGATCTCTCAGCAAACAGTTTGCGTGATAGCAAAAGATGAGGCCGAGCTCGCTGTAAAACTTGAGAAAGGTCAGAGACGGTATGGTTTTTTTGGCGATATTTCCAAGTTTGGCATAGTAGGCACGCCAGATCAATGTATTGAGAAAATATTAGAGAACGAGAAAAGAGGTATTACTAAATATACAGTGTTCTTCTCTGATATTATGAACCATGACACTCTTACATTTTTTGCTAAAGAGGTCATGTCAGCATTATAGATAGAAGAAACTATAGATTTCTATTTATTGGCCAGCTCTTCGACCTTAATCGCAAATTCTTTAGCAAAGTTTCTTATCATCTCAGAGAGCTCGTCATTCTTAGTAGCCCTTTGGTAAGTATCGGCCATCTTCATTAATGTGAAATAATAATGAGCACTCATCTCCCCGACTTCCATCTCTTTAGTCCAGAGATCAATACTCATAGTATTTTTTTCTACCTGATCCCACATAGAAATCATAAGGGATTCACATGGTTTTAGGCCTTCAAAATCAGCCTCTGACGCTCCCCAATAAATCTCAGCAGGTGAGTTATCAGCATCCAGTTTTACAACAAAATTAATCTCTGCTTCCTTAGACATTAAATACTCCCAGTTATAAGTTTAAATAAATTATTTTACACCCCAAAAATCGGGCTTACGTTTTTCTAGAAATGCATTTGCTCCCTCTACCATCTCTGGGGCTTTCATAAAATACCTAGCTAACTCAAGTCCGTGTGTTATTTGTGGATGAGCCTGATCGGATGCAAAATTGATCTGGAATTTTGCAATCCTTAAGGACTGTGGACTCTTTTGAAGGAGGCTCTTACACCAAGCAGTCACTTCTTCATCCAATTTATCCTTTGGAACGACTTTATTCACCCAACCCATTTCAGCAGCTTGTTCAGCTGTATAACGGTCACAGAGATAAACTATTTCTCTTGCCTTTTTATCACCCACAGAGTTCTGTAGCCCCTGCAAACCATACCAGATGGGGACACTTCCCACCAATGGCCCTGCTTGGGCAAATATTGATGTATCCGAGGCTATTGTAAGATCACATAGCATGTTAAGTTCGTTACCACCACCTACACAATAGCCATCTACTCTAGCAATTATGGGCTTACCACAACAACGCATAGCTGTAGCAAGTCTGTAATGGACTAGCATAAATTTATTATCTATTTTTTTCTTTGGATCAGGAATCCAGGACAGATCGCCACCCGCTGAAAATGCTTTGCCTCCAGCACCGGTAAGAACAATAACTCCAATCTTTTCATCAACCCATGCATCCTCAAAAGCCATTGCTAATTCTTCTCTTGTTTGGGTATTAAGTGCGTTTCGAGTTTCAGGGCGATTAATGGTAATGTACGCAACCTTACTCTTTTTTAGGTAAGTCACATTTTTAATATCAAGACCGTGGTTCTTCTTTACAGTTTTTTTTCTCGTAGTTTTCTTTGTTGTAGTTTTAGCTGTCGGCATAAGATTCTCCGTCACAAATATATTTAATGTCTTACCATTTTCGCACTAAATTGGGAGACTTGTCAAACTAGTAATATCAGAGTTTTCACAAGAGAATATAGTACTCGGGATTATTAGAGGGCAATACAATTTGGTCTCAAGAAGGAATTATTGCTACCAAGGCAGCTTGTTCATAAGAGGTGCAATCCTAGGACCTAGGAAAGCTATAGTTGCCAGTAGAGTTAGGAAACCTGCAACACCAAGGCAGAGACCAACCGTAACTCCCCGAGCTATCATATCAAGATGCTTTTGGTCCATTAGTGATGCCCTCCTGTTGCTTTCCCACCAAAGAACCTATCACCTACTGGTATTGCCGGGAATGTTCTCATAAATAATAGAAACATCATTATAAATGCGCTCAAGAAACCTAGAGTGATAAGTATTTGTGTAATACCTATATTTATAGTATTCGATAATGAAGGAGTTACAAGTACAACTTTATCAATCCACAGACCTGTTAAGGAAACTCCAGCAATAAATACTACGATTGGTTTTACAATCTTATTCGTTCTAGGTATAAGTGCTAAAAATGGGAAGATAAAAACGCATGTCAGAGTAGCCCATGCAAGTGGTTGGAAAGGCTCTTCCTGAACGCGCTTGATAACAAAAGCAGTTGTCTCTGGCATGTTTGCATACCAGATAGGTAGTAGCTGTGAGAAGAACATATAAACCCAGAAAAGTGAGAAACCTTGAAGAAGCTTACCCATATCATGATAATGTGTGTCTACAAGATATTCTTCTAAACCAAGCTTTCTTCTCAGCATGATTGATAAAATAATAGTAGCTCCAATAGCACCTAGGAAACTGCCCATAAAATAGTATGGTCCAAAGAGTGTACTGAACCAAAGAGGATCAAGAGACATTATTAAGTCCCAGGCTATAAAGCTAAACGATAAGGCATAGAAAATAATTACTGCTGGCGCATACTGTCCTAGCCTTCTCCATAGAGTGGTTCTCTCTTCCTCCCCTGACCAACCAGATCCTATCCATGCTGCTATGCCATCTAGTTTATCAGAAATTCCTCCAAGGTCCTGTCTGAGGGAATAATAGAGATAAATAGCACTAAGTATAATAAGAATCCCAAATAATATTAGGTTTCTAGCTACCACAAAAGTCATATTGAGCCAAATATCTCTTGGATGATGATAATGCTCAGTTGCGTATGGCAAAATATAGTCTCTACCTAAAAAGACTACAATTAAGAGAACAAAAGAGATTGGTAGGAATGCTCCAAGTCCTTCACTAACTCTAAGAAGAGGCCTTGCCCATCTTGCGTTTGTTATACGCATAATGCAGGAAAAAATAATTCCGGCCTGAGCAATCCCAGTCCAGTATAGGAAGTTAATCAAAAATATTTCCCATGCAGCCTTAGCAGAATCTTCCGATCCCATAATATTAAATACAAATGTACCAAATCCCACTATGGCAATTGCCAGGAATAAATAAACAGACCAGCTAGGTATCAGCGATCTTTTAGCTAATATTTCATCTCTTATATGATCATCCATCTTACTCAGCGCTCTCCTGTTCAGTGTCCTCAGTTGCAGGGGTTTCGGTTTCTGCAGGTGGTTCAGCTGCGGTATCTCTAACTGGATTTCCTTGCAGCTTTCTTACATAACTAACAACATCCCAAGCACCTTCTGAAGTTATGCTCTCACGATAGCTAGGCATCATTACCTTCCCACCGTATCTTATGTTTGCATAGATATATCCGTCTGTTCTTGCTATTACGCCAGGTGTTGTAAGGTTAAGTGGGTAAAAGCCTCTTTTAATTACCGGGCCGTCTCCCTGACCCTCCATTCCATGACAAGCAAAGCAATATCTGTTATAAAGCTTCTCTCCATTTGCAAGTGATTCTTCATTTGCAGGAAAAGGGTTTACTGAAATATTCTCAAAGTCCTCTCTTGGCTCAGGTTTTATTCTAAGGCCAGTAGTACTAACAGAAAGCTCTGGGTAAATTACAGGCTCCTCATATGGGAGTATAGAAGGCTGCAACCACATATCAAAAGACCATGGAAATGAAAAAGCCTTCAAAGTACCCATAATACTTAAAACAGGTATTAAAAGTAGATATAATTTCCTATTTTTTAAGAACAATCCTGTTTTACCTCCTAAATAGTCAAAAACTGTTCACACACTGTCAAATTTAATATCTTCAGCACCCTGAGAAGTTAATATTTCCTCAGCATCCTTTACCCCTTCTTTAGAACATGTAATCATAACGCCAAATTTATCTTCAGAAAACCTGGTGTCATACATAGTTGATGGAGCATCATTTCTCAAGCGGGAGTTAATCAACAAACCAAGTAAAGTAGATAAAGCTCCCATTAAAATTGTTAGCTCAAAAATAATTACCATAAATGGCGGTAGCGAAACTATTGGCTTAGCACTAACAGAAATAGGCCAATCAGTAGACATGAGAACTGTAAAACCCACTCCGCACGCAGCACCTAGCATAGCTCCAAAGAGTGTAAAAAAGCGCACTATACTCTCAGGCTCATCCATTACTTCTTCTATCTCATGGTTAGGTACTGGAGAGAAGACTCTAAGATTGCTAAACCCTGCATCTTTGAGTTTTTTAACCGTCTCTACAGTTACATCTACGTATGAGAATATTCCTAAAACACCCTGTTTATCGCTCATGATGTTTTTGCCTCCTTCTTAGGTACAGGCAATATCTCTTTCATCTCTGCTATAGAAACAGAAGGAAGAGTTTTTAAGAAAATTAAGAAGAACATAAAGAACCAAGCAAAACTTCCTACTGTAATACCAATTTCAACCCATGTAGGTGTATAGATTCCCCATGCTGCGGGATCAAAACCACGTGATAGGGATATGACGATAATATTAAATCTTTCAAACCACATACCAATATTGATGAAGATCGAAATTATAAATAGAACTAATATGTTTTGTCGCATACTCTTAAACCAAAGAGGTAGCGGAATTAATACGTTACATACAACCATAATCCAATAAAATAGAGCATATTCACCTGTAGCTCTATAGTAGAACTGATACCACTCAGCAGGAACACCGCTGTACCAGGCCATGAAGAACTCAACTGCATATGCATAACCTACTATTCCTGAGGTTACTACTATGAGTTTTGCCATACCATCATAATTGTCCATGGTGATATATTCTTCTAAGTTAAAGATTTTTCTGATTGGCACTGTAAGTGTAATAACCATAGCTAGACCAGAGAAAATAGCACCGGCTACGAAGTAAGGAGCAAAAATGGTTGTGTGCCAACCTGGAAGGCTAGACATAGCAAAGTCCCAAGATACAACACTATGAACTGAAAGCACTAATGGGGTTGCAAATGCGGCAAAGAATAAATATGCCCTTGTGTAGTGTAACCACTCCCAGTTAGATCCTTTCCAGCCAAGTGAGAGTATTGAATAAATTATCTTACGTGGTTTCTCTGTAACTCTGTCCCTTACTGCTGCGATATCAGGAATCAATCCGATAAAGAAGAAAACAGAACTTACGGTCAAATAAGTGCTTACAGCAAAAACGTCCCAAAGTAGGGGTGATTTAAAGTTAACCCAAAGCTCACGTTGGTTTGGATAAGGGAATAACCAGTAAAAATTCCAAGGTCTTCCTAAGTGAATAATAGGGAAGAGTCCGGCAGTTAAAACTGCAAATACAGTCATACCTTCTGCAATTCTGTATATAGACATTCGGAAGTTAGCACGGAAAAGATATAAGACTGCTGAAATCAAAGTTCCTGAGTGCGCAATACCAACCCAAAACACAAAATCTGTAATATAAACTCCCCAAAACACTGGGTGTCTGTACCCTGCAACACCTAGCCCATAATGAACCTGATAGATGAAACAAAATAGACCAAATCCAACAAATAATAGTGTAGGTAGAAAGAGTGCCCACCACTTAAACGTGGGTTTATCAAGCATTCTTATTATAT
This sequence comes from uncultured Thermodesulfobacteriota bacterium, assembly GCA_942491865.1. GTDB lineage: Bacteria > Desulfobacterota_D > UBA1144 > Nemesobacterales > UBA2774 > CR02bin9. The sequence continues at coordinate 279,232 of CALOCI010000004.1, forward strand.
CATCATTGACTCTTGCGTAAGTTAACGTGTTTTGTTGTTGCTCACTCATGATTTTTTATCCCGTGTGATTCTGACCCTTTTGATTCTTTATCCTGTGTCACTTTTTTGAGATATGTAATCCCAGGCTGAGTATTCACTGCTGCCAGAACTCTGTAACCTCTATCATCATGTGACAGCTTTGAAACCTTGCTTTCTTTGTCTTCCAAATTTCCAAAAACAATGGCTTCAGCAGGGCAAGCCTGTTCGCATGCCACTTTAAATTCACCATCATTAACATCACGGCCCACGTCTTTAGCAAGATCCTTGGCGTGATTGATTCTCTGGACGCAGAAAGTACATTTTTCCATAACACCCTTACTTCTAACTGTCACATCAGGATTGAGCTGCCAGTTAAGAGGTTCAGGCCATTTATAAGTAAACCAGTTGAATTTTCTAACTTTATAAGTGCAGTTATTTGCGCAATATCTGGTTCCTACGCATCTGTTGTATACCATACCGTTAAGCCCTTCAGGGTTATGGTATGTAGCAAAAACCGGGCATACAGGCTCACAAGGAGCGTTGCCGCATTGCTGGCAAAGCATTGGGAGATATCTGGTCTGGAATCCGGCTGCATTATTAGACTCTTCAAAATACCTTTCAATTCTAATCCAGGCCATATCGCGCCTTTTTGCTACCATGTCTTTACCTACAAAAGCGATATTGTTCTCTGCGTAACATGCTGTCACACATGAACCGCAGCCAACACATTTTTGTAGATCAATATTCATTGCCCAACGGTACTTGTTGTATTCTCTAGGTGGATAGAAATCAGCCTCAGGATGCTCTTCATGATGTATGCCCTTTTCAAGCTCGGTCAAACTAATGGCTTGAGCTATGTCTCTATCATGCTGTGTTGTCGTATATTGAGTTTGAACAAATTGTTCACTTTTATTAACCCTTGCAGCAGAAACTTTAGTAGAAAGCCAAGCAAAACCACCTGACTTAGCATCTGTAGCAATAGGAAGAATTGTTGTAGGGTTTACACCTCTATCTTTAGCGTATCTACCATAACTTGTATGCCCCTGACCTATCATAACAGATAAGGTATCGGGCCTAATTCCTTGATATACATAGACTTGGGTTTCAATAACGCCCTGAGGTGATTCGAGTGAAAGAAAATCTCCAAGATTAACGCCTAGTTTTTTAGCTGTATCAGGATGAACCTCAACCCATGAACCCCAAACACCTGTAGTGAGTGCTTCCGGCAATTCTTGAAGCCATGGTTTATTAGCTCCTTTTCCATCATAATATTTGTATGAAGGATAAGCTATGAAGTAAAAATCTCCCTCACCGATAAATTCAGGCTCTGGGAATTTGACGCTAGCAACTCCAGATGAAAGGGAAACCTGCTTAGAAGGTAAATCTTTATAATATCCACCTTTCTCAAGAGATTCCTTCCAGAATGTATCAAAATCACTTGCTCCAGAAGCTCCAGCCCATACTTTTTTCCATGAATCCTGCAAATAATCGTAAAATGTCGTTTGTGTAAATTTGCCGTTTAATTCTTCAACTTGTCCACTTACTGATAGAATTACATCGCCAGTGCCTTTCGTATTAAAGACAGGGGTCATCACAGGTTGAATTAGTGCATGTACGCTCTCTCTCGGAGAGTAGTCTCCCCAGCTTTCTATCGGTGTATTGTTAGGAAGTATGAGGTTTGCAAGCTCTGTTGTTTCATCCATAAAACTTGAGAAACTTACAACAAACGGAACTTTTTCAACTGCTTCTTTAAAGTTTAATTGTTTAGGTAGTGTAAATACAGGATTTGTATCGTAGACAAAGAGGATATCTACATCGCCATTTTCCATTGAACTTACTAGAGAAGTAATATCCTGGAAAGAATCAGCTGTTGATATGGAAAGTGTATCGCCAAAATCAACCGTTTCTCCTATATTTCCTGCAACATAGTTAAGTATATTAATCGCAACAAGAGTCTCGGTTGCGTTTGTTCCTGTAACAGACACTCCGCCGCCTATTGCTAGGCTTGGCTGCATAGAAGAAAACTCTTTAGCTATCTGAGCGATTGTCTCCGCGGGAACATCAGTCATCTGAGACACTTTGTCGGAAGGATATTGAGAAAGTAAGCCTCCTAATCCCCCGCCACCATTTGGTGACTGTCCGCTGCTTACTATTTCATTTGCGATGCCAAGAGCTAACATCGCCTCTGTTCCAGGCTTAACCGCAATCCATTCATCTGAGTTTGAAGCAGTTAATGATGCTCTAGGCTCTACATGAACAAATCTTCCTACTGATTTGTCTTTAACGCCATGCATCTGGCTGAATTGTTTTGTATATTCAACAGGTGAGAGCCATGTTTCTATAAAATCAGCTCCAAAAGATAGTAAATACTCAGTTTTTTCTATGTGATATGTTGGAATCTTATCAATTCCGAAAGAAATCTTATTAGCTTCTTTAAGCGGCTCATGCGGGTAAGTTTCATATTGTATATGCTTACCGCCTAAAGCGTCCATCCATTGGTCGACTAAAGTACCAAGACTTCCTGTAATATTGTTAGATAAAAATACGATATTTCCGGTTTTGCCGTTTTTTCTGGCTTCTTCTATTTTTTGAGTTAAAGCAGTTTCAGCAGCAGCCCATCCTAGTGGCTGTAACTTTTCTGCATCGATGTTTGATAGTGGAGATCTTAAACGATCTGGATTATATAGACCTTGAAGCGCTGCTTGCCCCATAGCACAAGTGGATCCGGTATTAATAGGACTTTCAGGATTACCCTCAATCTTAATAGCCCTTCCTTCACGGTTTTTTACAATGATTCCGCAACCTGCAGGACATTCTCTACATGTGCTTGCGTAGTAATTAGGGACTCCAGGAATAATTCCTTCAGGCGGAATTACATAAGGGATAATTTGCTCAACTGGTTCTGAGCACGATGAAGCAACAGCAGCTGTACCGCCGGCTACACCGATGATTTTTAGAAAATCCCTTCTTTTGATACCACCTTTTTTCTCTTCGGACATCTTATCCTCCACTTAATAATGACAGGTCAAACAATCCTTTAAGTGTGTAAGTTCTTCTTGATCTTTAGCATTTTCTGTGTGACAACTGATACAAAATCCCATGTTCATTTTGTTAACTTCATAAACCTGGTCCATGCTTGCTACATCACCATGACACTGTGCACACTCAAAACCCCTTTGAATATGGCGTTTGTGAGTAAAGTGAACATATCCGGGTTGTGCATTAACTTTGATCCAAGGAATAGGCTCTTTATTTGCCCAGTATTCTCTTACTTTTGCAATTTCATTTTTAATGTTGATTGTGGTGCCGTCAAAGTCGTAATCTATATCACGTCCAACTATATGCTGATGACAGCCCATACATTTTTTAACAGACGGTATTCCAGGATTGGAGGACACTTCTACAAAACTATGACAGTATTCACAAGGGAGCTGATCTTCACCAGCATGTATCTTGTGGCTAAAAGGAATTGGCTGCTTAGGTCCTTGGTCGCTGCTCTCGGCATTATAAAAATAAAAACCAAGAAGAATAAAGATTGATAGTAGAGGTATTGAAAGTATTTTGATCCCTTTTTTCATCCTTTTTCCTTAGCTGTGAAATGTGTCCGTTTTGGAAAGAATTAATACCTAATTCTTAAACGCCTAGTATTTATATCATGCCGTAGAAATCTGTCAAGTTTTAAAGCTCATTTCTTTTAATTACATCTGATTTATTAACGAATTTAGCCCTAATATACACAAAGTCGTAACAAAAAATAGTGTTAACATCTACTCAAATGAAGATATAAACTCTTCGATATCGAATGTTCCCCCAAGCTCTTGAGATAAACCGGAATTTGGCTAAATCTCTTAAATTGCCAATATCTCCTTTTTCTACAGATAGCAAGTTATCATGCGGGAGTATCCCCAATATGTTTACTCCAGTCATACTGAGAAGAAGCTCTGGGTTAGTCTGCTCAGGTATTCCCGGGTCCCAAGGGTAATTGCTTATAACAATCCCAGCTACCTCAAGCCCCTTTCTTTTAGCAGACTCAAGTGTTAAGAGTGTATGATTTAATGTTCCGAGGTTTGGCCGGGTAACAATCAGTATTGGGATATTTAATTCCAAGGCCAGATCAGACATAAAGTAATCCTCTAAAATAGGAACAAGAAGACCGCCTGCACCCTCTACTATAACAGTTTCATTTTGCTCACTAAGTTTAGAATAAGATTCCTTAATCCTTTTGATATCAATTCGTTCTCCGGTGAGCATGGAGGCCACCAGAGGAGCAACCGGATCTGGAAACGTATATGGACAGGAGTAATCAATATGGGTATCGTGCCCAATCAAGTTTTGAACAAATTCTAAGTCCGTTGGACCGCTAATTATTGTGCCTGTCTGCACAGGCTTCATCACCGCAACTTTTCTGCCCGCCTGTTTTAGATTCCATGCAATCGCGGCTGTAACAATAGTCTTACCAACTCCGGTATCTGTACCGGTTATGAATATACCCTTTGGAAACTCGCTCATAGTAAAGAGCTATTATATTTAATTTGATTAAATCTGTAAATCAAAAGGCACAATTAATTATAAACCTATAACTATAAACCTAGTTCTTTTACCTTCTCTAGAACTTCGTCTGAATGGCTAGCTGTTTTGACTTTCATCCAGACGTGTCTTATAACTGCAGACTTATCAATTAGAAAAGTGATTCTTCTAGCAGAGCCATATTCACTCTCAACTCCATAGGCTGTGATGATGTCTTTAGACTTATCACTAAGAAGAGGAAAGTTAAGTTCAAATTTATTCCTGAAATTCTCATGAGCTTTAACCCCATCAGTGCTAACACCCAAAACCTGTACACCTAGTTCTTGAAGTTCATCCATTCCGTCTCTTAAAGAGCAGGCTTCTTTGGTGCACCCAGGGGTGTTGTCTTTTGGATAGAAATAAAGAGCGACCGTGCTCTTTCCTTTATAGTCATTGAGATTAATCTTTTCTCCGCCGTAGGTCTCAGCTTCAAAACCAGGTGCTTGGTCTCCAACTTTAGGTATTTCGCTCATGATATAACTCTCCTGTAAAAATTTAGTTCAGATTAGATATTTATTTTGAGTATAAGGAACTATGAAGAAGTGACAAGAAGAAGAATATTAAAGCATTCCCATGCTTTCCTGAGCCTCTTCACTCATCTTGCTAGGATCCCAGGGTGGGTCCCACACAATGTCGATATCTACAGAATCAACCTGAGGCATTTCCTCGACCATAAGTTTTGATTCTCCAGCAATTTGGGTTGAGGCAGGACATCCCGGAGCAGTCATAGTCATAGTAATTACTACATTTTTATCATTGATATCAATCCCGTAAATTAAACCAAGATTAACTATGTCTATAGGTATTTCAGGATCATAGATTTCACTAAGGACCTCAAGAACTTTTTCTTCTGTAAGCTCACCAAGTGGCTCAGCAGCTTTGGAGGTATCGTCTTTGGCAATTACTTCATCAACTGTTTTCTCAACAATAGGTTGTTCAGAAATGTCTGCACTATCCACGCTTTCTGAAATGTTGAGCCTTTCATCTTTTTCATCTTTGCTTTCGTTGTTCAAAAGCCTGTTAATCATATTTCCGATGCCCATTGTAGAACCTCCTCAGATATTGAAATATCGTCTGATATAAGAATACATTGAATAAGATGCGTTTCAAAGATATAGAGATCTAAAAAGTATTACCTATTTGCGAATATTAAAGATATAAGGAGCCCAATATAGGGCTCCTTATTTTATTTATAAGTTAGAGGGATTCTTTTACAGCTGCAATTGCAGGATCGTAGTTAGGTTCTGTTGCTACTTCAGGAACATATTCTGCATATCTCACAATATCATCTTTATCTACAACAAAAAGAGCTCTGGCCAAAAGTCTATGTTCTTTAATTAGAACTCCATATGCCTCTCCAAAAGAAGCATCTTTGTAGTCTGAAGCGGTTTGAACTTTATCAATACCCTCTGCAGCACAGTAGCGTCCTAGCGCAAATGGAAGGTCCATACTTAGTGTTAGGATTTCAACATCGTCGCCTAAATTAGCGGCTTCTTGGTTGAATCTTTTTGTCTGCACATCACACACTGGTGTATCAACTGAAATAATTACGTTAAAGACCTTCACCTTGCCTTCTAAGTCTGCAAGTGTAACGGGTGCTCCAAGGCCTTTTAATGATGAAAAGTCAGGCGCTTTATCGCCTACTTTAACCTCAGGTCCAATTAGTGTAAGTGGGGTTCCTTTTAAAGTTACTACCCCTGTTCTTTCTTCTGCCATGATAATAAGCCTCCTGAATTTTTAATTATTTAGCAATCCTAATCAATGCTATATAGAATAGCTTTTAATGTCAACACAAATAGCTTAGCATAAAATTTTTAAGGTTGAATGAAAGGAATACCTATTCGACTATGAGTTTCCCTCGGTACATTCCCATCTGGCAGGCAAACTCAAACTCACCTTTTTTGTCAGGTGTAAAGGTCATATCATATGGTCTTTCAAATGGAAGATCAGCACTGACGTCAAGAACATCGAAGAGTACTTTCTCAGAACAAGGATTATTGTCTTTGCGAATAAAACGCAGTGTAATCTCTTCTCCTACTTTCGCGTGTATAACAGAGGGTTCATAGACTCCCGAATCGACAATGATGTCAATCAAGCTTCCTTCTATCGTAGCTTCAGACTGCTTCTTGTATACCCAGAACCACCAGATTATAAAAGCAATGAGAAGAACACCGATTAAGTTGACTAAAATTCCCATATTATGGCTTAAACCACCTTAGTCTATTTGCATTTGTTACAACTGTTACAGAAGAAAGAGCCATAGCAGCCCCAGCAATTATGGGGCTCAATAAAATTCCAGTAAAAGGATAGAGTATGCCGGCAGCTATAGGTATAGCTAAAGTGTTATAGCCAAAAGCACCAATCAGATTCTCTTTAATGTTTCTAAGCGTTGCCTTTGAAATCGCAACAGCATCTGCGACTCCATGTAGTGAGCCCCGCATTAGAGTGATGTCTGCACTTTCTATAGCGACGTCTGTACCTGTGCCTATTGCAAAACCTACATCTGCACCAGCTAGTGCGGGCGCATCGTTTATTCCATCCCCAACCATTGCAACCTTTTCGCCTTTCTCTTGCAAGGTATTTATTTGATCGGCCTTATCTTGTGGAAGAACTTCTGCAATAAAATCATCTACCCCAACCAGATTGGCAACAGTTTGAGCAGTCGCTCGATTATCCCCTGTTAGCATCACAACTTTAATTCCTATTTCCTGCAGTCTTTGGATAGCTTCTTTTGAATCTGTTTTTATTGGGTCCGATATACCTATCAAACCCAGTGGCTTTTGGTCCAAAGACGCAAAGATAACGGTTTGTCCTAACTTAGATAATTCTTCTGATCTGTCGCCCAACTTCCCTAAATCAATATTATTATCCTGCATTAGTTTTCTGTTACCCAGAAGCACCGTTTTTTGCTGATAAAAAGCCTTAACACCATGCCCTGATATAGCCTCGAATGATTCTATTGTCGAAAGCGCTATGTTCTTTTCTTTAGAAGCCTCAACCACTGCTTCTGCAAGCGGGTGTTCTGAATTTATCTCTACACTGGCAGCTATTCTTAACAACTCCTCTTCATTTGAACCATCTGAGTATTCAAGAGCCGTTACAACGGGTTTACCTTCAGTAATTGTTCCCGTTTTATCGAGCACCACAGTAGTTAATTGACCCGCTTTCTGAAGCGCGTCTCCTTTTCTTATAAGTACTCCGTATTCAGCCGCCTTACCGACGCCTACCATTACGGAAATCGGCGTTGCCAACCCCAAAGCGCATGGGCATGCAATGATTAATACAGCTACGGTTGTAAGCAGTATATAAGTTAGTTTCGGATCAGGTCCGAAGTTGTACCAGACAAGCATAGTGATAGCGGCAATTATCATTACGGTTGGGACAAAAATAGATGACACTTTATCAGCTAGACGGCCTATTTCAGGCTTGGTATTTTGAGCCTTCCTTACCATTTCTATTATTTGAGACAATGCAGTGTCTTTACCAATATGGGTTGCCTTGAATAAAAAACTTCCCGATTTGTTAACAGATCCTCCAACAACCTCATCACCTACGTTTTTACTGACGGGGATTGGCTCCCCTGTAAGCATCGATTCATCTACATGAGAAGAACCTTCTGTTAGCTCCCCGTCCACAGGTATTTTTTCTCCAGGCCTTACTCGTATAACATCACCTAAAAGAACTCGGCCTATAGGAATATCAACCTCTTGACCATCTCTTAATACTCTTGCGGTCTTGGGCTGAAGTCCGATTAGACGCTTTATTGCTTCAGAGGTTTTGCCGCGAGCCCTCATCTCAAGAGCTGAGCCTAGGTTGATGAATGCGATAATTAAAGTTGCTGTATCAAAATAAACATGCCGAGCTACTTCAGAAACAGAACTAGGATAAATAACGACAAGTGTTGAATAGAGCCAAGCTACTCCTGTCCCAAGAGCAACTAGGGTATCCATATTGGCATTGTGATTTTTAAAAGATTTAAGAGCACCAGTGAAAAAACGCCCTCCGGCATAAACAAGCACAAAAAGAGAAAGAACTGATACGATCCCCCAGTAGACTTGACCTCTAAAGCTAGTCAAATCGGGGATCAGATCCAACATTGTCACGGCTACGATTATCAAACTTATTACACCGGCAACTATAGTTTTCTTTAGGAGTTCTTTATAATGGATCAGCTCTTGGTTTTCTTTATCAGAATCTTGGGTGTTACCTTCGGTGAGAGAAGCTGTATAACCAGAGCTCGCAATGGCCTTAATTAAAACTTCCTGTGCGATATCTCCTGAAACATTTACAGTGCGGTCAGCAAAATTGACCTCTACCTCCTCAACACCTGGTAGAGATTTAAGTGCTGCCTCTATAGTGTTTACACAGCTAGCACAGCTAATGTCAGAGACATAAAGACTCTGGTATGATTTTGATTTAGTATTCATAAAATCCGCCGCTTTCTATAACTAATTGAAAAAGAGTATTCGCAAACTAAAGACATAATAGTAAATATACTCACAATTTTATCAGAACATAATTAATATAAGCAGAGGCAGATCAACAAAAAAGACTTAGTCTTAGAGGATTCATAAGTTATAGTTGATTAACTATTTTTAACTTAGTATCAAGAATGGCTGCATAGAAGATTATTATAGAATTTTGGCTGTATAACAAAATATAAAATATTTATTGAAAATATATCAAGGATAGGTAGCATATATAATATGGTAACAAAAAAGAAAATTACAAAAAAGAAAGAGACTTTGGACAAAGCTATATACGTTAAAGCATCTCAAGAATTTGTGGATATGTTAAATGAATCGCAGTGGCATCTCCGTATGAAGCCCGCGCAAATTGTTAGAGAAGCAGTTGTTGAGTACCTAAAAAGACACCTTCCAAAAGACGCTAAAAGCAAACTACTTAAAGACAGATAAAAAGCAGTATTGTGCCTAAAACAAATATTCTTTGGCGGACGCAAAAACTTATTATGAATATTCAGAGTTTTAGTTTCTACTTTCACAAGAAACTACTCAAAGAAATAAAACCCTTTAAAACTTAAATCGAGTGATTATATTGAATTTAGAACGAAAAGATTAGATATTTAAAGAAAAGAAAGGAGTATAAAAATGAACAGACAATCAAACGGTTTCACAGCCACACAAACGAATAATGGTTTTCATGTTATCAATCATGATAACAGTGAAGAGTTTGAAATCTCATTAAATGATTTTAATGAGTTCGCAAATAAATATGCTCAAGATACCCTTGAAGGAAATGACGTAGAATTATCAGAAAAAGAAGAGATCATCTTTTCAATATGGGAAATGGTTTTGATTCCGGATACTACAATACATTAATTCCTTCCAGCATATCGACAGGCTGCGGAGGCAAGTTTATCTCCTAGAGAACCCTCTTTGTAATCCTCCTTCACTCTCTCTTCAGTTCTCCCTAGAACTTGTCCTTCTGGCCCGTAATATTCTTCACCCAAGACATGAAGTGTCCGATCCTGGCAATCTACTTCCCAATAGCCAACTTGTCTAATATATTTTTCTTTACTATCGCCAACGGTTTTTTCGCTATAATACCTAATCCAGAATTTTCTAATTTGACCTTCGATCTCCATACCCTTTAGATCAATATATACCTCAATAACACCACCCTTTTCATCCCTAACATCACCCACATACTTACCTATGTCACCTGATGTTTTCTCACCGCTGCTGCAAGAACAAAGTCCGGCAAAAAGTATCACAGCTACTATTAAGAATAGGTATTTAATTTTTCTTACTCCAATCATAATAAACCTCGTCTTTATCATCCATAAGATCTTAGTATATCAGAAAATATTTAGTTTCTAGATATTTCAAGAGGCAAATATTTTTTTGTCTCCTCTAAAACAACCTTAGATAATCCCAATACCCCTACAAGGTTTGGGAAAACCATGAGACCATTCATTACATCTGCAAATGTCCAAACCAAATCCAATTTTACAATAGCTCCAACAAATACTAATGCAGTAAACAAAATTCTATATGGCATAACAGCTTTTTCTTTAAAAATATATTCTATAGATTTCTCTCCATAGTAGCTCCAACCCAACAATGTAGAATAGGCAAAGAACGCAAGACTAATGGCCACAATCTCAGCACCAAATAGAGGAACTCCACTTTCAAAAGCCTTTGCTGAAAGACCCGCTCCCGTATCCCCATCAGACCAAATTCCGCTTGAGATAATGACAATGGCAGTAAATGTGCATACAACAATAGTGTCAATAAAAGTTTGAGTCATTGAGACCAGACCCTGAGCAACGGGGTTCTTGGTTTTAGCCGCTGCTGCTGCGATGGGGGAACTACCCATCCCGGATTCATTTGAGAATATCCCTCGCGCGACTCCCATCCTTACTGTCTGACTAATAGTTGCTCCAAGAAATCCACCTGCTGCTGCTGTAGGATTTAGAGCGTGATAGAAAATGAGATAAAAAGCATTTGGAATATTTTTCCAGAACACGGTTAGAGTTAAAATCGCCCCTACCATATATAAAATAATCATAAGCGGAACGATCAGACTTGTAGCTCTTGCGATGCTTTTAATTCCACCGACAATCACCAAGCCGGTAGCTACACATAACACAACTCCGGTAATCCAAAATGGTATTCCAAAGGCTTCACCTAGAGCATCTGCTACAGAGTTGGACTGAACCATATTACCTATTCCAAAAGCTGCGATTGCAGCAAAAATCGCGAACAGCATTCCAAGCCAATTAAGCCCTAAGCCTTTTGAAATATAGTACATCGGTCCACCGCTCATTGTCCCGAATTTATCAACTTCCCTATATTTAACTGCAAGTACTGCTTCTGAATACTTGGTAGCCATTCCTACAAGCCCTGTTATCCACATCCAAAATACAGCTCCCGGTCCTCCCACTGCAATAGCGCTCGCAACGCCGGCAATATTACCAACCCCAACGGTTGCAGAAAGGGCTGTCATGAGAGCCTGAAAGTGAGAAATATCTCCTTGTGCTTCACCATCTTCTTTTCTTTTGATAAGAGCAAGGGAAAGCGCTGGCAAAAGTGCAGTGAACTGTATACCTCTCAGAAGAATAGTTAGATAAACACCCGTTCCTAGCAAGAGAACAATAAGTGGAAGTCCCCAGACAAGTCCACTTAACGAACTAAGAATTTCTAAAATTTGTTGTTGCATATGGTTTCCATTTTCACTTCAAGTTAGGTACTTAACTTATCATACTAAATTATCTAAAGTAAAGTGATATAAGGATAGGCATTAAAATAGCACGATGTAGTAGTTACTGACTTAAATGAGTATTTTATTGCAAAAAAAATGCCTCTTATGTACAATTAATAATCAAACCAAGACAGAAATGAAATAGACGGAGGATAGACCTTATAATGACAACTCAAAATCCGTTCGTAGTTCTCAAAGAAGAAATGGATAAACTAGTAGTAGGGCATGAAGAAGTAAAGCTAGCTCTTCTCCTAGGAATCATAGCAAGAGAACATATATATGTAGAGGGACCTCCCGGAACTGCAAAAACTATGTTGTCCGAGATTGTATCTGCAGCTGCTAGTCTTAGATTCTTTTTCTATCAGCTACATAGAGATACAAGATTATCAGAATTAATAGGTGACTTAGTAATTTCAAAAGAAACAACAGACGACGGAGAATTAATTAAGCAAAAAGTTGTAAAGGGTGGGATTTTAACCTCGGAGATTTGCCTTCTTGACGATATTTCAAGAGCGCCTGGGGAATCACTTAACGTACTACTTAGAATACTAAACGAAAGAAAATTCTTTAATGAAGATATACCTCTATTAACAGCAATAGGAACTAGTAACCCAACTGCTGACGAGTATTACAACGAGCCTCTTGATCCAGCAAACCTGGATAGATTTGTTTTACAAATAAATTCTCAAGGTCTTTCTTATGGAAGAAAATGGGCAGAAGCAAAAGAGGTTATTAAACTTTATAGCGAAAGGCCAAGCACTTATGAAGTACCAGCGAGAGTAGCAAGAGAAGTATTTGATGAATATTATGACAAACTAGGAAGTGTAAATATACCTTTAGTTGTTCAAGAAGCATTGGCCAATTTTGTTGCAACATTAATCGAAGACTACGGATGTAACGAGACAAACTCTCTAATATCAGACAGGACTTTCTTTGTTAAATCACTTAAGATTATGAGAGCTCATGCTCTATTGCACGACCGTGAGGAGTGTACTGTTGAAGACTTAAATGCACTCAAATTTATGACTGCATTCAGAATCCCCGAAGAAGTTTTTCAGCAACTCGATCAAATTCTTGAGGACTTGACTTCTAAAAAAAAAAAGACAGGGACCGACCGGGTGAGCTAGAGCAGGAAAAGGAAGAAGCAGCTCAGCCAGACCCAAACATGCCTGGAGAAGATGACCTAGATTCTCACCAGGAAATTCCTGACGAAGAAGGGGAAAAAGAATCTGAGAACCAGGATGAACTATCTGAAGCTCGGAAAACTTTTTTCCAAGCTCTTAAAGAACTCAAAGACAACATTGAGAAAGAAAACCAGATGGCCCCTCCTGAGGACCAGAACATTCCTTCTGATCCTCAAGGTCAGTTAAGTGACGACGGGGGCGATGACCAAGACAGAGAACCCCCAGATTCAAACAAAGTTTTTGCTAGCAAGTCTCCTGAGCCTGGCGATGAAGAAGATTACTGGCTTGGCGGCGACAAAAATACCAGTTCCGCAGATAACGTAAGAATTATAATGAAGGTTCTAGAAGGTAATTTCCAGAGAAGCATTGCACTTAGAGCTCCCCATCCGGGAGGTATGCCCAGAACATGGAAGAGAATGAATCATTTCGATGAGATTGATGATATGGATCCCTTCGAGGCAATGATCTGGACTGAGAACACCAGCCCCACCTTACCCCGTGTTCATAAAAGAGAGAAAGAGATGATGGGCGGTGAGATAGCAATACTCAGAGATGTAAGTACTTCAATGATGGGTGTTTATAGTGAGTGGTCTTCATCTGTTGTTAGAGGTGTTGTGGAGCTGGCCAGATCCAAGAGAATGAGAGTTGGATATGTTGAATTTAACCATAGATCCTACAAGTACAAAAGAAACTCTCAATTCTTTACCCGAGACTACAACTGGATGCTCGATTTAGCTTCTAAGACTGAATGCTCAGGTAACACAAACTACGAGGACGCTCTTAAAGACGCAATTTCTGAATTTAAAGGCAGAGGTCTCAGAAATAAACACATCCTCTTTATAACAGACGGTATCCCGACATCTGGTGACTGTGATGTAATCAAGGAAAGATTGCGTGCTAAAAAACTAGGAGTATGTATTCATTCAATATTTATCGGATCTAAGAACTATCCTAGGATTCTTGAAAAAATTTCGAGAGAAACTAGCGGAACTCAGTTTATAGCGACTAAAAGAAAAAATGGAATAATTAGGATTGAAAGAGAAGATAGAAAGATGGCTAAGCCGGCTGTGGATCAAACAAGAGTCGATCCATTCAGCGAAGTATTTGTTTAGGTCTATTATGACTAGACTATGATTATTATCTTTGGTATTTATTGACTGCATTTTGATGCTCTCTCAGGCTATTTGAGAAATAGTGTGTTCCATCACCCTTGGAAACAAAGTATAAATATTTAACATCCGCAGGATTTAGTACTGCCAAAATTGAGTCTTTTCCAGGATTGGCAATCGGACCCGGGGGAAGCCCCTTAATAACATAGGTGTTATATTCAGTGTATTGTCTTAAGTCTCTTCTTCTGAGATTGCCGTTATAATTCTCCCCCATTCCATATATTACAGTTGGATCACTGTCTAGCTTCATGCCAATTCTTAGCCTATTGTGAAACACTCCTGAGATAATAGGCCGCTCAAAGCCCGCCCCTGTTTCTTTCTCAATTATAGATGCTAGGGTAAGGATTTCAGTATCGGTAAGATTTATTCGTCTTCTCTGATCTGAAAGTGGTTCATAAACAGCTTTAAATCTTTCAACCATTAGTGTAATCAACTCTTTTGAGTTTAGAGACCTGGAATATGAGTAAGTTTCAGGGAAAAGATATCCTTCAAAGCTATTTACTCCAGGGCCAAGCAACTTTTTTCTTAGTTCTTTATTTTGTGTCTCGGCGATAAATTCACTTTCAGAAACCACGCCTTTTTGGTGAAGCAGCGTTGCTATTTCTTTAACCGTTAAGCCCTCGGGTATTGTCACCCTATCTAGCTCAACATCTCCTTGAACTATCTTACTCACTACCTGCGCCATGGTAGCATCTTTTTCAAATTTATATTCACCGGCTTTTAAATCATCCTGCCACCCTTCTTTCATTACATATAAAATAAAAAGTTTGTCATTGACTATTACTCCTGAATGCATAAGTTTCTCAGATATACTGCTCAGCCCCGAACCTTTAGGAATTTCAACTACAGTATCTTCCGGAACACTTGGAGTTGTCTGCACATAATTTAAAACAGTGAAATAAGAAACTATAAGTGTTATCAGAATTAGAATTGGAAAGATAAATATGAATATTAGGTTTCTGGACTTCATAATTAGATTTCAAAAAGAATATTTATTCGGTGATAATTACCAAGTCATCTCTGTGAATAACTTCATCACTATATTTATAACCCAAAATCCCTTCAACTTCAGATGTCTTGCAACCCATAATTTTCTTAATGTCAGTTGAGCTGTATGAACAGAGCCCCCTTGCTATATGCTTACCCATTTCGTCAACACAAGTAACTGACTCCCCTACCCCAAACTTTCCTATTACATCTTTTATTCCGGAGGGAAGTAGGCTCTTTC
Source organism: uncultured Thermodesulfobacteriota bacterium (assembly GCA_942491865.1). GTDB lineage: Bacteria > Desulfobacterota_D > UBA1144 > Nemesobacterales > UBA2774 > CR02bin9. The sequence goes on from CALOCI010000004.1 coordinate 294,621, forward strand.
CGGAAGAGGTTATGGCTTTCGTAGCCCCCCCGTCTATTACAATCTCGCCCGCTGACTTAAGAGTAAAAGCAATCCAGTGTTTTCTGCCACTTAAGCTTTGTTCTGAAGGCAGAAACAGGGTTCCAACTTCCTTGCCATCAAATATTTCTTCAAGAGTCAGCCCATTATTGCCGTTTGCAATTATTGTAGGCACCCCAAACGCAGCAGCTTTCTTAGCGGCTTCGATTTTGGTTTTCATACCTCCGATTGTAGTTCTGCCAAATGTATCTCCCGCCGTGTTTTCGACATCTTCACCAATCTTCTCAATCAATGATAACAACTCAGCATCTTTATTAACTCTGGGATCCTTGTTATACAAACCGTCTATGTCGGTAAGCATGATCAACAAGTCAGCTTCGATTAATGAAGTAATATGAGCAGCCAAATTGTCATTGTCTCCTAGCATGATCTCCTCAACAGCAACTGTATCGTTCTCATTGATAATCGGAATTATGCCCATTGAGAGAACTGTAGTAAGAGTTTTTCGGGCATTTAAGAATCTTTTTCTATCTGAAAACCCGTCTAACGTTAAAAGGATCTGAGCAACATTTTGATTAAACTCGGAAAAGGCTCTCTCATAATGCCACATAAGGGTGCTTTGGCCTGCGGCAGCTATGGCCTGCTTCATTGATATTTCAGTAGGCCTTTCAGTTAGGCCTAATTTCTTCATTCCTGAAGCAATAGCACCTGAAGAGACTACGACAACTTCAATATTCTTAGCTCTTATTTTTGAGATTTCCTGTGCAAGCTTCTCGAAAATAGATTCAGACAGACTGCCGTTCTTATCGGTGAGAATGCTGCTCCCGATCTTTATTATTACTCTATTAACTTTAGATATTATAGTTTTTCTTATGTCTTGACTCATTTTCTTTCTCTCAAGCTATATTCTACCTAAACAGCTATAAATTAAGTAATTCTTGACAACAATCTATTGGCTTGATATCTTTACTGGGCTTGCTAAGCGGGAATAGCTCAGCTGGCTAGAGCGTCTCCTTGCCAAGGAGAAGGTCGCGGGTTCGAATCCCGTTTCCCGCTCCACCTTTTTTCGCCTTTTTCAGCAAATTAAACATCCATAGCAATATATCCGGTCTGGGCCTCAATACGCTCAATCCAAGACATTACCGAGGAATAGGCCTCTATATCTATCTCACCCTCCGGCGCCAAATGAACATATGGATAACATCCTATGTCAGCTATAGAATAATCTCCTGCAAGAAACTCGTTATCTTTTAAGTGATCATCCAGGATTTTAAGCGCCATCATTCCGTGGGCTCTATATTTTGCAAGATCCTGCTCTTCTTGTATCTCCCTGGATACAAACCGGGTTAGATATCTTGCCATTGCCAAATTAGGATCAATAGTGGTTTTCCCAAATAACAGCCACTGTGCTACTAGGCCGTGCGCTTTGGGATCCTCTGGATAGAAAGGGTTAGGAGAGTATTTTTTGCCTATATAAAATAGCAGAGCATTTGATTCCCATATTACGAAACCTTCATCAACTAATACCGGAATCTTTTTATTGGGATTTAGAGCGGCAAATTTTGGATCATTTTGCTCACCTTTAAATACATCGACATTTATCCTCTCATATTCAACACCAAGCTGATTTAAAAGCAGTCTTGATTTATAGCTGTTACCCGACAGCTGATGATCATATAGTTTTATCATTTTAGTCTTCCAAGTACTTTTGAAATTTTTCTGTAAATCTTTCTTTGCCTATAATTTTATAAGTCATTTCTCTATTTGTTATAGTGTAATCAACAGTGCTTTTTGTGCAGACTTTGTTTTTATTATTCAATAGAGCCACTTGGACTCTTACCTTCCGTCCATCACTCTCAGTCACTTTTCCTCTAATAGTTAATTCCGATTTGCCATCAACGGGCCTTAAAAACTCCATATCGAGTTTAGAAGTAAGAGCAATCTTCTGAAACTTATCAAACATGGTCCAAAAAGCTACTTCATCAATAAGGGCGCATTGTATACCGCCATGCAAGATTCCGGGAAAACCTTCGAGATGTACTTCAGGTGTGTATTTAGTAAAGACATCGCCTTTTTCATCATCTGCAAAAAATTTAAGACGAAGCCCTAGCTTGTTTCTTGGATCGCATGCAAAACATCCGTAATCTGGAAAATCAAGAAATATGTTTTCAATCTCTCGAATCATTGAATGGAAGTTCTCTTTTTAGGAACTAGGTAGATTTAATCTATAGGCCCCTGATCTCTTTCTACTACTTTAGCAACGGCCGCAACTTGTTCATCTTCAGCAAGCCCTATAAGCCTGACACCCTGAGTGCCTCTTCCAAATATGCTGATTTCAGATGCGTCCATGCGTATCACTTTTCCGCCCTGGGTTGTAATCATCATAATTTGAGTATCATTTGTCACCTGGAAGGTCCCGACCACCCTGCCGTTCTTACCAGTTGTCTTAATTGTAATAACACCTTTACCACCACGACCTGTAATCCTATACTCAGATACAAGGGTTCTCTTTCCGTAACCTTTCTCTGTAACAGTAAGGATTTGAGCTTCGGAGTTCTCAATTACCTCAAGGCTTACAACCTTATCACCTTTATCGAGCCTTATGCCCCTGACACCGGTTGCTGTTCTGCCCATATCTCTCACATCTTCTTCTTTAAACCTTATTGCCTGTCCATAGTGTGAGGAGATTAATATCTCATCATGACCGCTTGTAAGCTTGGCCACGATAAGTTCATCATCGTCTCTAATGTTAAGAGCAATTATGCCACCAACACGCGGCTTAGAGTAAGCACTAAGTTTTGTCTTTTTAACTACACCATTTTTAGTTGCCATAATGAGGGATTGATCATCGTTAAACTCAACAACAGGTAATACAGCTGCAATTTTCTCCCCTTCAGCAAGATTCAGCAAATTAACCAATGCCTTTCCTCTTGCCGTTGGTCCAGCCTCTGGTATTTCATGAACTTTGAGCCAGTAACACTTTCCGAGATTTGAGAAGAATAAGACGTAGTTGTGCTGTGAGGCAATAAAAAGGGTCTCAATAAAGTCCAGTTCCTTTGTACCCATTCCGGTTCTACCCTTACCACCCCTTCTCTGACTGCGGTAAATGCTTAAGGAAGTAGTTTTTATATATCCGTCATGGCTTATTGTAACCACCATGTCTTCGTCAGCAATGAGGTCTTCAATTGAGATTTCCTCTAAGCTGTCTAAAATCTCTGTTTTTCTCTCATCACCATAACGGTCTTTTATGTCAGTAAGTTCATCAGTAACTATTCCGAGAATTAAATTGTCTTGATCTAAAATTTCTTTTAGTCCTTTTACTGTCTGTATAAGCTCTTTTCTCTCATCTAGTATCTTGTCCTGCTCAAGAGCTGTGAGTCTCTGTAGACGCATGTCTAATATTGCTTGAGCCTGTATTGCGCTTAGACCAAGCTTCTGCATAAGACCATCTTTTGCTACATGAGGGCTGTCTGACTTGCGAATCAAAGCTATAACTTCATCTATGTGATCTAGAGCAATTTTAAGACCCTCTAATATGTGAAGCCTTGCCTCTGCTTTAGCTAATTCAAATTGCGTTCTTCTGGTTACAACTTCTTTTCTATGCTCTAAAAAGTGGTTTATTACTTCTTTTAATGAAAGAACGCGGGGCTGATTTCTTACGAGTGCTAGCATAATAATCCCAAAGGAAGTATCCATCGGGGTGTGTTTGTAGAGCTGGTTTAAGACAACCTCTGCAATCTCTCCGCGCTTAACATCTACAACTACTCTTATACCGTCCCTATCAGACTCATCACGTATATCAGAAATACCTTTTATTTTGTCTTCTTTTACAAGATCAGCTATACGCTCGATTAATCTGGACTTATTAACTTGATAAGGGATTTCATTGATAATAATTACTTCTCTATCACCCTTCTTTTGCTTTTCAATTCTAGCTTTTGCTCTTAGCTTGATTATTCCGCGCCCTGTCGCGTAAGCTTCTCTAATCGGATTCTTGCCTGTAATAAAGCCGCCTGTTGGGAAATCTGGACCGGGCAGGTGTGTCATTAGTTCATCAAGAGAAATTTCAGGATTAGCCGCCTGCGCAACTACTGCGTTGATTAATTCAGTCAGGTTATGTGGTGGAATGTTCGTTGACATACCCACTGCAATACCCGAAGAGCCATTTAAAAGAAGATTAGGAATTTTCGAAGGAAGAACTAATGGCTCATGCTCCCCTCCATCATAGTTAGGCACAAAATCTACAGTTTCTTTTTCGAGATCATCAAGCATCTCGGTTGCGATTCTATCGAGCCTGACCTCGGTGTATCTCATGGCTGCAGGAGGATCGCCGTCAACTGACCCAAAGTTGCCCTGGCCGTCTACAAGGGTGTAGCGCATCGAGAAATCCTGAGCCATTCTGACAAGTGTGTCATAAATAGCAGAATCGCCATGGGGATGGTATTTACCCATCACATCACCCACAATTCTGGCTGACTTTTTATAAGGCCTGTTCCACTGGTTGCCGACCTCGTCCATACCAAATAGAATTCGTCTATGCACAGGCTTAAGCCCGTCTCTCACATCCGGAAGAGCGCGCCCAACAATAACGCTCATCGAATAGGAAAGATAAGACTCCTTCATTTCATCTTCGATGTTAATAGGTATAATCTGAGACGGTGTTGTCATACGGGTGGAACCCTCCTAAATATCTATAAATATTGATCAATAATGTTATATGAAGGGGAGCTAAAGTCAATTAATTTTACAGCTCAAATATGCTGGAAATATTATAGAATATAGATTATTTTAGTTACTCATATTAGTATAGTCATCACCTGAGAGTTCCAGCCAAATTATATGAAAAAACAATTCAAAAGATTTTCAGTCTTTTTACTCAAACTTCTACTCTTACTATTCATTATAACTGTAGCCTGGACAACGCTATATAAATTTGTAAACCCGCCTATTACACCCCTGATGATTACTAGGTATTTTGAGCAGACTGGTGATCAGAAATCATTAAAAACACAGTGGAAAAATTATGATGAAATTTCAAGCAATATGAAAATGGCTGTCATTGCTGCTGAGGACCAGACTTTTCCTTTTAATAATGGCTTTGATCTCAATTCTATAGAAGAAGCCATCGATGACAGGCTTGAAGGTGGTCGTCTACGAGGGGCAAGCACGATTAGCCAGCAAACTGCTAAAAATGTTTTCCTTTGGCCTGAGAGGTCATGGACCAGGAAAGTTCTGGAGGCCTATTTTACTGTCTTGATTGAACAAATCTGGGGCAAAAAGAGGATTCTCGAGGTCTATTTAAATATTATAGAGACGGGAAAAGGTATATACGGAGTAGATCAGGCGGCTCAAGTTTATTTCGGAAGATCTGCAAAGAATTTAGATATAGTAGATTCAGCTCTTATAGCAGCAACGCTTCCTAATCCCAGATTATGGTCACCAGCAAAACCTACAGATTATCTGCTTGAGAGAGAAAAGTGGATCAGAGGTCAGATAAATGGTTTGGGCGGGAGCAGCTATCTAAAAAACATAGAATAAACATCTTCTAGTGTTCATTGACATCATAAAGCCTAGGGTGTAAAACAATTAGTAAACAACTATTAAACGGGGATTAACAAAATGGCTAAAGAAACAGTATTAATCACAGGAGCATCATCAGGGCTTGGAATGGAGCTTGCAAAACTCTTCGCTGCAGATGGGTCAGATTTGGTTTTAGTAGCGCGCAGAGAAGAACGACTTCAAGAATTGGCAGAAGAACTTAAATCTCAGAATGATATAGAAGTACATGTTCTCCCCAAGGATCTCTCAAAAAAGACTGCTCCCAAAGAAATATTTAGCCACTTAAAGAAAGAAAAAATACAGATAGACGTTGTTGTAAACAATGCAGGGTTTGGTAATAAGGGCCATATTGCCGATTTAGATACAGATCTTCAACTGGACATGATACAGGTTAATCTGGTCGCACTGACTCATCTTACAAGACTCTTTATCACCGGAATAATAGAAAGAGGATATGGAGGGATATTAAACGTTGGTTCACTTGCAGGTTTTCAGCCAGGGCCCAATTTAGCCGTATATTTTGCAACTAAAGCCTATGTGTTGTCGTTTACTGAGGCACTCGCTGAAGAAATATCAAACCCGAATATTAAAATTTCATGTCTTGCTCCTGGGCCTGTTAAAACAGAGTTTGGTGAAAAATCAGACCTTGAAGACTCATTACTTTTTAAAGTGAGTTTAATGGAAATGGAGCCTGTTGTTAAAGCAGGCTACGCCGGTTTTAGGAAAGGGCAGACAATAATAATCCCAGGAATAAAACAGCAAATTGTACCATTTTTAAACCGCTTTACGCCTAGATTGTTAGTGAGAAAGATTGCTAAAAAGTTAAACTCTTAGATTTCATCCAATAAAGAGTTTTATGTTGTTAATGACATTTTCGGAACTGTCGATTAATCTTGTGCATTTTGGAAGAGAGTTCAAAAAGAATTTACCGTAAAATTTACTGATTAACCTTTTATCCAATACTAACACAGCCCCTTTATCTGTCTTGGTACGTATTAGCCTGCCGAAACCCTGTTTAAATTTAAGAACTGCTACCGGAACACTATAATCCGTAAACGAATTAAGCCCCTGGTTTTCCATATACTCAACACGGGCTTCGATTATTGGCTCAGTGGGTACTCTAAAGGGGAGCCTTGTAATAATTACGAGTTTTAGTGCGTCGCCTGGAACATCGACCCCTTCCCAAAAACTATCGGTAGCAAAGAGAACGGAATTATCTTCTATTCTAAATTTATCAAGCAGCCTTGCTCTCGGAAATGCGCCCTGTTTGAGTGTAAGAATCCCCTCATCCTCTAACTCCTGGTGTATCTTCCTATATACAGTTTCAAGGAGTGTGTAGGATGTGAAAAGTATAAGAGCGTTACCATTTGAAGCCTTGGCTGCGTCTCGTATTAATCCTGATATAGCCTCAGCGTAGCCAACATTCCCAGGCTCAGGGATATCATCAGGAATTGCTAAAAGTAGCTGCTCTTCATAATTAAAAGGTGAAGGAAGTATCAGCTCATCAACCCTTTGCTCGTCTTCAAGACCAAGACCTTTTTTAAGGAATCCAAAGTTACTATTCACAGCCATTGTGGCTGAGGTCATAACAACTGTTTCACATTTTGAATAAAGCCTTTCTTTTAGTGTTGGAGAAATATCAAGCGGGGATAGACCAAGTCCGGAGAGGATCCCTCCCCTACCCATTCGACCTTCAACCCATCTAACAAAACCGTCATCTTCTCTGCTAAGGAAGGTGCTTATAACATCTGAGTAATAATCAAGCTTGTTACTCACTCCTTTGAATTCTACTATAAGTTTTGCAATGTCACTCTCAACTTCATAGTCGATCAAAATATCCGTTATTGCTTTGATTTCTTCGTGGAGCTCTTTAAGCCTTATTCTCAAGATTGAAAACTTTTTATCGATATTCTCCCAACCTTCTTGTTCGAGTATATCATCGGTAAGGCGGAGATTGATTTCTTCCTTACCACCATCTTTTTCCTGAGCAATAGCAAGACAAAATGTATAAAGTGCATCAAATGAATCAGCCACATGTTGCTCCAATGCATCAACTTTTGTGGAAAGCAGTTCCTCAACCTTTCTTAAGAGGTCATTTACTACACCTTTTCTATATAGTTTTATAAGCTTTGTTGCTAGTGCGGCCGTGTAGTAAATAAGCCCCTTACCCTGCCCGCCTTTGCCTTTTCGTTTAAGTCGTCTTATAACTCTCAGAATTCCAAATTTTGTTGCTCTCATTCCGAAATGAGAAGTGGCCGCATCATTTAAATGATGGGCCTCATCAAAAATCACTCTTTTAAAGGGTGGCAATATCCCGGCTTCACTACTCTCTGAAGCACTCTTTATGGCTAAATCTGAAAAAAGTAGATGGTGATTTACAATTAATAGTTGAGACGATGCTATCTCTCTTCTGGATTTATAGAAGAAACACCTTGAATAATAAGGACACCTTGCTCTGAGACAACTATCGCTTTCGGCGGAGACTTTCTCCCACACACTATCAGGGGGTGTAAAGCTGAGGTCAGACAGCGATCCATCCTCTGTAACTTTAGCCCACTCCAAGATGTCATCAATTGATCCAACCTCATCATCATCTGCCATCTCAAAAAGCCCTTCCTGTATTGTCTCGGCCCTTAGGAGGCAAAGATAATTCCTCATACCTTTAACCAAGGAGTACTTAAAATCATCATCAAAAGCGTCATATAATAGAGGTATGTCTTTATCGATAAGTTGTTCCTGAAGGTTAATCGTGTTGGTTGAGATAACTACCCGCTCTTCGTTCTTTAAGGCCCAATTTATCGCGGGGACTAAATAGGAAAGAGTTTTTCCAGTACCTGTGCCCGCCTCTACAAGAGAAACCAGGTTCTGATTAAATGATGAAGTAACAGATTCAAGCATAAGCAATTGTTCATCACGAACCTCGTACTTATCTCCCATAATATCTGCCACTGCTCCCTCTGGGAGAAGGGCTTTTTTGGTTTCTTCAACATCAAGAAGCTCAATCTCTTTTTCAAAGAAAGGCTCTACAACTACATAAACCTGAGAGGCGGTGTTATCTACTATCAAAAACCCTACGCCGTGATTACCAAAAACTGATGCTATCTGTATATCTTGGTTGGAAGGTGTTAAGTTGCCAGAGGGATGATTGTGTATTACAACCTCTCCAGGGCTTGCAGACTCAATAACAGCTGGAACTGAGTAATCATTACCCCTAGCCACCACTTTTACATCTTCAATAACTTGGTCTCGGGAAAAAGAACCAACAAAAAAGACCTCATTCCCTGAGGCCTCTTCAATAGCACTTTTTATAGTTGATTTAACATTTTCAGAAAAAAAATCTTTATTCACGGAAAAGAAGTCTACATTATTTAGTGGAGTTTCACAGAATCCATAATTTTATGCTTAATTGCCTTAACATATATGGTTCGGTAATTTATCTGATTGACAACCAAGGAGGGATGGCCGAGCGGACGAAGGCGCTAGTCTCGAAAACTAGTGGGGTCGCAAGATTCTCGTGGGTTCGAATCCCACTCCCTCCGCCATATAATCTAAGCTTCAGATTAATAACAACCCAAAAGTGCTTCTTAAAAAAATGGTGGTAGAATATTAATAAAGTAAATAATTATGCTAGAAATTGGCATTTGCAATAATTCCTGCTTACAGAAAAGAGATTAGTTATAATATTATATCGACTCAACCATATCAGGAGGATTACATGAACAGGCTTTCTATTAATATTATTATATTTGTTATTACCATATTCTGCGTGTCACCTTTAAATCAATCTTTGGCCGAACTAAGCCTAAATTCATCAAAGTCAAAAGGATTACAAGGCAACCCAAAATTAAATCAAAACTTAAAGAACATTACAAACCAGATTTCAGAAATGGCAGTAACAAGAAGTGAGGTTCAAAGCGAAAAACTTAGCGACCTATCAAACCCTGTTATAAAAATAGATGATCAAGGAAATGTCGAAGTCTTCCTCTATTGCAATGAAGTAAGCAATGAAAATCTAGCAGAGCTTAAGTCTCTTGGATTAATTATAGAAGATATGAATGATGAGCATAAAATTGTTCATGGCTGGATTCCATACGAGAATCTTGAAGAGGCGGCAGAGATAGGATTTGTAGTAAAAGTTACCCCTCCTGACTATGCGCACGTAAGAGTTGGAGACCTCACAACCGAGGGGGATTCAGTACTTGGATCAGATGATGTTAGAAATATTCTGGGATTTGACGGTACAGGTATAAAAATAGGAGTGATCTCAGATGGTGTGGACAGCCTAGCTGTCTCTCAGGCAACCGGAGATATACCTGGTTTCGTTGATGTAGGCAGTAATGCCAACGGTGGAGATGAAGGAACGGCGATGTTGGAAATTATTCATGACATTGCTCCTGGAGCTGACTTAGCATTTCATACAGCATTCCCAACATCCGTACAATTCTTAAATGCCATTGAGTTCTTCATCAGCATTGGTGCAGACATTATAGTGGATGACGTCGGATTTTTAACACAGCCATACTTTCAAGACGGAGAATTAGCTCAAGCTGCTCAGGCGGCAACAGAGATGGGTATATCTTTCTTCTCCGCAGCTGGCAATGATGGGCGAAGACATTATCAAGCTTTTTATTTAGATGATGGGGGTATTGATTCTGATGATGACTTACACAATTTTGGAGCCGCGGCAGGAGGACCGAATGACCTCGGATTAACTATGGAAATTCCGGGGGGAGGCACAGCGGCAGTATTCATGCAATGGAGCGATCCATTCGGCTCATCATCAAATGATTATGACTTATTTATTGTCGACAGTATTTCAGGAGACATCCTAAACCCTGCGGGCCAAGGCCGTTCAGTTCAAAATGGGAATGATGACCCATCTGAATTTGTAATTGTAGACAATCCTGGATTCAGCTCACTATTTGTAGAAATTATTATAGAAAAATTCTCGGGCACCGCACAAACATTGGAACTACATTTTAACCTGGACGGAACTTTAACCGAGTATAATGTTCCGGATGACGCTATCTACGGGCATCCTGCGGCCCCTGGTGTAATAGCCACAGCTGCATTTGATTGGGAGACTCCAAACACTATTGAAACATTTAGCTCAAGAGGACCAGTATCTATTATTTCACCATCAGATGCTGCGATTTCAACTAGAGCAGCTATTACAGAAATAAGACAAAAACCTGAACTATCAGGCCCTGACGGAGTTTCTACAACAGTCCCTGGGTTTACTACTTTTTTTGGAACCTCTGCAGCCGCGCCGCATGCAGCCGCAGTTGGTGCTCTAGTACTTGAAGCGCTAAACTCTCAAGCCAGTCTATCAGGCACTGCCCCTTCAATTGCAACAAGAAATGTTCAAGCAGTAGAAACGGCTTTAACGAGTACAGCAGTAGATCTTGGTCAACCTGGGTTTGATACCACTTCAGGTTTCGGAAGAATAAATGCTTTTGCAGCAGTTCAGTCGGTACTTGCTGCGGGCCCAACACCAAGCCCAACAGCAACTGCAACCCCGACACCGACGGCGACAGCGACTCCGATACCAACAGGGCTACCTGCTGCATCACCCACAACTACTCCAAGAAGTGGCCCAAATACAGGTGGTGGTGGATGTTCATTACAAGGTCCTATAGCAGGTAGCATGCTAAACGCAGCAATATTAAATGTAATCGTATTATTTATTCCGGCTCTGGTTTTTGGAGCAGGCATTATGATCAAAAGAAGAAAAGAAAAGAAAATATGAAATTACTGATAATTGGTCTTGACTGCGCAGACCCTGAACTGGTCTTTGGTTGGAAAGATGAACTTCCTAACCTAAAGAAATTAATAGACAATGGAGCTTATGGAAAGCTCAGATCTACACATCCGCCTATCACTGTGCCGGCATGGGCAGTAATGATGAGCGGAAAAGACCCAGGTCAGCTAGGGTATTACGGATTTAGAAACCGACAAGACTACTCTTATGATGCGTATGGAATCGCCAATTCAAATGCAGTGAAATATGATAGAGCCTGGGACATATTATCTAGAGCAGGCAAGAAAATCGTACTTCTTGGAGTTCCTCAAACTTACCCTCCAAAACCTGTTAACGGCTGCGTAGTTAGTGGATTCCTAGCACCTTCAACGGAGAGCAATTATACCTACCCGGTACCTCTTAAAGATGAGATTGAAGAAGTATCCAACGGATATGTTATTGATGTGGAAAATTTCCGTACTAATGATAAAGAAGCCCTTTTGGGAAGAATTTATGAAAAGACAGAAAAGCACTTTACCGTCGCAAAACATCTAATTAAGAATAAACCCTGGGACTTTTTTATGCTTGTAGAAATGGGGGTCGATCGAATTCACCACGGTTTCTGGAGCTTTATTGATCCCACACATCACAAATATGAAGCAGGAAACCCCTTTGAGAACTCTATCAAAGATTATTATAAGTACTGCGATAAAGAAATTGGGGAACTAATTGCTCTAGCTCCTGAAGACACTATAGTCATGGTGGTATCAGATCACGGCGCTACTAAGATGGACGGAGGAATATGCTTTAATGAATGGCTCATTAAAGAAGGATATCTAACTCTGAAAGAATACCCATCTGAACCAACTCGTATTGCTGATTTGGAAATTGATTGGAGCAAAACAATGGCATGGGGAGAAGGTGGTTATTACGGCAGGTTATTCATGAATGTAAAAGGCAGGGAGCCCCAAGGAATTGTTGCACCAGAGGATTATGAAAAGGTTCGCACTGAATTGATCGAGAAAATTGCTGCCATTGAAGACCCAGACGGCAATAACATCGGCTCAATAGCTTATACGCCCGAAGAGCTTTACATGGAAGTAAACGGTGTAGCTCCGGATTTAATTACATATTTTGGTGACCTTGCATGGCGCTCAGTCGGAACAGTCGGGCTTGGCAGCATACACACATTTGAGAATGATACGGGATCGGATGAAGCAAATCATAATTGGGACGGCATATATATATTAGACCAGAAAGGATGCGAATTTGGTAATGTCGAGCCAGGGGAAAAAGAGGGATTAGAAATATACGATATAGCACCTACAGTTATGAATTTATTTGGAATGAAACCAATTGAAAATATTAGAGGCAAGAGCCTTACAGATCATAAAGATTCAGGAATCTTAGGGAAGTTAAAGAAGATTTGGAGTTAAAAGTAGTTACACTCAGAAGACCCATAAGATATCATCAATTCGGTTTAGTAATAAACAAAAATGGACAATAACAAATTATCAACTAACGCTATAATAACTATAGGTATTACAATAAGCCTTGTTGCTGGGTTTATGGACATTATTATAGGCCTAACGTCTGAAAAATCTGATTTTTTATTGTTCAGATCTATACTCCTCCCACTTGCACTTACTACGGGCTTCTCATTTATCTTGTTTATAGTCAGCTGGTTTATTCTAGGAAAGAATATTTCAAAATGGTTCAAGCTAAATTCACTACCACTCGCTGTGGGTATTGCGGTATTCATAACAACTTCAATTGTGTTATTTTCGCTCAACAATAATTCTATCTTGATATCACCACTTCCGAGCCTCATCTTAAAACTCGCCATAATTTCTGCGGTTGCATTTGTGATACTCTTAATTACATATTTCGCCGTTAAAAGAATACAGACATCTGAAATTAGAAGTAAACTTGGCAATTCTATTTCATTTTTGCTGCCCTTATTACTCTTGGAACTATTAATTTTTATCTGGCTAAGTAAAGGGAACCTTTCCCTTTTTAAAGCCTCGTTAGGATTTCTTATAATCGCATTATTGACCGGTATAGTTTATTTCAGATTTCGCGGAACCTACTTTAGAAATGTTCTCGCTCTTATATATATAGTAGTTCTATTAGGCAGTCCAATCGGATTCTTTATAAACGCCGGTATCTTCGCTGAAAATTTTGAAGAGTCATCAAATAATAAGATTAGCAATATAATCTTGATATCTATTGATACTCTTAGAAAAGATGTTCTATCAAGTTATGGAAGTAATGAAGTATCCACCCCCAACATAGACAGGATTGCTGAAGATGGATTTTTATTTACACAAGCTTATTCTCCAGCCCCTTGGACATTACCTGCTTTCTCGTCAATTATGACTGGAGTAAATCCTCTAGTGCATAAAACTACCGACTCAAAGTCTAGACTACCTGAGACATTTACGACGATTGCCGAGTATTTAGCAGATTCGGGATATAAGACAAGCGCTATAGGAACAAATGTTTTCCTTCACTCTGAATACAATATAGATCAAGGCTTCATGGAATATAACTTCTTTCCAAAAAGAAAAGAATTAGTTGATTCTTTTGGTGGAGCTTTCATTAATATTGCTTTCCCTGGTCATTTTAAAACTGATGCGTCAACAAGCGATTTAACTGATCTTTCAATCAATTGGCTTAATAAAAACCGGGATAAAGATTTTTTCCTCTGGTTACATTATTATGATCCACACATTCCATACACACCCCCTGTGGAGTATATAGCAGAGGATAAGAACCAAAGCACTATAGGCAATGAATTCCAAAGTGCGGGTGTTATAAGAAGTGGACACTACTCCCCCAATTTAGCTGATAGGATCCGGATACGACAGCTCTATGATGCAGAGGTTAGATATGTGGATGATAGTATAGGCAGATTAATTGAAACTCTTGAGGAATTAGATTTGTATAAAGATTCTCTAATTATTATAACAAGTGATCATGGGGAAGAGTTTTGGGAACACGGCGGGTTTGAACATGGACATACACTTTATAATGAATTAATAAATGTGCCCTTAATAATTAAACTACCGGATAATGAGCATGGAAATATTATAGATATTCCTGTAACAACTCAGAGCTTGATGCCGACTATTTTAGAATTATCAGATATAGAATTTGATAATGGATCATATTTAGCTAGCTCACTTGTTCCCTTACTTGAAAATAAACCGTCTAACTATGAAGTAAGGCCGATTATCAGCTCAAGCCTGCTTTATTATGAAGACCGTGAAGCAGCAATCGTTGATGAAAGCAAATATATAAGGACAATAATTACAGATCAGGAAGAATTCTATAATTTAACAAAAGACCCACAAGAGCAGTCCCCCTTATCAAATTCACAAGTATCGGATAAGATATTTCAAGCTAAAGATATCTTAAAGCAACACAAAGATGATAGCTTAGAATTGAGCGGATATTATGGAGTTGAAAAAAGTGACAAGGTCGAGCTAGACGAAGAAAAGAAAGAAAAACTTAGAGCCTTAGACTATATTCAGTAGAGTCATTCTATAAGTAAACTTCATACAAGTAATATTTTCATAACTAGTGATATTAAATATGTACAAATTAGCCGGATTTATGAAAACCACCAGACAATTTAAAAGAATAGTAATAAAACTATTTTTTTTCGCATTTTTATTTTTGAATCTGATTGATACAGCCCATGCATATATTGGGCCCGGTGCAGGTTTTGCCTTCCTATCTTCATTTCTGATTCTTTTTGTAACATTTGCGCTAGCTATGTTTTACTTACTCTCTTGGCCTCTAAGGCATATCATTAGAGCACTGTTCAAGAAGAACAAAGCTAAAAGTGACATAAAAAAAGTGATCATTATTGGTTTAGACGGCATGGACCCTAACTTGGCCGAAGAATTTATGAATAAGGGGGAAATGCCTAACTTTCAGAAGCTAAAGGAAGAGGGAACATTTAATAGACTGGCTACAAGTTATCCATCTATATCACCTGTTGCATGGTCTTCATTCATGACAGGGGTTGACCCTTCTCATCATAATATTTTCGATTTTATTACACGTGACCCCTGCACATATCAGCCAATGTTAACATCAGCGGAGATTGGAAAAGCTTCTAAAGTTTTACCTATAGGGAAATACATGATCCCTCTAGGCAAACCCAAAATGAAACTCCTTAGAAAGAGTCAGCCATTTTGGAAAATCTTAGGGAAATTTGGCATATTCAGTTCGATTATCAGAGTTCCGATAACATTCCCTCCTGAAGAGTTTAATGGCGTATCACTTTCAGGAATGTGTGTTCCTGATCTTAAAGGCTCTCAAGGAACATTCTCTCATTACACAACAGATGAGAGCAGGACAAATGTGGAAATAGGAGGGGAAAGCAGGCTTGTTAAGATTGAAAATGATACAATCAACACCTATTTATTCGGACCTGAAAACACCCTGGTGAAAGACGGAGAAGAGATGACTCTCCCACTGGTTGTTAAAATAGATAGGGTAAATAAAAAAGCTAAGATTAATATCTCAGGTCAGAGTTTTGAACTTGAGCCCAAAACTTATTCCCCATGGATTAAGATTGCATTTAGACCAGGGCTTACTATTAAAGTTAATGGCATATGCCGCTTTTATATTAACGAATTAGAGAATGGGTTCGATATGTATGTAACACCGATCAATATCGATCCTGAAGAACCCGCCCTTCCAATATCACACCCGTTCGTCTATTCGATTTACCTGGCTAAGTTAATCGGATCATTCGGGACCCTTGGGTTAGCTGAAGATACATGGGCATTAAATGAAGGGGTGATCAACGAAGACAGTTTCTTAGAGCAGTCTTATTTACTATACGATGAAAGAGAGAAAATGTTTTTGAATGCTCTTGAAAAAACCCCAAAGGGATTATGCACCTGTGTGTTTGATACAACTGACCGTGTTCAGCACATGTTCTTTCGTTGTTTAGACGAAAGTCATCCGGCTAATAGAGGAAAGGAAGTTGAAAAATATAGAAATGTAATCGAAGACATGTACATCAAGATGGATGGACTTATTGGAAGAGTGATGGAACAGCTTGATGACAAAACAGTACTATTTGTTATATCCGATCATGGCTTTACTCAATTTAAAAGAGGTATCAATTTGAATACCTGGTTATTCAAAGAAGGGTATCTCGTTCTCAAAGATGGAAAAACTACAAGTGGGGATTGGTTTGAGAGTGTTGATTGGAATAAGACCAAGGCATTTTCACTCGGATTGGCAGGTATATTTATTAATAGAAAAGGAAGGGAGATAAGTGGTGTGGTTGAAGAGGGCCAAGAGCTTAGAAACCTTAGGCATGAGTTAAAATCTAAGCTTACGGGGCTTATAGATGAGCAAGAAGGGCAAGTATCTATAAATGAAGTAATAGATACGGAAGAAACCCATGGAGGACCTTATAAATACGACGCTCCAGACTTGCTGATAGGTTATAACGCAGGATACAGAAGTTCTTGGACATGTGCAGTCGGGCAGGTCACAGAGTCAGTATTTGAGGATAATACAAAGCATTGGAGCGGGGATCACTGTGTTGATCCTAGAATAGTTCCGGGTGTACTTTTTTCAAACCTTAAAGTCAGCAAGACTGATCCGCATTTAAAAGATATGGCCCCTACAGTGCTTAAATTATTTGGAGTTAATGTACCTAAATACATGCAGGGAAGCTCTCTTATCGAAACCATAAGCTTTAATACTAATAAGCAATGAATACTCAAAACAGAATAAAATCACTATCTATCGCAGCATTAATCGTAGCTGCAAGCTTCTATCTCACTTTAGCAGGCTGTGGTGATAACGAAGGAATTTCTACTTCCAATAACCCCCAGACTGACCATAGATTAATCGTAATTGGTTTTGACGGTATGGATTATAAATTACTCAAAAACCTGATGTCAGAAGGGAAACTTCCAACCTTTAAGAAACTGAGCGAAGAAGGTGACTTCAAAGCTCTTGGGACAAGTATCCCACCTCAAAGCCCAGTTGCTTGGTCTAATTTTATTACTGGAATGAACCCGGGTGGGCACGGTATTTTTGACTTTATACATAGAGACCCGGAAACAATGTTCCCTTACCTCTCAACTTCAAAAACGGAGCAGGCTGAAAAGACTGTAACTATAGGAAAATGGGTTATTCCACTTTCATCTGGTGAGGTTAAATTACTACGTCAAGGAAAAGCGTTTTGGGAATATTTAACAGAAGACGGTATTCCTACCACAATCTTTAGAGTCCCAGCCAATTTCCCTACCACATCCAACACAGAAGCTAAACAAATTTCAGGCATGGGCACACCGGATATACAAGGAACCTATGGAACTTTCTCCTACTATACTGATAACCCTCCGGAGGATTATTCTGATATATCAGGAGGAGAAATATTCCCTGTACGAGTAAAAAGAAATGTAGTCAAAGCAAAATTGCCCGGTCCTCTGAATACTTTCAAGAAGAATGCACCGGAGAGCAAAGTTGAATTTAAAGTATATGTTGATCCGGACAATCCGGTTGCAAAAATAGTTGTGCAAGACCAGGAGATTATACTTCAAGAAGGAGAGTGGAGTGACTGGGTAAAAATTAAATACAGTCTCGTACCGTATCTTCAAAGCACTACTGGAATTGTACGCTTCTATGTAAAGGAGCTTCATCCTGATTTTAAAATTTATGTTAGCCCAGTCAACATAGATCCTTCAGCGCCTGCACTTCCAATTTCAACACCCGATGAATATGCCGAGGAATTGGCAAATGAAATCGGGCTATTTTATACACAAGGCATCCCAGAGGATACAAAAGCTCTATCTGAAGAGGTACTGACAGATCATGAATTCTTGGAGCAAACAGATTTAGTCATGGAAGAAGAAATGAAAATGCTCGTATATGAGCTTGAGCATTTTAAATCGGGAATGTTATTCTTTTACATAGGCAGGGTTGATCAGTTATCTCATATGTTTTGGAGAACGATGGACCCTAAACATCCGGCTTATGATTCAGCAACAAAGCTTAGACAAGTAATAGAAAATGGTTACATAGAGATGGACGGAGTACTAGCCCAGATCCTTGAAAAAGTCGACGACAATACCACAATAATAGTCTTGTCTGACCACGGATTTGCTCCTTTTTACAGAGCTTTTAACCTTAACACTTGGCTAAGCAATGAGGGTTATGTAACACTCACGGATGATGAAGAGAGTGAATTCTTTCAAAATGTAGACTGGAGCTCGACAAAGGCATATGGAGTAGGATTTAATGGACTATATATAAACCAGAAGGGAAGAGAAAGAGAGGGAATAGTTGAGACCTGGAATAAAGATAAATTGCTGGATGAAATATCTGAGAAACTACTTAAAATAAGAGATCCGAAAAATGGGGAACAGGTCATAAGCAGGGTATACAGAGCCAGTGAAGTATACAGCGGTCCACATCTTGATGACGCGCCTGACCTCGTAGTGGGTTATAACGCAGGCTATAGAGCTTCATGGGAAACGGTACTAGGCAGCTTCCCCAAAGAAACTCTTAGAGATAACACTGAGAAATGGAGCGGGGACCATCTAATGGAAGCACGACTAGTTCCTGGCATAGTAATTTCAAATAAAAAGATACAGGCACAAAGTCCGGCTCTCTATGATATTGCCCCTACGATATTATCAGAATTCGATATACCTAAGCAGGAAGGAATGATAGGAAACAACATTTTTATTAGTGATAAAACAGAAAATCAGACCAGTCAATGATTTAAGGAGGAGAATTATCATGTTTGGTGGCTCAAAGGTTAAGTTGGATAAAGATTTACTCGAAAGATGCAAAAAGTATGCAGAAGAAGCGGGCTATAGCTCAGTTGAAGAATTCATATCTCATACACTTGAGAAAGAGCTTAGAAAGGTTGAAGAAGTATCCCCTGAGGATGAAGAAAAAGTAGCAAAAAGACTAAAAGGCCTTGGATATATAGAATAATTCTTTTCTAAAATATCATACAGAACTAAAGTTAGCACCGTAGTATAGTTAAAAGCTAATTATTGATACAATTGCAGAAATTAATTAGAAATCTTAGTTATAAGAGAGGGGATTAATTTGAATCCAGAGAATATAGAAAAACTAAAGGTTCTAGGGTATCTTGATAGTAAGCTTAAATTAGAGCCAGTAATAACAATTTAATTAATGAAAAGGTTTGAGCAAAGTGAGTTTCAAAAAGCATATAAATCAAACAGGAAATCTATTTGCCGTAGCAATAATACTGGGCTTTATATATGGCTTTATACAAAGCCTCATAAATATAATCAACAACAATTATTTTCACTATAAATTATATAATCTTATCCTTTTTGATATCCGAGAGAATATTACACGATATTCTATAATCGCCCTTTTAATAGGGTTGATTCTAATTACGCCCTTCATAGTTGCTAATCGTTGGATAATTGGCAGGAAATTCAGAAGCATAAGAAAATTCTATATATCAATGACCCTTATTATTTCTATGATTATTCTTGGTATATGCTATTTCTACTATATAGAGATAATTGAGATTCTTAAAGCTACACCTATAACCGAATTTCTAGGTAATTTCAGCAATTCTAAGCAAGATACTTATTCTATATTTATTACTATATTAATACTTGCCGTGCTATATTTCCTATCACTAATTTCTTACGTTTTTTGGCATCAGCCTGTTGGAAATATTCTAAATAAAATTGAAAACACACTTAATTCAAGAAATATTAAGTTTGCAGGTTTGACACTTATTGCGATAATGATTTTCTTTAATGTCTCGATGTTTGGTTATAGACATATGAATTCTCATCAAGGACCGAATATAGTTCTGATAACTATTGATACTCTAAGAGCAGACCGTTTGGGAAGTTATGGCTACAAAAGAGACACAAGCCCCAATATAGATGGTCTTGCCAAGAAGGGGACTTTATTTGAAAAGGCATATTCACAATCCTCTTGGACACACCCCTCTATGGCTTCTATGCACACTTCCCTTTATCCAACTCAACTTGGTATAATAGAATTTGAGACGCGACTAAACGATAGCGTATTAACAATCGCAGAGCATATGAAAAATGATTTTTATCAAACTTTTGCTGTAGTTTCCAATATTGCAGCAAGTCAGATCTTTGGATTTGGACAAGGGTTTAACCAATTTGAGAGGACCTATAGTCTCAATCCAGATGTAACAACTTCTAAAATTACTACTGAAAAAGCTATAGAGTATATTGAGAAGAACAAGAATAATAAGTTTTTTGCGTGGGTACATTATATGGATCCACATGGACATTATATAGATCATGAGGAATTTGAATATAGTGCAGAGTATAACGGCTCGTTACCTTCTAAAATCGGAACTGTGTATTTAAATAAGAATAGAGATTCTATAGACAACAATGACATAAATTATGTAAAAGATCTTTATGATGAAGAAATTGCTTTTACAGACAAATTTATTGGCAAATTGATAGACTCGCTTAATGAATTAGGAATCGAAGACAACACTATTGTAATATTAACGGCTGATCACGGTGAGGAGTTCATGGAAAGAACTCGTTTTGGTCACTCCGAGACTCTTTATCAAGAAGTCATCAGAGTCCCACTTATTATTTATAACCCACTGGACCCAAGTAAATTTGGTAAAACAGTTTCAAATAATGTGGAAGTTAGATATATAGCAAATACGATAGCCGATTTAACAAACTCGACCGCTACCTCCCTAGGAGGTTACAACTTACTCGATATCGAGAAGGATAAGATATTTAATGGTGTTGTTTACAGTGAATTAAACGCTAGTGATACAGCTATATATATAAATGACTGGAAACTAATCGCAAATCCAGAAAAAGACACTTTTGAACTATATAACCTAAAAAAGGACCCTTTAGAACAAACAAATAAGTTTAGCTCTGAAGATGATGATATTACAGAAGTAAAAAAGATCCTTCAGGCAAATTTATCCGAGCATAATAGTCTCGAGAAATTGGAGGCTACAAAGATTAACATCAAACAAGAAGACATAAAACAATTAAAAGCCTTAGGTTATTTACAGTAAGAATTTTCATTTAATAAATAATTTTATTTGGAGCAAGATTTGTGACTAAAGAGACTAGATTAACAACAACTAGACTACTGCCTACCATAATTAGTGTTGGAGCAATAGTTGGATTTATATATGGGTTGGTAAAATCAATAACACTGATAAGTAACAATAAATACTTTGCCTATAAATTAAATAATCTTATCCTTTTTGACATTCAAGAGAATATTACAACTTATACAATAATTGGCTTATTAATCAGTATCTTCATCGCTGTATTACTTCTGGCTTCTAAAAGAATTCTTCACGCGATATCATGCTTGAATCTTTCACCAAAAAACAAACTTGTTTTGCTAACTACTTGCATTATTGCAATCATTATTATTATTGGATTTTCATACATATATTATCTTGATATAATAATATTTTTAAAATCCACCAATGCTACCAGTTGGTTAGCTAGACTTAGCAGTTCTAAAAAAGACACTTATTTCATTTTTATTCAAATTGTAGCTCTTCTGAGTATCTATGTAATAGTATTAATCTCTTACATTATTTGGCAAAATCTTATAGGGAATATATCAAGGACAATATTAGATAAAATCAATCTGAGTATTATAAAAACATTAGGGATTGCCATAATTATTATACTGTTATCCTTTAATGTTTTTATGTTTGGATATAAAAAACTAAATTCTCCTGAAGGCCCCAATATAGTTTTGATAACCATAGACACATTGAGAGCTGACCATTTAGGAGTTTATGGTCATGAAAGAAACACATCCCCAAGTATAGATAAGCTAGCAGAAAAAGGTGTATTGTTTGAAAATGCAATCTCTCAAGCGTCATGGACATTACCTTCCATGGCCTCAATGCATACATCTTTATATCCTTCAGAAGCGAAAACAAGTAGTATTAAATCTAATGTTAGGAATGAACTTTTAACTTTGCCAGAGTACATGAAAAATAATTTCTATAACACAATCGCCGTAATCTCAAATATAGTTGTGAGTAAAGTATACGGATTCTCACAAGGATTTAATATTTTCAACCAAGAACATATAGCAGAGGTAAATGAATTATCAGCTGAGTTAATCACCAATCAGGCTGTTGAATACATTTCTCAAAATAAAGACAGTAAATTTTTTCTCTGGGTGCATTATTTTGACCCACACCATAACTATAAGAATCATACTGAATACGATTATGGAGATGAGTATTCAGGAAACCTCCCTGATAACTTGGACAACGAACATTTAAACAATATCAAATCATCTCTGAATGAACACGACTTAGAATATATAAGAAACATATATGATGAAGAAATCTCATATAACGATAAATATGTAGGAGAATTAATTGATGCAATTAACAATCTCGGCTTAGCTGAGGATACTGTTATCATATTGACATCAGATCATGGTGAGGAGTTTATGGAAAGAAGCAAGCTTGGTCATGGAGGCACCTTATACCAAGAGCTTATACATGTACCCCTTATTATTTACGATCCGCTTGATGCAAGCACTATGGGTAAAAGAGTAAAAGAGCATGTTGAAATTAGAAGTATCGCTAAAACAATTTCAGAGTTGTCGGGTTTTGAGGAAAACCCATTTGAAGGAATCAACCTACTGAACGATGAAGAAATTAGCCCTGAAAATATTGTTATTGCTGAGGTCTACGGAGTGATTGAGGGAAATAAAAAAGAAACTGTAATTCGCAACAATTGGAAATTAATAGATAATTTAAATAGCCAAACATTTGAGCTATATAAAATAGATGATGATTTCGGAGAAAGTACCAATCTCTATTCAAAAGACAAAAAAGAAATAAATATTCAGAAAGAAAAATTACAAGCTATCTTATCTCTCATTTATGAAAAAGACCTGAAAGGATCGGCAGAAGCAGAATTAAGCAATGAGGATATAAAGCAATTGAAGGCTTTAGGATATATTCAATAACCTTATACAAGATTTTTTTAAGTTAAAATAATTACTGGGGATTTGTATAGTAAATGTCATATGTGAATTTCGTTTTAAACAGCTTCTTTGATCTAATAGTCAATCCCTTTAAGGACATTGCTCCGATTTGGTCTTTAACATTATTTTCGTTCCTAATAGCGATATTAATGCTTCTAATTTTCCGCTACACCTCTAACCAAACAAAAATCAAAGAAACAAAAAGTAAAATAAGGGCATATATTTATGAACTCACATTGTTTAAGGACGAGCTCGGAATAGTTTTATCAGCACAAAAAAATGTACTGATTCAAAACCTAAAATATATGAAGTATGCAGTTAAACCGATGATCTTTATGATAATCCCTTTGGGACTATTTCTAATTCAGCTCGATAGTTTATATGGACACAAGCCCTTAGACCTAAATGAATCAACTATTGTTTCATTAAAACTATCAGATAAGACAAAGATGCCTGAGAATATATCAGTAAAATCTGACGGCGGACTAACGATAGAAACTTCTCCCCTGAAAATTGTGCAAGATAAGCAAGTAGATTGGAGAGTAAGAGCTGATGAGATTGGAGAGCATGATCTAATCTTTAAGGTTGAAGACCAAGAATATCAAAAGAAGGTGATAGTTGGAAACCAGGGAATAATGAGAATTACACCAACCGTATCAACTCCAAATTTCTGGAACAATTTACTGTATCCGGGAGGAAAGCTTCTAGCCAAAGGTGGTGCAGTTGAAGAGATAAATGTTGACTACAAAAGAAATTCTATCGACGTTTACAAATGGAAATTAGATTGGCTGGTAGTAATATTTGGATTATCCATTGTGTTTGCATTTGGAATGAAAGGACTGTTTAAAGTCGAAATATAAACTCAAACAGCTACTGATAAAGAACTAGATCATGAAACTAGGTTAAGAGTTATACCGCGCTTTTCCAGATTGGCCGCCACAACTTTAACCCTAAGCTTTTGTCCTATATCAAACCATCGGTTTCTCCAATTTGGGATAGTGTCTTTAGGTATAAGACCCTCAACAAACATCTCTGCAATCTCAACAAACATACCAAAAGGCATTACGCTGATTACTACACCGTCAAATTCTTCTCCGATGTAAGGCTTCATCAACTCTGTTCTCTCAATACTCATGCCTTCTCTCTCTACTTCATTAGCCAAACGTTCTCTCTTGGAAGAATGCTCAGCAATCCACTCTACAGTTTTTTCATCATATGGTGGAGACTTTTTCATGAACAAAGAGTCTAAGATTCTATGAACTATCAAATCCGGATAACGCCTAATAGGAGAGGTAAAATGAGTATAATGAATAAGTGCAAGTCCAAAATGCTCTTCATCCAAGACAGAGTAGAATGCCCTCTTTAAAGAACGAAGTATTAACATATTAACCGGTACTTCATCATTCTTACCCTTTGACTGATTAATGATCCTCTGAAGATCATGTGTATCTATATCGTCGCTAGCTGAAAGCATATAACCCAATTTCTTAAGCCCTTCTTTGAGCTTTACAAGTGAGTCGGCATCGGGTGTTTCGTGAATTCGGTAAATTGAAGGCCCTTCAGAGTCACATAAATGGCTTGCAACAGCAACATTGGCAGCAATCATAAATTCCTCAATCATTTCATGAGCAAAATTGCGTTTTGACTTAATAATATCCACAACCCTTCCGAGCTCATCTCTGACTAGATTGGGTTCAGGTATGTCAAAATCGAGCTTTCCACTCTCTATTCTATGTTTTCTGATTTTTTCATAGAGCTCCTTCATATCTTTTAGAACTGGAAGGATATCCTTTTGTTCCTTGGATATAGGAGCTTTGCTAGAGAGGTCTTCTGCAACTTGAGTATAAGTTAGGCGTGCGGAACTATTAATAACACTGTTATATATCTTAAAACCTACCATTTCACCCTTTCGGTTAAAATCCATCTCGGCTGTTTTAGTAAGACGGTCTTCATTTGGGACAAGACTGCATAGATTGTTAGATAGCTTCTCAGGCAGCATAGGAATAACCCTGTCGGGCAAATAAACACTGGTTGCTCTACTTAAAGCTTCATTATCAATTGTGCTGCCCATCTTCACATAATAAGAGACATCAGCAATACAAACCCAGAGCTTATAGCCGCTTCTGGTTTTTTCTATACCAACGGCGTCGTCAAAGTCTTTCGCATCCTCTCCGTCAATAGTGAAAATTGTTCTACTCCTTAAATCCACTCTTCTTTTAACTTCTGCGGGAAGAATCTTCTCAGATATATTATCTAATTCAATGTTTATGCTATTTGGAAAGGTTTCAGTTAGATCATACTCAACCAGGAGTCCTTTTTTTTCAGCAATAATATCACCGGCCTTGCCAAGAACATCGATAACCCTACCTCTTAAACGCCCACTACTAGAAATTTTATTTTGAAGCTCAGCAACCACCAGACTGTTGTTTTTAAGTTCTTTAAAATCGGCGGGCTGTAGAAGTATGTGAGGAATCAATCCATCTCGTGGAATGATTTTTCCTGTCTTACCGGTTCTGACAAATTTACCTATCAACCTGCCGTCCTTTGCAACTCCCTTGAGTCTGGTACTTGTAGCAACTTTTTCTGTTTTATTTGCATTTTCAGCGGTCTTAGGTTTAGCTGTTTTAAATTCTGTAATTGCATATTTACCACCATCGACTCTGTGGATTTTATCTTGCGATATCATCTTTTTAAGGATCTTTTTTAATATAACTCGCCCTTCCTTGGGCATACCAAGGCGCCTAGAAATCTCTTTAGATCTCATAGGGCGACCATTTGAGCTTTTTAATATCTTAATAATTTCTTTTGGTTTGGGAATTTCCATAAATAATCACAGAAGAAAAAAACCGCCATGTAAGACAAAGGTTATAATTGAGAAAACAATAAATTTAAAACAGATAATGATGATATTAAAGCTTACAATGATTAAACAGTAAATACAATCTGCCACTTTGTAGAAGAACAATGCTTTGCTTATGTAATTTTTTACCATAAAATTTGAATCTTAATAGTTATTCAGATAGAATTTCCTTGCGTTATAGATTTTAGGTTTTCTAATTAGGAGGAACAACCTCAGTGTTAAAGAAAAATATTCCAGGCGCGATTTTAGTTTGTCTAATACTTTTTGCTTTCGTAGGAACCGGGTTCTATCTCGGAATTTCACTAAACTGGGATGCCTATTTTAAATATCTTGCAGTAGTAGCAGTTGTTGCAGTTGTAATTTCGGCAATTATTAATACAGTTCCCTCAAGCAACTCCAAAAAATAGCAGCCTAACTTATAGAGTTGTATTAGGGAGTTATTATTAACTTACTTTGCGATTCAACTGCAGGAGCTTCCTCTTCGGGATGATACCTCATTAGATGAATCAAGTAGCTTTTAGAATTGTCATCATTTTCCATATAAAAAGTAGCTTCATCTAAAAACTCTTTTACCACCATAATTCCAAAATCAAGTGTAATTCTATTTGGTCCGATCTCTGGATCATCTTTAAATTGGCCAACTATACTCAAAACATGGTTTGAAATTTCATCTGCATACTGGTTTCCACTTTGGTGTTGAAAAATGATCCCCTTCTTTTCTGTTTCAAGTGTCTGGTGCGCCAGGCTTAATCCAGATACCAGGTCTTTATTTGTTAGACTTTTATCAGCTCTGAATATGGCAACAAACCCTTTTTCTAAATATGCAAAGAGCTCAGGGTTATGTTTATAGAGCTCTGCCTTTCGAACATAGCTTCTAGCCCCATCTTTCTTAATCCTCTGCTGCATCATTTTTTGCTGATGCTGCTTCTGACCTTCTACATAGTATTGGCAATCCAGAGGACAGTTAATCTCTACTCCTCTTTTTTCACCACAGCAAACTGGGCAAATAGAAGTCCTTTTCGCCGGACAAAATCTCTTGGGTTTTCTTTTCTCACATAAGACACACTTCATAATTATAAACCTGTCCCAATTAAATATATCATTTTGGATTTAATATTGAGAACTTAGGATATCATTCCCTCCATTTTCCTCAAGGCTGAGCTATTTCAATACAAATCAGAAGTATAAAATTGAATTCATTTAAAGTGACAATCTGTATACTATGGGTTTTTCAAAGCGAGCCCAGTGGCCACAATCATTTTAGGGGAGATATCCTCTATATATTCGGGGTCAAAAACTTCTTTACTATAGTTTATATTTCTAAATGGATTCAGAAGACCGACATAAGAACCCGCAATTTTAGATAGTGCATCTTTTAGTCCCGGCAAACTTGCGGTTCCACCGCCGATCATTATGCGCTTTACACTTTCTTTGCTATGTGCAGTTGAAAAATACTCAAGAGTTGATTTTATCTCATTTGAGATAGACTGTATAAACTTATTCGCAATTTGCTCAATTACAGGATCCGTCACCCCTCCCCTCTGATTATGCTTCACCTCTTCTGCTTCTTCATAGGTCAATGTTAGCTGGTCCATTATTAAATCGGTATAATGGGTACCCCCTATAAGGAGATCCCTTGCAAACACAGATTCCCCGCCATCGACAATGAGTATGTTTGTGACAGAAGCTCCAATATTAACCAAAGCTAGTAAGCCCTCCGATTCAGGGTAATTCACTTCATACATACTTTCTAATGAGAATACATCCAGATCAATAATTACAGGATTTAAGCCCACATTTGTAATTATCGAGAGATAATCCTTAGTCACATTTTTATTAGCCGCCACTATTAATACATCTATCTTATCTCGAGAATTTTGAGCCGATATTACCTGGTAGTCATGTGTATAATCCTTCGTAGCGTTAGAGCCAAGCTGTTCTATTTCCCATTTAATAGACTTTTTTAATTCTGCATTAGTCATATATGGAAGGCTGACCCTTTTTAACAATACAGGGTCCCCTGAGATTGAAACCGCTGCATCATCGGACTCAATTTCCAGGTCATCAATTAATCTAGATAACGCGTTGGAAATTGCTTCAGGGTTCTCGATAACTTTATTAACTATAGCCCCTTTATCTAATAGTGCTTCACCAATATTTTTCAAATGATATTTGGTCCCTATTTCTTCAAGCTCAACAAGCTTAATGGAGTTTGAGCCTATATCTATGCCCAAAACACCGCCGTTACCTATTAACAAGTTATGCTCCTCTTTCTACCTGTGGATACTTAGTTGTCAATCACCATTCTTGGTACTTCTGACAAGCCATTTTGCTAATTTAAGTATATCTGTTAATTGCTGAATATCTTCAGTTTTTTATCCAAAATACTAGTTTTTTAATATAACTTTACTTAGTATCACCCAAAAGTACTGCGATTCTTTAGTTAAGTGGTAAGATAAAACAAAAAGGAGAATATATGTTGATTAGATTATAAGATTAGGTATCTACTCAAGCGGATCTTCATAGTAAATTTCAACATCTTTAGAAAAGACCCTATTTGAATCAGTACTTAAAGATAGATTAAAGAACACTCTCTCCATTGGGTAAAGTAGGGCGTCGCTCCCCTCTTCAAAGAGCGAAATAGAATTAGCTTCTATAATATTTCCATTCTCATCTTTGAGTACTATTACAACGTATACAGATTGTACAGGCGTATCTCCATTATTAATGACCGCACCATTAAATTCCATAATACCGTTGCTATCTACACTTTCTAGGATCGGACCATCTAATCCGACAACTCCATTATCCTCAGGAGAGTCGCATCCCAATGTAAAAAACATAATTGCAAATATTATGAAAAAATATTTCTTCATCATTTTCTCTTATCTGCCAAGTCAGATATTGATATTACATTCTTATCTTCATCAAGGATCTTTCTCTTGCTATCATCTGGTTCAAACTCAGACTGATGGTCTTCAATTATGTCACCCAAGACCTTGTGCATGATCTTAAGAGCCCCAATTGAATGCTCTTTAAGATAGCCCTTCTCAAAAACAACTTCTCTTTTCTTTCTCATTAGAAGGTAGAAAATAAATGCCTGGTTATTGAGAACGATTAACATAGCCGCATATAGCAGGTAGTTATCCGCAAAGACCTTCTTCAAAATGGCTTTAGTATCAGAATCAATTTTCACAATGCCTAAATGCTCACTCTGATCAGTTCCAGAGAAAGGCACTAGTACTGATAATATTCCGTTTGAATCTCTTACGGAATACCCCCCCTCCAAATCATAATCGCTAGTTAAAAATCCTTCTTTATTAAAAACTACGCTGAAAAACTTTGGAGAAATCTCAAAGGTATTAAAAAGCTTCTTTCTTCCGAGCCTCTTATCGAGAAACAAATAAAAATCTCCACTTGTAGGCTCTATGCCCTCTTCGGTATAAAAATCCATAGCAAGGTCACCAATAGTTTCTGAGATAGCCCTGGTTTTAGAAACGAATTCTGTCTTCGCGCTGTTGAACTGAAAAAGAAACACCAATCCAATGAGAGCTAGAATACAGATCTCTATACCAATTGCCTTTAAGATAAATGAAAGATTATTCGTTAACCGCATTTTTTCATGAACTCTTCGAGTATCTCCTGTACGCCTTGGTCTTTTGTATGCCTTAATAACATAAATATCATTCCGCCAAAATCTCTTCTCATATCACTGTCTAGACTTCTATAAAGGTTTATCAATGCTTTTTCGGAATCAGTCAGAACCTCAAAGTTATCCTGCTCGATATCCTCTTTTTCCATAAACCTTTTAAGGCGTTCCTTCTTGGCAACATTCCACAACTCTTCGATCTCTATCTCTAAGATTGTCGCCATTTGATGACACCTGTCTATTGATGGGGCATCTACTTTTCCTGTCTCAAGTTGATGCACAAAAACACTGGATACTTCAAGGCTGCGAGCTAGTTCTTCCTGGGTAATATTCCGCTGCTTCCTTTTACTCTTTAAATAATCACCGAACCTCATATATTAATACCTCCAACTGTTATGGATTCTCCAATCCCACTTATGTAAAAGTACTCGAGATAAGTTTACATGATAAATCCACTAAATTGCAAGACTATTTAAGATAAAAATTGCAATAATTTCAATGACTAAAAGTCTATCATTATAGAACTACTATATATAAAAAGATCTTAGTTATAAACGGGGGCTCCAGTAAGAAGGACAGTTAAGGATTAGTGACCTAAAAAGCATTATGCCCGGAGACAGAATCGAACTGCCGACACGAGGATTTTCAATCCTCTGCTCTACCGACTGAGCTATCCGGGCATACTGAATTTTATATAGAATTAATGCACTGTTTGTTATGTGTTAAGGCTTACATTAAAAAGCGAAGTTATTCTACCTAAAGACAATTTTACAAGCAAGGGTAAATGGTGTTAAATTTTTTTGAGAGATTAACAATAAGACAAAAGGGAGAACAGTCTTAGCCCTAAGAACCGTCCTCCCCCCGCCCACACAAAGGAGATATGGAGAGATAAGGACTCTAAAACACTAGAGTCCTTAAATTTTTTAATCTCATATTTTTATAAATCTATCCAATACAGTAACTGTGCCATTACACCGTACTGGTCTTTTTCAAGTCCACCATCTTCCGTTTCGAAGAATCTCTCATCTGAGTGATCCCATCTAAATTCTGCTCTTGCCTCAAAGTTATCAACAAATCTGTTTCCGGCAATAAGCCCTTTGAAAGGTTTAATGGAAATGGTAGGTGTTATTTCATATAGCTTCTGGGCTGTACCTGTTCTGAATCCGTCTTCGTCATCAAAATATTCACCTCTTATAGCAAGTGAAATTGCAGGATGCACATCAGCAACGATATAACCAGCAATACCCCACCATGATACACCTTCTTCTGAACCTACTTCATTGAAGATAATATCTTGCTGCCAACCGAAATCGGCATCAACGATGAAGGTTAACCAGTCATTAAGGGTAACTGTACCCACAGCAGTGATAAGCTCTCTCCAGCCGTTGGTTTCATCAAAACCTATATCACCAGGTTCTCTACCGAAGTAACCGGTAACACCAACCCAGAGGTCTGTAATAGCTCCACCTGAATGGCTGAATGCCAACTGACTTTCAATTGTTACATTGCCGTTATTGTCTTTAACCTGATCCCAGCCATTGTTAAGTCCGGCGGTTAAGGTTAATGGTCCGGCTGAGTAATCAGCTCTTACACCAGTATGAGTAAATGGTATAGCGAACCCGAACAAGATTGAACGCGTAATGTTAGGATTGTCTTTTGCTTCAATAACCTCATATCCAGCAAGTGTTACGAACTTACCAGCATAAACATTAAGTCCGTTACCCACAGGTGCTAAGAACTGTAGATATGCCTGATAAGGATCAATGACATCACTGCTAAGTCCATTTGAAGCAAGAAGTGGCGCCTGTTCACCTATTAATATGTCCGCTCTAAATCCTAAAAGATCCATAACTCCGCCTTCGAGAGTAGGGGTTTTAGATACTGATATGGTAAAAGCGTTAATAGCGAACTGTTCATTGTCTGGATATAGTGACCTTAACTGCAAGTCATTTCTAGAACCACGATCAAAAACATACTGATAGGTGGTATCTACGTAAAAGCCAATATCAATGGCATCAAAAAAGCTCATGAAACCATCAATTTTGAGGTCTGTATCCTCCTGCTTGGTCGACAACTCCTCAACTTGTACCTGAGTTGCAGCCTTGTCGGCTTCCATTTGCTGAATCTTATTCATCAGTTCCTCATTCTGCTGACGATTCTGCTCTACCATCTGCTTTAGCTGCTCGATCTCTTGACTCCTTGACTGAGCATTTGATGATAGCGTGCCTAAAGGCAGTAAAAGCGTTAACGCAAGAAATAAAATTGTTAACCTTTTCATATCTGACTTATCCTCCTTTGGATTAGATTTAACTGCTTTATTAAGCTGCCCCCCAGTTTGTGGGGAGCAGCTAACCTTGAGTCCTTATTTCTTTTAATGTCTTTTGTTTGCATTATCTAAACGCCTTATCCGATTAGTTTTCGCCGTCTGAAGACATAGTCATTGTTGAACCACCTGATTCTGCAATCTGCTGGAAGTCTGGGTAAGCCATCATTCCATGCTCACCAAGATCAAGTCCCATAAGCTCTTCTTCTTCGGAAACTCTAATACCCATGATAACTTTGATGAGTAAGAACAGGATTAGAGCACATACAACTGTGAACACACCGTAGGCAATCACTCCGATAAGCTGAGTCATAAAACTGAAATCAGCGGCAAAGATACCTACTGCGAGCGTGCCCCATATTCCGCAAACAAGATGTACGGATATGGCACCAACTGGGTCATCCACTTTAGCGTATTTGTCGAAGAAAATAACAGAAGCGACAACTAATAAACCTGCGATAAGACCGATTATGACAGCGCTCATAGGACTCATTACATCAGCCCCGGCGGTTATACCAACTAGACCGGCAAGAGCACCGTTTAGTAACATTGAAAGATCAGGTTTTTTGAAAACAATCCAGGAAAGAATCATAGCTCCGATAATTCCTGCTGCTGCCGCAAGTGAAGTTGTTACAAAAACTAGTGAGATAAGCTCTGGGTCAGCGGAAAGAACTGAACCGCCGTTAAATCCGTACCATCCAAACCATAGCAAGAACATTCCCGCTGCTGCCAGTGGAAGACTATGACCAGGTATAGGCTTTAGAATCCCAGATTTTGTATATTTACCAAGACGTGGGCCAAGTAGGATAGCTCCGATTAGTGCACCCCATCCTCCTACGCTGTGCACTAGTGTAGAGCCTGCAAAGTCATAAAAGCCCATTGCATCTAACCATCCTCCACCCCACTTCCAAGAACCTGCTACCGTATATACTATTGCTACAAAGATGGTTGAGAAAACCAAGAAGCTGCTCAGCTTCATTCTCTCAGCCACAGCTCCAGAAACAATTGTTGCCGCTGTTGCTGCAAACATTGCCTGGAATATAAAATCAGTCCAATATGTATACCCACCGTCTGCATAAGCAATAAGACCATCGGCACCTTCAGGAGATGCTATTCCAAAACCTGCAAATCCGAAATACTGACCGATAGAAAAATCGCCTGGATACATTAAGTTAAAACCCACAATTGCATATGTGAGAATACCTATTGCAATGATTGAAACGTTTTTAAAAAGAATGTTCGTAGTGTTTTTAGCTCTGGTAAGTCCCGTCTCAATTGAAGCAAATCCTAGGTGCATAATAAAGACAAGGAATGTTGCAACAAGCATCCAAATGTTGTTAGCAGTAAAAATAGCATCTGCAACAGTTGGGCCTGCGTCCTCTTGAGCAAATGATGAGTAAGTTCCAAGAGCTAACAAACTCAACATGGTAAAAATAGTAGCCCTTGTGGGCTTTGCTTTAAAACTGTATAAAAAATCTTTCATCTCTGCACTCCTCCTTTGGCAAGGTCTATATAAAAATAGATTTTTCAATCTATAAAATGCAAGAGCTATGCCAAGTCAGACGAGGATTGCAAAAATTATTATAATCTGCTGTTATCAAAGAAAATTTAAAACAAAGATGGGTGCCGGCTTTAAACTATCTCAGCAAACTCGAGATGGGGTGTGCTTAGCGATTAAGCACATCAGTTCGATTTTCATGCATTAAATTTGATTATATTTAACATCAAATATGCAGAGGTTTAATATAATAATACATATAGAGTTACGATATCTTCGAAATGTAGCTATCCATAATAATGCGCTAATCGAGATCTAGGGCTTTACCTTTCGTTTCAGGCAATGTCATCACAACTACTGCTGCTGCAACAGCGAAGACGGACACAGTTGCCAGTCCTATGGCAAAACCGTGCAGGCTAACTATATAACCAATCATAGGGGGCGCAATAGCAGATACACCGCGACCTACGTTATAGCAGAACCCCTGCGCCGTGCCTCTTGCTCTAGTAGGGAAAATCTCTGAGAATATAGCACCAAAGCCTGAGTAGAAACCGGTTCCAAAAAAGCCAATAAATGGTCCTAGAATTAGAACTTCTTTAAGAGTAGTGGCATGTCCAAAAAACCATACAAGAACAGCCATGATCAACAGGTAAGCAACAAAAACCGGCCTACGACCAATCTTATCACTTATAAAACCAAATGTATTACATCCTATAAATGCGCCAATATTTATTGGGATAATCCAAATAAACCCTTTTGTATCAAGCCCTACGCCCTTATCACTAGCTAAGAACTGCGGAAGCCAGAAATAAAGCCCCCAATACGCAATCATGCACAAGCTAGTAAGAAGAGTTGCGGAGATTGTATATCTTAGAAGGTCGGGCTGAAATATCTGTTTTAGTGTAAAGGCCTGAGCATTCCCGCTTAACTTAACTTCATCCCGAATAACCTTGTTTTTTTTCCATACTTCGGGCTCATCGAGATGTCTTCTTATATAGAAAACTAAAAATGCGGGCAATACCCCAATAAGGAAAAGAATTCTCCATCCTAAATCAAGCCCATCCATCTGAAGACCGATTAATGGAATAGTGTAAGTAACACCTTCGTGTAAGTTAGGAATAATTAAAGTAGCAAGAATAGCAGCTAAGATATATCCTATACCCCAGCCGCTTTGAACCATACCTATTACTTTTCCTCTATGTTCATTGGGCCATTTTTCAGCAACTAGCACTTCACCTGACGCCCATTC
This sequence comes from uncultured Thermodesulfobacteriota bacterium, assembly GCA_942491865.1. Taxonomy (GTDB): domain Bacteria; phylum Desulfobacterota_D; class UBA1144; order Nemesobacterales; family UBA2774; genus CR02bin9. The sequence goes on from CALOCI010000004.1 coordinate 329,556, forward strand.
ACCACCCATTCCAAAACCTAAAAAGACGCGGCAAACTAGTAAAAATGTTACACTAGGAGCAAAAGCGCTAATCCCTGTAAACAAAGAATACAACAAAATACTATATGTAAGGGCCCTCACCCTACCAATATAGTCCGAAATAACTCCAAAAACGGCTCCACCAAAAGCGGAAGAGAATAGAGTTACAGAAAACAAAGCACCAACCCAAGCTTCAGAGAGGTTAAAAACCTTACCAATTGAGCCTACAGCAAAAGCAAATAGTAAGAGATCCATGGCATCTAGAGTCCACCCTAGGAATGCAGCATAGAATGCTTTCCATTGATCTGAGCTAATTTCACTTGTCCAACCAAATAAGCCTGAACTTGATTTGCCTTTACTCATATCCTATCCTCCTAGAATATAGTGCTTATGTTTTCCCATCGTACTAAATTCCTTAAGCCCTGTCAATCCCATAAATACTTAATTACCCCTTTATAAATATGATATACTTTACTCCACTTAATAGAATTTTCGGCGCTAATGGATTTCTTGACTTAGACATGTCGCAACGTAAAATTGATTTAGATATGACAACAAAACAATTATATATAGAGACTTATGGGTGTCAGATGAATGAATATGACTCTGACCGCATCAAGAATGCTCTCGATGCAGAACCAACGGATGACCCTAAGAAAGCTGATATAATTATAGTTAATACCTGCGCGATAAGAGATAAAGCAGACCAAAAAGCTTTCAGTAGTTTAGGGAAATATAAGCATATAAAGGCCAACAACCCTGATGCAATATTAGGTATTTCCGGTTGCGTTGCCCAACTCTACGGGGATAAGCTGTTAAAAAAGATCCCTCACCTTGATTTTGTCCTTGGAACAAGGGCAATACCAAAACTTCCTGAAATCATATCTAAAATCCAAAGAGACAAAAGAAGAACTGTTGAGACTTCATATGATCTAGAAGAACTATTTGATGTTGAACCCTATCACAAAGAGGGCAGAGTCACTGCATTTGTATCTGTTCAGCAAGGATGCAATAAGAGATGTACTTACTGCATAGTCCCTCAAGTTAGAGGTGATGAAGTAAACAGACCACTCCCGGATATACTCAAAGAAACCACTAACCTTGTTGATAAGGGGGTTAGAGAAATTACTTTTATCGGTCAGACTGTTAACTCTTGGAAACACGACGGCAATAAATTTGGTGATCTAATTAGAGCAGCAGGAGAAGTTGAAGATCTTGAGAGAATAAGATTCACAACTTCATATCCAAGAGATATTACTAAAAGAATGATTGATGCTATGAAAGAGGTGCCGCAAGTTTGCCATCACCTTCATTTACCAGTTCAATCAGGGTCAAATAAAATCCTGAGCAATATGAAGAGAACATATACCAGAGAGTGGTATGTCGATACAATATTGAGATTAAAAGACGCAGTGCCTGATATAACTATATCAACGGACATCATTATCGGATTTCCTGGTGAAACTGATCAGGATTTCGAAGATACAATGTCACTCATGAAGGAAATAGAGTTTGAAAGCTCATACTCTTTTAAATTTTCGCCACGCCCGGGGACTGTAGCTGCAGAATATGGCGAAGAACATATAGTCGACCCCAAGATAGCAAGCGAAAGATTATCGGAGCTTCAAGCTTATCAAAAAGACATTACCGAAAGAAAGAATTTAAGCAGGGTTGGTAAAATAGAAGATGTATTAGTTGAAGGCGAGAGCCGAAATGATCCGGACGTCCTATCAGGAAGAACAGATCACAATAGAATCTTAAATTTTAATGGCTCTAAAAAATTGGTGGGAAAAACTGTTAAAGTTAAAGTTACCGAAGGTCTTTTGAACTCTCTTAGGGGAGAATTGCTAGTATAATCCAGACAGGAGGTCATTTATGTTTTTACAAATGAAGGTAACCGGCATAGCTCTTGACCCATTTACAAACACTCCCATAGTAATATTAAAAGATTCTACAAATGAAAAAACCCTGCCTATTTGGATTGGTTTCATGGAAGCAAGCTCTATTGCCATGGAGCTTGAAAAGACTCCACGCGTCAGACCTATCACACACGATCTAGTTAAGAACTTAATAGAAAAACTAGGCTTCTTAGTTTCAAAAATTGAGGTCACCGATCTTCGCAACGATACTTTCTACGCATCAATGCACTTAAAGAAAGAAGCTGAGGAATATGTTCTAGATGCAAGACCAAGTGACGCAATCGCAATTGCCTTGAGGACAGATTCCCCAATCTTCGTTAACGAAGAAGTCTTAGAGAAATCTAAAAATATTGAGATAGATAGTGACAAAGATAAACTGAACAAACTTTTAGAAGATATGACTGAGGGTGATTTCGGCAAGTATAAAATGTAGTCGCATGTAGCACGAACCACTCTAAATCCTTACTCCGATTAAAAGCATACCGTATTTACTCAGGTAAAATAAGCGCCATGGTGAATGAAAAAATAATTACTGTTGTTGGTGGAGGGCTTGCAGGTTCTGAAGCAGCTCATCAGATAGCAAAGCTCGGATTAAATGTCAAATTGGTGGAGATGCGACCTGAGAAAACATCCCCTGCACATAACTCTAACGACCTCGGCGAGCTTGTATGCAGCAACTCTCTTAAGTCAGACTCTTTAGATAATGCTAGCGGAATACTCAAAGCCGAGATGAGGCAAGTCGGATCGCTGATTATTGAAGCTGCAGATAACAACCGAGTGCCAGCAGGTAAGGCACTTGCAGTGGATCGAATTAAATTTGCGGAGTATATAACGAACCAAATAGAAAATAATCCTCTGATAGATCTTGTGAGAGGAGAATTTGAAGAAATACCTGAGAACCTAGATTCCCCTTTAATTATTGCTAGCGGCCCGCTGACTTCAGAATCTTTATCAGAGAGTATTAAAAAGCTCTCCGACTCTGATCATCTTTATTTTTATGACTCTATATCTCCAATCATTGACTCAGAGAGCATAGATCACTCGATTGTTTACAAGGCGTCGCGATATGAGAATGGAGACCAAGAAGAAGGAGATTATCTAAACTGCCCGCTCAATAGAGACCAGTATTATGGGCTCATTGATGAACTCCTTACATCTGAAAAAATTGAAACTAGAGATTTTGAAAAAGGGCTTTATTTTGAAAGCTGCCTTCCGGTAGAGGTTATTGCTGAGAGAGGAAAGGACACTTTAAGATTTGGACCAGCCAAACCTGTGGGTCTTAAAGACCCTAGAACTGGGCAAATCCCATATGCCGTGATACAGCTTAGATGCGAAAATGAAGAAGCTTCGATGTACAATATCGTTGGATTTCAGACAAAGCTTAAGTATCCGGAACAGAGAAGGGTCTTCAGAATGATACCGGGTCTAGAGAATGCCGAATTTATGAGATACGGCAGCATGCACCGTAACACTTATATTAATTCCCCTAAACTCATACGCCCCACCCTACAAGTGAAAAATAACGACATGCTCTTTTTCGCGGGGCAAATTCTAGGAGTAGAAGGATATGTAGAATCAGCTGCGATGGGAATCATTGCAGGTATAAATGCTGCGAAGGTAACCCTTGGTGAACACATGATTGAACCGCCCAGGGAAACAGCGCTGGGCTCATTAATCAAATATATAACCGATGCAGAAGTTAAGAGCTTTCAGCCGATGAATATCAATTTTGGCCTCTTTCCGGCAGTTCAAGGAAAAATGAAGAAAGCAGAAAAGAAAAAACTTATTGCCAAAAATGCCCTACAATCTATAGCAAACTTTGTTTCTCAATAAATAGTACTAAAAACTTTAAATTTTACAGTGCTAACCTAAGCTACGGCAATAATTGTGTATTTTGTAGTGAAAAGACTTGACTTTTAGCACAAATTATACTAGTTTTAAATCTATGTACGGGCAGCAAGCAGAAATACAACTACCTGATAAAATATACTTCCGCATAGGTGAAGTAAGTGATTTCACTGACATAAAACCCTACGTGCTAAGGTACTGGGAAAGTGAGTTTGATGAAATTAATCCTATTAGAAGAAAATCCCAGAGATTATATGACAGGGAAACTATTCATACGGTTATTAGAATAAAGAACATGCTGTATGAACAGAACTTCACAATTGCCGGGGCCAAGAAAAAGCTAAAAGAAGAAGCTAATCAAAAAAGAGTTAGCACCAAAGTAAATGTTTTACTCCATGAAATTCTAAGTGAACTTAAATCCATTAAGCAAGAACTTGGCTAATCTCCTAATCATTTTTCCCTCAATTGATTTATTGAACACATAATCGGGGTGTAGCGCAGCTTGGTAGCGCATCGGTCTGGGGGACCGGGGGTCGCCGGTTCAAGTCCGGCCACCCCGACCATTTACTACATACGCTTATAACTACTTTGACATTGAGTAGTCTAAACAAATCTATACCATGATTAAATAACTTAGGATTGCTCCATTAACTCCTCCTTTATTCTGATATCTAAAAAGAATTAACAAATGTTATTACAAATAGCATATAGTTTATTTTCAGCACTCTCTGAAAATATCGTGCACGCATTTTTGAAAAAATGAACTTGGAAACGACCACAGAATTAATTCGTTATGCAATAAAGCATCAATTTACCGTTTAACGCCTCCCAATCATGTAGAGGAATAGCTACAAAAAAAAGTACTTTAAACTACAGACTTTAATAATAAAAATGATCTATAATTAAATTTATCTTGAGTTTCAGATACTAAACAACCTGGTATTTATTTGCTCAAATAAATACCAGAAGATATTGTCAATAATTCCAGCTTAATCAGAACTTGATAAAATGGATGTAGTACAGGAGGAGAAGACATATGTTTACACTAATTAACCAGTTCTACAGTAGAATCTTTTTAGCCGTAGTAAGTCTAATATTCTGTCTCGTTGGGTTTATGCCCTTCTTTATAGAGCATTCTCATGCTCAGGACTTTTGTACTGTTCAGCAAATTACCGATACCCCTGCTGGCGCTTTAAACCAACTTCCCACTATAAACGGAGACGGGACACTGATTACTTTTAATTCCAATTTCAATATCACTGGTGGGAATGCCGACGGAACTGTTGAGGTCTTCCTGTTTGATACTGAAACTAATATGTTTACCCAGATAACGGATTCACCATTTGTGAATATCTTTACAGGCAGCTTTTCTCCTGTTATTAGCACTGGCGGCACGCGTATTGCTATCAACTCCAATGCTTCTTTGGTCGGAATGTCCGATGGAAATCGTGAGTTATTCTATTTTGACTTGATCACAAATATGTTCACCCAGGTAACAAACGGACCAAATGTTCCAGGAAGCAATTGCGAGGTTCATGACATAAACGCTGATGGCACACGCATCAGTTTTGCCTGTCCTCAAGATATTAATGGGGGAAACGGTGATCCGGCAAGCACTGAGATATTTTTATTTGATACAGTCACAATGATGTTTACACAAATTACAGATACTACTTTTCCGGTCTCAAATTTAGGCAATTCAATCAATGCAGACGGCACCCTTGTTGCTTTTGACTCTACTGGGGATCTTACTGGAATGAATGCTGATGGAAGTAGAGAAATCTTTCTCTATAATACTGTCACTGATATGATAACGCAGATAACGGATTCTCCAAATGTCGCGGGTATTAACAGCAGTGGACCTTCGATTAACGGGCCTGGAAATCGTATTGCATTTCAGTCTAGGGCGGATTTAACGGGGCAAAATCCTGATAATAACAGAGAGGTGTTCTTCTTCGATTCGAATACAGATTTAATTACCCAGGTAACAAGCAGTGTCGGAAGTGATAATGACAGCTTCGGCGCATCCATTGATGCTCAGGGAAACCTAATTGCCTTTGCTACAGAGGCGGATATTAACGGAGGGAATCCCGAAGGAAATGACGAAATATACTTCTTTGATATTAATGCAGGAACGTTTACTCAAATAACCCAGTCTACATCTGGAGATAGTAATTCTCCTGACATAAACGCTATGGGCAATAAAATAGTTTTTGATTCTCGAGCAGATTTAACAGGGCAAAATCCGGATGGAAGTTTAGAAATATTTCTTACAGACTGCAGGGGACGAGATTTATCAATTACAAAAGTAGATTTCCCTGATCCTGTAGTTGTTAATCAAACCTTAAATTATGCTCTGTTTATTGTTAATTTCGGACCCACAGCAGCTACAGGTGTAACAGTTATTGATAACCTTCCCCCCGAAGTAATGTTCGACTCTGTTGCCACAACACAGGGGATGTGTATGGAAGCTGGTGGTACTATCAATTGTGATGTCGGAGATATGGCTCTAGGTGATGTAGTTAGAATTGATATTCAAGTAACTCCAACTGTAATAGGGGCTATTTTGAATGTAGCATCAGTAACATCAAACGGAATTGAAGATAATCCGGATAATAATATGGTAGCTGAACCTACAGTAGTAATTGATGGACCGCCGCCTACAACAAATACGGATTTATTTGTAATAAAAGACGGCATACCTAATCCGGTGGAGGTTGATACTAACCTGACCTATAGTGTTTTTATGGCCAACTTTGGCCCTGATGCAGCCACAGGAGTTACTCTAACAGATATCCTCCCCGTATCAGCCAACTTTGTTTCAGCCATTCCGACTCAAGGAGCCTGCAATGAGGTTGGAGGTATAGTCACATGCGATATTGGAGATGTAGGAGTAGGACAATCAGTTCAGGTGGATATTGTTGTCACACCTACTGTTACAGGCCTAATAGTTAATATTGCTCAGGTTTTTAGTAATGAAAATGACTTAACACCTGCTAATAATATTACTGGTGATATTACACAAGTGGTCGATGGCCAGGTTCCACCTGACACAGCAAATTTGCTTATAACTAAAGACGGATTTCCAGATCCGGTACTGATAAATGAAAATCTCACATATAATGTATTTATAGTGAATTTTGGCCCTAATGACGCAACTGGAGTAACTATTACCGATACTCTCCCGAGCTCTGTAAACTTTGTCTCGGCAATGCCGACTCAGGGTGCATGCATGGAGGCAGGCGGCCAGGTCACATGTGATCTGGGAGATTTGGCTCTTGGAGCTACAGCGCAGGTTGAAATAGTAGTTACGCCTACAGTTCTGGGTACAATTCTGAACTTTGCTCAAGCACTTGCTGATCAGTCTGATCCTGTACTAGGGAATAATGTTGTTGCTGATATTACCCAGGTTGTAGATAGCGCTCCCCCTATTCCTACAGCTGACCTATTATTAATAAAAACTGATTTCCCTGATCCTGTAACGGTAAATGAAAATCTTACCTATACTCTATTTGCGATTAACTCAGGACCTGAAAATACAACCGGTGTAGTACTAACTGATACACTCCCAACATCAGTGACTTTCGTATCTGCAACACCGGATCAAGGAGCTTGTCTAGAGGCTGGGGGTATAGTTACATGTGATATTGGAAATCTAAGCGCAGGCAGTAATGCGAAGATTATTATTGTTGTTACTCCAACCGCTCCCGGAACTATATTGAACTTTGCAGAGCTCAGCTCGGACTTGAGTGATCCTGATCCGTTAAATAATAGAGCTGCTGAAACAACAATGGTTGTTGAGGCGCCAATTGATATCGATATAGCCGATCTAAGTATAATAAAGAGTGACTCTCCTGATCCTGTTATTGTAGAAAACACTTTGACTTACAAGCTCGTTGTTACAAACTCAGGACCTGATCAGGCCAATGGTATTATAGTAAGAGACACTCTCCCTGATTCTGTGAACTTTGTATCTGCAACACCGGATCAAGGTATATGTAACGAGTTTGCAGGAATAGTGGAGTGTTTTCTAGGAAGTTTAGAAAGTGGCGATTATACTCAGATAGAGATATTAGTTCAACCAACTGTAACAGGTGCTATAGTAAATATTGCACAAGTACAAGGTGCTGAGTTTGATCCCCTAAGTTCTAACAATATATCTACACAGACTACTACCGTTAGAGTTCGACCAGTAGACCCACCCGATCCACCTGACCCAGGTGATCCGTCAGGGGCAGATTTATTCGTTCTCAAGTTTGGTACTCCTAATCCCATTGTTGTAGGCCAAGATATTAGTTACACGGTTTTTGTAGGCAACCTAGGTACTATTAATGCAACAAATGTGATACTCACTGATGTCCTACCTTCATCAACCCAATTCATATCAGCAAGCCCTAGCCAAGGAACTTGTTTTGAGCTAAATGGGATTGTCACTTGTGAATTGGGAAATATTGTAGATGGGGGAATTCAATTGGCTGCTGTAGTAGAGATTGTTGTAAGAACTACTGCTAGTGGAACAATTTCTAATATAGCTCAAGTTATTGGAGACGAAAATGATCCTAATACCTCAAATAACATACAAATTGTTATGGTTGAAGTTGTTGGATCCGATATCCCAAATCCAACTCCAACACCTACCTCTAACCCAACTAATCCGAGCAGCAAGAGTAGTAGTTGTACACTGGCCCAAGCAGATAGCACAACAAAAGCTGATCTCCTGGGACTCATTCTTTACGCCCTTATTCCAGGAGCAATAATAGCAAGAAGAGTGAGGAAAAAACAGTGTTCTCAATAGACTAAAAGAGCAATTTAATTACAAGTAAAAAAGGGGGCCTTGGCTCCCTTTTTTATTTCAACTAACTTATAGTTCATTTTGCTCTACAGGTTTAATCATGTATTTTCTATTGCTTGATTAAATCTATCCAACCTAGTGATATCAGAACTTATGGCTAAAAGAATATTAATCTCAAACGACGACGGAATAAATTCAGAAGGTATACACAAACTTCATGAGACTCTTAAAAAACTTGGTGAGGTATACATTGTAGCGCCAGATAGAGACCAAAGCGCTGTGAGCCATTCCCTCAGTCTCTTCCGTCCTCTTAGACTAGAAAAAATTACAGAGTACGTATATTCGGTGGATGGAACACCCACAGACTGTGTAAACCTGGCAATTAATGGAATCCTTCGAGATAAAAGACCAGACCTGGTAGTTTCCGGTATAAACAAAGGTGAGAACCTAGGTGATGATATAACCTATTCAGGCACTGTTAGCGCGGCAATGGAGGGCACACTCCTAGGCATACCATCAATCGCAATATCACTTGTCGGAAGAAACGACTTTAATTTTGATAACGCCCTTCACTACACAGACCTAATTACAAAATACGTTCTAGAAAAAGGGCTTCCTAAGGATACTTTGTTAAATGTAAATATCCCTAACGCCTCTGCTGAAGAGATCAGAGGAATTAGTATTACAAAACAGGGGAAACGTCTTTATGACGAGGCTATTGTCGAAAAAGTAGACCCTAGGGGTAAGAAGTACTACTGGATCGGCGGGAATGAGTTAGGATTCTTAGATATAGAAAATTCAGACCTAGTGGCTATAAAAGAAGGATATGTTTCTGTTACACCAATTGGTCTTGATCTCACAAACTTTAGCCACATAGACAAACTGAAAATGGATTTAATAGAGAAATAAGATGCTAAAAAGACTTTACAATTGGGTACTGAGCTGGGCTGATACAAAATATGGGGTCCCGGTTCTAGCAATCGTTTCATTTGCAGAATCTTCTTTTTTCCCGGTTCCTCCAGATCCATTATTGATGGCTCTATCACTGGGGAAACCTAAAAAAGCATTTTGGTACGCATTTGTTTGCTCTGCTATGTCTGTCTTAGGAGGAATTGCCGGATATTTCATAGGATGGGCTCTCTGGGATCTAATGAGCGGCTTCTTCTTAACTTATGTATTTAGCCAAGAAGCATTTGATTTTGTGGGCAGTCTATATCAACAAAACGAGTTCCTCGCAGTTCTAGGAGCTGCAGTTACGCCTATACCATATAAAGTATTTACTGTAACCGCAGGGGTATTTCAGATTAGCCTTATTTCTTTGATAGTTGCTTCTGCAATCGGCAGGTCTGCAAGATTTTTCATCGAAGCGGCTCTAATTTATTTCTTCGGCGAAAAAATAAGATATTTTATCGATAAGTACTTCAACTTATTACTAATACTATTTTTTATTTTGATAGTATTAGGTTTTGTTACTGTTAAATTCCTGTTAAAACATTAGAATCACCAGCATCTGTATGCTAATATTATACGGAGGGATTAAATATGGGCGATTTTCACCAAACAGAAACAATATCAACTTTACACAGGCTCAAAAAAGATAACCTAGTTCGGCTAGAAGAACAGTTAAATGAATTTTCTGAACACCGTCCTATAGCGCTTGTGCTACCATGCCTGTATTCAGAACTACAGAGGGTTGCTCTTAAAAACATTCTAGAGAACCTTAAAGATGTCACTTACTTAAATGAAATCATTATAACCATTGGAAGGGCAAACGCAGATGAGTTTAAACATGCGCAGGAATATTTTTCGATCCTTCCACAAAATTACAAACTAATATGGGATGACGGAGAAAAAATACAATCCCTATTTAACCTCTTAAAAGAAAATGGGCTTGATGTGGGCGAACGTGGGAAAGGAAGAGCAGCATGGATTGCCTACGGTTACGTGCTGGCAAGAGAAGAAAGCGAAGTAATAGCTCTTCATGATTGTGATGTGCTTACGTATAACAGAGAGCTTCTTGCAAGACTCTGCTACCCACTAGCAAACCCCAACATGGACTATGAGTTCTGTAAGGGGTATTACCCTCGAGTTACTGATAGGCTATATGGGCGAGTAACCAGGCTGTTTATATCACCAATCATTAGAGCACTTAAAAAGATTGTAGGCCATATGCCGTTCTTAGTGTATTTAGACAATTTCAGATATCCGTTAGCCGGGGAATTTTCAATGAGTACGGATCTCGCAAGAATAAACCGTATACCTGCTGATTGGGGACTTGAAGTCGGATCTCTGGCTGAGGTTTTTAGAAACGTTTCCATGAAAAGAATTTGCCAAGTAGATTTGGCTGATAATTACGAACATAAGCACCAGGATGTATCTGCACATGACGCCGACAGTGGACTTCTCAAAATGTGTACAGACATATCTACATCTCTTTTTACAACATTATCTTCAGAAGGTGTTCAATTTTCAGAGAGTCTATTCAATACTTTATTTGTAACTTATTTACGGATAGCTCAGGATACAATTAAAATGTATAATGACGATGCCGCAATTAACGGTCTCTTTTTTGACCGGCACGCAGAAGGACTCGCTGTTGAAACTTTTGTTCAAGGAATTAGGATCGCCAGCGAAAAGTTCCTGGATGATCCTCTTGGATCTCCTCTGATTCCGAACTGGAGCAGGGTTACCTCCGCAATCCCTGACTTCCTGGATCAATTAGAACTCGCAGTTGAAGAAGACAATGCCTAAGTTTGTAATATTTTCTGACCTAGACGGCACACTCTTAGATAATGGAACTTATTCTTTTCTAGCTGCAACAGAGGCTCTCCATCTTATTAGTTCAAAGGACATACCTTTAGTTTTATGCAGCAGTAAAACCCGTAAAGAAATTGAACTATATAGAAGACTCTTAGATAACAATTGCCCATTTATCTCTGAAAACGGCGGTGGAATATTTATTCCTAATGCTTACTTCTCAAAAAAATTTGAATACGATCGTGAAGTTGATGGATATAAAGTAATCGACCTTGGAACCTCCAGAGAGATACTTTCGGCTACACTAAAATCAATCAGTGAAGAAACCGGGATTCAGATAATAGGGTTTTCTGATATGACTGTTAGCGAAATTGCGGATCTGACCGGTCTTGACGAAGAGACAGCTAAACTTGCCATGGTACGTGATCATAGTGAGCCTTTTATTATTCCTGAGGATGAGAAATATACTGCAACTATTGAGGAACAAATTAATCTAAAGGGTTATAGGCATACCAGGGGCGGCAGATTTCACCATATATTAGGGGAAAATGATAAAGGCAAAGCGGTCAAGATACTGGGCAATATATATAAATCCGAGTTTGATGATATAGAGACAGTAGGATTAGGAGATAGTCTTAATGATTTGCCAATGCTTGAGACTGTTGATATTCCTATTCTAGTCCAGAAACCCGGAGGCAACTATGATCCAATGATTAATCTCTCAAACTTAATATATGCCAATGGAATAGGGCCTTCTGGATGGAACTCCTCAATCTTAAAGCTCTTCAATAATGTTGATTTAGAGCCTCTTATTAATTGATAGTAATTAAAATAGCCAGTGGTAAAATTATAAATGGTGAAGCAAGTCCATATTAGAAGGAACAAAAGGCGCCGTAGAAATACTCTTATGCCCTATATTTTGGGGTCATCGGCGATTTTTATCCTATTTTTACTATTCGTCCACCTCTACCTAATAGACATATTCAATCTAAGAGATAATCTGGCACAAGAACAAAAACAGCCGGAATTTATAGAGATTACAGAATTGCCGGTCCCTAAAGAAAAAGAAACAAAACCTCCTAAGGTTACTAAAAGGCTGGCCGAGAGAAACAGAGAGGTTCCAGAAGAAACAACTCGAGACAGATTTACAAAGCAGTCAGTAAGCACTCCACCTGTGCCTCCGAGCAAACCTAAACCAGAAGTAAAGCCACAAAAACAGACTAAGAAAGTAGAGAAGAAAACAGAAAAAAAACCGGAAAAGAAGTTTAGCAGATCAGATATTACCAGAAATAAAGAAGTAGCATCATTACCTGAGAAACAATTAAAACAAGAAAAGAAAACAACGAAAAAAGAACTCCCGAATCTATCCAAAGAACAGCTCTTTAGCTCTCCTCCACAACCCCAGACACTACCCCAGAACCAAAGAAACCCGCAAGATTTTCGTGGAGCTCCGAATGTTCAGAAAAGAGAAGAAACAGTAGACCTAAGCACGACTGAGTTCAAATACCTTTCCTACTTCATAAAAATGAAGAGACAAATTGAATCTGTTTGGACTTATCCTAGAGAGTCGGGAATACGAGGAGAATACGGAACTCTTTTTCTGGTATTTACGATCAAAAGTGACGGCTACCTGGAAGGTGTTCAGCTAATAAACTCTTCTGGATATGCAAGGCTTGATAACGAAGCAATAAGAGCTATTAATGCAGCATCTCCTTTTGCACCCTTCCCAAAGAGCTGGGTTGGTCTTGAAAAATTAAATATCAGAGCAACGTTTGAATATACCGGAAGGAGGATTTTCTAAGAAAGCTAAATTATTACAACCTGGTCCTGAAGACCTTTCTTTTTGCTTACTTCTCCAATAAGAGACGCTTTTTCCTTAAGCTTGTCTAATTTCTTTAATACTTTGCCTACATCTTTTGAATCTACGACAATAACCATGCCGATACCACAGTTGAAAGTCCTGTGCATTTCTTCTTGGTCTATTTTGCCTTCTTGTTGAATCAGCCTCATAATCGGCGGCATCTTCCATGAGGAAGAATCTATTTCTACTGCGCAGTTTTTAGGAAGCACCCTTGGTATATTTTCAAGCAGCCCTCCCCCTGTAATATGAGCCATTGCCTTAATATCACAACTTTTCATAAGGGACAACAAGGTTTTTACATATATCTTAGTTGGTTCAAGTAATTCGTTGGCCAATGTACGCCTTAATGGCTTTGGCTTATCTGAAAGACTAAATTTATTTTTGCCCAGAAGAACTTTCCTTGCAAGTGAGTATCCGTTTGAATGAAGCCCGCTTGATGCAATTCCAATTACTCCATCTCCCGGCTTTACTGTCGAACCGTCAATTACTTTGCCCTTATCTACAATCCCGACAACAAAGCCAGCAAGGTCAAACTCGTCCTTTCTGTAGAATCCAGGCATCTCAGCAGTCTCGCCGCCTAGAAGTGCGCAGCCCGCCTGCTTACAGCCAGTAACGATCCCTTTTACTATATCTACACCTTCTTCAGGGGTTAGCTTAGATGTTGCAATATAGTCTAGAAAGAAAAGAGGTTCAGCGCCGCAAGTAACAACATCATTAACATTCATTGCTACGAGATCAATCCCGACAGTATCAAACTTGCCCGTCATAAAAGCGATCTTTAATTTAGTCCCTACCCCGTCTGCTGCTGACAGTAGAATAGGATTTTTATATTTATTTATTGGTAGTTCATAAGCGCCAGAAAACCCGCCGAGCTTGCCCAAAACATTTTTGTTTGCAGTGGATTTTGCAAGAGGTTTTATGAGTTCTACAAATAGGTTTCCGGCGTCAATATCGACGCCTGAGTTTTTATAGGTGGTCTTTCCCATTTAGAAAATGAAACATACCTGATTAAATCTATTAGAGGAATATCTCTAACATGATAAGATATATATTCTTAGAATTATGACAAATAGACCGTTCACTCAAATAATAGGATGCGCTATTCCTATACAGCTAGCCGGGATGCCGGGGATTAATACGATCACTCTCGCCGCCGCCGTTTCAAATGCAGGTGGTCTTGGGATGATCTCTGGAACACACATGTCACCAAATTATCTAAGCGATGCCATAGATAGTTTAAAAAAGGTAACTAGTTACCCCTTTGGGGTTAATTTTCTAATGCCTTTCCTTGATAGGGAGTGTGTTAAAGTAGCAGCTTCTAAATGTAAGTTAGTAGAGTTTTTCTACGCGGATCCAGATCCTAGTTTAATTGAAATCGCACACAAAGGTGGAGCACTTGCCTGCTGGCAAATTGGATCCCCAAAAGAAGCTATCCAAGCAGAAGAAGCAGGATGTGATCTAATAGTAGCTCAAGGAACTCAGGCAGGAGGACATGTCCGGGGTGATGTCAAACTCTTACCTTTGCTTTCGGAAGTTTTAGAGAGTGTGGACATTCCGATAATTGCTGCAGGTGGAATTGGAACAGCAAAGGACATAGAGGAAGTGTTAAAAGCAGGAGCATCAGCGGCAAGAGTAGGAACAAGATTCCTTGCAGCCAAAGAATCTGGTGCACATCCCAAATACATTCAGGCAGTTATAGATACTAAAGCTGATGATACTGTCCTCACCGAAACATTTTCAGTCGGATGGCCACACGCTCATCACAGGGTTCTTAAGTCGTGTGTCAGTGCTGTAAACGCTTTTGAAGGGGATGTTATAGGTGAAAGAGATCTGGCTGGAGTTAAAAAACCTATTTTCAAAGGAAGCATTGCTCTCCCTACAGTAAACACTTCAGGAAATATAGAAGCCATGGCGCTTTACGCAAGTGAGTCAGTTGGGGCCGTAACAGAAATAACATCTGCAGCAGAAATTATGAATGAGCTTTCTAAAAACATTTGATAAATAGTCTTGTCTTAAATGACATAGCTTCCAAAAAAGTTTAATAATGGTATTATTCTCCCTCATATTTTAAGAGGAATTCTTTTCGAGATAACAAATGACATTTCAAGAACTAATTTTAGGACTTCAAGAATTTTGGGCTAAGAAAGGGTGCATTATTATGCAGCCCTACGACCTAGAAAAAGGAGCTGGAACATTTCATCCTGCAACTTTTCTCAGATGCCTTGGGCCAGAGCCATGGCAAGTGGCTTATGTTGAGCCCTCCCGCCGTCCAACAGATGGGAGATATGGTGATAATCCCAACAGGCTTCAGCACTACTATCAATTTCAGGTGCTTTTAAAGCCTTCTCCGATAGATATTCAAGACTTATATCTTGAGAGCCTAAAACATTTAGGCATCGACCCTCTTGCGCACGATATCAGGTTTGTTGAAGACGACTGGGAATCCCCAACGTTAGGAGCATGGGGACTGGGATGGGAAGTATGGCTTGACGGCATGGAAATTACCCAGTTCACATATTTCCAACAGGCAGGTGGAATAGATTTAAAACCTGTCTCAGGTGAAATAACATACGGGACAGAAAGAATTGCAATGTACTTGCAGGGTGTTGAAAGCGTTTACGACCTAGAGTGGACCAAAGGTGTTACGTATGGAGAAATCCATCACCGGGATGAATATGAATTTTCAAAATATAACTTTGAAGAATCCAACGCTGAAATGCTTAGAGACCTCTTCGAGAAGTTTGAACTCGAATGCTCAAGTTTAGCCGAGAAGAGATTACCTCTACCCGCTTACGACTACTGCCTTAAATGCTCACATACATTTAACTTACTCGATGCCCGTGGCGCCATTGGAGTATCAGAACGTGCTTCGTATATAGGTAGAGTAAGGGCGCTTGCAAAAAAGTGTGCTGAGGCTTATTTATTTGAAAGGGAGGAAATGGGATTTCCCCTATTGAAAAAGAACCCATGGCAAAAGAGCTAATACTCGAAATTGGAACAGAAGAAATACCTGCTGGATTTTTAGATTATGCTATCGCAGATCTATCTTCTCTAGCAAAAAAGGCACTTAATGAAAATTCATTGAGTTATGAGAGTATTGATAGCTACGGTACTCCTAGAAGACTAACCCTTAGAATTCAGGGACTTCCAGATAAACAAGAGGATAGAACCGAAGAAGCCTTCGGACCACCTGTCAAAATTGCCTATGATGAAAATGGCAATCCCACCAAACCTGCTCTTGGATTTGCGAAAGCTCAAGGGGTAGATATCAAAGAGCTCACTACTGTTAAACGAGATAGAGGTGAGTTTCTTGCATTAAAAAAAGAAATTAAGGGTGAAAAAACCGATAAGATTTTAAAAGTAATTCTTCCCGAGTTGATCTTATCTATACCCTTTAGAAAGTCTATGAAATGGGGAGACGGAGACATAACTTTTGTCAGACCTCTTAAATGGATACTGGCATTATTTGGTGGCAAAACTATATCCTTCAATCTTGAAAACCTTAAAAGCTCAAACAAAAGCTACGGCCACAGATTTATGCAACCAAAAGGATTTAAAGTAACAAATTGGGATGATTATATAGAAGGCCTTGAGCAAGGTTATGTACTTCTAGATCAATCAAAGAGAAGAGATACGATTAGCGCTGAAATTGCTCAACTTGCAGATAAATTAGGCGGGCTCATTCCCGAGGATCCGGACCTACTAGAAACTGTAAGTAATCTAGTCGAAACACCTGTAGTACTAAAAGGAAATTTTGAAGAGGAATTTCTTACGCTACCCAATGAAGTTCTAATAAGCGTAATGAAAAATCACCAAAAGTACTTTGCAGTATTTTCTAAATCTAATAAAGATGAACTTCTTCCGCATTTTATTTTCGTTTGCGGAACTCCAGTCAAAGATAATGACGTAGTAAGCAAGGGAAATGAGAGAGTAATCAGAGCTAGATTTACTGATGCCCGGTTCTTCTATGATGAAGATAAGAGCGCCCCTCTCTGGGACAAGCTAGAAGACCTGAAGGGAATGGTATATCTCTCAGACGTGGGTTCATACTATGACAAAACTGATCGTTTGAAAACAGTGGCAAATGAATTGGGTAACAACCTCGGATTTGAAAATAGTACAAGACATATTGTTAGAGCTGCATCATTATCAAAAGCAGATCTCGCCACACAAATGGTATTTGAGTTCCCGGAGCTACAGGGAATTATGGGCAAGTATTATGCAGAAATTTCAGGTGAGACACTTGAAGTAGCAAAGGCGATAGAAGAACACTACATGCCTACCGGGCGTGACGGTGATCTTCCAGAAACTGACTACGGCTCTGTCTTAAGCATAGTTGATAAGATCGACAATATTTCATCTTGCTTTATATCCGGACTTATACCCACAGGTACATCCGACCCTTACGCATTAAGAAGACAAGCGATTGGAATAATAAATATCGTCTTGAATAAAAACTTTCATTTGAGCTTAACAGAATCATTCCAAGTAGGTCTAAAATCAATTATTGATCAAACCGGCAATAAGTATAGTAAAGATTTAGATGAAACTCTGGACAAGATTATGGGCTTTATGACTGAGAGGTTTAGACAATTAATGATAGCTGAAGGTTATGAGCAGGATGTTGTAGAGGCTGTAGTTTCAGTTGAATTTGATGATATCCTGAACTCAAAGAGGAAAATCGAAGCACTTACAGAATTTCGCAGGGCAACTGATTTTGAAACTCTCGGTGCAGCCTTTAAACGTGTTGTAAACATTGTAAAGAATCACTCCGGGAATGAAGTACTAACTGAACATTTTGTAGAAACTGCTGAAGAAAGCCTGCACAATTCTTTAAGCGATGTACGTGATAAAGTTGAAGCAAAAATTCTGGACAAGAATTATCTAGATTCACTTTTGATCATGCAGGAATTAAAAGAACCTGTCGATAAATTTTTCGACAACGTGATGGTAATGGATGAAGATCCTAAGATAAAACAAAACAGGCTCTCTATGTTATCTCAGATAAAAACCCTGTTTTTCAAAATTGCTGATTTTTCTAAACTAAACACATAGCTCTATACTAAATATTCCACTCCACCTACCCCGTAAATACAGTCGCGATTCCCATTAAGCGCACCTGCACCTAACCAATAGATCACCTCGTCTCAGAAGATAGCCCCAATAGCGGTATTAGGGGTATATGGTTCATGATAATTGATGGGTTGGAACTCAGCTTGGACAAGCTACTTAGAATTAGTCTGTCTACCGGGACAGAATAAGATTGGATAACTTAATATTAAAAATATTATCTTAGAATAGAGGGTCGACGTCAATGTACAAGATGTGCACCACAGAGAAATGACAGTTTAGTGGGTCTATTGGTTGAAATTACTCCTCCCCCGAGTCGGGGGGAGGAGATTGTTTTAACTAACTTGCAATGGCAGTAGCCCTAACTTCCCTAATAACAGTAATCTTTACCTGCCCCGGGTAGGCTACTTCTTTTTCAATTCTTTGGGCTATTTCATGAGAAAGCAGAGCTCCCTCTTCGTCATTTATTTTTGTACTTTCTACTATCACACGCACTTCACGCCCGGCCTGGATTGCATAGCATTTCTCAACTCCTCTAAAAGAGCTTGCTATGTTTTCAATATCTTCAATCCTCTTAACATAGGCCTCGTAAGTCTCCCTTCTCGCTCCTGGTCTAGCAGCAGAAATAGCATCTGCAGCCTGGCAAAGAATACCGAGAAGAGACTGTGGCTGAGGATCGTGCGCTGATGCAATTGCCAGAATGATCTCATCAGACTCGCCGTACTTTCTTACCAGATCCTCACCAATATCAACGTGAGAACCTTCAAGCTCATGATCAACCGCTTTACCTATATCGTGGAGCAGGCCGCCTCTTTTCGCGAGCTTTATATCAAAACCAATCTCGGCAGCCAAGATGCCGCATATAAATGCTACTTCAATTGAGTGGTTAAGTATGTTCTGTGAATAACTGGTTCTGTACTTTAATCTTCCGACGTGTTTTATAAGCTCAGGATTCATGCTGCCTATTCCAAGATCAAACAGGGCTTCTTCACCTGACTTTTGAATCTCACGCTCAATTTGCTTCTCTACATCGGAAACAATCTCTTCTATCCTGGTTGGATGAATACGGCCGTCGTCTATTAATTTCTCAAGAGATATTCTTGCAACCTCTCTCCTGACGGGGTTTAGTGAAGATACGACAACTGTCTCTGGTGTATCATCAATAATAATATCAACACCGGTTCTGGCTTCAATTGAGCGGATATTCCTTCCTTCTCGACCAATTATTCGCCCTTTCATATCATCATTGGGCAAATTAACGACAGAGATTGTCTTCTCACTGGTATATTCACCAGCATATTTGCCGATCGCTAGAGCAATAATGTCCTTTGATTTTCGCTCCGCATCTTCATTGAGCTGATCTTCTATCTGTTTTAGCTTTTTAGCAGCTTCGTGTCTTCCCTCATCTTCAATGATATTAACAAGCTCAGCTTTCGCAGATTCTTGAGTCATACCAGCTATTTCTTCTATTTTCTTCTTAGCTTCCTCTACGACTGCATCAAGCTCTTTCTCTTTCTCTTCTAACATACGCTCCTTTTGAGCCATATTACGCTCAATTTGAGAAACCTCTTTTTCTTTCTTATCATATGCTTCAATCTTACTATCAAGAGTCTCTTCACGTTTTTCGAGTCTCTTTTCTACTTTAGAGAACTCTTTTTGTTTTTCTCTGGACTCACGGTCCAGTTCTGCGATCCTTTTCTCACGAATTTCTTTGGCTTTTAATTCGCCTTGAATTTTAATCTTTTCTGCTTCTTTGTTAGCAAGCTCTATTATAGTTTCGGCTTCGTCTTTTTTTATACCTATATTCTTTTTTAACTCGATTTGTTTATAAAGGTAATGAATAGCAAAACCAATAACTAACGATACAGCCGCCACCAAAATAACTATCCACGCTGACATGTTATTTTCCTCCTAAATTTCTCCTAGAAACAAACTATCCCCTGCTCTGTTACTATAATTCCGACTTTCCTGTCATTCTTATCAATCGGCACAGAGTCTAGTATTTGCAATACATAAGAAAGGCCTACTTTTTTACTGTCTGAAATATCTGCTAAAGCCCGATCATAATAGCCTTTCCCGTACCCAAGTCTGTTGCCGGATCTATCAAATACAAGAGCCGGTATTACAAAAAGATCAATCTTTTCGATATCCGTCTTACACAAATGGGCTTCGGGCTCCAAAACACCAAATTTACCAATTTGAAGCTGCTCTAGATTATGGATCCTATGGAAGTCTAGAGAAGAGCCATTTACTCTAGGGAAATAAACCTCTTTCTCTGTTTGAATCGCTTTGTTAAATATCGACTCAGTTCTGACTTCATTTTGGATTGGAGAATAAAGAGCAATACTATTGGACAGTTTAAAGACCTCTAAACTGTAAAGATTATCTGAGATTAGTAAACTTTTTTGTTTTACTTCGACATCGGAAAGTGCAGACCTTTTCTTACCAACACTATTCCGAATGCTGTCTTTTTCTGGCTTAATATTGAAACTCCCTGACTTCAAAAGGGAGATAAACGACTTATTTTTCCAACCATCATCTATGTTTAAAGGAGTCTTCTGATTCTTCTCTGCCGATTTCCTCTCTACGTGTTCCATCATCGGAACTAAATGATTCGTTTTCTTTAAGGGAGCTTTCCAATATTTGTAACAATCTGTTTGATCTTTCCTCAGCACGATCTTTAAATTCCTCGAAATCTTTTTCTACTCTGAAGTAATCATCGGTAATCTTGAGCATAGCCAAAAGAAACGCGCGAGGCACAACAATTGTACTTTCAACATTTGAAATTTCTTTAACCTTTTCCTCTATAAAAGATGCTATTTTTTGTACGTACTCTTCCTCTGCATCTGTTTTTATTACGTAATCTGTATCAAAAAACCTGATCTTTAGACGTTTCACACTAAGCCTCTGACCTACTTAAATAGATTTCAACCTTTTCAATTACCCTATCAAGCTTAAGTTTCATGTCATCTCTTTCCTTCTCAAGCTTATCAATACTCTCACGAAGCTTCAGAACTTCATCAGAAAGGTTTCTATGTTCTGCCTCTAGCTTTATCTTTCTAGACAAAGCTTCCTTAATTTTATTCTCAAGAATATCCATTGTTTCCATTGCTTTACCAAGACAAGTTTAATCTTATCTTGAAATTTTTGCAAGATGTGTGAAGATAAAAGGCGAAATGGCAGAAGCTTCAATGTTAAACAGACTCGAAGAAGTTGAGCAAAAATATCTAGAGATTGAGCAAAATCTTAATCAACAAGATCTTTCTCCTTCAGATATTCATCAATATTCAAAAGAGCTTTCAGATCTTGAAGAGGTTGTAGAGTTATACCGCAAGTACCGAACCTCTATTGAAGAAATAGGCAAGAATCAATCCTTGCTAAAAGACTCAGAACTGGGCGAACTGGCTCAGGAAGAGATTGATGAATTAATCCCAGTACGAGATAAACTGGAAAACAAACTCAGATTGCTCTTACTTCCAAAGGACCCAAATGATGGCAAGAATGTATTTCTCGAAATAAGAGCCGGCACAGGTGGTGATGAGGCAGCTTTATTTTGCGGAGATCTTTTCAGGATGTACTCACGTTATGCTGAAGAGAAAAAGTGGAAAATCGAAGTAATCAATATTAGCGAAACTGGCCCAGGTGGTTTAAAGGAAGCGATAGTTTCTATTGAAGGAAAGAATGTATACAGCAAATTAAAATATGAAAGTGGAGTACATAGAGTACAGAGGGTGCCTTCTACAGAAACCAGCGGCAGAATTCATACCTCTACTGCAACGGTGGCCGTACTCGCTGAGCCGGATGATGTAGAAGTTGAAATTGATGAGAAAGATTTAAAGGTAGACACCTACCGAGCTTCAGGTCCCGGTGGACAGCATGTCAATAAAACTGACTCGGCAATCAGAATTACTCATCTTCCATCTGGAATTGTAGTTCAATGCCAAGATGAAAGATCCCAACATAAGAATCGTGCTCATGCTATGAGAATGTTAAAAGCAAAGCTCTTTGAAATTGAAGAGGAAAAGAGACGAAGTGAATTTGCTGACGAAAGAAAAACTCAGGTCGGAACTGGTGAGAGAAGTGAGAAGATCAGAACCTATAACTTTCGGGACGGCAGAATTACAGATCATAGGATCAATCTTACTCTATATAAAATTGACGCAATATTGAGCGGAGAGCTGGACGAATTAATGGACTCACTCACAACTTATTACCAAACTGAAGCCCTAAAAGGAAACTAGCTCTAAGCGCAACTACTATCGCAAATCAAGTAATTTAAGAGCTATTGTTGTATTTACTCTCATCACAAATAAAATATAGATATGCAATGGTATTGGATTGTAGTGCTGTGTTATTTCGTATCATCAATTTTTTACGGTAGCCATTTTTGGACCAAGGGCAACAATTTGCCCAAGCTAGGTTTCTATTTTATTTTCGCAGGCGCTATTATACAGGCTGTAAGCTTAATATTTATATATACCACAGGAAGCTCGCTGGCCCGGGGATTTGATACCACACTTTACTTATTCGCACTTTTCATATCGCTTGTTTATGTAGCATCGCAATTTAAATTTAAAGCATCTCTATTAGGAGCCTTTGCAGCTCCGCTAGCATTTATTTTGACTCTACCATTTATTATTCTGCCCCATGGTATTATTGATTCCAACCTGACGTTAAGCAACCCTTGGATATTGATTCATATTGCACTAATACTTACGGGTGAAGCTTTGTTCACAGTTGCTTTTATTTCGGGAGTTCTCTACATCTTTCAAGAAAACCAGATTAAATCCAAACGTCTAGGCAGTTTCTTGGCAAAATTCCCATCCCTTACAGCTCTAGATAGAATTAACCACCTTTGTCTTATTATAGGATTTCCTCTGGTAACAATTGGAATAGCATTGGGATTTTTGTTAGCAAAAGAAATCTTTGGAAACAATTGGGTCTGGGGACATAAAGAGACATGGTCCATGGTCACCTGGATACTATATGCAGTCTTGATTCATGGAAGGTTGTCATCCGGCTGGAAAGGCAGGAAAGCCGCGTGGGGAGCAATTCTTGGATTTGGTATCATCCTGTTCACTCTATTCGTTATAGGATATCTTACCCCTGGACAAGACGGCTTCCTCGGTTAATACTAATTAAAGTATCAATCTATTCCGAATCATGCGTGATTTATGCAACGGAGCACTTAAGGGGATTCAGTTTGGCCAAGAAAAAACAACTCGATGAAGTTTACTACCTTGGATATTTCAAAAAACTCTATGAGTCATGGGAAGAGTCTACTCATAAAATGATGGATGTATGGTTCAATAGCCCTCTTATGGATAGAGCGGTTGAAAAATCCTCGGAGTTCAAGAATTACGTTCAGGTTTTCATGGAACAGTCACTGGAGCAAAGAAATGTTCCTGAAAGAGATGAAATGAACAAGCTCATAAACACTGTGGATGCCCTTGAATTAAAAATAGCCAAACTAGAAGGAAAGATTGAAGACCTAGAAGCTAAACCAAAAAAATCCTCACCAAAACCTAACACTAAGACGAATAAAACTAAGACAAAAAACCCGAATTCTTAATGTGATTTAATGATTACAAATAATTTCTTTGATTGGGATTTTAATATAGTCAGTTCCTCCAATATATAAAACACGAAGGAGAATCTAATGGGATATAAATTTATTAATTATGAGAAGGGAAATAACGCTATAGGTATTCTATCAATTAATCGTCCCAAGGCTTTAAATGCACTTAATTGGGATACGCTCAAAGATCTGGGCAACTTTGTGGAAAATGATCTTCCAAAGGAAGAATTAAGAGTTTTAATAATTACTGGTGAAGGAGATAAAGCTTTTGTTGCTGGAGCTGACATTGCGCAGATGAGTGAAATGTCTGCAGAGGATTTTAGAGAGTATGTAGATTATGCTCATAAGACTTTTGATCTCATAGAAAATAGTCCATACCCTTCAATTGCAGCTGTGAATGGTTATGCGCTTGGGGGAGGTTGTGAGCTTGCACTTGCGTGTGATATAAGAATTGCATCTGAAAAAGCTAAGCTCGGATTCCCTGAGGTTAAACTTGGTATATTCCCAGGCTGGGGTGGATCACAAAGAACTACACGAATCATGGGTAATGCAAAAGCAAAAGAGCTTATATATACAGGGGAGATGATTAGCGCTGAAGAAGCACTCAGAATGGGTTTGGTGGAAAGAGTTGTACCTCATGAGGTAGTAATGAAAGAAGCGAAAGAACTGGCCGAGTCTATCGCCAAACGAGCACCCCTGGCCGTTAGTGCAGCAAAAAAAGCTATAAATACAGGATCCGAAATGGACTTGGATAAAGCCTTAGAGTTAGAAAAGGAACTGATCATATCTTGTTTTGATACCGATGATAGAACAGAAGGAATGAAAGCCTTCCTTGAAAAAAGAGATCCTGATTTCAAGGGAGAGTAAATCTTCTATTCTGAATTCTAAAGAAAGGTTAGTTACTTAATCCTAGCTTCTCTGCTATTTTTTTAGCTGTAAATCTATGTCCACTTTCTGTGAAATGGCAATGCTGTGCATAGAAAGAAGAGTAATACCCATCTTGTCTCATTATTTCAGCTAGATTTATATATTCAATATTGTTTTCTTGGCATGTTTCAATTATAGAATGTTCAACCCACTGAGCTTCCAATGACGGCTCATAACATCTTGCATGGGCCCCCATGAAGACAACAAGTAGGCGGGCTCCTGATCTTGTTACGGAATCATTGAATTTTTTTAGAATATATTCATTCAACTTTGCTTTTGGTATTAAGCGCTCATAACTATTTGAGTCTAATTCTTTGCTGGAGACAAATCTCTTATTTACCCCTTGTTTAATCCATGCAAAAACCCTAAAAAGCCTGAATCCACTATCTACTTGAAGCTCTCCCCGATCAAGTAGAGTCTGATTATCAGGAACGGGAACTCCTTTAAGTACAAAATCCTCTCCACCCTTATCATAATCGAAATGGGGCTTGGGCTTTCCCCTAACAATGTATGAACTCCTATAAAAGTCATTAAGATAATATCCTAATATCACAATAGAGGGATTTAATTTCTTACCTTCAAGCTCCCACATCAAATATGCTTGATCCACACCATAACCATTAACCCCAGCATTAATTACTTCAACATCTGACATATCATTTAACAATGAGCTAAAGGTATATTCATCAGATACGCCTAAACCATATGTATAAGAATCTCCAACAGCAAAAATCCGTTTTTTAGTTGGCTGAGAATTATACTCTTTCTTACCTCGGAATCCTTTTGAGTTATGTTTTATCCCTTCACTTTTGTACAATGGCATCATCCGCCATCCTAGATTTGAGTCATAGATTGAATTATAAAGAATGTTTTTTTCAATTTCATCTGAAGGATTTTTATTATTATCTTTATTAATCTTAGCAACGAGTCTTGCTTTCCAATAGTCTTCAGAATGCCAATTAAGAAGAAATGTTTCAGGAAGGAATAAACGAAATCCTAACTCAGCAATAGTCATTGTCAGGAGCAATGAAAATAGCATTAAAATCAAGAGACTAAGTCGACGGCTTTTCATTTATTAAAGAAAATACTTGCTAAAGAGTTAGATAGCAACAAAACAGCACAATACTTAATACAAACTATCATTTTTTCTCTCCTAATCTTATAAAATTTTATATAGCTCTTATAAATAGAATGAGGTAAAGTATTAACCTATAGTAAAAGTACCGAGACAAATAATTCCAAACAAAATGGAGGTTTAAATGCTAACTAAAATATTGAGGAGTCGTATAACTTTTTCTTTATTCTTAGTTTTAATAGCAGTAACATTTAATTTAAGTACAAATGCATTCTCAAAGGAGGAGAAAATGTCAGGAGACATCAAGGAAACACCATCAGGGCTAAAATACATTGTGATTGAAGAAGGAACTGGAGATAAACCTACAAAAGGACAGAAAGTAAAAGTCCACTATACAGGGAAACTTGAAGATGGAACTGTTTTTGACAGCTCAGTAAAAAGAGGCGTTCCAATTGAATTCACCCTCGGCGTGGGACAGGTAATCAAAGGCTGGGACGAAGGAATCGCAGATATGAAAGTAGGCGAGAAACGTCAGCTTATTATTCCACCGGATTTAGGATATGGACCTAATGGTTATCCACCTGTAATTCCCGCCAATTCAACTCTAATTTTTGATACAGAATTGGTAGAAGTTAACTAAACACCTTATCCCAGTAGATTTGCGTATAATTTGATTTATGTAATCTAATTTAGGATTTACAAATAATGTCCTTAAAAGAGGGACAATGAATTATCTAGCTCATTTATATTTAGCTGAAGATTCAGATGAATCATTACTAGGAAATCTACTGGGCGACTTTGTCAAAGGGCGTCTCGAAGACCAGTACAGCCCCGAGATCATAAAAGGCATTAAAACTCATAGAAGAGTAGATCTCTATACTGACTCCCATCCCAATTTTCTTACTTGCAAAAAGTTACTACGGCCTGATAGAAGAAGGTTTGCCGGAATTATTGTTGATCTAGGCTTCGATCACTTTTTAGCTAAACATTGGTCTGACTATTCAGATGTAACACTGCGCGAATTTACTGATAGAGTTTACAGTGTTCTATTAGAACGTGAACAAACTCTGCCTCAGAAGTTAAGAGAGCGTCTGCCGTACATGGTTAAAGATGATTGGCTTGGTTCTTATAAGAATGTAGATACAATAGGGCTGGCACTTGAGGCAATCTCAAAACGACTTAGACGTTTCAAAAAAGCCAAACCAATTAAAGATGGGTTAGATGATATTAAAAGTAACTATGAAGAATTTGAGCAAAACTTCAGAGAATTTTTTCCTGATTTAACAACTTTTGTTAACAACTATAGAAAATCAAACTTTAGTGAATAACCTTATCTTCTGCTAATCTGATTATTGAGTAAAGAAACCGTTTTATCCCAGCTAGAATTAAAATCTGAACTACTAACTAGATTTGGCCAGTTCAAATCCTGATGATCTTGAATATAGTTGTAAATCTCGAGTTGCCTTGGTGATAAAAAGATATTTGGCGACTGCAAAGCACCTATTGCAGCATTGACTCTAGCAATCTGTGTATTGGTCATAGGAACATGTTTGTACAATGTTCCCGACATATAGTATTTAGGTCTGCTATCGGCTCTGAAAGTATCTTTAGGAGAAACAGAACTTTCCCCAACTATTTCTTTTGCTATGGAACTCTGTTTTGAACTCTCTGTAAATACATGCCTTGCTAAATTTTGGGATTTAGCCTTCTTTACAAGATCTCCATATGAAATGATATCAGGGTTATATTCTAGCGCTACTACCTCATGACCACCCATAAACCCAGGCTCAGTAGAAATGACCCCATTAACATTGGCCAGCTTGCCCTCACCTACCCAAAAACAATGCATGGCAATAACGGCTCGCTCCGACTTTCCATTATTCACATTTAGATCTTGTGCTAATAGAGTTAAATATTGAGGCACAGTCTTATTATCATTCTCCAAAGCTGTGATCATAGCTCTTACTAATCCGGCCTCTGTATAATCTCCGTTTAATCTAGAAACAAGCTCTTTTCTATCAGGAGTAATAATTCTCACAACGGGGTTATTCCAAGAGGGCTCACCAAATGATTTGAGAACTCTTTCATCTTCCCCGCTATGGTTGTTATAAACAGCAACCGGAACAAATAATGTCTCAATTGCTTCTACTATTTGCGGATGGCTCAAAACATTCTCCCCATAACCAGAAGAAGTGTTGCAACCCGGAACTTCTTGGAACAGAACAAGTAATGGCTTATTTTGCTGTTTTGCTTTTAAGACCCCCTCATCATAATTTCTAATCCAGTCTACTTGTCCAAGCTCAACAGGTGCATCCTTGACGTTCTGAAGTTCAGCTATTTGAATGGAAGAATTTATCTCTGTAGTAGTTTTAGTTTCTTTTGAGATTACCGGAGAAAGAAAAGTGTAGAGAACAAAGATGCTTACTACTAGTGGTATTATCAATAACAATTTATTCATATCTCACCTCTTAGCATGTTTTCAAGTCTGTGTAAAGACTATCATTCTATTTGATTATTGATATATGAAAAAGATGCGTGTCATTTTATAGAATATGACCCAATTACCAAGATTTTATGATTAAAGCACATTGAAAGCCTCTAAAACATGATATAGTATTTACTGGATTTCATAATGAATTTGGTAGGTTAGAAAAGTGAACAAAAAGAAGTTTGAAGAACTTGTTAATAAGGCGTACTACAATATTCCTCAAAAATTTAGAGACAAGATCGACAATGTCGCCATTACAGTTGAGGACTACCCGAGCTCCGAAGATCTTGAAGAATTAAAGATCAGAGGGAAAGGTCTGCTGCTAGGGCTTTATAGAGGAACTCCGCTAGGTCAAAGAAGCGTTTGGCAGGGTATTCGGATGCCAGATGAAATAGTGCTTTATCAAAAAGATATAGAAAAAGTATGCAGAACTGACGAGGAAATAGAAGAAAGAGTAAATGAAGTTCTTCAACATGAATTAGCGCATTATTTCGGTTTAAACGATGATGAGATTTATGCTTTAATGGGAAGACATTAATCACTTAATTAACACGGAAAAAGAACAAATGGACATACAACAAGAGAGTAAGTCTGCAATATTATTAATCCACTGCCCTGACAAAAAGGGCTTGGTATCAACCATTACTGAATTTATTTTCAAGAATGACGGTAACATTTTATACCTAGATCAGCATGTTGATGCTGAGCAAGATGTGTTTTTCATGAGAGTAGAGTGGGATCTCGCCAACTTCACAATACCAGCTGACAAAATTGGAGAGTACTTTGACACCTTGATCGGCGAAAAGTTTGAAATGCAGTGGCGTCTCTACTTTTCAGACAATACTCCAAAAATGGCAATCTTTGTTTCAAAGATGTCCCACTGTCTTCATGATATTTTATCCCGCAGCCAGTCCGGGGAATGGAACGTTGAAGTCCCTCTCATTATAAGCAACCACCCTGACCTTGAACCAATTGCAAAGAATTTCGGGATTGAGTTTCATATGGTTCAAGTTACTAAGGAAAACAAAGAAGAGGCTGAGCAAAAACAGCTATATTTGCTTAAGAAATACAATATAGACTTTGTCGTACTAGCTAGATATATGCAGATTTTGAGTGATGATTTTGTATCTCATTATCCTAATAAGATTATAAATATCCATCATTCATTTTTGCCCGCTTTCCCCGGGGCAAAACCATATCACTCTGCATACGAGCGAGGGGTGAAAATTATCGGTGCAACAAGTCACTATGTTACAGCCGAGCTGGATGCGGGACCTATTATCGAGCAAAATGTAGTACGTGTTAGCCATAAGGACAACGTTGAGGACCTCGTCAGAAAAGGGAGAGATCTTGAGAAAGTTGTTCTTTCGCAAGCTATCTGGCATCATCTGAAACGTCATATTCTGGTATACGGCAACCGTACTCTAATTTTTGACTAATGGTCATGATAACAACTAAAACCCTAAGCCTGATTATCCTATTTGCCGTATTTATAACCATCCCCTTCACAGCCTATGGATCAGACTCTTACGAAGTTGCTTCCACTAGTCCCCAATTTGAAAAAGTAAAACTCATTAGCCAAGGAAAGCTAATAAATGTTATTGATTATATAGAACCTCATAAATATACAGTCTTTATGTTTTATGCCGATTGGTGTGCACCATGCGGACCGCTTAAGGAAAAGCTTGCCGAGCTAGCTCAGAGGGTTGATACAATGGCATTAAGAGAGCTTGATATAATTAACCTGGAAAATCCGCTAGTAAAATATTACAACTTGCCCGCCATTCCTTATTTCTTGGTTTACGGCCCTGACGGCAATTTTTTAGAACGCGGCCCAATGCTTTCCAAAAAAACCCTAAAAGCAATTGCATCTCAAAACCAATAAATAGTTTTACAAACTGCTTATGTCCAACAATATCTCATCAGAACTTAAGAACCTGACTCGTTTTCTCAGAAGCTGGTATAGCGAAATTATTGTTGTTTCTTTCGCAACCCTCTTTATGATTCTTCATCACCATCATCAGATAGAAAATTTCTGGATCAGCTCGTTCGTTTATTTTGCAGTACTTCCGATACTAACAATTCTAATATTTTTGAGGAAGAACCCACTTGATTTTGGCTTGCGTATAGGAAACTACAAAGTCTGGATTCCATATGTTTTAATATTTCTCGCCATAGCAGTACCAGTCCTCTATTTAAGCTCAGACATGTCCTCAGTGCAAGGATATTACAGGAATCATAGAAACTTTGACCTTCTCACATATGCATGGCAGATGGGAATATATATGCTCGGGTGGGAGTTCTTATTCCGCGGGTTCATGCTCTTTGGACTTAAGGATAAATTCAAAGAGGGGAGCATAATTATTCAGATGATTCCCTTTGTGCTATTACATTTCGGAAAGCCCGAGATAGAAACAATCAGCACAATATTTACAGGATTACTCTGGGGATATATCTGCTACCGGGGGAAATCTTTCTGGCCTGC
Organism: uncultured Thermodesulfobacteriota bacterium; assembly: GCA_942491865.1. GTDB lineage: Bacteria > Desulfobacterota_D > UBA1144 > Nemesobacterales > UBA2774 > CR02bin9. The sequence continues at coordinate 360,374 of CALOCI010000004.1, forward strand.
ATTTATAATGCACATGGTTGTTAATGTTTCTAACAAAGCATTTGTTCTTGGATTATTTTAGTTACTTATACTCGGTAATTTCGAGAAGCACGCCGTCAGGGTCGTGAAAGTAGCAGAGCATCTTATGCCCAGCGTCGTGAGTTACAACATTCGATGGAACAGTAACAGGTTCGCTTAAAAGTTTCACGCCAGCGTCTTTTAGTTTAGTAGCTGATGCATGAATGTCATCCACTCTTAAGGCAATATGTCTGAGCCCTACTGTGTTTGCTAAGGAATTGGCAGGGACAGATTCACCCGTTGGAGACCTATAGCAAAGAAGCTCAATCCTCGGCTCGCCAGCAGGAGCAACAATAAAAGCAACATCAGCAACAACTCCTTTAAGCCCAACTATCGACTCTACCCAGTCGCCCTCAAGATGAGCGTTGTTAGTCTGCTCAAAACCCAGAACTTCTGTATAGAACTTAACAGACCTTTCGAGATCTGAAACTACAATGTTTAAGTGATCTATTGCGTTGATCATAGATAGAATTAATGCCCTTCATACTTTATCTTCTTATCTTTAAGTGCTTTGATTGCTTGTTGGAGGCCTCCCATGGTAAGCGGAAACATGCGGTCTTTCATAAAGTCTCTTAACATCCCAATTGACTCAGTATAACGCCACTCTTCAACAGGTGCAGGGTTAAGCCACACCATATCAGGGAACTGCTCTTTAAGACGCTCAAGCCAAATGATTCCAGCCTCGTCGTTACTATGTTCTATACTACCGTTGGGATAGAGAATCTCATATGGAGACATTGAAGCATCACCAACAATAATTACTTTATAGTCACTATTGTAAGTATGAAGCATCTCAAAAGTAGGAACCGCTTCCTGCTTTCTCCTTTTATTATCTCTCCAAACTGATTCGTAGAGACAGTTATGAAAATAATAATGCTCTAAATGTTTAAACTCATATTTTGCAGCTGAGAACAAACGTGAGCATAGCTCAATATGATCATCCATTGAGCCGCCGATATCTAAGAAGAGAAGAACTTTTATATTATTCTTCTTAGCAGCAGCCATCTCAAGCTCTAGTAGCCCTGCATTTCTTGAGGTTTTATCAATCGTTTTGTCCAAATCAAGTTCCGCTTTTGTGCCTTCTCGAGTTAGGATTCTGAGTCGACGAAGTGCCATCTTCATATTCCTGGTCTCAAGCTCAACACCATCGTCCAGGTCTTTAAACTCTCTCTCATCCCAAACTTTTACCGCCCTTCTACTGCCAACTCCTTCGTGCCCCATTCTAATCCCCTCGGGGTTGTAACCACCCGAGCCAAATGGCGATCTACCGCCTGTTCCAATCCATTTGTTGCCGCCTTCATGCCTTTTCTTCTGAGTTTCCATTAGCTCTTTGAGTCGCTCAAGAAGTTTATCGAGCCCGCCCATAGATTTAATCATTGCTTTATCTTCTTCTGTGAAGTGACTATTAAAGCTCTTTTTAAGCCACTCCTCAGGTATTTGCATGAACTCTTCCATATCAATCTTTTCAATCCCCTCAAAGTAATAACCAAAGAGAACATCGAATCTATCGAGATGATGCTCATGTTTGATCAGAGATGTGCGGCTGAGATAATAGAAGTCGTCGACGCTGTATTCAACAACATCTTTATCAAGCGCTTCAAGGAATACTAGGTGTTCCCTAATTGTTACTGGAATACCGTCATTCTTTAGTAGTAGGAAAAAGTCTAGGAACATCTCTCACCTGGCTTTTTATAGTTGTAACTAGTTACCGTCTAAATCTAAGTCTGATACGAGTAAGCAAATCATGGTCTTGCTCATTTTTGAGAAGTGCGCCTGCATAAGGAGGTAGTTTTTCCGATAGATCCATATCTCCCAACTCAGATTCGGTTACCTTGCCAACCATTAGGAGTTTGATCCAATCAATGAGCTCACTAGTAGAAGGCTTTTTCTTAAGCCCGTCCACTTCTCTCAGATCGTAAAAAACATTCATTGCATTATTAATAAGCTTGCTTTCAAGTTTGGGATAATGAACTTTTACAATTGATCTTAGAGTCTCTCGATCCGGGAAACTTATGTAATGAAAAAAACATCTTCTTAAGAAAGCATCGGGCAATTCTTTTTCATTGTTGGAAGTTATTATAATTATTGGTCGCTGTTTAGCTTTAATTGTCTTCTGCAGTTCATAGCAGTAAAACTCCATTTTATCTAGCTCGAGGAGCAAGTCGTTTGGGAACTCGATGTCAGCTTTATCTATTTCATCTATTAGCAATACAACCTGTTTTTTAGATTCAAAAGCATCCCACAATTTTCCTTTTTCTATGTAATTGGCGATGTCATTTACTTTTTCATCCCCAAGCTGAGAATCTCTTAGCCTGGATACGGCGTCGTACTCATAAAGCCCCTGCTGGGCCGTGGTAGAGGATTTTACATGCCAGGTAATTATTTCTTTCCCAAGAGCCTCAGCCACTTCAAAAGCGAGCATAGTTTTACCTGTACCGGGCTCCCCCTTAATAATCAAAGGGCGTTCCAAAGTAATTGAAGCATTTACAGCCAAATTTAAATCTCTTGTAGAAATATAATTATCTGTACCTTTAAATTTCATCTCAATTGACCTCTAATTTTTATATGATGCTAAAAACTTAAGAATACCCGTTCATTACCCTTTCTTTAAATCTTATCAGACGGGTTCTCATCATCAGGATGATAAGGAGGAATACTCACAACAAATAGCCTATTATTTTCAGAAGCTCTCAGAACCTTATGATGAATTCCCTTTTTGACTACAACTAGGTCATCTTTAGACGACTCAACTCTCCAGATATTTTCGGTTTCAGGATCGTAAAACTCAAACTTCATATCTCCATCTAAAACAAAAAAAATCTCATCAAAAGTTTCATGATAGTGGGCATCCATTTGCTCCAAATCCACAGCTATTGCAACCGCTGCTTTGTCATACTCGTTGGAGTTTAATATCTCACGGATTTCCCTGGCATAGGGGGAATATAAAACATTATGTTCTGAATATTTTTTAGTAATCACGATAATCCTCTTAGCTTAATTATTTTTGTAAATTTATTTCGCAGACACTCGCTCTAAAATTTGATAAACCCTGCTTACCATATCCCTTGGATCTTCAAGATAACCAGCTGAAATCAAAGCATTATCTAATATCTGCTCAGCTACAAGCTTCGCTGTGTCAGCATCTGTATCCTTTAGAGTACTCAAATTTTTGATTAGCTCATGTTTAGAATTAATCTCTAAATTTACTGAATTCTGCATATTAACATCCTGCTTCATCGCCTTCATCATACGACGCATTGAAGGTGTCATCACTTTATCTGCATTAAGAGCAATCGCTGGACTATCTACCAGTCTTTTACTGATAGTAACTTCATTTACCCCCTCACCTAGTGTTTCCTTAATCCATTCACACAAGGCATCGGAATCTTTCTTTGATAAAGATTTCTTCTTTTTAGCTGAGGAAACGTCCTCAAGTTCAATATCTGAGTTATCAGCCGATACAAGATCTTTGTCCGCATACTTTGCAAGACTGGTCATTACAAATTCATCAACCGGCTCATAGAGATAGAGCACTTCAATCCCGTGCGCTTTAAATGCTTCTAGATGCGGTCCGTTATCTATCGTTTCTCTATTAGGCGCATAAAGATAGTAAATTTCTTTCTGCTCTTCTTTCATTCGGTCAACATAATCTTGAAGTGTAGTAAATTCATCTTTCTCAGTCGCTGATGACTCATAGCGAAGGAGCTTGGCGAGCTGTTCGCGATTCTTAAAATCTGCAGCCACGCCTTCTTTGATGAATATAGAGAAATTTTTGTAAAACTCTTTGTATTTATCAGCGTCTTTTTTAGATTCATCTTCCAGTGTTTTAATAAAACGCCCTGTAATTACCTGACCGATTTTACTGGTCAGTGCGCTGTCCTGCATACTCTCACGTGAGATATTTAAGGGTAGATCGGCACTGTCCACTACACCCTTTAGAAAACGCATCCAATCGGGGAGCAAACCTTCGGGCTTAGAATCAATTAGCACCTTCTTACAATATAAACTCACGCCTGGATCCACTTTTCCAAACCCCATCTGCTCAGGGTTAAGTTTAGGAGCAAAGATAAGAGCATTTATTTCAATCGGAGCGTCTGAGCTAAAATGCATTCTGTAGTTCGGCTCATCAAAAGCGTTTGCCTGGAACTTATAAAACTCAGTATATTCTTCCTCTGTAATTTCATTTTTATTACGCATCCATATAGGCTGGACATTGTTAATTTGCTCACCGTTTAGCTTTATCGGAAATTGAACAAAGCTTGAATAATGAGTGAGTATATGTTTGACCCTTTCATTATTTGAGAACTCTTTATCTTCTTCTTTTAGATGAACCACAATCTTTGATCCACGCCTCACACCCTTGGCGCTTTCTATTTCATATGTACCACTGCCGTCACTCTTCCATAGGAGGCTTTTTGCAGTCTTTGTCCAATTGTGTGTATAGACTTCGACAGATTTGGCAACCATAAAAACACTGTAGAAACCAACACCAAACTGTCCAATCAGATTCTGGTTAACTTCACCTTCTTTTTTCACAGCATTAAGAAAAGCTTTTGATCCGGAGTGCGCAATTGTGCCCAAATTCTGAGTTAGATCATCCCTGGTCATACCAATTCCGTGATCTTCAATAGTTATGGTGTTTTCTTTGTCATCAGTTGTAATAGTGATTTCAAGAGGCAGCTCTTCATCATAGACCTCTTTTTCGGTAAGTTGGATATATCTTAGTTTTTCAAGCGCATCAGAAGCATTTGAAACGAGCTCTCTAATAAAAACCTCTTTATCTGTGTAAAGAGAGTTAATTACTATATCGAGGACCTGTTTTACCTCGGCCTGGAATTCATGTTTTTTTGTAGTCTTTTCAGTCATTTATACTATTTACCTCCGTGTATTCTGTTGGAATATAATAGATAGGAACTTCTTATTATTTCAGCTTTAAAATAGTCACTGATCTCAAATTTTCAAGACTGAACTTCTACTCTGGTGAAAACTTTTCTAATTTAGACAGCTTTCTTGCTTCCGCTTCAACAAAAACTCGTTTCACTTGCGAGTAGTTTTTCTTAATCTCTTTATCTATTCTTTCTATAGTAAGTTCAACATCATCAGAACAAGATTCATCTACAAAATCAAGGCTAATATTTACGAGAATGAAATCTGGGCCCATGTGTAAAGTTAGAACTTCATTAACGTGTTGAACATAATCATATCTTGAAGCAATTTCTCTGATTCCTTGAACAATCGATTCATTGGCACTCTCGCCAATTAGCAGCCCCTTTGTCTCATAAGCAAGCCATGTGGCTGTACCGGCTAGTATGAGTCCTATAATTATTGAGGCAGCGCCGTCAAAATAGACTATTCCTGTAATTTGCCCTAGGAATATACCAAGAAATGCAACCACAAGGCCAATTAATGCTGCAGAATCTTCGAAAAGCACAACAAAAATTGACGGATCTTTTGCCTTTTGCACGGCAGTTATATAACTCCACTTGCCTTTGGACTTTACAAATTCCTTAAAGGCGAAGTACCACGCTGCACCTTCAAAAATGAGAGCAAACCCAATTACAATGTAGTTAATGTAGGGTGTTCTGACTGGTTCTGGATGAAGTATATGAAGAATACCTTCGTATATAGAAAACCCGGCCCCAAGTGCAAAAATCAATATCGCTACAATGAAGCTCCAGAAATAAATCTCTTTACCATAGCCAAAAGGGAAATCTTTATCCGGTGGCTTTTGAGCTCTTTTTAGACCATTTAAGAGAAGAACTTGGTTGCCGGTATCAACCAGTGAGTGAATGCCTTCTGATAGCATTGCTGAGCTTCCTGTAATAGACGCGGCTATGAATTTAGTTATAGCAATTAAAGCATTTCCAACCAGTGCTGCATAAATTACTTTTTTTGAACCTGTTGCCATTTTATGGACCTAGTCTAGATATAAAAATGCTAGCTAAAGAGTGGTAATTCTTTAGCTAGCAAGATAGCATTTTAATTGATTAGATTTAAATTAAAAGGGGATTTAGCCAATCCACTTTACTTCGCCTGTTTTAAGGTCGTAGTTGGCACCTACAACTTTTACTTTGCCTTTTTTAACTAGATCAGAAATCACAGGGTCAGAGTTTTTAAGCTTTTCAACTCCCAACTGAACGTTTGCAATTGTAGCATTATGAAGAAGATCGCCCTTCTCACCTTTAGCTTTCTCCACAGCAGGCTTTATTGTCTGGACTATGTCGTTAATGGAGCCCGGGAACTCAGTACCTTTCTGAAGAGCTGATATAGAACCTGCAACTGCCCCGCATTCACTGTGACCCATTACAACAATTAGTGGAGCCCCTAGAGCTAAAACACCAAACTCAAGGCTACCCTGGATACCGTAATTAGTAGGATTAACAATATTTCCTGCGACTCTTACAACAAATAGGTCTCCAATTCCTTGGTCAAAAAGAATCTCAGGAGCTACTCTTGAATCAGCGCATGCTAATACCGCCACAAAAGGGTTTTGACCTTTGGCAACATATCTGCGACGCTCTTCTGATCTTCCCGGCCCTTTTTTCATTGAGTTTACAAACCTTTTGTTTCCTTCCTTTATAGCCTGAAGTGCCTCTTCCGCGTTTTGGGGTCTAGCAGCTTCATCTGCATAAGCTTCTGGTGTGGTAAGTATTCCACCCAGATTCAACGATGTTGCAGCAATAGCTCCAACACCACTTACTTTTAGAAAATTCCTTCTAGAAAATGATTTGTCTGACATTTCAGATCTCCTTATAATATGAATCTGTAATTGTTTTGGTTTAAACCGCCTCTGTAAAACAGTATAAAGATAATACACTCAAAGATCATTATCAATACTAATTTTTATCTTTTATTTCTCTCAATTATCTCTTTGAGCAAGACTTTTTTATCTTCAGACAAACCAAGTAGTGGAAACTCTTTTTCAAGTTGAGAGATATTCCCATAACCGCCAATATATCCATTCACCCTAGCTGCGGAGGTAGAATTCACAATGTCTCCTAGACTCGGATACATTGCTCGGTACTCATTCATTAGCTCTTCGTATCCCTGAAGGTGATATTTCTGATGATACATCTCAGCCATATAAAACTTTGTGAATGGTATAAGCTCAGTGTTTACTTTTTCACCCAAATTTGATTCAATACGATCCCTAGTTTCTCTTGCTACTTTCTCCTGATGCTCGTCATGAAAGAATAGTGCTGAAGCATACTGCCTCTTCCACACCATTCGAGTTGGTTTATGGTTATCCCAGAATATGTTGACCATCTCTTCATAGGAAATCTTTTTGGGATCATAATCAACCTGAATGGTTTCTATGTGATCGCCTATATTATGGTAAGTAGGATCGGGCGTTGTCCCGCCTGCATACCCTACCCTCGTCCTAATCACACCATCCATCGCACCAAACCTGCAGTCTGGCCCCCAGAAACATCCCATGGCACATGTTAGAGTTTCTATCTTCTTAGGGGCAGAAACATCTATAGGCGGTAATGCTGTACTTGTATTTAGATTTGTGATTATTTGGCTCAATTTTTTCACCTCGCAATTGAAGTTAATGTTCTTTAGAATACCAACTTCTACTTACGATAGGTTTATTGAGATGGATTTAAAAATTTTATTTTGCGCTCTACTAATTTCCAGTTGTTGTCCTTATTAACCCAGACACTATACACTTCATAATTACCACTATGGTCGCTACCGTCATAGGTCTTGGTCATGCTGACATCTACTTGAGAGTTCGCTTTGTCCCCCTCTACATCAACCTTTATTGCAGTTATATCATGGGATGTCATATCTTGTTTTGGAAGAGTTTTAAGAAAGGCTTTCTTCTTCATAGACCTGTTGCTACTCATACTAGATATAACAAAACTGTCATCAAGAAGTGAGTCCATAAGCTCTTGGTCTTGATTTGCCAGAGCTTCAAAATACTGTTTCTCCAGATTAGATATAACGGCCTTTGGATCGTTGGATGTTTGAGCAATTGTGGGTATATAATTTAATAATGTAACCAAAATCAAAATTGGCAAGATGTAAAGAAAAATCTTTTTCATGACTCCCTCCAAGTAGTTATGTGAACTAGACCGCGTTAAAGTATAATCAAATATTTAATCTTTTGGAGCATACATCTCGTAAATTTGAGCTTCCGTCATTTTTTCAGTCTCTTCGGCAAATGTGTAGTATTCAGGTTTTCTGTCTATAAAAACCTGAAGTGTAAATACCGGAGAAATTGAGTCTCCAAACAATCCAACGGGAAGATGATACTCCTGCTGCTCTTTTAATCGATAAAATAAGTGTGTGCCGCATTTCTTACAAAAACCGCGCTCTGCCCACTCGGATGAATCAAAAACAGTCACGTGGTCTTCCCCATCAATCTCGACACCCTGACCGCAGTCAACCTCAAGGAAAGGACCTCCTCCCCACTTCCTGCACATCCCACAGTGACATGCTCCAAGTTGTTGGCTCATCGTAGTTGTCTTCAAAGTAACGGCACCGCAGAGGCAGCTGCCCTCAGCAGTCAAAAGTTCGCTCATAAAAACCTCCTACTCACTGTTAATTATTTCAATCAACAAATTTAGTTGAAGAGTCAGTTATTATTAATAGTCTAAGTATACACACTTGGCTTGATTGATGTGAACTATAGTATTGGAAGAGTCCTTCTCTTTATTATCTCAAGCAGTCTTGCGGAAAACATAATATTTACAGCCACTTTATAAATATTTCTAATCCTTTACACCCTTGAGACAATATGCCAAACTATCTTAAAACAGTATTTTAAGTAACTCTAATTCAAATGAAGAAATCAAAAGTCATTACACAGTACGTATGTCAAAACTGCGGAAACTCTTCTCCAAGATGGTTAGGGAAATGCCCTGAATGCGAGAGTTGGAACACATACGTCGAAGAGCAGCAAGAAAAAACAAAATCAGCATATAAAGCTGCGAAAACCTCAGAGCCAATACCAATAACCGAAATCCAAAGTGGTAAGGAAGATAGAATCCCCACTCATAACAATGAACTGGACAGGGTGCTTGGGGGAGGTTTTGTTCCAGGCTCAGTAATACTTGTAGGCGGCGATCCTGGGATAGGAAAATCAACCCTTGCGCTCCAGATGCTAAACGATATTACCGCGTCTTCAGATATTGGCGATAGCCTCAATCTACTCTACGTTACAGGGGAGGAATCACCTGAGCAGGTGAAGTTGAGGGCAGAGAGAATTGGAATTACTTCAGAGCGTGTTTTAGTGCTTTCAGCAACCTCTGTCGAAAGCATTATAGAAAAGATAAAAGACCTTTCTCCGCAGATTGCAGTTATAGACTCAATCCAAACAATGTACACAGAGGAACTCGCATCAGCTCCAGGCAGTGTGGGGCAGATAAGAGAATGCACCGCAAAATTAATGCAGCACGCCAAAGCTAAAGGCCCAGCAATCTTTCTCGTCGGTCACGTAACCAAAGAAGGAGCCATTGCCGGCCCAAAGGTCTTAGAACACTTGGTAGACACAGTTCTATATTTTGAAGGCGGAAAGGATCACCCCTATAGAATATTAAGAGCTATAAAAAACAGATTCGGCTCTACTAATGAAATAGGTGTATTTGAGATGATGGATGTTGGTCTCAAAGAGGTTAAGAACCCATCAGAAATATTCCTTTCAGAACGCCCGGAGAATGCATCGGGCTCAGTAGTTACTCCAAGCATTGAAGGGACCCGACCGATTCTGGTTGAGATTCAAGCTCTCGTATCCCCTTGTAGTTTTGGTGTGCCCAGAAGAACAACTATCGGATTAGATAATAACCGAGTGTCTTTATTACTTGCAGTTCTGGAGAAAAGAGCTGGCTTGCAAATATTAGGACAGGACGTGTTTATGAACGTAGCCGGGGGGGTAAAGATTGAAGAGCCTGCAATTGATCTAGCTATTTCTATCGCCCTTGTTTCAAGTTTCCTAAACAAACCGCTTGACCCGGGAGTGGTGGTATTTGGCGAGATAGGTTTGGCTGGAGAGGTCAGAGGAGTTTCTCAAATAGATATGAGAATAAATGAAGCCCAGAAACTCGGCTTCACTAAATGCGTTGTACCCAAGATAAATCTTGACAGAGTTCAGTCGACAGATAATTCTATTTCGCTTGTTGGAGTGGATTCAATTGAAAAAGCGATTGAAGTATTTTTCTAGCTGATTCAGAACACAGATATGAAATTATGACAAATAATACAATAAATTCCCCAATCGGAGTATTTGACTCCGGCATAGGCGGGCTCACTGTAGTTAAAGAGTTGATTAGAAATTTGCCCGGCGAGGATATCATATATCTTGGCGATACGGCAAGAGTCCCCTATGGAACTAAGTCGGGAAGAACGGTAATGGCTTATTCCCATAGCAACTCAGAATTCCTCATATCAAAGGGAGTGAAACTACTTGTAGTGGCCTGTAACACGGCATCTTCAGTCTCAATACCAAGTCTTCGAGCAGAATTTGATATTCCGGTTATTGGTGTGATAGAACCAGGGGCCAAGAAAGCAGTCAGTGTCACCAAAACAGGAAAGATAGGTGTAATCGGAACACCATCTACTATAAATAGCGGCGCTTACAAGAGAGCTATTGAAAGTCTAAACCCCAACATTGAAGTTATTTCAAAAGCCTGTCCCCTGTTCGTACCTTTAGCAGATGAAGGATGGGTTGAGGGGGAAATAATTGAAAGTATCGCTGAAAAATACCTTAGCACTATTATAGAGTCAGAAATTGATGTACTTGTTTTGGGGTGCACTCACTACCCCTTACTCAAAAACACAATACAAAAAATTGTCGGTGGTGAGATTACTCTTGTAGATTCCGCCGAGGAAACATCATCACAAATCCAGTCTATCTTAATTGAGAATAATCTACTTAACGATGGGAACACAAAACCAATCAGGGAATTCTATTTAACAGATGTCTCTGACACTTTCATATCAGTTGCTGGAAGATTTTTAGGTGAGAAGATCAACAAAATTGAGATGGTGGATATAATAGGGACGACAAGACTGCCGTCCCCATAGTTAATTGTTAGTGTTATTACTCTGAAACAAGCTGTTTAACTTTTTCTGTAAACGGCGGCAATATATCAAATAGATCGCCAACGATACCATAATCACATTTCTGGAAGATTGGAGCTTCAGGGTCTTTATTAATAGCAACAATAACCTTAGAAGAACCCATCCCGGCAAAATGCTGAACTGATCCTGAAATCGCAATTCCAATATATAGATTTGGCGAGACAGCCTTACCTGTTTGACCTACCTGCATATCATATGGACAGTAACCGGCATCCACAGCAGCACGTGTAGCACCAGCTGCAGCGCCAAGTGTGTCGGCAAGGTCATATATGAATTTGAAGTTTTCCTCACTAGCCAAACCACGGCCCCCTGCAACCACTCTTTCAGCTTCAGTAAGTTCCGGTCTATCTGATGCTTTGGTTTGTAATTCTAGAACTTTAACAGAAATATCTCCAGGGTTGAGCTCAACAGAACCACTAATTACTTCAGGTGTGGCAGGAGATTCTTCAGCCTTAAATGAGTTTGGCCTTACTGTGGCCATCATCGTAGCGCCGCCATGAAAGACCTGTGTCTGAATCGCTTTACTTGAATGAGAATACCTTTCAATCTGAAGTTTGTTATCCCCCGAAAGACCAATTGAGATTGCGTCCATTGCAACCCCTGCTCCAACACGGGCAGCGGCTCTTGGAAAATAGTCCTGACCAAACACTGTGTTGCCAGCGATTACAATTGCCGGTTCATTTTGTTTGATCAATTCGCCCAAGGCGTTTACATAACCTTCTGTATTAAAGTCTTTTAATAGATCGCTATCTACCACATATACTTTCTCAGCGCCGTATTTTCCTAACTCAGCTTCTAGTCCAGAAACTCCCGAGCCAAGAACAACTGCACATAACTGGCCACCAAGACCTCCAATTAATTTCTTTTTGGCCTCTGTTAAGGCTTCAAAAGTTACTTTTCTAATTGTTCCGTCTATTTTTAGATCTGCCACTACCCAAACATCATTGCTCATTTTTTTCTCCTTCAATTTCTATATATATTATGTCGAGCTATATAACTTTTGCGTCTTCTCTAAGAAGTTTAACCAGCTCCTCAGCAGACTTGGCAATTTCTTCACCTCTAACCATAGGTTCGTCACTGCCTTTTATGATTTTCAGTTTTCTTTCGATCTGTGGAACTTCGATACCAGTGGTTTTAACACGAGCGCCTTCTTTGCTCACTGCTTCTTTTCCAAATCCAAGCCCGTCATAGTTAATATCGTCAATACCAACTTCGGTAAGAGGTTTTTTCTTCGCCTTCATAATCCCTGGAAGTGATGCATAACGCGGTTCATTCATAGCATCAGGGCAGGTAATCAGACAAGGAAGCGGCACTTCAACTACTACGTGCCCTCCGTCGATTTCTTTCTGACATACCGCTTTCTTTGCGTCGGGATTGATTTCAACCACCTTACTTACTAGTGATACATGAGGTATACCGAGCTCTTCAGCAACCTGAACACCGACTTGCCCTGACTCTTCATCAATTATTTTCATTCCTGTAAAGATAATATCAAATTCCCCTAATTTCTTGATCTCAGATGCTATCAGTTTACCAATAGCAAAAGGATCCGTTTCAGCAAAGCCGTCTCCGTTAATATGAACAGCGCTGTCTGCTCCCATTGCAAGAGCTTGTCTGATGGTATCAACCACCCTTGCTGGTCCAATGGAGACGATTACTACTTCACCGCCATGTTTTTCCTTAGTTTGTATGGCCTCTTCAACAGCAAATTCATCATATGGATTCATAATCCATTTCATGTTCCCGGTCTCAACGGAATCTCCACTTGCTGTGACTTGAATCTTAGCCTCTGTATCTTGTGTTTGACTTACTATTACTAGAATCTTCACCTTACTTACCTCCGATCAAAAGTTGAACAACATTTATAACTCTTTTAAATAGTTCAGAAATCCGGGTTCAAGCTATAGGATTTAAAGACTGACTTAGTTTAGCTTATGCAGTTCAACTGGAACTGAACAAACTTTGAAATAATATATTAATAAGAACTAATTACAGCCTACACGCCTTAACCTAGAATAGATAAACTAAAAAAATAATTCCCAGATAAAATTTAAAAGGTATGTAATTATAAATATTGACGTTACCTTGTCAAGATGGATAGATTGCTTAGGATATTGTCTTTAATGAATTGCCTTAGCTACTATGAATAGAACGCTCCTATTAATTATATTGCTTGTCTTCACAATCACCACTTGGGGATACTCCTGGGTACTCATGAAAATGGGGCTTGGCTACGGAGAACCTTTCACCTTTGCAGCATGGAGATGCGGAATAGCAGCGGTTGCAATGATCATCTTTGTCAGCGTGAAGTCGATCAAATTACCAAAGGTAAGTAAGTTGCCAGATTACTTTATGATCGGGATGTTCCAAACTACTCTGATGTTTGGGCTAATGTTGTACGGAATGAAGTATGTAACCGCAGGGAAAACATCAGTTCTTCTATACACAATGCCCATATGGACCATGTTTATGGTTCATTTCTATTTAAAAGAACGACTCAATCGTGCTAAATGGATAGGAGTTGTTATAGGTACAATTGGAATAATATGTATTCTCGGCAGAGATACGTTTGTACATCAAGACTCTGAGATTCTCATAGGAGAGATTCTAGTAATTGGTGGAGCCATATCCTGGGCCATTTCCAATATTTGGGTAAAGAAGCGTATGGGTGGCGAGAATATCTATATGGTTAGCACTATTCAGCTGACAATAGGAGCTATCGGATTGGCTTTACTTGCAATACCGACAGAAGGGCTTTTAGTTATTGACTGGAATGCGCACTCTATATATATACTTCTATTTACTGGATTAATAGCTTCAGCTGTGGACTTCACAATATGGTTTTATTTGCTCAGAAACATGGACATAAAAATTACAACTTTTTCCTCTATGCTCGTCCCTGTGTTTGGACTTATATTTGACTGGGCAATTTTGGGAAACAGGCTGGATGGTGGCGTTATTGTTGGAGGAGCATTAATACTCATCGGCATATATAAAGTATCTAAAAAATAGATGCGGCCCATAACAATTAAATTCATATGATTTAAAAAACCTCTAAGGTATAATAATTTGGTAATGCTAATATCTTGGCGGTTTAACATATTCCTTGTAGAAAGAAGTGTATGTAAGCTTCGTGTTAAAATCCCAACAATCTAAATCATGCGTAAAAAGATCCTAATATCCATAAGTATTTTCTTTGTAGTAATAATCTTAGCTTTTGTTGGGCTAATGTTTTTGACCCAAACCCAATATTTCAGAAACTTCGCAAAAAGTACAGCCGAAAGTATTGTCAGCTCAACAACCGGTCAAACATTTAAGATTGGTGATCTTGAAGGAAACTTTTTTCAAAATATTACATTGTCAGACGTTTCATTCGTTATTGAGGGTGAGAATTTTGTATCGGTCAAGGAGATAACAATTGATTATGCATTTTTTCAAATGCTTAACAGCACGAACCTTTTTAGCAAAGTAGTTCCGGTGGATGATCTTCTTATAAAAGGATTAGATGTAAACCTAATTAAATATGCAGATGGGACATGGAATTTTGAAAAAATTGGCAGTAATGAAGAAAAACCAGATGATGATCAAGACAAAACTCCACCAGCCTGGAGCATAGTACTTTCGCAGTTCTTACTAACCCAAGCTCAGATAACAACAGACGACAGGGCAGAAAATAAGGTTTCGAAATATGAAATCCCCGAAGTCGATCTATCTATAAAACTAATCGACATTTACAGAGCTATAGATCTCAATCTAAAAAATGCTGCATTTAATGCTCCTGATCAAAATTTATCAATTTCAGGATTATCAACAAAAGCATATTATTCAGAAGACAAGATCAATATAAAAGATCTAAGTGTGCTGTTTAATAATGCAGAAATTAATTTAAACGCCGATGCTGAAAATCTTCAGGATAAACCCAAGTTTTCACTCAATGCGTCAATCAAAAACTATGTAATTGAAAATATAGGGACTATAAATTTAGAAGCCAAAGGAAGTGGAGAGTATATAAGCTCAAACGATATTAGGGCCAACGCAACTATTATACTCCCCGAATCTGAAATACTGCAAAAGAAAATATCCGGAACTCTAGCAGAAGTCACGATGGCTGGCACAACAATTAATATTAATGGGGGAAACTTTAACAGCGATTTAGGCAAGATAGCTTTAGGAGGGGATATAAACTTAAATAGAATCATTACTAAAGAAGGCAATAACAATTTCGATATAACTTTGAACTTAGATGATATCAAGACAACTGAAATATTTTCATTAATCGAATCTGCTACGGACAATGTTTCAAGTTTGCCCATAGACACGAAACTTGGAGCTGTGCTTAACTCAGAGATCAATGCCTCAGGAAGTTGGGAAGAGTTCTCAGATCTGGGTGTAAAGGCGGATCTTAAAAAATTCGAGATAAAAGGCGAGCAGGCAGGCGACTTACAGCTCAGTGGTACAGCAGATTATACAAGCAGTAGTGCCGGAGTAGATATCAGCCTCAGTCTTGACAAGGTAGACCTGGGATCAATTCTCGCTGATCTCAATTATTCTAGCGATATAACATCAAAGTTTGATGTAAAAGCGCAAATACCCCTTCAGGGAAATTTTCTTGAAACCCTCACAGCTGACATCGATGGAAGCTTTGAGCCCTCAAATCTTCTAGGCATTAAACTTAGTGATGGATCTGTTGATGTATCTTATGAAAACCAAATACTCGATATCAAATCACTCGAACTTATCGCGGAGAAAAATAAGCTAGTAGCTTCAGGAAAGAGTCCGGAACCACTTGGAGCTGATTTCAAATATGACATAGAAGTCGAGAATTTGAACTTCATTTCAGCAATATCTTCAGACCTTGCATTATCCGGCAATTTAAAAGCTAGTGGTGATGTCACAGGGAGTCTCAAGAATCCTACTATTACAATAGATGGAGAGGTCCTTAATTTTGATTTGGACGAGAAGTATAACGCCAAGTCTATTAAGATCGACGGATCCGGGACCCTCAGCAATGAAAATCCCGAGCTTAAAGCTAACTTAAACGTAGAGATGTTGAAAATTAACAAAAAAGAGATTCGAGAAATCAATCTTGATGTTGCAAGCGAAGGAACGGCTATCAATGCTGACCTTAATATTATTGAAGATGACCAATTTAAATATGAAATGATAGGATCACTTCTAGATTTAAGCAGTACGCAAAGAGATATTGAGATCAGCCAACTTAAACTTGAGCTTGAAGACACAATTCTTGATAATAGAGATAACATCCTTCTAACTTTAGCGCCAAGCGGTATTGTGCTTCAAAATTTCAACCTTTACCACAACAATAGCTCGGCTCTTGCTAACGCAAACATTTCAGGCAGCAAGATTGACGGAAATGTGAAAATATCAAATTTAAGCCTGGATGATATTACCAAAGCTCTAGAGTTTCAAACACCTCTGCAGGGGACAATAAATAGCAATATAGACCTCCAAGGTACAAAACAAAACCCAACAATTAACGCAATGATTCAAACTCAAAATTTGCAGTACAATGACTTTAAGAACGACAACATTCTGTTGAATCTCAATTACCTAAATCAAAACATGGACCTTAATTTTGTTATCTCAAACGAATCAGAAGATATTCTGACCGCCAAAGGTAATTCAAATATCAATCTCAATTTGGATGATATCGGAAAGAGCATAGAAAACGCAGAAATCAATATGAGTATCAATTCCAATGATCTAAACATTAGTCCGCTCTCAAGTTTAATTGAAGATATAGTGAAATCAGAAGGTGCCCTTGATATCAACCTAACTGCATCTGGGAAACTTAAAGCTCCAACCGTTAATGGAAAGATAGAACTTCAAGAAGCCAAACTGCAGACAAAAACTATACGAAATGAAATCGGAATACCCACTGCACTATTAGAACTAAACGGCCAAAAAGCAGTATTAAAAACTTTAGAGTTAACAACCAGTAATGGTTCGGCTTCATTTCAGGGAGAGATTGATATACCAACCCTGTCCTACACCTTGGATGGCAATCTAGACAATTTGTTAATAAAGCCCGAAAGAATATCAGCAGCGCTAACTGGTGATTTGAGTGTAAAGGGAGAAGGTGAAAAAGTAGATATCTCCGGAAAAATCACAGTGGAAAAAGCCAGAATCACTATACCGGATAGTGAACCAAAAGAGCTGCCGGAAATTCAGTATGTAGATGTAGAGGAAGATGAATTTGAAGTAGAAAGCGGTAAAGAGGAAAACTACTTTGATAAAAATGTCGCACTAAACATGCAAGTCAAAATGATAAGAAATAACTGGGTCAGAGGTCAGGGCGCGAACATTGAATTAAGAGGGGACCTGGATATAAAGAAGAATTATCACCAGTCTCTAAGAATTATCGGGGACATAAATGTTATTAGAGGCACGTATGAAAATTTTGGAAAGGTATTTAGAATTGAAGAAGGAAACGTAAGTTTTTCAGGTGGGCAAGAGATTGATCCATTTTTGGATATTACAGCTCTGTACAGAGTATCAAGCAACAATATTTTTATCAACATAGGTGGGCGTGCATCGAAGCCTAAGATAACGCTCTCAAGCGATCCTGCCATGTCTGAAACTGATATAGTTTCTTTTCTGATATTTGGAGCCTCTTCAAGCGATATAAGCTCTGGACAAAGATCAGCTGCAGGAGGAATAGCTTCAGGACTTGCAGGTGGTCTTGCGGCAGCACAGTTAGAACGATTAATGGGAAACGCTGTATCTCTGGACGTCGTAAGCATATCGGGAACTAACGTTGAAGTAGGTAAGTATCTGACCGAAGACCTTTATATAGCTTACGAAAGAGGTACTACAGATTCAATAATAGATTCGACTAACATTACATATAATAAAGTGATTGTTGAATATCAACTTTTCAACAATGTTACTATAGACGCTGATGTAGGTGGGGAAAACCCTGGGGCTGATCTGTTCTACAACTTTAATTTCTAGTCTTTTAGTATAAATATTTATTGCAATATTTCTGTAGATGAAACATGCCCTTTTGGAGCAGGTATTGGTGAAGCATGATGAAGTGCTAAGAGCCACTTATCTCCGGTAAATTTGAAAATATTTGTAGACTGCGCATAACCGTGCTGGATTTCATCCCCTATGTTATAACTAATTTTTTCTATACATATCACCCAAGCCGAATCACCAGAGGTTTCAGTATCAATATCTTGAAGTTCGATATCAAGTGACCCACTGTTTTCAAATATATTTTTCCAGCTCTCACTAACTGCCTGCCAACCGTGTAGCATGGGCCAGCCGGGGTGGACACATTTAACGCTGTCGTCCTTGACCCAAATTTTTTCCATTTTATCAAGATCTGCATTTTTCATTGCAAGATAAAAATTTTCGTTTGCCTGTATCACTTCAATAATTCTTTCAGTCATATTCACCTATTTTATCGTGTTGATAATTATAAATAGTGTAACAAAGGATTGAGTCAACTACCAGCTTATTATAAGAGTGTCCTACATCAAACTCAAAATGTAATCAATCTCCTCAATTACCATCTCATCTGTTTCAACCTGCTTGAGGCTAAATAGAATATCCTTAGACTGAACCCCTTCTATTCTCCACAAAGCCCATACCGCGTGAGCTCTGATTAGAGGTTCTTCATCTTTTAAACTTTCTTTAATATTGGGGATAAAATCTTTTTCTCCCGAGTTACCCATGGCAACCACTGCATTCCTAAGAAGCCCTCTCCTCTTCGTCCTTTTAATAGGGCTTCCTTTAAACTGTTTCCTAAAGTCCTCCACACTGAGTTTAGAGATATAGGACAAATCCGGATTGAACAACTCTTGCCTCGGCTCAAATTCAGGTTTATCTGTGACGTGAGCTCTCTTATTCCAAGGACATACATCCTGACAAATATCGCAGCCATAAATGTTGTTATCAATCTTTTCTCTTAGCTCAGAGGGAATTTTATCCTTGAGCTCTATAGTTAAATATGAAATACATAGTCTCGAATCTAGAACATAAGGTTCTATTATTGCATCAGTTGGGCAAGCGTCTATACACCTGGTACAAGTGCCGCATCTGTCGGGTACCGGTGTGTCATATTCGAGCTCAATATTGGTGATAATCTCACCGAGAAAAATCCACGACCCTATTTTTTGGTTTATCAAACAAGTGTTTTTACCTACCCAGCCGACACCTGCGTACTTACCATAAGTCCTTTCTAATACCGGCCCAGTATCAACATATACTTTGCTCATAACTTCTTCTGGAGATTCAGTGGATATATAACTCATCAGAACACGAAGCTTATCTGTAATAGTGTCGTGATAATCATCACCCCAAGCATAACGAGATATCCATCCTTTAGTTTTATCTGTTTTTTCAATAGAGTATGGATAATCGGTGTTGTAATTCATTGCGCAGGATATAACTGATTTTGCACCCGGAAGCACATTTTGTATATCTTCCCTTTTTTCAGGATTTCTCTCCAAGTAAGACATCTCGCCCGAAAACCCTTTATTTAACCATTCTTTATAAAATTGGCTTTCGGGAAAGGAATCTACAGGAGATATTCCAACTAGATCAAAACCTAGCTCTGATGCCTTATCCTTAATAGAATTAGTGAGATTTACTCTAAGCATGAAAACCTATTTTATCACATATATGAAAGTGGTGGAGAAATATTGGGAAAGAAAAGCTACTCAGACCAGCCGTCAGGATATCTCTTTGACTTTATTATTAACTCTGCAATCTCACAAACAGCATGACCGCCAATACTGTAAGTAGGATAATAAGATTCGGATTTTATTTCCAGCGGCGAATCAGCTGTAGAAGCTGAAAAAGAAACTCTCTTCATAATTTGGAGGTCAGCTTCATCTCTGCAAATTAAGGCAATTTCGTTATCCAGAAGGGAGAACTCTGATTTCATTTTAGAATAGAAAGCAGTCTTATCGGAAACTGCCTCGTGAAGAACTATCCCCAAACTCTCTGCTACTGATGAAATTTTTTGTGATTTCTTAGCGGAAAAAGCTATGCATTCAACACCTTCATCTTTTAGAAGGTCAATGCTATTGCCGTTTAGACCCAATTTTATCGGAGATGTGCCATTGGAATTAAATCCATCAGCGTTTACCAGCAAAAGTCTTATCGGACTGAGTTCTTTTACAAGATCTGATCTAAGTTTTTGAAACATAATATTGAGGCCTCTAAGAGAACGCCTAGCAGTTTAAGTGCAAATTAATCTTTATTCAAGTAATAGTTCCTCTTTCACATAGCATTCATATTATTGTGTTATAAAGACTATAGATATGCAAAGACTTTAAAGCTACTCATTGCAATGTATAATCTTAGCTCCTAATGTCCAGACTAAGCCAAGACAAGTTTCTATCTTCGTTTCCAATAATTAATCTGACACTGATTGCTGTAAACATTCTGATATTTATCTACGAGAAATCGCTCGGTGAAGGAGTATACCCCTTTATACATGAATATGGTCTTATACCTGCTAAAGTTTTCTCATTCTCATCCAATATTGGTCTTTCAGAGCGATTCTTTCCTTTTCTTTCTTCAATGTTTATACATGGCAATTGGGTACACCTAATTGGCAATATGATTTTCTTATACATTTTTGGAAGTAATGTTGAGATAAAGATAGGGCATCTCAAATACTTGGTTTTTTATGTACTATGCGGATTTGCTGCAGCTTTGTTCCATGCATTAACAAGCCTCGGGTCTTTAATTCCGATGTTAGGAGCCAGTGGCGCAATCTCGGGAGTATTGGGAGCTTACATTACTTATTTCCCAATTTCCGAGTTCAAAAATCCGGTTCAAATATTGTTTTTAAAAAATATAAGGTACATTCCTGCTGCCGCTATTATCTTCTTATGGCTGGTGATTCAATTCTTAAATGGTATCGGCTCAATAGATCAGTCCGTTGATACAGGTGGCGTTGCAATCTGGGCCCATATTGGGGGGTTTGTTGCAGGATTAATACTGGCACGTTTCTTTCATAAAGATAAGTATGATTTTAGACAAAAACCGGAAAGGTACTATCACTAAACATTTTCGATGTAGCTCGGGAGCAACTAAATATGGTTCAGCCAAAAATTAAAAAAGGACAGAGACTGGCAATTCTAGTAGGCGGCGGCCCTGCGCCAGGTATTAACGGGGTAATAAGCGCAGCCACTATAGAAGCTATAAACCAAGGAATTGAGGTCGTTGGGATCAGAGATGGTTTTAGATGGATATCCCAAGGTGACACCGATCATATAGAAATGCTGACGATTGGAAAAACTTCGAGGATTCATAATACCGGCGGATCAAGAATTGGAATATCGAGAGTAAGCCCATTTTCTGTTCCAAATGGCTTAAAAAATACAATCGCATGCTTAAAGAAACTGCAAGTCAAATATCTCATGACTATTGGCGGAGACGGAACTCTATATTTGGCCAGCAGACTGCATAACGAATTAAAAGGTAAAATCCAGGTTGCTCATGTACCAAAAACCATAGACAACAACGTACCTCTGCCAGGTTATGTTCCAACCTTTGGCTTTGAAACTGCCCGCCATATAGGTACTGAACTTGTACATCACCTTATGGAAGACGCCAAAACTACAAGAAGGTGGTATTTTGTAGTAACTATGGGCAGAAAGACAGGCCATCTTGCCTTAGGTATAGGTAAAGCCTCAGGAGCCACATTAACGATAATTCCTGAAGAATTTCGAAAAAAGAAAATTTCCCTTAAAGATATAGTTACTATACTTGAAGGAGCGATTCTAAAAAGAAAGTTAATGGGCAGGGAAGACGGAGTTGCAATTCTTGCAGAAGGAATAACGGATAAACTTGATGAGAAAGAACTTGAAACATTGTCCGACTTAAATATGGACTCGCATGGAAGAATAAGACTATCGGAAGTTGATTTAGGTCAGATATTAAAACATCAAACAACAAAAGCTTTGAAAGAAAAAGGTGTGGAGGCAAGATTAGTGGATACCACAATAGGATATGAATTGAGATCTGCCCCGCCTATACCTTTCGATGCAAGTTATACGAGAACGTTAGGATATAGCGCTGTAAAATTCCTCCTAGGAGGAGGAACAGGAGCTTTAATTAGTATTCAAAGAGGCAAGAAAGTTCCAATACCATTTGAAAGGGTAATAAATCCCAAAACTGACAGTACAAATATCCGTTATGTCGATATCAATACAGAAGCATTCGAGGTAGCTCAAAAATATATGATTAAACTCACAAAAGAAGATCTTGATGACCGAAAAGAACTTAAAAATCTTGCCGCCCTAACAAATATGAAACCTAGTGAGTTTAAAGCTTATTTCAGTGCTATATGATACAAACTTTGCATTTTTAAGCCAAATACTTAATTTTGAGCCCTAAAACATTGACTTCTATGTCAAATTATGATAAAAAATGATCAATGTTTTATAGGTATTTTCTAACTTCAGCCACTCTTTTGCTGCTATTCACAATTGGATGCGGCAATAAAAATCATTCGCCAAATTCATCTCAATCTGCCCTTCCGGGTATACAAGTGGGTGATAATAACCCCGATATTAAGATGGTGGACGGGGATCAAGACTACTACGCTAGAAATTATAGAAATGAGGAAAGCATAAAGCCCAGCTTCTTCTTTTTAAATCCTCACATGCAAGCTTGGAAAACTTATTATCATTTTGAGAGCATTTTTATAGAACTCCCTGATGTAGCTCCGGATGATGAGAAAGAAATTCCGGTTGTACTAAACGATAGGGTCATGCACTACATGAACTATTTTCAGAACCGCGGGCGTAGGTCCTTTAGCATATGGCTTGCACGCTCAGGGAAATTTATCCCTAACATGAAGGTAATATTGCAGCAACGCGGGATGCCAACCGATTTAGTCTATCTCGCCATGATAGAGAGTGGATTTAATGTGAAAGCCCGATCTCATGCCGCTGCAGTAGGACCTTGGCAGTTCATTAAACCGACAGCTACACGTTATGGCCTTAGAGTAGACTCCTGGGTTGATGAACGGATGGACCCAACTAAATCAACTGAAGCAGCAGCTAATTATTTAAGCGATCTTTATGCGATGTTTCAGAATTGGGAACTTGCAGCTGCAGGATACAACTGCGGTGAAGATCGAGTACAGAACGCAATAGATAAATATCAGATAAATGATTTCTGGCAAATCTCAGAATTCACACTCCCAAAAGAAACTAAAAACTACGTCCCCAAACTTATGGCAGCATTAATAATTGCCAAGGACCCGGCTAAATATGGTTTTGTAGGAATTAGTTACCATGAGCCTGTACCATTCGAAACTGTGAGAGTTGCTCCTCAAAAAAGCTTAAGCGAGATTGCAAGAGTAATAGGGGTGAGCCCGACAACATTAAAAGATCTAAACCCTGCATTGCTACACGACGCAACACCGCCTGGAAACCCCTACCCTATACACGTGCCTCCTGGATATGCCTCAATTGTAAATCAGAAAAATCAACAAATAGCATCTCTAAGTAATGTTAACCCGAGCATTGCAAAGAGCCGCAGTGCTTTTACATATAAAGTTAGACGTGGAGATTCTCTTGGGAAAATTGCGGGGAAATATGGCACTAGCGTTTCTAAAATAAAAAGAGCCAATGGCCTTAAGAGTTCAACTATCAGAGTCGGCCAGCGCTTAAAGATCCCTGGCCGTTACAATAAAACAACTTACGCTTCATCCAACAAGAAAAACACTACCTATACAGCAAAGTATAAAGTTAAATCAGGGGACACTATAGGCGCTATAGCGGCAAGACATAGAGTAAGTTCTTCAGATATCAGAAGGGCAAATGGGATTAAAGGATCTTTAATACGATCAGGACAGACGCTAACTATTCCTGGGGCATCAGGTAGATATTCCGAAGACGATGCCACACCGACAAAAAGCACTAAAGTTGCAAAGTACAAAGTCAAATCAGGCGATACTCTGGGCGGCATTGCTGCCAAACATCGGGTTAGCATTACTACAATAAGAAGGACTAATGGAATTAAAGGCTCAAGTATTAGAGCAGGTCAAATACTTAGTATCCCCTATATAACCAATGGCGCTACTACTACCAGTTCAAGAACGAAAACAGCTAGCACCAAGATCTCTAGTAAATACAGAGTTAGATCAGGAGACACTCTGGGTGGTATTGCTGAGAAACATGGTGTTAGAATTAGTTCACTAAGGAGTGCAAATAATATTAAAGGCTCAACAATTAGAGTCGGACAGACTCTAACGATTCCAGGATCAAATAACTCTTATTC
The DNA here is from genome assembly GCA_942491865.1 of uncultured Thermodesulfobacteriota bacterium. GTDB lineage: Bacteria > Desulfobacterota_D > UBA1144 > Nemesobacterales > UBA2774 > CR02bin9. The sequence continues at coordinate 384,794 of CALOCI010000004.1, forward strand.
AAACTCGAACACCCGAACAGCAAGCACTAAAAGCACAAGTAAGTATAAAGTTAGGTCAGGAGATACTTTGGGAAGCATCGCTCAGAAACATGGGGTCAGAATTGCATCCATTAAAAACGCCAACAATATATCTGGCTCTACAATTAGGGTTGGACAGACACTGACAATTCCAGGATCAAACGGTTCATCTTCAACCTCAAGCACTTCCTCCAGTAACGGCAAACCGACTAAATATAAAGTCCGTTCTGGCGATACATTGGGAGGTATTGCTGATAAGCATGGCGTAAGACTTGCATCACTAAGGAGCGCAAATAATATTTCAGGAAGCTCAATCAGAGTCGGCCAAACCTTAAACATACCAAATGGCAACTATAGCTCTAGTGGCTCATCCTCAAACGCAGGCCCGGTAAGTTATAAAGTCAGGTCTGGAGATACTCTTTGGGAGATTGCCAGCAAACACCATGTTACCGTTGCTAATATAAAAAAATGGAACAATCTCAAATCTAATAGTCTTTCACCTGGCAAAAAATTAACAATTTACAAATAATTTCTTCCCAACTTTTCTAATTATATTCTGTATCCAAAAATGAAACAAAACTCTGATAATCTGAAGCAAACCTATATAGAAAAAAAGTTGGCAATTAGAAGTCGTCTCAATGAATTTAGAAAAATCAGAGAAGAAGCTGATGACAACAGATTGTTTGAAGAGCTCACGTTCTGTATCTGTACCGCAGGCGCAAGTGCAAAGATGGGTCTTAAATCTGTGGAAGCGATGAGAGATATTCTTCCTAACGGCAGCTTGAAAAGTCTTAGAGAAAGACTAGACGGAGTGCATAGATTCCCCAATGCCAGACCTGCCTACATAGTACACACAAGAGAATACTTAAAGCGTGAACACAAATTTAAAATTAAGGATTTACTCGAATCATTTAATGACCCTCTTGAGAGAAGAGATTTCTTTGCAAAAAATAAAGACATTAAAGGAATAGGATATAAAGAATCGAGCCATTTCCTAAGAAATATAGGTTTCTCAGGCTATGCGATTCTCGATAAACATATTCTGAATACACTTTACGAATTAAAGGTGATAAAAAGTCCAAAACCTCCCACTACAAGAGACAAGTACCTATATACCGAGAAGAAGCTGGTAGAATTTTCGGACAGAATAGAGATACAAATGGATGAACTAGATCTTCTTCTATGGAGTGAAAAAACTGGGGAGATACTAAAATAAATTTATTCGGACTATAAGCAAACTATCATGATGCTATTTCTTTAGGTTGTTTTCTGTCTCTCCATTGGTCTTCTATTTTTTCTAGACTCTCCCCATTGGTCTCAGGAATTAGGAAATAAAATAGCACCAAAGTAACTATTGCAAAAAAACCATATACCCAGAAAACACCTGTTTTTCCTATAAACGCAACAAGTGGCAGGAACGTAAGTGTAACCAGCCATGTTGTACCCCAGTTAGTAAGAGATCCTAGACTCATCCCTCTGGCTCGAACTTTTAGAGGATAAATCTCAGATATCAATATCCAAAATACCGGTCTCGGCCCTAAAGACCATGAGCCAATATAAAGCAGCAAGCTACCAATAGTAATCCACTTCACATATTGGTTCATTCCATCAAATATAAATGTAATGCCCATTATCAGAAGACTTGCAATAACTCCTATCAATCCAATTATCATTAATGGTCGACGCCCTACTCTATCCACTAAAGCAATAGTTACAAAAGTCATAATTGTATTTACAATTCCAATTCCCACTGTGGCAAGAATGGCAAGTGAAGCAATCTTGAACCCAGAAAGCTCTAATATAGTAGGTGCATATCCGTACAAAATAATACTGAACCCTGTAAGCCCTCTACAGAAAGCAATACCTACTCCTAATAATAACGCACGTCTCACTGTAGGCTGAAGTAATTCACTCCAGCCGCTACCGTGTTTGCCGATACTCGATTCAATAGCACTGAGCTCTTCATTTATATCCTGATTACCTCTAATATGCTGAAGAACGCTCTTTGCTTTGTCTTCCAGTGAATGTATTGCAAGCCAGCGGGGAGTTTCAGATAGAAATAGCATACCAACCATTAGGGTAAATGCTGGGAGCGCTTCAAGACCGAACATCCATCTCCAATCCCCATCGTGTGAAAAAATATAATTAACAATATATGCAAGTAGAGCACCAAATGTGATTCCAAGAATATTAAAAGTCACCATCTTCCCCCTATTTGAAGAGGTAGATAATTCTGAAATATAAAGAGGCGCAGTAATGGATACCGTGCCCAAACCAATTCCCGTTATTATGCGTCCCAAAATCAAGATGGGGATCGTAGGTGCCAGGGCCATCATCAAAGAACCTATTAGAAAAAGTATGCTCGCAAAAATCAGAGCTTTTTTTCTGCCGATTTTGTCAGCAATTGTACCGCCCAAAGGAGCGCCTATCATTGCGCTTAGAAAAAGCGAGCTAATAATCACACCTTCAAGAAAAGGCGATACTACAAATTGTTTTTTAATAAAGAGAATTGCGCCTGATATTACGGCAGTATCATAGCCAAATAAAAACCCGCCCATAGAGGCTATTAAAACAGATATATGAAGATAAAAGATGTGACCCGTTTGGTGGTTTAATTTATCGGCTCGGACCATATAAAAGTCCCCCTGATCACAAACTAAATGATTATGTAGCAGTCTTGGATTTTCGTTCCCTCAGGTTCTCAATTATCACATAAAATACGGGGACGACGATTAAGCTGAGCATAGTGGAAAGTATCATCCCGCCAAATACAGCAGTACCAAGAGAATGTCTACTCTGAGCTCCAGCACCACTTGCAATTACCAGAGGGAATACTCCAAGGATAAAAGCAAACGCTGTCATTAATATAGGTCTTAATCTTATCATCGCCGCCTGCATAGCAGCTTCAATTACAGGTAGTCCTTCCTCACGTCTCTGCTTGGCGAATTCAACTATCAATATTGCGTTCTTACTTGCAAGACCGATCAACATAACAAGGCCAATCTGGCAATAAACGTCATTTGTTAAACCTCTAGAATACTGAGCAAGCATTGCTCCGAGTAACGCAAGCGGTACTGCCAGCATTACCATAAACGGCATTGCCCAGCTCTCATATAGAGCAGCTAGAAATAGAAACACAAATACAATTGATAGGGCAAAGATTAATGGTGCCATATTGCCTGCTTTAATTTCTTGATAAGACGTACCAGACCACTCGTATCCCATACCCTCGGGCATTATTTCTTCGGCTAGCTCTTCCATGGCGGCAATAGCCTGCCCTGAGCTGTAACCAGAGGCAGGACCTCCGTCTATCTCAGTAGATCGGTATAAGTTGTAGTGTGTGATTGTTTCAGGCCCTACAATCTCTTTTATATCAATCAATGTGCTTAAGGGAACCATCTCACCCGTTTGAGTCCTTACATAAAGCTTTGATATATCTTCTGCTGTAGTTCGGTAATCGTCTTGTGCCTGCATATAGACTCTATACACACGGCCGAATTTGTTAAAATCATTTACATATAGTGCGCCCAAATAAGCCTGCAAAGTATCGAATATATCGGAAATTGCTATGCCTTGAGTTTTAGCCTTTGTTCGATCTAGATCTATATACAAACCTGGAACATTGGCAGTAAAAGAGCTAAAAAGACCTGCAAGCTCTGGTCTTTGATTTCCTTTTTCTATTATTTCATTGGTTACTCTAGCCAAGGTCGGAATACCAAGACTGCTTCTGTCCTCAAGTTCGAACTGGAACCCTCCAGTTGAGCTTAATCCCTGTATAGGTGGTGCATTAAATGGAACCACAACAGCTCCTTGTATGCCTGCAAAATCTTTTCGTACCGTCTCTATAATGCCAAAAACACTTAACGCATAAGTTTTCCTTTTGCCCCAGGGTTCTAGCACTGCAAACATAGCACCTGTATTGGAATCAGATGCCGACGTTAAGAAATTTAATCCGGCAATCGAAACGATATGAGCAACACCAGGAGTATTTATGAGAATCTGATGAACCTCTTCCATCGTTTCCTCGGTACGCTCAAGTGATGAGCCTTCGGGACCCTGAACATTAACAATGAAATAACCCTGGTCTTCTTCTGGAACAAAACCAGTAGGAACAATGGAAAACATGAAATATGTAAGGACCATAAGTACTGCGAAAACTCCTACAACAATTTTCCACTTTGAAGTAAGTGCTACAACCCAGCCGTGATATTTATCTTTAAACCAGTCAAATCCCTGATCGAACTTTTTAAAGAACCAGAATTTCTTCCCTGTCTCTTTCTTCAGAAAAAGAGCACAAAGCGCAGGGCTTAGGGTCAATGCGTTGATTGTAGATATGGCTACTGAGCAAGCGATAGTAAGTGCAAACTGCCTATAGAGTTGACCTGTGATTCCAGGCATAAAAGATACAGGAACAAAAACAGCCATTAGAACTAAAGACGTAGCAACAATAGGTCCTGTTACTTCCTTCATTGCTGCGCTAGTAGCTTCACGCGACGAAACTCCCTTCTCTTGAATTAGTCGCGAGACATTCTCCACCACAACAATCGCGTCGTCCACAACCAAACCGATTGCGAGAACAAGTCCAAACAGGGTAAGTGTATTAATTGAGAAACCTAAAGCATTGATAAGAGCAAATGTTCCGATTAGAGAAACAGGGATAGTAATAGCCGGGATAAGTGTAGCTCTGATGTTCTGGAGGAATATAAATACTACAATAAATACAAGTATGAATGCTTCAAAGAGAGTAATCACAACCTCTTTTATAGACTCTTTTACAAATTCAGTTGTATCGTAAATAATCGCATAATCCACTCCCGAGGGGAAATCTTCTTTTAGCACTTCCATGGCTGCTCTTATTTCTTTTGCAAGATCAAGAGCGTTTGCACCTGGAAGCTGGTAAGTACCGATACCTACAGTATTACCACCATCCAAAGTAGCTTTGGTTGTATAAGTCTCCGCTCCTAATTCAACCGTAGCAACATCCTTTATGCGAACAACCGAGCCGTCTTGATTGGCCCTTATGATTATATCTTCAAATTCCTCTACAGACTCAAGCCTTCCTAGAGTGGTAATAGTGAATTGGAACTGCTGTCCTTTGGGAATCGGTGGTTGCCCTATAGACCCTGCAGCTACCTGGACATTTTGCTCTTCAATGGCGTTTGCAACATCTGTAGTAGTAATTGCAAGGCTTGCCAACTTGTCAGGGTCAAGCCAAATACGCATAGAGTATTCTCTCTCACCCCAAATAGTGAGGTTACCTACTCCTGGAATTCGTTTAATTACGTCAGATATGTGAATGTCTATGTAGTTGCTGAGAAATAGATCATCCCTACTTCCATCGGGAGAAATCAGGTTGACTGCAAGAATAAGGCTAGTGGATTGTTTATTTACAGATATTCCGTATTTACTTACCTCTTCTGGAACCCTAGGGGTTGCAAGCTGAACCCGGTTCTGTACATCCACAGCAGCGATGTCGAGATCATAACCTATATCAAAAGTAACGTTGATTGACATCGTGCCGTCATTTGAGCTGTCTGAGGACATATAGGTCATGCCCTCAACCCCGTTTATCTGTTCTTCAATCGGAGTTGTGACGGTTTCTTCAACAACCTCTGAGCTAGCACCGGTGAATGTTGCCGACACGTTTACAGTCGGCGGGCTGATCTCAGGGAACTGAGCTATCGGTAGAATAGGAATTGATATTCCGCCAATTAGAGTTATCAGAATCGCAAGAACCGTAGCTAAAACTGGGCGGTTAATAAAAAAATCAACCAATCTTTATTTCTCCTATACTTAGTAAAAGAGCCTACTTACTTTTTGTTCCTGTCGGTGTAGGTGATGCTGCGGCCTTTTTCTTTGCGTCAGCTTCGGCCTGAGTTTCAGTTTTTACAGTAATCCCCGGTTTAACTTTTTGTAGCCCATTTATAATCACGGTCTCACCTGCAGTTAATCCCTTTTCTATTATTCTGACTTCCCCATAACTCCCGCCAGCCGTAACTTCCCTAAACTCTACTTTATTATCAGACCCAACCACATATACAAAAGTATCGCCCTGCTGCTCACCTATTGCTTGTGAGGGTACAACAATCGTATTAGGCTGTTGCTCCAAAAGAAGCTGCACTTTTGCATATTGCCCTGGCAATAGCGTTTTAGATGTATTGGGGACAACGCCTCGTAAAGTTATCGTCCCAGTTGTCACATCTACCTGATTATCTACAAAATCAATTGTTCCATCTTGAGGGTGTTTGCTTTCATCCGGGAGAACTATACTGAATGTTAGGGGGTTAGTATTTTGCTGCTTAATTATTTCTGGGATATCGCGCTCTGCTACATTAAAGTAAATATATATAGGATCAAGCTGAACCATAGTTGCAAGTAATGTCGACTCACCACCGGCACCAACGAGGTTTCCTACATCGACCAGCCTTCTACCTATGCGACCATCAAAAGGGGCGTACATTGTGCAGTAACTCAGGTCAAGCTCTGCCTGCACTACATTCGCACGGTCAGCTTCAACTACTGCTCTTGCCTCTGTAGCTTGAGTTACATATTCATCATACGCGTCTCTTGTGATGTAGTCTTTTTCTACAAGCGGCTTGTATCTTTTTACCTGCTCTCTTGCATAAGATAGAACAGCCAGATCTTCTGACAATTGAGCTTTAGCAGCTATAAGAGAAGCTTCAAAAGGCCTTGGGTCTATAACAAAAAGTAAATCCCCTTCTTTTACATCAGCCCCGTCTTTAAAGGCCCTTTCTACTAAAAAGCCCTCGACCCTGGCATTTATATCGACCGATTCAATTGATTGAAGAGTGCCCACATAGTCCAAATACAAAGGAACTGTTTCAGATTTCGCTTGATCGACAGTAACTGTCATTTCAGGGGCGGCTTTATCTTTATCGCTCTTGCCGCAGCTTGTTAAATTTATAGTAAATATAGCTATTGCTGCCAAGATAAGAATAAAACTTATTGAAGAGATATTGGTATTAGTTTTCCTCATTTATTAACTCCTCTCCACCTTCTGAATCGATAATGACTTCCTCCTCTATTACTACAGCTTCAGGAGAAGGGATTTCGGTACCCATTGCGTTGATCAAATCAGCATAAGATGTAAATATGCCTGTAGTTGTTTGTACCTGCTCCGCTCTAGCCTCAGCAAGTAAAGTTTGGGCGTTTAATAACTCGACAATATCACCAACACCATTCTGGTAACGCTCAAGTGATGCATTGTATGATTCCATTGAACTTTCAAGTAAAACGGTAGCAGCTTCAAGCGATTGAACAGCAGTTCTAAAATTATAGTAGGCTGCCCAGACTTCATCGATAACAATTTGTTCTTGAAGTCTTAGAGCTGCTTTAGCAGACTCAAGTTCTGCACTTGCCTGACGCACAGAGTTTATAATTGTAAAACCTTGGAAGATTGGCACTTGTAGTTGTAGACCTACTAAATAATTCGTAAAGTATTCGCTAGCCTCACCCTCAGGTCTTACCCAAAATCTTAAGACCTGTGCAGTTGCTGAGATTTCCGGGAAAAATTCAGACTTAGCCTCTCTCAAATCGGCTTGCGCCTCTCTAACGCTAGCTTGAACTGCTGCAAGGTCAGGTCGATTTTCCATAGCTACATCTATAAGCTCATTCACATTATCAGCAAGTGCATCTACTGGGAGCTCATCAATCGGGTCAGACACATCAAATTCTGTATTAGAAGGCCAGCCAACTGATGTAGCGAGATTACCTTTAGAAATTGCAACGTTTCCCCTATCTTCAACTAAGTCTAGCTGAACTTGAGCAAGAGTTGCTCTAGCCTGAAGCACATCTGGCAAAGTTCCAACTCCTGCCTCTAATCTTAGATCTGCTGCCTCAAGACTTGTTTCCGCCTCTTCAAGATTGGTTTCATCAGCCAAGACAAGGGCTTTACTGCCTATGTAAGTATAAAAGTTTACTGCAACTTCGTTTAGAACATTTTGAATTGCTTGATTCTGATTCCAATTTGCGTTAACCAGCGCTAACCTTGCCGCATCAATCTGCGCTTCACGACCACCAAAATCCAGTAAAAGATAGTTTAGCGAAAGTCCCACGTTCCCATATTGCTCTCGAAACGCATCAGCACCGGTAGAAGATCCACCGTCTCTTGCATAAAAATATTCAGCTGATCCTGTAATCTGGGGATAGTACAAACCTCTTGCCTCAGCCCATGCTGCCGCGGCGGCTCGTGCGTCTTGCCATGCTATCTGAGTTGTTGGGTTGTTTGCTAGGGCAATATCTACTAGTTGTGACAATGATAAGTTACCGGCTTCAGCTAATAACTCTTGAGGGATAGTGGGTAATTCTTCTAACTCAAAGGATTTTTCTTGCTCCTTTTCTGTCGGGACCCACTCTTCCCCTGGAGCGGGCGATGCCTCTTTATAAGGATCAAATTCTGGAGCACCGTGTGAACACGCTAGCGATAATGTAATAATCAATATTGCACAGTATATGTATATGGATTTTAATTTCTGCAAATTGAGTCTCCACCCTGCAATATAGCATAAAAAAATCTTAAATGTTGTGCTTACCACACTCTGTAAAACTATAACAAATTTAAGTAGTAATATCCTACTCAACTATTATAAAATAACTAGTATAAACCTTACTTAATTAGAGGAATTACCAGAATTTTGGGTTCAATAAATACTATTTAGTAATTAGGAATTTGTATAACGGCTGGATTTTATTAATTCAGCTAATTTCTGTCCGGGATCGGGTGCTTTCATAAATGTCTCACCGATCAAGAAAACATGTACTCCCTCGGCTCTCAAATTATCGATGTCTTCAATAGAACCTATCCCGCTTTCTGCTATAACGATTTTATCTTTCGGAACTCTTTTAGAAAGTTTGATTGATACATTGAGGTTGACGTCAAAAGTTCTTAAGTCTCTATTATTAATGCCGATTATTCTGGCATCTGCCTCAAGTGCTCTATCTAATTCGTGCTCATCATGTACTTCAACAATAGCATTCATCTGAAGTGAATGCGTGAGCTCCAATAGATTGGATAAAGAAGGCTGATCTAGTGCAGCTACTATCAGCAGAATTGCATCAGCCCCAAATAGCCTAGCCTCGTAAACCTGATAGGGGTCAACAATAAAATCCTTTCTAAGAAGAGGGGTCTCAACTTCCGCTCTTATGCTTTTCAGATATGAAAGGCTGCCTCTAAAATATTTCTCATCTGTCAGAACTGATATTGCAGACGCGCCTCCCGCACTATAACTTTTTGCTATTTCCACAGGATCAAAGTCTTCTCTGAAAATACCTTTAGAAGGGGACGCATGTTTAACCTCAGAGATTATTTTTAGCTCACCCTCTGGATTGATTGCTTGAAAGAAATTTCTTGAAGGAAGGGCATCTTTAATTTGCTCTTGTATTTGTTCTAGAGGGAGAGAGATCTTTGAAACCTCTACTTCAGAAGTCTTATTTTCAATTATTTCATCAAGAATCATTAGTATCCTTCAAAATATTTATTGCTTGTTTGTAAATTCTATAAACTGATTTAATTTTGCAAGGGCTTTACCAGAATCTAGAGCATCTACCGCTCTATCAAATGCTTGGTTAAAATCAGAGTCTGCGTCTGAGACATAAATCGCTGCCGCTGCATTAAGAAGTGCAATATCTCTTCTTGCTTCTTTATCATCACCATTAAAAATAGATAATATGATTTGAGCGTTTTCTTCTGAGGTTTGACCACCCTTTAATTCTTCCAATTTTCTTTTCTTTAAGCCTAGATCTGTGGGATCAAATTGATACTTTTTCACCATACCGTCTCTGAGTTCTGCAACAACAGTCTTTCCGGTCACAGTAAATTCATCCATTGCATCGGAGCCATGTACCACCATTGCATTTATATGCCCAAGATTTCGTAAAACTTTTATTATCGGATCCAATAAAGCTTCTGAGTATACACCCATAACCTGATGTTTTACCCGGGCCGGATTGGAAATAGGGCCTAAAATATTAAAAATAGTTCTGATACCCATTTCTTTTCTTGGAACAGCTACATGTTTCATTGCTGGATGGTAAAGTGGTGCGAAGAGAAAAACTATTCCGGTTTCTTTCAAACATTTCTCTGCATGTTCAATTGAGTAGTCAATGTTTGCTCCCAGAGCCTCAAGAACATCTGCGCTGCCGACCGGGCTTGAAACAGAACGGTTACCGTGCTTTGCTACAGAAACCCCGGCCCCTGCAACTATAAAAGAAGCTGCTGTGGAGACATTAAAAGTCCCGTGATGATCCCCACCTGTGCCGCATAAATCCACTACCACCTCATCAGAGGTTTGAATTCTATTTGCTTTATCAAGCATAACCTTGGCAGCACCGGTAATCTCAGAAACTGCCTCACCTTTCATCCTGAGCGCTGTTAAAAATGAGGCGATTTGACTATGTGTAGCCTCACCATCCATTATTTGCTCAATAATTTCAGCCATTTCATCTTCTTCAAGATCTATCTGTTCAACCAGCTTGTTAATGGCCTCATTAATCATATTAGAAGTCCCCTTTCTCTTTTGCTTCTTTTATCTTATCGAGGATCCCATTTATAAAGGCTCCTGATTCTTCTGTACCAAATCTTTTTCCCAATTCAACAGCCTCGTTTATGGTAACAGGTGACGGTATGTTGCTCAAGTACAGTAGTTCATAGATTGCAATCCTTAAGATATTTCTATCAATTGTGGGCATTCTTTTTAGACGCCAGTGATCAGAGTAACTTGTTAATATTTCATCAATTCTGGGTAAGTTGGAGCATGATCCCATTACAAGGGTAGAAGAGAATTCCTTGGTATCTGCGTCGCATGGAATATCGTTCTCATCCCAAAAAAGAGATAAAAGCTCCCCTACATCTTCTGAACCAGAGGAAGATTCTTTTAATGAATCAAATTGATATAGAAATTGGAGCGCAAGCTCCCTCGCCTGTCTCCGTGTACCCATATGGAAGGATTTTACCTTTTTTTGGAAAGTGATTTAGCCAGATTTGCCATCTCAATTGCTGAGAAAGCGGCCTCACCACCTCTATTTCCTGCTTTTGATCCTGCTCTCTCTATCGCCTGCTCTAGAGTTTCCGTAGTGATAACTCCTGAAGCAACCGGCACATTATTATCAAGCCCTATAGTGGCAAGCTGACTTGTCACTGTAGAAGCTAAAAAATCAAAATGAGAAGTTGCACCTCTGATTATCGCTCCAATAGCAATTATTGCATCATACTTTTTCAACTCCGCAGCTTTTTTTGCGGCAAATAATATTTCATAAGAACCCGGAACTTTAATAATATCAATATCCTTTTCAGAAGCATTATGTCTAATCAGTACATCGACAGCTCCGCTCATTAGTCTTTCAGTAATAAAGTCATTAAATCTTCCTACAACTACAGCAAATTTAAGACCTTTAGCATCAAGTTTACCTTCATATATCTGAGGCATAATAACCTCCTTTCTAGTCCACCATTGATAGCAGGTGACCGAGTTTATCCTTTTTAACTTTTAAATACTTTGAATTTCTTCCGTTTGGTGGAATCTCAATAGGGACTCTTTCTACTATTTGGAGTCCAAAACCTTCAAGTCCCTTTATTTTCTTTGGATTGTTGGTAAGAAGCCTCATATTTCTCACACCCAGGTCACTGAGGATCTGAGCACCAATGCCGTAATCCCTAAGATCAGGTTTAAATCCGAGCGCTTCATTTGCTTCTACTGTATCGAATCCATCATCTTGAAGTGCATATGCTTTAATCTTATTAACAAGTCCAATTCCACGCCCCTCTTGCCTCATATAGAGAATAACCCCTGCTCCCTCTTCCTCTATAATTTTCATAGCCTGTTTTATTTGAGGACCACAATCACATCTAAGTGATCCGAAAACATCGCTTGTAAGACACTCAGAATGAACTCTTACTAGAACATTATCTTCAGCTGATATGTCACCTTTTACAAATGCTACGTGGTGCTGAGGATCGATATCACTTTCATAAACGATTGTCTGAAATTCTCCATATTCCGTAGGAATAACTGCTGAGGCCGCCCTTCTAACAAGGCTTTCAGCTCTTAGTCTATAGCTAATTAAATCAGCTATGGATGCAATTCTTATATTATGAGTAACTGCAAATTTTTCTAAATCAGGAAGCCGTGCCATATCTCCGTCATCATTCATTATCTCGCAAATCACAGCAGCGGGTGTGAGCCCTGCAAGCCGCGAAATATCCACAGAGCCTTCTGTATGCCCTGCTCTAACTAAAACTCCACCAGGCCTTGAGATTAAAGGAAATACGTGACCCGGACGTATGAATTCTTCAGGTTTTGCATCAGGAGATATTGCCAAGTTAATAGTAGATGCTCGATCATAGGCGGATATACCAGTAGTAACTCCCCCTTGAACGGCGTCTATAGATATTGTAAAAGCAGTATGCTGTGGAACTGAGTTATATTCAGGTTTTATAGGCTGAAGCCCAATTTGATCTGCATTATCTTTTGTTATTGCTAAGCATATCAAACCCCTGCCGTGCGTGGCCATAAAATTTATGGTCTCGGCACTAGCAAATTCAGCAGCAACAACTAGGTCGCCTTCGTTCTCTCTGTCCTTGTCATCGACAAGAACTACCATCTTCCCTGCTTGTATATCAGAAATGGCTTCTTCAATAGTACAAATGGGCATTACACTTTGCACCCCTTAAATTATTTCCCCAGATATAAATATCCCGGATTACGAATAGACCACATAAAATGGGGTTATCCAAAGTAGAATATAAGCAACACACTAATTTTGTCAAATAAAGGAATGGTTTTCTTGCTGGGTAATAAAATGCTTAGAATAATCAAATTTAACTCTAAATCTACATCGAGTTTTATCTATTTTGAATGACTTTCTTCTATTTTCAGATTACTAACAAGCTTAGCAAAAGCAGCATTATAGTATATGTTCTTATCGGGAAAAACAATAAATACTCCGATTTCACGGTGATTATCTAAAAATTCAAGGGCATTATCCTGACCCATTATAAATAGAGCAGTAGCATATGCGTCCGCAAGTGTGCTACTGTCCTGCATAACCACAGTTAAACTTAAAAAATCGCTCCCAGGTCTTCCACTCTCGGGAACAATCAAATGATGGTAAACATCTCCATCTATATTCACAAATCTTTCGTAACTACCACTAGTAGAAATTGCTAGGTCTTCAGATCCTGTAGTAAATGTAGCTATGGCTCTCTGCTTTTCAGGATTAGTTATAGCTACCTCAGCTTCATTTCCAAAAACTTTTATATCTCCTGAAAGAGACACTACTCCACTCTTAACACCTCTTGCTTTAAGAACACTTGCCGCTTGTTCAACCGCATATCCCTTCCCTATTCCCCCTAGATCAATCATCATACCTTTATTTTTCAGATAAACATTCTCGCCCTTTATGATTAAATCTTTGTAATTGACCAAAGACTTTGCTTTGTCGATATCACCTAGATTGGGCTCTATACTGCTCTCTCTTCCAAACCTGTAAACTCCTATAGTAAGTACTCCTATTGTGGGATCAAAAACTCCATCTGTCTGAGACGCGACTCTCTTAGCTATCTCCAAAACTTGAATTACCTGTGGGTCAACATTAACCGGCCTGACCCCTGCCATTTTATTAATTTCTGAAATTTCGCTATTGGGATTATAGTCGGAGAGCAAATTATCTAGCTCTTTAATTTTCGCGAAAGCTGCGTCTACATCTTCATTGTTCCCACCATATATTTGCACCCTTGCGTAAGTCCCCATTTGGTATTGCACCCTTTCAATAGATTCTAATTCAGTGGTTTCTAAATTAGGGAATGAGCCTACGCAGGAAACAGAAGCAATTATGGTTAAAGTAACTATGTATATTTTTAGACATCTCATAGAATTATGAATTATACTTTATATCCTCCCCACTAGTATTGACTTAGCTTAAAGAAGCCTATAGTTTTTTCAATAATTGAAACACTTCTAATAACTTTATATTATTGTTGTTTTCAGTTGGAGAGTACAAAGAAATGATTATTCAGTGTGAGAAATGTAAGCGCAAATTTAGGCTTGATAATTCTAGAATCAAGCCGCCCGGAAGCAACGTTAAATGCTCTAAATGTGGTCATATATTTTTTGCATCTAAAGCAGAGGATTCTCTCGACGAAGACAAGTTGGGCTTATCTCAGGGAACAACTTTATCCCAAGAGTTAGAGGAAGAAAGCACTGCTGATGAAAACCAAGAAAGTGTTGAGTACATAGGAAAAGAAGAATCTATATTCGAGACTCCATCCGACTCAGCTCAAGGCGAAATTCAGCATTGTCGAAGAGAATGAAGAAGTAGATAGTGATGTTATTGATATACCTACAGAGCATCAAACAGATCTAGAAGATTTTATAGAAGAAGACACAACTGAAAATACTAAAGCAGATATAGAACCGGAAAATTTGTCAATTATAGAAAATGAGGAATTCGAAAACGATATAGAAATAACTGACATAGAAGAAACAAATGATTCAATTGAAAAGCGACCTGAACTATTTGAATCTCAAGAAACTGTTGACAATCAATTAGGTGATGATGAAATTTATTCAGATAAAAGTTTTGAAGAAGATTATGATGATGAGCTTAATATAGAAAATATCGATAGCATTTCTATTGAAGAAGAAACTCATGATGAAGAAATTTCAGTAATTGAAAATATTGACGAAGAGAATTTAGAAGATGCTGACGATGCTGACAATGAGATTTTCCATAACGCATCAAGGGGTAAAATAATAAAATCAAATACGGGTATTATCCCAAGGTTTATCTATACATTCATAACTATAGCAGCTCTATTTATTATATTTATTGCCAGTCTTATCATCTTAATAAAAGCTGAAATACTGCCCAAAGGCACTTTGCCCAGTCTTACCAATTTTGTTGAATCCGTTATCCCTTTAGGGTTAAATGAAAGGGAAGCTCCTAAGGTCATCATTTCAGAGCATAAGGCCAAATGGATGAACACAGTAAATGGCCCTGTATATATTGTTTCAGGACTAGTAACAAATGAATCTCAAGCACCTGTGCACTATATAAAATTGAAGAGTGAATATATCGTGGCTGACAAAAAAGAGTATGAAGATACTTTCTATGCAGGAAACACATTTACAGATTTACAACTTAAAGTTTCTCCCATACAGAATATACTTTCCAAATTAGACCAAAAAAATGGTGACATAGATATAAGTAACTCAAAAAAACTTGCGGGTCTTAACTATAATATACAACCTGGAGAATCCATACCTTTTTTCACTGTATTTCCTGCAGACGGCAGAGTTCTTGGGTTAAAATACAAGCTAGAAGTAATAGACTACAAAGAAGTACCCTCAAATTAACGCGAAACTCTTATGGGGAGTCCTAACCAATAGAAAATAAGTAGATTTAGCTTGCTATGTCATTGTGATTCAAGTAGAATGTACGGGATAATAGTAAATATTTCATTGGTGCCGCTCACTCAGATTTCTAAATAAGTATTATTAACATTTCATATTTTAGAGAGAGTAGTTCATTTAAATATTAAAAGCTATATTTTATACAAAAAAGGTGAGGAATAAAAATGAAATCCACCCTTCTAAAGATTAGCGTGAGTCAGGATGGTCTCCTTCCTCAAGAAACAGCGGAAATTGCGACTTTAGAGTTCCCAACTCTTCCAAAAAAGCTACTAAATGCACTTGGTTTTGAACGTGTTGATTCCAAAACCTACGTAGGGGTGCTTCCGGTGTTTATTAACCTTGGAGAAAAAGAGCAAGAAATTGAGATTGAACTCGGTGTAACACTTCCAGAAATGAGGAAGAAAATAATAGAGATTGTAAAAACTCCTGCCAGACTAATATCTATAGCAAATGAAAAAAAGGCTGCTGCTCCTAAAGCGGCAAAGCCAAAAGCTGAACCTAAAGAAGATGCTGTTTCTGCAGCAAAAGAACCTGCTGCTAAAAAAGCGCCTGCCGCAAAAAAAGCTGCAACGACAAAACCAAAGGCAGCACCTAAAACAGCTAGTAAAGAAAAGAAAACAAAACCAAAAGCAGTTGCTACAAAGACATCTACTAGGAAAACAACAGCTGGAAAGGCAGCTACTACTAAAACAACTGCTGCAAAAGCAAAAAAAACCAAAAAGGGATAAATCAGAATGAGCAATAAAGATGTTTTAGAATGTTTAACATTCGATGATGTTCTTTTACTACCGGCTTATTCTGAGATTTTGCCCAACGATGTTGATATATCCACCCAGTTAACAGCAAATATTAAACTTAATATTCCTATAGTTAGTGCAGCCATGGATACGGTTACCGAATCTAAGTCTGCAATAGCGCTCGCTCAGGAAGGTGGCATCGGGATTATCCATAGAAATCTAGGTATTGCTGGACAAACCGCTGAAGTAAAAAAAGTTAAGAAATATGAAAGTGGAATGATTGTTAATCCCCTCACAGTTCGAGCTAATCACACCGTCAAAGACGCTCTGGACATAATGCTTAAACAGAACATTACAGGTCTACCGGTTACTAAAGAAGATGAAACGCTTCTTGGAATAGTAACTTTCAGAGATCTTAGATTTGAAAAGAACTTAGACTTTAAAGTAAAGCAAATTATGACGCCCAAAAAGAGGCTGGTTACAGTAAGAGAGGGCACAAATCTAGAAGAAGCTAAAGAACTACTACATAAATACAGAATTGAAAAACTTCCCGTGGTAAATGATGAGTTCAGGCTTCGCGGCTTGATAACAATGAAGGACATAGAAAAGATTGAGAAGTATCCAACCGCATCCAAAGACAACTTTGGGAGACTTAGGTGTGGAGCAGCTGTAGGAGTCGGAGATGATACCGAAGAAAGAATAGATTCACTCCTAAATGTAGGTTGTGATGTAATAGTTATTGATACTGCGCACGGACACTCAAAGAGAGTTCTTGATACAATTAAAGCAACTAAATCCAACTTCCCCGGAATTGAAATAATTGCAGGAAATATTGGAACTGGAGATGGGGCAGAGGCGGTTATTAAAGCCGGTGCAGATGCTGTCAAGGTAGGAGTAGGGCCCGGATCTATATGCACAACGAGAATTATTGCAGGTATTGGTGTTCCTCAAATTTCAGCTATTCAAGACGCTACAAGTGCTGCGAAGAAATATGATATACCTGTAATAGCAGACGGCGGCATTAAGTTCTCTGGAGACGTAGCCAAAGCTATAGCGGCAGGCGCAAATTCTGTAATGATAGGAAACTTATTTGCTGGAACAGATGAAGCACCTGGAGAAGTGATACTATTTCAAGGTAGGGCCTACAAGGTGTATCGTGGAATGGGATCAATCGAGGCGATGAAGAAAGGAAGCAAAGACAGATACGCACAGAACATTGGCGATGAAATGATAGACTCTAAACTTGTTCCCGAAGGAATTGAAGGAAGAATTCCAATCAGGGGTTCTATTGGGAGTGTTATCTATCAACTAATAGGCGGGCTTAGGGCGGGAATGGGCTACACAGGATGCAAAAATATAACTGAGCTCAGAACCAACACTAGTTTCATTAAAGTCACAAACGCTGGTCTTAGAGAAGGTCATGTACACGACGTAATAATAACAAAAGAAGCCCCTAACTATAGAATTGAATAATAGAGATGCTCTTTATTTATTTCATTGTACTAACAAATTACTAAGATTTATCACATCTAAAATTGAAAATGCACGATAAAATACTTGTTCTTGATTTTGGCTCTCAATACACACAGCTTATTGCAAGAAGGACACGAGAACTAGGTGTCTATTCTGAAATTAAGCCCTTTAATACCTCGCTTGAGGATATTAAGAAAACCGTCCCTAAAGCAATCATTTTTTCAGGTGGCCCAGCAAGTGTATGGGACGAAGATTCTCCTACTATAGATTCAGATATATTCAAACTTAACATACCTATTTTAGGCATTTGTTACGGCATGCAGGTCACAGTACACCTTCTCGGAGGCAAAGTTGAGCGCTCCGACAAGAGGGAATTTGGTCCTGCCAAGCTTCAGGTAATCGACAATTCTGATCTACTAAAAGGAATACAGGACAACAGTGACATATGGATGTCACATGGTGATCGTGTTTTAGAGCTACCAGAGGGCTTTACAGCTATTGCGTCAAGTGAGAATTCGCCAGTGGCGGCTGTTAAAAATGAAGAACTTAACATGTACTGCACACAGTTTCATCCAGAAGTAGTTCATACAAAATTCGGTAAGGAAATATTATCTAATTTCATTTTCAATATTGCAGGGTGCAAGAACACTTGGACTTCTAAATCCTTTGCCCAGACTAGTATTAAAGAAATTAGAGAAAAAGTAGGTTCTACAAAAGTAATCTGCGGACTATCAGGCGGAGTGGATTCAGCAGTTGCTGCTGTAATTATTCAGCATGCTATAGAGGAGAATCTCTATTGCATATTTGTGGACACGGGACTAATGAGATACAACGAAGCCGCTGAGGTTGTGGATTCTTTTAGAGATATGGGCCTCAACTTAATACATGTAGATGCCACAGAAAGGTTTTTTGAGAAATTAAAAGGTGTGTCAGACCCAGAGAAAAAGAGAAAAATAATCGGCGAAGAATTTATTAATGTTTTTGACGAAGAAGCCTCCAAGATAAGTGGTGCAGAATTTCTAGCTCAGGGAACCCTCTACCCTGATGTAATAGAAAGTGTTAGCGTTAAAGGCCCTTCTGCTACTATTAAATCACACCATAATGTCGGCGGACTTCCTGAGAAAATGAATCTTAAGCTGGTCGAACCCTTAAGAGAACTTTTTAAAGATGAAGTAAGAGCCGTTGGCCATGAACTTGGAGTCCCGGTAAATATACTTAGCCGTCACCCTTTTCCCGGACCAGGGCTTGGAATTAGAATCATGGGCGAAATTACACGCGAACGCGTTGAGATATTAAGACTTGCGGATCATATTTTTATTGATCAGATTAAAAAGGACGGCGTGTACGACGATATTTGGCAAGCGTTTTGTGTTTACCTACCCGTTAAAACTGTGGGTGTGATGGGTGATGAAAGAACCTATGAAGATGTCATCGCTCTAAGAGCCGTAACTAGCTTGGACGGAATGACGGCAAACTGGTCACACATTCCATATGATATTTTAGAAAAAACTTCAACAAGAATAATTAATGAAGTAAAAGGAATTAACAGAGTGGTTTACGATATATCAACTAAACCGCCAAGCACTATAGAGTGGGAATAATATTTCTCTCCAATACTGAAATTAAGTTGCCGGCCTTTTAAATATCCCAAAATCTCCAGTTATCGAAACTAGCTCCCAAGAATCTTTTCCCAGATCATTAAGTGCATTTTCTATACCTGCCCCAGCACTTACCCGTCTTGCTCCAGCAGCCTCTTTTGATACTGCAATGTCATGATCATTACTACCTTGAAACAATGTCTCAATTGAAACAACCTTATAATTCCATTTCATTCAGTCTCGTCCTCTTCTACTTGCTCTACTTCAAGTTCTACTTCAACTTCATCGACAATTTCATCTTCTTCTATGATAAGGGCCTCTCCTTTTTCTGCTACATCAGGAAGACTATTCAAATGTTTATCATAATCTTTCTTAGAAAGAGTGCCTTCTTTAATATGCATTTCAACTATTCTTTCATCGTATAAGAAATCTTCTTCTTTGCTCATTTTAAAACCTCCAGGATGCCTAAGGATACCCAATAGACCTTGTTAGGCAATCTAATCATCATTAGTTAGAATTCAACATCATTTATTTGAATCCTTATTAAACCAGTTCCAAGTTTGTTGAATCCCCTCTGCCAAATTCACACTAGGCTTCCATCCAAGTATTTTCTCTGCTTGAGAGACTTCAAGACTTATACTCTGAACCTCTCCAGGTCTTTCCTCGCCGTGATAGACCTCAAAATCTGTTCTAGATGATTTCTTCAGTTCTGAAATCAAATCACTCACAGATGTTTCAATCCCAGTTCCGATATTATAACTACCAACAGGTGCATTTAGGCTTTGCAGATTGGCCTTTGCAATATCCTCTACGTATACATAATCCCTTGTCTGACCACCGTCTCCAAAAACAGTACAAGCTGATCCTGAAAGAATACGATTACAGAAAATAGCAACCACCCCCGCTTCACCATGAGGGTTTTGACGTGGTCCATAGACATTAGCGTATCTAAGAGCTACATATTCAAAACCGTGTACGTAGTTATAGTAGCCAAGATATTTCTCTACTGCGTATTTAGAAGTCCCGTAGGGTGAGATGGGAAAGGGGTCCGTCTTTTCATCTGCCGGAATTATCTCGGGCTCTCCGTATATTGCGCCACCTGTAGAGGCAAAAATAAATTTTTTCACACTGTGTCTTAAACATGACTCTATGAGATGCAAAGTGCCTACGATATTAATTTCAGCATCATGCATTGGGTTATCTACTGATTTGCGTACATCAATTTGAGCTGCATGGTGGTCTACTATGTCAGGCTTGAAATCAGAAACAATATTTTCTACTGAATCAAAATCCCTAATATCACATTCTATAAATTCTGCCTTTTCAGGTAAATTCTCCTTCTTTCCAGTCGATAAATCATCAAGAATAAGAACTTCATGGCCTTCTCTAAGAAAAGTGTCAGAAACCCAAGAACCAATAAATCCTGCCCCACCTGTTACAAGTATTTTCATATATTATTACCTAATAAAGCCTATTAAATTTATGGCTAATATTCACTAGATTTAGATTCATGTCAATTTTTAGGAGCAAGCCCCTCTATAGTTTGCCTGACTAATTCACGCGATGCTTTGGGAGGAAATAGGATAATAGGTAAATCGGCCCCACTATCAATATATTGAACTATCTTAGATTGCCCTGCCTCAGCATTGCCATAGATTGAAAAGGACTCCAACATTTCTTGAGACACACTTTCAATTGCTCCACGCTTATCTCCCTTACCCCATGCTTCCAATATCTGGTCAGCTTCAGCTTTAAAGCCATAACGGACCATAGCTTGATGGTAATAAGTCCCCATACCCCCAACATAATAAGCGATATACTCTTTAATCACTTCCATTGTTAGATTCTCATCTGAGGATACGGCTGCTGGTATATATGGGCTTATACAAAATTGGTCTAGATTTTTTCCCACTTTTTCTGCGCCGGAAAGAAGTTCCTTCATACCAATCTCAAGATGTTCAGGTGGAACTAAGAATGGTATCCACCCGTCCGCAACCTCGCCAGTAAGCTGTATGTTTTTAGAGCCCATAGCAGCTATAAAGATTGGGATGCTTTTTCTGACAGGTTTGAATTGGAGTCGGAAATTTTTCAAATTGAATATTTCCCCTTCATAATTAGCCCTTTCACTATTTAAAATCATTTTAATTATTTCTACATATTCTCTAGTTCTCTGAAGTGGTTTTTCATAAGCCATCCCATGCCAGTTCTCGATAACTATGGGTCCGCTAGTACCTAAACCAAGCATCATCCGACCATCTGATATTTCATCCAAAGTAGCAATGGTTTGTGCAATTACAGCAGGGGATCGGCTGAATATAGGAATTATTCCTGTGGCAAGTTTAATTTTCTTAGTATGAGCAGCTAATAATCCAATAATGGAAAAAGCATCCCTGCCCCACATCTCGGGAACCCATATTGAGTCATAACCCAAATCTTCAGCAAGCTGAGCTATCTCAATAAATTCTTCCTTTGTGATATTGTTCCAATAAGGGGTAACTAAGCCAATTCTAGACATTGAAACTCTCCTCAGAAATATCGATTAAGAGCAAATTTATTTAGTCTTACAAGAACTGGTAAGATAAGGCATATTATAATATTGCTGACAATTACCACAAGCACTATAGAAAAGCGGAGGCACAATTAATGGATCAATTAAAGAAAGCAGCAGAAATCGCACTAAGGGATTGCATGGCTCTAAAGAAAGGAGAAAAGGTGCTTATAATCACGGATGAGCCCGCACGAAAAATTGGATACGCCCTTTGGGAAGAGGCTAAAGAGTTGGGAGCAGAAGCTATATTTACTGAAATAATAACGCCAAAATCAAACGGTGAAGAGCCACCCAAGCCAGTTGCAGAACTCATGAAATTAGTAGATGTAATACTAATTCCTACATCAAAGTCTTTAAGCCATACAGACTCCAGAAGAGAAGCAAGTAAAGCTGGTGTTAGAATTGCCACCCTACCCGGAATCACTGAAGATATGATGGCCAGGACATTAAATGCAGATTATAAAGAGATTGCAAGAAAAAGTGATATACTGGCAGACATTATTTGCAAAGCATCGAATATTAGAATTACCACAGAAAAAGGTACTGATATTAACCTCTTAGTAGAAGGAAGAGATGGGCACTCGGATACCGGTTTAAACTATAATCCAGGAGATTTCAGCAACCTCCCGGCAGGAGAAGCATATGTTGCTCCAATGGAGGGGAAATCAGAAGGGGTAATAGTATTTGATGGATCAATGGCTGGAGTAGGGATTCTGAAGGACGAAGTTATAAATGTTAAAGTTGAAGAAGGCTACGCTACAGAAATCACAGGCGGACCAGGTGCTGAGAGACTATATTCAATTATGGAGCCTTTCGGGAAACTCGCATTTAATCTTGCAGAACTTGGAATCGGGACTCACGATAAAGCTCTAATAACCGGGGAAGTCCTAGAAGATGAGAAGGTCATAGGAACTGTTCATATAGCTTTTGGTGATAATAAGAGTATGGGCGGCGTTATTCGTGTAGCGAGCCATCTAGACGGCGTAATAATGGAGCCTACGGTGATAGTGGATGGGGAGACTATTATGGATAAAGGCAAATTTCTAATACTATAAAACCACAAAAGTCAGACACTGTGTGGTAAATTTATTCTAATGGACTCAACAATTAATAACTTTGTGTTATTAAATCCTCCAACCTTTTTAGAAGGAGTCTTATTTCTTTTTTTATTGATGGCGGTCCTTTATGGATCATATAGAAGCACGAAGAACTTAAATAGTTCCAAAAAAAGAGGGCTGATTGTATCACTGCATCTATTATCATTCCTATTGATAATATTAATTTTGTTTAATCCTGCATATAGGACAGAAAATTACAAAGAAGACAAAAAGAAGTTAGCTATCATAGTTGACAGTTCATGGAGCATGAACCTGTCTGAAGATTTTGAAGGTAATACGAGAAATGCAATTACAAGGGAATACTTAGAACAGAATTACAATTTCTTCTCTCAAATCGAAAAGGATTTCTATGTTGAATACTATTTGTTTGATCAAGAATTAAAATCCACCTCTCTTAACTCTATACTCAAAAATGAACCAAAAGGTTCTATTACTAATATAAGCAAAGTATTAGAAGAAATAACAAAAAAGAATAAAGATAATGAACTAGACACTGCTATAATTATCTCAGATGGTGCTGACAACAAAGAGTCTTTAGAAAGCTTAAGTGAGAGATTAGCAGTTGTAGGTTTCCCAATCAATACCATATTCCCGGTAACCGAAGATAATATCTATGACGTTTGGATAGACGACATAGAATCAAGTGAAGTAACATTCCTTAGATACCCTTTTTCAATTGATATTTCAATCAAATCAAGCAAAAAAGACACCCTAGAAATCCCAGTTTCGCTCTATGAAGAGAACAAACTAGTAGCAATTAAAGAGGCTACTTTAGATACAAATTCTAAAGAGGTAAAAGTTAATTTTGAGATAAACCCTTTATCGTTAGGAAGAAAGATTTACACAGTTTCTATTCCGACACTATCAGGTGAGCTCATTACTGAGAACAATCAAAAGTCCTTTTTTACAGATGTGATCATAAATAAAATACGAGTACTCCATGTTGGAGGAAGGCCATCGTGGGACGTTAAATTTTTGAGAAAAGCGCTCAAAAGAAACCCAAACATAGATTTAGTATCCTTTTTTATTCTAAGAGATCCCTCGGATCTAGTATTTGCTTCTGACAGAGAATTGAGCTTAATACCTTTTCCGGTTAATGAAATATTCAGCACTGAACTAGACACTTTTGATGTTGTAATATTTCAGGATTTTCATTTTCAACCCTATGGAATTTTTGGTTTTCACTTGAAGAATTTGAAGAACTATGTCTCCAGAGATGGTGGAGCGTTTTTGATGATTGGTGGCAGCAATAGCTTTAACAGTGGAAATTATGGCAGGACATCCGTATCGGACATATTGCCAGTTGAGCTAGATTACACACCAAGAACTTTATCAGAGACTATAAGTACCCAGACATTCCATCCGGAGCTCACTGATATTGGAAAAAGCCATCCAATTATGAGAATCATCCCAAATAAGGACGAAAACGAAAGACAATGGAGCACAATACCGGAGCTCGAAGGCTTAAATATCGTCCAGGGATTAAACCAATCTGCCACAGCGTTATTGTCGACAGCAGATGGCGATCCGGTATTAGCTGTTGAGAATATAGACAATGGAAAGGTTGCAGCATTCATGTCAGATTCATCCTGGAAGTGGAATTTTGCCCAGTCCGGAGAAAGTAATCTCTCAGCTCATTATGAAAAATTCTGGAATAGGCTATTTCTATGGTTCGTCAACGATCCTGAATTAAAAGATGTAAAGATAAATACTGACAAGCCGATTTATAATCCGGGGGACAACGCTAAAATAGAAATTTCAACTCTAGCCCCTGAGAGCATCAACAAAAACAGTTTGCCTATAATTACAACTCCAAATGGAGAGAAACACGAAATTGAGTTAGAGAGCATATCACTAAATAGATATAGTGGAGAATTTAAAGTTCAAGAAAACGGGATTTACAAAGTATCCATAGTGCCTGAGGGTGAATCAGAGAAGTATAAAGATCTAAATAGGAGTGAAACTATTTTTATTGTTGGACCGCCTGAAGATGAAGTTAAAGGTCCTACTGCGAATCAAGATATTATGGAGTTAATAGCTCAGAAATCCGGCGGAGAATATATTACTATAGACGAGAGCCCTCAGAAACTAAAAATGGATGCATCAAAGAAAAAAACCATTGCAGGTTACAAAACCAATAAATTATGGGATAATCCATTTATCTTTTTATTGCTCATTGGAATGTTATCATCAGAGTGGCTGCTTAGACGAAGATGGGGATTAAAGTAGTCATAACAATGCGTAAGATATACTTTAATTCATATAAATAACGGAGAGATAGGGATGTTACTCGTAGTAGATATAGGAAACACTAATATAGTTTTTGGCTTATTTGATGGGGACCAAATTAATAACCACTGGAGAATCAGCAGCGATAAATCCAGAACCTCAGACGAATATGGAGTTCTATTTAAAAAGCTAATAGACATTAAAGAAATAGATACCAAACGAATAAAGGGCGCTGCTATTTCTTGCGTTGTCCCTACCCTTCTTGAAACAATACTGGAAGCAATTAACACTTACTTTGAAGTAGATCCGGTGATTGTTGGGCCTGGAGTAAAAACGGGGATGCCGATTTTATATCACAACCCAAAAGAAGTAGGGGCCGACAGAATAGTAAACGGTGTGGGCGCATATGAGAAATACCATAAAAGCGTAATAGTTGTAGATTTTGGTACTGCTACAACTTTTGACTGCATCTCTGAAAAGGGAGAGTATTTAGGAGGGGTTATCACACCAGGTCTCCATATTTCTGCAGAGGCGCTTTATCAAAAGGCATCCAAGCTTCCAAGGGTTGAGATTATCAAACCGGACAGCGTAATAGGGAAAACAACTGTTGAAAGTATTCAATCCGGTCTAGTCCATGGATACGCCGGTCTGGTTGACGGTATTGCAAAAAAAATCAAAGCCGAATTAAAGACAGATCCTAAAGTAATAGCTACTGGGGGATTGGCAGAGCTTATAGCAAACGAGAGTGAAACAATTGAGTCCGTAGACAATTTTCTTACACTGAAGGGATTAAAACTGATTTATGAGCGAAACCAGTAATTTTCTTATCCACAAACACATCACATCACATCCCCACTATGACTTCTACTTGGAAGTTGGAGGAGAACTGAAGTCTTGGATTATTCCTAACGGACTTCCTGAAAAGACTAAGAGCCAAATTGTAGCAGTAGAGAGTGGTCTCTTAAATCAATCTATAAAAGAACTAGAATCTCAAGAGATGTTTGAGGACTCTTACGGAGTGGGGGAAACCGAGTTTTGGGATAAAGGTTCATGCACACTTGAGACTAATAAAGACATCAAAATCATAATTGAACCGCTTGGCGACAAATTTAATGGCAAATATTTACTGCATGTACCCAACTGGGGCAGGACAACCAAGAAAAGGCTTTGGACCATAGAGAAGATTCGTTAATTTTCCCTTAGTATAAACCTACTCGTTAAGGATAATGTTTGTAACCACTTCACTTGTACGGCAGGTTGCGATGTCGACTGCTTGCACTAATACAGGCATTTGGAATGCTGGGTTAAGTGGGATATATAATACAAAATTAGCGATTTGATTAGCCCCTGCAGTTCTTATCCCCAAGAGGCGTAAATCCTTAATTCCTAATTCAACCCCGTTACAAGTAGATCCGCCAACTATTGTTAATCCAGGCATGAAGCCCCATACATATGCAACTGAGCCGTTAGGTGTGGCTTGCTCTACTTCTATAGTGTTTATATTACTCGCTACTCCAGGGAATATCGGGTTAAGAATCAGAGGGAATAAATCAAACGTCGCAGTACATGTTATATCTGAGTCTATTGTTACTACACCATCCGCACAATCAGGATCACCTGAGAAACCCGCAAATACCGATGAGCCATTTGGTGTTGGAGTTAAGGTTATTTCTGTACCAACTCCAAAACTCTCCACACAGTCAACTCCACCGTCTCCACAATCTATTCCGGCGGGCATACTGCTCACATTACCATCTCCATCTCCAGCAATATCAATATTGAGATCAAACTCTCCTATATCAAAAGATATTGTGCATTCTATAGTTTGATCGATCATTACAGTTGCAACCTCTCCTACAAATCCTGCACAAGCCCCTCCCCAAGCTCCAGGCATAAATCCCATATCTGCAACAGCAGTTAGAGTTACCAAGGTGCCGGGGTCATATTGCTCACTGCAATCGCCTCCGCAATCAATACCAACGGGAGCACTTGTAACAGTGCCCGTGCCTAAGCCAAGTTTCTGTACTGTGAGTGTCGGCTGACCAGTATTAGTAAATGTGCAAGTAGAATCCGCTCCATCAGCTAAATCTAATGTTACTTCTGAGCCGATTGTAGTAGAAGATTGATCACACATAATATTAAGTGAATATCCTGTGCTCACGTCTTCTTCAGCTGAATAAATACCCACTGGCAAAATACAGCTTATAGATCCTGTGTCATCTAAAACAAACATATCATTTAGCTCGCAAGCTTCAGGAAAATCTACTCCTATGAAATTAAATCCTGCTCCACCAGCAGGGACAGTGATTTTTTCTATTGTCAGCATCCCGGTTTGCTGTAGCTCAACAGCTCCAATATCACACAACATATCCCCTGCATCATTACCTGGCCTTGGGAAGCTTCTACCATCTTCAGTTATGGTCATCGGAGTCATTGCCTGATCTGTACATTGCCCGGCCGGCACTCCATCAACTGCAGGGTTAGACGGCCCTGGTGGAGTGAGGAGGTCAAGAGTCAACCCAAACCCTCCATTATCCTGGAGCGATCCAAGCATAGTCGGGGTCACAAAGGCTCCGTCAAAGAACACAGCGCAGTCATCAATAACGTTATCAGAAATGTTGTTTCCAATATCATTAATGGTTGAGCCTGCAAAAATATCTGAACAGTTAGGATCTGTTGGAGCAGTATTGCCCACGACTAAACTGTTTTTAATATTAATAATGGATGGTATAACGCCGCCCTGATTTAATATTCCTCCGCCGCTCCCTACAGGTACGGTATTGTTGGCTATAGTACTATTTGTAATATCAATAATGCCTCGTGTGTTTCTGATACCTGCGCCATTTCCAAGAGCTGTTGTGTTAAAAGCTATAGTGCTGTTGAGTATCACAAAAACATCTGTAGATGAATTGTTTATTCCTCCGCCTCCTGCTGTATTAGCTTGGTTCCCGGATATAGTGGTACGGTTTATACTCATAGCGCCCTGGTTATTAATACCTCCCCCGCTTGCAGAAGCGATGTTATCAAAGATCATCGAATCGGTTATAAAGGCATTCCCTTGATTACTTATTCCTGCTCCTGCAGATGTAGGATTTACATCGGCCATGTTTGTTGAGACTTGAGTTAAGTTCAAAATCAGAGTGCCGCCTGAGCGGTTTAGGATACCGCCGCCAAAATTAGAAGTATTTCCTGTAATAGTGGATCGCTCTATTGTAAGAACGTCGCCATTATTTAAAATCCCGCCGCCGCCAAAACCTATGGGGGACGAGCTGTTTGAGATTAGTGAATCCAAAATAGTAAGACTCTCATCATTACGAATAGCACCTCCAGCGCTATCATTGCCGTTGGTAATCGTGACACCTGATATAACAACGTCTAAATCCGAAGGGGCTGAGAAAATTTGAAAAATGCGCCCATTAGCCGAGCCGTCTATTGTTAGTTCATTTGCTCCAGGGCCAGTAATTGTAATGGATTTAGAGATCGTAATTTGTCCAGTAGTGAGGGTAATTATATTTGGGGACGCTGAAGGAATATTAAAAATGATCTCATCACCGTCAGCTGCTAGCGTCTCAACAGCCTCTCTAAGTGAGCCTGGGCCTGAGTCATTTGCATTTATAACACCAATTGTAGCACCTTGAGATAGGGTTGGAACTATAAAGATAGAAAGGAATAAAGCTACAAAGCCCCACTTTAGCAAATTAGACATAAAGATCATCTCCCCAATTGTAAATAAATTAGAATATCTATTAAATAAAAATAATACATATTGAAGAGTATTGCAACTATTAGAACAAGATTTTGGTCTCGTTTTGCAAACGGTTCAAGTAAGGTGTAACTTTGGGATTCAGAAATGGTTTGTAGAAGATTGTTAGAACTAGTCCTGTCATTTCGAGCGAACACAGCGAACACATTGTGTTGCAGCGAGAAATCTTTTTTTATTATAAAAGGCCAGTGTATCCTAATCTTTCTATAGAAAAGAAACAGACTAAAAAAAGTAAACAATGGAAAGACTTAACTATTCGTGCATTATGTAATACAATGATTGGCTAAATGAACAAGAAACTTATTATCCTAATTAGTGGGCTGATATCGATTGGCATCTTTATGTTTTTGCCTGCCGATAAGAACGTACTGAAAGGTCTGGCCATACTATTTTTCATAGCTTCGTTATGGATTACCGAAGCCCTTCCAGTGACAGTCACAGCTTTACTCGTTCCTATTGTCGCTGTAATGGCAGGAATATTTAATGTCAAAGATGCCCTCAGTTCCTTTGCACATCCAATAATATTTTTATTCCTGGGCGGTTTTGCGCTCGCTGCGGCACTGCATAAATACAGCATAGATGAGCTGTTTGCAGGTTATATAATGAAAGCTGTGGGAACTCGCATGATATTCTCGGTTATAAGTTTATTCATTGCAACGGCATTTATAAGCATGTGGATTAGCAACACAGCAACAACGGCGATAATGCTTCCTGTTGCGCTCGGACTAATCTCTAACCTGAAAATAAGACACACAGCAACTGAAGTGTTTATTCTTCTGGGTGTGGCTTACTCTGCAAATATAGGCGGCATTGGAACGGTAATTGGAAGCCCCCCAAATGCGATAACTGCGGCGAATCTGGGGCTCAGTTTTAGTGAATGGCTCGCAATCGGCGTTCCTTTCATGCTAATACTTCTTCCTGTTATGATGATCATGCTATATGTTTTGCTGAGACCCAAATTTCCAGATATGGAAGTGATTCATACAATTAAAACTCAAGATGTATTTTGCAATAAGAATAGTTATATAGTCTGCGCGATCTTCGCTTTCACAGTAATTTTATGGCTGCTTAGCAAACCGATATCGACCTGGCTCGGAATAGAAAGTGGTTTCGATTCAATAATCGCAGTATTCGCAATTGTGCTGTTGACACTCTTCAGAACAATGAAATGGAAGGAGATAGAGAATTTTGCTGATTGGGGGGTCTTGCTACTATTTGGGGGAGGCCTTGCATTGAGTGGGATATTATCTGAGACCGGTGCGAGTGCCTATTTGGCCAGATTAGTTGAAACACATCTGGCTGCATACGGTCCATTCTTATTAATACTGGGTTCTGTAACTCTTATGATCTTTTTGACAGAAGTTGCAAGCAACACTGCAAGTGCTGCTATACTGGTTCCGATCTTTCTCGTGCTTGGACAAGAAATTGGCCACGAACAACCATTTCAGCTAGCAATAACTGTGGGGATAGCGGCATCATGCGCATTTATGCTGCCTGTAGCAACTCCGCCGAATGCACTTGTGTTTGGAACTGAAAGAATAAAGCTCAGAGATATGATGAGGGTTGGATTTAAGCTTAATATTATTTGCGCTATTATAATATCTATAGTTGCTTACTTAATTTTTTGATCCCAAATACTCTGATCAATCGTCCTTAAGCTCAGCAAGCTCTATCAACACTCCGTTCATTGCTTTTGGATGAATAAACGCGACTCTTGAATTGTATGCTCCCTCACGAGGAGTCTCATCAATTAATCTGACCCCCTGTTCTTTTAGGCGCGCGAGTACAGATTCAATGTCATCAACCTTGTAGCAAATGTGGTGGATGCCTTCGCCTCTTTTTTCTAGAAACTTTGAGATGGGAGAGTCGTCACTGGTAGGTTCAAGCAGCTCTATAGCGGTCCCGCCGTCTTTTGGAACAAGCATAGATGTACTTACCTTTTGATCCTCTACAACTTCACGGTGGGCAACTTTAAGCCCAAGCGCTGTCTCGTATATTTTTTCTACTTCGCTTAAATTATTTACCGCTATCGCAACGTGATATAAGTGTTCTAGTACTCCATTAGCCATTATATGTAATCCTCTCAAAAATTAGTTGTTTATTATGAAAGATTAGCACATCAGTATAAAAAAGGGAGCCGAAGCTCCCTTTAAGAATTTTAAATTGTAGTTTTTATAAACTTAGGCTGCTACTTGTCTTCTTCTCATAACCATAAATCCAACTATTCCTAGAATAGAAGCCATGGCTATTAAACCCCATTCGGAAAGCGTGGGAACCTGTGCAGTTATTTCACCAGCGCATGTAACATTGTCGATTGAAAACAGGAAATTACCTAAGTTATCAACTTCAGCCGCCCTGAATCTAACGGTCGTTCCAGCAAAATCAGTTAGATCGAATTTAATAGTGGTGTAGCCGAGCACTAAAGGGTCTCCAGGATTTGTTTGGAAGAGGTTTTCCAGTACACCAGCACCTATATCAAAGTCTGTTGCATTAGGATCCATAATATCTATCCTAGCCTGCTGATTGCTACCTGGTCCTTGAGTGTTTAAATTAGGCCCGTTAATAAATTCACCAGCAAGATTATTATAATAAACAATAACTGAGCATTCCGTAGTGCCTTGGGCAGGTACCTCTATATCCTGAAAAAGCACTTGAGAGCTTGGATCCGTCTGATCAGTAGTTGCGGCAAATGTACCATCCGGTGGGAGTAATATTGCTTGATTAGTGAGCAGAGGTAAATTTCCGCTGTAAACAAACCAGTTGCCACCGCTACCAGGCTCTTGAACAACTGTCCAGTCAGTGAAGTCTCCGGTTTCGAAGCTACCGTTTTCAAATAAATCGGGCTGAGCCTCTGCATTTTGATTAATCAAAAGAAATGACGAGAAAATAAAGAGTGTTAATACAATAAGCCCAAAAGCTTTTTTAGAAGCTTTCAAAACTACTGATTCCATCTGTAGATCCTCCTTCAAGAAAAAACATTAAGAAGTATATTATCGTAAGTCGAAATATAGTAAAAGATCAAACAATAGATGTATCAATAATATTGAATTTTGTGATTAATATCCTGTGAGCTCAACATAACCCTTTCCGGAGATGTCTTTGCCTGAGACTTTCACCGCTCCTTCCCAGTAGGTAAAAGTTAGCAGGAGTTCCTGGTTTTTTAACAAAGGTATAACTGTAAGTTCTATATCATGAGAAGGGATATTTATCCCCCATTTTGAAGGGTAAACGATTCCGGTCTCAGAGCTTTTCCATGTATCCAGAACTTCAATGTTGAAATCAGTCGCTTTAAGCGGAATTAACTTGCCGTTTTTAGAGACCAAGCTTCCAGAAGAAAATGGATCTATACCACCATCTTTTAATCTCAGCTGATAGAGCATAATTTCACGCCCGTCATCCAGTTGAATGGAAAACCAATCCCAACCGTCTTGATTCTCACCTAGAGCACTTGTGCTCCACTCACGGTCAAGCCAGCTAAGACCGCTGACCTCAAACTTCTGCCCGTCTATAGAAATTGTTCCAGAGCTATCGATACGAGTCTGTGAGAAATAGTAAGAAGCGTTGCCTACGTCGCTGCTTTTCTGACTAAGTCCCTTATCACCCTGAAGAACAATTGGCTTTAAAGATTTTAATGACAATTCTATAGACACTTCTTCATCATCAGCCTGAAGATTGACTGTTTGATGATCACCTTCGATGGACCAGTTATTGATCCATACTCGAAAGGGGCTACTTTGTGCCCCGGCAAGCCCGGCCGCTCCCCTACTCCACCGCTCACTTGAATAGAACTTTCCGCTATTAATATCAGTTAGTGCAAAGTGGGCAAAATATATTTGGTTAGATGCCCAATTGGACTCTCTTTTTGTTTTGTCAGGACTTAATGCGCGTCTGAAGAAAGTTAGCTGATACCCAAAGTCTCGCCCGTCTTTTGTGGACAAGTTCCCGGTGTAATACCACCACTCGGTTTGAAACTCAGGGTGAGGTCCGAAGTCTTCAGGAAATTTGAACTCTCTCACGACATCCGCTCTTGCGAATCCGGCAATGTCATTTCCTGAGAGTGATTGGGCAACATTACTTATTTGAGAGGAGTCATTATTATCACTGCAGGAAATAACTATCCCAGCAAGCAATAACAAAGAGACTATACAAAGAACTTGATATGTATTCATCGAATTAGCTGAGACTACTCCTCCCTTATAAGTTTGCCCACATCTTCTTTGCCAATTAAATACGCTGGATAAATTCCAGCAGCTAAAGATGCAACTAGAGCTATACACATAGCTTCTATAAAGTATCGAGGCTCAATTGAGAAATTTAATGTCCACCCGAATGAACGAAGATTGATTACATTGATAAGTATTAATGATAATGCTACACCAACTGGAATTGAAAAAAGTCCTGAAGCAAGACCTATCAATCCGTTTTCTAAAAATATCATTCTACGAAGCTGAGCTATAGTCATGCCTACAGCTCTTAGCACGCCAAACTCTTTTTCCCTCTCAAGCTGAAGCGCCATCAGAGAGCTTAATACACTTATGAAAGCTACAATTGCAATTAGTATCCTGAGCGCTGATGTTACAGTGAATGTCCTGTCGAAGGTTTTTATTGCAGACTGCTTTAGATTTTCATTGGACCTGATGGCAAGATTTGAGTATTTGGACAGCTTAGTTCGAAGCTCTCCAACTGTTTTATCTATAGGATAAGTTTTTGAGACATAGACGCCTAGAGAGGTGATCTGATCATCCTGCCAAAGTGAGCGGTATAACTTATCAGACATTAATAGTACACCGGCCTGAGCACCATAGTCATAATAAACACCAGAGATATCAAACTCCTTTAACCCCTGCTCCGTTTGTAGTTTGATCCTAGTACCTGCTCCAGCCTCGATATTATTTCTGTAAGCAAAAGATTCTGAGATTAGAACTGAGTCAGACTGCATCTGATCCCAAAGCTGCTCGTTTTCAACTTCCCTCCAAATGAACTTTCTATTCTCTGTTGCAAGATCCTTGGTGACGGCAACCAGGTTAAAGAGACCGTAGTCAGGGCTGTTATATAGAATTCTCCTGACTGTAGCTACCCGATCCACGCCTGGAGAGTTAATCACTTCATCGAGTATCTTAGGATTAAGACCTTCCTGACTACTTATATTGGGTGAGTCCATAGATATAAATATATCAGCAGTAAGAGCGCTATCGAGCCAGTTTACAACTGTGCTTCGGAAACTGCCTATCATAATGCTCACACTTAGTATCACAGAGATAGCAATGGTGAGAGAAGCTATGGCAACAGCTGTCCTGCTAGTAGATCTGATGATGTTTCGGGGCGACATGCGACCGATCAGTCCCATAGGGCTTAACATTACTGAAAAGACTCTCATTAATAGGGTTGTACAAATAGGAACCAAGAGTGAGGCTCCAATTAGGATTAAAAAAACTGAAATGAGACTTAAAACGAGACTCTTAGTAGGAAGAATAATTACTACATATCCAAGAGCAATGACCATAACTCCGATAAGCCCAAATAGGTTGATGGATTTGACGAAAAAACCCTCAAAGCTGGATCGCCTTAATACATTGATTGGACGAAAACGAGAAGCCTCATAAGCTGGGACTATAGCGGCAAAGAGTGTTGCTAATATACCGGCCAATAGTCCTTTTATTATTGTTTCTGGGGAAACCATGAAGTCTGTAACCGTAAGAGTAAAATACAGATCATTTATAGAACGGGTTACAAGACTAACTATGCTTCTGCCTAGAAAAATGCCGCCAGCAATACCAACCAGACTACCTATAATTCCTATTGCCAAAGCCTCTGTCATAATCATTTTAAAGATTTGCCGACGTGTGGTGCCTATAGACCTGAGTGTGCCTATGATTGATCGTCTCTGGATTACAGAAAAGGAGACTATGTTATAGATTAAAAAGACTCCTACAAAAAGTGCCAAGAGACTAAGAGCGGTCAAATTGAGTTCAAAAGAGCGCGTCAAATTTTTTGCGGAGCCAAGTAATAAATCCTTACTTTTTATTTCAACTCCAGCAGGCAAGTAATCCCTTACCGATTGAAGGATACTAATGCCCTCGGGGGTTTCTTCATCAATAACCAAGTCTATTTGAGATATACGTCCTACTTTGCCAAGTAGCTCCTGAGCGGTTGATATATCGGCAAGAAGGAGTCCACCTAGACTCTTTGAAAGCTCAGCATTTTGTGAATCAATTATTCCAACAATTTTAACGCCCAGAGTTTGTGAACCGTAAGCTAGATTTAGAGTATCTCCAATTTCAATGCCTGCGCTCTGGGCAATATCAGGAGAGACCAAAGCAGTTCCGGGCCTCGTCATTAATTCAGTCAATGTATTTTGAGTGAGATTAGAAAGTGGGCTATGATCGTCTTCGTAAAAAATTAAATCTGCAAAAAAATCAGTACCTAGGAGTTTAACTGCTCTGCCTTCGAGCTCTGCAATATTTACATAATCCTCGACAATTGGAGCTATGTTCTGAAGACCCAGATCTAGCTTTAGAGATTTATAAATCTCTTCATCAAAATCAGAATATGCACCTAAAATATAGTGAGTGCTTTTAGTTGATAAAATTTCCTTGGAGATTGAAAAGGAACGGCTCGCGCTTTGGTTTGCTATATCTACCGATACAATCAAAGCTACGCTAAAAGCTATTCCAATAAGAAGTAAAATGCTCTGAAGCACATGTTTTTTGATATAACCAGTGGTGACATTAAGAAGTGGATAATTCATTTTAGTTAGCTTCTAACATAGTGCTATTTAAGAACCACTTTGCGCAGGGATTAGACTGCCGTTATGAATAGTATAAACCTTGTCAGCATAGCTTATTACTTCGTTACTATGAGTAGCCATTATCATGGTTTTGCCTGTATCTCGCGCTACACTTAATAGTAGCTCCAGTATTTCTTTCGCTGTATCATCGTCTAGATTTCCTGTGGGTTCATCAGCCAGAATTAAATCTGGATCGTTTATTAGCGCGCGCGCTATTGCTACTCGCTGCTGCTCTCCACCCGATAAAACATCGGGATAAGAATTTAGTCTGTCTCCAAGGCCAACCCTAGTTAACAAATCTTTTGCAATAGATTCACTTTGGCTATCATTTGATCCGTTTAACTCTCTGGGAAGGCTTACATTCTCAATCACGTTTAGTGTCGGAATGAGATTGAAGAATTGAAAAACTATTCCGACCCTGTTTCTTCTTATTAAAGTTAGTTCTTCTTCCGATAGATCGTTAAGCAGAGTGTTCCCTATCCAAATTTCACCATTATCAGGACGGTCAATTCCGGAGATAAGATTAAGAAGAGTGGTTTTCCCGCAGCCACTCTTTCCTACTAAAGCCACAACCTCTCCCTGATTAAATTCACCATTAATATTGCCAATTATCTCTATTTCACGGCCGGCTTCTGAATATGATTTGCTCAGGTTCTTGAGACAAAGACTTATAGCAGCTTTTGAGTTTTGTATAGACATGTTTGAATGATTAAGTTCTAACCAATTGAGTCAATTTAAGGGTAATGATAACCCCATCTATTTCAAGGGTTAGGGAATTTAGTAGGTGGGATGAAGCGATAATTAGTTTAATCAGAGATTATCTTATATTTCTCTATTCTTTCTTCTGAATCCTTATATTCTATCTCTATTCCGAAATGCTCCCCAAGTCGATTCAGATTGTCTTTTTCTGACTCCAACAACCGCTTAATGACCATTTTATTAGCAACTACTGTTATTTTCTTGTTTATTGCCTTATCTAATCTTTCGTTTATGTCTCGAATTATTTCATAAGAAATAGTATCTATAGACTTTAAGTAACCTATTCCTTCACAGTAAAAACAGGGGTCAGCGAGTTCTTTTAAAATACTTTCTCTAAGGCGCTGTCGGGTCATCTGAATAACTCCAAAAGAGGTCATTTCGTGAACAACAGACCGTGCCCTATCATATTTAAGCGCACCCACAAATTGATCATAAACCCCATCTCTCAATTGGCGGTTCTTGATATCTATAAAATCTATTACGACAATACCGACTAAATTTCTAAGTCTAACTTGCCTAACTATTTCTAACGCTGCCTCTACATTAATGTTATAGATGGTTTCTTCTTGGTCTTTTCCACTTTGATATCTTCCTGTGTTAACGTCCACAACAGTAAGACCTTCTGCTTCGTCTATAATTATATGCCCGCCAGACTTAAGCCAAACTTTTTTCTTAAATATTTTTTTTATATCATTCTCTACACCGTACTTAGTAAATATCGGATCCGGCTCATTATACAGTTGTACCTCGGCTATTGAATCAGGAAAATTGAGTTTGATATAGTCGTTGATTTCCGCATAAGCTTCCTTTGAATCGACCAGTATTTTATTCATTCCATTAGATACAAAATCTCTCGCGGCTTTAAGATATAGCCTTGGTTCCTCATAAATTAAAGATGGCTTCTTTTTCTCGTCATTAGATTTTTTAATACCTTCCCATATAGAAAGAAGTTCCTTTAAATCATTTTCAAGATCTTCTTCTGGGATTCCTGCACTCGCGGTTCTAGCAATTAATCCAACCCCCTCGGGTTTAATCTTTTTTAGAGATTCAGTCAATCTCTCTCTCTCTAGCGTATCTTCTATTTTTCGAGATATGCCTACAATTTCAATAGTCCCTAGGAGGACTAAATATTTTCCAGGTATAGCTACATAGGAAGAGAGTTTTGCGCCCTTACCGCCAACAGATTCTTTTAGGACCTGAACCAATACATGCTGACCTTCTCTCAAAATATCCTGGATGAGGTTGTTCTGCTGCTTCTTAAAATCCTGAACAACATCTTCTGTATCATTTTCTAAAAAGTATTCATAGAGAGAATCTTCTTGCACGTCTTCTACAGAAATAAACCCGGACTTATTCATACCAATATCGATAAAGGCAGCCTGCATGCCAGGCACAACCTTCCCCACTCTGCCCTTGTATATATTGCCTACTATTCGCGGGGTGGATTTTCTTTCGATATAGAGCTCAGCCACAGAGCCGCTTTCCATAACTGCAACTCTGGTTTCATTAAAGGTTACGTTGATTAATATCTGGTTGTCCATGGGGATTGTTTAAAACGTTTTTATATCAAACTTAGTAATTAGGAACTAATTATAGACTATAAGCCCTATATATGAAAGTTATGAATGGTTAGATTGCTCTGTCATAGGCACAAAACGAACGGATGTGACTCTCTTTTTCGTAATCCCCTCATTAGTTTTTTCAATTAGAAGGAGTTCTTGATTCGTATCCCCCACGGGAATTACCAACCTGCCGCCAATACTTAATTGTTCTACTAGTTTTTCTGGTATCTCAGGAGGTGCAGCTGTTACAATGATGCCCTTAAAAGGAGAATTCTCTTCCCATCCTTCATAACCATCGCCAATTCTGAATCTAATATTGGAGTAACCCGACTCATCCAATATCTGGCGTGATTGTATAGCAAGATCCTCTATTATTTCAATTGTATAGACGTCGCAACCAGCCTCAGCAAGTACAGCTGTCTGGTAGCCCGAGCCTGTACCAACTTCTAAAATCTTTTTTCCAGGTAATGGATCAAGAAGCTCAGTCATAAGAGCAACCATGTATGGCTGAGAAATGGTTTGCTCTTTTCCTATAGGGATCGGGTTATCTGCATACGCGGAGTCGATGTAATTTGCAGGGAGGAATAAATGCCTTTTAAC
Organism: uncultured Thermodesulfobacteriota bacterium; assembly: GCA_942491865.1. Taxonomy (GTDB): domain Bacteria; phylum Desulfobacterota_D; class UBA1144; order Nemesobacterales; family UBA2774; genus CR02bin9. The sequence goes on from CALOCI010000004.1 coordinate 423,414, forward strand.
TTTAAGCATCGCCTCAATAACTTTGGCATTTTTGATTCCCCTTGAGATAATCTGATTCTCAACCATGTCCCAACGCTTTTGGGCATATTGGTCGTCTTCTTGAGTGCCTTTGAGATTCATACAATGAGAATATACTGCTCCCGATTAAGAAGCTAGCAGAGTTAAGATAATTCCAACTTGAATTAATAGCAATTACAAAAACTATTAATTGGTTAAGAGATTCAGTATAATATTAGTTCATAGCTATATCTACAAGGGGAAGGATTTGATAAATTACAAAATTATACCGGTATTAAACAACACAACACTATATTCTAAAAGGCTTTTTGGTTTAACACTTCTGCTATTTTCATCACTTATTTTGCTTAATGAGAACGCTGGGGCTCAGGATATTGTCTGTCCTTCTAATGAAATACAACAGATAACTGAATTTATGACCGAGGCAAGCACCAGGCCATCAATAAATGCAGACGGCACACGTATTGCCTTTTCCTCTACCGCAGACATTACAGGCGGAAACCCAGATGGCAATAATGAAATTTATCTTTTCGACACGACAACAGCCATGTTCACTCAGATAACTGATGAAACGGCGGGGGATAGTTCTGAACCGTTTATAAACGCAGACGGCACACGTATTGCCTTTCAAACTTTAGCAGATATCAACGGAGGTAACCCTGAGGGAAATAGGGAATTGTACCTATTCGATACAACAACCAGTATGTTCACCCAGATTACCTCTAATACGGCTGGGGATAGTGAGCAGGCAGGATTGAATGCAGATGCCACTCTTATTGTCTTTGAGACCAACTCAGATATCAATGGAGGTAACCCTGATGGAAGCAGTGAGATATACCTTTATGATACAACAACCAGCATGTTCATTCAGATTACGGATGATGCTTCAAGGGATAGCCATGACCCAGAAATAAGCGGAGATGGTACCCATGTTGCCTTTCATTCTAGCGCAGACATCACCGGGGGAAACCCTGATACAAATAGAGAGATGCATCTCTATAATATAACAACAGGTATATTCATGCAGATAACTTCTACGACGGGGGCTGACAATTTTCAGGCCTCAATCAACACAAACGGCACGCGTATAGGATTTCATTCTAATGCAGACATCGACGGCGGTAACTCCGAGGGAAACATTGAGGTGTATTTCTTTGATACAACCACTGGGACGTTCTCTCAAATAACCGATGAGATATCTGGAATTAGTGCTGGTCCTCTATTAAACGCAGACGGCACGCGGATTGCCTTATCCTCTAATGCTGATATCAACGGTGGGAATCCTGAAGGAAATTTTGAGGGATACTTAATTGATACAACGCTTGGGGTATTGATCCAGTTAACTGATCAGCCGATGGGCAACAGTTTTCCTCTTTCAATAAATGCAGCCGGAACGCGCATTACTTTTCAATCCAACGCAGACATCAACGGGGGGAACCCTGATGAGAACAATGAGGTATTTATAATAGACTGCTATGATCCTTTTCCTACCTTAGATGTAGATATAATTGGAGAGGGCAATGGAACAGTTGTAACTATGCCAGTTGGAATAGACTGCGAGGGAGACTGCACTGAAGATTTCGCATATCAAACTCTGGTAGCTCTAAGTGCTGTACCAAATATCGGATCTGTATTTGTGGGATGGACAGGCAGTTGTTCAGAAGACATCGCTGACACTTCCATACTTCTTCTTGAAGATTCGGCGTGTACGGCAGAATTTGCTTTAGGGAAATTTACTTTAAACCCAATATTTCCAGGCTTAGTTGATAACATCAACTCAATTTCTGTAGAAAACTCAATTCCTACTGGTAATGTTGCATTCATATGGGGCTTGAGAAATGACAGTTTCACAGTCGACGGACCTGTCTGCAATGGTCTTGAACTTGGAATTAGAAATCCACGTCTACTTTCAATAGTTCCATCAAATGAATTTGCAAGAGCAACACATACTTTCTATATACCATCTTTCGGTGATTTTGAGTTCCAGGTACTGCTCCAGGCAGTGGATATTGAGTCCTGTAGAGCTAGTAATATAATCTCGCAGATAATACTGAAAGAACCAGAGGGATAATAACTAATTGTGCATATTGGTCGTTTTCTAGAGATCCCGTGAGATTCATATAATGGGAATATACTGCTCCTAATTAAGAAGCTAGTAGAATCAATTTAGAAAATTTTCAAGAAATAAGCATGACCATCTTTGAATTCTAACATCCTAGTATATTAATAAAATGAGGCCAGCTCGGAGATATTCCCGCTTAGTATAAGGGCGGTTGCTATGAGCGCTGTAACTGCGGTTATCTGGGCTACTTACCTGGTTGTCACATTGACATTTCTTAGTTTGATTGACTATTTAGGGAGACCGGACACTTTCTGGCTCTATGCGGCAATGTGTGTTGTGTCGTTTGTCTACGTATATTTCTACATGCCCGAGACCAAGGGGCTAAGCTTAGAGGAAATCGGAGAGCATTGGCACAAGGGTAAACCGTAGCAAATAAGCAAGAGATATTCTCCCAATTTAAAAACATATATTGAAAATCTTATATATAATATTATTAGAGATAAGTTGTGCACTTAAGACATCCATATTAAGAAGCTGGAGGGGATTAGCTATGAACAAATTACTCAAGAGTTTTGGTTTTGTACTACTATTGAGCTTTGTATTATTAGGAGCAATTGGGGGATGCAGTAACGACGGATCTTCGGGTAACAACACTAAGGTTCTTACAGAGAATGATTTCTCAGAAGACGCATCTTTAAGTGCAGAAGCTGATGAAGGGATAGTAGTCGATTTTCTTGAACCACCAACCATAGAAAAACCTGAGCGAGATACTGGAGAAGTAGGCATTGACATAATTCCATACAAATATGAGCAAACAATCTCAAATACCTTTTGCTGGGAAGATGAAGATCAAGGAGCCGAACATTTTATGACCTTAGTGAACAGCGAAGGAACTGAGGTGCTTATGGTGGAAGTAAACGGGGAATGTGCTACGGCATTGATCGAGGAAGGGGATTACGAGATGCAAATACACCACGACGGAAAGTCAGAGGATTCACTTGCTATATTCATACAATCGGCAGAAGACTTAGAACAGCTTGAAGCTAGGAACACCAATTCCAATAATGAAATATTGAAAACGGCAAAAAGTATAATCTCGGAGACTCTGAGCAACATTGGAATTATCAAGGAAGCAAGAGCTCAAGTGCCAGGTTCGGATATTGAGACATTATTAACGACAGGGAACTGCAGTGGCTGCAGGCTCTTCAGGGCGAATCTCGCAGGAGCGGACTTAACAGGGACTAATCTTGAAGAAGCAAATCTTTTTTCCTCGTTACTAACCGAAGCGAAGCTGATTAATGCGAATTTAGCCGGAGCCAAGTTGGGTAATGCTGACATGACAGGAGCAGACCTTACAGAGGCGAATCTAACTAGTGCGAGTCTGCTTACAACAAACTTGACCGGGGCGAACCTGACCTTCGCGAATCTTGCGACAGCAGATATGACTGCCTCTAAACTACCTGGAGCTAACTTGACTGGAGCAAACCTAAATACAGCTAGGCTGGTTAGAGCTAACTTAATTGAAGCTACATTGACTAGAGCAGATCTTACAAATGCAAATCTATTCAATGCAGATCTGGCTAGAGCGGGGCTACTTAATGCCATTTTGACTGGGGCAGATTTGGGCAATGCAAATCTAGTTGGGGCAACCTGGATTGATGGAGGGATCTGTCAACCTGGATCCATAGGAATGTGCATTTTGTAGGAATAGTTATTATTTGCCCATTTTTACAATGGTTTCATAATCTTTTTTTGTAACTGGCATTACGGATAGTCTGCTATGGGTTACGAGCGGGACTTTTTGCAAGCTCTTGGCCCCCTTAATACTGGCTAAAGTAACAGGACTGTTCAATTTACTCACCGGTTCTATATCAACCACAACCCATCTGTCGTCATCGATTGTAGGATCTTGATAAAATTCTTTAGTAACTTTTGCTATTCCTACAACTTCCTTACCTTCGTTACTATGGTAATAGAGAACTAGGTCTCCTTTTTTCATTGCTTTAAGGTTGTTGCGAGCCTGATAGTTCCTGACTCCGTCCCAGTAAGTAGAACCGTCTTTTACAAGATCGTCCCAGGAATATTTAAAAGGTTCTGATTTTACGAGCCAATAGTTCATGGAAACTATTATCTACAATAATGTATTTTTTTCAAATAGAGATAATGCTTCTTTCTCTAATCCGATAATCCAGTATATTTATAGGCAAATGAAAATTTCAAGTCGATACAGACTAATACGTGTATTTGTAATTACCCTATTTCTTCTACAAAGTTCAATATTGCTTGCACGAAGTAGCGATAATAATAACTTTGTAGTTGCCCAAGCCCAGGCAAAATATGAAGTGGGCAAGATGGCTTTGATACCGTTTAATTCTAAGAACTCGCTATCTTATGAACAATCTGATGATTCGCTCAATCAAATCGAGAGATATCTTACAATGTCGCTTTACGAAGCTCTTTTATTAGAAACAAGCGGAATGCCCGATGCAGAAATACTGCCGATTAAAAAATCAGATACAGAGTACAACAAAATGCGATCGGGAAAACCAAAAATTTATTACAGAGATATCGCCATTGATGTCGGTAGGATATTGGGCGCTGATACCGTAATGGTTGGAACCATATCACAGTACTCTGACAGAGGCGGGTCGGAATGGGCGACAGATTCCCCCTCTACAGTGTCATTCAGTGTAGATTTGATAAGCACAAAAGACGGAAGTGTTGTATGGGGGACTTCATTTACAGAAACCCAGAAACCATTGTTCGACAATTTATTTGAAATTAAGAAGTTCGTAAAAAGAAAAGGAAAATGGATTACGGCTGATGAAATGGCAAAAGAGGGCGCCAGGAAAATAGCTAACAGATTTAGCACATTCCTATTGGAGAACAGATGATTATTATCCCAGCTATAGATATTAAAGACGGCAAATGTGTAAGACTTTTTAAAGGTGAAGAAGAGCAGGTTACAGTTTTCTCTGACCATCCTTCAGAGATTGCAAAAGAGTGGGAAGAAGCGGGAGCCAAGTGGATTCATGTAGTAGATTTGGACGGTGCTTTCTCAGGAAAACCTAAAAATTATAACGTAATTAAATCTATAGTAGACAGCGTTAGTTGCCCTGTGCAGGTCGGCGGCGGAATAAGAAATATAGATACAGTAAGAGAATATGTGGCAATGGGTGTTAAAAGAATAATATTGGGAACCGCAGCATTTAGTGATCAGGATTTTCTCAGAAATGCGTGCAGCGAATTCCCCCAAGAGATAGCAGTTGGGGTTGATACAAAAAATGGAAAAATAGCTGTCAAAGGCTGGACTGAAGTTATAGACCAAAGCACTGAGCAAGTCATGAAAAATATGCACGAAGCGGGTGTTGCGGTAATTCTAAATACTAATGTCGATAGAGATGGAACTATGGAAGGTATCAACATCGAGGGCGCAAAGGCGTTTATTGAAAGCTCCCCTATTCCAGTAATTGCTTCAGGCGGTATTGCAACAATGGAAGATCTTGAAAAGCTTGCTTCAATTGAACATCTAGGCCTATACGGCGCAATACTTGGTAAATCAATATATACCGGCAGCATTAATCTTAAAGAAGCAATCCAAAGGTACTCATAAATGTTATCTAAAAGAATAATCCCATGTCTGGATGTAAAAGACGGAAGAGTTGTAAAAGGAGTTAATTTCGTCAACCTAAGAGACGCCGGCGACCCAGTGGAAATTGCAAAAAACTATAGCGACGCCGGAGCGGATGAGGTTTGTTTCCTCGACATCACAGCATCTAACGAAAAAAGAAAAACGATGATTGATGTAGTAGAGCGCACAGCTGGGCAGGTGTTTGTTCCCCTAACTGTTGGCGGCGGTGTTAGAACTCTTGATGATGTAAGGCAAATGCTACTGGCGGGAGCAGATAAAGTTTCAATAAACACTGCAGCTGTTAACAACCCAGGCTTCGTAAGAGAGGCCGCTCAGAAGTTTGGCAGTCAGTGTATAGTGGTCGCAATTGACGCCAGGAGTGTGGGTGAAGATAAATGGGAAGTATTTACTCACGGGGGCAGGAACGCAACGGGGATAGATGCTGTTGAGTGGGCTCAGAAAATGGAAGATTATGGAGCTGGGGAAATCCTTCTTACTAGTATGGATAAAGACGGAACGAAGTCCGGCTATGATTTGCCTCTAACCAAAACTATCTCTCGCAACTTGAAAATACCTATAATCGCATCAGGCGGAGCAGGCAACCTGGAGCACCTATCAGATGGAGTAAAACTCGGCGAAGCAGATGCAGTGCTAGTCGCCTCTATTTTCCATTACGGCGAATATACCATTAAAGAAGCCAAAGAGTTTATGAGCTCTAACGGTATATCAGTCAGACTTTAAGTCTAAATATAAAAACGGAGCTTGATCTTGAACATCAGAGAGCAGCTTGAAAAAATTGAGAAAGATACCCTTTCCCCACTTGCTTCACTTAGTGCAGAGACCAAGGGAAGAATGAAACCCGAAGAAAAATGCGACATTCGAACTGACTACCAAAGAGACAGAGACAGAGTAATACACTCAAAATCTTTTAGAAGGATGAAACACAAAACACAGGTGTTTCTAGCACCAACTGATGATCACTATAGAACTAGACTCACTCACGTCATTGAAGTAGCACAGATTGCTAGAACTATCTCCAAAGCGCTCATGCTAAACGAAGACCTAACCGAGGCTATTGGACTAGGGCATGATCTCGGCCACACGCCTTTTGGACATGCCGGCGAAGCTATGCTAAATGAAATATTCCCTGGGGGATTTAAGCATGTAATTCACAGCTTGCGCGTTGTAGATATTCTGGAGAAAGGCGGTGAGGGACTAAATCTGACTTACGAAGTAAGGGACGGGATTTCAAAGCACTCAAAAGGCATGGGAGCAATAGATAATCCAAAGTACAGACCAGAAACACTGGAAGGTCAGGTAGTGAGAATCTCAGATTTAGTTGCATATGCTAATCACGATTTAGATGACGCAATACGCTCGGGGATTATTACAATCGAAGATGTTCCAAAGGAATGCACGAAGGTGCTTGGAAAAACTAATTCTGAGAGAATTAACAAGATGGTCACAGATATAATATTCGAGACAAAGAATTTGGGCGAAGAAAGGGTAATCTCGAGCCCTGAAGTTGAACAAGCTATGCTAGAGCTTAGAAGCTACCTGTTTAATACAGTTTATATGAATGAGAAAATTAAGAACAACTTTGATAAAGCCAAAAAAGTAATAAAAGAGCTCTATGAATACTTTTGTGAAAACCAGGACGAGTTTAAGATTATATACCCAAGAGAGTCTAGAGAAGGTGAAACTCCAGAACGGGCAGTATGTGATTTTATTGCGTCAATGACAGATTCATACGCTATTACACTTTATGAAAAGATATTTTTACCTAAAAGATGGCACGGCGATATAAGCGCATTTTAAGACTAGTAATTTCAGGTAACCTATATCCTTTCCAAAATATCCGCTATCTTTAATTTTAGGTGAAAAGATTGATTAATCTGGGTTCGGTATCTTTTTTAAATGCAAAACCTTTAACATATGCGATTGAGAATGATCTCATAAACCATGAGTTCACTCTTATCCAAACCCCTCCGGCAGAACTGTCTCAAAAGCTATATAATAGAGATATAGATGTTGGTCTCATTCCAGTTGCAGAGCTCCTAAGGAGAAAGGACTACAGAGTCGTTCCTGAAATATCTATTTCATCAATTGGAAAAGTTGACAGTGTTATTGTTCTGGCAAAATCGGATATAAAAGAGCTTGAGACGATTGCTGTCGACAAGCGCTCTCAAAGCTCTACGGCCCTTCTTAGAATTGTGCTTGAGACATTTTATGGAATTAAGCCAACTTACGTCACTAAAGATATTGATAAAGTGGATATGCTAGATGGCGTAGACGCTGCCATGCTAATTGGAGATTCCGGGTTGAGGCAATGTTACTCAGCCGAAAATTCATATAAAGTTTATGATTTAGGCGAGATCTGGACCAATGAAACTGGGCTTCCTTTTGTGTATGCAGTATTCGCAGTGAACAAGAATGTTATACTAGGTAACAATCTGCACGCACTTATAAAATCAAAGAAATATGGTCTGGGTATTGTAGATAAAATTTCAGAGATAGAATCAAACAAACTGGGTATAGATTATCAGATATGCCTTACATACCTAAGTGACAGGATTAAATACGAGCTTGGTGATGAAGAGATAAAAGGCATAATAAGGTATAGCGAACTACTCTCAGAATTAGGCCAAGCGGAAAAGATTTCAAAATTAGATATTTATTCAGAGTAGATAAAAGGAGAAATTAAAATGTCAGAAAAAATCAAGATGAAACTTGGGCATAGCCCCGACGCTGATGATGCATTTATGTTCTACGCGATAGCTAAGGAAATAGTTACATCAGACAAGATCGAATTCATTCAGGTAGTGGAAGACATTCAGTCGCTGAATAAACGCGCGCTCAACAAAGAACTTGAGGTAACAGCTATTTCTGCACATGGTTATCTTAAAGTTCAGGATGACTATAGAATAATGTCTTGCGGTGCCAGTATGGGAGAGGGTTATGGACCGATTGTAGTTTCTAAAGAACCGATCCAGAGTCTAGAAGGAAAAAGAATTGGTGTTCCCGGCATGCTCACATCAGCATATTTACAGCTATGTATTTATGCAGACGGCTTCATCCCTGTTGAAATGGAATTTGATGAAATTATGCCCGCAGTTCAAAACGGGGAAATAGAAACCGGGCTCTTAATTCACGAAGGACAGCTGACATATAAAGACGCGGGGCTTGAGCTGTTTTTTGATATTGGTGAGCTTTGGGCACAAGAAACCTCACTGCCGCTTCCTCTCGGATTAAATGTAGTAAAAAGAGATATTGGTGAGGAGCTTCAGAAAGAATGTCACAGAGTTCATAAAGAAAGCATCGTATATTCTCTAAACCATAAAGACGAAGGACTTGAATACGCCATGGAGTGGGGACGCGGCATGAAAAAAGAAGTTGGAGAGCAATTTGTACTTATGTACGTAAATGACTATACGGTAGAATTAGGTGAAGAAGGTAAAGCGGCGCTTGAGTACATGTTCAATAAGGCCCACGAGAAAGGAATAATTACCGAACAACCTAGGCTTGATGTATTGGAAGGATAACTTCTTTAAGAACTGATGTTATGCCAAAAGAATACGGTTATTTAATAAATGGAAAATGGCTTAAGAGTGAGAATAAAAGGGAAATTCTAAACCCTTATAACGGCGAAGTTGTAGGTGTTATAAATATCCCTGATCTTGATGAAGCTAAAGAATCTATAGACCATGCTCAAAGCGCGTATGAAAAATTCAAAGAAAGCCCAAGTCATGTAAAAAGTACAATCTTAAAAAAAATAGTTGTAGGCATAGAAAAAAGAAAAGAAGAGTTTGCAAAAACATTAGTACTTGAAGGCGGAAAGCCTCTTAAAACCGCAAGGGTTGAAGTTGAAAGAGCCATGGCAACTTTCTCCATAGCCGCTGAAGAGGCGAACAGATTCTCAGGTGGAGAACTGCTCCCCCTCGATCTTGTTCCCGGAGCTGATAAAAGATTTGGTATTTCCAGGCGTTTCCCGCTAGGAGTTATAATGGGAATATCCCCCTTTAACTTTCCACTTAACCTTGTAGCTCATAAAGTAGCGCCGGCAATAGCGTCGGGTAATGCTTTGATCCTAAAACCTGCTTCACAAACTCCGCTATCTGCATTAATGCTGGGAGAAGTGGCTATAGAGGCTGGACTACCAGAGGGGCTACTAAATATTATCCCCCTACCCGGCGGTCAGATTGAGCCTGTAATTGAAGACGAGCGGATCAAGAAGATATCTTTTACCGGAAGTGATTTAGTGGGTTGGGAACTGATGGGCAAGTATACCAAGAAGAAAGTAACTCTTGAGCTAGGTGGTAATGCTGCAACAATCATAGATGAAGACCCTCCAGACATGGATTTCGCTGCAAGTAGAAACGCATGGGGAGCTTTTTACCAAGCCGGGCAAAGCTGTATATCAGTTCAGAGAATGTATGTTCATGAAAAAGTTTTTGATAAGTTTCTGGAAAAATTTGCAGCAGAAACAAAGAAATTAAAACTTGGCGACCCGATGCTTGAGGATACAGATGTTGGCCCTGTTATTGATAACCATTCCGCAGAGAGGATAATGAAGTGGATAGATGAAGCGCTGCAAAATGGAGCTAAACTACTAACAGGTGGAAATGGGGAAGGTAAATTAATAGAGCCTACTGTTCTTACAAATGTTTCAGATGATATGAACTTATCGTGTAATGAAGTGTTCGGCCCTGTGGTTATTATAGAGCCCTATAGTGACTTTGATAAGGCACTGCAAAGTGTTAACAATAGTCGATATGGACTCCAAGCAGCAGTGTTCACAAAAGATATGAAAAAAGCATTTAAAGCTTTCAATGCTATACAAACGGGCGGGGTTATAATAAACGACTTTCCTAGCTTCAGAGTAGAAAACATGCCTTACGGCGGAGTTAAAGATTCTGGAGTCGGTAGGGAAGGAATTAAATATGCGATTGAAGATATGACAGAATTAAAACTTATGGTTGTAAATCTGGACTACTAAAATCAAGAAGCCTCTCTAATTTTCTCTATAATATTTAGCCTCTCTAGTTCACAGTAAGTCTTAGTATCACTTCTTTTTGAAACCAATTCCAATAAATCCTCCGGACGATCGATATCAAGTCCGATCCTGGGATTATCATAACTTTCATAAGGAATATTGTTATTGTCGGATTCTGCCATATGTTTGTTATAGCTATCATGGCCAAACATTGAGGGTATAGCATCGGGCGGCTTTCTTAAAATTGCATTAGTCCCAAGCTTATCTCTTGCGGGAACAAAAATAATAGATGGGGTGCCCTTTTCTCTCTCAAGTACGAAGTCTATATCGTCTGTAGTAATTAAAGGAGCATCTCCCGGAATAACTAAGACCGATGTGGCCCCCATTTCTTTAGCTATTTGAGACGCATAGTCTACCGAGGCGCTCTCGCCGTTTTGCTCAGTCTCGTACATGACTTCTATACCCAGACCTTCAGCTATCTCTATAGCTTTAGAATCGAGTGTCACAATGAACTTTCGGTCAGCGAGCTTTGATCCCTTAAGTGCAGTAAGAACATCTTCAAGCATTGCATAAGCAATAGCCGTCCTTTGATGCTGCGGCAGGAGTGAGGAAAGTCTTTCCTTGGCTTTAGACAAATCTTTTACTGGGACAATTACAAATTTCATATTTTTCTCTATTTAAACTCCAAAGTTATAGGAAACAAATAGCCTTGAAAGAACGATAGAATACCCAACTTTTTGTGATTAGCACAAAGCAATTATTAGGACTTGAAGCTAATTTTTGTAGTACTATTGGATTAGATTATAGATCACAAGTTATAATTAATTATCAAATGGCCGATTTGCAGAAAAACTCTCTTTACTCAGACTTGGAATCTTCGCTAAAAAGCAAACTAAATGGTGAAGTACATTTCGATCAAATAAGTAAAACTCTATACAGCACTGACGCGAGCAATTATCAGATTGAGCCTGTTGGGGTGGTGATTCCAAAAAATGATGAAGACATAGCCCAAATTCTAGAAATTGCGTCTAAACATAAAGTCGCAATCTTACCCAGAGGTAGCGGCTCCAGTCTTGCGGGCCAAGCAGTGGGTCATGCTCTAATTGTTGATCTGTCTAAGTATATGAATCGAGTTGTAGAAGTTAATGTAGCGCAAAAAACTGCTCAAGTTCAGTCCGGCATGTATCTAGAGCAGCTCAACCGCAAATTAAAGCAATATGGACTTATGTTTGGCCCTGATCCATCATCGGCCAAGATAGCAACCATAGGAGGAGTAGTCGGGAACAATGCTACCGGCGCCCACTCGATCTTGTATGGAATGGCTGGAGATAATGTAGAAGCATGCAAGCTATTTCTGAACAAAGGTGAATTGGCTCATCTATCAGCAAATAGAAACGAAAACCCTCTATACGAAAAACTTTATAGTCTAAGAGAAAAGTATTCCGACAAAATAAAACGCGATTTTCCTAAACATTGGCGAAGGGCTTCAGGATATAGCCTTAATTATTTTTTAGATAAAGACCTGAATCCTGCCAAGCTCTTAGCTGGAGCTGAGGGTACTTTGGGACTGACTACTGAATTTACATTAAATTTGGTCGAAAAACCCAAACACACTGGACTGGCAATTCTAGAGTTCGACTCTATGGTCCGGGCAATGGAAGCTGTTCCTGTTATTTTAGAAAGAAACCCATCGGCAATAGAGCTCATAGATAAATACTTAGTAGACCTCACAAGGGCAAGTCCTTCTTATTCACGAATGCTCACATTTATCAAAGGTGACCCTGAAGCTATCTTGGTAATAGAATTTTATGGAGATACGGAATCGGAAGTAGAGAAAAAAGTCAGGAATCTCGATTCTTTTCTGAATAGCAAAAATATTGGCTTTAACATCAGCCATGCTCTCTCTGAGCAGTCGCAAGCAGACGTATGGGGAGTAAGAAGAGCCGGGCTTGGTCTTTTAATGAGTAAAAGAGACGAGTATAAGCCTATTCCATGCATAGAAGATGTTTCCGTACCTGTGGAGCAACTGCCGAGCTATGTAGCTGATATCTCCGATTTAATAAAACGTCTGGGCACTAACGCTGGCTTCTATGGACACGCAAGCGCTGGGTGTTTGCACATCAGACCTCTAGTTAATTTAAAATCTGAAAATGGCGTACAGGTAATGGAAGAACTAACGGATGGAGCTTTTAAACTTGCACTGAAGTACGGGGGAGTAATGAGTGGTGAGCATGGGGACGGTCTTCAAAGAAGCTATCTCAATGAACGGCTTTTTGGAAAAGAGTTATATGGAGCAATGAAAGAGCTCAAATCTGTATTCGATCCGGAAGGGATTTTTAATCCGGGAAAAGTTGTTAATGCCCATTCAGCAAAAAGCAATCTACGCTTTGGAGAATCATATAAACCCCAGAGTATAAAAACGTATTTAGACTGGTCCTCTGATAATGGATTTGCCGGTGCGGTTGAGATGTGCAGCGGTCAGGGTGTGTGTCGCAAACTTGGGGATGGAATTATGTGCCCTTCTTACATTGCAACCAAAGATGAAAAGGATACCACCAGAGCCCGTGCTAATGTGCTGAGAGCAATAGTATCTGGCAACTTGTCAAAAGACGCTATAACAGGTGATAAAATACACAAAGTTTTCGATCTTTGTCTATCTTGCAAGGCATGCAAAAGTGAATGCCCATCAAGTGTTGATGCTGCCAAAATGAAGCTTGAAGTATTAGGTCATTACCATGCTGAGCATGGATTCTCTCTCCGTGACCGCTTATTTGGTTATGTTCATGAAATGAGCAGATATACATCAGCCATGCCTGCGATTTCAAACTTTGCAATTAATAATGCTCTTTCCAAAGAAATTCTATCCAAAATTGGCGTTCACAAGGACAGATCGTTACCAAAACTATCAAATGACAACTTCATAAGTTGGTTTAATAATAGATCGCAACATTCTGACAACAATAAAAAAGATAAAGTGATTTACTTCCATGACACGTGGGTTTCATATTATCATCCTGGGATTGGTAAAGCAGCTGTAGAATTACTTGAAGCTCAGGGGTTTGACGTAGAAATTGTTGAAAAAAGGGTATGCTGTGGACGTCCTATGCTGAGTAAAGGTATGATTGAACAGGCACGAGAATTAGCACTAAAAAATGTATCTGAGCTAGCGAAATATGTTAAAGACGGCATTCCTATCGTGGGAACTGAACCTAGCTGTATTCTGACTTTTAGGGATGAATATTTAGACCTTTTGCCGCAGAATGAAGAAGCTGGGATTCTTTCTCGGAACTCTTTTGTAATAGATGAATTTCTGTTAAAACTCCATAAATCCGGTGAGCTCAACATAGATTGGAAAGATAGTGGACCCAATGTCTTTTATCATGGACATTGTCATCAAAGATCTTTAATTGGAAATAATTCAGCACTGGGCATGCTATCCCTATCTGGTTGCAGAGTTACTGAAAGCGGAGCCGGTTGCTGTGGAATGGCTGGTAGCTTTGGTTATGAGAGTGAACATTACGAAGTCTCTCAAACCATTGCTGAAGACAGATTATTACCTGCAATAAGAGAGATTAATCCTGATACTGTAATCGCTGTGTCCGGCATTTCTTGTCATGATCAGATTGAGCATTTTTCAAAAAGGAAGACTAAACATATAGCCCAAGTACTAGCTAACCAAATAAGATAATTTTTCGATAAAATCTCTTAAAAACTTAACAAGTTTTATAAAGTCTCCCGGAGTTTTTTCAGGCTCTCTAAGTCTCCGGTTAATCTCAATCTGTATTGATGGTATCCCTAAGTTTCTAGCAGCATATTTAGTGACGGTCATTTGCCTTGCAGCCGGGAATACATCAAGTCCTCCAAGAGATATGCCATTTAAGGAAGCTTGATGTTCAAGCTCGTCTAGAAAATCATTATGATCTAACAAAAACTCTTTATTTATTCCCACCCCGGGGTAAATATCATATTCCCTCTCAGTCCCGGTACCATGAAGATCAATTACGCATTCAATCTCATTTGTTTTTACAATCTCGCTTAGTTTCGTCTTATAAGGAGAATCGTCATAGTAGTTAGGATCAGCCTCAATAAGTCTATTTGTATAAAGTGTATGACATCCTGTAAGTGAGTGAAGAATTGCAGATAATGCACCTGTGTAAAATTCCTGTCGTTTTAACTTGCCCAATCTTTTATGAACTGAGGCATGAGGCGCACTTAGAAGTATTGGGCTTTCCCCTTTGAGAAAGACTAAGCCACCCGCTTCCGGTGAAACCTCTTCTCTATATAGATACTTCTGACGATCCTCGAAATTTTGAGCAAATTTAATAGGATCATGAAATGAAAGAGATGAATATCTCCTCCAGTTTCCGTTTTGAATTTGATATTCCGCTTTACAGTATTCCTTTAATTGAGGGCCAGCTACATACGTGAAAAAGTCCATCTCGTTATGGTTCAAAATCACTCTATTATATTGCTTAGATTCTAGCATCTCTACTTGATCAAGCTGATTTAATTTATCCTCAGGATTATCCATTACATAGAGTTCACCACTTACCGTAGTATTAGAGGCCTTATCAAAGATAGCTGTTGGATAACCTCTTTTAGTATCAAACAAGGTGCCGGGAATTTCCAATGTCTTTAGTAAGCGACAATCACTCAGAAAAGGACTTCTAATCTCACCTTGAAGAAGAGTTCCGTAAACAAAAACTTTATTAACTTTCTGAGACATATTAGATACTTGCTAAGTTAGGGTCCTTGGAATATAGAATATTCCCTCTGACCATCAAGAGTTCCAGATTTTCGTTAGTTGAAGATACTACAGACAGGTAAGGATTGTTGGATTCATTCTTTGAATTAAGGAATATGAGGTCTGCTTGTTTATCAATTTCAATGCTTCCAATCTTTTCTTCCAAGAACAGTGCACTAGCGCCGCCTAGAGTAGCTGCATGAACCGTTTCAAATGAAGCTTCTTTTCCCAATGCATCAGACCAGAGTAGATGAAGAACTCTGAGCTCTTCAAAAAAATCGAGATTATAGTTGCTTGAAAGCCCGTCAGTTCCCACCCCTACTCTCTTTAGTGTTGCATATTCTTTAAGAGGCGGAATACCAACTTGGAGGAACAAATTGCTTCTTGGACACAATACAATACCAAGATTCAGACTTTTTATTTCTTCTACTTCTTCTGATTTTACTTGAACCATATGGATGGTTGTGACTTTATTTTTATCAAAGAAACCCAGGCTCTTTAAATATCCAAATGGGGTGTCAGCCTTCTTACGATGAAATGATTCTTTATCAATTAATGGAAAAACTTTACTTTCAATACCATTTGCTTTTCTATTTACAAACCCAATCTCTTCTCTGCTTTCCGCAAGGTGAATACCGAGTGGCCTCTTATTTTTCTTATTTGATTTAAGGACCTTCTCAAGAAGTCCCGGGCTACATGAATAAGGAGCATGTGGAAAAAGCCTTTCTTCAAATAAGTCTGCCTGTTCAAAATTATCAAAATCCATGGTGGGTTCTTTACTATCTACAACCTCTCTAAATAAAACAGTCCTAATTCCTGATTTTTTTAATATAGGGATATCAAGACCATCGTATGAAGAAATTTCCCCAACGGTAGTTACACCGCTTTCTATTTGCAATCTAATCCCTTTTGAAACCGAGGCTTCTATTTCGTTATTAGTAATTCCTTCTCTCTTCGCGCCAATTATCTGCTGCAGCCACTGAGTAAAACCTTTGAATCCACCTATCCTTTTTTTGATCCAGCCGAGCTCTAGATGTGCATGGGCATTTATAAAACCAGGAAGAAGAATTCCTACTCCAAGATTAATCTCTTTTATGCCATTATATTTTTTTCTAAGCTGAGACGCACGTCCAATATCTTTGATTTTCCCTTCGACAATAACTAGCGCGCTGTCTTTAAGCGGCTCTGATGAAATAGGCAGTATGGTATCGGCTGATATTAATAATTTTTTCATTTTGAAAGCCATATAGGCAAGAACTCTTTAGGGTTTAGAGCAATTAACTATTGATCTCATCTATTCTTTTTAATATGTCTGCACTAAGATTACCAACTGCAACCTCTTCGACCGCCCCTCTCATCTTAATGGACCAGTCGTCTCTTATGTTTATATCGAGTTCGCCTCCAGGCATAGAGACTGTAACATTGCCGTCGGTAAAACCATTTTTCACACACGCTGATGCAACAGCACAGGAACTGCTCCCAGAAGCAAGTGTATAACCAGCACCACGTTCCCATATTAGGATTTGAACCCTGTCTCGGGAAAGAGGTTTTGCGAACTGAACATTTATGCGGTTGGGAAATAGTTCATGAGTCTCAAGCAATGGACCTAATTTTCTAATTTGCTCTTCGCTAAGCTCATCAACAAACACCACGCAGTGAGGATTCCCAACTGAAACAGCAGTGATTGTTAGCTTCTCATCTCCTACCGTAATTTCCTCCTGAACGACTTCCCTTTCTTCCCCGGCTACAGGAATTAAATCACTCTGAAAAATAGCCTCACCCATCTCCACAGTTACAAAGGGAACATTGCCGTCTTTTATATCTAGCTCCGCCGTGACAATCCCGCCCAGGGTATCGATTGTAAATGATTTTTTATCAGAGTGTCCGTGTTCAAAGAGATATTTAGCAAAAATCCTGAGCCCATTTCCACTCTTTTCAGCTTCACTACCATCCGGGTTTAAAATTCTAAGACCGTAATCCGCCTTATCAGAGGGAACCAAAAGAAGTATCCCATCTGAGCCTATGCCATAGTTTCTATGACAAAGGAGCTCTATGACTTTTGGAGTTAACTCAAAACTTATTGCTTCTTGGTCAAGCACAAAATAATCGTTTCCTAGTCCGTGAGATTTAACAAATTGATCCATAAGAAATGCCCTCGTAGATTGTAATTTGAGTTATTCGAGAATTACTCTTGTTGTATAGCCTTTTTTTCTAAGCTTTGAAGCCGCCTTTTTGGCCTCACTTTTACTATTATAACGTCCTACTCTAACTCGATAGTATTTATTGCCTTGGATATCAGCGGTTTCTACCCTGACATCACTAAATTGAACATCCAGATTTCTCTTCGCATTGTTTGCGCTTGTTCTATTAGTATATGACGCAACCTGAACTGTATACTCTGGGGTAAAGTAATTAGAGGTTTTTGTAGATGGAGTCGATACAACTTCAACTTTTACTTTCACCACCCCTTTTTGTACCATATCTATTGATTGAGCGGGGGCATGTGAAAGATCAATTATACGATCTCCAATAAAAGGGCCACGATCATTAATCTTGACTATTACATCTCTACCATTTTCCAAATTTGTTACTCTTACGACAGTTCCCATGGGAAGAGTTTTATGAGCAGCTGTATAATCATGTTTACTAAAACGCTCCCCACTTGCTGCATAATTGTTGTGTTCTTCAATGCCGTACCAAGAGGCTAGACCAATCTGTGTTGAGCCTTCAATTGTATAACCAGGAGAGGACGGAGATGAAGAGGGGCCTTGTTCGGGTGCTGGATATGTATTTACACTTTTCTTTCCACATGCAAACAAAACCGGCACCAATATAATAAAGAGCAGTATATTAAGATTCATATCTTATGGATTTTAACACAGGAGTGCTATCTTCTAAAGATTACAAATTATATAAATCTGAGTTTAGGGTACTGAAATTAATTCAACCTTAACTCTGATAACACCTCTACCATTAAAATTGATAGCCTCGGCAGCTGCAAGTGAGAGGTCGACTATTCGACCTTTTACAAAAGGTCCCCTGTCATTGACTCGGACGTAAACGTCTTTACCATTTCTTAAGTTTACCACTCTGATGATACTACCAAATGGTAGTCTTTTATGGGCTGCTGTGAAGTGGTGTTTATTAAAACGCATTCCGCTAGCAGTTTTTCTGCCATGAAACTTACCCCCGTACCATGATGCTTTTCCATATTGAGGATAATTCTCAACAGAACCGCTTGAGAGAGGAAAGAAAAAACTTAAAATTATGATAAGTAGAATAGATTTAATATTCATCAGACCCGTTTTTTAAAGATAAATAAATATTTTGTCTTATTTACCTTGAGATTGTCAAGGATTCACATATATTATGTCTAAATCAAAAAGGAAGAATTATGTCAAAATCACCAGAAGATTTTTCACTTATTAGGCGTTTGCCACCCTATGTTTTTAATATAGTCAATGAGCTTAAAACTAAGGCTCGAGCTAATGGTGAGGACATAATAGATCTAGGAATGGGCAATCCTGATCAACCAACTCCAGAGCATATAGTAAGCAAGCTAGTTGAAGCATCTCATGATCCTAGAGCACATAGATACTCTGTTTCTGCTGGGATACCCAAATTACGTCTAGCAATTTGCGACTGGTACAAAAGAAAATATGACGTAGACCTAGATCCGGAATCTGAGGCAGTAGTTACTATAGGATCAAAAGAAGGTATTTCTCATTTAATGCTATCCATATTGTCTCCGGGGGATACCGTGATTGTGCCTAATCCGGCATATCCGATTCATATATATTCTGTCATTATCTCAAGGGGAGATGTACAGAGTGTGCCACTCTCAGGTGGGGCAGAGCTATTAGAATCTATCGAAAAAGCAGTTAAAGAAATGTGGCCAAAGCCAAAAGTGCTTATGATTTCTTTTCCTAATAACCCTACAACTGAAACTGTTGATCTCGATTTCTTTAAAAGTATTTACGAGCTTGCAAAAGAGTCAGGGCTTATAGTGGTACACGACTTAGCATATGCAGAGCTTTGTTATGACGGTTATGAAGCGCCGAGTTTTCTTCAAATCCCAGGTGCTAAGGATGTGGGGGTCGAATTTTATTCACTCTCCAAAAGCTACAACATGCCTGGGTGGCGTATAGGATTTATGGTGGGGAATCCAAAAATAGTATCAGCTCTAAAAAGAATAAAAAGCTATATGGATTATGGAATATTCGCGCCTGTGCAAGTAGCCGGCATAGCTGCTTTAAACGGCCCACAAGATTGCGTTGATGAAATAAGAGATCTATACAAATTAAGAAGAGACAGGCTTGTTGAAGGATTAGAGCGAGCTGGTTGGAAAATTCCCAAGCCAAAGGGAACTATGTTTGTATGGGGTGAAATACCTGAGGAATTTAAAAGCATGGGATCTCTTGAATTTTCAAAGAAACTTATAGAGGAAGCTAAAGTTGCTGTTTCGCCTGGTATAGGATTTGGGAATTACGGAGAGGGGTCTGTAAGGTTCGCACTTGTAGAAAACGAGATGAGAATAATGCAGGCCGTTCGCGGTATCAGAAAGTTTCTTAATAAGTAAAGACTTTGTTCAGCATTAATTCTAGAGATGCAGGATAAAATTGAGAATTAGTAATCAAAGTTAAAGAAGAGATCGGCTCCTGATTCTTCCCCTATCTCACTCTCGACAGTTAAAAAATCAAATAGCCTATATTCTATAACTGCCCTGTTGGCTGTTACAGTTGAGGATGGAAGCCCTGGGCTGAAGAAATAACGCTCATAGTAAAAACGTTCATATGAAAAACGCTCATAGCCAACGTATAAGTCCTTAGTAATATATTTGCCTACTTCAACATGAGTGTCTCTAAATCCGGTCTCACCTCCTTTTATGGTTATCACATCAATTGCGAACTCTTCTCCCAACATCTCCCTTAACTCCCCCACAGCCATTGTGCCAAGCACCTGGCCTGCTCTTTCTTGAAAAGCCAACCTATCATCTGAGGAGAGATTGTCAGTAGAAGTTCCAAAAACCAGATAGGAAACTATCTCATTTTCATCTAATGGAGGATCACTTGTAAGCTGTATTTTAGGGTGCTCAGCTGTACCAGTGATGTTGATATAGACCTGAACACTTGAGACTTCATACAAAGCACGTACGTCTAAAAATGGATCAACAACCTCTTTACCTCTAAAACTTACTGAGCCGCCTTCAATATTAAAAAGTTTCCCCATAAAATGGTACTCACCCCTGACTACATCAATACCACCGCTTATAACATACATCTCACCGTAACTCTTTTTGATATTAAGCTTCCCTTCTACTTCAATATTTGCGCCGCTACCTTTTATCCAGGAGTTATTTGGTATGTCCACATCAATATCCATAGCTATATACTCTATGAAAAAATCCTCTGGGCCTTTCCCAGTAAAGATAAATTCTTCTAACTCAAATTTGCGGTCATCTACAAATTGTATGTTCTCGATGTACTTCACTGGCTTTTCAGGAACAATGGCCTTGACCTCTTTTGCAGTAAGTTTGCCATCTATAAAAGCCTTAAATCCCTGCCCCTTGATATTTATATCACCGTAAAGATTGGCAGTTACATCATCAGGGTTTGATTTGATCAAGAGTCCATCAAGAGTCCCCAAGGCTGTATAAGAGAGATCCCGTAAGTCTATTTTTCCATCGAAATACCCTTTACCTTTAGTTGTATGAATTATTACCGGCTGCAATACTGCATATATCCCATCCAAATCCATAACTGCATGAGGTATTTTCACATTATTGCGTAGTGAATAGAGATCAAGCTCAATATCTTCAACCTCAACCTTTCCGGATACATTCGGATTCTCCCCTGTCCCAAACGCACTCATATCTATCTTCAATTTCCCGTCTATTTTCTCGATTTCCGGGTTAAATGCAGCGAGTGGACTAATATCTACACCATTTGACCGAACACTGATATCAATAGTTGCTTTTTGATAACTCTCTAGCAAATTGGGAGAGCTAAGGTCCATATTCGCTTTTCCATGTGCCTCAAGTATTTTTTGAGATTTATCACTAACATCTAAATTAAAATTTACTCCATTCTTTGAAATTAGAAGGTCGAGTAAGAGTTCATCGCTTGTAAAACTCATAAATTCTAGTTTCTCCGCTCTGATATTGGTCTTAATATCAGGATATTTAAGAGATGTATCCAGAGCTATTTGACCTGTGAGACTGCCCTTTAATGGGAAATATAGGTTCAATAATTCTGAGACATCTTGCAAATCGAGTTGTTTCAGTTCCAGGGATCCTTGAAGTCCGCCGTCATAAGCTAAATCAACAGCGCCAATAATATAATTATCTTTATGATATAAATTAAAAGAACTGATACTTGCTTTATCTTTAAAGATAGAAACCAGAACCGGCTGTTTATTTTTCAAGGTCTCTTTCTGGAAATTTAGATTTATATTATTTATCTCAATCTTGGTTTCGTTTTCATTAAGTTCGGTAAGTTTAAAATCAGTTTTATAACGAGTGTTTGATGCCCCAAGGACATTTAGACTTCCATCAATTATCTCACCCTTACTGTCGGCTTTGAAACTAGCGGTTTTAATTCTCTGCCCATTAACCTCAGCCCCCTTCATACTACCTTTGATATGAAGATTGGGATCCTGATAACTTAGAAAACTTTCTCCCGATAAATCAACTTCTTTTATTATAAAACTGCCCAATTCATCTGTAATATCAGAGCCTTTTGCATTTAAAACAATTTGAGGTCTGGTGAAATCACCTTTCACACTGCCCTTAACTTTAAGAAGCCCTTTAATATCCAAATCATCCACAAAATTAGACAGTACACCAAGATCGCCTATATCGAGGCTATAATTTACTCCTTTTGATCTTTCTTTATTGAGAGAACCTGAGGCTTTAAATGATAGGGGTTCCGAATCAACTGAAAGAGATTTAATATTCAATAAATTATTGCTGTAATCAGCTTGAACTTCTCCCTCTTTGATACTAAGACCTGAAATAGTTGAAGGCAAAATATCCCCGTCAACAGACCCCTCAAACCCCTCAAGAAAATCCCCTTCAAGTGGGACTGAGCCTTTTAGCTTAAGCTTGGAATTGATGCTGCTCTTGAAATGATCATCCTTTAATAAGAAAGCCAAGTCTGTCTTGATAAAATTTGTGTTGAGGTTGTAATCAAGAGAAGAACTAGTAAGATTGACGGGACCACTAACTGTTAATTCCCCAACATCACTACCTGTTAGGCTAAGATTTGATAAATCGATTTCAGCCTCTAGATTCTGACGTTTATTCCAGTTTCCTTTAATATTTAAGGCAGCGTTTAGATTTGCATCGAGAATTGAGCTTACTTGTTCTTCTAATTCTTTGTTATTTTCCAGAGCCTCGTTTTTTTCAAGCATAGCCAATATTTTTGAGGCATTTAAGGAATTGACGGCAAGATTAATATTAAGTTTATTATCTTTTCCATCAGCCAGTATCTCTTTTAAGTCTAACTTGCCTGAAAAAGATGCGCCTCCAAAGTCAGTACTAAGCTTTCCGCCTTTTAAGCTTAGATTTGCTCCGTCAACTTTGATATCATCAATCCCCCCCTTAAGACTCTCACCTCTTAAAGTTGATTTTACTAATCGCAGGTTTCCATTGGCGGTTAAATATCTATAGTTCTCATAATGACCTTTTGCTTCCAGTTCGAGATTAATATCACCAATATTTTCGTCTTTACCTATATTTTCAGCCCGAGCTTGGAAACTAAAATCGGGGTGTTGTAGATTTGTAGCAACTCCTTTGAGAACAATCTCACTGCCGCCGGTGAAAAGCTTTAGAAACTTAATATCAAATTTATCTGTTCCCTTACCTTTGGTATAAGTTGCTCTTCCTGTAATGTCATCCAGGTATAAAATTTCGCTCTCCGGATCTTGAAACACAATACCAAGGTTGCTCTTTCGGAGCTGCATCTCAACTCTCTGATCAATCTTAAACATCTTGATTGTAAGATCTATCTTATCCGACTTCAAATCTGTGACCTCTTTCTTTACTCGGTCATCAATTCTTATCTTAGCCTGAGACAATATCGCATTCTTGATAAAGATATTCCACTCAGGTGAGTCTTTTTTATCCTTTGGCTCTTCCCATGCTCCTAATTTTTCAAAATTCCAGGTACGGTCCTCATTTTGCACAAGATTAATTTGAAGCCCTGTTATGGAGACTTCCTCAAGTGGGATAACTTTACTAAACAACATTGAGGTATCTAGCAAAAGCGGCAGAGAGTAATCGATAAATATTTCATCGGTTTCAATGAACGGCTCACCCTCAATCTCAAAAGAAACATCCCTTAATATAATTCCTCTTAGGAAATCTCCTTCAATGCTACCTATGATAAAACCTTGGTTCGTCAGCGAACTAACTATGGCATTAGTTGTAACTCTCAAGAATTGTTTAAAAATATTCGACTGAACAGCAAAGAACATTAGTCCTGCTAAAAGGGCTGCTATTAAAAGGAAAATCCCTATAGGTTTGAGTACTTTTGAGCGCATAATCTTATGTTTCAAGTATAACACACACTATTTAAACTACATTTAATATAAAGCTCTAACTTTGAATTGCTTTTTTGTGTAAATCCCTGACAAATCATAGTTTTTTTATCAATATTCATCCTACATACTTAAATTAAATCCTCGAATTAGAGCATATTCACATATATTAGGTAAACTCACCTTAGGTATCTAACTTGCTAAGACAATAATGGTCAGATACTATTTTCGAAACTTTATTTTTATTGATAATTCTCCATGCCAAAACTAACAATTGACGGAAAAGAAATTGAAGTCGAAGACGGTCTTAATATCATTCAGGCTGCGTCTCGAATTGGTGTAGATATTCCCCATTTTTGCTATCACCCTGCTCTGAGTGTTGTAGCTCAATGCCGGCAGTGTTTAGTAGACGTTGAGGGAGTGCCGAAAGTAATGCCGGCTTGTAATACCTATGTCAGAGAAGGGCTCATTGTAAAAACAAACTCTGATAGAGCAGTTGCAGCTCGTAAGGCAACTCTTGAATTCACCTTGATTAATCATCCTCTTGACTGCCCAATTTGTGACAAGGGTGGAGAATGCCCGCTTCAGATTACAACAGTAGAGCATGGCCCAGGGTACAGCAGAATTGAAGGCCCTGAACAGAAAAAGGTAAGGCAGAAATACTATTTAAGCGATAAGATTATTTATGATCCCAACCGCTGCATAATGTGCACCAGATGTGTCAGGTTTACTGATGAAGTTACGAAAACTGGGGAACTTGGATATAACGGGCGTGGGTTCAGGAAAAAAATTGTAGTCTTTCCAGGTAAAAAGCTGGACAACGAGCTTGCAGGAAATGTTACTGACCTTTGCCCTGTCGGAGCACTTCTCAATAAAGACACCCTTCATGAAGAAAGAGTCTGGTACTGGAAATTCCATGATACCGTATGTTCCCTGTGCAGTAATGGGTGCAATATCACTGTAGGAGTCGACCCGAGAAAGGGTAAAGTCTCCAGAGTAAGACCAAGAACTAATATGGATGTTAATGAGCACTGGATATGCGACAGAGGACGATACGATTTTAAAGAAATTCAGGAGAAAGAAACTAGGCTTAAAGATCCGATATTAAGAGAGGGAGAAGGATTTAAACTCTCAAACTGGGAAGAATCAATTGATTTGGTTAGTGATAAGATTGAAAAAGCTAAGGACTTTAATCCGTCTTCGATAGCATTTTTAGCCTCTGCAACACTTACAAACGAAGAGCTATTTTTGCTTAAAAAGATTGGGGAAACAACAAATACAACCAATATTGCAGGTAATATCGGACTAATTAACAAACCAAAACTTTTTGGGCTATTGAGTACCGATCCCTATCCAAACAGCTCTGGTGTAAAGGATATGGGCTACAATTACGGATCAAACAATATATTGCCAATAATAGAATCTCTATTAGGTGGTTGGCTCAAAGTTCTATATGTAGCAGGACTGGACCTCTTTGATTTAGTAATCGAAGAAGAGAAAGAAAAACTTAAAGAAGCTTTATCTAAGCTTGACCTATTAGTTGTACAGGACTATAAGCTTACAGAAACCGTGAGATTAGCACATGCGATTCTCCCTGGAGTAAGCGCTTATGAGAAAGAAGGCACTTTTACAAATGACAGGGGAAGAGTACAAATGGTCAAAAAGACCATAGATTCTCCGGGAACAGCAAAACCGGATTGGGAGATATTAACTCTCTTAGGAAATAAGCTGCAACCACAAAGCTTTAACTACAACAATCCGTCAGAAATAATGCTGGATATTGCAAGCAATATACCTACTTATAATGGAATAAATTACGATAACATAGGAAATCTAGGAGCTAGCACAACAAGCTAATCTGATTAGCTAAGTGATAAATTATGATTTGGGCTGAAGTAGGAATTACAGTAATTAAAATTGCGCTTTTATTTTTCGTAGTCCTGACGCTAGTTGCTTATCTAACTCTAGCAGAAAGACGCGTAAGCGCATTCATACAAGATAGAATAGGTCCAAACCGTGTAGGCCCCTTCGGATTTCTTCAGCCACTTGCTGATGGTGTAAAGTTTATATTTAAAGAAGATATAATCCCAAGAGATGCCAATAAGTTTCTATATGTAGCTGCGCCCGCATTTGCACTTATTACAGCCTTAGTAGCCCTTGCTGTAATCCCAATAGGTAGAGGTTTTGAGACAACTCTTTTTGGATTAGTTCCAGACCCTATATATGTAAAGCTGCAAATTGCTGATCTCAATGTAGGAGTCCTTTATGTATTCGCTATGGGCTCTCTCGGTGTTTACGGCATTGTGCTCGGTGGTTGGGCTTCTAACAGTAAGTACTCATTCCTGGGCGGTTTAAGAGGGGCGGCTCAGATGGTGAGCTATGAGCTTGCTATGGGCATTTCAATACTAGGCATAGTAGCTTGGACGGGCTCTCTTAGGCTCGAAGATATTATTGAGGCACAGCAGAACTATTGGTTTGTATTTCCTCAAATACTGGGCTTTATAGTCTTTCTAGCTGCTGTTTTTGCAGAGACAAACAGGCTTCCTTTCGACATGCCTGAGGCTGAGCCGGAAATTGTGGCGGGATATCATACAGAGTATAGCAGTATGAAATTTGCCATGTTTTTCATGGCTGAGTACACACACATGATTGTTATGTCGTGTCTGATAGTAGCTCTATTCTTTGGCGGCTGGTATCCGCTTCCTTTCGGAGGATGGTTTGGCATAGACATTGACACTCATTGGTACTTGCCTCCTATAGTCTTTGTAGGCAAGGTACTAGCATTCTTGTTCTTCTTCATTTGGGTTAGGTTCACCCTTCCCCGCTTCCGTTATGATCAGGTTATGAATCTTGGGTGGAAAGTACTCTTCCCACTTGCAATCTTAAATCTGATAATTATCAGCATAGCGATACTCGTAATGCAGCATTACGGCTATATGAGTTGAAACATCCTAAGCACAACTCCTAATTAAAATCAGCGTTCTTGTATTACTTCCTGAAATTAGACTCTTAGTATATAGAAGGAAAGAAAACTAATTAACTCGCCCTTAGAGACGAATATAACTAGACGTCTAGGTTGCTTACGTTAAGGGCGTTGGTTTCGATAAAGAGTTTTCTTGGCTCGACTTGATCCCCCATAAGGATGGTGAATATCTCAT
This sequence comes from uncultured Thermodesulfobacteriota bacterium, assembly GCA_942491865.1. GTDB lineage: Bacteria > Desulfobacterota_D > UBA1144 > Nemesobacterales > UBA2774 > CR02bin9. The sequence continues at coordinate 450,558 of CALOCI010000004.1, forward strand.
CAGTTTGAATAGCATCCTCAATAACGACTTGCTTTAGGACCCTTGTTTCGGGATTCATAGTAGTCTCCCAAAGCTGATCGGGGTTCATCTCACCAAGACCTTTATAGCGTTGAATAGACATACCCTTTTTACCGCGAGAGAGTATGTGTTCAGTAACTTCAGGCAAGCTTGGTAGCTCTACCTCTGCATCTGCGTTATCTCCAACACTGTAAGGAGGATCACCTGCAGCTCGTATAGCTTCTTTTAGTTTCTTGATTTCCGCAAAATCCGGAGAGTTAAGAAAATCAAAATCAATTGTGGTGGTTCTGTTACGGCCGTTTTCTTTAAAGTTATAAGAAATTTTTGAGCAGTTATGCTCTGGATCGTCTACTAGCTTCCAGTCTAGTGAGGAAACCTCCGGATATCTAGCTTCAATCCATTCCTTTATTCCCTGCAGATGCAAATCAAACTCTGCCGCATTTTCAGGTTTTAGATGGCTCTTTTTAAACCCTTCTCTACTGGCAAAAGCATCTACTATCTTAAAGTCTCTGCCGTATTTTCCAATCCTGGCAAGCGCCCTTTCATAGGCAATAGATTTTTTAATTATATCAAGAAGCCTTGAGCCCTTAATCTCTTTAACACCGTTTCCATTATCAGATGCTTTTAGAGAAATTCCCCCTGTACCCAACTCCAGGAAGTGGTCTTCGTACTCATAATCATCCTTTAGGTATTTCTCATCCCTACCCTTTTTAACGCGGTATAGAGGAGGCTGTGCTACGTATAAATGCCCCTTTTCTATTATCTCAGGGAAATGTCTATAGAAGAAAGTAAGAAGCAGGGTTCGAATGTGTGAACCGTCTACGTCAGCGTCAGTCATAAGTATTACTTTATGATAGCGAAGCTTTGCAAGATCAAAATCGTCACTTCCAATTCCTGTTCCGAGAACAGTTATAAGGGTTCTGATCTCTTCATTTCCGAGCATCTTATCGAATCTTGCTTTTTCTACGTTTAGAATTTTACCTTTTAGAGGCAGAACAGCCTGATTGTACCTGGCTCTGGCTTGCTTAGCTGAGCCACCAGCAGACTCACCCTCTACAAGATAAACCTCACACAACTCAGGATCACGTTCCTGACAGTCAGCGAGCTTTCCTGGGAGAGATCCAGACTCAAGAGCGCTTTTCCTTCTGGTAAGCTCCCTAGCCTTTCTAGCCGCTTCTCTAGCTCTAGCTGCATCGACAGCTTTTTCTATTATCTTTTTACCAACCGAGGGGTTTTCCTCAAAAAATATTCCTAACTTCTCATTAAGAAGTACTTCTACAATTCCTTTGACCTCAGTGTTGCCAAGTTTGGTCTTTGTCTGTCCCTCAAATTTAGGATCAGGGAGCTTAACGCTAATTATTGCAGTAAGCCCTTCTCTTGCGTCTTCACCACTTAGCGTGACCTTGGCGTTTTTAACGAGACCCTTGTCCTCAGCATATTTGTTAACAGTTCTTGTTAAAGCGCCTCTGAATCCGGTTAAATGGGTTCCGCCCTCTATATTGTTAATATTGTTAGCATATGAAAGAATGGTCTCTGAATAGCTATCGTTATATTGAAGTGCAACCTCTACAATAATGTCGTCTTTTTGACCTGAGACATATATAGGTTCAGGATGAAGTGGTTTTTTATTTTTATTAAGCTCCTCTATAAAAGCTACAATTCCACCCTCGTAAAAGAACTCCTGATCTCTACCGGTTCTTTCATCAATGATTTGGACAACTAAGCCTTTATTTAGAAATGCGAGCTCTCTTATTCTATGGGCAAGTGTATCGTAGTTAAATTCTGTGATTTCAAATATTGTATCATCGGGTTTGAACCTGATTTTTGTTCCCGACCTGTCTGTTTTTCCCGTCTCTTTTAATTCGGTAACCGCTTTACTGCGCTCGTAGCGCTGATACCAGACTTTTCCTTCCCTTCTTATCTCAAGAATAAGATATTCTGAAAGAGCGTTTACAACAGTTACGCCAACGCCGTGGAGACCACCTGAAACTTGATAGACCTTCCCCTCAAACTTACCACCAGCATGAAGCATAGTCATAACAACTTCAGCTGCAGATTTGCCGGTTTCTTCATGCTTATCCACTGGGATTCCTCGACCGTTATCTTCAACTGTCAAGCTGCCGTCTACGTGGATAGTGACAATAATCTTGTCACAAAAGCCTGCGAGAGCTTCGTCTACGCTATTATCTAGAACCTCAAATACAAGGTGGTGAAAGCCTCTTGTGCTGGTATCCCCTATATACATATCGGGGCGTTTTCTTACCGCTTCTAAACCCGGTAAAACCTTAATTTGTTCAGCATTATAAGAGTTTACTTCGTTTGTAGGAATATTATCCTCTGGGTCTCTCTTTACTTCCAAAAGTAGTTACCTCCGTATTGACTCATAGGCGGGGAAAATTAATGGTGTATTATACCACGAAAAATCGAAAAATGGAAATGAAATCAGGGGGTTCGCACACATTCATCAAAAATACAATTATCAACTAAATTAGCCAAGAATATAGGCCAGATACAGCAAATAATGACAGATATTACAGGCAGAAACATTAAAGCTTTGGCGTAGTAATTCCTACTTGATTTTGGTACTTGCCTTTTTTATCGGCATAGGAGACATCACATACCTCGTCAGACTCAAAAAACAGAACCTGTGCTATGCCTTCATTAGCATAAATTTTGGCAGGAAGCGGTGTCGTATTTGAGATCTCAAGTGTTACATAGCCTTCCCATTCTGGCTCAAACGGAGTTACGTTTACAATTATACCGCAGCGTGCATATGTTGATTTTCCAACACAAAGGGTAATAACGCTTCTTGGTATTCTGAAGTATTCAACAGTTCTGGCCAATGCAAAGGAATTTGGCGGAATCATGCAAATGTCGTCGTTTATCTCCACAAAGGATTTATCATCAAAGTTCTTAGGGTCAACAACAGAGTTGTAGATATTGGTAAATACCTTAAATTCGTTACTCACTCTTATGTCATAACCATAAGCAGACACACCGTATGATATTGCCCCATCTCTTACCTGTCCATCGATGAAAGGCTCAATCATTTTGTGTTCAGTGGCCATTTTCTTTATCCAGTGATCAGGTTTAACCGACATTTTTCCGTGCTCCTTTATACAATTTAAGTTTAGATATTGGTCTAGTAATATACATGAGAATTTATTTCAATTCATCTGCTCATTAAAACTAAATAAACTGCCTTAAAAATCTTACATCGTTCTCAAAAAATAGTCTGATATCATTGATGCCAAATTTGAGCATTGTGATTCTCTCAATGCCCATACCAAATGCAAATCCGCTATATATTTCCGGGTCGTAGTTAACGCCTTTAAAAACTTCAGGGTCTACCATGCCGCATCCCATAATTTCAAGCCATCCGCTGTCTTTACAAACCCTGCAACCTTGACCGCTGCAAATAACGCACTCAATATCCACTTCTGCGCTAGGCTCTGTAAAAGGAAAGAAGCTAGGTCTAAACCGCACTCCCAGACTCTCTCCAAAAACCAGTCTAAGGAATTCTGTGAGCACTCCTTTTAGATCTCCGAACGTTATATCCTTATCAACGAGTAAACCCTCTATTTGATGAAACATCGGGGTATGTGATACGTCGCTATCACATCTATACACTCTGCCCGGAGCAATAATTTTAATAGGCGGCTCTTCTTTTTCCATAACTCGTATCTGAACCGGTGAGGTATGAGTCCTAAGAACTATGTCCTCAGATATGTAGAAAGTATCCTGCATATCACGAGCAGGATGATTCTTAGGAATGTTTAATGCTTCGAAATTATAATAGTCTGTCTCAATTTCTGGGCCCTCAGCTACTTCAAAACCCATTCTCTCAAATATTGCTACAATCTCTTCCATAACTTGTGAAACCGGGTGCTTAGAGCCTACAGGGAAAGATCTGCCGGGAAGAGTTACATCTATTTTCTCTTCTGAAATTGCGCGCTTTTTCTTTTCTTCTTTTATCTCATGTGCTTTGTTATCAAACAGCTCTTCAACAAAGGTTTTGACCTCGTTAATCATAACTCCCATCTTTGGGCGGTCTTCTGCAGGTACATCCTTCATACCTTTTAAAATATCGGTAAGGACACCTTTACGGCCTACAAACTTTGCTTTTAGATTCTGAAGTGAGACTTCATCGGACACTTGTCCTAGTTCTGCTTGAGCTTGGCCTTTAACTTCTTGTAGTTTTTCTTGCATTAACTAATTCCCCACTGCGTATACGATTGTTATTACTATCATTGCTATTCCAATTGCGCCTTTAAAAAAAGTTCCTGCGAGCCTTCCGAGAAATGCTCCCCATCCTGATTTCATAGCTCGGTCAACATTCTTTTCCAGTACAAACTCAACTAAGAATGCTCCAAAGAATGCACCCAAAAATGCACCAATCACAGCACCAATCCCAAAAAAGAACGGAATACCTAAAATACCACCTATAATTCCAAACACAATAGAACCAAGAATTGCTTTGTTACTCGATTTATATTTTTTTGCTCCGAGAACACCTAGAACAAATTCTACTAACTCTGCTAAAAGAGCTAGTCCCAACAGTATGAGTAATACAGTAATTGTGACCTCTTTAAACCCTCCATACCAGCCTAATAAGAGGGAGCAGCCAAGTATTATAAAATTACCTGGGAATCCGAAGACGTGAGATATCAATCCGGTTAGAGCAACTATTATAAATAGGGAAAGTACGAGATAGTCGACCATTAAAGACTATTGGCGAAAATCGCCTAAGTAAAGATTTATGATGAGCCCTTTCTTTCTCTCCAATATATAACAAACGCACTAGCAATGAATATAGAAGAATATGTACCAACTATGGCGCCCACTATCATTGTAAAGGCAAAGTCATGAATAACGGACCCGCCAAATACAAATAGAGGGATCAAGACTAGGAACACGGTTATACTTGTTAATATGGTTCTTGTTAAAGTTTGATTTACACCTTCATTTACAAGTTCTCTGATACTAAGCTTGCCGCCCTTTCTCATATTCTCTCTGATTCTATCAAAGATAATAATAGTATCGTTTACCGAGAAACCAATTACTGTTAAGAGAGCTGCAACAAGTGCAAGAGTAAATTCTTTGTCCATTATAGAGATAGCACCAAGTGTAAGTATCGTATCATGAATAAGGGCTATTACAGCGCCTAGTGCAAAACCTATCTCAAAACGAATCATAACGTATATTAAAATTCCTACACATCCAAGAAGAATAGCAATTACGGCCTTTCTAATTAATTCTTTACCCACTCTAGGACCAATATAATCAACCCTTTGGATTGAACCACCCTTAAAATATTCGTTAGTAGCAATAATCTTTTCAAGCTCAGTTTGGAAACCTTGTATCTGGTCAAATTTTACAAGTTCAGGTGAAAATCTGATAAGATATTCATGGTCACTAGTTAGACCAAGCTGCTGTACAATATCTGGTGGAAAACCAGTAGTTTCAAGGGTTTTCTTGATATCCTCAATGCTCACTTCTTGAGCAAGCTTAATGTGTATCTCTGTACCACCTGTGAACTCAACACCCCAGTTAGGGCCTTTGTGATAAATAAGGGAGCCGATGGCAATAATAATCAAAGCGATAGAAACAAAGATCGCCTTTTTCATTCTGCTTGCAAAATCTATACGAGTGCCTGGTTTTAATAATTCCAAATTACTAGATCCTCCTGAATATTCCTCAAATACTTATAGCAGGTACCTTCTTTTCTTCATATATATAATTTGTAATAACTCTTGCCACTACAACGTTACTAAAAACGGTTGAAATAATACCGATTGATAGTGTTGCAGCAAATCCTTTTATTGGACCTGTACCGAACCAAAACAATATTAAGGCAGTGATAAGTGTCGTAATATTAGCATCGAGTACTGTCCACAAGGATCTCCCATATCCGGCGTCAATTGCTGCCAGTGGAGATTTCCCTGTTCGAAGCTCTTCTTTAATCCTCTCAAATATGATGATGTTTCCATCCACAGCCATACCTAGTGTAAGCACAAGTCCTGCTATACCGGGCAGGGTTAAAGTAACACCAAAAGCTGAAAGGAATCCCATAATAAAAAGCATATTTAAAATAAGTGCTGTATCAGCTACAAGGCCTTGAAGCCTGTAGAAAAATGCCATAAAGATTATGACTAAAATACCGCCTATAATCATTGAAAGCTTTCCCTTGTCTATTGACTCTTTTCCAAGAGATGGACCAACGGTTCTTTCCTGTTCAATTTCAACTGGAACCGGAAGCGCACCTGAGCGGAGAACTAGGGCTAAATCCTTTGCTTCATCAGTCGTAAAGTCTCCAGTTATCCTACCTTGAGAAGTTATTCGTTCTTGAATTGTGGGTGCAGATTTTATAGTTCCGTCAAGAACAATTGCGAGTCTTTGACCAACATTCTCTTCTGTCAGAACACCAAACTTGCTTGCGCCCTCGCCTTTGAATGAGAAACTTACTGCAGGTTTACCAAATTCATCAAAAGTCAGTCTGGCACCGGAAAGAGATGAGCCTGTAACCTCGGAATCCTCTGTAGCCACAAAAAACTTTTCATTTTCAGCACCTGTGTTTCCAGGAACAAGCATCAAACCTTGCTCAGCAAGTTCTTCTGGAGTTGTAACACCAATGCCGGCTAATACAGTTTCTTCAGTAGCACCTGCGTTGCTGACAATTTTAAACTCTAATACTGCGGATCGTTTAATGATATCAATAATACGTTGTCTATCTTTTTCAGATGCGCCCGGGACTTGAATTATGATTCTATTGTCCCCTGCTTTTTGTATAGAAGGTTCAACAAGTCCTAATTCTGCAACACGATTTTCAATGACCTGCTTAACCTGATCAATAGCCCTTTCTTCAACATCAGCTACGTATGCACTTTTTAGAACAAAATTGAGAGATAAATTATCTTCCCCAATATCGGATATATCAATGAAGTTTGTTTCGGCTACACTTTTAGCTTTGTCTAGATCGGCTTTAGAGAAGAATTGTAAAGTGAGTGATTCATCAGTTTGAGAAGAGCCTTTAATTAATACTTTGTCGTCTTTTAATTCCAGATTCATGAAATCTTTAATGCTGTCTAACTCTTGCTCAACACCTTTTTCGGAATCTACTCCGATTAGAAGAAAAATTCCGCCTTTAAGATCAAGCCCTAATCTAATACCCCTATCTGGAAACAACTTGCCCCACCAACTTGGAACGCTGTCACCCAAAAAAGTAGGAGCCATGAGCGTGAAAGATAAAACTGTGATTATAAGGATTGTTAAAATCCATCCTCTGGAAGCTCTCATTTTTTAGTTCTTTCCTCCTTTAGGTTCTGGTGTATCAGAAGGTTGGAGACCTGCGATACCGGACCGGCTAATGCGTATGCTGAGCCCTTTGGCTATTTCAAGTGTGAGAACATCATCTTCAGAGACGTTTGTAATTTTTCCATAGATACCGCCTGAAGTTATTATGTCGTCACCACGTTTGAGCTCACTTAACATTTTCTTTCTTTCCTTACCCTGTTTTTGCTGCGGTCTGAGGATTAGAAAATAAAAAACAACAAAGATAAGAATGAATGGTAGAAATGCTAAGGGAGAACTTCCCCCTCCTTCAGCACCAGAAGGCGCACACCCGGCTATCGAAAAAAAAGCAACCACGAAAGTTGCAATAATATGTTTATTATTTATCAATTCTCTGTTTCTCCTTCAATGGATTGTACCCTAGATATATAATTTGGAAAATCGCCGCTTTTAATACTGCTTCGTATTCCCCTCATAAGCTCCGCATAATAATACAAATTGTGAATTGTTAATAATCGCAAAACAAGGGTTTCTTTTGCGATAAATAAATGCCTTAAGTAAGCCCTTGAAAAAGTCCGGCAAGTATAACACTCACAACTCCCGTCAATCGGCCTCTCATCCTCAGCAAATTGCGCATTTTTTATAACCAGTTTTCCGCGACTTGTAAAGAGTGTGCCGTTACGGGCGTTGCGTGTAGGAATGACGCAATCAAAAAGGTCTACTCCCATAGATACTGCAGTTACAATGTCCTCAGGCTTTCCGAGGCCCATTAAATACCTGGGTTTATCAAGTGGCAGAATACCAAGCGTACTTTCTGTAACTTCATAAGTCTTTTCAGAATCTTCTCCTATTCCTAGACCTCCCACAGCGTATCCGTCAAAACCTATGTCTATCAAATCATGTGCAGACTTTTCTCTGAGATCTTTAAACACGCCTCCCTGAACTATTCCAAAGAGTGCGTTGTCGGTGCGCTTTTTTGATTCCTTGCACAGCTTTGCCCAGCTAGTGGTTAGATCAACGGATTTCCTCATATACTCATAAGTCGATGGATATGGTGGGCACTCATCTAGACACATCATGATATCAACACCAAGAGATTCCTGTACCTCAATACATTTTTCAGGTGATAGCATGTGCTCACTGCCGTCTAAATGAGATCTGAATAAAATTCCGTCATCTTTAATCTTTCTGGTTTTTGAGAGGCTTAAAACTTGAAAACCGCCGCTGTCTGTTGTTATGGATTTGCTCCATGACATGAATTTATGAAGACCGCCAAGCTTTTCAACCGTTTTGTGCCCTGGGCGTAAATACAGATGGTACGCATTTGAAATGACCATTTGAAATCCCAAATCCAGTATCTCCTGTGGGCTCAGACTTTTAACTGTAGCCTGAGTTGCAACAGGCATAAAAGCGGGTGTATCAACAATGCCGTGGGCAGTGGTCATTTGACCCAATCTGGCTTTGGTTGATTCATCTTTTTTATGAATTTCAAATGTGAACATAATTATTAGTAGTCGTGGAATTTAGAAATAAGGATGGAAAAAATTATTATGACTTTATATCCCAAGCACTTCCTTCATTGTATACATCCCGGCCTCTTTCCCCGGGACCCACTTTACAGCTCTTACTACTCCTTTGGCAAAATTATCTCGGCTCATCGCTCGGTGTGTCAATTCTATTCTCTCACCTGCTCCGCAGAACATAACAGTGTGCTCTCCAACTATATCACCTGCTCTAATAGTCTGCATGCCGATTTCCTTTTCTTTCCTTTCCCCTATTACACCGTGTCTTTCAAACCTGGCAACAGAGTTAAAATCTCGGGACAAGCCTTCCGCAGCGGCTTCACCCAACCTGAGCGCGGTCCCACTTGGAGCATCTACTTTATGTTTATGATGAGCTTCTATAATTTCAACATCAAAATCGTCGCCTAGAATTTCTGCCAACTTCTTAGTTGCCTCAAACATTACATTTACACCAATACTCATATTGGGAGAAAACACACATGGGAAATTGTTTGCCAATTCATGAAGGAGAGACTTTTCTTCTTCTGTGAAACCAGTAGTTCCAATAACCAGGGCTTTTCCATTTGACGAGGCATAACGCGCATTATTTAAGGTTGAGGAAGGTGCGGTAAAGTCGACTATTACATCCGCGTCGGATGAAGAAGCCTCTATACTGCTTGCGATAGGGACACCTATTTCCCCTTCTCCGGATACAAGACCAATATCAATTCCCATGTCAGGATGACCATCAATCTCCGTTGCACCTACAATTTGCACATCATCTTCTGCATTTAAAAGGTGGAAGATACTGCGCCCCATCCTTCCAGCAACACCCATAATAGAAACTTTTATCATAATTTAGTCTGCAATCTCGATTTCAGGGATTTTCTCTATACAATTCTCAACACAATCTCCGCCAGTTATTTTCCATTTTTTATCAAATAAGCCAAGAGTATATTTACTCTTTTGGTTCAGATTAATCAATTCCCCAGAGGTAGGAGATTTAAGCGATTGGTCGAGCTCAACAATAACTGAAGCGCTGAGTTCAAAAATTTGAGTCCCTAATATATTGTAGCTATTAATTTTCAATTGATTGTCTTTAAATACATTTGCCATTTGAATTACATATCCATCTTTGTCCGAACTCGGAACATAGGAGTAATCATAAGCCTTCTCAAAATCCCCTTCTTTAAGAGCTTTTAAGAATATGTCCACAACCTGTGTCGGAGAAGGTTTATATCTGGGTCTTTCAGGATTGCTTTCTTGAATAACTTTATCAGAGCACGAAGTAAGACCAACTATGAAAATTAAAGCCAGTAAAGTGTATAAATGTTTCTTCTTCATATAGTTTTCCATTAGCTACAGTATACTGAGCTATAGAATAATTGTTCAGAACTATAATTCAAGATAATTTTAGACATTAACGTTATAACAGCTGTTTAGACATAAATCGGTTTCTGAGCATATTGTAGATGTAATTATCTTTTATTACTTCAGAAAACAAGTGTCCTGTAAAGACTAGCAGTATTACGAGCCATGCTATAAATACGCACAGAGCAAGATCTAGGGAAATGTAGGACTCCAAGTATAAACTAAATGCTATCGGCCATAGGAGATATGTAAACAGATCGAGCAAGATTATTCCCACAATATATTTCCAGTCTCTAGAGATCAATATTAGCAAGCAACTAAACCATAGTATCCAATGAGGGGAGTTAATTTTTGCGAAAAGGATGAAAACAAGAACCGACAGAGCAGACCATTTTATTACCTTCTCAAAAGTATCGATTTTGCTTGTTAAACAAAGAGGTATTATCGAAAACTGAAGCAAAAAACCCACACGTAACACATAGCCATGAAACACTTGATCATATAATTCAAGGCTCATAATTTTAAATGTTTCTATTATGCTATAAAGAAAGCGGTAAAGGATCATCGACATAGAAGGCTGATCCATGAACCTTGCGAAGTGAAACTGAAACGGCACATACAAGCCCTCAACTCCTGACCAAATTATGGTAGAAAGAACAAAAATCACCGTTACTAGACAAAAAACTGTAATCATAGACCAGCTGAGCTTTTTATGCTTGCTGTAATAGTAGACAATGAACACCGGCATCAGGATTATCATATACCACTTCATGAAAAACCCGAGCACAATTGCCAGAGCCGACCATCCGTACCGCTCTTTATACAGAAGATAGAGGCTGAGCAACGTGAGGAAGCACAAGATGACGTCAAAACGGTTATACGAGTAATAGAAGGACGCGGGCAGCAACATTAGAAAAGCCAGATATTTCCTGTCCGGCCTCATTCTATATAAAAGCACTATCGATAAAAAAAGAAAGACCATCATTAAGAGAGAAAAAATCACTGCATAGTTCATGAAAAGATTGTTTTGAAGGTAGGGAGAGTTGAGGCGATTAGGATTTACGGGATTAAGCGATACACTTTGCTCTGGATTGGATATCAGCTCTGCGTCCTTCATATCTAACGGGCCCAGAGCGTCCAGGATAACGTAGGGAAGAGCCATGAAATAAGTGGCAAGCTGCGGATATTCGCTCCTTACCTCCGTATATGGATCCTTGGACATGGTATACCAGGAGCCGCGGCCGGCATAGGCAAACCTGTCGCCGTAAGCATTGATATAACCAATATCTGAACCGAAATTATATTTGAGTGCAAAGCTGAAGAACAGCGAGCAGGCAAAAAGTAAAATAAGGAGTAGGACGGAGTTTTTAAGATTCACAAATACTCACCAATATATTAATATTAAGTTTGATCCTAAGATAAAAAAAATTTAAATAAAATGACACAAATTGAATTCGTTCAGTATCTGGTCGATTTCTCTGGTAATCTTACCACTTTGGATTATTAACCACAAATAACTTAAAATTATATTAGTAACTATATTCGAATTCCTAAAATTATGAGCCAACTAAACGAACCAAATAAAGTAAAACTTTTTATGGGTCTCATTTATCAACCCAGCTCAGCGATGAAGGAGTTGGCCATAAAGCTAAAAGAGAAATTAAGTGAAATAGATTTTGAAAGCACGGAGATCCCATTTAATCATAGTTCTTACTACACAAAAGAAATGGGTGAAGGACTCCTAAGAAAACTAATAACATTTGAAAAGCTCATAAAAAGAACTGACATTGTCGAAATCAAAGCATTTACAAATAAATTGGAAGAGGTATTTTCATATGAAGGAAATAGAACTATTAACATAGACCCTGGCTATATAGCTCAAGAACATTTGATTCTAGCTACAGGGAAGGGCTACTCTCACAGACCATACCTAGGTAGCGGAATATATGCGGACCTCACACTTATATATAAAGGGAACGAATATAAAACTTTAGAGTGGACCTACCCTGATTATGGAAACAAAGAAATGAGGGCACTATTTAAAAGCTTGAGAAAACTATATGTAAAGCAGTTACAAGAGGAATCAGACATATGAAGAGTATGACGGGATACGGAAAAAGCGAGATAGAAACCAAGTATGGGAAACTAGTTGTTGAGACAAGATCTGAGAATCACAGATTCCTTGATATCAAGTTCCAGCTTCCTGACTCAATACTTTCTATCGAGAATCAGCTCTCAGAAGCGGTGAAGAATTTGATATTAAGAGGCAAGGTACGGGTAACTGTAACACTTGAGTCCTCAAGAAGTAATTCTTTCTCACTTAATATTGATCTTGCTAAAAAAATAAAAACGAATATAGACAAGTTAAAAAAAGAACTCGGCATTAAAGAAGAAACTCAGCTCGAGCATTTTCTAATGATTAGAGAAATTTTTGCAGGAGAGTCAAAACAAACTCTAAGCAAGAATGAAACTACAGAGATCACAAAATCTGTGCTTGAAGCAATAAAGAAACTCGATCAATCCAGAGCGTCGGAAGGAAAGAAGCTGGAAAAGGATATCAAGCAAAGACTCAAAATGATTGATAAGCTTACTGTTACAATCAAATCTAAGAGAAAAGATTTTATAAAGAACACATCTGTAAAACTCAAGGAAAGAATAGAGAAGTTACTTGAGGACACAAAGATTGATGAGGAAAGACTGTATCAGGAAACGGCTTATTTAGCTGAACGAAGCGACATAACAGAAGAGCTTGTCAGACTTAAAGCACATATTAGCAAGTTCAGGGAAACTAGTAATAAAAAAGGCTCAATAGGGAAAGAACTTGATTTCTTGCTTCAAGAAATGAACCGTGAAGCAGGAACCATTTCTGCAAAGTCCAAGGATGCGAAAATATCACATTGCATTATAGACTTAAGATCTGAGATGGAAAAGATAAGAGAACAAGTGCAGAACATTGAGTAAATATATTTGGTTGAAAGAGAGAAAACACTGTGTTATGATTCCACCGTTTCATTTGAATATTAACTATATAGATTAAACAAAGGAGTATTAATATAATGAGCATCTTAGTAAACAAAGACAGTAAAGTCATCGTTCAGGGAATAACCGGAAGTGCGGGTTTGTTTCATGCCACACAATGCCGCGAATACGGCACTAATGTAGTAGGTGGTGTAACACCTGGAAAGGGCGGAACTGAAGTAGATGGGTTTCCTGTTTTCGATACTGTAGAAGATGCTAGAAGAATTACTGAGGCAAATACTTCGCTCATTTTTGTTCCTGCTGCATTCGCAATGGACTCCATGATTGAAGCTATAGATGCTGGAGTGGAGTTAGTTATATGCGTTACAGAAGGAGTTCCTACTCTTGACATGGTAAAAGTTAAAAAATATATGGAAGGTAAAGATGTAAGATTAATAGGGCCAAACTGCCCAGGAGTAATGACTCCTGGTGAGGCAAAAGTTGGAATCATGCCTGGTTACATCCACACACCCGGAAGAATTGGAATTATCTCAAGAAGCGGAACTCTAACATACGAAGCAGTTTGGCAATTATCTGAGCTTGGTATAGGACAATCAACTTCTGTAGGAATTGGTGGAGACCCAATTATTGGCTCTACTTTTATAGATATATTAGAACTGTTTAATCAAGACGACGATACTGACGCCATTATAATGATTGGTGAAATTGGTGGAAGTGCTGAGGAAGAAGCAGCTGAGTATATCAAACAAAACATAGACAAACCTGTTGTTGCTTTCATTGCTGGCTCCACGGCACCTAAGGGAAAGAGAATGGGCCACGCTGGTGCGATAATCTCAGGCAGCTCAGGAAGTGCTGCAGACAAGGTTGCTGCTCTTGAGGATGCGGGCGTAAGAGTTTGCCCAAGCCCTGCTGAAATGGGTGAGACGCTTAAAGAAGCAATTTCTTAAGTTAATCGAAGATATCAATATTTTGTTTTAACCACTCGTAGTGCTTTTCGAGTCCTGATCTTACATTGGTATTGGGCTCGTAACCAAAGTCGGCCTCTGCTTTTGATACATCTGAAAAAGTATGCCTGGCGTCCCCTCTTTGTGGTTCTGTATAAATTAGATTCGCTTTATTTCCAACTAACTCTTCAATAATACTGATCGCATCGATAAGCTTTATTCTACTGCCTCCGCCGATGTTATATACCTGACCCGACATCCCATCTTTAAAGGCCTGGATGTTTGCCTGCACAGCATCATCTATATAGGTAAAATCCCTAGTCTGTTCCCCGTTTCCGTAAATTTCAATCTGTCCTCCTTTCATTATAGTGCTGATGAATTTGTGAAAAGCCATATCAGGGCGCTGCCTTGGACCATATACAGTAAAATATCTTAAAGAAACAGTGGGAACTCCATAGCCTTTATAATAGAGTGTAGCTAAATGCTCAGCTGAAAGTTTTGTAACTCCATAAGGGGAAACTGGATTTGTAGGTGAAGTCTCCTTAATCGGCAGCTCATTGGTATCTCCATATACTGAGGAAGAAGAGGCGCAAACTATCTTTTTAAGGTTTTTATCTTTACATGCTTCTAAGAGTCTTTGGGTACCCAAGATATTATTATGGACATAGTCACTAAAATCCTTCCCCCAGCTTGCTCTTACACCAGCAATTGCGGCCTGATGGAAAATCCCTTCTACGTCGTTTAAGATATTATTCCAGTCAATTTCTAGAATATCTTCTTCTACAAATTCAAAATTAGAGTGGTTTAAAGAATTAGCAAGGTTTCTCTCTTTTATCTTCCTTGGGTAATAATCAAAAAAAGAGTCCACACCAATTACTTGAAACCCCTCATCTAAAAGCTTCTCTGAAAGACTTGAACCTATAAAACCTGCAGCACCTGTAACTAATACCTTCATATACTCTTTTTCTCCATTTTGGCTATCAATATACCCTAACTGTAATAGAATTTGACAATAATCAAAATAACATTAGTATGAAAATATGAACAATACACTAATAATATCACTATTTTTGGCTGCTGCCTTTATATTACCAAATTTAGGCCATGCCCTCCCTGCACCATGCACACAGGAACAACTTCTAGAAAGCTCAAACTTTGCTATTGAAGGAACTGTGACGAAAGTTGAATGTCAGGCGCCTTATGAATCTCAGGAATGCAGCGCAAATGATGATGATAAATCTTTCGTGCCTGAACTCGTAGCAAAATGCACAGCAAATGTAAAAGTATCTGAGAGTATAAAAGGCCAGTATAACAAAGGAGACGAGGCTGTAATTCCCTATTTACAACTTGTTCAAAAGTGTGAGAACGGAACACATATAATCCCGGGAAGCCCTTTGAGAAATTTTGTTCCTAACTCTGTGATCAAATATTATGATTCAGATCAATGCAAATACTGGAACTATTTACAAATCTCAGTTCCGCCAAGAAACAACTAAAACTAGTTAAGCATCATTAAATAGCCCTATGACTCTGACCCCATTTGAACTCGAAATTTATCAGAATATTCTAAGCTCAATCGCAGAAGAAATGGGTGTTGTGCTCATCAGAGCAGGATTTTCTCCTAACATAAAAGAGAGAAGGGACTTGTCATGTGCCATATTTCAATCAAATGGTGACATGATTGCCCAAGCGGCTCATATTCCGATACACCTGGCATCTATGAGTTTTGCGGTTAGAGCCGTTTTAGATATGGAAATAAATGAAGGGGATATTTTGATTTTAAACGACCCCTTTAGGGGCGGGACACACCTGCCTGACATTACATGTATCATGCCTGTATTTTATAAAAAGAAGTTAGAATTTTTTGTCGCTTCCCGAGCTCATCATGCGGACATCGGCGGCCTTACTCCAGGCTCAATGCCGCTTTCGATCTCAATTGATCAAGAAGGAATTCTGATATCTCCTTCGAAACTCTATAAGAAAAGAAAGCTTAATAAAAAACTCTTCAACGAAATACTAGCAGCTACCAGAGACCCAGAAGAACGGGAGGGAGACTTTAATGCCCAGGTTGGAGCAATTGAATTAGGAGAGAAAAGATTACTTGAAACAATAGAAAAATACTCGCTTAAAAAAGTTAAGCAGGCAGGGAATGAGCTCTTAGGCTATAGCGAAAAAATAATGAAAGATGTTATAAAACAGATACCCAATGGAGTTTATGAATTTGAAGATTACTTAGATAACGATGGGGTGGGTACAAACAAAATTCCTATAAGAGCTAAAGTCACAATCAATGGACAAAGGAGCAGTGTTGACTTAAGAGGTAGCTCCGCTCGAGTAAGAGGCAATCTTAACGCTCCTTATAGCGTTACAACAGCAGCTGTGATTTACGTATTTCAGTGTCTGGCTCCATCATCTATGCCTCTTAACTCAGGCCCGCTTAGGGTAATAGAAATTATTGTGGACGATAACTCAATACTTAACGCAAAATATCCGGCGGCAGTTGTTGGGGGAAATGTTGAAACTTCTCAAAGAGTGGTCGACGTAGTATTTGGTGCATTATCAAAAGCTGTGCCGGAACAAGTACCTGCGGCAAGCGCGGGCTCTATGAGCAATTTTACGTTTGGTGGAGTAAATCCGAGAACAGGAAATAATTATGGTTATTATGAAACGATTGCCGGGGGCATGGGCGGCAGATTTGGGTTAGACGGCGTAAGCGCTGTGCAAACTCATATGACAAATACTCTAAACACCCCTATAGAATCGCTTGAACGAGAACTTCCAGTTATGTTAAATTCTTATTCAATCAGAAAAAACAGCGGTGGACAAGGGAAATATCGAGGTGGAGACTCTATAGTTAGGGAATATAAGTTTCTATCAGACACCACGGTGTCAATGATTACAGAGAGAAGAAAATTTGCGCCTTACGGTATTGAGGGCGGCGGAGTAGGGAAGAAGGGCAAAAACACATTGATAAGAAAAGGCACCGTTTCAAGAATCGCCCCTAAGGCAAGTTTTAAAGTAAAAAAAGGAGACAGCATAAGGATTGAAACCCCGGCAGGAGGCGGTTGGGGCAAACCTAAATAAACATTAAACCTATGGACTATCCAAAACTAAATCCAATCGAAGCATTTCCAGTTGATCATGAAGGTCAGAGAGTTATCTGCCTAAGAGACCCAAGCCATGTGAGTGATAAAGTGATGTTAATATCACCGGAAACTGTATTTATCATTAGCCAGTTTGACGGCATTAACTCAATGGAAGAAATACAAGCTAAATGCGAACAGAGATTTGGCGAAAGAGTTCCCACTGAGGAAATGGAACAGTTGATCAATCAGTTAGATGACGCGCTTTTTTTAGATAGTGAAAAGTTCCACGAACATAACAATAAAATATTAGAGGATTTTCACTCTTCACCGATAAGACCATCAAGCCAAGCCGGGCTTTCATACCCGGAAGATATTGATGAATTAAACGGTTGGTTTGAGAAGTTTTTCAACGAATCTCAGGATAGCGAAACTTATGGAAAACCAGATGGCACACTCAGAGGTCTAATCTCCCCCCATATTGATTTCACTAGGGGCGGCCATCTTTATGCCAAGGCCTACAGAGAGCTTGATGAAAGTTGTGAAGCAGATACATATATTATTTTTGGCACCTCACATTACGCAGAAGTGGATAATCCTTTTATTCTAACAAGAAAGAGTTTTGAAACACCTCTCGGCATATCTGAAACACATAATGATCTTATAGATAGTTTAGTAAATGACTGTAGTTGGGATCTATTTGATGGAGAGATCGCCCATCGAACTGAGCACTCTATTGAATTTCAGGTTGCGTTCCTTCAGTATGTTCTGAGAAAGAAGAAAAATTACAAGATTGTGCCGATACTCTGCAATTCGTTCTTCAGTCTTGTTCAGGAAGGAAAATCGCCTTTAGAAGATCAAAGGATATCTTCATTTCTAGAATCATTTTCAAACATAGTTAGCGAATTGGGAAACAAGGTATTTATAATTGCAGGTGTGGATATGGCTCACGTTGGGCCAAAGTTTGGTGACAAAGACAAAGTAAATGAAGAGACTCTCAGCAGAATTAAAGAGCTGGATATTAGGAGTTTGGAGTATACTGAGAAAATGGACGCAGAGGGTTTTTACAGATCAGTTGAAGAAGAGAAGGACTGGAGAAAAATTTGCGGTCTTTCCTCTATTTATGCAACTTTAAGCACTATCAATGCAGACAAAGGAGTTCTTCTAGACTACGATCAGGCGCTTGAGCCTGACACTGGTTCAGTAGTTACATTTGCAAGCCTAGGCTTTTATTCCTAAACAATATGTCAAAAGAATTCTTAATAATAGACGCGCACGAAGATATAGCATTTCACTTAAACTACTTCAAAAGGGATTTTGTAAACCCTGAGATGCCGTGCATGATTACCCTTCCCTGGCTTAAAGAAGGTAATGTCAGGATGGTATTTAACACTGTTTTTATACACCCTAAGCATAAACCCGATAAGACAGTCCAATCCGGATTAGATCAGCTTTCTAAATACGAAGAAATCTATGAGACTTTTCCGAATGACGTGTATCAAATCACTAAAGCTGAGGATCTGGCAAAATTTGGACAGGACTCCAAGATAGGGTTTCTGACATTAATTGAAGGGGCTGATCCAATTGAAAGCGTCTCCAAGCTAGAGGAGTTTTATAACAGAGGAGTTAGAGTTATAGGGCCTGCATGGAACAACAAGAACCAATACGCTTCAGGCAACGACTCTGGAGATGGATTATCAGATGAAGGAATCCAATTAATCAAAAGAATGAACGATCTAGGAATTACTTTGGATTTATCACATTTAAATGAAAAGTGTTTCTGGGAATCAATAGAGCTTACAAATCTTATACCAATAGCAACACATTCTAATGCCAGAGCATTAACTGACCATCCAAGAAATTTAAGAGATGAGCAGCTCAAGGCAATCTCTGATCGCGGCGGTGTTATTGGAATAGTTCTTTACAATTATTTTCTAAAGATTGGAGACAAGAAGCCTACGCTGGAAGAAGTCTTTGCCCATACAGATTATATGGTGAATCTCTGCGGTGAAGATCATGTGGGTATCGGAAGCGATATGGACGGAGCAAGGATTGAGGACTTTCCTGAAGGATTAAATACGATTGCAGACCTTCCCAAGATAGCTCAATTTTTTCTTGATAAAGGTTATTCAGAAGAGCGGGTCACAAAAATAATGAGCGGAAACTTTCTCAGAGTATTGGATCAAAATCTTTAGCTAGATAATCGGCTTTCAGATAATTACAATCTTTCAATTACAGCATCGGCAAATTCCTGAGTACCTAAATCCCCGCCAAGATCACCGGTTGTGGCTCCTTGTTCAACTGCTTTATTGTAAGCCTTTCTAATGTTACTTGCACATTCTGCGTAATACTCTGTGCCTTCGTTATCTGCTAGGTAATTAAGCATCATCACACAAGACATCAGAAGCGCAAGAGGGTTGGCTATATTTTTGCCCGCGATATCAGGGGCTGAGCCGTGAACAGCTTCAAAAACAGCAATGTTATCACCGATATTGGACCCGGGAACAACTCCAAGCCCGCCTACAAGTCCAGCACAAAGATCACTTAGTAAATCACCGTACAAATTTTCAAGCAGTAAAATATCAAACTGAGTTGGATCCTGAACTATTTTCATACAGCCAGCATCAATAATCATCTCCTGATATTCAATATCAGGGTATTTTTCGCTCACCTCTCTGGACTTTCTGATAAAGAGTCCATCTGTTAATTTCATGATATTAGCTTTGTGAAATACGGTTACTTTTTTTCTGTCTCTCACTTTTGCATATTTAAAAGCTTTCTCGGCAATACGCGTGCAAGCCTTTTCCGTTGCAACTTTCATACTCATTACAACCCCTGGGGAGATGGTGTTCTCTACCCCACTATATAATCCCTCGGTATTCTCTCTGATAATTACGATATCTACGCCTGAGAAACGAGTCTTTATGCCGTTTAAATTTCTAATAGGTCTAACTGCTGAAAAGAGGTCCAAAGTTTTTCTGAGCTGTACGTTGACAGAAGTAAACCCTTCTCCAATTGGAGTAGTGCAAGGTCCTTTTAGTGCAACCTTATGTTCCTTAATTGCTTCAATTGTACTATCAGGAAGAACATCCGGGCCTTCTTCAAGGGCTGCTAGCCCCGCCTTACGCTCAACCCAGTCTATCTCTGCACCTGAAGCAACTACCACTTTTTTAACTGCTGTAGTTATATTAGGACCAATTCCATCACCCGCGATAAGAACAACTTTACGTTTACTCATATTGGATATTCAACCAGATCATTACTAATTATCAAGTTAGAAGAAAGCAAACTATATTAAATCCTATTTTTGAGAGTCACTCTTTTCTAAATCTTCTTCTTTAAAAACATCAAATGCCCTTTTATTAATACCTTTTGTAGCTTCTCCTTTGTCAATTTCCTCGGTAACCGGTTCCTCTTCGATAGAAACTTGTTCATGTACTTCCCATCCCAAATTGGCAAATTCAAGAGTTGCACGTTCTGATATTTCACCTACTATCCACAGCTCCTTACCGTCGGCGGGAACATCTTTAAAAACTTCGTTATGAAACTTTGCCGCACCAGCAACTTTCTCAGACCAGCATAAGTAGTCTACAGGAAGAATTGTTACAACTTTATTATCTATAGTCAGACCAGAGGTAATATCTCCATGGTTTACAATTTCTTTTAGAGGCGTCTGGGTGTTATTAAACCACACCAGAAGCAACACAATATTCACAAAGAATTTTGATTCAGAAATAGATGAAGCTACAACAGCATCTTCTATCACTTCTTCGCGGTTCGCTACATCCGGGAGCTGCAATAATGAAAAAACAAGTGTGGTTTGAAAAGTCGGGCTATAGTAAGGAGAATCTAAAAATGTTTCAACTAGTTCTTCATCAATACCCATCTCTAATAGGTTCTTCTTATTAAATTCTCTTAACTCTTTAGGGTCTTTATCCCAAACATAATGATTTACATCTTTTATATATCCCATACCCGGAACTGAGGGCACGTTGGCAAACCCAAGACCAAGTCGCCCTATCCTATCATATTTCGCAACCCTGTTTAACTCTGCGGCTAGCTCGGGATTAGAAGTGTAAGGGTCGACACCCAGCTTCTTTGCCAACCTTCTCTCTCCACCGCTAATGCCCAAATACCAATCCGTGAGATAGGCCACATTTCCAGTAAGATCAGAAAACGTTTCCCCCTCTTCCCCATTCTCACCACCTGATCCTACAACTGTTCCACCAACATCTTTGGCAGTTTTCCCGGCAACAATAACCACCTTTTCACCTGTATAATAAACCTTCTTAAAAAAAGTAACGATCCCCCCAGGAACCCCCTTTGCAGTGTCCACAGGGTTTGTAGCAATATTGATTGCTGATCTGAAGGGATTTATAACACTGTCGGAAGCTCCAACAGCAAGAGCCTGCCCACCTGATGTTTCTTGCAGTTTAGCTGTAGCGTTTATTTCTTTAACGCGAATTTCCAATATACTGGTATTACGGGCGTTGTACTCTCCAAAGTCAGACTTAATAGTATAGGAATTCCAGACACAGTCGTTTCTAACCTCTTCAACTACTTCATGATGCTCGCCTCTGAGAAGTTCAGGTTCTAGTAATTCACTGGCTTTAAAAACTGGATAGAGTTCATAATATTCAGATGTAGGAGGATGTTGGATTTCAGAAACTTTCTTATCCTGTGGTCTGTCTTCGGCAGTCTTATCAGTTGATTGGATGGACTGAGAATCTTCATTTTGTTTCGGAACACAAGATATTATTGCAAATAAAGCCAATACAATCGCGGGAATCATCATCTGCAATTTAAGTTGGTAGGGTTTCATATAGATACTCCACTTAATGCTAGCAATAACTATTATCAGAATAGTATAAAATAGAAGGAGTAGTCAAGCCTGGTTAAGATTGAAAATACTAAGAATGAAGAATTAGATACTTCTTTGAGCGGATACAAAAGGGAGCCGAAGCTCCCTTCTTTTAAGTTTAAATTGAAATGTTTGCAAGTTTTAGGCTGTAACTTTCCTTCTTCTTATTACTAGAAATCCTGCTAATCCTAATATTCCTGCCATGGTTATTAAGCCCCATTCAGATATGGTTGGGACATTTCTTGCTTGAACATAAGGAACGCATTGATTGCTCACACTACAAACTGCCCCTTCTTCAAAAACGCCCTCTTTTGGACAAGGAATCTTATCACCAGGTGAGTCTGCGTTATCAAAACACTCACTACCATTCGAGCAACAATCGAAATCAGATGGCAACATATCAATACCTGAATACCCCTTTTCAGGTAAAGCCAAAAACAAGAAACCAATAATAAGAAAAGTAGCTAAGAATAAAGAAATTCTATCTTTAATCATAATCCTACATCCTCCTTCATTTAGATAATATTCAATATTATCACACATGCATATTTAAAACAATTGCTTTAGCTACATTGTGTATTACCGATATTTCACCAATTTAACTATACTTCATTCCTAATGGAGAGCAGTATGAAATCAATATTAACTATTTACTCATAATTGGTTAATTTTATACCAACACAGATATAGTTATTTATAGACAATATATGGTTACTAAACGACTAAGCTCCTTTTATAAAACTATAAACGTTACTTTCGTATTTGCTGCAATAGTTGTAATCACAAGCATAGTAGTTCCACTCATCTTTAGAGAAGAAATCATAAGCATTGGAAAAACTCTGCTAATAACGTATGGACAGGATAGAATCGATTTTATTCTTTATATATTAACAACAGTTAGCAGCACACCGGTTGCATTGCCAGTTTGGATCTATGCCGTTTTGGGATCAATGCTAGGTTTTGAACCTATCCGATTGATACTAGTTATGGGGTTAGGATCTATGACGGGTTCTACGATCACTTATCTTGTTGCTAGATACTTTGGAAAATCTAAATTTGTTCAACGAAACTTCCCAAATGTTGAAAAGCATCCATGGACTGAAGGCAGATCTAGGTGGTTAATTGGATTTATCCTATTTGCCGGTGCAGCTTCCCCAATTCCATTTGATATTATGTATGCAGCCTGCGGCTTGAAGCGCTATCCTGTGCTCATATTTGCGCCCATAGTTTTAGTCTCTTTTATTATTAAGTTTACATACTTGTTTTATGGATACAGATTAATACAATCTCTTCCCTTCATTAATTTAGGTTTATGAATCTGATTACCTTCTTAAGGCATTTGCAGTGTAAATAGCAACCAAACGCGCCACTAAAAAGGCAAGAAACAACTGCCCTACTATGGCTTCAAGCACAGAGATTATTCTTCCTTCTGGGGTTAGAGAAGTAATATCTCCATAGCCCAATGTAGTTAGAGTTGTATAACTGTAATAAATTATTTCATTCGAATTCAGAAGCTTAGTAGCTTCAGAATTGTTGTGAACAAAGATGATTCCTGGAGAGATATATTCAAGGAAGCCGTAGATCGACGCCCACAGAAGCCCTAATAGCAAGAAAACACAAACCGCTCCGTATAAAGTGTCGGTAGATACTTCTTCAGAATTCAGAATATGCTCGACAAGAGTTCCAGTTAGAAAGAAAAAGAATAGTATGCCTGCGAAAATAGTTTCAGGTGAAGTAGTAAAAATCCACTCTGAGAGAAACCAGGGGAATCCCAATAGAATTAGTATAATTACATTTCTTTTATTATTGCCTGCAGCGTAGGTGCCTAAAATAAATACCACTGTGCTTGTTGTATTAAGTACTAAATATCCATATTTGTGACCTTCCAAAATGGCAGAAAGAATGAGCAATATAAAAATTGATGCCATGAAGTTGAACATCTTATATTTTACAGAGCCTATAACAAGTCTAAGGAATCCAGCACTTTCTGTTTTAAGCATATCTCATTCCTCTATAACAATATGAACGGTCTTCACATATATGCCAAATTTTTACTATATTATATATATTCAGTTAAATAATCCTGAACCCAAAATTACTTTGAGTCCAGGAAGATTTAATTTACTTTTGGAACATGCCATCTAGTGTTGGAAAACAAATCTGCTGATAAATTCTATCCGCCGGATAGTGTACAGGTAGAGGTATTAACAGAGGCATTGCTATTTACATTAGTAGCACCCCTGCCACCGCTAATTGCGCACTGATTTTGCGGATCTATATCCACAACTGAATTACCAGCTGCGTTAATACCGAATTGACCGGTAGACTCAATATTAATGGTGTTGTTTATTGGATTTGAGCTCTGTCCAACTCCTACAAAAGCATCATCAAGTGCTACGACTGCGTCGCGGCTACTGGTTATCTGGATCGCCTCATCTGCCTCAAGCACTATAGAGCCTGTGGATTGAGCTCTAACTCCTTCTCTGCAATCGGTTATGCTGATGCTCTTAACTCGGTATGTTATAAAACTAGTACCGCTCGAAAACATACAATTACCACCATTGCCATCTAAATTGAATTCAGCCTGGCTCTCATTGTAATCGATAGTCTGGCTGCCAGAAAATGAGATAGGGTCTTGAAATACTTGCCATCGATCAATGATGATTAGTGTTGGATTTAATTGAAGAGTAATATTTAAATTTGTTGTGCTTTGATCAACTACTTGAATGTTTGGTCTTTCGGCATTAAAAGTATCTGACTCAAATTTTAAGGTAACTACTCCGGTTGATGAGCTAAATCTTATTCCGAAGTTCCCAAGTGAGTTAACAGTAGTTGATCCTCTTCTGCTGTTACCTTCCAAGACTGTAACTGTAATCTCGCCGAACTGTGATGGGTTTGAAACGACTCCTTCAAGTAATATATCCCCTGTGCCACCACTCCCGCCATCACAACTTGATGAAATCAATAACAAAGCGAATAGAAATAACCCCAGAATTTTATTCTTCTGCATGACTTTACCCCTCTTTTATAATTTTTAACAACCTACCTTTAAAACTATAACCATAATATAAATACAATTATACAGCCAAAAATGAGTAAATATATTACTCTACTTATTCCTAAGTAGTTTTCACCGTCTGATGAAATTTTACTACAAATTACGGCAATTTCCCACAATCTTCATACAAAGGACAACTTAATTGGCTCCAAAATAAAAAACCGGAACGCCTAGATAATCTTGTATAAGCGCTCCGGTATATAGTTGTTAAGTTTCCGTGATAAAGCCTGACTTTTACCTCTCGCTTCTTCTTACGCTTGCAAACTGTCGAGCGGCTTCGGGTAGTACCTTGTTAATATTTTCAGGCGTCGGATCAAGATTGTTGATCTCAACAATAGCTCTTGCCATACCCTGAATAATTACCTTTCTATCTGCATTTTCAGCATTGAAAGCTGAAGTCTCTGCAGAACTGAGACTAGTCTTTTTAACTAGTAGCCCCTGGCTACCTTCAGCAACCTTATTTTGAGAGATCATTTGATTTATCACATTTACGCGCTTTCCTCTGCTTCTATAAGCGTCTATCACCTGAGGCATCGCCTTAATTTTCTCAGCGATTTGTTGCGAGATATTTCCCTGAGCCCATGCATAGTTACTAAAATCAAGAGAAATCTGTCTCTTAATCACCACAACTTTGGTGTCTGACAATGTAGGTTCTTCGGGATAGATATTCTTACTCTGTGGCTCCGGGGTAGGAGTTACTGTCTGAGTCTCTGGAGTTTGATCCGTTGTAGACTCATCTTCGTTCTGCTGTAAAAATTCTTCTTCCAAACTTGAATAAGCATCCCTGACTTCTTCAGCAGGGAAATAAACATTTACTGTAATTGTTGCGCAGGAAACTATAAGGAAACACATAAATAATACTAACGGCTTTATAACATTGCTTGCTATTTTCTGCATCATTTCACCTCTTCTAATTTGTTTCAATTGTTGGTCCTCCAGTTTCTGATCTTCTAGCTAATTCTCTTATTACAGAAATTAGGTGTTCAATAGTAATAGAATTTTTCACAGGATCGGCTTGTATTGACAGATTTTTAAAACCGAGCACCCTGTTGGTCACATCAAACTCTCTAAACGTCATCAATCCATCTTTAATATAACCTGAAATGTTTGCGTTATCATATGAACGAGATGAACCAAGTACTAGTCTTTCTCTGGCTCCGAGTTGATCTAATAGAGCTTGTCCAATATTTCTTGGTTCCTTACTTGATTTTTTTGACCAAAACTTAAACGGTCCATCTATAGTATTAAGTTCTGCGCCCTCACCCCTTAGCCAAAGGAGTCCATTTAGAAGACCTGTTATGTACTCTTGGTTTGGTGAAAGCCTCTCTGAGATTCCTTCAAGGCTTATTTCATTGAAAAGTAAGGAAAGATTGTAATTACTTTGATCGGAATTAAATTTCAACAAACCGGCTCCGTATATATTCCCTCTAAATAATTTTGAAATTAACCTTCTTAAGTTTATTTTGTCCCTGTCTACTTCAAGTGCAACTTCTACATTATCAAAAGTTAATATTCCATATTTGATTTCATTAATTGTAAGAAAGTCTAAATCTTCCTTCTTAAGATTAGACTCCTTAAAGGATGTAAGAAATTTTTGAAAGATACTCTTGGATAATTTTAAGTGCTCGCCCATCACATCAGCTAAAGGGTTTTTTGAGCTAACATTATCTTTGATTGTTATGGTTCCATTTATATCTTTAACACTCAGCAACGCCCCGCCATAGTTGCCCGATAACGAACTGTTTTTGAGGCTTAATTTACCACCCCATCTACTTTGAGGGTAAAAAAGGTTAAGGAAAACTAAGTCCATTGTCGCGTACCCACTAGTTTTAAACTCCCTGAAAGCTTCAGGCATTAAAGGAGACAATAATTGAGCAGCGTCCGGCATAATAACTTCCGGGAACTCTAGCTTTAACGTTCGATTTTCGTTGAGTGTATTGGTCATCTCTCCAGAAAAACTTATCTCCTGATTGCCGTTACCTCTTATAAACCCTTTATCTATGTATAAGGTTTCAGCGATTGTCCGAGTGTTTATATCTGCGTGCAAGTTGGAAGTAGTGCCCTGATTGTCTAAGACAATATTTCTAAACTCTAATTTGCCCCTACCTTCGGGAAGAGCGCCGTTGGGCAGGGTTCCCGTAAAGTTGAGATTGGATTCATTTAGCTTGATATTAGTGCTGGGTGAGTTAATTGAAGCATTTACTAGTTTAACGTCTGTATTTATACCAGATGGGTTAGTGGTGGTATCAATATAGATATCCCCTGTTATATCCCCACCAAGGAAGCTGCCTGTGATATCTTCCAGATTAATTCCGCCTGGAGAAGGGGTAATAGTGTTGGAAATGTTATTTATAACTGCTGAGACTATAGTAGTCTTTTTAATATCTACTTTACCGTGCCAATCTTTATCAGTCGTTCCGGGTTTATTTATTGTAATTATTCCTTTTATTCCTTCAGAATTTAATCTATCTTCAAAACCGGAAAAAGTTGCCTCATCAAAATTGACTGTATAAGGGTAACCCCCAACTTGCTGCCCGACATTTATATAAAGATTATCTGTTTTAAATTGCCCCAATGTGCTAATTTGAGCACTAACATCGGAGACTATAATTCTATCGTTTATAAAATTGTAATCCCATGATAGATTTGGAAAGTTTGTGCTCTTATATCTGCCGCCCTCACCTTTAATGCTGCCTTTGAAGCCTTCTCTACCACTGTTCGCAATACTTAGACTCTCACTAAACTTCTCAAGTGTTACATCGTGGCCAAGTATATGGAAGCCTGAACCTTCTGATGACATATTTAGGGACCACCTATCATTACCTAGCTCCAACAAAAAGGCTGCATCTTTCACGGTTCCCTTTCCTATACGATATTCTTCAAATGATAATTGTTCGTATGAAACCCCTCTGCCTTGAATAGTAATTTCATCTGCTTGAGATTCTGTTGAAGTATCTTCCTCATTAGCTAGCGATTTATATTGAAAATCTATGGATTCACCTGTTTGTAATGTTGAGATCCGGAATTCTCTTCCTTGGTTGGATTTAAGAAGAAAGTTATCGATTTGAATAGAGATATCTGCATCATAGTTACTTGAGCCACCCTCAAACTTTGCACTTGCTGATAGGGCATTTCCTGCAATATTGGCGGGGATAATGGTTCTAGGAGTTTTTTCCAGATTTAAATTGCTACCGATAATGTTGCCACTTATCCTTGTAATTCCGCCTCCAAAACCCTGAGACAAGAAAAAGTTTAGAGTTCCAGCAGCGTTGCCATCCATGAACTGGCTCTTTATATTTGATAAGGAGATTTTATTATCCTTCCACTTGCTCTTGGAGTCTAAATTGATACGGGCAGAAATATTTTCAACTTCCCCTGTTCTATCCCAGGAGAATTCTTGGCTTGTACAATTTCCAGTAGAAGCAAGTGAAAAACTGCTAGAGGAATTTAGACTTTGGTTAACTTCTAAATTACAGTCAAGATCATCAATACTAGGGCCAGTTTCATTTGTCGAGCTAAATTTAAAGTCTTTTAATTGCGCGTCTCCACTTAATTGAATGTCATCTTTCTTCCTCGAGCCATTTATTTTCAAATTCTCGGTACTCAACTCACCAGATAGAATTCCATAATCATCATTAAAAATACGGATGAGAAGATCTCTTAAATCTAAGCTATCTATCTCTCCTGAGAGATTAAAGACTGTTTCTTTTATAACCTTCTCTACGTCCCCTGAAAATGAACCTTTCATCAGATCGTTAATTTGGAAATCAAGTGTATTAAGAATTGCAGTATCGGCGGCCTTGTCGTAATTCAGATCATATAATATTTCTGCAAACGGCTTTTCAGAAAATATCCCTTTATGAGCATCAAAAGTTAGAAGTCCGTTTAGTCTTATTAAATCAGAAACTTCAAAGCTCACTTTTGTTTGCGCTTTCAAGTTTTCTGAGTCACCTAGTAACGATGAAACTGCAGCAATGTTAATCTTATCAACACTGAGATTAAGCTCTCCGGTGGTTTTCTCGGAAGAAATGTTCACCGAGCCATTTACGCCTACTTCTTTTTGAAGAAGTCCTATGTTGCCTTCAAGAGTAATAATCTGGCTATCTTGAAACTTATTATCACCAAATTCTATATTGAGATTAGGAATAGATAGAACTAATTCAGGAGTGATATGAAAGTCGGCAGATAATATTTTAACTAATCCAAATTCAACTAAGGAGCTTTCGTCGTCTTTCCTGTCTTTCCTCAGCTCCTCAATGAAATCAACAAGATTATTTATGTTTTCCTGATTAGATTGAGCTACAGGTGTGTTTAGAACTACTTCACCCAGAACTATTTTCTGACTAAAGAGAGAAGACAGTATATTGGGATTTACGGTGACCTGATTAACTTTTAATACATCTTTTGTTTCTGAGGAGGAATCACCAATGGATACGTTATCTAGGTGCAATCTAAATAATGGATCCAGGCTGATCTTTCGGACGTCTATCTGATATGGGCTCTCTTTTGAAAACTGATCAATGAAATTTGGAATTTCAGCACGAAGCTTAATATTCAGAATAACATTGAGAGCAATCAAAATGATGCATATTACGATTATTAATAATAAGAGGATTCTTCTGAATCCAGTACCGAGGAGGGTCATACAAAAGATAGTATATTATGATTTATCAGCTTTTTAAAGAAGAATTTACAAATTCATAAAAGAATATGAAATAAACTTCTATATTATTAAGATGTAGTCTCTAGTTTTTCAACGGTTCTAGCTTTTATCACATTTTTTAATTTGTAGAGCAGGTATCTCTTTTGCTTTTTATATCTACCCTGGATTTTTACTTTATCACCCTTGGAAAGTGCTAAGTGCTCATCCTCATAATACACCCTAACTTCATTATCAGTCCCGTCATTCATTCTAAAGAGTGTAAAAGGCTCTCCCTTGCTGGACTTTGTATATTCAACTTTATCCACAAACCCCTCTAAGGTTACACGCTGACCATCATACTGATTAGGATTGGAAACGAGTTGATCAATTGTAACTTCTACAAATTCGCTTGGTGCCGGTGTTGGTTTAGCTTTAACGCCCAAAGTTGCTGTAAGCGGTATTATACTAATAACAAATAGTAGAGGTAAAATCATAATTTTGTTCATTGTAATGTGCTCTCAATATTCTATAGATTTTATTAGGCTAGTAGTATAAGGGCGAATCTCCTATTTACCAGTTAAAATAAATTAGTAATGACTATGAAATCATCTATGATAAGAAATCTTAATGGCCTTCTCAGAACCGAATCTTTAGGGAAAGTAATCCACTACCAGGATGAGATGGATTCAACCAACACTATATTGCTTGAGCTTGGAGAGAAAGGAGCTTCTGAAGGCACTGTAGTGATTGCAGATAGGCAAACAGGGGGCAGAGGCCGCCTAGATCGGAAGTGGATATCTCCTGCAGGAACTAATCTATATATTTCGGTCCTACTTCGACCGGAGATTGCGGCTTTTGATGCTCCACTTTTTACTCTGATTGCTTCTATAGCGCTTAACAAGGTTATTGAAAAATCTGGTATTCCAGAGACAAAAATAAAATGGCCTAACGATATACAGATTTCAGGAAAGAAGGTAGCCGGTATTTTGACAGAAATGAGATCGAAAAGAGAAATGGTTGATTTCATAGTTGTCGGAATCGGGGTAAATATCAATATGACCAGAGAAGAGATGAACGAAGAGATGGGTAAAGTTGCCTACATCGCAACTTCAATCAAAGAACATTCCGGGAAAGATATAAATAGGTCTAAGTTTGCTGCAGATTTACTTCTAGAATTGGAATATTGGTATCAAGTTTTTTCAGATAAAGGAAAAGCCGCAATATTAACAGAGTGGACCAATATGTGGGGTGATTTAAATAAGCGGGTTCAAGTTAAGATAGAAAACGAAGGCCCCTTTGAGGGAACCGCAATTGGTGTTGATGAGAAAGGTTATTTAATGGTTAAAACTGATGACGGCGAAATAAAAACAGTAATTACAGGAGATGTAACTGTAATTTAGAATCGAACAAATAATTATTTCACTGTGGGCTTGGCATTATGGTTGTCATTTCTTCACGAACATTTTTCATAAGAGTTGTCCATTGCCCTATTAACTCTGAATCATCCTCAGGAAGAGACTTTCTAATTTCTATCCCCGAGCGTTTAGGAATCACTTCACAGTCTTTATATCTTTCAGATATTAGATACCCAAATCGGTAAAGAGTTTTAACTGCTTTAGGTTGACTCCCTATGAATTTTGAAACTAGGATCACTTCCTGATCAAAACCGTCGTATATTACATCCCATATACTAGCTCTAGATTCCATAGTGAAGGACAAATCAATTAACTCTGATGGGATGGTTCCTTTCTGCATTTCGGTTTCGCAATCTTGACTATTGATGTTAACCACTTTTTACTGACGTTTTCCACCAAGTGCCGCTAATCTCTGCTGTGCTGCTTTAACATATATGGAATACTCATCCTGACCAAGGGAATGCTGTAAGAACTGATTATAGTAGCTAATTGCCTGCTGAGTGTTTTTTGTTTTATCGTAACCCTGCGCCAGGAAGTAGTAGGCATCCGGACTGTTTGGGTTTAAAGAAATCGCTTTTTTCTGTGATTTGATAGTGTCTTGTGGCTTATTCATATAATAATAAGCTATTCCCATATTCTGATATGCCGAAGCATAGTTGGGGTCAAGTTTAATAGCACTTTGAAACTGTTTTATTGCTTGAGGATAGTACCCCTGATAAATTAACGAATTTCCAAGATAGTTATGGATTTCACGGGAAGGCGCAATTTCCGCAGCCTGTCTATAGTAGGTTGCAGCCTGGCCATAGGAACGCCTCTTTTCATAATAAGCTGTACCCAAACCAATTAGGGCAGGTACCAATTTCGGGTTTAATTCCAAAGCTTTTTTGATTTCAGGGTTGCTAGGATTCTGCCCCTTAGCTGCCCATAATATATAAAGCGCTTCTGCATTATTTGGATTCTTAGATAAAACGCCCTGTGCGGCATTAATTGCTAGCTTTTCATTGCTGAGATGAAGATAAGTATATGCTAAAGCTAACTGAACAGGCTCTAGATTAGGGTTTATTTTTAAGGCAATCTTCATGTTCTCATAAGAATCTATAAAGTATTTCTCATAGTCCTCTTTAACTTCATATCTGTAAAAACCCTGGAAAGAATATAGTTCACCAAGTCCTGCATATGCTGGTGCGTATTTAGGATCTGCTTGAATTGCCTTGTTGTAATAAGCTATAGCATTCTTAAAACCTTCGGGTGTAAAAGTAAGGAAGGATTGCCTGCCTTTTTTATAGTCCTCTACCGCACTCTGCGCTGAGACATCAATGCTTTGAATCTGAATTGCAGTAATAAAAAATGTGAGTAATAGTAATCCTGATAATATCTTTTTCATGAATCCCTCCCGGATTAGATCTTAATAAATTTCTAGGATGTATTTTACAATCTCTTTTGCCATACTTTCATATATATCTTTCGCCATAAAACCCATAGAGCTAAAACCGTTAATCTCACCCGTGGCTATTTCGTTTCCTGTAGCTTTATCAAGAAGGGCTAATTTAATTGTAATTGAAACTTCTCCGAACTTGATTCCGCCGCCTTCATATGAAATATCCGAGCTTGGTCTAAACTCAGCAACTTCACCTAAAACAATAATTGTATCAGAAGCTGGAATATTCGTTATTTCAGAATTGCTAACTTCTTTAAATTTATCCTTGGAATCGAGAAGTGCTGCGGACTCGGCTGGAATTTTAGCCAGTGCTTCTTTTGGAAAATCCTCAATTTCCGTATCAAAGGTTTCAAATTGAACAGCTTGAAAGTCCTGTAGTTTAGTTTTTGTAGGAGTAAAATAGGAAGTGGTTTTAATTTCTCCGCAACCTGAAATAGCAAAAGCAATAAAAGCAAGTGGAACTAGAACGTATAATATTGAAATCTTTTTCATCTCTATTTGAGCCTCCGTACTAATAAGTAGTATAAAATATCATACTTAAGGCAGTTCTCAAAACTAATATTTAGTTTGTTTATGATATCTCCAAAATAACGAATTCCCTAACACCGCCTGGGGCCTGAACAATAACATCATCATCTTCCTGCTTTCCGATGAGCGCACGCCCAATTGGAGAGGTAATCGAAATCATTCCCTTTTCAGGCTCTGATTCGTCTGGACCTACAAGTTGATAAGTTACGGTGTCCCCTGTATCTAGATCTTCAAGCTTAACATGAAGCCCAAATGTTACCCTGTCCCTATCTTTTAATGTTGCAGGGTCAATGACTTCAGCCCTGCTTAATTTACTATCAAGCTCCTGGATACGACCCTCGACAAAAGACTGCCTCTGCTTTGCTGTTTCATATTCAGCATTCTCAGAAAGATCGCCCAGTGATCTGGCGTATTCTATTGCTCTTATCACATCGGGCCTCTCAACGGTTTTTAAACGGTGCAACTCTTCCGTCAGCTTCTTATGCCCATTGGGTGTCATAGGTACTCTTTCAACTGACACGATGCATACCTCCTATTATTTCAAGACAATATTTAGACTCATAAGTAGAGATATAATTATACAATATCAATAGTAGTCCTGAATAGGTTTTACTTCTAGCCCTTCATTTATTATAACTTCAATAGCGCCCACAGCGGCTCTTGATGCAGCTATAGTAGTGAAATAGGGAACTCTATGAATAATAGAGGCCCTTCTGATTGAGTAGGACTGCGCTACTTCATTTTCTCCGAAAGTTGTATTAATTACCAAGTGCACTTCACCGTTTTTGAGGTGATCCACTACGTGAGGACGGCCCTCGCTTACTTTCTTCACAAATATGCAGTTAAGACCGGAGCTTTCAAAATATGCTGCAGTCCCACTGGTGGCCATTATACTAAACCCAAGCTCAGATAACTTCTTAGCTATTAAATAAGCTTGCGGCTTATCATCATCCTTTACACTTATAAAAGCTGTTCCAGCAAGCGGGAGATCATTACCGGCGGCAATCTGAGATTTTGCAAATGCCCTTCTGATCTCAGTATCAATACCCATAACTTCACCAGTCGATTTCATTTCAGGACCAAGGATGGTATCAACACCCTGGAATTTAACAAATGGGAATACTGATTCTTTTACGCAAATATGCTTTGGAACAATTTCTTGGGTGAACTCTAACTCCTCTAAAGTTTTTCCTATCATTACCTTGGTGCCCAATTTAGCAAGCGGCACCCCTATGGCTTTACTAACAAAAGGGATTGTGCGGCTAGCCCTCGGGTTTACTTCAATGATATAAACTTCCCAATCTTTTACCGCGAATTGTATATTTACCAAACCCTTAACATTTAGAGCTAGAGCAAGTACTTTTGTCTGGCGTTTAATCTCTTCAATAATGAGGCTCTCTATAGAATACGGGGGCAGAACCATTGCGCTGTCTCCTGAATGGACACCTGCCTCTTCTATATGCTCTAAAACTCCACCCACAACAACTGTCTTTCCATCCGATATTGCATCGACATCCACTTCTTTAGCATCTTTGAGGAATTTGTCTATTAGAATTGGATGATTTGGAGACACCCTAACGGCCTCAGTAATATATCTTTTTAGTGATTCTTCTTTATAGACAATCTCCATTGCCCTGCCTCCTAGAACATAAGAAGGCCTTACCACTATTGGGTAGCCAATATCTTGAGCAATTTGCAGAGCTTCTTCCTGGCTCCTGGCAATACCGCTTTCTGGCTGCTTGAGCCCAAGCTCTTGAACCAAATCTCTAAATCTCTCTCTATCTTCAGCAAGATCTATACTATCAGGAGATGTTCCTATTATGTTCACTCCCCTCTCTTCAAGAGGTAGTGCTAGTTTAAGCGGGGTTTGACCACCTAAATGGACAATTACTCCCCAGGGTTTCTCACGATCAATTATCGAGAGAGTATCTTCAAGTGTAAGGGGTTCAAAATATAGTCTGTCTGATGTGTCATAATCGGTACTTACAGTCTCCGGGTTGCAGTTGACCATTATAGACTCAAAACCTTCTTCATTTAACGAGTATGCGGCGTGTACACAGCAATAATCAAACTCAATTCCCTGGCCAATTCTGTTTGGGCCACCACCTAGAATGATGACTTTCTTCTTATCGGTAGGAATTGCCTCATCTTCGGTTTCGTAAGTTGAATAGAGATAAGGAGTGTGTGCTTCAAACTCTGCAGCACAGGTATCAACCATTTTATAAACAGACTTCATATTATTCTTGAGCCTGATTCCTCTTATTTCATCCTCAGACTTTCCAACTAGCTCACCTATTCTAATATCAGAAAAGCCATATTCTTTAGCAAGCCTAAGTAGGTCTAGACCGATTTGGTCCTTTGCCTCTATAAGTTGATTTTCAACATCCAGTATTTGTTTTATGTTTTGTAGAAACCACCTGTCTATATATGTAAGGTCATATATTTCCTCAATATCCATACCAGCTCTAAATGCATCTGCGACATACCAGAGTCTTTCCGGGTTTCCAGTTCTTAGCTTCTGTTTTATAAGATCCAAATCATCTGTAATCGGTTCAAAACCCCACGAGTCTATCTCAAGTGAGCGCATGGCTTTTTGAAGAGACTCTTTAAATGTCCTGCCAATTGCCATTACTTCCCCAACTGATTTCATCTGCGTTGTGAGAGTAGGCTCAGCTTGTGGAAATTTTTCAAAAGTAAATCTTGGAATTTTGGTAACAACATAATCTATCGTCGGCTCAAAAGAAGCCGGAGTATATTTGGTAATGTCATTTGGAATTTCATCTAGTGTATAGCCAACAGCAAGTTTGGCTGCAATTTTGGCGATTGGAAATCCTGTAGCTTTTGAAGCAAGGGCGGAACTCCTGGAAACCCTTGGATTCATTTCTATCACAACCATAGTTCCATCTTCGGGGTTAACGCCAAACTGAACATTTGATCCACCGGTTTCAACGCCGATTTCTCTCATTATATCTACTGATGCGTCTCTCATCCTCTGATATTCTTTGTCGGTAAGGGTCTGAGAAGGAGCCACTGTTATAGAATCTCCAGTGTGAACTCCCATAGGGTCAAGATTTTCAATTGAGCAGATGATCACTACATTATCAGCAACATCCCTCATCACTTCGAGCTCGTATTCTTTCCACCCCAAGACTGATTGCTCAACTAATATTTCAGTAGACGGGCTCAAATCGAGTCCTGATTTAGCAAAGTCTTCAAATTCTTCTTTGTTGTATGCAACGCTTCCACCTGCTCCACCAAGAGTAAAAGATGGCCTAATTATCGTAGGAAAACCTATTTCTTCGACAATACTCCAGGCTTCTTCCATAGAATGAGCAACTCCACTCTTAGGAACCTCCAGTCCAATACTAATCATGGCTTCCTTAAAGAGATGGCGGTTTTCAGCTTTTTGAATTGCCGGTAATTTTGCTCCGATTAGTTCAACATCATATTTTTCAAGTACTCCGGATTCTGAAAGACTTACTGCAATATTAAGAGCTGTCTGACCGCCTAGGGTCGGCAATAGGGCTTGAGGGCGTTCTTTTGCGATGATTTTCTCAACAATATCCGGATGAAGGGGTTCTATATAAGTTCGATCTGCAAAAGACGGATCGGTCATAATTGTAGCGGGGTTACTATTTACGAGAACTATCCGGTAACCCTCTTCTTTAAGAGCTTTGCAAGCCTGGGTACCTGAATAATCAAATTCACAGGCCTGTCCTATTACAATGGGACCGGCCCCTAATAGTAGTATAGTTTCTATGTCAGTGCGTTTAGGCATATATTTACTTTATTTTAGGAATTAG
This sequence comes from uncultured Thermodesulfobacteriota bacterium, assembly GCA_942491865.1. Taxonomy (GTDB): domain Bacteria; phylum Desulfobacterota_D; class UBA1144; order Nemesobacterales; family UBA2774; genus CR02bin9. Next base: position 487,490 of record CALOCI010000004.1, read on the forward strand.
TCGTAAATTTTACTCAGTACTACAATTCCCCTCACTAAATTATGAGGTCCTCCCTTAGATAATATTTAAATCTTTTATACTCTTATGGTCGAGAAAAACAAGTAATATAAACAACTTAGACAACAACTAAATTTGGCCTATAGCGTAGGTGTGTAACTGCTTAGGCAATGAATTTATACCTAAGAATTCATAAACTATCAAATATTAGGACATAATTAAGAATAAGTGTTAGGACTCGGCAATTTCCGGCTCTTTGTCAGATTCGGGCTCTGGATTATTTCCCGCCTCTCTTTTCTTCAAAGTACCCATAACATGAACCATTCTCTGAATTGCTGTATATGAGGAAAAGGCTAGTATTAGTATTAAAGAGAGCTTAAGCAAATAGTCGTCTGATCCGTAGCCAAAAGCATTTGCAATCAGGTTGCCAAAGAAGTTGAAGACTGAAAGAACTCCGAGATAAACAACCCTTTCTGTTCTCTGCATAATCCCTACTTCACACTTCACACCCAATCCCTCAGCTCTTGCCCGTGTATAACTCACCATAGTTGTAGAGACGAGGATGAAAAAGACAACGTAGGAAAAGACAGTTCCCTGATAGAGGCTAAGCAAGCCTACATAAATGAATGCTTCAGCAACCCTATCTAAACTAGAATCAAAAAAAGCTCCGCTTTCACTGTTGATACCCTGCGCCCTGGCAACTCGGCCGTCAAATATATCAAAAGTCGATCCACCAAGAACTAAAATCCCTCCAACAAAAATCAGCCCGTAATGATAAGCTAAGCCTGTAAGCGCCCCCACTACAAGAGTGGATATCGTCAGAATGTTAGGATGAATCTTTATTTTGAGGAGATACTCTTCTATTGGCAGCATCAGGAGAAGCCACCAGGTCTTAAGTCCGCTACCTAAAAGTTTAGATGCTTGCGGTCCCTCGTTGTTTTTAGATCTCTGTGTAATTTCTTCAGGTTGAGTCATAGTTAAAGTTAAAGGTCACGCCTACATTATAAATTCATATTTTATTCGAAATAACAATATCAGCTTTAGAGTAACCAAGCAAGAAACGGGCTTGGACTAGTTATTTGTTGTAATAAATACGTACTTAACCCCTGATGCCCTTTGTTTTAATTTATCACCATAACTTATGGCATCAGGCCTTGTTGAAAAAGTGCCTACCCGCACTCTATACCAAATCTTCTTATCCGGGGTCTCCGTTTGTTTAATAAATGCTGGATAGCCATTAGATTTTAAAGAATTCATCAGCTTATTAGCCTCAGTTTGATTTTGAAAGGCTCCGATCTGAACAGTGTATAGACCATTTGGATCAACTTTAGGCATTGGTCCGCTATCCTTAGGACTCTTCTTTTCTGGGGTTGTAGGTTTTTCAACAATAATTTCTGCAGTTTCTTTTTCTTCAATTACCTTTTTTGGTTCAGGCTCAGGTTTCTTTGTAGCTTTTACTTCTACAGGTGCTTTTGTAGGTGTTACTACTTTAGCAGTTTCCTTTTCTTGTGATTCTGTATTCTCGGTGTCTTCAGATCTTCCCTCTGTATCGTTATCTGCGGCAGGGTCATCTTCGTCTAAAACCACAACTTCAGATTCGATATCTGCAGTGTCTGATTCTTCAATGGTTATATCATCTGGAGTACCATACTCAACTTCTGGAGTTTCGATATCATAGCTTCTTTCAATAGTATTAGTATCCGGGCCACCTAGGCCTTTGCCTATTATTACTCCTAGGCCAAAGACAACGACAAAAAGAATTGCGAATGTTATAAAAAGTGGAACTATTTTACTATTTTTTGGACCAGAATTGTTATTGCTCATTTATCACATCCTCTCCGGAGCCGAAACCCCAAGTAGCTTAAGCCCGTTTCCGAGCACTGTTTGTGCGCATGTTATTAGATACAACCTAGCGCCGCTAATATCTTTATTTTCGTCTACCACTCTGCACTTATTATAATACACATGGAACTGCGCCGCTAGCTCTTGCAGATAGTATGCAACTTTATGAGGAGCTAAGGATTGAGCACTATCTTGCACTACCTCTGGGAAAATGAGGAGTTTTTTAACAAGATCAATTTCCTCAGTCGCTTTTAGAAGGGCTAAATTATTGCTTGATTGAGATATCCCCTCTTCTCGAGCCTTACGGAAAATGCTGCCAATTCTAGCATAAGCATATTGTATGTAATAAACCGGGTTTTCGCTTGATTCCTTCTTGGCCAGATCGAGATCAAAATCTAGATGACTTTCAGAGCTTCTCATCAAAAGGAAAAAGCGCATTACATCCGATCCAACCTCTTGTGCAACTTCCTTGAGTGTGACATAGCTTCCAGAGCGTTTTGACATCGCCACTTCTTTGCCTTCCCTCATTAGTCTGACGAACTGAATAAGAAGCACATTAAAACGTGAATCATCCAAGCCTATTGACCTTAGAGCGGCCTTTAGCCTTGACACATGACTATGATGATCAGCACCCCAGACATTAATAAGAGTATCAAATCCGCGTTCATATTTATCAAGATGATAAGCTATATCGGCTAGGAAATATGTCGGGCTGCCATCACTTTTGATAAGCACCCAATCTTGCGTATCTCCAAATTCGGTGGCCTTAAACCAAAGCGCTCCTTCTCTTTCTTCAAGAACACCTTTGCTATTAAGTAGAGCTTTAATCTGATTTAATTTTGTATCTTCTGACTGATCTAATACTGTGTGAATGTTCTCTACCTCGCTGTACCATTCATCAAAAACTATATTTATATCGGCCAGATCTTTTTTTATCTCTTCAAGTAGTATCCCTTTGGCTAATTGTTTGCAGTATTCTGATGCTTGTTCTGCAGAATCTTGAAGTAGAGAATCCCCTTTATCAGCTTTTATTTGACAGGCTATGTCCTTAACATAATCGCCTTTATAGCCGTCCTCCGGCAACTCTTCACTCTGTCCAAAGAGTTCTTTGTATCTTATAAGCACAGACTCCCCTAGAAGGTTCATCTGTCTTCCGGCGTCGTTAATGTAGAACTCTTTCGTTACATCATAGCCCGAAGCGCTCAGAATTCTGGCCACTGTATCACCGACTACTGCATTTCGGGAATGTCCCATATGAAGAAACCCTGTGGGGTTGGCGCTTACAAATTCCACTAGCACCTTCTCTCCGTTCCCTAGATTGCTGGTTCCAAATTCTTCGCCGCCGGCTTCTATTTGTAAGAGTTTATTAACAATGGCTTCTTCTTTTACATAGAAATTTATAAATCCAGGTCCTGCAATTTCTATTTTATTAAATAGTTCGTCTTTTTCTTCTGGAAGGTTTTCAATGATCAGCTCAGCGACTTCCCTAGGCTTCTTGCCGATCTTATTAGCTATTAACATAGCGGTATTAACAGAGAAATCGCCGAACTCTTTTCTCTTGGGCATACCCACTTCTATATCTACTGATAAGTCGGGAAAATTTAAATTATTTCCTATCTTCTCAACGGACTGGGAGACTACTTTGATTATGTCTTCTTTCATATTGGTATGGAATTACACCACATAATTTTTCATGTTACAAGGAGCTATCGGGCTATTTCTTCCGGTTTATTTGCATAATTTCTATCAGAAACAGCTATCTATCTGATTCAAAACCGGGAACGGCTTCCATTGGGGATAGGTGTGAAACATCATTTATGACTTCAATTCTAAGGCTTCCGTCTTCTGAGATAATAATATTTTTTGATGTAGCCTCAATGTGAAAATCTCTAAACCCCTTAAGCCCCACGCCAGTAATTTTGCAAAGCAGTGTGATAATTGTGAGGTTATGACTTACAGCGACAACCGTCTCTCCGATATGATTATCGTGGACTTTCTCAAATACTTTCCAGGCTCTCTCTTGAACTTCAATTAAGGACTCACCGCTTGGAAGTCTTAGGGTTTCAGGGCTTTCCCGCCATTGCTTAAGAACTTCTGCATATTGGTCTCTGATATCAGGAAAGGTTAATCCTTCCAGGTCCCCCTGGTTCATTTCCTGAAGCCCGGGTTCCAATCGCACCGGTAAGCCGTGATGCTCTGCAATATGCTCAGCTGTCTCTCGTGCTCTTTTGAGATCACTTGAATAAATAGCATCAATATTATGGTCTCTCAAAGAATGGGCTAGTTCACTTGCCTGCCTTTTTCCATTTTCATTTAAGACTATGTCAGCGACGCCTTGGCATCTCCCAATTCTGTTCCAGTCTGTTTCTCCATGTCTTATGAGGATGAGGTTCATTTTTTCTCCAGAATTATGCTAAATACTATTGATCGGGCTTGAATGTGATTTCTACTCCACTTTTCTTAGCCTCATCAGCGAGCTCTTCAGGAGGCGATGGCAAAGGGGATGATCTAATAATTGCTTGTCTACAATAGTTGTCAAATACAGAATTACCCGAGGACTTTGTAATTCTTACGTCAAGCACTTTACCATTCCCATCAACTTTGAATGCCAGAGATGTAGAAAGACCGGCATCTAATGGTACTCCAGGTGGTATTCTCCAATTACGGCTGATTTTCCGATGAACCTGATTAGCGTAAGTTTTTATAATTAAAGGGCTTAATGAAGAGCCGCCACTTGAAGTACTGCTTGAGCTGCCACCTGAATTAGGCTCGCCGCCGGTTTTGACATCATCGCCCATAGCAAGCCTTTGCTCTTCACCCATTTCTTCTAGGTTCTCGTCCTCAAAATTCTCACTAGGCTCATCACTATCCGGTTCAGTATTTTTTAGTTCATCTAAGACTTTTTGTCTCTGAATATCTTTTAAGATTCTGTCTTTCTCTTTGTCGAAATCCTTTTTTGGCTTAGGTTTTTTCGTAGCTTTAGGTTTCGGCTTTTCAGTAGGTTTAGCTGTAGCTTTAGGCTTTGGTTTGTCTGTAGGTTTAGGAGTTGCTTTTGGCTTGGGTTTTTCCGTAGGTTTAGCTGTAGCTTTCGGAGTAGGCTCAGGCTTTTTTGCAATCTCTTTTTTTTCTTCTAAGGGAATAGCATCTTTCTTAGGCTCTTCTTTAACTACTTCTTCTTTTTCAGGCTCTGGTTCTGGTTCTGGAGGTGGTGGCTCTTCTTCAATCACTTCTTCAGGCTCTGGTTCCGGCGGTTTGGGTTTTGGTTTTTTTACAGGAGCTGGGGGTTTTGAATCAGCACTTCCACCGGTATCAAGACCCGATAGAGATACTTGTATTGGCCCTGGATTATTGTCAGCAAATTCAGTAGAACCGCCAAATCCCCAGTATAGGATTAAAATTATTAATGCGCCATGAAGCGCTATAGAGAAGAACATCCCTAAACGACTAGATGAATCTTTTTTAGATCCTTTCATTTTCCCCATATGCCTCTACTATCTCTTTGGAATAGGTTCGGTAATTAAACCTAATTTGGTTACTCCTGCATTTCGAATCTCAGACATTACTTCAACCACTGTGCCGTAAGGGACACTAGTATCAGCTCTTAAAAAAACGTCTTCCTCTCTAACTTCTTTACCCTGCTCCGACATCAGCATTCTAATCTCAATTCTAAGTTCTGATAAAGAAAACTGTTCTTTTTCAATAAATATTTCCCCCGCGGAATTAAGTGTTACGACCACCTTCTTCTCACGGTCTAGTGAAGGCATAGCCTGAGACTCAGTTTTGGGAAGATCTACATCAATACCCTGATACAAAATGGGAGTAGTGACCATAAATATAACGAGCAGCACGAGCATAACATCAACAAATGGAGTTACATTGATCTCTGATAAAACTGAGCGTCCACCGCCATTACCTGTCTGCATTCCCATAGTTGTTACCTACACCTTTTTAACATATCGGTCTACAATATTTAAAAATTCAGAAGAAAAATTCTCCATATCTACATCTATCTTCTTTACTCTGCTTAAACAATAGTTATATCCAATCACTGCTGGTATAGCTGCCGCCAAACCGACTGCTGTAGCGATTAGAGCCTCTGCTATGCCTGGGGCAACTGCTTGAAGTGTGGGAACGCCCTGACTGCTGGCGAGCCCTATGAATGAGCCCATGATACCCCATACGGTTCCAAATAGACCAATGAAAGGAGCTGCGCTACCTGTGGTTGCCAAAAAAGTCAGAGAACTCTCTAGCTTTGAAATTTCAGATGACATAGTTCTCTTTAGTGCTCTTTCTACAAGCTCGACAACACCGAGCTCCGTATCAATCAACTCTGGAGTACTGCTCGATTCCGGATTCTGAGCTGCATTGCTTGATCTGGACTTTCTAATCTTGAGTATTTCTGTATAACCGGCCCTAAATACTTCTGCTATTGGGCCACCCATATGTTTTGTTGAGGTAAAGAGATTGCCAAAGTTACCGGTTGAGCCGTATAGTTCTAAAAATTTCTCAGAACTTTTAGTTGCCCGTTTCAATACAAAATATTTAGAAAAAATAATTGCCCATGAAACTACAGACATAATTAGCAGCAACAACAATACTGCCTTTACAACAGGACCCGCCTGAGTAACGAGACTTAATATACTGACTTGTTCTACTTCAGTACCGATTGGAGCTTGCAACACAAAATATATCCAGTTTGTCATATTCTTTTAACCTGCTGATAAGTTAGATTTAGGACTTGAACAGAAAATAATTTATCTGATTTTATATACATATGAGCTACTTCTAAGGTTTGGTGTAAAGTTTTCCATACATATAGATCAAAAGCAATGATATATTTGGCATAATAACAATCAAACTGTTAGATTTTCTATATAAAATGTATTATAGTGCCTTAATCTGAACTATAGAAGACTGTTTTATCAATATAGGAGGTTGATTTTGAATAAAATTATCCAGTTAACTTTATTGCTTAGCATATTATTCTTAGGTGTTTCCACTGCAAGTTCACAGGAAAACAGATATAAACTCGTAATTGAGGAAAGTTTTTATGTAGTAAAACCCGAGAATACAGAGAAATTTCTACAAGTTTATAGAGAGAAGTTATTTCCTTTCTGGAGCGAGATGCAAAAGAGGGGAGTTATTATCGGAGAGTACAAGCTTTATTCTCAAAGACTCCATACTCTGGATCCCCATTGGACCTACAAGACTGTGGTTGCGTTTAAGAACTATGGCGCTGTAGATAAGTGGCTTGAGTTAAGAGATGAGGTTTATGACGGTCTATTTCCTGGAGAGGGTGGATACAAAGCCCCGAGAAAAGAAATTGATGCAATAACCGAATCACACTGGGATGAATTTATTAGAGAGATTCCACTTAAGTAATAATCTATTTTGCAGCTCATTTAAGAGTTTTGTGCTATTTAGTATGCAAAAGGATTTTGATGAATATTATATTTAACCAAGAACCTTGGTTCTGCTGAGAAAATTGAATTAAAAGAATTCATCATCATCTTCGAATATACGTAATGTACATTCGAGAAATAGTTCTGCATCCCCAACTATTCTGGTAAAGCTAAGGAAATTAGAGGCTTTTGAACCCTCAAGGTCAATGTAAACACCCTCCACAAATTCATCTTGAAAATTAATGGTATTACACCCTACTCTTTGATAAGTGGTTAAAACACTAAAATCTCTACCTGTACCATCTTGGTAGAAGGCAAATTCATTCGCAGGACCATTACATTCCCATTCGCTAGCTGCCTGGTCAAAGTTAGGCCCATTTAAAATTCCGTTTAGATTAAAATCACAACTTTCACCGCCTCCACTACTTCCACCACAACCACCAATACTTATAAAACTGATTAGGAGAATAATACCTAGTACTGAAAATGAGTTTTTCATAACCCCGCCTCGCTTAAAAGTGATTACACACGTTGTAATATAATGCATTAATTATATCAACAACATCGCGAGATTGCTTTTTTACTCAGAGAAAAGACCTTTCTGCATTTTAGGAGGATCTATTTTTAGGTGATCATAAGCAAGTGGGGTTGCAGCTCTACCTCGTGGGGTCTTTACAAGAAGGCCTTGTCTGACCAAGAAAGGTTCATAAACATCTTCAATAGTATCTTTTTCTTCGCTCACAGCAGCCGAGAGGGTATCGATACCCACTGGACCGCCGTTAAATTTGTGAATAATTGCTTCAAGAATGGCTCGGTCAAGACCATCAAGCCCAAGGGAATCTACTTCAAGCATCTCAAGCGCGGATCCTGCTACTTCTAAATCTATTACACCATCTGCCTTAACCTCAGCGTAGTCTCTAACTCTTTTTAATAACCTGTTGGCAATCCTGGGAGTACCTCTTGCGCGCCCTGATAGCTCAGCCGCCCCTTCTTTAGTTAATTCCACTCCAAGTATTTTTGCGGATCTATTTAATATTCCTTTAATCTCTTCAGAGGTATAGAAATCTAATCTTAGATCAACACCAAACCTTGATCTTAATGGTGAGGTTAATAACCCCGTCCTAGTTGTAGCTCCTATCAGTGTGAAGTGATTTACGCTCACCTTCATTGATTTTGCCGTTGGGCCTTCACCAATCATGATATCGATTTTATAGTCTTCCATTGCAGAGTATAGGTACTCCTCAACTATGCGGTTCAAACGGTGAATCTCGTCTATAAACAAAACGTCTCTTTCGTTTAAATTGGTAAGTATGGAGGCAAGATCACCTACTCGCTCTATAACCGGCCCAGAAGTTGAATAAATTTTTACACCTAGTTCATTTGCTACAATGTGTGCTAGCGTTGTTTTTCCTAGCCCTGGAGGACCATAAAGTAGAACGTGATCAAGTGCCTCTTTTCTTCTCTTAGTGGCTTCAATAAAAATACTGACTTTATCTTTAACCTTGGTTTGACCTAGGTATTCAGATAGATGTTCAGGTCTAAGATTGACATCAAAGAGTGTATCATCGTCTTGATTTGTGGTGGCAACTATTCTTTCTTCCATATATTTATCCCAAGAAAAAAGTTATCCCTTTCTCATAATTTTAAGAGACTCTCTTAATGCAACTTCGAGGTTCTTTTCATTACTTGTAATGTATTCAAGTTCAGATATTCGTTCATCGATCTCAGGTCTTTTATAGCCTAAATTCATCAAGGCTGATATTACATCACCAACAATACCTGACTCGGCTGGTAATTCCGATGAAGGCTGGAATGATTGGACTTTATCTTTCAATTCTGTAGTTAGTCTTGAGGCCATCTTTGGACCTATCCCTGCAATCTTTCTCTTTGCCAGGTCGCCTGAAGCAATAGCAGTAGCAAACTCTGAGGGTGAAATATTTGAGAGAATACTTGTCGCCACCTTAGGCCCTACTCCGGTGACTCCAATTAGTATTGTAAAAATCTCTTTTTCATCTTGGGTTAAAAAACCAAACAGCTCAATCCCGCTATCCTTCATTTGTGTATGTATTTCTAGAATGACTTCGGTGCTGCTTTCGGGAAGCCGGTAATAAGTAGATAGTGGAACTGTAACGCCGTACCCTACCCCATTTACGTCAACTACCACTTTACCCAATGATTTTTGAACAATTTTGCCTCTAAGAAGGGAGATCATCTATTGTAAACCTCTTCCTTTTTCTTCGGGTTTGAACAAACTCTTTGCCCAATTTTTCCTCGATTTGTGAAATGCTTATATGGCAAAAAGCTATAGCAACGGCGTCTGAAGCATCTTCTTTCTCCCACTCGGTAACCCCCAACAACCTTGAAAGTATGTCTTGAACCTCTGCTTTATTAGCCCTTCCCCTTCCAGTAAGGGCGAGTTTCACCTTAGTAGGTGCATATTCATGAACTGATATTCCAGAGTTAGAACCCGCCAGGATTGCGACTCCTCTAGCTTGACCTAATTTCAAGGCACTACTTGCGTTTTTAGCAAAGAAGATATCCTCAATAGACATTACATCAGGTGTGTGGTGGGCTATTACTTTTAAGATACCATCGTAAATTATTTTTAATCTTTCATTAAGGGGTAAGGTGGATTTGGGAACAATACACCCGCTTACCAGATGAGTGATTTCGCCGTTTCGGGCTTCAAGAACCCCGTATCCGCAAACCCTTGAACCGGGGTCTATGCCAATTACCCTCATATTATGCCATGCTTTCTATAAGTTCGTCCGGAACATCAAAATTAGAATAAACATTCTGGACATCATCACTATCTTCAAGTGCTTCCATCAGATGAAGCATGCGCTCAGCTTCCTTACCGTCGATCTTGATACTGTTTTCAGGAATCATTGTAATAGTTGCGGACTCAATACTAAAGCTTTCTCCTTCAATTGCTCTTTTCACATCTTCAAATACTTCAGGAGGCGTGACTACCACAAGCTCGTTATCCTCTGTCATTACATCATCTGCACCTGCTTCAAGGGCAATCTCAAAAATCTTATCTTCGTCAACTTTTTCCTTCTCAAAACCAATACGGCCCTTCATATGAAACATCCAGGCTACACAACCATTTTCACCCAGACTGCCTCCGTGTTTAGTAAAAATTCTTCTTACATCAGCCACTGTGCGGTTTTTGTTATCAGTAAGCGTTTGAACTAATACGGCACTACCACCGGGGCCATAACCTTCATACATAAGCTCGTGAAAGTCGTCCCCTCCTACTTCTTGTGTACCACGTTTTATAGCTCTATCAATAGTATCATTAGGCATATTCGCGCCCTTTGCCGTATTAACTGCCGTTCTTAGTCTCGGGTTAGATTCTAGATCCTCTCCGCCATGTTTAGCAGCAACTGTAAGTTCACGGATCAGCTTTGTAAATACTTTACCGCGCTTAGCGTCAACAGCCGCTTTTTTATGTTTTATATTAGCCCATTTGGAATGTCCTGACATTGCTCTTTCACCTCTTTCGAAAAGTATACAATTTGAATACAAATCTTATTACAATAGAATTTTATAACATCGGCTAAAAATTAGCAAGATTTTCATTTTCCAGCTTACTGCTGTTTTCTAACTGTAACAGTAATGGGTTGAGCTCCTTCTATCTTGGTAGTAATGGTTGAAACTTGAGTCCCTTTATTTATTTCCCCTACTGTTAGTGTCTTCATTGATGGATTAATGATTTGGCCCGACAGTGAAATAAAGCTGAATTTTATCTCCACATCATCGGCAAGTCCGAACACCTCAGCAGTAATTGGAGCAGCCACACCAGTATCTGTTTCTGAAACTATAATGTTATATCCCCACGCCGGTATATCTGAATTAATAAATGTTCCGTCTGATTTTCTTAGGCTGATGCGGATCAGGCCTTCACTATTAACAACCGAAGAAGGCAAGTTCTCAAACTTAACAGCGGCCTGATTACTTTTAAGAGCTATTATATCCCCATTGATAAAAGTGTTATTGACGGTGTCAAGTATTCCAATCTCAAAATTGCTTGGCTCTAAAATATTTAAAGGGGGAAAAGTAAAAGTTGCGTGTAGAGCCCCAAACTCTATAAAAAGATCACTTATCGACTTAAGAGTTCCGCTCCCACTGCTAGGAGAACTATTTTGAGGTAAAGTGATTTTTATAATCCCATCCTTCCCTGAAATAACCAAACCAAAAGCTTCTGAAAATGAAGAAGGAATAACTAATTTTTTCCAGTTATCAGTAAGTGTCCTTGTCTCGATTTCAACCTTCTTTCCCAAAAGCTCATTTCGATTCAAGGTTCTAGCTGAATTTATTTTCCCGGTGAATTTAGGATTGATAAATATTTCCCCTGTTAAGGAAGTTAATTCTAATTCGGAAAGTGGAGGTGCTGAAGCCATAGCTAATTTACTCCCGTCTATACCCTTATTATTAAGGCTACTACTCTTGGATCCTTTTTCACTTGCAATTGTTTGTGCCGAAATTAAAGTGCAAAGAACAATTAAACTACTCATTATAGTGAATAACAATTTTCTAGCTTTCATAATATCTCCTTTACGTATACTTTTAATAATTATCCTACAAGGTATAATAATTACTAGAGATCCAAATAGGTGAAATCATTATAGCATAAAGAGTCATCAATTCTTCCCGGAAAAAACTTACTTGACAAAATAGTTGTTTGAGATACATAATATTATTGTCTATTAACTTTCATAGTAACTCAACAAAGAACTGATACTCATTTCCAAAATCTCGTAATTTGATTTTGAAACAAAATCCTAAATATATGGTTCGAGGAATTTAACACTTATGGCTAGAGCAACAAAAGTACGGGAAAAACCCGCACCAAAAGAAACTAATGAAGAAACCATCTTACTCAATCTAAACGATCTAAGAGAGACAAAGAGCGTAGAGTTGATGAAGATGGCAAGAGAGCTTGAGATTGAAGAAGCTTCCAAGATGACCAAGCAGGACATTATTATTGCAATTCTTAGGGCGCAAAGCGAAAATGAAGGCGTAATTTTTGCAGAAGGTGTACTAGAAATACTATCAGAAGGATATGGCTTCTTAAGATCTCCAAAGTACAGCTATCTTCCAGGACCAGACGATATATATGTCTCTAAATCACAGATACGTTCATTTAACCTAAGAACTGGTGATACTGTGGGTGGTCAAGTTCGCCTACCAAGAGAAGGCGAGAAAAACCTAGCACTTTTAAAAATACAGGAAGTTAACTTTGATTCTCCTGAAGTTTGTAGAGAGCGTGTAGCATTTGAGAACCGCGTTCCTCTTCATCCTGAAGAAAAGATTTTATTGGAATACGATCCTGAAGAATTCTGCAGCAGAGTGATGGACTTATTTATTCCGATTGGTAAAGGGCAGAGAGCTGTAATTGTTGCCCCGCCAAGAACTGGAAAAACTATACTACTGCAGAGAATTGCAAACGCAATTACACAAAACAACCCTGAAGTAGTTCTGATTGTCTTACTTATTGACGAGCGTCCTGAGGAAGTAACTGATATGGACCGTTCTGTTGTAGGAGAGGTTGTGAGCTCTACTTTTGACGAGCCTGCGCAGCGACATATTCAGGTTTCTGACATGGTAATTGAAAAAGCAAAAAGATTAGTAGAACATGGCAAGGATGTTGTTATTCTACTCGACAGTCTTACCAGACTCGCTAGAGCAAGCAACACTGTTAGCCCTTCAAGTGGTAGAGTGCTTTCAGGTGGTATGGAGGCAAATGCACTTCAGAGACCAAAGAGATTTTTTGGTGCAGCCAGAAATACTGAGGAAGGCGGTAGTCTTACAATTATAGCCACAGCACTAATCGACACCGGTAGCAGAATGGATGAGGTTATTTTTGAAGAATTTAAAGGAACAGGCAACATGGAATGCTACCTCGACAGGCGACTTGCTGATAAAAGGATATTTCCTGCTATTGATTTACAGCGTTCTGGAACCAGAAAAGAAGAGCTACTATTAAGCGAAGAAGTTCTTAACAAAGTTTGGCTCTTAAGAAAGGTTCTAAATCCTATGAACACAACTGAAGCAATGGAGTTCTTGCTGGATAAAATGAGCGGTACGAAATCCAACAAAGAATTTTTCAATATGATGAATGGCTAATTTAGTTTAAATTCATCCTACTAAGTTCATTTGATCTAAATATAAGAAGTTTCTGTTATTGCAAGATTTGGTTCGTAAAGATATCCTATCTTCTAATGCTTACCACAAATAGTTTTATAAGATTTAACCTAATTCTCTTAGTCATATTAATATCCCTAACTCAAATATCTGTAGCTCAAAAATCTTCAGAAGAAGATCCGTTATATAGCGGTAAAGCCCGATTTCACCCTGTATTAGCCAAAAATGGAATGGTGGCATCAGAAAACAGCTACGCAACCGAGGCTGGGTTACAAGTTTTAAAAGAAGGTGGAAACGCAGTAGACGCTGCTGTAACAGTAGGTTTCACATTGGCAGTTACCTTTCCTAGAGCAGGCAACTTAGGAGGGGGTGGCTTCATGCTGGTTTACTTGGCAGATAAAGACAAAGTCATATCAATTGATTACAGAGAAAAGGCTCCCTTAAAAGCAAACCGGGATATGTTTTTAGATCAAAATGGAAATGTAGATAAAGAGAAGTCCCAAAATAGCATTTTGTCGGCGGGGGTGCCCGGGACAGTTGCAGGGCTCGCTATGGCACTTGAAAAATATGGGACAATTACGCTTGAAAGAGCGCTTCAACCTGCCATTGAATTAGCCCAAAACGGATTCCCAATGTATCACGAGCTTATTAAATCGCTAGGCCAGGCAAAAAACCGTATGGAAAAGTCGCCTGGAAGCATGGAAATCTTCTACAAAGAAAATGGTGAGACTTATCAAGAAGGTGAGCTACTTATCCAAGAAGATTTAGCCTGGAGCTTAAAACAAATAGCTGATAATGGGCCTCAAGCTTTTTATAATGGAGAAATTGCCCAAAAAATTAGCTCTTTTATGGAACAAAATGGGGGACTAATAACAACTCAAGATTTAAAAGCCTATAAGACGGTTACTCGTAAACCAGTAAAAGGAAATTATCGAGGATATGAAATTTACTCTATGCCCCCACCAAGCTCAGGCGGGATTCATTTAATACAGATGTTAAATATTCTTGAACAATTCCCGCTTTCTTCATTTGGTCATAACACTGCAAAGACGATACACATTTTTGCTGAGACGATGAAACACGCTTATGCAGATCGTTCGAAACACTTGGGAGATCCTGATTTTTCTCCTATCCCAGTATCAGGTCTTACATCTGAGAAGTATGCAGAGTTCTTAAAAGAACAAATCAATATGAAGAGAGCTACACCAAGTAGTGAAATATTGCCTGGGGATCCTATGCCTGATGAGGGAATCAATACAACTCATTTTTCTGTAATGGATAGCAAAGGAAATGCTGTTTCAAACACTTACACACTAAATTTTAGCTACGGCTCCAAGATTACAGTTCCTGGAACGGGCATATTGCTAAACAACGAGATGGATGATTTCTCTGCTAAACCCGGGAGCCCTAATGCATACGGTCTTATTGGAGGGAAATTAAATTCTATTGCTCCAGAGAAGAGAATGCTCAGTTCTATGAGTCCCACTATTGTAATTAAAGATGATGAACCTTTTCTAGTTACCGGAAGCCCTGGGGGGAGCAGGATTATCACCACAGTGCTACAGGTTATTATTAATGTAATTGATTTTAATATGAATATCTCTGAGGCTACAAATGCTGTAAGGGTTCATCATCAATGGCTGCCCGATGTGCTGAATGTAGAAACGGGTCTAAATAAAGACACGATCTCTATACTAAGGGAGATGGGATATAAAGTTGAAATGGGACGTACAATTGGTGTAGCAGAAAGTATCATGAAAAAGGGGGATTATCTGTATGGTGCTTCTGACCCTAGAAGGCCTGGTGGTTTAACAGCAGGGTACTAGCTAGTTACTTCTAACATACGATCAATCGATTTTTTCGCTTTAAGCGCTGTGTCGAGAGGAACTTTTACTTCATAGATCTCTTCTTCAAGTGAGAGTAGAACCTTGGGAAGTGTGATCATCTTCATATACTTACAAACAGCATTCTCTCTTGCAGGATAAAATTGTTTTTCTGGATTTGCCTTCCTAAGAGGATGAAGCATCCCGGTTTCAGTTGCAATAATAAATTCTTTGGACGGGGATTCATTAACATGCTTAATCATCCCACCTGTGGAAAGAAATTTCACATCAACATTGCCTTTGCCGTTTCCGTTCTTAGTAGAAACACCGTTTTCGGCTTGGTAAAGTAAATTTGTGGTGCACCCGCATTCAGGATGTACAATCATCTCAGCCTCAGGATGTGATTCCTGCATGTCGACCAAGTCTTGGTTTCTTATCCCGGCGTGAACATGACACTCGCCAGGCCATATATCGATCTTCCTGCCGGTCACTTTGGCTGCATATGCGCCTAGGAACATGTCTGGCAAAAAGAGAATCTCTTTATCTTCCGGTATAGAATTTACAATCTGCACAGCATTTGCTGATGTGCAGCAATAATCACTGATAGCTTTTACTTCTGCTGTGGTATTTACATAGGAAACAACAACTGCATTAGGATTTTCGTCTTTCCAGGCCTGAAGCTGTTCTGCATTAATCGTATCAGCAAGTGAACAACCGGCTTTTTCATCAGGAATCAGCACTTTTTTATCAGGAGATATTATTGAAGCCGTCTCCGCCATAAAATGAACCCCGCAGAAAACTATCATATCTGCTTGAGTCTTGGCGGCTTCCCGAGAAAGTGATAAAGAATCACCTGTAAAGTCAGCGATGTCCTGGACTTCGGGCAGTTGGTAATTATGGGCTAAAATCACAGCGTTCTTTTGCTTTTTTAGCCTTACTATTTCTTCCTCAATACTTTTTATATCTTTCATATATTTAGTGTTACCCGTAAAAGTATAAGAAACTAATTATACCATATAGAGAGATATGTCTAAAGCCGGTGAGGAATGAGTGAGGGCCCCTACAGAGATGTAATCAACACCTGTCTCTGCAATATTTGTAATAGTAGAGAGTGTTATACCACCTGAAGCTTCAGTTAGAGCCTTACCGTTTATTATCCCAACAGCCTCTTTCATCATAGAAATGCTCATATTGTCCAGCATGATAATATCAGCCTCTGAACTAAGAGCTTCCTTAACCTCATCAAGTGTTGATGTCTCTACTTCAATCTTGTATTTATTTTGGTATTTAGAACGAACGCTTTCAACTGCATTAGAAATACTACCTGCAAAATCGATATGGTTGTCTTTGATTAATACTAAATCATATAAGCCGAAGCGGTGATTCTGAGCACCACCTGCTAGAACCGCATATTTATCCAACACCCTGAGACCAGGCGCGGTTTTTCTGGTATCTAGTATTTTAGTCTGAGATCCCTTAACTGCATCTACATATTGTGATGTGATCGTTGCAATCCCAGACATTCTTTGTAGAAGGTTGAGAGCTAACCGCTCCCCACTAAGTACGGCACGGACCGTAGATTTGATTCTTAGAATTTCCTGATCGGGCTTAACACGATCACCGTCTTCTACTTTGCTGGTAGAAACAGTACCTTTATATAACTTTTGAAAAACTCTCTCTGCTATTGAAATACCGGCAATTATGCCATTTTCTTTAGCAATAATTTGGGCTTCACATTTAGCTTCTGGTGGGAAAATTGTATCAGTTGTAATATCACCCGACCCAATATCTTCGTTGAGTGCATTTTGAATGATAGAGTCAACCTTATCCCAATCTATTTCAAAGTTATTCATATCAATATCAAATTAAACCGGAGCAAATGAGGGCTTCTTTCCTTTTGTGATAATTATATGATGTTCCCAGCTGTGCTCTTCCTCTGGGTAATCCTCTCTTATATGCACTCCTCTTGATTCCTCTCTAAGTAGTGAGGACTTTGCTATCAAGATTGATACATCAATCACCATTTGAAGCTTTAGTTTATAGTATCCTGAAAATTCCTCTAGAGATTGTGCAATCTCTTCTATCTTTTTTATGGCACTTAGAACCCCTTCTTTGGTTCTAACAATACCCACATCACGGTTTAAAACCTGTGAAACTGTTTTCTTATATTCAGATAGCGCTTTAGATTGAGACTCTGAATATTCAAAGTCTAATTCACTTATATTCAACTCAGATAGATCAGGCGAGTTAGTATCATCATTTAGAATTTGCAGTGCGCCGTCCACCGCTCTTTTTGCAAAAACCACGCATTCAAGAAGCGAATTGCTGGCCAATCTATTAGCCCCGTGCACCCTAGTGCAAGCAACCTCTCCACAAGCAAATAATCCTTTTATATTTGTTTCACCGTAAAGCCCTGTCCTGACACCACCTATTGTATAATGTGCTGCAGGGGCAACTGGGATAATATCCTTGGTGGCATCAACTCCATTTTGAATGCAGAAATTATAGATGTTTGAGAATCTGTTAATAATATAGTCTGATTCTATATGCCTTAAGTCCAAATATACGTTGTTATCTCCTGATTTATTCATTTCAAGAAATATTGAGCGGGAAACAATATCCCTAGGAGCTAGCTCTGAATACTCGCTATATTTAGTCATAAATCTTTCCCCTTGATTGTTCAAGAGGTATGCCCCTTCTCCCCTTAGAGCCTCACTGATGAGAAAACTTTCTCCATTTTCGCTATAGAAAGCTGTCGGATGAAACTGCATAAACTCCATATCTGTAATTTCAGCTCCAGCTTGATAAGAAAGAGCTATCCCTTCTCCAACTGACCCCTTAGGATTTGTAGTCCTTTTATAAAGAGCGGAAGCCCCACCTGTAGCGAGTATTGTAGACTTGGAATAGATTAAGGAGGGAGTAAAATTTTGGTCGAGAGCCAAAGCTCCAAAGCAGGTCTTATTGTCTGATAAGAACTTAATCACTCCAGTATTTTCAAATTTTGTAATCGAAGAATTTTCTTCCACAGCAGCTATTAAAAAGCTGACCATCTCTCTGCCGGTTGAGGTACCTCCAGCATGAAGAACACGCCTTTTTGTATGACCTCCTTCAAGACCCAGCTCAAGACCCCCTTCTCCAGTATCAAATTCCATGCCTAGAGCTATTAAGTCTATTACCCTATCTCTGCCCTCTTCAACAAGAATTTCAACTGCTTCTCTATTGCAAAGCCCCCTACCGGCTCTTAGCGTATCTTCGATATGAAACCAGATAGAATCCTCTGGATCTATGGCTGCAGCAATGCCGCCCTGCGCCCAGAAGGAATTGCTTTCTTCAATTGTTGACTTAGTAAGCAATGTCACTTTGCCAAATTTTGATGCGTATAGTGCGGCGTAAAGACCGGCTAAACCACTTCCGATTATTAAAAAATCTGTATGGATTTTGACTATGTCTTTTATATTCATATTGACAGTTGCAAAAAATTATTTCTTAGTTGGAGAATGCTCTATAGACTCAAGGCTATTGTAAAAATTATCCATTAGCGATTGCATTAATAATAGCAGTTTTTATATCCTCAATGCTTTCCATGTCGGTAATTTTCTTTCCCTTGCTATCTACGACATAAAAAATGTCAACAACTTGGTCCACTTTTGTAGAGATTTTTGCATATTCAATAGAAAGATTAAGCTCACTAATAGTTTTGGTAATGTCATACAATAACCCATGCCGATCATATGTATAGACATCAAGAACTGTAGCTATATCAGAAGCCTCATTGTCTACTTCAATGCGAGTTGGGTACTGAGGAACAGTTTTAGTATAAATGGATCTCTCTTTTTTTCTCCTAGCAACAAGCTTTTCTAAATCAAGCTTTCCAGACAAAACACCGTTTAGGTTATTATCTAGCTTTTTGCATAATGCATCTTCCCCGCCGCTGGACTTACCAAGTCGGTTTACATAAAAGACATCTAATATCCTTCCATCGCTCCTAGTGGCGATCCTGGCTCCCAAAATATTAAAGCCACTTGCTCTAATAACTCCACAAAGTCTTGAAAATATTCCATGCTCATCCTTTCCCCAAATGGTAAGCTCATCAAATTCCTGGTTAGGGAAAAAGGAGAGATCGAAGCCAATTACTCCTTTGGCTTTATCTATAAATTCAACATGAGTCGCTATTTTTCTTGAGGAAAATCCCAGGAAATAAGAATCAGGCATTTTAGACAGGATAGATTTAACATTTCTCTTAGATACTTTCTTATCCAATTTGCCACTTACATCTTCTGTTACTCTTTTTAGCCTATCT
This sequence comes from uncultured Thermodesulfobacteriota bacterium, assembly GCA_942491865.1. Lineage (GTDB taxonomy): Bacteria > Desulfobacterota_D > UBA1144 > Nemesobacterales > UBA2774 > CR02bin9. Next base: position 507,004 of record CALOCI010000004.1, read on the forward strand.
TTAGGTTCTTCTTTCTTAAATTCTCCCTGCTCTAAAACATTGACAGTTCTTATGTACAGCTCCTTTAACAGCATCCCCTTCCAATTGGTCCACACATCAGGCCCTACAGATCTGACGTCTGCGAATGTTAATAGATAGAGTAAAGACAGGGTTTCAAGGGTTTTGACTGATCTTGCAAATCTCGCAATCAAGCTAAAATCATGAATATCACGCCTCTGTGAGAAATGGGTCATGATTAGGTGGTGTTTAACTAGAAATTCCAACTGTTCGCCGTCTACTCTGGTCAACCCCATTCGCTTGGCAATTTTAGGGATCATTGCAGCCCCTTTCTGAGAATGATTTCTACCTTCCCCCTTACCCATATCGTGAAAAAGACATGCAAGATAGAGAACATGTCTCTTCATCAATGATTCTGCAGTTTTTGTTAGAAGAGGAAATTCTTCGTCCATTTTATAGTTGATCAGGTTTTCAATTTCTCGTACCATAAATATTGAATGTACATCTACAGTGTAAACATGATACGCATCGTGCTGTCCCATGCAGACAATCTTTCCGAATTCAGGAATATAATGTCCCAGAAGTCTGAGTCTATTCATTTCAAAGAGCGTATCTGCAACATTTTTACCTTTTCTGAGAATTCTTAGAAATGAAGCGTTAACCTCAGGATTTGTTCTAAATGTATCGTCAATTGAAATGGTGTTTACATTTTCCCTTATCAGTTCAATTAAATAGGGGTTCATTCTGATACCGTGTATATCGGCATACTCAAACGCACGCATTAAATTGGCTGGCTCGTTCTTAAAAATCTCAGCATTTGAAATAGACAACATGCCGCTTTGGATGATAAAACCATTTTCAAGAGATATGGTTTTAGGAGGGCGGATAGTTGCTCGAGGCTCTGTAACACATCTCTCAATTAGTCTTTTTGAATGCTCTCTTATTTCATTTGCCCTTAAGTAATAGATCCTCATAAATCTTTCTACTGCCGGAATCTCGGCTTTCTTAAAACCCAGAAATTTTGCAATTTTCTCTTGAAACTGAAAACCGAGACGATCCTCCCCTCGTTGAGCAAGGTAATGTAGTTCAGATCTCACCAGGAGAAGAAAGTTGAGTCCTTTTTGAAAGGTTCTTAAATCTTTCTCTATTATTATTCCCTTTGGTAGTAGATCATCAAAGGTCTTTACTTTAAACTTGGCCTGAGCTATCCACAACGCATAATGAATATCCCTAAGTCCTCCCTCCCCCTCTTTCACATTGGGTTCGATGAGATAAATTGACCTTCCGAATCTATCTAAGCGTTCCTCATTTTCTTCAATCTTTTTCTGAATAAATTTTGAAGAAATGCTCGGCATCAGATCGTTAAATATCTTAGATTCTAAGTTTTGATAAAGCTCTTTATCACCAAATACAAGACGGCTATCCAATAATGATGTCAGAATTGTAGTATCCTCGTCTTCATCCAAACAAAGCTCCAAACACTCGTCGATCGTCCTTACAGAATAGCCAACCTCAAAATTTAAATCCCAGAGTAAATAAAGCAATTTTTCGGTAACATCTTTCGTGAAAGACTTATTACGCGGTTTGTAAAGAAACATCAGATCAATATCTGAGTATGGACATAATTCGTTTCTTCCATATCCACCAAGAGCAACAATTGCTACATTCTTTAAGTCCTTAAAACCTTGCTGAACCAGAATTTGTCTAATTAACTTATCGGCAATTTCAGTTCTTTTTTTGGCTAGTATGCTGCCGGATAAAGCCCTATCACGTTTAGCTTTTTTGGTATGAAGCTCTCTTAACTCACTTTCTTTACGAGCGAGCCTGAGCTTTAAATTTTTACGTAGCTCGTTAGTTTCTAAAGCTAAATTTTCTGATTTATCCATAATTATATCTCGTTAATATTATAATTTGACACTAACCGATAATCCGTCCCTAATTGGTATAACAGTAGTATAAAAACCCTTATGAGACATCAGGAGTTTAGTAAATTCTCTTACGCCCTCTGTAGCAGGTGATTTATCCTCAGATATCACTCTTCCATGCCATAAAACATTATCAGTAAGGAATAATCCGCCAGTCCTAAGTTTATTATATGCCTTATCTATGACCTGCGGATAATCTTCTTTCTCGATATCATTAAAAATAATATCAAATTCTCCTGCCGTTTCGTCTAAAATCAAAGCCCCATCCCCAAAATGTATTTCAATTCTTTCCTCAAATCCTACAAGCTTAATGAAATCCTTTGCGAGAGCAATATTGTCTTTTGATAGATCCGTAAAATAGACCTTGCCATTATTACCTACCGCTTTAGCAAACCAGTAGGCGGAATAACCAAAAGCAGAGCCGAGTTCAAATATTCTTTTGGCATTAATAGTTATAGCTAACTGATAGAGAAAGCTCCCAACCTGACGACCTACTATTGGGATGTTTTGCTCCCTTGCCATCTCTTCCATTTCTGAAAGGATATCGTCTTCATTATTAATAATGCTGTCTAAATAAGCATCAATTTCTGGGGTTACTATATCAATATCTATTTTATATGCGCTCTCTAAATATTTTATTTCTTAAAATCTACAAAGGTTTCTTTAAAGTTACCACGTTGATTCTCAACCCTGGCCATAACAAAAAGCAAATCCGACAAACGGTTTAAGTATACTAGAACGTTCTCCCCAATCTCTTCTTCCTCCATTAATTTAACAACCTTTCTTTCCGCTCTCCTGGAAACTGTTCTTGCAAAATGAAGATATGATCCACCAATATTGCCGCTTGGAAGAATAAATTCTTTAAGGGGCTCAAGCTCCTCTAGAAATTTATCTATTGCTCTTTCTAAATTATTGACACTCTCAACGCTTACTCTAGGGACTTCTATGTCCATTGGGCTAGCTAAATCCGCACCCATAATAAAAAGATCGTTTTGTATATCGATTATTAAATTATTGATCTCGCCGTCCACTCCTTGAGAGCGAATTATCCCAAGCACTGCGTTTAATTCATCCACATCCCCATACGAATCAACTCTCTGTGATGCTTTGCTGACTCTTTCTCCTCCCACTAGAGAGGTAAGGCCTTTATCACCAGTTTTAGTATAGACTTTTGTTATTCTTGTTTTTGCCATTGTGGAATTCTAACCGAATGGCTAATACGGTTCAAACTTCTAGAGACAATTACAAAATAGGTTAAAGTCATAATAAAAAAAGGGAATTCTAATTCCTATTCATTTAAGAATACGAAAAAGAATTCCCCAATATTTATATTTAATTTTTATTCAAACTTTATGCTGATTTCTTGAGCTCTAGAACTGTATCAATCAAATCTGCAATCTGATTTTTTGGCAGTGCTCCTACTGCTCTGTCTACAACAGCGCCGTCTTTAAAGATAATAAGAGTAGGAATACTTCTTATCTCAAACGCTGATGGAGCACCAGGATTCTCATCTACATTTAACTTCCCGACTTTAAGATTCTCACCGTATTCTTCGGCAATCTCTTCAATAACGGGAGCTAGAGCTCTACAAGGTCCGCACCATTCTGCCCAAAAGTCTACAAGGACAGGAGTCTTAGAATTTAGCACTTCATCTTCAAAATTGTCATCATTTAAAGCTATAATTCTGCTCATTTTACACCCCCTAAAGTGATAAGCTATTTACTAACTTAGATAATGATCGAACCAAAAAGGATTCAAGAGAATTTCAACCCAAATATCCTTGTATCTGCTATTTCCAATAGAAATTGCTATTAATCTTTTTTAAGATACCTATGCTATACTAATTATAAATTAAGAAACCAGGGACTTATTTAATGGAAATGCCGGAATTAGATCTAACAGATGTAGCTAACCTTGATAATTTTTCAGGCATTGTGCCACTATTTCCACTTTCTTCAGTAGTCTTTTTCCCTAATACACTACTCCCCCTACATATATTTGAGCCCAGGTACAAAGAAATGGTCCATACAGCCTTAAATAGTGAGAAAATTATCGGCATGGCTCTACTTAAACCAGGTTGGGAAAGTGATTATTACAAAAACCCGGAGGTATATGAGGTTATCGGGATGGGACGTATAGTTAGCTCTGAGGAGTTTGAAGACGGAAAGATTAATATAGTTCTGTATGGCTTAAAAAGAGCAAAAATAATAGAAGTTGTAGAAGAGCTCCCTTATAGGCAAGCAATGGTAAAAATAGTGGAAAATGAATTTGAAACAAACAGTGAGAGCTTTAGGAGCAAGATAGAAGAGCTCATTAATAAATGGAATTTATATCTTGATGACAAGCAAAAGTCTCATAGAATAAATGTAAATACTAAACTTCCATTAGAAAATCTTACAGACGCACTGGCTAGTTTAATCTTCCCAAATGTTTTTGATAAACAGAGGCTTCTTGAAGAAACCAACGTCCAGAAAAGATCTGAAATAATTATTAACGACTTACAAACTAGGCTCGAAATGATATCAATCACTTCCCAGAAAAGAAGTGAGATAATAAACAAAAGGAATCTAAATTAGTCTATCTATTTAGCAAAAAATCTAAAACTAAATCATCAACCTCTTTTTGTTTTTCCCTCCAAAATCCATGACCGACTCCGCTAAAGACTTTTAATTCAGAATTAGGAATCTTCTCTGCAAGAACTTTTGAGCGTTTGGGGGATGCTATCAAATCAGTTTCACCTAATATGACTAAAGTCTCAGAGGAAATTTGATTTAATAAATCAAGCGCATTATGACCTTCACATGCGTAACTTTGCCCAATATACCCCTTAAGCACCTCAGGGTCTTCAGGTAATGTAGACATAATCTCTTTAATACTCCCTAGATTCTTCTCTATGTATTCCCTGTTATAACCAAGGTAGAGTGACATCAACCAAACTGCTTTGGTGCCGACTTTAGTTGCAATATCGCGCCCCATTCTGAGAATTTCGTTACCTACTTCGTCCCGAGATGCTGAGGAACAAGCCAAGACTAACTTTTGAACTTTCTCAGGATAATGTATGGCCAGCCACTGGGCTATCATTCCGCCCATTGATTTACCGACAATATGTGCAGATTCGATTTCAAGGTGTTCCATTAGCAAAGCAGTATCTTCTGCCATATCTGAGGTTAAATATCTCTCTTCAGTCTTATCTGACTTTCCCGACCCTCTGTTATCAAACACAATGACTTTGAAATGCTTTGAATAGATAGGGACTTGACTGGCCCAGCTTTGGAGCTGACTTCCCAATCCACATATCAAAATTACAGGATCCCCCTCTCCATGGATTTCATAATACAGTTTTACACCATTCACCTGTGCATGCGGCATATTGAAGCTCTCCTAAATTTAATATCTTTTTGATTCTAAATATTCCTGGAGTATGAAGACTGCAGCTACCTTGTCGATAACCTTCTTTCTTTTTTTCCTACTCATATTGCCTTCTATAAGTTTTTTTTCAGCGTTTACTGTGGAGTAGCTCTCATCCCAGAAGACAACTGGCAATTCGAAAGCAGCTTTAATCTTATCTGCGAACTTCAAAATTTGCTGCCCTCTTTCACTTACACTGCCGTCCATTTGATAGGGCACACCCACCAAAATCTCTCCGGGTTTATATTCTTTAACTAAGATATCCAGCTCATTAAGATCTTCTTTCAAGCTCTTTCTCTGAATAGTAGTAATTCCATTTGCAGTGATACCTAGCTCATCGCTGACTGCAATACCTATTGTTTTAGTACCAACATCTAGAGCTAACGTTCTCAAAACATTCTCCCGCTATTTAAAATAAAGACTACGTATCATATCTAATGCAACGATGAATAGGAAAATTGAAAATACTTTTCTTAATCTATTCTGGCTTAGGTTATTGGCGAGTTTTACACCCTGGGGGGCCATTATTACTATCGGAACAATCATAACCAAAACCGCAGTCAAATCGATATAGCCTAGAGAAAACTGGGGTCTGCCTTGAACACCCAGACCATTTATAGCCGACCCGGCTGCTCCGAATATGCTGATAAAAAAACCTCCGGCAGTCGCCACTGCAATAGAGCTGTGAATCGGGTAGCCAAATGCAGTAAGCACAGGGGTTGTAAAACTTCCACCGGTAAGTCCTGTCATCTTAGATAAAGCACCGATAATAAAAGCTGAAGTTGATTTTAATATAGGTCCTGGAAATTCTTTGGTAATTTTGAAGTCGCTTGTGGTAAAAAACATTTGCAAAGAAAGAAATAGAATTACAAAGGCAAACAGCTGCTCCAAAAATCTACTCGACATATAGCGCATTAAAAATATGCCTATAATAACTCCTACTACTAGAGCTGGGATCCACCCCTTGAGAAAACTTATATCCAAATTGCCGGCCTTATGCTGAGCATTTGATGCCATTATTGAAGACGGAATAGCTAGTGCTAATGATGTGCCGGCTGCGACATGCATGAGAACATCTGGGTGAATACCTAATATGGGGAATAGGAATAAAAAAATGGGGATCCTGACAATCCCTCCCCCTACACCGAACAGGCCGGCTACAAAACCTGAAGCTAGGCCAGCGGCTAAAAGGCTAAGTATATAGATAGTCCAATATTCCATAAGCTACTATACTAGTTCAACTAGTTCCACATACCAAGTTTCTATAAATATCACTAACTATTTCAGTAATACTTTCTTGATCACTCTGATTAGAATCGGGAGTTGCTCGGTAATATGAAGCTACATCCTGAGATGTGTAGGTTTTAATTCTGTTTTGCCAGCCTGGAATCCATCTTTTCTCACCCCTTTCAGGGGGAGAATTGCTAACGCGTCTGAGAAGTACTCTCTGCGCCCCATCAGCAAACTCTTGAAGCGCTGGCATACCTTTTTCTGTTCCATTCATGCCTTCTAATATTTGAAGCAGTCCCCAGCCCTGGCCGTTATATCGTTCTGACTCCAAAGTCCCCTCCCCTTTGAAATTCACATAATCTATCAAGACGTATATACCCATGGGAGAGTTAGCTACTCGGTAGAATTGCTGTCTAATATGATCATGCATTTCTGGCGGAGCGGATTCTAAGATTTTAGGAAGGCTCTTCTCTAGCCTACCTGCCATGAAGAGTGACTGTTGAGGAATTGTCTCTAAAAGGAATTCCCTTAAAGAAACCATCTTGGGAGATTCAAATTCGTTATAAAACTGTTCCCGTGAGTTCCAAGGCAGATCAAATTCTGCCATCTGCTCCATCCATTGTGGAGGTTGTCCGCCATTGGATTTTATAAACTCATATGCAACAGGAAAGATTTCATAGAACCTGTACTCTTTGTCTTGCGGATACCAGATGAAGTGGCCGATCCCAAGGGAAGCGAACTCCTCACCCTCGTTCCATGTAGTAAGGTTCTCAACTTTGCCGGCCCCCTCGTTAATAAAGATAAGCTGACCTATCTTTTCAAGCTCATCGTCAGATACCGAAATACACTTGGTATTACAAGATGACAGAAATAAAATAAAAAACAAAGATAAAGTTATCGGTATGAGTTTTTGATTCATTGATAGTGCAATCTCCAAAACTAAATTAAATATTGAGAATGGTTTCTAAGTAATATAAACGAATACTCAGAAAAAGTTGAATATTATAGGAATTACTTATAAGAATGGGATTTTAAGAGAACCGGGTCAGTTATTCGTTCAAATACCTCACCGCATTTATCACACTCGAATCTGATTTCTGTTGGGGGGTGGCTTATCCCAGTTCCGACAAGAATCCAGCCCCAAAATGAGTAGCTCGGTTTTGGTACTATCCAGGCGTTATTTCTTTTATGTCCGCACCTGCAAGTTTTCTCATTGTTAGTATCTGTGCTCATAGTAATTTTGAAGCTGGTATTGTACCAGCCGCGCTATCCTTATCAAATCTCTGCGTTAATCATCTGACGATGGAACCGAGCGGCGCATCTTTTTTAGTTTGCCTTTATGCTTTTTTGATTCAATTCGCCTCTGTTTGGATGCAAAAGTCGGTTTTGTCTTACGCCTTGGTTTTGGTTCTATTGTAGCTTTTCGGATTAGTTCAGTTAGTCGAGAGATAGCATCAGCACGGTTTTTCTCTTGAGATCTAAAAGCTGAGGCTTCAATGACGATCTTATTCTCTTTAGTTACCCTGCTACCGGCGAGCTTAATCAAACGCTCGCGAACTTTTGGAGGAAAATTAGGAGAAGCATCAATATTAAACTTAAGCTGAACAGCCGTAGAAACTTTGTTTACGTTTTGACCACCTGGTCCGGAAGCCCTGATAAACTCAAGCTCTATTTCATCTTCATCAATAAATATTTCGGGAGTAACCTGAATCATGATATTCAATCATAGGTCGAATATTATATTTTTCAAGTTCTTTTTTAGTAGGAAGAGCTAATTGGCAGAAATAAACTCAGGCTGAGCTACTACTCAGCCTGAGTTTATAATTGATCTAAAGTTGAAATTCTAAATTTATAAGTCGTATCCTGACTCACCATGATCTGAGTAGTCAAGACCCTGAACTTCTTCTTCCTCAGTAACCCTAAGTCCGATAGTGACATCAATGAGTTTGAGAATAATGAATGAAATAACTCCAGTATAAACAATAGTAAAAAATGCTGCTAAGGCTTGAACTTTAAGCTGATTTGGCATATCCAGATCCACAACAGTACCGCCTAACGAAACTGCGGCGAAGAAAGATACCATTATAATACCAACAAATCCGCCCACTCCGTGGACACCTACAACATCAAGCGCATCATCATATTTAAAATGATACTTGAGCCATGTAGCAGCAACATAGGCCAGCAATGCAGAAACAAAACCAATGGCAAGTGCACCCATAGGACCGACTGAACCAGAGGCAGGAGTAATAGCTGCAAGTCCTGCTATAGCACCAGTCGCAAAACCTAGAGCACTTGGTTTTCCATTTTTTAGCCACTCAATTGCAATCCAGGTTAGTGCAGCTACACATGGTGAAATCTGAGTCACAACTATAGCCATTGCCGCAGTACCATCAGCCGCAAGAGCACTACCGCCATTAAAGCCAAACCATCCTACCCATAGCATCGCAGTTCCGGTGAGCGTCATAGTCATATTATGAGGAGGTGTAGCCATAGGATATCCCCTTCTTCTCCCAACCATAATAGCCGCTACAAGTGCAGCAACACCGGCTGTGATATGAACAACAATACCGCCTGCAAAATCTATAACACCCATATCACCAAAAAATGATCCTTCGCCACCCCAGACCATATGTGCTATTGGGAAATAAACCAGAATTATCCAAATTGCTACAAACCACATAATTGCTGAAAATTTCATTCGCTCGGCAAAAGCACCTATAAACAGGCCCGGTGTAATGATTGCAAATGTAAGCTGGAATGCAAAAAATGAGAGTTCAGGAATACTTCCTGACAGTGTATCAGGCGTAATACCATGTAAGAATGCCTTGTCGAAGCCACCTATAAAAGCATTAATATTCCACTCCCCTGCAACCATACCAGTAGTATCAAAAGTGAGACTATAACCAACAATAGTCCATATTATTGTCACAACCGCAGTTACAGCAAAACACTGCATTAATATTGAAAGAACATTCTTTTTGGCTACCAGACCACCGTAGAACAAAGCCAGGCCCGGAATCATCATAAATAAAACTAAAGCAGTAGATATCATGATCCAAGTGGTATCACCTGTATCTAAGCCTTCTTGAGCTAATGCTAAATCTGGGAAAAATAGAAAAATGGGTAAAAAGGATAGAAAAATCCCTTTTAGGGCTAAGTTAAACATATCTCCAATACCTCCATACTTTTTGTGTGTGACTATAACGTTGCAATAGTAATGCCAAATAGAACAAGTAATTGATAAGATATTTAGAATTTCGTAAACATGCTGGGGATAAAATCAATGATTGAGGGGAGTTTGAATCTTAAATGATTAAAAAATATGCACTAAAATAAGACATTCAGAGGTTTGTTTAGCAAATAGAGCAACTTAGGACGCCCATAATTTAAGCACGCGGTGTCTAAATTATGGGCACTTCCGGAATTTAAAAGAATTTAACTATTTGTTCAAATTTACTAGAACTCTGCCTTTTTGTTTGCCTTCTAAAATAAGCTCAATATTACTATCAAGGTCCTCAAGTGTAATTTCCGTAGTTAATGTTTCAAGCTGATCAACTTTCCAGTCGGTAGAAATTCTATTCCATATTTCTTGTCTTAGTTCCATAACTGAGTCTTGAGAATCAATTCCTACCAATGAAACCCCTCTTAATATGAAAGGATAGACGTTAATTGGAAGATCAGCTGAAGCTACATTTCCACAGCAAGTAACAACTCCATGTGGGTTGGTGGTTTTTATTGCAGTTGCTAGTATTTCACCACCTACTGTATCAACCACACCAGCCCATCTACCTCTTAGTAAAGGCTTTCCTGATTGGTCTTGTGAATCCTCCCTGCTAATTACTTCTTTTGCTCCCAAGTTGAGCAAGAACTGTTCCTGGTCGGTCTTGCCTGTTGATGCAACAACCTGATAACCAATCTTAGCAAGAACTGCCACAGCAACACTTCCCACACCACCGGTAGCACCCGTTACAAGCACCTCTCCCATCTCGGGTCTGATGCCATACTGTTCAAGTTTGAGTACTGAGTAAGCAGCTGTGTAACCGGCTGTGCCGTAAATCATACTTTCTCTAGTAGACAAACCCTTTGGAAGGCTAACTACCCAATCAGCAGGAACTCTTATGTATTCTCCAAATCCGCCCCATGTATTACAACCTAGATCATAGCCATGAACAATAACTTCCTGGCCAGGTGTAAATCTACTATCGCTGCTTTCTTCAACAACGCCCGCCGCATCGACCCCTGGAGTGTGAGGAAATTTTCTCGTTACACCTCTATTTCCGGTAGCCGAGAGGGCATCTTTGTAATTGAGAGAGGAATAATGAACTTTAATAAGCACATCTCCTTCCGGCAGATCATTTATAGACCTGTCTTTAATACTCCTTTCAAATAAATTCTCTGCAGTTTCATCAACAACATATGCTCTATAAGTTTGAGTACTCATAAAAATGTCTCCTCAACAAGTTGAATTTATGATAACAAATAATAACGGGAATAGATAAAAATAATATAATACAAATATTTGCAATGCAAAATCTTGTAGATATTGAAATATGCATATGATAGCATTGAAAGTGAGCAGAAGGTCTACGCTCGTGGCGGAAAACAAATTTATCTATTAATAAAGCTTACCAAAGGAGGAAGCATGAATAAAATCAAATCTATTATCATATTCTTTTTAATCCTATTAGCTCCCATGATTACTAATACTTGGGCTATTCAAACACAGAGAGTGGCTACCGGTTTTTCAAATCCTCTTTTTCTCACATCTCCTCCAGATGATTTTCAAAGACTTTTTATTGTCGAGCAGAATTCTGCACAAATTAAGATTATAAAAAACGGCACTGTTTTGACTACACCTTTCCTGGATTTGAATTCTAAAGCAGGAAGCGGCGGAGAACAGGGTCTTCTGGGACTAGCTTTTGACCCCGAATATGCAACTAACGGTTTTTTCTATGTGAACTACACAAACAACTCAGGGGATACGGTATTGACGCGTTATACGGTTTCAGGGAATCCTGATATCGCAGACCCCGGTAGCGAGATAGTATTCGCAACAATTGATCAGCCCTTTGGTAACCATAACGGAGGTATGCTGGCGTTTAGCCCAAATGACGGCTTTCTCTACTACTTTTTGGGAGACGGGGGATCAGGTAATGATCCTGGAAACAGGGCGCAGAATTCTCAAAATATTCTTGGAAAGATTCATAGAATAGACGTGAACGGCGGTTTTACAGTACCCGCCGAGAACCCTTTTGTAGGTGACCCATCGACTCTAGACAGCATCTGGTCATTGGGTGTCAGGAATCCCTGGAGAGCGAGTTTTGACAGGCTTAATGGAGACCTTTATTTCGGAGACGTCGGGCAAGGCCAGAGAGAAGAGATAAGCTGGCAGCCAAGTGTCAGCGGTGGTGGAGAAAACTATGGTTGGCGTTGTATGGAGGGAAACAGATGTACCGGGCTCTCAGGCTGTGCCTGTAATGATCCGGGCCTGACTCTTCCATTGCATGATTACACCCACGCCAGTGGGAACTGTTCGGTAACAGGCGGTTATGTTTACAGAGGCTCAGCGATACCCTCTCTAGACGGCACTTACTTCTTTGCAGATTATTGCTCCGGTAGAATATGGAGCTTTAAATGGAACGGGAGTGTTTTAACTGAATTTCAGGAACGGACTAGTGAACTTGTACCGGATATAGGGTCAATAAACAATATTACCTCTTTTGGTGAGGATGCCGCAGGCGAGTTATATATAGTAGATCAGGACGGTGAGATATTTAAGATCATTTCCGACGATGAGCCTGCGCCAATTACACTTTCGACTTTGAACCCGAACATATCTGGAATTGTTAATACCATAGAAGCCCGTGGGGCTACTCCTAACGGAGATGTCACATATCTTTGGGGATTCATTGAAGGTACAGCCAGTGCAAATCAAATATGTCCTGGGCTCCAGTCTGGGATATCTGATTTTAGAAACCTTGTCACTGTTAGGGCCGACGGAAACGGATTAGCTACTCACGATGTCTTTGTTCCTCAAGGGTTTAGAGGGCGAAGTATAGTACTACAGGCAGTAGATATAACTACTTGCTCCGGAAGTAATGTAACCAACCAGACCCTAGACTCACAGCAACCAATAGATATTGCGTTAAATCCTTTTGATCCTGGGCGAGCTGGAGAATTGAATACTCTTTCCGTTTCTGGAGCCACTCCTAGTGGCGATGTAACTTTTATTTGGGGATTTGATCAAACTACATTCCCGGCGAACAATCTTTGTAGTGGTTTAGAAGTGGATATTTTAAATTTCAGAACCCTACCAACTGTAACAGCCGACTCGTCCGGAAACGCTTTCTTTAATATTACAATACCAGGAGGTTTTAGCGGTCGCTCTGTAGTGCTACAGGCTGTTGATAGAAGCTCATGCACAAAAAGCAATTTAGTAATGGAAACTCTTTAAGTTGTCGAATAATCACGTTAGACGAAATGGCGCTAAGACTTATTGAGCCTTCTGGGCATCAACATATATTTTGCCGCCAGCATCGGCAAATTCTTTTGACTTCTGATCCATGCCTTGATCAATAGCGTCGTTATCAGTAAGACCATGTTCCGCTGCATAATCCCTTACGTCTTGGGTTATCTTCATGGAGCAGAATTTTGGTCCGCACATAGAGCAGAAATGAGCCACTTTTGCGCCTTCTGCGGGAAGTGTTTCATCATGAAACCCTTTTGCCGTATCTGGATCTAGAGAGAGGTTAAACTGGTCGTTCCATCTAAATTCAAATCTGGCCTTACTAAGAGCATTGTCTCTTACTTGAGCTGCTGGGTGTCCCTTGGCAAGATCAGCAGCGTGTGCTGCAATTTTGTAAGTAATCACACCCTCTTTTACATCCGTCCTATTTGGCAAACCAAGATGCTCTTTAGGTGTAACATAACAGAGCATTGCAGTCCCATACCAGCCAATCATGGCCGCCCCTATGCCTGAAGTAATGTGGTCATAGCCTGGAGCAATATCAGTTGTTAAAGGTCCTAGTGTATAAAAAGGTGCCTCATGACAATACTCAAGCTGTTTATCCATATTTTCTTTGATCATGTGCATTGGAACGTGTCCCGGGCCTTCTATCATTACCTGCACATCATGCTTCCAGGCAATCTTGGTCAATTCTCCTATGGTTTTTAATTCAGCGAATTGGGCCTCATCATTAGCATCTGCAATTGAACCCGGCCGAAGACCGTCACCTAATGAAAACGCAACATCGTACTCTTTCATCAGCTCACACATCTCTTCAAAATGTGTATAGAGGAAACTCTCTTTATGATGAGACAAGCACCACTTGGCCATTATAGAGCCGCCTCTGGAAACAATGCCGGTAACTCTGTTGACTGTAAGCGGGACATATCTTAGCAGGACTCCAGCATGAATGGTGAAATAGTCGACCCCTTGCTCTGCTTGTTCAATAAGAGTGTCTCTAAAGATTTCCCATGTGAGGTCCTCTGGGCTTCCGTCCACTTTTTCGAGTGCTTGATAAATTGGAACAGTGCCTATAGGAACAGGGGAATTTCTTATAATCCACTCTCTTGTCTCATGAATATTTTTCCCCGTCGACAAATCCATTATCGTGTCTGCACCCCATCTGCAAGACCACACAGCTTTTTCAACCTCTTCTTCAATGCTTGAGGTAACTGCTGAGTTTCCAATATTTGCGTTAATCTTCACAAGAAAGTTGCGCCCTATTATCATAGGCTCGCTCTCAGGATGGTTTATGTTGTTGGGAATGATTGCCCTACCCTCTGCAACTTCTTTCATAACAAACTCAGGTGTGATAGCAGAATCAGGAATATTTGCACCAAAACTCTCACCTTTGTGATATTTGGCCAAATCACCAAGTTGTTCCTTGAGCTCGTCTATGCGCTGGTTTTCTCTTATTGCAATAAACTCCATCTCAGCAGTAACTATGCCCTTTCTAGCATAGTGCATCTGAGATACGTTGGAGCCGGGTTTTGCCCGAAGGGGTTTTCTAATATGTTTAAACCTAATACCTTTAATTTGAGAATCAGTTTCACTTCTTCTTGAAAATTCTGAGGAAAAGTTTTCAAGCTCCAAAATATCCCCACGGTCCTTGATCCATTTCATCCTTAAAGGATTAAGTCCACGGTGAACATCTATTTCTATATTGTGATCAGTATAAGGCCCGCTTGTATCGTAAACAGTGATAGAAGTATTCTTTGGAGACTCCCCATTTACAGCAAAAGAAGTGTCCGAGTCTTCAAGTTCAATTTCGCGCATAGGAACTTCAATATCGTGAATTTTGCCTTTTACATATATTTTCTTAGATTTTGGGAAAGGGTCCCTGGTTATTGCACTTTTATCTGGAATCCTTTCAATTTTGGCTTTTGTTCCCATTAGATAAACTCCCTTAGAAGATAAACTCCTTAATCAGAAAATTAGCTTGCCAGACCCATTAAGGATTATATTAACTCCTCAACACTCATAGTATAAAAGTATTGAGACAAAATCGCAATTATATCTTTATGTTGTGAATGTTAAAGAGTCTAGTAAAATAGATAGTATGTCACTTACACTACTAGCTATAGAATCATCGTGTGACGAAACCTCAGCCGCAGTTATACAAGACGGCAAAAAAGTTTTGTCTAATGTGGTTGCTTCCCAGATTGATATTCATAAAGAATACGGTGGAGTTGTACCAGAAATAGCGTCAAGGATGCACGTTGAGGTTATAATGCCGGTAGTAGATAAAGCTATAAAAGATTCTGGTATTCAAAAAGATGATCTAGATGCAGTAGCAGTTACACACGGACCAGGTCTGATTGGTGCTTTGATGGTTGGGCTTTCTACGGCTAAAGCTATGGCCTTTGGACTTAATATTCCGCTTATTGGTGTTAACCACCTAGAGGCTCATATGTCTGCTGTACATTTGGAAAATGATGTGAAGTTTCCATTTGTTGGGTTGGTAGTTTCAGGTGGGCATACAAGTCTTTATCTTGTGAAGAGCTACACAGAGTTTGAGCTATTAGGGAAAACGAGGGACGACGCTGCAGGAGAAGCTTTTGATAAGGCCGCTAAAATTATGGATTTGCCCTACCCCGGTGGAGTAGAAATAGATAAGCTGGCAAAAGAGGGAAATAGGGAAGCAATAGAGTTCCCACGCCCATTTATGACTAACTCAACTCTTGATTTCAGCTTTAGCGGTGTTAAAACATCTGTGCTTTATTATCTCAGAAAACACCCGGATCCAAACGACAATGAATTAAGAGACATATGCGCAAGCTATCAAGAAGCTATTGTAGAAACTCTGGTTCATAAAACTTTAATAGCAGCAAAAGAAAATAATGTAGAAAGTGTTGTTATTGCAGGCGGAGTGGCGTGTAATTCAAGACTAAGGAAGCTTTCTAAAGAAAAGCTAGAGCAAGAAGGCATTTCCGTTTATATCCCCTCTCCTAAATACTGCACTGATAATGCCGCCATGATAGGATCTCTGGGCGGATTTATGTTTGAAAACGGAACTACTTCAGAATTCAATCTTACGCCTTTCTCCACCTCCAGGCCCAAATACGGCAGAGGCAGAGGCGGGCAAGCTAAAGCTAAAACAGCTTAACTCAAAAGACTTTAATCTCCGTAATCTACAACAGCCCTGTCTGTCCTAATCTCACCAACAAAATCCACAATCTTTACATGCTCCGGATGGTTTTGATATGCATTAAGTCCTTCTTGATCATCAAACTCAGAATATAACACCACATCAAACGCTGCATCGGATGGGTTAAAGTTAATTCCAACCTCAGCTGCTTTCAGTGATGGAATTTGTCCTACTAAAGACTCTAGAGAGTCCTTTAATTTAAGAGCATTCTCATTTTTTGTAGCTCCCGCGGCTTCATCTTTTAGTCTCCACATTACTATATGCTTAATCATAAATATCTCCTTTCACAGTTACACTGTGGATTAATTTTCGTCTGTTTGGATAATGTTTTGATTTTTCACCAGTAACAAATAAACTTAAATATTATCTTATACCTAAAATCTATACAATTTTTCTAAGAGATTATACTTATAGAAACCAAAGATTATTAAGAAAATCATATTAAAAAGTTAGGAGTATTTAGAAATTGGCATTAATGGATAATGAAGAAGCCAAAAAAGGGAAGAAGACTTATGACTTAAAACTCATAAGTTGGCTCTACGGATACACAGGCCCATATAGGACATTTATGTTCCTGGCTCTTATATTTATGCTCATCACTGCTGCGCTTGAGCTAACTGT
Source organism: uncultured Thermodesulfobacteriota bacterium (assembly GCA_942491865.1). Taxonomy (GTDB): domain Bacteria; phylum Desulfobacterota_D; class UBA1144; order Nemesobacterales; family UBA2774; genus CR02bin9. Next base: position 523,841 of record CALOCI010000004.1, read on the forward strand.
GCCCTATATTGCCAAAGTAGCTGTCGATAAATATATCTACCCCTCTTGGAGAATTGCACAATTAAGTGACAAGGATACGGACAGAAAATTAGTCTTAGATATAAAGGATAAATACCCTAGCCTAGTAATCCCCGTAGATCAGAACTCTTATTTGATAGATATGTCTGAGATAGACAATGAAGACAGGCACAATCTAGAAAAACTGGGCTTGGTATCAAATGAACGGTATATGGCTATTAATCAACAAGACTTAAACGTCCAGAACAATAAAAAATTAACCCAAATTATTGATAACAACCGCAGCATCTTTAATCAAGCCGGCAGTTATGACTACATAGGCTATACATCGCTAGGTCAGCTAAGTCGGAGCGAGCTTCTAGTTCTAAGAAGTGATGAAATAAAACAAGTGGTTAGGCTTGCGTCCCTACTCTTCCTTTGTCTTTTAGGAATATTCATATTCAGCTCCCTCTACACATATCTTCTGAATTATTCGGGCCACAAAATCATGCACAGAATGAGAGTCCATGTTTTTTCTCATATTCTACGACTTCCTCAAACCTTCTTTGATAAAAACCCTGTTGGGAGACTATCCACAAGAGTAACTAACGATGTAAATGCTATTAATGAAATGTACACATCCGTGATGGTGCAGTTTTTTAAAGACATTCTCGTTGTCATCGGTGTTTTTGTTGTGATGTATATTATGAATAAAACAATCACTCTCTTTGTATTTATTTTAACCTTGCTGATGTTAATTTTCGCAAGTCTTTTTAGAATGAAATTAAAGACAGTTTATCGGGACGTCAGAATTTCAATTGCAAAATTAAACGCATTTGTTCAAGAGAGCGTCAGGGGAATTATCCTTATAAAGCTCTATAACAAAGAGATACAAAACTTCGAGAAGTTTAAGGGTGTAAATAGCGAAAACTATAAAGCCAATATGGATCAGCTCTGGGTCTATGCCACATTTAGACCGTTTATAGAATTCACAAGCGTATTCACTGTCGCTTTTGTTCTCTGGTACGGCGGATTAAAAGTATTAAGTATGGATCTAACACTTGGAGCGTTAATAGCTTATCTCTACTACGTTAGGCTTTTATTTAGGCCTATTATGGAGCTTGCTGAGAAATATAATCTCTTTCAATCTGCGGCAGCAGCGACAGAGAACTTGTATGAACTCGCAAATGCTGCTCCTGAACAAAACTTTGGGAGAAGTGAAGGAGAAATTAAAGGAGCGATCGAATTTAGGAATGTTTGGTTTTCCTATGACGACAAAGAATGGGTACTGAAAAACATTTCATTTAAATTAAATCCAGGAGAAACAGTTGCACTTGTTGGATTAACAGGGTCTGGAAAAAGTACGATTGTAAATTTAATTCTAAGATTTTACGAAGCTCAAAAAGGCGAAATTCTACTGGACGGAGAAGATATTAGAAACTACAATCCGGACTTTTTAAGAGATCACATATCTGCAGTGTTTCAAGACCTGTTTTTATTTGGCAAAAACACATCTGACAGCAACGAGCAAGGTACAAACAACATGCCGTCTATAAGAAATATGAGTCAGCTTGTTCAAAGTAACAGAAACTCCATTTCTTCGGGTGAGAAACAGCTGGTATCTATTAGCCAGGCATTTTCAAAAAATGCTAAGTTCATGATACTTGATGAAGCGACCTCAAATATAGATGCAAATATTGAAAAACGTATTCAAGAATCAATCAAGAATAACAGAAACACAATAACGACATTAGTTATTGCACATAGATTATCAAATGTAAGGGAAGCTGATAGAATACTCGTAATTCATAAAGGCGAGATATCGGAATCCGGCACCCATGATTCACTTCTAGCCCAAAAAGGGATTTATTTTAATCTATATAATCTACAAAATGAGATTCACCATTTTTCCGCATTGCCAAATTGATACGGTTATAAATTAATATGGAATTTTCACCTCTAGAAGATCAAGTCGATAAACTGGTTGAACATTTAAAAAGACGCGAGAAATTCAGCGCTTCTGAATTAAATATTATATCTTCTCCATATCGTATTTCTCCCCTAGGTGCCCACATTGACCATCAAGGCGCGCCAGTATTAGGAATGACTATAAATGCCAGAACCCTGTTGGCCTTTATACCAAACTATGAGAAAAGAATTCGTCTCTACAGCACAAATTATCCTGGAGTTGTGGAATTTAGCTTAGATAATATTAAAACTGCTAAAAAAGATGACTGGGGCAGATACGCTATGGGAGCCGTTAAAGTTATTCAAGAGCTGATGCCAATTAATATTGGATTTACCGCAGTGGTAACAGGTTCACTTCCTGCAAGTGGTCTAAGCTCTTCAGCCTCGGTAGGTCTTGCCTACTTAAAAGCACTCTCTCACTTAAACAATTTAAATCTAACGTCCAAAGAATATATTTCTTTGGATTCGGAAATAGAAAACAAATATCTCAAACTACAAGTCGGTATATTAGACCAGAGCTCAATTGTCTATGGAAAGAAAAACTGCATGCTTCATATCGATACACTATCAGGGGAAGTTGTCCGACACCCCAAATCAGTATCCGGACTAGATTTTAAGGTTCTAATATTGTATTCAGGACTTACTCGTGAACTAACATCTTCAGCCTATAATGAGAGAGTCGAGGCATGCAAAAGAACGGCCGGTCTTCTAGGGCTTATGGGTGGATTAAAATCTCCAAAGGTTTTATCAGACATTCCCTCTGAAGTTTATGAAGCACAGAAGAAAAGACTTCCTCAGGATGTAAAGAATTGGGCAATGCATTATTTTTCTGAGGTCACACGTGTAGAGGAAGGAATAAAGGCTTGGGATAGGGGAGATATTGAGAAATTTGGGGAATTGATGAATGAATCCTCTATTAGTACATTAGAGAATTATGATAAAGCTAGCTCTGAAGCTAAAAGGCTATTTGAATTAACCAGGGCATCTGAAGGGGTGTACGGAGCAACTATTAACGGAGGAGGATATGGAGGCTGTGTTGTAGCATTTGTTAGTAAAGATTTTTCAGAAAACTCTGCTTATGAAATCATTTCAAAATATAATTCGGCCTTTCCACAATTCAAAGAAAAATCCGCTGCATTGTTTGCAGAATCTGAAGAAGGACTTAAGCTACTGTAAATTCTTGTGCTCTACTATGTTAATCGGCATCTATTAGGTATCCTAAATATAGGTAAGCATATGTCTATTTTTGATCCAATATACAGACAAAATAACTTGGGCGGCCAGATTACTAGAACCTTATTTAGTATAAGCCAAGCAGTTAGAAATATATTCTGGGACAAGAGTAAGATTGAACACCTCACACCAGTTCAGATAAAAGCCCTTCTATTCATCAACTATACTAGAAAAGATGCCATTACGGTTGGCAATATAGCCAAAAACCTTTCCTGTACTCCAGCCACTGCTAGCGGAATATTAGACTCTTTGGAAAAGAAAGATCTAATAATAAGAAGCCGAGACTTGGTAGACCGTAGGAAAGTTCACTTAGAGTTAACTCCTAGCGGGCTTAGAGAGGTTCACTTAGTTGAAGATATTGGTAAAGAACTTGAAGAGATTGTATCTGAATTTACTAATAACGAAAAAGCTGTTTTGGAAAAGTTGTTAGTTAGAATAACCGATAGGCTTATCGAGAAAGGGCTTATTTTTAACAACGACATGTGTTTAGATTGTTGCCATTTTAGCAAGGATAGGTTTTTAGGCGATCCCAAACCTCATTATTGTGAACAACTTCATACCATTCTAAGTGAGGAAGACATATGCAAAGAATGTCCTCACTATAAAAAACATTGATTTCCTAAAAAAATTTAATATAATTATTTAGGGTTCCTAAATATTGGGTACCCTAAACTATATATCTTTGAGGACCACATATATGTCGCTTAAACAATTAGAATATGAAATAGCAGCTGATTCTTTTAAATATGCAGATAATGTTAGTTTAGAAGATTCAGAGAAAGACTATAGCGTGGAAGAGGTCAATTTTGATTCTCAAGATGTTGAGAATAGGGAAGATAAACCAGAACCTGAAAAAAAAGAGGTACAAACAGAGAGTGTAAACAAAAACTTTAGACTCATTTTTGCATATTATAAAGATTTAAATGGAGAAGAACTACTTAGCAGACGAGACGAAATAGTCCTGTCAGCTCAGATGAAGATTTGCAAAGAAAAGGCTAGTTTGATATTAAATGGGTTGAACTCAAAACAAAACAATGACCAGTCTAACAGTAATAACGATCTACTACGTTCTCGTGCTAAGCTCAAAGTAATTCAAAATAGAGCACTAAAAATCAAAGAAAAATTTATTAAATCCAATTTGAGATTCGTAATTGATCTAGCCAACAGGTACCAAACTCGAGGACTACCACTTTCGGATTTGATACAGGAAGGAAACATCGGGCTCATGAAAGCGGTTGAAAAGTTTGATCATACAAAAGGTTTTAAATTCTCTACATATAGCGCTTGGTGGATACACCAGTCATTGTCTAGAGCCATCATGGAACAAACTAAAACGATTTCCATACCGGTCTACCTGCAAGAACAATCATCTGTAGTATATAAAGCCAAGGCTAAGATTGAACATAACCGAGATAAACCAGCAGAAATAGAAGAAATTGCTATGGAAGTTGGTATTTCCAATGAGGTAGTAAAAACAATTCTAAGAGGAAAAGATATGACAGTTCCTTTAGAAATATCAGGAATTGATCAAGATAGTAAGACTTTTCTTGATATAGTTCCTGACCCGAAAAGCAAGAAAGCTGATTATTATTTAGCTCAAAACTCAATGATGCAAAGAGTTAAAAGGTCACTTAGACAATTAACTGACAGGGAAAGAGATGTACTGAAGATGAGGTTTGGGATTGATTATAAAGAAGAACATAAGCTTGAGCAAATTGCAGGCAAATACGGGCTTAGTAGAGAAAGAATAAGACAAATTGAAACCATGGCACTTAAAAAAATAGCAGATTCTAAAGAAGGATTGGTATTAAAGGAATTCTTGACATAATCTTTATGACTCCGATAATTATTGAGAATATTATAAGCTAATTAGGAGGATTTTTTTGTGAGTGATAACATAGATCATATAATTTCAGCTAACCAGCAATACTCAAAAGAATTTGGAACTAAATCTGAGCTCAAAGCCCCGCCTACAAGACAACTGGCGATATTAACATGTATGGACGCACGCTTAGAGCCGCTCAAATTTCTTGGGTTAGAGTTAGGAGAAGCCCACATAATAAGAAATGGAGGTGGTAGAGCAAGCGAGGATGCAATACGCTCACTAGTAGCCTCTTATACGCATCTTGGTACAAATGAGTTCTTGGTTATTCATCATTCAGAGTGTGGTTTTGAAACGTTTACTCAAGAAGGAATGGGGAAACTACTGAAAGAGAAACTTGATACATCAGAGGGCGAATTTGTTAATTGGTTATCAATTTCAGACAGAATTGAAAGTATTAAAAACGATGTGATCCATATAAGGAACCACCCTCTTATATCAAAAGATATAAAAATTACCGGACTATTATTCAACACTAAAACAGGAGAACTTACAGAAATAATTAATGCTTAAAGGGTAGTATCAGGATTTGAAGCTGAGGAAAACTGTATTTTCTCAGGAAATGGAAATCTTGTGTGCTCTTCTTTTCCATCAAGCTCTTCTACGCTGTCGGCCCCAAACTGTTTTAGCCTATCTATGACTTCAAGCACTACAGTCTCAGGAGTTGATGCACCTGAGCTGAGTCCGATTACCATGTCGCTTGTGAACTCATGCCCGTCAAGATTATCAGCACCCTCAATAAGATACGCTTTCTCCACACCATTTGCTTTAGCCACTTCAACAAGCCTATTTGAATTAGAACTTTCAGGAGATCCCATAATAAAGATGAGATCTGCTTCTTTAGTAAGAGCCTTTACAGCGTCCTGTCTATTTTGTGTGGCGTAGCAGATATCAAGCTTTGAAGGACTTACAATGTTAGGAAATCTTTCTTTAAGAGCGGCAAGTATATCCCTCGTATCATCTACGCTTAACGTTGTCTGTGTAACATATGCTATTTTGTTGGGATCGGGCACCGTCAATTTCTGGGCTTCTTCTACAGACTCAACAACTATAACCTTCTCCGGCGCATGACCGCTTGTGCCTATAACTTCTACATGATTCCTGTGTCCGATTAAAATGATTGTATAACCGAGATCAGCATAGTGCTTAACTTCGTTATGAACTTTCGTTACTAGTGGACAAACGGCATCTACCACCTCAAGATTGTTCTCACCTGCCTCGTTCCAAACAGCCGGACTTACCCCATGAGCGCTGAATATAACTTTTGCCCCTTCGTCCTCTATCTCATTAAGATCTTCAACAAATTTTACACCTTTCTCTATCAAGGATTCTACAACTCTCTTGTTATGCACGATTGCATGTCGAACATATATAGGGGCTCCGTAAGTCTCAAGCGCTCTCTCGACTATCTCAATAGCGCGGTCAACTCCAGCACAAAATCCTCTTGGTTTAGCAACTATTACTCGCAATATGATTTCTCCTAAATAACAAATATTCTACTTACTCAAATTGAGTACTAATACTACGAATTGCTTTACATATACTATTTTTGTATTATGTAATTCTAACATTAAAACGCTCGATAGTTTAATTTATAAAGCGTCTCTTGTTAAGATTTAATAGATAATAACGAAAGGAAGATTATTAAATGAGACTAAAAGATAAAGTTGCAATAATAACAGGTGGGTCATCAGGAATTGGGCGTGCAATAACGCTGGGCTTTGTGAAAGAAGGTGCAAAGGTTGTTATTGCTGCTCTTCATGATGATAAATGCATAGAAGTAGTTCAAGAAGCAAAAGATATGGGCGGGGAGGCTATATACGATACTCTGGATGTAGGAGACGTAGATGCTCATCCAAAGCTCATTCATAAAGCGATTGATGCATTTGGAAAGGTAGATATCTTAGTTAATGACGCAGCCTACGCCAGACGTGAAGAAGTCATGGAAGTTACACCTGATAGTTGGGACAAACAAATAGATATTAGTCTTAAAGGGTTATTCTTTTTATCTCAACATTTTTGCAAGCACGTAATTGAGCAAAAAACAACAGGCCGCATAATTAATATTGGCTCCGTAGCCGGCGTTATGGATTTCCATCCAATATCTATTGCATATCATGCAGCTAAAGCAGGAGTCATGATTATTACTAAGGTAATGGCGGTGGATATGGCACCTTACGGAATAACCGTAAACTGTGTAGCTCCGGGATCAATTGTAACACCTATGTCTTCATCGTCAGATCCTGATTATGACGAATATATGACAAAAGGAATACCAGAAGGCAGAAGAGGTAAGCCCGAAGACATAGTACCTCCGACAGTAATGTTTGCTTCAGATGAATCTCAGTATATTACGGGGCAAACGATATTTGTTGAGGGAGGGGCACTTTCTGTTTATCTGGGAAGAGATGAACCAAAATTTAAGGATTGATTTAATCCGGCTCCAGTAATACATGTGCTCTATTTTTATGAAACTCTAAGTATGGAAGATAGTGATTATAAAAAATATCCTTTTTTTGAAGCCATCTATCATGGTCAAGATGTCTTACGGTTTCATCGCGTTTATGAGCTCTTTCTAAAGCTATTTCCTTAGGCACATCAAGAAAAACTCTTAGATCAACAAACTCGTCTAAATCTTCATGGCAAGATAAAAGACCCTCTAGAATCAAATAATCACAATCTGTTGCATCGACATCCAACTCATCATCAAACTGCCCGTTAGATAAATTGTAAAGGCCCGTAACCGTAAAACTCTTCTTTCTTTTGACCGACTGGAGGGCTTCTTTTATTTTCTGAAGGTCATACCAAGTGTGGAGATCTATATCCTGAACTTCGAGTCTCTTCGACCATTCTGACCTTGGAACACTAACAAACAAATCAGTGGAAATTTGCTGAGCTTTCCCGCCTAACTGCTCCTTGAGCAAATTTGCCTCGTAGCTCTTCCCGCTGCCTATCATTCCTTCAAAGGCTATAACATAAGGATGCTTTTTCTCTTTCTCAAGAATAGTTTTGGCTAGTTCATTTAATTTCATTCCGCGCTCTAAAAATATTTAAACCGATTTTTACTAAATTTACAGTGATGATAACAAAATGCCCGTGTTGACTTAATTTTTGAGTAATGCTATAAAATGAATATATCACCTTGTGGAGGGTGGATATGTCGACTAAAGCAAAATCTAAACATAGAGCTAAAAATGTAATAGCAGGTTGCGTAGGAAATGTTCTGGAATGGTACGATTTTGCACTCTATGGGTTTTTTGCACCTGTTATAGCAAAGCTCTTTTTTCCTTCTGATGATCAACTAACTGGACTATTGGCAACTTTTGGAATATTTGCTGTAGGATTCTTAATGCGCCCAATCGGGTCTGTAGTGTTCGGAATTCTGGGTGATAAAGTTGGGCGCAAGAAAGCGCTTGAAATCTCGGTTGTTATGATGGCCATTCCAACTACTTTGATTGGAGTACTTCCGACCTATGAAACCGCTGGAATCTGGGCGCCAATTTTCCTTACCATAATAAGACTCATTCAAGGGGTTTCAGTAGGCGGTGAGTTCACCGGTTCAATTTCATATGTAGTTGAAAATGCCCCCCACCCTCCTCCTCAGAGAGGTTTTTATAGTAGCTGGACTGTATTCAGTTTGCTCGGAGGAATACTTTTAGGATCAGCCATAGCTTCAGTGATTACCAATATCTTTACAGAAGCTGAAGTACAAAGCTTTGGATGGAGGATTCCATTTTTACTTGGGCTAGTAATAGGAATAGTAGGCCTATATCTAAGATCAGGTCTTGAGGAATCTCCTGCGTTTAAAAAAATGAAAGAAGCAGGTCAGCTAGCCAAATCACCTGTTATAGATTCATTTAAGTATCATTGGAAAGAAATACTGACTGTAGTTGGTGCAACATGTGTTGGTTCAATAAACTTCTATTTAATTTTTGTTTACCTAACGACCTATCTATCCACTGAAACACACTTATTATTATCTTCCGCCCTCGAGATAAATACACTTAGCATGATCGTATTAATGATCTTGACTCCCATAATGGGATATTTGTCTGATAGAGTTGGCAGGAGACCTATATTAATCGGCGGCTGTCTTATATTAGCTATATTCGCTTACCCTCTCTTTGTAGTTCTCACATGGGATAACTTTACATATGATCTGCTCTCACAATTTGTTTTTGCACTGGGATTATCCATGGTGTTTGGACCTTTCGGGGCTATGATGGTCGAGCTCTTCCCTGCCAGAATCCGTATGAGTGCTCTATCTATAGGCTACAACATAGGATTTGCTATTTTTGGTGGGACAGCACCTTTTGTCGCAACATACCTAATAGAGGCAACTGGAAATAAGCTTGCTCCAAGTTTTTATCTGATAGCAGCATCTATAATTTCACTTATTGTATTCTTTCTAATAAGGGAGACATATAAAGATGACGTTGGTTAATTTCTTTAATTAAAATCAAAATAGTCCAAACAACTTTAGTGCAATAATAAAAATTGCTACAATCATAATATAGCGGATCACTTTCTCACCGCCTCTGACAGAAATGCGAGCAGACCACCAGCCTCCAACAGCATTTCCCGCAGCAAGAACAAGCCCTAACAACCAGTCTACGTTATCCGTCCACATGAAAATCAAAAGCGCTGGTATTGTAAATATTAGAGTAATAAAAACCTTGTGCATATTCACAAAAACTAGATTCATTCTCATTAAGTGATACAGCGCAGCCATAATAAGGAAACCTACCCCCACTTGTATGAAGCCCCCATAGAATCCTATTGCAAACATAGCTGGATAAACAAGCCATGTTTTCTGTCCCTGATCAGAAGTAACTAAGTTTTTACTTTGCGGTATAAGCATCGTGAAAATTATTCCAATCATAATTACCCCAAGGATTATCTCAAACCACTTGTCGGTCATTCTGACAGCAAGTAAAGCTCCAAGGATAGCCCCGGGAATGGTAAAGGCAGCGAGTCTGAGGCTCAGATTCAAACCCGTTATTTTTTCATTACGGAACGATAGAGTAGCAAAAATGCTCTGGATCAATATTCCAACCCTGTTTGTACCATTCGCTGTGGCACTATCTAGTCCAAGGAAAATCAGCGCAGGCAAAGTAAGACTGGAGCCGCCTCCAGCCATAATGTTAATGACACCGGCTATGACCCCTACTCCAAATAATATTAAAAGCTCAAGGTATTCTGGCATAAGTATTCGCTTCTTAAATAGACAAGTATTCTAAAAGTTACTCTGAAAACCGAATTTAGTATAGATTGTTCATAGAATTAAAATATATTAGTGGTCGTGTGGTACTAATAACTAAAACTCTATGGAATAATATATATTTCTGATATATTCTCTAGCACTAAATTCACTAAAGAGAAGCAGTGACTTAAATGAAAACAGCAACAATTGCATTAATTCAAACTAAAGTTTCAGCAAATATTGAGTCTAATATTACAAATACTCTGAAGAGGATTGAAGGGGCTGCAGATAAAGGTGCTCAGATAATTGCATTGCAGGAGCTTTTTCAGACCCCCTATTTCCCGCAGTGGGAAAATGTAAACAAAGATGATTATGCAGAAACTCTAAAGGGTTTTACTGTCAGCGAGATGAAGATAGCTGCGAAGAGATTAGGTGTAACAATAATAGTCCCAGTATATGAAAAGAAAAATGGCAAATATTTCAACACTGCAGTAGTAATCGGTAAAGATGGAAAACTATTGGGTCAGTATCAGAAAACTCATATACCTCACGATCCGGGATTCTATGAGAAGGAATACTTTGAAGAGGGCAACTCAGGGTATAAAATCTTTAATGCTGACGGCGTTAAGTTTGCAGTTCTTATTTGCTATGATCAGTGGTTCCCTGAAGCTGCGCGGATGGCCCGATTAAGCGGAGCTCAGATAATCTTTTACCCAACTGCAATAGGAAACATATGCGACAACTATGAAGAGGGAGACTGGCACGATGCCTGGGAGACAGTGCAAAGAGGACATGCAATTTCAAATAGTGTTTATGTGGCGGCCATTAACAGGGTAGGACGTGAGGGCAATCTCAATTTTTGGGGACAATCGTTTGTCTCAGACCCTTTTGGTAAAATTCTGAAGCGCGCTTCTGCCAGCCGGCAAGAAACAGTTGTGATAGAACTGGACCTAGAAAAGAATAACTTCTATGCAGAAGGATGGGGCTTTTTAGATAACCGCCGACCGGACACGTATCAAAAAATCACTTCAAGCATTAATAAGAAAAAGACTAAATGAAGACTTCTGATGAGCTGAATTATTCCATGCCTGCTGAATGGGAGCCGCACTCAGCAATTTGGCTCGCTTGGCCATATGATGAGGACACTTTTCCCGATAGAGTCGGAAATGTAGAAAAGACCTTTGCCAAAATGATAGGCGCGCTAGAGTCTAGTGAACAAGTAGAGCTGCTGGTTCTGAATGAAGAGATGAGAACCAGGGCATCTGATTTTATTAGAAGTGTTGGAAGTGATCCCACAAAAACGAATTTTCATATCACTGACTATGCTGATGTCTGGCTCAGAGACACAGGACCAATTTTTGTAAAAGACAGCTCTGGCAATATTGTTATTACAAACTGGATTTTTAACTCATGGGGAAATAAGTTTCCTGAACTACTTATCGATGGAGAAATACCAGAGAAGGTAAGTGAATGGAAAGGTAATCCAATAGTCAGCCCTGATTTAGTACTCGAGGGAGGTGCCATTGAAGTAAATGGACAGGGAGTATGTATAACAACTGAGCAATGCCTACTTAATGAAAACCGCAATCCCGGGATAACTAAAGAAGATATAGAACGGTTTCTAGATAAATACTTAGGAATCGAAAAAACAATCTGGCTTAAAGAGGGGCTGACCAATGATCATACAGATGGCCATATAGACGAACTTGCACGTTTTGTATCACCCAATAAAATTGTATGTGGCTATGAGGAAAACCCAGAAGATGAGAATTGTCAGATTCTTCTTGATAACTATAATATGCTATTAGAAGCAACTGATATAAATGGAAATACTTTTGAGTTAATTAAGCTCCCAATGCCTCATATGCAATACGATGACGGCAGTAAAGCACCGGTATCCTACACCAACTTTTATATCGGTAATACAGTAGTTCTTGCACCTATTTTTATGGATAAAAATGATGAATTAGCTCTTGGAATTCTTGAAACTTGTTTCCCCGGAAGAAGAGTAATTGGGATTGATTGCACAGATATTATTTATGGCGGCGGCGCAGTTCACTGTATTACCCAGCAGCAGCCAAAATAAATTTTGACTTAGCTTATTTCAACTATAAAATATCTCAAAAATAACCCGCTAGAACTTGAAACAAAGGAATTCGCGGAATAGAAAAGAATACTGTTTTGAGAATAAGTTAGGGTTCTAAAGGCAATCGAGCCATAAAACTCAGTGCAGTTAAGGAGAATTCCTCAAATGACTAAGCCCACCAAAAAACAGCTCTTAAAAGATCCTGTAAAACATATCGATATAAAAAAAATCAATGGCAAAGAGATAATAGACTCTTACCGTGATATGTCTTTCACGTCACGTGATACAGCAAGAGCTGCCGATATTTTTAATATGAACCTTAAGGACAAGAACGCTTCGGTATGGATGACTCTTGCAGGATCTACTTCTGCAGGAGGCTGTATGCAGATCTACGTTGACATGGTTAAAAACAATATGGTTGACGTTATCGTAGCCACCGGGGCATCCATTGTAGACATGGACTTTTTTGAAGCTCTGGGTTTCAAGCATTACAAAGGTACACCCGACATAGACGACGGACTTCTTAGATCACTATATATAGACCGTATTTATGATACTTACATTGATGAAGATCAGCTGCAAAAATGTGATAGCACTATAGCCAAGATCGCCGATTCTCTGGAACCCCGACCTTATTCATCTAGAGAATTCATATTTGAAATGGGCAAATGGCTTATAAAGCATGCCAAGAAGAAAGATTCTCTGGTACAAGCAGCTTATGAGAACAATGTGCCTATTTTTTGTCCGGCATTTACAGACTCTTCCGCAGGTTTTGGGCTTGTTTACCATCAGTGGCATAACCCTAAATCTCATGTTTCTATAGACAGTGCGAAGGATTTCCTGGAGCTTACAAAAATTAAAATGGCCTCCAAAGAATCCGGACTCTTTATGATTGGGGGCGGAGTACCTAAAAACTTTGCACAAGATACAGTAGTTGCTGCTGAAGTGCTGGGGAAAGAAGTGCCGGTACACAAGTACGCAGTTCAGATTACTGTGGCTGATGTTAGAGATGGTGCCTGCAGTTCATCTACTCTTAAGGAAGCTTCTTCCTGGGGCAAGGTAAGCACAGTTCACGAGCAAATGGTTTATGCAGAGGCAACTTCAGTGCTACCATTGATTATTGCGAATGCTTATCAGGTCGGAAACTGGAAAAAGAGGAAACCAAGGAATTTTGCTAAAATATTTGAGTGAGAACTAATAACTGGTTGAACTCTTAAAGCTCTGGAGCGGCGGCTTTATCCAGATACCATTCCAGAATTCCATCAGCAGGATCTACCATTGAAGCAGGGTATGGAAGTATTTCAGAAGCACCCTTCTCAAGAATTTTTTTAAATACAGGTTCTTTAGCTGCACCAGCTACGAGAAAGGAAACTCTCTTTGCGTTATTGATAACAGGAAAAGTAATACTAACTCTTTTCTGCCTTGTCTCGGGATGTTCCGCAACAACGCAAATCTTCTCCATTTCTTTCAAATTAGAAGCTCCCGGGAAAAGGGACGCAGTGTGACCGTCATCGCCCATACCAAGAAAAATCCAGTCAAATTGTGGAAAACCATTTATTCTTGAAACATTTTCTTCTACTACTTTTGAATATCTAAGTGCTTCGTTTGTAGGTGGGTCCTCTCCTAATACTCTGTAAATATTCGAAGCAGGTATATCAATTTGTGAGAGCAGTGCTAAATTTGTCATCTTGAAGTTGCTTTCGTCATTATCGGGTGGAACACATCTCTCATCACCCCAAAAGAAAACGACATTCTTCCACGAAATGCCTTCTTTATAAGGAGGTTGTGCTAAAATTTCAAAAAATGCTTTGGGAGTATGTCCTCCAGAGAGTGCAACTGTCAGGGACTCACCTAAAGCAGCTTTCTCTTCTACTGCATTCTTGAAATCTACAGCCAATTGTGCAGCTAACTCAGCGCTGTTTTCGAATAAATAATATTTCTTTTCCATATAAGAACCTAAAACTCAGTTTAATTTATAACTCACAGTACTCACCATCATTAGATAAATTTTTGCACGGATAGCGCCAATCTTCTCCAGGATCGTCAAAAAGCTTGGTCGCTTCAGGTGGTCCCCATGTTCCTGCTGGATACCCATACATTTTGATCTTGGAGTTGCTCTCCCAAGCTTTAAGTATCGGGTCAACAAATTTCCAACAAGCCTCAACAGCATCTGCCCTTGCGTAGTGTGTTGCATCACCCAGAATGCAATCTAAGATAAGGCGTTCATATGCCTCAGGAATGTATGCATCTGCTAAGTCTGAATAGTGAAAGTCCATACCAACTTCTTTTATATCAAATCCAGTGCCGGGCTTTTTCATTCCCAATTTGAGAAGAATGCCCTCGTCTGGCTGAATTCTTATAATTAACTGATTAGGAGTAGCTTCGCATAACTCGCTCTTAGTAAATAAATGATGAGGAGTTCTTTTAAAATGCACAACCACTTCTGTTACTCTCGTTGGCAGATATTTGCCCGTTCGAATGTAAAACGGCACACCGCCCCAGCGCCAGTTGTCGACATATAATTTAAGTGCTACAAAAGTTGCGGTACGAGAATCAGGAGCAACATCTTTCTCCTGTCTGTAGCCAAGCACTTCCTGACCTTTAATTTTAGAAGCCACATATTGACCTTGAACAGCATACTTTTTTACTTCACTGGTTTTAATTGGTCGAAGCGATTCAAAAACCTTTACACTTTCGTTACGTACATCTGTCGCATTAAAAAATGAAGGAGGCTCTATAGCTATCGTCCCAAGCACTTGAAGCAAGTGGTTTTGAACCATGTCCCTCATCGCACCGTAGTGGTCATAGTATCCACCGCGTTCTTCAACCCCTATAGATTCTGCAGCAGTTATCTCTATGTGGCTTACATAGTTTCGATTCCAAAGAGGCTCGAAGATACCGTTTGCGAATCTTAGTGCAAATATATCTTGGACAGTTTCTTTACCAAGATAGTGATCTATTCTATAGATCTGATCCTCATCAAAGATACTTTGAAGATCAGCATTTAAAGCCTTGGCTGATTTAAGATCTCTGCCGAAGGGCTTTTCTATGACAATTCGTTTCCATGAGGAGTTTTTTCCTTCTGTTTGAAGGCCTTTTTTGCCAAGATTGGTGGCAATTGAGGTATATAAGCTTGGTGAAGTTGAAAGATAATAAATATAGTTTCCTCCAACCTTTAGCTTTTTATCAATTTCAGACAATCTCACTTTTAGATCTTCATAGTGCTCAATCTTTGTAGCGTCCAGAGCCTGATAATAGAGGTGTTTTGAAAAGGGGACCAACTGTTTTTGATCTGCTCTTTTAAGCTTGGCATAAGTTTTAATGTCGCTTACAATTTTTTTCCGAAAAGCCTCATCCGAATAGGGTGATCTACTAGTGCCTAATATCGCGAAATTCTTAGGAAGCAGATTCTGACGATATAGAGCATAAATTGCAGGCATTAATTTTCTTTTAGTTAAATCCCCTGAAGCTCCGAATATAACAATTATACAATTGTTGTCTTGTGCCATTTAAACACCCCTTACTAATTATTATTTACACCGCTCTAAAACTATTTGTCGTCAGCTTTCTTTTTGACTGCATGACCACCAAACTGATTCCTTAAAGCAGCAATTGTTTTCATAGAAAAGGATTCAGTATCTCTGGATGCAATTCTGGCAAGAAGAGATGCCGTAATAATAGGTGCAGGAACATTTTGACGGAGTGCAGCCTCAACTGTCCAGCGTCCCTCTCCACTATCCCATACATATGGGTCAAGATCATCAAGCGTAGGATCAGCTTTGAAAACTCTCTCTGCAAGCTCTAGTATCCAGGAGCGCACAACGCTTCCGTATTGCCAAACGCTACTGATGGCCCTGAGATCAAGATCGAATTCTGAACTATTTAATACTGAAAAACCCTCAGCGTATGCTTGAAGCATTCCGTACTCGATACCATTATGCACCATCTTCACATAATGCCCTGAGCCTTCAGGACCACAGTATAGGTATCCATTTTTAGGAGCTAAGGTTTTAAAAATCGGCTCTGCTTTTTCACAAGTAGCTTTATCTCCGCCGTACATCAAGCAGTAACCTTCTTTTAATCCCCAGACACCGCCGCTAACGCCGCAGTCTATATATTTAATACCGCTTGATTTAAGTGATTTGGCTCTTTTTTGAGAATCCTGCCACTCGGAGTTTCCACCGTCTATTATTATGTCGCCCTTTTTTAGATATTTCTTGAGCTCTCTTATATTTTGATCAACAGGTTTACCGGCAGGAACCATTAGCCATACAATTTTTGGCTTAGGCAGTTTTTTAACTAAATCTGCGACTGACTTTGCAGGGATAGCTCCCTTTTTTGCCGCCTCATCAATAGGCTCCTGAGTAAGGTTATAGACAACAACCTCATGTTTATCACGCAGCAAACGCTCCGTCATGTTGCCACCCATTTTTCCAAGACCAATCATTCCAATTTTCATACTGCCCTCCTTAAATCTTTATTTGTATTTGTAATCTACAAAACCTATTTTTTATCATATCACTATTTTTATCTTACTGCACGCTCTTTAGTAATGCTTCAACATTTTCTTTGACTGAAGCTTTTGAGTTATAAACACTTGACCCCGCGATCAAGACAGTTGCTCCAGCTTCAACTATTAATGGGACAGTTTCAACACCAACTCCTCCATCAACCCCAATTGGAACATCGAGTCCACGCTCGTCCAACATTGATTTTAGAGTCCTGATTTTATTAAGCTGACTGTGAATAAATTTCTGACCGCCAAAGCCTGGGTTTACTCCCATTACTTGTACGAAATCAGAGAGTTCAAGCACGTCCTCTATCATATCAGGTGGAGTAGCAGGGTTTAAAGTAACGCCCGACTTAATGCCCATTTCTCTAATAGACTGAAGAGTCCGGTGAAGATGAGGGCAGGTTTCCTGATGCACTATAATTTGATCAGCACCCGCCTTTACAAAATCTTCTATATATTTCTCTGGTTCTACTATCATTAAAT
Organism: uncultured Thermodesulfobacteriota bacterium; assembly: GCA_942491865.1. Taxonomy (GTDB): domain Bacteria; phylum Desulfobacterota_D; class UBA1144; order Nemesobacterales; family UBA2774; genus CR02bin9. The sequence continues at coordinate 541,206 of CALOCI010000004.1, forward strand.
GGACGTCCAAAAACATTTTAGTTATTGGTCTTATTGCAGCAACCACTCCTGGACCGAAATTGATATTCGGAACAAAACGCCCATCCATTACATCTATTTGTATTGCCGTTACACCTGCATTCTGAGCTTCAAGTACATCTTCGCCAAGTTTTGTAAAATCTGCTGACAATATTGAAGGTTCTATAGTTATCATAATATACGCCTCATATTTAAGAATCGTTTCTTTTTTGATATCGAATACCGCTCGAAGTAGCTACTATAACCTCGCTTGCTGTGCCTAGAAAAAGTCCAAACTCTGCTATGCCTGCTTTCTGTCCTAGTTGTTGTGCTAAGTCTTCTAAATTAGAGATAGGACCAAAATTGGAATCCAAAATATAATTGGCTTGATCCGTAGTATAGGGATCTCCACCCTGTTTAAGACGAAGCACGGGATCGCCGCCAAGAGATTTTATAAAGCTAGCGACCGGCATCCATGCAAACGGAATTACTTCTATTGGAACAGCAAAGCGCGTTCCAAGTATTGGAGAAAGTTTACTTTCGTCCACTATCATAATATTTCGTTTACTCGATTGAGCAAGCACTTTTTCTCTAAGCAGTGCTCCGCCTCCGCCTTTAATTAAATTAAGCTGAGGATCTACTTCATCTGCGCCGTCTATTGTTAGATCGAGTTCTTGTTTATCGTCAAAAGTTATTATAGGAATATTCAGTTCCTTTGCTCTATTCTCTGTCTGAATTGAGCTGCATATGCCAACTATGTCCTTTAAACTTCCTTCCTTTAAACGCTTTCCAATTTCCTCAAGCGCAAAACGAGTAGTACTTCCCGTACCTAATCCAAGCACCATGCCTGATTCTACAAAGTTGACCGCACTTACGCCGGCTTCTTTTTTGAGTCTGTCTTGTAGACTAACTCCGTTGTTTGAGCTCAATTTGCAATCTCCTTATGTGAATTTAATTCAGAAATAAAAGTTTTCGCAATCTCGAGCAAATTTTGTTGATTATCCACAACCCGAAGATTATGGACCTTGGGCAGTTTGTGAACACCATCTCTCGTAAAGTCTGAAGGCACCGCAATACAGCGGATATTTGCAGCAAGTGCTGCTCTTACACCAGAAGACGAGTCTTCGATTGCAAGTCCTTCATTATGAGAAATTCTGAGTTCTTCTGCAAGCAAATTATATATCTCCGGATCGGGCTTACCATGTTCTACATCTTGAATTGTTGATATCACTTCAAAATCAGAACGAATTCCAAGTACATCCAGTACTCTATAGGCTTCTTTTCTATGAGACATGGTTCCAAGTCCTGTGGGATAGCCTTCTTTTCTCGCCCACTTCAAAAGTGCTAAATTATAAGGGCACAAGTGTTCTTTTAGAATCGTAGGATCTGAGATCATCTTAAAGTATGAATCCAGTCTTATATCAATAAAAGCCTGCCACGGCTTAGCAACTTCAAACTCTTTCATTCTCTTTGAAGCTGCGTCCCCAAGGTCAAATTTGTTTAATAATCCCTTGGCAACCTCTTTTCTGGAAAGTCCCACAAACTCCTTAAATCCCTGAACCACATCCTCTTCTTTTAATGAAGGGTTTAGCTCAACTGCAGCCTTTGCATAAGACTTAGCCTTTAGAACTTCTGTCTGCACAAGTGTGCCGTCAAGATCGAAAATAATTGCTTTTATCAATTTTATGAGTTTCTATATGATTTTTGTCAATTTGTTAATATCTTTTACAACATCTTCCCCTAAGTGGAATGTTATAACCTTTCTTTTGTTGCCAAGAAGTGCTTGACGGTCACCAAGGGCCTGAGCGTTCTTCAATACACCAAAGCTCATTGATGAAGCTTTTTTACCAGCTTCGTCTGGAATCGGTGCATCCTCGGGCATTTCGGAAGTAAACTGTATAAAGAGTCCATTTCCGGCATCTCCCTTATGAAGCTGTCCAGTTGAATGCAAAAACCTGGGCCCGAACCCTGAAGTGGTAGCAAGGCGGTATTTAGCCTGCACTTTTTTACGGAACTTCTGCATAGCCTCGTATGTTTTATCATCAGGTTTAACATAAGCCTGGAGAGTTACGTAGCTTCTGCCCATACCCTCATTTCTACCTTTTTTAGCGAGGGAAAGAAATTTATTAAGGGCATCTTCCAAACTCTTGGCCTTGAAATCAGAATAAACTGTTATCCCTTTATCTGTTAAAGTGGGTTTTACATAGGGGAGTTTTCCCTTCTCCTGGTACTGGACAATCATCTTACGAGCGAGAATTTTAGCAGCTTCAACATTTGGCTGATTAAAGGGATGAATGCCGATTATCATTCCGGCGATTGCTATTGCAAACTCCCATCTAAAGAACTCGCCTCCAAGATCGTAAATGTCTTGCAAATTAATCCTTACAACAGGATGCCCATGTACTTCAAGCGCTTTCACCTTCCTGTCATATGTGCTGTCATTGGCAAGGCGGAGATATACGAACAGCCTGTCATTTGCGTAATTCTCAGGTGGTCCTATAGGCTCGCGGTCGACAGGAAGGATTCCTTTTCCGATCTTTCCTGTGCTCTCAGCTATTAGCTGCTCAGCCCATGAGCCAAAGGATTCAATTGGTGGTGAAGCTATCAGCGTAACCTTGTCATGTCCGGCTTTGGTAAGCTCGCCCATAATAGCTCCAAGCCATGCGCCCGAATGATCCCCTTCTACAGCGCAGTTACAACTTTCATTGTTGTGTAGCATCTTTATTGCACGCTCCAGAAGCAGTGGAACATCCACTCCCTGAAAAGCCGCAGGGGGTATTCCAACAAATGAGAGCGCGGAATAACGTCCACCAATATTAGGATCATTTAAGAATGTCGTTCTGAATTTAAGGTCCTCTGCTATCTTCTCAAGACCGCTTCCAGGATCAGTAATTGCAACAAAGTGCTTTCCTACTTCTTTCTTACCAACCTCGGCCAGCACTTCGTTATAGAAATATTTCATATAAGAAAGCGTCTCTGCCGTGCCTCCGGATTTTGTGGAAACAATGAAAAGAGTTTTCTTCATGTTGAGGCTTCTTCTATAATCAAGAATCATCCCAGGGTCAGTGCTGTCTAAAACAGCTACATCGAGGTAGCCCTTTTTAACCCCGTAGGTCTCGCGAATAACCTCAACGGCTAGACTTGAGCCACCCATTCCTAAAAGGAGCGCATTTGTATAGCCTTCTTTTCTTACTTGATTAACGACAACATTTATTCCTGTAAGAGCGTCCGCCATAACCTCAGGTATATGAAGCCATCCAAGCCGGTTACTTATTTCGGTCGATTTCTTTTCCCACACTAGATAATCAAAATTCCAAATCTTTTCGATTATATTGTTGTCGCGTATATTCTCAAGAGCTTTATCCACGGCTGCCTGATGCTTGCCCAAACTAGCCGTGTAGGGCTTTTTTCCCTGAACAATCTGCTCCTTTTTATCTGCAATACTTTGCATTAAAGTTTCAAAAGAAGCTGCAAACTTTTTAACTCCGTCCTTAAGCAGAAAGTCGGTAATATCATCCAACTTAATCCCTAGCTTTTTCAGTTTAGCAAGATCAGCATGCGCCTGCTTTACACCCTTGGTAAGAGTGGTCTTGGGTGTGCCGTGGTCACGGAAATTTTTATATGTAGCTGGAGGCACGGTATTCACCGTGTTTGGTCCTATAAGTTCGTCAACATATAAAGTGTCTGAATAGGCTGGATTCTTGGTACTAGTGCTAGCCCAGAGAACCCTTTGAGGTCTGGCGCCTAATTTTTTAAGTTTATTCCACCTCGGGCCACTAAAAACTTTCTTATATTCTTCATATGTTATTTTGGAATTAGCAATAGCAATTTTACCTTGCAGATCCTTGTTGCCTTTTTTCTCAAGCTCCGCATCCACAACACCATCGACCCTACTTACAAAAAAGGACGCAACTGACGCAACTTTATCCACTGTGTGCCCTTTAAAAACTGAAGGGCCATTCTCTGCAAGCCTTTCAAGACCTTTTATATACGCTTCAGCTACAGCTTTGTACTGATCAAGGCTGAACATGAGAGTAACGTTAACATTGATACCAGAGGCAATTACCTCTGTGATTGCGGGAATGCCAGCTTTAGTAGCTGGAATTTTTATCATCACATTGGGCTTGTCCAGCGCAACATAATATCTTTTAGCATCTCTAATTGTCTGTTTTGTTTTGTTTGCCAATGTGGGACTAACCTCAAGACTAATAAAACCGTCTCTGCCGTCTGTTTCTTCATAAAGCGGTCTAAATTCATCAGCGGCCATTGCAATATCTTTTAGTGCTAAGGCCTCATAAATCTCATCTACTGATTTGTCCTCTTCAACAAGAGCTTTCAAATCCTCATCATAATCAGAACTACCGGCAATAGCTTTCTCTAAGATCGAGGGATTTGAAGTTTCACCTCTAAGACCTTCATCAATTAAGACTCTTAACTCACCTTTAGTTAAAAAAGAACGCCTGATGTAATCATACCAAATTGATTGTCCTAACTCAGTTAGTTCCTTAATTTTCTTAGACATGATGCTCTCCTATAAATGGTTTTATCTTTTTCATAACTACTTATTATTTTTTTCTGTTTTTCTTAAGAGTTTGCCTAGCTTTAGCTGCAACATTATTAACTGTAAATCCAAACTCTGGCCATAGATCTGCTATAGGGGCCGATTCTCCAAAAGTGTCTACGCCTATAGCCGTCCCATTGTCATGAAGCCCTATATATTTGTGCCATCCTAAAGTGGAACCGGCTTCAACGGATACTCTTGCTCGAACTGAATCAGGCAGAACCTTTTCCTGATATTGCGGACTCTGCATGTCAAACAGCTCCCAGCAAGGCATACTGACTACACGGACTTTAATTCCCTGTTTTGTAAGCCTTTCATACGCGCCCAGACACAGCTGAACTTCAGAGCCCGTTCCAATAAGTATTAAATCGGGCTTCCCTTTGCTGTCAGCAAGAATATAGGCACCCTTTAAAGCTCCCTCGGCAGGAGTGTATTTGCTCCGGTCGATGGTAGGAACATTTTGCCGGGTAAGGACCAAAGCAATTGTCCTATCTTTGACTTCCATTACATGCTTCCACAACACACTCAGCTCATTTGCGTCAGCTGGCCTTATAACATCAAGGTTAGGCACTGCTCTTAGCGCAGCAAGCTGTTCGATCGGTTGATGTGTAGGCCCATCTTCTCCAAGTCCTATACTGTCATGAGTAAATATATAAATGACAGGATTTTTCATTAAACACGATAGCCGAAGAGGTGCTTTAAGGTAATCTGAAAACACAAAATAGCATGACGCATAAGCCCTTAGCTTGCTCAGTGCCATACCGTTTGACACCGCCGCCATAGCGGCTTCTCTAATCCCAAAGTGGAAATTTCTTCCGTCGTATGCGTTTTTTTCAAAACTGCTGGCATCGTCTAAGTAGGTTTTAGTTGAAGACCCCACATCACCTGCGCCCCCAAGTAACCATGGAATATCCTTACCAATGGCGTTTAGTATCTTACCGTTAGAGCTTCTGGTAGCCGGCCCTTTTGGGTCTGCAGGGAAAGTTGGTAAGCACTTCTCCCAGCCTTCCGGTATTACACGATCTTCCATCATTTCAAACTGCTTTGCTAAATCCGGGTATTTAGAGGCATACTTGGAGAATTTCTCATTCCACTTATCCTCGTCATTTTTTCCCCTTTTTAGAATTTGTTTTCTGTAGTCTTTTACTTCACTAGGAACATAAAATTTCTTTTTCGGATCCCATCCGTAATTAATCTTTGTTTTTACTATCTCATCCTCACCAAGAGGCTCACCATGCGCGGCTGGAGTATCTTGTTTATTAGGGCTCCCAAAACCAATTTCACTGTCTACTATTATTAAAGAGGGCTGGTTATCCTCTTCAATGGCTCTACCAAGCGCTTCTTTCAAGAGCTCTAAGTTATTTGCGTCTCCAACGCGCTGTACATGCCAGTTGTAGCCCATGAACCGGGCCGCTACATCCTCACTAAAAGCAAGGTCTGTGTGACCTTCAATGGTTATGTGGTTGTTATCATACATCCACACCAGGTTGCTGAGACCCAAATGACCTGCAAGGGATGCCGCCTCACTGGAGATTCCCTCCATCATGCAGCCGTCTCCTCCTAGCGCGAAAACATGGTAGTTGATTATCTCATGTCCGGGGCGGTTGAAGTATGTAGCTAACCACTTCTCAGCGATTGCCATTCCAACAGAAGTCGCATAGCCCTGTCCCAGGGGACCAGTGGTAGTTTCAATGCCTGGTGCCATACCGTATTCGGGATGCCCGGCACATTTACTATGAAGCTGTCTGAAGGTTTTAATATCATTTAGAGAAACGTCGTAACCGCTTATATGAAGCATGCTGTATAGCAGCATTGACGCATGACCAGCTGAAAGCACAAATCGGTCACGGTTTGGCCAATCTGGGTTTTTAGGATTAAATCTCATGAACTTATCCCAGATTGTATATGCCACAGGAGCCATAGACATGGGTGTTCCGGGATGACCGGAATTAGCTTTTTGAACTGCATCCATTGAGAGTGTTCTAACAGTATTAATAATTAATTGTTCTAGTTTGTCTTTCTTCTTATCAGGCTTTGATGCCATTTCCGATCTCCTTAGATTTTTTTACCTAAATAAAGTCCGCAACAACTCAAATAAAGATTATTTCACAATACTAAACAATATATTAACTTCAATCCAGATAATTAATAGAATTGAATTGGCTGTTATGGATAAAACTATTGTTAAAACGAAGGATCGTTAGAGAAAAATCTTTATTTACATTTTTAGATGTTAGTAGATTTTGAATTATTTGCTTAGGAGACAAGTATAATTACCTCACTTTTTTATAAGCCCACTCCGCCTGAAGAAAATTATACCCTTTCGGGATTATCACATATGACTTATAAGTTTTCAAGAACAACTTAAAGATTAGAGTTCAATTGACAAAGCAGCACCTACAATGCCGGCGTCATTTTGCATTTCAGCAGGAACAATCTTTGCTTTAAGTTTGATATATGGAAAAAATTTGTCCGGTTTTTTACTAACACCACCGCCGATAATAAAGAGATCAGGAGATAGCAGTTTTTCCATAGTCTGAAGATATGTATTAACTCTTCCACTCCATTTCTTCCAGCTTAATTTTTTGCGCTCTCTAACACTTGCGGCAGCATGTTTCTCTGCATCTTTCCCGTCAATCTCAATATGGCCAAGCTCTGTGTTATGCACTAGGTGGCCATCAACAAAGAGGGCCGTCCCAATTCCAGTTCCAAGTGTTACCATAATAACAACCCCACCACCGTGTTTATTATAGTCCTTGCCTGCTCCAAACTTCATCTCCGCAAGGCCAGCGCTATCTGCATCATTAATCACAACTGCTTCACAGGAAGAAATTTTCTCTATTTGGTTTTTTATATTTATACCTACCCACTGTTTAGAAAGATTTGCGGCTGTATGAACTACTCCCTGCTTTAAAACTCCTGGGAAACCGCATCCAATTTTCCCTTTCCATTCCCAGTGCTCTATAAGCTGACCGATTACCTCCATCATTGCCCTGGGTGTAGGAGGTTGTGGCGTCTCAAGACGCAAACGCTCTTCTATTAACACACCTTTATTAATATCAACAGGCGCTGCCTTTATTCCTGTACCGCCAATATCAATTCCAAGAATAGTATTTTGTGACTTTCTTACTCTTGTAGCCATTTGAGATTTCCTTTGCCAAAACTTATTTGGTTAACTATTGTACACCATGTCAACCCAAGAAATAAAGTGCTAGAATTTATTTATTCGATATGCAGATAAGCAAAAAGATTCACTCACTAAGAATAGCAAGAAATTGCAACTTGGTTACATTAATACCTGTATTCAAATTTGAGGAGGAAATAGAAAATGCCTTGGATATATCTGCTCATTGCCGGCATCATGGAATGGGGATGGCCAATGGGGCTCAAATACGCATGGACGGACAAAGGATTCCAATACGGACCTGCTGCTTTCGCAATCGTGAGCATACTTCTTAGTGGTTTCTTTTTGTTTCTAGCTCAAAGAGACATACCGGTTGGCACGGCATATGCCGTTTGGGTCGGAATAGGAGCTGTAGGCACTTTTTTTCTGGGTATATGGTTATTAGGGGAACCTACCAACTTACTTAGATTTGTATTTATCGGCTTTATAATAGTTGGCATAGTAGGACTGAAATTAGCTTCAGGTTAAACTTAAGTATTGGGGAGCTAATTAACTCTGTGTGATATACTCTCCTAAGCAAAACCTTAAGTAAAAACATTATGAATAAAGCAGCTTTAATTACTGGCGGAGGCAAGAGGTTAGGTAAAGCAATTTCACTTTTTTTAGCAGAGAGTGGATATGACATTGCTGTACACTACAACCACTCAGACAGAGAAGCTAAAGAGACTGCAGAGCTAATCAGGGAAAAAGGAAGAAGGGCTGAGATATTTCAATCAAACCTATCAGATATCAAACAGGTTCGAAGTCTGATTCCAGATGTGCTCGAAGTATTTCCGAACTGTTCGATCCTAGTAAATAGCGCATCAATATTTGAAAATTTTGGTTTTAGTGATGTAACTGAGGAAATATTTGATAGGGACTTTAATACAAATTTCAAAGCCCCATTTTTTCTCTCACAGGATTTTAGTAAGGGAGAGCATTCAGAGCTAATTATAAACATGCTGGATATGCGTATTAATAAAATTGAGACTCAACATTTTAGTTACAATTTGACTAAGAAAGCCCTAAGGGATTTTACTCTAATGGCTGCAAAAGAATTAGGACCGAAAATTAGGGTTAACGGAATCTGCCCGGGCCCTATTCTACCGCCGCCTGATAAAGACATTAAGTACTTAGAGAAAATAGCTCAAAATACACCTCTTAAAAAACCGGGTAATCCGGATTATATCATCAGTGCTGTAGAATATATTTTGAATAATCCATTTGTTACAGGGCAATGCCTTTTTGTAGACGGAGGACAGCATTTAGTATAGGAAAATATCATGATAATAAGAATAGAAGACTTAAAGCTAAGAACTATTGTTGGTATTTATGAATGGGAAAAAGAAAACAAACAAGACATTATTATCAATGTTGAGATTGAATTTGACGGGACAAAAGCTATCGAAACAGATGATATTGCAGACACTATAGATTATAAATCGATAACTAAGAGAATAATTACTATGGTCGAAGAATCCGATTTCAACCTAATTGAAAGAATAGCCGGTGAGGCTATCAAAATTGTTATGGAGAATGAAAAAGTGGAAAAAGCTAGTGTTAGGGTCGACAAACCTGGTGCGCTGCGTTTTACTGATTCCGTATCCGTAACCCAAACAGAGACCCGGTAATTAGAAAGCTTATGAAAGTTAACGAAGTAATAATTGGTGTAGGTTCAAATATCGATCCCCAAAACAATATTGATAAAGCTAAGCAGACAATAGAACGAAACCATAGCTTAATAAAAGCCTCCTCCTTTATAGAAACCAAACCCATAGGATACGAAAATCAGGACAACTTCTTAAACGGCGCCTTGCTTATAGAAACCGAAATGGACACATTGAGCTTAAAGTCCTGGCTAAAAACACTAGAAACTCAACTGGGAAGAGTGAAAACCGAGAACAAGAATGGTCCCAGGACGATTGATCTTGATATAATAGTTTGGAATAGGGAGATCGTAGATAGTGAGGTTTATGAGCGAGATTTTCTAATTAAGTCAATCAACGAGCTTATCCCTGAACTTAATATCGAACCGTAATAAAGATGTTTAGGAACCTTTCCCCTTACATTCTGTATCTAAATTCGTGTAATCTTACTAATTAGAAACCTAGCCCTGCGGAGGTCCGGTAATGCGGATATTAAACTTGTTAAGTCTTTTATTGCTATCGGTATTAGTCCTTCAAGTTAATAGCTTTGCACAAACTGATGATGTCCAGATTGTAAGGGGTCAACTAGTTTGTGTGCAACTAGATAATGAAGGAAAAGCAAATGTATCAAAGCAATTTACACAGTGCAGTGGATTACTTTATCTACTTGGTGTTGACGGCAATCTCTATTCTCTTCACGGCTCAGTGGAGGAAATTGAAAAAATTAAGCAAAGCTCAAAAGATAGAATGGGATACCGCCTTCCGCTTAGACTTAAAGGCAAGACTGTAGGTCACGAAAGAGGGTGGCAACTCTATACTCCGTCTTTAGACCTAGAAGATGGTTCAATTAAAACCACAGTTTCAGGATCGGTACTCTGTGTATTTCCAGACTACAAGGAAGGGAATGTAAATCCGGTTATTGCAGAGGGTGCTTGTAATGAATATGAGCCGCACGCCCATTTTATACAAACGGATAATGGTGAACTTTATGCACTCCAAGGTTCAGCTGAAAAAATTAATTCGCTTGAGAAAACTAGCGAAAAGAAAAATGTTACTCTGGATGGTACTCTTAAAGCTAATCAGAGTGGATGGATATTATATGTGAAGTAAAATCTCATTTTGTAGTTTGTCGATTAGTAATTTCAAACCATCCTGAGATTGCGTTTTCTGCTTCTTTGCCATAAGGCGTAAAACCTTTCTCATTGTTTTCTTTCTCGTAACTATTCATATCCGTAAAATATTTCCAAACAAATATCCCGGCTAAATATGGTTTATCTTTAAATGCAATTGATGTTGCTTCAAATGCCAGCGCTTGCTCCCTCTCACTTGTTTCTCCATCAAGTTTCCATTCCCAAGGTTTAATTGCTGTTCCCACAACTGATTTAAACCCGATCTCGGTGAAAATAATTTGTTTATTATATTTATCTGAAAGTGTTTTGATTTCTGGTTCATATTTTTTCCAGCCCTCACCTAGTTCCTTCAAACTCGGACCGGCTTTTTCTGTAAGAGGGAAATATGCGTCAATTCCGATGTAGTCTAGGGAGTCCCAAAATTCTATCTTCTGCGCGTTCATTCCTTCAGCTGCATAGGTAAGCTTCCCGCTATAAATTCCTCTTACCTTCTCAATGATTTTCTTCCATTCATCTGTATATTTTGATACTCCAACAAGCTCAGTCCCTACGACAAGCATCTCTGTACCTGTTCTTTGGGCAAGCGCTGCTTCACCGAGAATAAACTTCTCATAGCTTGAAAACCATTCTTCTCTCTCTTTCGGATCATCAAAATCTATTTTGCTCCTCCAGTTGTCCGGATCAAAACTGCCTCCACCTATCCAGATATGCGGCTTCAGCATAACTTTGAAACCTATTTCGTGTAGATTTCTTATCTCACTCTCTATAAAACGAGGAGCCATAGAAGGATCCCCACCTACATACACTTTTGTTTGCTTTCTGTTAAACATATAGGCAAATGAATTTAGTTGAACAAAGTTATAGCCAATCTCGTTTAGATGCTTATGCATTTCCTTGGAAGGAGTGGAACCATAGCCATTTCCAATTTTATGAATGTGCGCTAACACTGCGCCTTTGTACTTTAAATCATGCAATTCATTTTTATTTGAATCTTTGTTTGTTGAGGAAATTGTAAATATTAGTATTGCTACTATAGATATCATTAAGACAAGATACTTTGCATTCTTTAGACTCAGAAATGTGGACATGATTTATTAAAGTACCTTCATAATATTGAGTTTTAAATAAGAAATATTAGAAAAGAAAATTGATAGAGTTATTAAGCACCGATTCTTTTTCTGTCGAGGAACATCCAGGCAACAAAGAGGACAAAAATTGTGAAGACTCCGGTAGTTATAAAAACTATTCTATAAGTATGAATCTCTCTTAATAGAGCACTAAGCACGGACACACCAATAGTTGCTCCGAAGATTTGAGCTGTGAGCACGATCCCACTTGCCTGACCTTGTTTTTCAGCAGGAACTGAATTCATTACAGCTACCAATGCCGGTGCAAACATCCATGCAACAGAAATACCCCATATCAAAAGTGTCGGCACAAGTAACGCATATCTGTCAGTTCCCACTGTTAGACCCATCAGAACAAGAGCTGTAGCAGCTAGAAGCAGTCCGATAAGCACAGGATATCTGGGGCCGTATTTATCTGTGGCATTTCCAGCGAGTATTGCCATTATAGGAATTGGAGCCACTGCTGGTAGAAGTGCAACCCCTGCTTTTAATGGATCCATCTTTAGGACTTCCTGTAAATAAAGCGCTCCAAAAACAATCACGGCGATCTTGGTAAACTGACCTGTAAAAATAACCAGGTTTGAAGAAGAGAATGTTCCGTTTTTAAAAAGATCCATCTCGATAAGTGGTTCTTTTACCTTTAACTCAATCGCCAAAAACATGCCTAAGAATAAGCCTGCTATCATAAACAGAATCATTATTGTTAGAGAGCTCCATCCCCACTCAGCTCCCTGCATGATTGCTAGCACTAGTGAGCTTATGCCAATGACAAGAGTTATGAGTCCAAAGAAGTCAATACGGGGGCGGGGTATATTCAAATCGGGCTCACGCCAGGCGGCCAAAAATACCAGTACTATGCCTGCAATTATGGGAACATTGATCCAAAAAATCCAGCGCCAGGAGATTTCATCACTTAGGAATCCTCCAATTAGGGGCCCGAGCGCACTGCACGAAGAACCAATGGCACCGTATATCCCCATCGCCATACCTCTTTGTTTGGCTGGAAAACTAAGCGCTAATAATGCCATTGAAGCTGGGAAGATGACGGCGGCCCCCAAACCTTGTAGGGCTCTTGTGGTTAATATCCAAGTTGCGTTCTCTGCAAAACCCGCAGCGAGTGAAAATACCCCAAATACAAGGACACCGGTAACAAAGAGTGTTTTATAGCCAACTATATCACCCAGCTTCCCACCTACTGCTATAAAACCGGCAATAACTAGGAGGTATGAGTTGATAACCCAGTGAGACTGGAGCACATTCATTGAAAGATCGCGCTGGATCGTTGGAAGGGAGACAGCTACTATTGTCTCATCAAGCATTATGAGACCAAACGCCAGACTTGCAATAGAAAGGATAACCCACTTTCTGTTTTGATCGTTAATTAAAGTGCCCATAGCGTTGAATTTAGATGATACTCTAATTAAAAATTGTTACCAGATATTCTTTTAGATCAGAAGCACTGGCAGGCTGGTTACGAAAAGCTATGTATCCATCGGGGCGAATTAGATATAGGCTTGCCTTAGCAGCACCGAAATCTTTGTGCATTTCATGATCTGGATCAACCCACGTTGATGGTACTTCAGGCAGACCTGCTGGAGTTGCTTTTGATCCAATAATTAAGTGAATTTCAATCAAGGTTCCGTATTCTTTAGCAGACTCAGTAATTTTGCTAATTTCTTCTATCTCCATATTTTCTGGCTCAGCACCTGTAAATATTAGCAACTCATGCTCAGAACCGGTTAAGAGATCATAGAGCGTTGAGTTTGAACCGTCACGAGTTTTAAGCTTGTAGTCTTTGAATCTTTCCCCAGCTTTCAAGTCGTGCCCGTGTGGGACATATCCCTCCACTTCTTTTGACTCAAACCATCTCTCGTCAACAATGGGGCTTTCTTTATAATGAAATTCAAGTTGCGCGAGAGTGCTGACTATCTTTTCTTGTACTGGATTAATTTTGGATAGTACCCCAATCATTGTATTCCTAATGACACTTAATACAGGGTTATGAATTATAGCCACCTGTGTAGCCGTATGCGTAAGATCAACTACTTCTTTACCAACTTTATGTCTCTCGGTGTTGTAGCTTTCCAGAAGTGTTTCAGGAGATTTACCCTTTAGAACAAGCGCCAGTTTCCATGCTAGGTTATAAGAGTCCTGCATACCAGTGTTCATACCCTGACCACCCATAGGGCTGTGTATATGAGCGGCATCTCCGCATAGAAATACCCTGCCCTCACTATATTTATCCACCATCCTATGATGGAGCTTAAAGTAGGCAAGCCAATTGGGATCAGAAATACCATTATGCCGTATCCCCCTTTCTTCCATAAGTCTGTGGACATCATCTATAACAGGTAGTGCCATCTCTTCTTCCACAGGAGCGTTCTCAAGTTCAAACATTAGCCTCCCTCTATCTTCTCGAAGCGGGAAGTAGGCGGTTACTCCAGTTGGGTGAATAAAAACTGAAAGATGAAAAGTAGGATACTCCCAATCGATGTTGCAATCAGCTAGAAGCCAGTAATTTGGATAAGGGGCTCCTTTGAAATCAAAATTGAGCTGATGTCTAGTAATGCTGTGTGCTCCGTCACATCCTACAAGATATTTATAACTAGAATTCTCCCTTGAGCCATATTGGTTCCTTAAAGTTGCAAACACACCGTCTTCTGTTTGCTTAATTCTTAGAAGCTCAGTATTACGCTCAACCTCAACCCCATAACTAAGCAGGTGCTCATGTAATATTTTTTCAGTATCACTTTGAGCCAACATTAATACAAAAGGATATTTGCTCTCTATTTGGTCGAATTTAACACTAGCTAGAGGTTCTCCATTGTTATACATATCAAAAGCATTACATGCATTCCCCTGACTTAGAAATGTTCCTACTATTCCCATGTTCTCTAGTAGTTCAAGGGTTCTAGGATGTATTCCAAAAGCCTTTGATTTATCAGTCGGTGCGAGCGCTTTATCAATAATTCTGGGAGTAATTCCATTTCTTAGCAGCTCACAGGCCATAGTAAGACCAGTTGGCCCTGCACCCACTATTAATACCTCGGCATCTTTATTTGCGGAATCTGTCATCCAATCCTCCAGGTGAGATAATTTAAACCTATAAGCTCTGAACCCTTTTAATCAATGACTGGGGTTTTGGAAACATCCAAAAACTTAAAACCAATGAAACAATACCGAACGGGACTATTTTTGAAACGTCATCATTCATAAATGATATTGCAGAGCCAAATATGACGATAAGTTCGTTTAATATCAAAGTTATGATAGTTATCTTCTGAACCTCAAACATTAAGGAGTATATTTTTAGCTCTGAAGGACTAAGCGCTTTAAGCTGGCCGAGCTTATTGGTATCAACCTCTTTAGTCGATGGGTTTTTAGCCAACAACTCAATATCAACATCTTTACTCATGAACTTCTTAAGATGATTATCTGAAAGTGCATATCTATAATAGAATATCGACCCCAACATTGCGATACCGGCAAGAATGTATATCAATAATTCTATGGCGCTGCCGATAGAGATAACCAAAACCCTACTTCCACCCACAAAAATATAAACAAAACTTATATAGAAAATTATTGAACCTACAATAACAATCCATAGGATTTTTTGGACCAGTATTGGAGAACGAATTAATTCTTTTAATTCTTCAGAAATCATAATTCCTTTTTTGTAAGAGGATTTGCTTAACAAGATTATACATAGGTACTCATAAGAATAGAACTGCTCTTAATAGGTGAATAACAATGGAACTTACTTTTCCTATTGTGACTCTGTATCACTTGATACAATAAATTGCGAAAGTGGGCCTTCGGCATCAATTATATCTTTCAGATCTTCATAAGCTATAGTAATAAAAAATGCTCCGTCTGAATATGGCCCAACTGCGTATGGAGCAAACGCAAACTGTATTCCTCGTGGGGATAGAGCAAATGGTCCTATCTCATCTTCTTTGAGTGATGTTATCTCTCCATCCACTACCCATCCAGCTTTTTGTTTCTTGAGATCCTTTACAATTAAGTCAGATATAACTTTGACATAATTTGTCTCCTTCTTAAAAAGATCGGCCATTTTTAAGAGTTTAGAATCTTCGTTATTAATCCAATAGTTAGATGATACAAAGTAAGTATTCCCATGTGCCCCACCTGTGTAGGAATAGACCAGCCCGGTGAAGCTTAGTAGCTCATCTGAATAATACTCAATAGAATAGTCATAAGTGAATAGCCATGTACTTGTGATTAAGTCAGACATGAATCCTTCCTTGGCATCTTTCTGGTATTCATCAATCTGTGGCTTCATACTATCCTTGAGTTTGGTAGAAATATTTTGAATCACTTCATTCTTAGAGATCAACAAGGGGTATGACCATTTTGCTTCACTATACTTACCCTGCTTTATAACAGAGAAAGCGTAGTTGGCTACCTTGGTAAGTTTGAATGGCAGTTTTGTATTACCGTCAGGACTTGACCATGTTCCTTCAATTGTAAGCCCCATGCCCTCTGGTATAGATGTAAATGTGCCGTTAAATTCTCCGGTTTTCTTTTTTTTATCACCAATCTCAGATAATTTGATCGTGGACTCTTTCAGGTTAACTTCACCTAGTAAAGATAGGGGTATGCCTTTACTGTCGTAATAATAAGAACCCCTGAGCTCAGTGCCATCCAAAGATAGCTCCATTTGCATAGGAAGATTGCCGCTTATGCTTCCAACGTAGTAGTATTTAGTTTGAGCATTGTCCTCTGCCCAAACTAAAGTAGAAAAAAGCAGAAAGATAATAACGGTAAGTGATAGAAGATGTTTTCTCATAATTCTCCAGCTAACTGGTACTAATCCTTAAGCGCAAGAATCTCCATCATTTGATCCTGCACTATGGAATTGGTCGCCAGTATTTCCTTATCATAAATGCTATATTGATCCCCTGTGAATTTGCATACATGGCCACCAGCCTCTTTTAGAATTAAAACCGCGGCGGCTGTGTCCCAGGGATTTAGCCCAAGCTCCCAAAATCCGTCAAACCGTCCGCATGCCACGTAGCAAAGATCAAGCGCAGCCGAACCGTCACGTCTTACAGCTCTGGCCCGTCTTATAAAATTGCCGAAGTGTTTTATATTTGCCTCAACCATCCACTCAACTTCATGCATAAATCCTGTGCAAACATGACTATGCTCGATTGCATCAGATTTAGATACAGCTATAGGTTCTCCATTTAAAAAAGCGCCCTTCCCTTCTTCAGCGGTAAACATTTCATCCTTAACAGGGTCGTATACCAATCCGACTATAACTTCGCCCCTAACCTCAAGTGCGATCGATATTGAGAAAAAAGGGTATGCGTGAGCATAATTAGTAGTACCGTCAATGGGGTCGATTAGCCAGACGTGATCTGATGTATTTGAGTCTCTTCCCGATTCCTCTGCAAAAATTGCGTGCTCAGGAAAACTACTTTTAATGTTGGAGATAATTATCTCTTCAGAGAGTTTATCTACCTCTGTTACAAGGCTATTTTTAGCTTTAAACTCTATCTCTTTAACCTTTCCCAAGTTCTCAAGAAGAATAACCCCAGCTTCCCGTGCAGTCTTTTCAGCAATTTCTAGATAGTTCACATCCGCTCCTATTTTATTCGTAAGTGTTCAAATCCCAGTCAGTGTGTTTTTGCTAAGAAGCTTTGTATCGCTAATCCACTTCTTACTAATCCTGGCGTCCTTCAGGGACAATAATCCATCCCAGAAGATACACGATCACGGCTATGCCAAGACTAAATATCGCTAAAGCGGCTACACCTAATCTTATCAGCGTTGAATCTACAGAGAACATTTCACCTAATCCTCCGCATATTCCTGCAATCATTTTATCATGCCGCGATCTATAAAGTTTCCTAATTTTTTCAGCCATCTTATACACCCCCGTATTAGATTAGTATATAAATTATACCGAATTTAAACGGTAATAGCCCTAATATTAACTTTTCAGAATCAAGAAAGGGTTAATCCATAGTTTCTACAATTTTTAATTGGTTGTAGTAATTCTCAGATAATAGATCTTCTGCGGCTAAAAGATGGTCCAAGTATAATTGCCTGGGCTTTAGATCCTCCCGAGTCTTATGAGGATGGGCAATATAAGTCTTTATTTCTAAATACTCTTTACCTTCAGATGGAACGCTTAGAGTTACCCTGTCATATTCATGGGGGTAATGTTCATATTTATCCAAATTCAGGATTCCCCTTACAGTAACTTTATATAGTATGCCCTCAACTAATCCCTTCTCATCTGGAATGATGTTTGCGGCTCCTGCGTTTGGAATAGAGACTATTTTATTGAAGTTCAGAGTGTAACCCGGAAGTACTAAGCGCTGTCTTGAATAGAATATAACCCCCCTATCTTTCATCCTCTCTGGATTCATATTCGAGCCATATGCAAAATAGAGGACTAGTCCTCGTTCATCTATCTCTTTCTTATTCATGGGTATTTACTATTCGAAAGTCTGAATTTTATAGAGTCCGTGATAAATACCATTTTTAGCCATAAGATCTTGATGGGTGCCAAGCTCTGCTAATTCTCCATCTTCAAACACAGCAATTGAATCAAAACCGCTTATTGAAGGAACCCTGCTTGAGATAGCTAGTAGCGTAGTACCTTTCATTTCTTGCCTTAAATTTCTCAGCACAAGGCTCTCGGTCTTAAGATCTAAAGAGGAAAAAACATCATCTAGAATTAACACTTTGGGCTTTAATAAGATTGCTCTTGCAAGTGCTAGCCTCTGCCTCTGACCACCTGAAAGACTTAACCCTCTCTCACCGACTCTGGCATCAAAGCCTCCAGGGAACTGCATGATTTCATCATATATCTCTGTAGTTTTAGCTGCGTTTTCGATTTGTTCCTCGGAAATCTCAGGATTCATAAAGGAGATGTTGTCTTTAATAGTTCCGCTGAAAACAGTTGTTTCCTGAGGGACATAAATGATGCCGTGTCTTAGACTATCCCTCTTAATCTTTTTTATATCCAAGCCGTCAATAAAAATTGATCCATCAGGAGGATCCTCTATTCTAGTTAGTAGATGAAACAAAGTGCTCTTTCCTGAACCTGTCGCCCCGGTAATTCCCATTGCTTGTCCTATAGGTATTTGTAATGACACAGCGTTAAGAGCCTTCTTGTCGTTGTATGAGAAGCTTAGATCTCGAAACTCAATATTCCCCTCTATATCAACATCTATAGCATCGGGTTCTGAAAATGATTTCGGCTTGTAAGCTAGAACTGCATTAATTCTGTTTAGAGAAGCGTTTCCACGTTTAATAATGTCTACCGCCCATCCCATCGCCATCATGGGCCATGTGAGCATGGTTAAATAGACCAGAATAGCTGCGAAATTCCCCAACGTAATATCCAGAGTGATTGTATCAATACCACCTAACCATAGGAAAATTGCTGTTGCCGAAGCTGCGGCAAAAGTGATAATAGGCTGATAAACTCCCCATATCTTGATGAGGCTTAAATTCTTGTCCAAATAGTTATTACTCGACTCTGCAAAGTCTTTTAACTCCTGGTCCTGTCTCACAAATGCTTTTACAACTTTGATTCCTGATATTGACTCCCTTGCACTCTCGGTAAGTACTGAAAACGAATCCTGCACTTTTTGAAACCTCTTCTCGATCATTTTACCGAACATATAAATCACGACAGCTAGTATGGGGAATGGAATAAAAGCATATAGAGTTAACTCTGGTGAGATATACAACATTGCTGCAAATATAAAGACTAAGAGAAATATTCCGTCATAGGCAACCAGAACTCCAAGACCGCATGCGAATTTGAGGGTCTCAACATCGTTAACGGTGTGGGCCATGAGATCACCAACTTTTTTCTCTGTGAAGAAATCAAAATTTAGGCTTTGAAGATGTGCAAAAAATTCGTTTCTCAGTGACTGCTCTATTTTTCGGGCAGCACCCATAATGAAATATCTCCAAAAGAACCTGAACACTGACATAGTTATTGCTATGATCAGCATATAAAGACCATACTTGGATATATCACTTATGGTTGCGTCTTCTAGAGTTAAAGCATCTATGACTCTTTCAATAATTAGGGGAATAGAAAGCTGACAGATATCTACCAACGATAGCGCTACCAAGCCAGCTATAAAGGAATATTTATATTTAAGAAGTAGAGAAAAGAGGGTTTTCTTTTTATTCATTAATCAGACATGAAAATTTTGTAGAATTATAGTGCTTTTACTGCACTATGTTAGAGAAGGTTAGTATACCTGAATAGCACTACATGATCTTATTACAAAAAATCCCATCTAGATATTAACTAGATGGGATTATAAGATTTATCGTTTTCGATATCTCTGACTGTAAGTTCTAAGACTCTAAATTATGGCCTGATATTTACTGGTCTTTCGTAAACTTTAACTAACTCTCCATCAGGAGTATAGTCGGCAGCAAACCAGCCTTCTGTTTCTTCGTTCTCACCTATTCTATATGCAACATTAATTTTTTTAACATCACCTTCAGTTGATAATACCTCTCTAACTATCATGGCGCCTATTGGAAACTCTAGTTCGCCTTTCTCAATAGCTTCAGAAGCAATCGGATTTACATAAATAGTTGCCTTATTGGGCCAATTCTTCCACTTTAATTTATAGTCCTCGGTCTGAATTAAATTCCAAACTTCAGGCGCTAGTTTATCGGGCATAGATGCATCAAATTGCTGCTTGGACTCTTCATGCATCTCTTCAGATTTCTCAACAACTTCTTCGCCTTGTTTACATCCTGCAAATACAAATGAAACTGATAACAACAATAATAATATTAATCCTGTGCTTCTCATTAGAACCTCCGAGATATATTTTTTTTGATATATTAATTAAGATTTATCTAATTGCAATATCTACATTAATACTAGCTTATAGATGTGTGTTTTCGAAACATTATTTTCGCTTTCTTTTCAATTAGTTTAATAGGGAATCACTATAACTAACTATATAGCTCCACCACTGCCATAGAATATATCCGTAATATTTTTTTCTCATAAACAAAAAAAAGTACTTGACAAAGAATTCGAGTTATAATATTATTCAATGACTGACTAGTCAGTTCAGTCAAATTGATGGGTAAAAAGATGGGTAAAAAAATGGCTAAACCAAAAAAATTGATTAACAAAAAATCTCTCACAACTGAAAAACGAGGAAAGGGATCAATCCGTAAAGAAGAAATAATGAAGGTAACGGCCAATCTCTTTTCACAGAAAAGCTATCACGATGTGACAATGGACCAGATAGCTGAAGAAGTTGGGGTGGCTAAGGGAACGATCTATCTCTATTTCGAATCTAAAGAGAATCTATATCTTGAAATATTAGAGCATACTCACGAGACAATAGAATCTATGCTCGAAAATGAAATTGCTAAAGATGATCCAGCACCTAAAAAGTTAAAAAAGGTATTGAGATTAATATTTGAATTTTATTTTCAGAATAGAGATGTCTTACGTATTTTGACAAGAGACGAAACTCGTCTAATTAGAGAGCACTACGATTTTACAGAGCGTTGGAGACATAGAAGGATCAATCTTTACAGAAAAATTTTAGAAAAAGGTATTAAAGAAGGATCATTTCGACCTGCAAATACTGAGCTTATGGCTCTTATTATTTTTGGATTGGTGGGATCAGTAATGTCATTCTATCCAACAGATAAGACTGCGGGAGAAATAGCTGGAGAGGTATTTTCAATGATTTCTGAGGGTATCATGGTCCCTCATAACGAAACTACTTTGAGGCAGAGAGGTAAGTAAGTAGTAATTTTGAAGTCAATAATCTATAGGAGGTAGTAGACATGGCAGTTTCATATCCATTCAGTTCAAATACAAGTCATTTTGTTCCGCCTAGACAGTGGGCAAGCATGAGAGTAGCTCGGGATCTAGAAAAGAAGACTGGGCAGAAGATTATTCATTTTGAAAAGGGGGATTATCAGGGACCTGATTTTGACACTCCTCAACACGTGCTAGACGCTACGGAGCAGGCACTCAGAGACGGTTACGTTAGATACGATCCCGGACCAGGACTTCCAGAACTAAGAGAAGCTCTAGCAGAAGAGATGACTGGGCGCGGAAGACCTACACAGCCAGAAGAAGTTATTGTAACGGCAGGAGCCAAGCATGCCCTTACGATGTGTTTATGGAGTTTTCTCGAAGAGGGAGATCACGTTATTTTCCCTAATCCAGGTTATCCGCCAGATGAAGTATGGGCAAAATACTTAAGAGCAAAGATCGATCACACACCATTGACCGACCCTGACTGGCAGTTTGATATTGATAAACTCGATGCAATGATCACACCTAAAACAAAGCTGCTTATCATAAATACCCCACAGAGACCAAACGGACATCTTGTAGAAAATCCAGAAGCGATAGCTGAGCTAGTTTTCAAAAACCCACAACTCATGGTGATTACAGACGAAATATTTTCACACGTGACATATGATAAGCCACATAAATCCATATCCAATATTCCGGGAATGGCTGAGAGATCAATAGTTATTGATACATTCTCAAAAACTTATGCTATGACTGGGTGGAGAATAGGATTTGCGGTGGCTCCGAAACCTGTCACAGATAAGCTATCAATATTCCTCCAGGACAGCATCACAAACGTTGCAGCATTTATTCAAAAAGCTGCATATACTGCACTCACAGGACCTCAAGACTGGGTACACGAAAAGCATGCAATGCTTAAACAGAAAAGAGACAGAATGGTTGCAGGCTTAAACACTGTACCTGGTGTTAGCTGTGACACTCCTGACGGCGCTTTCTACGCATTTCCTGACATTAGAGGCACAGGATTAACATCTCAGGAATATACAGATCAATTAGTTGAAAAAGCCGGAGTTGCTGTTGTCGCTGGAACTGCATTTGGAAGCCAGGGTGAAGGATTCGTCAGGGTAACCTATGCATGTGCTGACGAAGATATCGATGAAGGTATCAGAAGAATGAAAGAAGCTAACTTAAGCAAGTAGTTTTAACATTTAAAGTACTGGGGACAAGCTTTTATCTACCAGACTCATTAGGTAGATAAAAGCTTAGATCCAAATTTTTGATTCAGAATCTCCTATAAATAAGTTATATTAATCATATAAACACTATCAAAAACTAGGTGATTCGACATGTTTAAAAACGACCTTTCTAAAAAACTACTAACACCAATTATAGTAATTGCTTGTACTCTTTTATTATCCGCATCAATAATATCATGTTATAAAGCTCCTGTTACAGGTCGTAATCAATTTATTATCCTTAGCCAATCTCAAGAAAACGAGATGGGTCTAACAGCTTTTAACGAAGTATTAAAAAGCGAAGAAATATCTAACAATCAATCATACAACGATGCTGTAACTAGAGTAGGCCAGAGAATTGCAGCTGTATCCCACACTCAGGGATACGAGTGGGATTTCAAAGTCATTGAGGATGATGAGCAGATAAATGCTTTTGCTCTTCCGGGGGGCAAGGTTGCTGTCTATACGGGGATACTACCGGTTGCACAGACTGATGCCGGATTGGCAACAGTTATGGCGCATGAGGTTGCTCATGTGGCTGCTCGCCATGGTGGCGAGAGAGTTTCCACAGGGGTTCTAGCTCAATTGGGAGCAGTTGGAATTGGAGCCGCCATGGGCGGAAGTGATCCATATGTCTATGAAGCAGTGATGCAGGCATACGGGCTTGGAGCAAATGTAGGTGTGCTACTGCCATTTGGCAGGTCTCAGGAATCAGAGGCTGACAGAATTGGGCTTATTTATATGGCAAAGGCTGGATACGATCCTAGAGAAGCAGTTGGTTTTTGGGAAAGAATGAATGCGGCTTCAGAAGGAAAATCGGCACCTCCTGAGTTTTTATCAACTCATCCGGGTTATCAAACAAGGATAAACAATTTAAAAAAATGGCTTCCTGAAGCTATGACTTATTATAATGCGTCGGCAAAAGCACCAAATAATCCAATCACTAAATAGTTATTGAATCTTACTTGGGTCCATCAAGTATATTAGTTGTATCTAATGAATACATCAGATCGTATTAAGAATATCTACAAGCTGCTCTATAAAGAATATGGCCCTCAGGGCTGGTGGCCTGGAGATAGCCAGTTAGAGTGCATATTAGGAGCTATACTTACTCAAAACACATCTTGGCAGAATGTGGAGAAGGCTATTGGCAATTTGAAGAAACTAGGTCTTCTCTCAATAGAAAAATTAACACTCTTAACAACGAATGAGCTTGCCCAGCTTATTAGATCTTCTGGTTATTTCAATCAAAAAGCGATCAAGATAAAGAATTTTATCACTTTCTTGTATGAGAATTACCAAGGGAATCTTGAAACAATGTTCCAAGAGGAAATTAGTGAGCTTAGAGATAAACTTCTACAGATAAAAGGAATAGGACCTGAAACAGCTGATTGTATAATCTTATACGGCGGAAATAAACCTATTTTTGTAATAGATACATACACATACAGAATTCTTTCAAGGCACGGCCTTGTTCCTGAGCAGACAAGCTATGGTGAAATGCAGGAACTAATTATGGATTCGTTAACCCAAGATGCCCAGATATTTAATGAATACCATGCATTAATTGTAAAAACAGGAAAGGAGCATTGCAGAAAGCAAAATCCGATTTGTGCGGGATGTCCCCTTGAGGAAGACCCGCACACGGTTTAGATTTTTTTGTAAGTTTTGTGAATGGAACAAGAATAAACTAGAGTTGTTTAATTCAATCCAGACTTAGCAACATCTACTACTGCTTTAAAACTTTCAGGCTCCCTGATTGCCATCTCTGAAAGCGCTTTTCTATCAAGCTCAACTCCAGCTTTCTTTAATGAACCCATGAATTTGCTGTATGAAAGTCCATAAGGCCTTACCGCAGCATTAATCCTGGCAATCCAGAGTCTTCTAAAGTCTCTTTTTCTTTGACGCCTATCTCTGTAAGCATAAGCCAGTGCACGAATAAGAGTTTCATTCGCTCTTCTAATATTATTTTTTCTTCTGCCCCAGAAACCTTTGGCTTGTTTTAATAGCCTTTTTCTTCTTTTCCTTGAAGGAACCCCTCTTTTTACTCTCATTTCTTTCTCCTAATATTTATAGACCCTTATTTACGCATAAGATTTTATTCTTTTAGCCACAGCACCGCTAATAAATTCAGTCCCATTAAGTCTTCTCTTGCGAGTTCTTGACTTCTTAGCATTCAGATGGTGTCCTCCACCTCTTGCTCTTTTTATCTTGCCACTGCCTGTAAGCTTAAATCTCTTTGCGGCACTCCTATTTGTTTTCATTTTCGGCATTTACTTTCCCACCTTCAGTATTTTTCTTTGGTGTAATCACCATTATTAAATTCTTACCTTCCATTTTAGGAGGAATATCAACTCCTCCAAGATCAGCCACCCTTTCTAGAATTCTATGAGCTAACTTTCGCCCCAAGTCAGGATGCACAATCTCTCTACCTCTAAAAAATATTCTAATTTTTGTTTTATTGTCTTCGCCTAAAAACTCTCTGATACGACCAATTTTCACTTCAAGATCATGGTCACCAATATTAGGGCGAAATTTAATTTCTTTAACAACTTGAGATTTCTGTTTTTTTGCTGCTGCCTGTTTTTTTAATTCGTATTTATACTTTCCATAATCCATCAACCTGCAAACAGGTGGATTGGCATTTGCTGCAACTTCAACCAGATCAACGCCTCTTTGCTCTGACAAATCAAGCGCTTCTTTAATTGTAACAACGCCTAATTGCTCACCTTCTGTATCTACAAGCCTTACTTCTCGAGCCCGAATCCTCTGGTTTATCCTAGTCTCAGGTTCTCTACTTTTAGTATATCCTCTTCCTTTCATTCTAGCTATATCTAGTTGACCTCCCGCCATTTTTGGGGGTCAAGTTCAGATTCTACAGAATTTATGAATTCTTCAATTGTCATAGAGGGTAAGTTCTTTCCTCCCAATTTTCTAGGCGCTATTGTGCCTGATTCCATTTCATTATTTCCTATTACAAGGAGATAAGGGATTTTCTCAAGTTGAGCTTCCCTAACCTTAAACCCTAGTTTTTCATTTCTGAAATCTTTTTCTACTCTCATACCTTTTTCCTTCAAGGTTTCATAAACCTTCTCACCATATTCAACATGCTCATCAGCAATTGTTGCGATGCGCATCTGAACAGGGCTCAACCACATAGGAAACGCTCCCCCGTAATGCTCAATCAACACCCCAAAGAACCTTTCCATCGAGCCGAATATCGCGCGGTGAATCATTATAGGCTGATGACGAGCGTTGTCATCACCTATAAAGCTCATGTCAAACCTCTCAGGAAGGTTAAAATCTACCTGAACTGTGGAGCACTGCCAAGCTCTACCTAATACATCTTTTATTTTAAGGTCAATCTTGGGTCCGTAAAAAGCTCCCCCACCCTCATCTACTTCATACTTAAGACCTTTGGAATCAAGGGCATTTCTAAGTGCTTCTGTTGCTTTATCCCATACATCTTCGCTCCCGACAAACTTCTCAGGACGAGTAGAGAGATAAATTTCATAATCGTCAAATCCAAATGTTTTAAGAAATAAAATTGTTAAGTCTAAAACTCCGAGTACCTCTTCCTCAATCTGATCGGGCCTGCAGAAAATATGCGCGTCATCTTGCGAGAATCCTCTAACGCGAAGCAACCCATGCAATACTCCGGAGCGTTCATAACGATATACAGTTCCAATCTCCGCCCACCTTAGAGGGAGATCTCTATAACTTCTAATATGAGTTTTATAAATCATTATATGGAACGGACAGTTCATTGGCTTAAGTTGATATTCAGTGTTATCAACCTCCATCCGTGGGTACATATTTTCGCTGTAAAACTCTAAATGTCCGCTAGTTTTCCATAGATCAATGTTTGCAATATGTGGTGTGTATAGAAGCTCGTATCCATAGCGTTCATGCTGCTCGCGCCAAAAGTCTTCAATAACTCTCCTTATTCTTGAACCCTTGGGGTGCCAAAGAACGAGTCCAGGGCCAATCTCTTCTTGTATGCTGAAGAGGTCAAGTTCCTTTCCTACTTTCCTGTGGTCACGTTTTTTCGCTTCTTCAAGTCTATTTAAGTAAGCCTTGAGTTCCTTCCTGTCCCAAAATGCAGTGCCGTAAATGCGTTGAAGCATTGCATTTTTTTCATCCCCTCTCCAGTATGCTCCGGCAGAGCTTAACAACTTAAACGCTTTTACAAAACCGGTAGATGGAGCATGGGGCCCCCTGCAAAGGTCATACCACCCATCCTGGTCATAAATAGTAATGGGCTCATCTGAAGGGAGATCATTTACAATTTCTACTTTATAATTCTCGCCGTCTTTATCAAAAATACTAATCGCTTCATCTCTTGAAACCTTCTTCCTTGTTAGAGGCTTCTTCAGATTTACAATCTCCTTCATTTTATTTTCGATTTTCTCTAAATCTTCAGGCGTAAATCCTCTGGAATACTCAAAATCATAATAAAAACCATTTTCTATAACTGGACCAATTGTAACTTTAGCTTCAGGATACAAACTCTGTACAGCCTCTGCCATTATATGAGCAGCGGTGTGTCTGATAAAATAAAGCCCTTCCTCGGAGTTGAATTTAATAGGCTCAACTTCTGAGTCAGCATCGATTTCGAAATAAAAATCAGCCAGATTACCATTGACTTTAGCCCCAACTGTAGAGTTCTGAGCACCAATAGATTCTATGATTTCTCCAACCGTTACACCTGTTGGAAATGATTTGTTTTCTCCGTCCGGGAGTTGTATATTTATTTCAGCCATAATTTTATTCTTTAATTTGATGTGGTGAGCACGGCAGGATTTGAACCAGCGACCTCTTGCATGTCAAGCAAGCGCTCTACCCCTGAGCTACGCGCTCATTAAGTTTTAAAACGTTTAAGTTTCTTATATAAATCACTACCTGTCAAGCTAAATGCCCTCAAGTGATAAAAATGTTTTTTATCTGAAATTACTTGAATTTATATAGATTACAGGAATTTTATTGATAAGGATATAAATCCTTGGTAACATTACTATCCTTGTGTTGGGCCGTCGTCTAATGGTAGGACCCTGGCCTTTGACGCCAGTTGTAGAGGTTCGAATCCTCTCGGCCCAGCCACAAGTTCATGTTCTTAACTAGCATAATTAGAACTAAATTGATTTTTGCTCCCCTGATTTAATATCTTTACACAAACAATTTATAATAAGAATATGGCATCGACTCCCAAAAGTAGTCTTAATCAACCCCAGGTGGAAGCAGTTAAACACCATAAGGGACCACTTCTTGTTCTAGCAGGAGCTGGCTCTGGAAAAACTAGAATCATTACAGAGAGAATCTCGCATCTTATCAGTGAGCATAATGTAAGGCCTTACAACATTCTGGCTGTAACCTTTACCAATAAAGCCGCAAACGAGATGAAACAACGTGTCGCTCGTCTTGCACATGATGAAGCAAAGAACGTTTGGATAGGAACATTTCATTCAACCTGCCTTAGAATCCTTAAGAGAGATATCAATAAATTAGAGGGATATGATCGGAATTTCATAATCTATGATGACGGCGATCAGATAAAGCTTATTAAAGACTGTATGGGTCGGCTCAATATAGGGGACAAGCTCGTAAGCCCAAGATCAGCTAGAGCTCAAATTGATGGGGCTAAGAATAAAGGTTTCGGACCTAATGATCCCGGGCTTGCAGAATATGACAAAAATATTCAAAGAATATATTCGTTATATGAGCAAGAACTTAGGAAATCTAATGCATTAGATTTTGGGGATCTCCTCCATCTAACAGTAAAGCTTTTTGAAAAGAAGCCTGAGGTCTTAGAAAATTACCAAAATCAATTTCATTATTTACTTGTAGACGAATACCAGGACACAAATCATGTGCAGTACAAAATTGTGGAGATGCTCTCTCGAAAACATAAAAATATATTTGTCGTGGGGGATGATAATCAGTCAATATACGGTTGGCGCGGGGCAGATATAAAAAACATTCTCAACTTTGAGAAAGATTTTTCAGATACAAAAGTTATTAAGCTTGAGCAAAATTACAGGTCCACAAAAACTATTCTGGAAGCAGCAAATAAACTTATAACCCATAACAAGAACAGACATGATAAGAACTTGCATACCGAAAATGATCAGGGCGAGCTAATTAATTACTTTGAGGCTCCTGATGACAAAAGTGAAGCTAAGCACCTGTCTTCTAAAATTTTTAACGAGACAAGTAAGGGTGATTACTCATACAAAGATATTGCAATTTTCTTTAGAACGAATACCCAGTCCAGGTTGCTTGAAGAAGAGCTGCTTCGTAAAAGCATCCCGTATAAAATGGTCGGCAGTACTGAGTTTTATAAAAGAAAAGAGATTAAAGATATCCTTGCATTCCTTAAAGTGATAGTAAATCCATCTGATGAAATAAGCCTTAAGCGCATTATTAATGTGCCGCCTAGAGGAATTGGCAATGTGACGATTAATCATCTTGATGAGATTGCCAGAGAAAGAAGCCTATCTTTTTATGAATCGATTCAAGTTGCTCTTAAAGAAAAGGTTCTTTCAAATACTATACTTATGAAAATAGGAAGGCTCAATAACTTACTTACTGAGCTTATAGAATTTCCAGAAAAAGATGAAATAGTGGATCTCATAAACCATGTGCTTCATAAAACTAGATATTTAGATATGTTAGAGAAAGAACCGGAAAGAAAAGAAAATATTGGTGAAATTTTAAATCTTGCTGTGGAATTCCAGAAAGAAAGAGAAGAGCCTAGTCTAAACGATTTTTTAGATAGTGTATCCCTTGCAAGCGATCTTGATAAATACAGTGAATCCAGCGATCAGGTGACTCTCATGACCCTTCACTCCGCCAAGGGATTAGAATTCCCAATAGTATTCATAGTCGGCATGGAGGAGAATCTTCTACCACACTACAATTCAACTATGAATGGACAGGTAGAGGAAGAAAGAAGGCTTTTTTATGTTGGAATAACCAGGGCCAAAGAAAAAGTATATCTCGCAGGTGCTTCAAGAAGAATGGTATTTGGCAAGACGCAAGGCTCAATCCCATCAAGATTTATTTCAGAATTACCTCAAGAGCTAATAAAATTAGAGACGCCTCAGTATGAAGAAAACAATCAAACTAGGAATACTAGAAGTGCTACGAGTGCTAGAAAATATCCGACAAAGACTATTCCTAAACCTCCTACTAACTATCAAAATACCGGACGTTATAGAGTTGGACAAAAAATTGTACATTCTGCATTTGGCGAAGGCCTGATAGAGAAAGTAGAAGGCTCTGGAGATGATGCAAAGGTAACAGTATTTTTCCCTAGCGTCGGCGGTAACAAGAAAATAATAGCTAGCTATCTTGAGAACTAGCTTCTAATTCTTAGGAAGAGCAGCTTATAACTAAATTCTTCCCCCAGTCCGGTGAAGCCTCAGCATAATCTTGAAATTGAATTTGCTCACTAAAAGGGTTCGTTAAGATTTTATGCAAACGCTCAATCTCTGAATAATCTGCCTCATCCACAGCCTTTCTTATCGCATTCTCAGCAAGATAATTTCTAAGAATAAATTTTGCATTTACTAAATCCATAGCCCTTTTGCGTTCACTATCATCTCTATCTTCTGCCTTAAGCCTGAGTTTATAAGATGATATCCAATTCGAAATAGGTTCCTGATCTTCAAATGTAGAAACTATTTCTCGATCATAACCTGAATTATTGGATGTAATATTGCTTAGTCGTCTAAAGAAAATTGTATAATCAACTTTCTCATTAGCTAGAATAGCTAAGAGTCTTTTTATTAGCTCTACATCTTCAGTTAATTGCTCTTTAAAACCAAGCTTCTTACTAATAATCCCTACATACTCTATCGAATATATATTTCTAAAATTATCCAAAGAATCTTGAGCTTGCTCCCCGTTAATAATTGAACTCAGAGCAACAGCTAATTTGTTTAAATTCCAAAGAGCTATCCCTGGCTGGCTTTGATACGAGTATCTCCCAAAATTATCTGAATGGTTCGGCGTGTAATCGGGATTGTATTCCTCAATAAAACCATAAGGCCCGTAATCTATTGTAAGCCCTGTGATAGACATATTGTCCGTA
The DNA here is from genome assembly GCA_942491865.1 of uncultured Thermodesulfobacteriota bacterium. GTDB lineage: Bacteria > Desulfobacterota_D > UBA1144 > Nemesobacterales > UBA2774 > CR02bin9. The sequence continues at coordinate 571,968 of CALOCI010000004.1, forward strand.
TTCATCACACCGTGAGTAAATCCAACAGATTGCCACTGAGCGATAAGCTTAGCGGTCCTACTTGCAACTTCATTAAAGAATAGAGAGTACTTATCACTTTCTGCTATAAAATCAGGAAAATGATGCTCAATTACATAGTCAGCTAAGAGCTTCACACAGTCTGGCCTATCTGAATAGTGAAATGCTTCAAACGAACCAAAGCGCACATGAGTCTGGGCCATTCTAATCATCATGGCTCCCTTTTCAGTTGTCTCACGTTCTACTTTTTCATCACTTCCTATGATGCAAAGCGCTCTTGTAGTCGGAATATCTAGCCCATGCATAGCCTCGCTGCATAGGTATTCCCTTATGCATGATCTGAGCACTGCCCTGCCGTCAAAAACGCGTGAGTACTTAGTTCGCCCTGCTCCTTTTAAATGGAGGTCCCAAATCTCTCCCTTGTTATTCCTAACCTCACCTAAAAGAATTGCGCGACCATCTCCTATGTCCGGGTTGTAGACTCCAAACTGATGCCCGGTGTAATACATTGCAAGCGGATCAGCCCCTGGGAGAGTTTTTATTCCTGAAAGATAATCTGCAAACTCGGCTCTTTCTGCTTGAGCTGGATCCAGATCAATTAGAGCTGACGCATCCGAATTAAAACAGACGAGATGAGGATTATCTAGGGGAGTTGGTTTAACCGAGTCATAAAACTCCTCTGGTAATTTTTTGTAAGTATTATCAAACCTGAGATCAGTGATTTTCTTCATAATATACCGCCAACTAACTTCTCGTTTCCTTGGACAAACAGTGATTATAACATTGTCTGTAATGTAGCAAACTAGTGCAAATAATTGTATAGTAGTTTCAAGAATCTGATTAAAGATTAATTTATATGAAATATAGAAAGAATAAAATCAAACAAGAGCACGGAATAATAAAGGGACTTAAAAGATTTCTCGAGGATAACGTTTCCTCCCTTGACTCAGTTGATGGAATCATTCCAGGACGGATTAAGGTAGGCAAAACTCCCGGAGAAAACTTGATTGTAAGTTATCAGTACAGCACAGTAAGTGGGGCGAAGTTAATTGGAAGAAGCGGGACTTCAGTACAGGAAGTTTTTGTAATAACCAACGATCCTGAAAAACTTAAAAATGTAATTGAAGAGAAGCACCCCTAATTGAAAACTATATAAATCTTACAGCACGTTCACCCAGCAATTTTTCAACCTCACTAATAAACCTATCTTCCACATCAACCCTGAAATCGCCAAGCTCTAAAACAGATTCACCGTCATCAGTATTTATGTGTACATGAACCTCACAGCTGCCCGGATATTTATCCAGAATATCTCTTAATTCCTCAAAGTTATCTTTGGTTGAGGAAGCTCTGTCAAAGTTAATATGTACCGTCGAGCCGCTTCTCATTCCCTTAAGGGATATTATATCAAGAGCCCTTAGCTTAACTTGGTCGTCATTGGGCTCGGCCATGCCCTTAATAATAATGGGCTCTACTTTTTCTTCTAAAATTGTTTGGGTTCTTCTTAAAAGCTTATCAAATATGACTACTTCTACAGAACCTTTCATATCTTCAAGAACAAGGTTAGCGTAAATACCAGAGCCACTTTTAGTAGTTTTAATCACCAGAGATCTCACAACTCCTGCAATGCTTACCTCTTGTTTCTCTTTTATTTCCATCAGTGCTTCTGTGTCTGTGCTGGCTAGCGTGTTGTTCATTTCAGATGAGTATTTTGCCATTGGGTGGCTCGTAACATAAAATCCGAGCACTTCCATTTCATTGGCCAATACATCTTTTTCATGCCACTGATCTACCTTGGATAAGGTTGGCATAGTCACGGAGTCGTTTAGAGCAAAAAGTGAATGCTGCCCATCGGCAGAGCTCTTTTGCTTTATAGATGTATAGCTTAGTAGTGTTTCAACTGAGTCCATAAGGCAAGCACGGTGCTGGCCAAATGAATCAAATGCGCCGCTCTTAATTAGGCTTTCAAATGTCCTTCTATTTAACTTTCTTGATTCAACACGTTCACAAAGGGTAAAGATTGTCTCAAAATTGCCCCCCTCTTCTCGAGCGTCAATAATTGCTTGAACGGTGCTCCCGCCTACGTTCTTAATACCAGCTAAGCCAAATCTTATTTTCCCATTTGAGGCAGTAAACCCGGCCATGCTCTCGTTAACATCGGGCGCCAGCACATCAATACCCATTTGCTTACATTCTGTAATGCTTGAAATAACTTTATCTGTATTTCCCGAGTCGACCGACAGAAGAGCTGCCATAAACTCTGCTGGGAAATGGGCTTTTAGATATGCAGTTTGGTAGGTAATGAGTGCGTATGCAGTGCTATGACTTTTGTTAAAAGAGTATTCAGCAAATTTTTCCATCGTATCAAAAAGCTCTTTTGCTTTCTTATCGGTAATCCCTTTTTCCTTTGCTCCCTTTAGAAACCTATCTCGTTGGGCTTTCATTTCCTCGGGTTTCTTTTTACCCATCGCGCGTCTTAACAGATCAGCTTCTCCCAGACTGTAGTCAGCCACAATACTTGCCGTCTGCATTATCTGTTCCTGGTACACAAATAATCCGTATGTATCTTTTAGGATTTCTTGTAATTCAGGAAGGGGAAATTTGATTTTCGCTTTGCCGTGTTTTCGTTTGATAAAATCATCTACCATGCCGCTATCGAGCGGGCCAGGGCGATATAGAGCAAGCAGAGCGATTAGGTCTCCAAATTCTGTTGGGTGAAGCTTCGTAAGAACATCTTTCATTCCTGAAGATTCAATTTGGAATATCCCACGGGTACGGCCTGTTGTTAATAGTTCGTAGACCTTCTTGTCATCCAAAGGAATTCTATCAATTCGTATCCATCTATCTTCGTCATAATTATCTTTAATTAGGTTAAGCGCTTTATTTATGACTGTCAGAGTTTTCAGGCCCAAAAAATCAAACTTCACGAAACCCAATTCTTCAATTGAGTTCATATCAAACTGTGTCACTACCTCATTTTTTGAACCTTTATAAAGAGGAATATGATCGGCAAGCGGCTCATTGGCTATCACAATTCCGGCAGCATGAGTTGAAGAATGTCGCACCATATTTTCAAGCGGTCTGGCTAGCTCTATCATCTCCTGAAGCTGCGGGGAGTTTTTTATTAAGTCCTTTAATTCTTTGACCTCTTTAATAGCCCTGTCTATGCTAAAGACCTTCCCTCTAAATGAGGGGATTAGCTTTGAAACCCTGTCTACATCTGCATAGGGGATACCTAGTACACGGCCGACATCTTTAACAACTGCCTTGGCGGACATGGTTCCAAATGTACCAATCTGCGCAACCTTATCTGCCCCGTATTTTTCTGTTACATATCTTATTACTTCGTCCCTTCCCTCGCCGCAAAAATCTATATCTATATCAGGCATGCTGATACGTTCGGGGTTAAGGAATCTCTCAAAAATTAGGTCGTATGGTATTGGGTCGACTTCGGTAATACCTAGCACATATGCTACCAAGCTTCCGGCAGCACTTCCCCTCCCAGGGCCAACGGGTATACCGTTTGATTTAGCATAGTTTATAAAATCAGCTACTACGAGAAAATAACCAGGGAATCCCATCTCTAGAATTATCTTAAGCTCAGTTTCTAAGCGATCTGAGTACTCATCAAACTTTTCTTTGGGTATTAGACCTTCTTCTATTTTTTCTTTTAACTTCTGCCTTGAAAGCTCAGACATATAATCGTCAAGAGACATATCCCCCTCGACTTCATATTCGGGGAGTTTGTATCCCGTGTTTTCAAATTCGAAGTTACAGCGCTTGGCAACTTCACCAGTTCGCTGAATCGCCTCTTCAAACCCGTCAAGATCACCAAGCATCTCACCTTCTGATTTCAGATAATATTGATCGCCTTGAAACCGCATCCTATTCTCATCTTGGATTGATGCCCCCGTCTGTATGCAAAGAAGTGCATCGTGCGGCTTTGTATCCTCTTTACGTAGGAAATGACAATCGTTAGTTGCGACAAGAGGAATCCCAAGTTTATCTCCTACTTCCTTAACTTTTTTATTAACCCTTACTTGTTCCGGCAAACCAGTGGCCTGAACCTCGAGGTAATATCTGTCGCCAAAAATCTCTCTATACATTGCTGCAACATCTAGAGCAGCCGTCATATCTTTACTAAAAATCGCTTTAGAAAGTTCACTGCTAAGACAACCACTAAGGACTATAAGCCCTTCGCTGTGTTTATCCAGAAGCTCATGATCAACGCGCGGTCTTCTGTAGAAACCATCAAAATAGGCAGCTGTAACAAGCCTTGAAAGATTTTGATAGCCCTTATAGTTCATCGAAAGAACGGTTAAATGGTGAGTTTTTCCCTCCGAAGGGTTATCAGGATTAATCTTTGGGGTTACATAAATTTCACAACCTATAATTGGCTTAATACCGGTTGCTTTAGCTTTTTTGTAAAAGTCATATGCACCAAAAAGGTTGCCGTGATCTGTAAGAGCTACAGCTTCCATGCCAAACTCTTTGGCCTGAGGAAACAGGTCTTCAAATTTGATGGCGCCATCTAACAGTGAATATTGCGAATGAAGATGAAGGTGAACAAATCCGTCTGACATTTGAACAAGTATATCCAAGAAGAATTAAGCTTAGCAAGGGATTAATAAAACATCATATGATTTCCGACATTTACGACCCATACAACTCAAGCTTATTTATAAACTTATCTAACTTAATATGGGGTTTTGTTGAAAAGCATCGTCTTAAAAGTATATTTACCACAGAATTCAGATTAAGTACTTTCTAAAGCACTTATGTTATTCTAACGACTCAAGTAATTAATTTGATTAACCGTTATCGTTTTAGATGAAGGAGGATTTGTAAATAATGGAAGAAATACTTTCAATATTAAACACTATTCCAAGCCCCTATTCCGACCTTGTGGCTGTTGCAGTAATTTTCATAATCATTGCTGCAATATCATTTTTAATCGCATTCTTATTTGGAGGGAAAGCTCCAGCGGAGGTTCAGGAAGTTGATGTAGAGCAAGAAATTGAGCCTCCTGAAACAATAGAAGAAGAGATAACAAGTACGGATGAAATAGTTGAAACTGAAGAGATAATTGAACCTGCACCAGGTCAGGAATTTCAAACTCAAGTATCAGAAAGAGCAGAAGAAGCAATACAACCCGAAGCTGTTGCCGAGCCACAGGAAGAAGTTTTAGAAGAGATAGAGGAGCCGGAAGAGGAAACTGAGCAGATAGAAGAGGTTGAGGAAACAAAAGAGGGCTTATTTGCCAAACTTCGCCGGGGACTCTCTAAAACACAGGCCGGCCTTTTAGGTGGATTGGGCGGAATAGTTTCAAAAAAAGAGATAGATGCCAACCTCTGGGACGAATTTGAAGAGACTCTCATTATGGCTGACCTGGGCGTTAACACGACTATGAAGCTAAGAGAAAACATAGAAACAAAGCTCTCGAAGCAGTCTTTAAATAGCCCTGAATCAATAACAGATACCCTTAAAGAAGAAATTTCAGAAATTCTAAAGAGTGCACAGGGAGCACCTATTAATGCTAACGCTAGCCCATTTGTTATTATGGTGGCAGGTGTAAATGGTGTAGGTAAAACTACTACAATTGGAAAACTTGCGAACAGACTCAAAACCGAGGATAAAAAAGTTATGGTCGCAGCAGGAGACACATTCAGGGCTGCTGCAACTGAGCAGCTTGAGGTATGGTCCAAGAGAGTCGGCACGGATTTTCTAAAAGGCCAAAGCGGCGGAGACCCATCTTCTGTCGCCTTTGATGCTGTAAAAGCAGCACAAGCGCGCGGCACAGACATTCTAATAATTGATACCGCCGGAAGACTGCATACTAAGGGAAACCTGATGGAAGAGCTTACAAAAATGAAACGCATTGTGGGACGTGAGCTTGAAGGAGCGCCGCATGAGACATTATTGGTTCTAGACGCGACTACTGGGCAGAATGCCGTACAGCAGGCTAAGCTCTTTAATGAGGCGATTGGGGTAACAGGCATAGTACTCACCAAGCTGGATGGTACAGCTAAAGGTGGAGTGATTATTGCCATTGCTGATGAGCTCAATATTCCTGTTAAGTATATAGGAATTGGTGAAAGCCTAAGCGACCTTAGAGAATTTAATGCTGAAGAGTTTGTAGAAGCTCTATTTTATATAGGAGACGAAACTGTTCATTAATATCACTCTCCTCTTAAGCACATACACCAAAATATTCTTTTCAAAATAGCAGACAATGGATAAGCACACTAAATACATGTCACTTGCTTTAAAGCTTGCTAGAAAGGCCGAAGGGATGACAAGCCCTAATCCTATGGTTGGAGCGGTGATTGTTAAAAGAGACAAAATTCTAGGACAAGGCTATCATAAAAAAGCAGGACTGCCTCACGCCGAAATTGAAGCTTTTAATGATGCTGCAAAAAAGAAAAATTCCATTACAGCTTCTACATTATATGTAACACTAGAGCCTTGTTGCCACGAAGGGAAAAGAACTCCTCCTTGTGTTAAAGCGATCATAGAGAAGAAGATATCAAAAGTATATATCGCAATGCTCGATCCAAATCCTAAAGTTTCAGGCAATGGTGTAAAACAATTAAGAGAAAGTGGGATTGAGGTTGAAGTTGGTACCCTAGAGGACAAAGCAAAAGTATTGAACGAGGCATTTACCAAATATATAACCACCAAAAAACCCTTTGTAATCTTAAAACTCGCAGCCACAATGGACGGTAAAATCGCGGCATTTACAGGCGATTCCAAATGGATTGGCAGCCCAAACCAGCGAACCTTTGCTCATAAACTGAGAAATAAAGTAGATGGTATCATGGTGGGAATTGAAACAGTTCTCAAAGACAATCCGAGCTTGAATGTGAGATTAGCAAAAAAGAAGACTGACCCTATTCCAATAGCTCTAGACCGAAAGTTAAGAATTCCACTGGACTCTAACCTCTTAAAAATCCATGAACGATCAATCATAGCAACATCTGATTTATCAAAAACCAACAAAGTTGAAAAACTTCAAAATCTTGGAGCATCTCTTTTAAAGATAAAAGAGGATAAAAATGGTCGCCTAAATTTAAAAGAACTAATGACTAAGTTGGGAAAAATGGAGATCATGAGCGTCTTGATAGAAGGCGGCAGCAAGGTGGCCGCTTCAGCACTTAAAAGCGGCATAGTAGATAAAGTCGTCTTTTTCTATTCACCTAAGATTGTTGGGTCTGAGGGGATTAGCATGATTGGTGAGCTTGGAATCTCTACTATTACAAAATCGTTACAAGTAAAGAATACTAAGATAACAAAGATCCATGATGAAGTAATGATTGAAGGTTATTTATAGCACTTTCTATAGTAGACCTCCTATAACATGTTACAATCCTCTATATATTATGGGTAACCACAAACAACAAAGGGTGGGCCTTTTCGGAGGCACTTTTGATCCAATTCATTTTGGACACCTTCGGGCTGCTGAGGAGATTAAACAAATTCTTGAGCTCGATAAAGTTTATTTTATCCCGACCGCAATTTCACCTCATAAAGCAGATACAAATGTAACTCCTTCTTCAAAACGGCTGGAAATGTTAAAATTGGCGATAGAGGGAAATAAATATTTTGATATATCCGAATTCGAACTGGAATCTGAAAGTCCTTCATACACGGTCTTGACTCTTGAGCACTTTAATGAGATGGACCCGACTTCTGAGCTGTATTTTATAGTTGGCAACGAGCAATTTGATCAAATAGAGACTTGGAGAGATTATAAGCGACTTTTTGATTTAGCTAATTTTGCTGTTATTACTAGGCCGGGCTTCTCAGAACTAGACTCAAACAGGGTCCCACTTGCACTTAAGGACGATTTTCGATATTATAATTCTATAGAAAACGTGATTTCATATACTAATAAATCTAAGGAAATTGTATTTATAGAAATTAAGGGAATAGAGATTTCTTCAACTGATATCAGGACCTTTGTTAAATCAAAAAAATCCATTAAATATCTTGTACCAAATAAAGTACAAAATTACATATTATCAGAAAAACTGTATGACGAGGAGGCACTTAAATAGACTCTAAAAATAAAGCTATATCTGTAGCCCATGCAGCTTGGGAAAAACAAGCAATAAACCCTATTTTGCTTGAAGTAAAAGACGACAGTGACGTTACTGACTACTTTCTTGTATGTAGCGCCAACTCTGACCGTGGTGTAAAAACCATAGTCGAAAATATAGAACGGACACTCAAAGATGCAGGGCAAAAAGTGATCGGCGTTGAAGGGTACAAAGAAGGTAAATGGGTTCTTGTAGATTCAGCGGATGTTGTCGCACATGTGTTTTACGAGCCGCTTAGAGAATTCTATGATATAGAGAGTTTATGGATAGACGTGCCGAGGTTAGACTTGGATTTTGAGGATAACCCCACTACAGGCTAAACAACTAACTGCCAGGAAATAGATAAAGCCATAAATTGCTGAATCTATCTAATCTACCTATTGTAGCAATAGCCCACTTGGGGGAAAAGCATAAAACCAAATGCTTAATGTAGTTTACTGACCTTCTTGAACACCGCGCCTTCTAATAAAAGCAGGTATTTCAAACTCATCATCACTAACTTCAGAAGGTAGCTGAGTAACGACTTGCTGGAGTTTCTCTGCTTTAGCTGAATTGATTCCAGTAGCAATTACAGTAAGCTGGACAGCTTCTTTAAAATCGTGGTTGAAGACTAATCCAAAAATCAAATTCACATCTTTATGGGCTCTTTCTTTAATGTAATTACATGCTTCGTCTAACTCTTCAATTCCAAAATCAGGTGAAGCTGTAACGTTTAATAAAATTCCTGTTGCGCCGTCAATTGAGATGTCTTCTAAGAGTGGGCTGGTGATAGCAGCTTCGGCAGCTTCAATTGCCCTATTAGGTCCTTCGGCATAACCTGCTCCCATAAGGGCCTTACCACCGTTTTCGCCCATAATGCTTTTAACATCAGCGAAGTCAACATTGATATATCCGGTTCCGGTTATTATGTCTGAAATCCCGCGTACTGCCTGATGAAGCACTTCATCCGCTTTTTTAAAAGCATCAAGTACGCTTACCTTATGAACCTCTGCTAGTCTATCGTTTGGAATGACAATAAGGGTATCAACTTCCCCGTCCATATTACTAATACCTTCTACTGCCTGTTTATTTCTTTTTGGACCTTCAAACCCGAAAGGCTTTGTTACAACTCCAATTGTTAACGCCCCAATTTCTTTAGCGGCTTGTGCAATTATTGGAGATGAACCAGTTCCGGTGCCGCCACCCATACCGGCAGTGATAAAGACCATATCAGCACCATCAAGAGCCTCTGCAATCTTTGCTTGATCTTCAATTGCAGCTTCTCTACCCAAATTTGGGTTTCCGCCAGATCCTAATCCTTTAGTTGTTCTGGTACCTATCTGGAGTTTTGTAGGAGCAAGAGATTTTCTCAGATCTTGTGCGTCAGTGTTGGCAACTACAAACTCAACGCCGTTAAGACCCCTTTCTATCATCGCGTTAACTGCATTGCCTCCGGCGCCGCCAGCTCCTACGACTTTAATTTTTGCTTTTTGTTCCACATTTATATCTTCAAGTTCAAAATTTGCCATAACCTATCACCCTCCTGCAGTATGTATTATTCCATTGTAACCTAAAAAAACTCTTCAAACCAGTGTTTCATGCTATCAAATATTTTTTTAAACACATTTTCATCTCTAATGCGGAGTTTTTTGTCCCCAGTATACCCCGCACCGTAAAGAACCAAGCCAACTCCAGTTGAATAAACCGGGTTAGCAATTATATCGGTTAAGCCACCAACTGCGGTAGGAATACCCATTCGAACAGGCTTTTCTAGCACCCTCTCCGCAAGCTCAACAGTACCATTCATAATAACACTACCGCCGGTTATAACAACTCCGGCAGGAACTAAATCTGCATACCCTGATTTTTGTATTTCTGTTTTAGCTAATGTAAAAATTTCTTCCATCCTAGGCTCAATAACCATGGCCAGATCTTTTCTCGAGACCTTCCTGAAATGTTTCCCGCCAACGCTTGGAACTTCGATCTCTTCTTCCGGTGAGACGAGCTCCGCTAGAGCGGTCCCATGTTTTTCTTTAATCTTTCTTGCCTCAGCAAGTGGAGTTGATAAACCAAGCGCTATGTCGCGGTCAATATTATCCCCACCCAGAGTTACATTTTCGGTGTATCTAATGCTGCCGCCAACAAAAATTGCTATGTCGGTAGTCCCTCCTCCACAGTCAATAAGCACTACTCCTATTTCTTTTTCATCCTCTGTAAGAACTGCTTCACTAGAGGCCAACTGCTCAAGCACAACGTCTGCTACATCCATCCCTGCCCCATGTATGCACTTTACTAAGTTCTGGGCCGCTGTGACCTGCCCTGTCACTATATGGACTTTTGTTTCTAGTTTGATTCCATAGATGCCGACCGGATCTTTTATTCCAGCTTGGCCGTCTACAATATATTCTTGGGGAATAACATGGATTATTTCTCTATCAGCAGGAATCAATACGGCGTTAGCGGACTCTATAACCCTGTCCAAATCAGCCCTAGCTACTTCACGCTCTCTAATTGTGATCATACCGTGGCCACTGATACCTTTGATATGCCCACCCGCTATACCAACAAAAACTGTTCTAATTTCACAGCCAGCCATATGCTCAGCTTCTTCTACAGCATTTTTGACTGATTGGATTGTGTTTTCAATATTAACTACAACGCCTCGTTTTAGACCAAATGATGGGTATATACCTACACCTATAATCTCGACTTCTTCAGTCTGAGGATTCATCTCTCCAACCATGGCACAGATCTTTGTTGTGCCAATATCCAACCCTATTATTAAGTTCTGCTCTTTACCCATCTTCTTCCGTATTTGTCTTTACAACAGGCACATCAAAATTAACCACGCCCATACTATCTGAGGTAACATTAATATATTTTCCCTCAATACCCATCATTTCGGCATGAGTAATAATTTTTTCAACCTTCCGCCACTTATTTTCAATATTTTTAGTATCAAATTCAATATGTTTCTTATCAACTGTGAACAAGTCAATCCCGTATATTGAGTCAAGATGAACTTCAGAAATGTTGCTCCAATTAAGCACCTTACTTACTGAAGATAACTCCAATAGCTGTATTGCCTCTTTTACAAGATCAGGATCGTTTATACCTTCGCCTATCAGAACAGGAAAATCAAGACCTTGGTCAAAATTTGCAGCCCCAAGACGCTTGCCTTCCTTGGTTATATAGAAAAGCTTTCCATCTTCATCCATCAAGAGACAGTATGATTCTTCCTCACTTATTTCAATATTAACTTTCTTTGGGAACTCTTTTGTAACAGTTACGCTATTTACCCAGGAATTTTTTAATATATTTTCCTCTACTGTTTGCTCAAAAAAGAAAATACTGCTCTCACCCTGCCTGAGACCGGACCTTTTTAGAATTTCTTTGTCTTTTATCTTTGTATTTCCGCTAATATCTATCTCTTGAACAGTAAACATTCCAAGGTGAAGAGTAATATAGGCAGATGCAACTAATGCAAGCAGCACTAATACAACAGAGAGAATTTTGATATATTTGAGATATGAGAAACTGCTCTCTTCTTTAATTTCTTCGTTCACTTTTCTTGGTTTCCTATAACCCTGACTTCTGTTTCTAGTTTTATTCCTCTTTTGAGCAGCGCTTCTTTCCTTGCTTTCTCTATGAGTTCCAAAACATCGCTAGCCTTTGCATTCCCTGTATTGACGATGAAGTTTGCATGGAGATCTGAGAACTGAGCTCCGCCAATACTGAATCCTTTTAAGCCCAACTCCTCAATTAACCGGCCAGCCGCTATGTCGGGCGGATTTTTAAAAATAGAGCCTGTGTTAGACATTTTAATTGGCTGAGTGGAATTTCTTTTTGTCATATACTCCTTTACATTCTGTTCACTTTTGACACTGTCACCATGATCTAATTTAAAAAGTGCTTTTGTGACCACTGACCCTTTTGGCAAGTCGGTTTTGCGATACTCAAACTTTATTTCGCTTCTTTTAATTGCAATTTCTTCGCCATCTAACCATATCCAAACTGTATCAACTACATCTTTAATTTCACCGTTATTTGCCCCTGCGTTCATGAATATCCCACCCCCAACCGTCCCGGGAATTCCTGCAGCAAACTCAAACCCTGTCAATCCTGCTTTGATTGTTTTATTTAATATTGTGCCTAGAATGACGCCTGATTCGGCAAGTACTTTTGTCTCTTCTACAATTTCAAACTTTTTTAGCTTCTTTGTTGATACAACGACACCTTTAATACCTTGGTCATAAACAATTGTGTTAGACCCCTCACCCAATACAACCCATGGAGTCTTAGAAGAGGAGAGCAAATTTAGAAGTCCTATAAACTCATTATAGTTGTTAGGTTCAACAACAAGATCGGCCTCACCACCAACCCGAAGCCAGGTGTATTTTTTCATCGGATATTGAGGGCTTACGTTGCAGCCAATATTTTCAATTTGGGCAATCAAATCTTTCACCGAAGCTCCTCAACAATCTTCTCTCCAAAAGCCCAAACATTTCCCGCACCCAGAGTTATAACAACATCGTTTTCCTTTAATTCACCTAGAACTGTAGAGACCATATCATCTCCGTTTAGATGCCTTACATTTTTCCCACCTTTTTCTATAACTGCTTTGGAAAGTGATTCAGAAGAAACTCCAGAGATTGGATCTTCGCTGGCAGCATATATATCCATTATATAAAGCATATCTGTGTCAACAAGCACACGGGCAAATTCGTCAAAAAGTAGTTTTGTTCTGCTATATCTGTGAGGCTGGAAAATAACAACGACTCTGCCTGAATGTGATTCTTTCACAGCACTTAGCGTGACTTCTATCTCTCTCGGATGATGAGCATAATCATCTATGACTCTAATTCCTCTGCCCTCACCCTTAATCTGAAGTCGCCTATCAATCCCTCTAAATTCAGATAACCCTTTACTAGTATTTTCAAAACTCATGCCGAGTTCCATTCCTACTGCAATCGCAGCAAGAGCATTCTGAGCATTATGATAGCCCGGGACGTTTAGAGTCACAGAACCTAGCTCTTCGTCATTTAAAAATACGTCGAACTTAGTTTCAAAACCTGAAATTGTTACATTTTGTGCTCTTAACTCAGCTTCCTTATCAAAACCGTAAGTTAAAAATCTTTTCCTAAAATCTTTTGAGAGTTTTTTGGTTCTTGGACAGTCAAGGCATAAAACCGACAGACCGTAAAAAGGTATCTTGTTTATAAATGTCGAGAACGCACTTTCGAGCTCATCCATATCTTTATAGTGATCCATGTGCTCTTCATCAATATTTGTAAGCACGGAGATAACGGGTGAGAGTCTAAGAAAAGAACCGTCACTCTCATCTGCCTCTACGACCATAAAATCGCCTCTCCCAAGACGCGCATTGGTGCCCATAGCAGTCACTTTCCCGCCGACAACAATAGTAGGATCTAGTTTCCCATATGAAAGCACTGCAGCCACCATTGAAGTTGTCGTTGTTTTCCCGTGGCTTCCTGCAACGGCTATACCGTAGCGAAGCCTCATCAACTCTGCCAGCATTTCTGCCCTTGGGATAACCGGGATGTTAAGTTCTTTTGCGCCCAGAACCTCAGGATTATCGGGTCTTATAGCTGAAGAGGTAACTACAACTCCTGAGCCCTTCACATTTTCTGCGCGGTGTCCGATGGTTATATTGGCGCCAAGGTCTTTTAGCCTTTTTACCGTGGAGGATTGGCCTATGTCTGAACCGCTGATTTCATATCCCATATTTATGAGCACCTCAGCTATTCCGCTCATCCCTATTCCACCTATACCAACAAAATGAATCCTCTTAATCTTTCCGTACACTATTTATCTCCGGCTAATTTATATAGTTCGTCTACTATCTCTTTTGAAGCCTCTGGCCTACCCAACTTTCTTGCATTAGTAGACATAGTATCTAGTTTGTCTTTGTCCAATAGATTGGTCAATGTGTTAGCTAATTTTTCAGCAGTTGCGTCTTTATCTTCAATAAGCACAGAGGCGCCTTGTTGCTCCAATATTCTCGCATTTTCAAACTGGTGATTATGTGCAGCATAGGGAAATGGAACCAGTATTGAGGGTTTTCCAAGTGCTGTTATCTCAGCAATCGTCCCAGCCCCAGCCCTTCCTATTACTAGATCTGATTTGCCATACGCAAGAGCCATATCATCTATAAAGGGTAGAACCTCAGCATCAACTCCGCTATTACTGTATAAATCATTCACATAGTCAAAATCTTTTTTCCCCGTTTGATGAATAATAGAAATATTATTGTGGTCTATCTGTGAGAATGCTTCAGGGACTGCCCTATTTAGAGAATAAGCCCCCTGGCTCCCGCCAAAAATTAGTACAGAAATGGTGTCAGACTTACGCGTTTTGTCTGAATTCTTAAGTATATCCTTTCTGATTGGGTTACCTGTTATAAGGACTTTCTTTGATGGGAAATACTGTACACTCGAATCATATGAGGCAAAGATTTTTTTAACCAATTTCCCCAGTATACGGTTTGTCACGCCGGGTACTGTATTTTGCTCACAGATCGCAGTTGGTTTTCCAACAAGATAAGCAGCAAGCAAGAATGGCCCTGAAACATAGCCCCCTACTCCTAAGGCAACATCAGGATTAAACTTTCTAATAATTAATATGGAATCAAATACACCTTTTAGGGCATAGAAAAAAGCTACAATAGTTTTAAGAAAGCCCCTACCTACAAAACCTCTTGAGCTAATATGCTTGATTTTATAACCCTGTTTTTGAAGTAAGTCGTTCTCCATGCCTTTTTGGGTACCCACAAAAAGGATTTCATCATTATTATTTCTTTCCGATATTTCATCGGCTATGGATATTGCGGGAAAGACATGCCCGCCTGTGCCGCCGCCAGCAATTATTATCCTCATTTTATTCCCGATCTAGAGACGTTGAGTATTATTCCTACTGCCGTCAAGCTTGTTATTAAAGAGGTGCCGCCGTAACTGATGAAAGGCAGAGTAAGACCTTTTGTAGGAAAGAGACCTACAGCTACGGCCATGTTCATTCCTGCCTGAAGTGCAATAAGCACGACACAACCAAAAACTAAATAACAGCCGAATAAGTCAGGAGCTCTGAGCGATACACGCAGGCTCCTTACCAATAGTACGATAAAACCAAGTATGACTAATAGTACTCCTATAAAGCCTAGCTCCTCTCCAATTATTGAGAAAATAAAATCAGTATGAGCCTGTGGCAAGAAAAATAGTTTTTGTGAGCTGTCTCCCAAGCCAGTGCCGTAGACACCGCCCAAAGCAAACGCAATAAATGATTGAATAGACTGATATCCAGCCCCAAGGGGGTCCTGCCATGGATCCAGGTATGCCGTAATACGTCTCATCCTATAGCCCTTGGTTAGAACAGCTACAGTCAAAAGAGCTGCCGAAATTAATCCTAAGGGTACGAGGTACCTAAACCTGACTTCTCCGATAAACATCATAGAGAAGAGAACTGCAATCATGGTTGTAGCTGTACCAAAATCAGGCTCAAGTAGAACCAGTATTACATAAATTCCCGCAACTAAAATATGTGAAGCAAATCCCACAACAAAGCTATCGACTTTATCTCTTTTCTTAGTAAGTGAGTGTGCTAGGTATAAAACTAAAAGGTATTTTGCAATCTCTGAAGGTTGGAAGCTAAAAACCCCCAAATCTATCCACCTTCTGGCGCCGCCTACATCTTTGCCTATTACTAGGACCGCTATGAGCAGGGCTATACCCAGAATATAGGCAGGATAAACCAGCTTTCTATACACCCTATAATCTACACTGAGAGCAGCAAATAGGCCTAATAGACCTAATGCTAGATACATTGCATGGCGTTTCAGATAATAGTTTGGATCCCCGAAGTTTTCCATTGAGTAGACCGAACTAGTGCTGTAGACCATCAATACTCCTATGGCAGTCAGAAAAACTGCTGAGAGTATGACGCCGATGTCGTAATTCCTACCTTTTGCAGGTTCAAAGAGTTTTAACAATTTCTTTAAACTTCCTCCCCCGATCTTCGTATGAATTAAACATATCAAAACTTGAACAAGCAGGTGAAAATAAAACAGTGTCTTCTGCCTGAATATTATTCTTAGTTATGTCAATTGCGTCTTTAAGAGAATCTGCTAATTCGCTGGGAACTTTTTCACCTAGCTCAGATTTAATTCTCTGTTTAGACTCTCCAATGAGAATCATAAGTCTCACCTTCTCATCTACTAACTTTTTAAGGGGCTCAAAACTAACTCCTTTATCTTTACCGCCTGCTATAAGTATTATAGGAGAAGCTATGCTCTCAAGCGCTCTAACAGTAGCTGCAGGGCTTGTGGATTTAGAGTCATTATAGACCTTAGCTCCGGATAGCTCTCGAACGAATTCGTTTCTGTGCTCCAGAGGTTTGAAATTGTTAATTTCATCTTGAATCAAATCCGGATCACAACCTAAAATGGCCGTGCCCGCAATTGCAGCCATCATATTTTCTATATTGTGTATGCCTAAGAGTTTAGTAGAGCTTATATCGTAATTATGATCTCTGAATGTTATGTGAGAGCCGTTGTAAGTTGCACCTTCTGTCGCACTATCCTTAGAAAACGGCACTTTTTGTGATTTAACTTCAGGCAAATATCTACTAATTTCCTGATCGTCATTGTTATACACAAACCAATCTTCCTCTGATTGATTAGAAAAGATTTTCATCTTGGATTCTACATACTCTTGAAATGATGCGTGATGATCAAGATGATTAGGGGAAATGTTTAAGACAAGTGCGATATGAGGTTTAAAGTCTTTGATTCCCTGAAGCTGAAAGCTGCTTAACTCAAGCACAAGAATGTCGAACTGATCAGACTGACCGGCAATTTGAATAAGAGGAGTACCTATGTTGGCACCGAGGAAAACTCTCTTGCCATTTCTTTCAAGTATCCGCGCTATTAAAGTTGATGTAGTGGTTTTACCATTTGAGCCCGTGATCGCTATTATTGGGGTATCTACAAAATGCCATGCAAGCTCAACTTCGCTTATTACTTCTATGTTTTTGTTGATCGCTTTTTTAACCTGAGGAATGCTGAATGGAACCCCAGGACTAAGAACTATAGTTTCAGCCCATAGAAAAGTTTCATCTGTATGAGCTCCTGACTCTACAATGACCCCCATTGATTCTAATTTCTTTACAGTTTCTTCTATTTTATCGATCGGCGAGCTATCGCTAGCCCTTACCTCTGCTCCTTTTTTGAGCAAAAAGCTAATAGTATACCAACCTGTTTTTCCAAGCCCGACAACAAGTATTTTTCGATCTTTAAGTTCCATTTATCTCTCTAAAAACAAACTCCAATTATACGAATGTTTGACTAAGCCTCTAGCGAAGCTTGAGTGTCGAAAGAGCAAAAAGTGCAAGTACTAAGGATATAATCCAGAACCTTATCACTACTTTAGATTCAGACCATCCGCTTAACTCAAAGTGATGGTGAAGGGGTGCCATTTTAAAAACTCTTTTGCCCGTTAGTTTAAAAGAAAAGACCTGAATTATCACTGAGAGCGCCTCTACAACAAAAATCCCGCCTACTATAATGAGTAACAATTCCTGTTTGATTATTAATGCTACGGAGCCGATTGCCGCGCCTAGCGCTAGTGAGCCGACATCGCCCATAAAAACCTCTGCAGGATGAGAATTGTACCAGAGAAATCCAAGACACGCCCCACCTACTGCGGCAAGATAAACGGCGAGCTCTCCTCCTTGAGGTATATATGGAATCTGAAGATAACTTGAGAATTCCTGATGTCCTGAGAGATAGGCGAAAATAATATATGTTGCTGTGGCCACCAAGATGGACCCGATTGCAAGACCATCCAACCCGTCTGTTAAGTTCACAGAGTTTGAAGCCCCCACTACGACAATCACACCAAACGGTATATAAAACCAACTGAGATTAAATACTGCGTTTTTAAAGAATGGGATAATTATGGATGTA
Organism: uncultured Thermodesulfobacteriota bacterium; assembly: GCA_942491865.1. Classification (GTDB taxonomy): domain Bacteria; phylum Desulfobacterota_D; class UBA1144; order Nemesobacterales; family UBA2774; genus CR02bin9. The sequence goes on from CALOCI010000004.1 coordinate 590,040, forward strand.
TAGGAATAATCAGTAGCCTCACTTCCGCTAACGACCATACTAAAACCATTTATTTCGCTGAGTATCAAGGCAACAAAAAGGGTTCCAAATACAATTTGCATGAGGAACTTAACCCTTGCGCTCATACCCTTTCCTTTGGAGTACTTTAGCCAGTCATCAAGAAATCCAATAAGTGCATAACTAAATGTAAAGAGGAGCACAGTCCACATAACCTGACTTGAAAGATCAACCCAGAGTAGAGTAGACACAGTTATTGCTATTACTATAAAAGCACCTCCCATCGTAGGAGTGCCGGCTTTTATTTTGTGGCTTTCTGGACCATCATCCCTGATATTCTCTCTGAACTGTCTTCGGGCAAGAAATCTAATAAAAACTCCACCTAAAACTATACTAATAAGAAATGCAGTAACACCTGCCCCGAACGAGCGGAATGTTATGTATCTGAATACATTAAATATGATGTAATCATCTTTTAATAAATATAGAAGATGAAGCATTCTTCACTACTCCTTTATTAAAGCTTTAATCACTTGTTCCATTCTGGAACCTCTGGATCCTTTTACCAAAACTAAATCTCCAGGATTCACTAGATCCGTTAATAGCTTTGCTGCTTCTTCGTGTGTTTGAGACGACAGTCCGCTTTGTTCGCAACTATAACCTTCCAAAGTTTTACTTGAAAATGCGCCAAATGAAATGAGATGATCCACTCCAGACTTTGATACATACTTTCCTAGTTTGTTGTGTTCTGCCTCACTACCGTCTCCAAGCTCAAGCATGTCTCCTAAAACCGCTATGGTTTTCCCGGTTCCTTTTAACCTTACAAGCTCATCAATTGCCCGTCTCATAGAATCCGGATTGGCATTGTAGGCGTCGTTGATTATTTTGAAACCATATGGCATATCTATAACTTCAAGGCGCATATTTGTAGGAGTGTAATTTGACAGCCCCTCTTGAATTTGAGAAGTGTCGCAACCCAGAGATAGTGCGATTCCGGCGGCGCACAGAGAGTTTAGGACATTATGCAACCCAATACCTTTTATGTTTACAGGAAATTCTTTGCCGGAAATATTCATATTAAATTTTATGTTAGAGAGATTAGTAGATTCTATATCAAGCGCTCTAATCATTGCGTCTTCTGAATTGATTCCAAAAGTTACTTTCTGGCAATTAAGGTTGTCAGATATTTTTTTCACACGTGGGTCATCAAGATTTACAACAAAGATGTTTTCCTCGTTAAAATTTTCTACAAGTTCTCCCTTAGCTTTAGCTACACCGTCTAGTCCGCCCAGTTTTTCTAAGTGCGCATGACCAATATTGGTTATAGCTCCAATGTCGGGGCGAGCAATTTCAGAAAGCCTTTTAAGTTCTCCAAAATCATTCATCCCAACTTCTACCACTGCTGCGCTATGTTCTTTCTTCAATTGAAATAGTGTTAATGGCAAACCAATTAGGTTATTAAAATTACCGGTATTTTTTAAAGTATTGTGTTTTAAGGAAACAATACTCCAGGTCATTTCCTTTGTAGTTGTCTTTCCATTTGAGCCTGTGATTGCTGCCACTTTTAAATCTGGAAAGCTCATTCTCCAGCTTGTGGCAAGATCCCCCAAGGCTTTAAGAGTTGAAGGGACTTGTATCAGTACTTTACCATTCAAATCTTCTGATAAAGGGCTCTCTACCACTGCACCACTAGCACCGCTACCAAAAGCCTGTAAGACAAAATCCTCACCGTTAAAATTGTCTCCTTTTAGAGCAAAAAAGATTTCATCTTTAGTAATTTTTCTCGTATCTGTAGAAACTCCGCTAAAAATGCTTGCAGGATTCCCTGAGAGCAAACTCCCTTTTGTCGAGTTAAGAATAAAGTCTAGATCCATCATATGATCATCCAATAACTAAATATCTTTTAGCGCTTCTTTAGCAATTTCTCTATCATCAAACGGGTACTTAGTTGTTCCTATAATCTGATAGTCTTCGTGCCCTTTACCGGCAATAAGAATCGTATCATTTTTTTGTGCAGACATTATAGCCTGTTTAATTGCCTGAGCCCTGTCAGCAATTCGAAAATAAGGTTTTTCATTTTCTCCTGCTTCATAAACACCTTCTTCTATATGATTCAAAATTGTTTCAGGGTCCTCTGTGCGAGGATTGTCTGACGTAACGATAAGCACATCTGAGAGTTCCTTCCCTATCTTTCCCATAAGCGGGCGTTTAGCATTATCACGATCACCACCGCATCCAAATACTAGTATGAGCCGTCCTTTAGTAAGAGGCCTTGAAGCCAGCAGCACATTCTTTAGGGCATCTGGAGTATGTGCATAATCTACCAGTATATTAAACCCCTTTTCATTTGGAATTCCTTCTAATCTCCCTGGCACAGAATCTATATTAGAAAGTCCTTTTTCAATAACTTCATTTGCCGTTCCTAAAGAGCTTGCAGTAGCTACAGCAGCCAGAATATTAGATAAATTATGTTCACCAAACAGAGTTGAGGTAATCTGAATGTCGCCCTTTGGAGTTGCCACATTTGCCTCAATACCGTTTGTGGTTATTACTGAAGATTTCGCATAAACACTAGCATTAGGATTAGCAAGTGAATAAGTAAGAACGTTACCTGAAACATCTTCAGCTAAGCGTGCTCCAAATGGATCATCAATATTGATAATAGAATATTTCTCTTCCTTGTCGCTCTCTTGTAAAAATTCTGTAAAGAGCCTCTTTTTGACTTCAAAATAGCTTTCCATTGAGTCGTGATAATCTAGGTGGTCCTGCGTTAAATTAGTAAAGACTGCCGAGTCAAAATGACAATGTGCCACTCTTTGTTTATCAATTGCGTGCGAAGAAACTTCCATTGCCACAGTTCCTACTCCTTGGTCCCTCATTTCTCTAAACATCCCCATAAGATCTAAAGATTCAGGGGTTGTCATGGATGATTGCTTTACTGTTTCGCCGTAGCGGTAATCAATAGTGCCGATAATGCCGAATTTTTTATTTTGATGCTGCCATATCGATTCCAATAAGTAGGTAATCGTGGTCTTTCCATTTGTGCCTGTTATGCCAACAAGCGTGAGTTCCTTTGTTGGATGCCTGAAAAAATTAGCGGAAACTCTTCCGAGTGCGGCTCTGGAATCGTTAACTTGAACTACTGAAACTTCTTGAGAATTATTTTCCGGCACCTTTTCAACAATTAAAGCTTTAGCACCGTTTTTAACCGCAGAATTAATGTAGCTATGGCCATCTGTCTTTTCGCCTGGTAATGCTACAAATAAAAACCCTTCTTTAACTTTTTTTGAATCAAAAGAAACACCAGAAATATTTAAGTCGTAATCTCCATTAAAATTTACTATATCAATATCATTTAGCAGTTCTCTAAGGATCATATGTTTTGTTTAAGCTCAATTGAGCAAACCGTTCCCTCTTTAATCAAATCTCCCGGCAGAGGTTTCTGGCTGGTAACAAATCCACTGCCTTTTACATCTACCTTAACTCCTTGTTCTTCTGACCATTTAAGAATGTCTCTAACACTCATACCGCTAAGATCCGGCATTACAGTCATACCGACAAGCTCTTTTTTAGGGCTAACACCCATATGAAAAAGTACTTTCTCAGCTATGTTCTTAAAAATCGGGCCTGCTACAGAGCCTCCATGAGTTTTTTTCCTTGGAGCTTCTACAACCACAGCCATAACTATTTCAGGATCTTCAACAGGAGTAAAGCCAACAAAAGAAGCTATATACCTGTCCGAGTAATAACCTCCGGTACTTGGATTGGGAATTTGTGCTGTCCCGGTTTTACCGGCTACTGAGAATCCAGGGATTTGAGCTTTTTTACCAGTTCCGTCTTCTACGACGCTTTGTAGTATTTGCTTCATCTGGTAGGAAGTATCATAGGAGACAACCCTTGTAACAACTTCAGGTTTGTTTTCTGTGATGATATTGCCCTGAGGATCTACCATTTTCTCTATCACATAAGGCTTCATAAGATATCCGCCGTTAGCAATGGCGGAAAGTGCTGTAACAATTTGAAGAGAAGTAACCGACACACCTTGGCCAAATGAGATAGTAGCTAGTTCTATAGGCCCCCATTTCCTTGGGCTTGCTAGTAGACCTTTAGATTCCCCGGGAAGTCCTATTCCTGTTTTCTCTCCAAATCCGAATTTTTTTAGATACTTGTAATATGTATCACGTCCCATCAACTCCCCAATCTTAGAAGCTCCAATGTTGCTTGAGTACTTTACAATTTCTGATACCGTGAGGGTCCCCCGGGGCTTTACATCCTTTATAACTGCGGAGCCTATTCTTCTTCTGCCGTTCTCACAATTAAACTGAGAGTTTGGATTGACTTTCTTGTCTTCAATAGCTGAAGCAGCAAGGAAAACTTTCATTGTCGAGCCCGGCTCATGTGCATACCATATAGGAAGGTTCCTTCGGTTCGACTCAGGAAATTTGCTATACGAGTTTGGGTCTAAGAAAGGATAAGAAGCCATGGCGAGTACTTCACCGGTTTCAGGTTTCATAATCAGGGCCATACCTTTCTCACCGCCCATCTCTTCTATCCCTTCTTTTAATTCCCGCTCGACAATATGTTGTATCTGAGAATCAATTGTAAGAGTAATGTCATTCCCAGAAGATTCGTCTCTATCAATTTCCTGAATCTCATTAGGATCGCTTAAAATCTTGTTCCCTCGGGCGTCCCTTCTTAATGTAATTTTTCTAGTTTTACCAATTAGAGAGCTATCGTAGCGGTACTCGATTCCTTCAATACCTATAGAATCAAGATCAGTGAATCCGATCACTTGTCCCAATAAAGTTCCGTTGGGGTAAACTCTCTTAGGTTCTGGAATAAAACCCAAGCCTTTCATGTCAGAGTTTTGAAGTTCTTCGGTAGGCTGTGAACCTGCAAGTCTTTTGATCCAGACAAATGATTTATTTGAAGCCACCCTTTTATAGATTCTCTCTTCGGAAAGATTAAGTTTTTCAGATAAGACTTTTGCTGTCTCTTCGGGATTCTCAACATTCTTTGGGTTTACATATATGGATTTTACATCTATGTTTACAGCCAATTCCTTACCATTTCTATCAAATATTTTCCCCCTTCTGGGAAGAAGAGTAGAGGTGCCTTGATGCTGCTTTCTAGCCATTTTAAAAGCCCTTTCACGATCCAGAACTTGGAGCTCAAGCGCTTTTACCGAAACCATAGCAAAGAGTGCAATTATTAGAGCAGCAATAATAAATACTCTCCAACGAGGCTTATCCAAGTCCCTTGCAAGAGAAATTCTTTTTGTGCTTCTTTTTGGTTTCATTACTTGCCCACTACTTTATTTTTTTCGATATAAATTATGTCTTCTTGCGTTGGAAATTTAAATCCTAGCGCAATACCCGATTTTTCAAGCTTCTCAGGAGATTTCAAAGTCATAAATTCTGATTGAAGTGTTCTATTTTCTTTTAGTAGATCTTCTGTTTTTTTCTTATTTCTCGATATCTCATATCCTAGGCTTAACTCTTCAACTTTGATTCTTACATAAACAAGAGAAAGTCCTATAGCTATTATTATCAGAACTATCATGCCAGTGGATAAAATAGAACCGCTGGACTGCTTTCTTTCCTGTTTTTTAGAAAGTTTCAGAATTGCCATATTAGAGTTTCTCACCCACTCGCATTTTTGCACTTCTGGATCTAGGGTTATTTACTACCTCTGCCTCAGTTGGAACAAGGGGGGATCGGGTAATAATTTTTATCTCGCTTTTTTTGCCACATCCACACATTGGCATATCAGAAGGGCAAATGCATGGGGAGGATATATCATTAAACAAAGTCTTAATGAGCCTATCTTCTAAAGAGTGAAACGATATGATTACTAATCTGCCCCCAGTTTTGAGAAAAGGTATTGCCTTGCCAACAAATTCTTCTATGTTATCCAGCTCATGGTTAACTGCTATTCTAAATGCCTGAAATGTTTTGGTTGCCGGGTGTATCCTTACAGGGTGAAATTTCTTGGGAATTGCTTCATAGACCAGGTTGGCTAATTCGGCCGATGTTGAAATAGGTTTGTCTTCTCTCCTTTGGACTATACGTTTCGCAATTCTTCTAGACCATCTTTCTTCACCGTAGACTTTTAGAACTTTTGATATTTCATCAACACCCATCTCATTAACCAAATCAAAAGCGGTAAACCTTAATCTGGCATCCATTCTCATATCTAACTGCTCATCACGTATGAAACTGAAACCTCTTTGACTGGAATCAAGCTGAAATGAGGACATCCCGAGATCAGCAACGATTCCGTCTACTTCTCCTATCTCAAGATCCAAAAGAACCCTGTCTATTTCTGAAAAATTACTATTTCTAAAAACTACGTTGTTTTTGTGCTTAGATAAATTATTGCCAGCAATAGTAATGGCCTCTTCATCTACATCAAGGCCTATAATACGAGATTGGTAGTTTGTATAGTCTAATATCGACTTTGTATGTCCACCTAAGCCTAGAGTTGCGTCAACATACAATCCATCCTTTCTAGTAATCAAGTTGTCTATAACTTCCTGGGTCATAACGGGTATATGGATTGGAGTCTTTTGTTCCAAGATAGCATTTTCCATAGTCTTATAGTCCTTGTGCTGCAAGTATTTCCCTGCTTTTTTTAAATTCTTCATATGAATTATCAGACTCTTCCTGTTCCCAAACCTCTTTAGACCAAATCTCAACCTTTGTGAGCATACCTATTAAAATCACCTCTTTGTCGATACGTGCATGATTTCTTAATGATTGAGGGATCAGAATTCTCCCCTGTCCATCCATCGGACAGTCAACAGCGCTACCCATCAAGTACCGTAAAAAGGAAATAACCTCCTGTTTGAACTGAGGAAGTTCGGATACTTTTCTTTCAATTTCATTCCATTCCCTAAGTGGATACGCCGCCAGACATTTATCAAAGTTGGTAACAATCAGGATCTCACCGCCGTACTTCTCCCTACACACCTCTCTAAATTTAGAGGGTATGCTTATTCTCCCCTTGTCGGTCATTGTATGTTCGTATCGTCCACGGAACATGTTGCGCCCTCTTGTGCCACTTTATGCCACTTCAAACCACTATATAAAATTGTATTAACTTTGTCAAGTAAGGTTTCGTCATTTAACAATATTTTATAAAATTCGGCAGGGTAAAATAACACACTTTCTTAGGTGTAATTAAGGTATTTATACACTATAAACAAAGGAGGGCAAGAAAATACAGCTTCTCGTTACTACTTTAATAACGTATCCTATAGTGCTGATATCAAAAGACTTTTATGTTAAATCAGATTAATAGCTAAATTTGTACTATGCCAATTTATACCACTCTGAGAGACCGATTTTTTAGGATAAATAGGACTATATCAAGCAATCTAGAAAGAACTATCGGACAAAAACTGCAAATTAAGATATAATCTTCATAAATTTCCCTAACCACACTCATATGCCTAATATATATATAAAACTTAAGAATATTTCTGAAACCGTTTACTTTCAATCAATAATGGGAACCTACTCTCATATTGCATGGGTTAGGACTCAGGACCCTGCAAAGGGGATAATGCAAATAACACCAACTGAGGACCAGGTCGATCAAGTAATGAAAATTCTCGGTTATTTGAAAAATGAGATTGAGTTTGATGACGTTGATGAATCCCAATTATCTAAAGTTGAATAACAGATGAAGCAACATGAACAAATAACCCGTTCTGCAGGCCTAGTCGGTTCGCTTACTTTTTTAAGCCGTATCGCAGGCTATGCAAGGGATGTAGTAATAGCATATTTCTTCGGAGCTACTGCATCAACCGATGCGTTTTGGGTTGCTTTTAGAATACCTAATCTTCTAAGAAGACTCTTTGCAGAGGGGTCGCTTACAATCTCATTTATACCTGTTTTCACACAGTATCTGGAAACCAAAAGCAAAGAAGAGGCTAAACAGGTAGCAGATGCAGTATTTACTATTCTGGTCTTTCTCCTAATTCTAATATCAATAGGTGGAATACTTTTATCGCCTTATATCATCAAGCTGTTTGCTGCGGGTTTTGATGAAAGTACTTTTGAGCTGGCTGTTTCCTTAAACCGCATAATGTTCCCGTACATAATTTTCATATCACTTACAGCTTTATCGATGGGTGTTCTAAATTCTCTAAGACACTTTTTTGCCCCGGCCATCTCACCAGTGATATTGAACATATGCATCATACTTGCAGTTTTGCTTCTTTATAAAAACTACAATGTCCCTATTTACGCTGCTGCCGTTGGTGTTATAGCGGGCGGAATCTTACAACTTGTTTTCCAATTACCTTTCTTGTACGGACGAGGTTTTCTGTTCAGCTTTCGTAAACAAGTCCGTCACCCGGCTGTAAAAAAGATTGGGCTTCTCATTATTCCGCAACTTTTTGGAGTTGCCGTTTATAACATAAATATTTTGGTTAACACCCAGTACGCATCCTTCATGGCAGAGGGAACAATCTCCTATCTATACTTTGCCGAGAGACTGATTGAGTTTCCGCTTGGGATAATTGCAGTATCAATCGCAACTGTCCTTCTCCCCAGCCTGTCTTCCTATGTTTCAAATAAGGAATTTGATAAATTCAGAGAAACCTATTCATTCACACTAAGGCTTATGTTTTTTATCTTGATACCAGCCCTTGTGGGACTCATAGTGCTTAGGGAGCCGATTTGCAACCTGCTCTATCAAAGAGGGGAGTTTGACTATGCAGCTACAGTCTTCACCTCTCAAGCCCTATTAGGATACGCAGTGGGGCTATGGGCAGTTGGCGGGATTAGAATTACTGCTCCGGCATTTTATTCTATGCAGGACACTAAAACCCCTGTGATTATCGCTTTTATAGCATTCATAGTTAATGCAGTCTTGGGCTATGTGTTGGGATTTACTCTTGGCTACAATCACACCGGGCTTGCTCTTGCAAGCTCAATCTCATCTATAATAAACTTTGTTTTATTGTTCTACCTTATTGAGAGAAGGGTCGGCAATATAAACATAAAATCAATTATAGTGCTGCTTGTGAAATTAACAGCTATATCAGGAGTTATGGGGGTCATAGTTTGGAGAGTATCCAAATTAACCCTATGGTCTGACTCTGCATTTGCGATTGAGAAAGTCGGCGTTCTTGCGGCCTCAGTTGTAGTTGCGATTGCGGTTTATCTGTTGCTCGCCAAACTCTTGAAAATTGAAGAAGCTGATTTTCTATTCGATATGATTAAAAAACGCTTCTAGAAAATACACAAAAATGAAGAGAGGCGAATCACATAAAAACAGAGGATTTATTCCACCTCTCTTCATGGGTAATAGGTCTATCTGATTGCGCAGAATCCAAAGTTTACTGTTCCATTGGGTTGTACTGTATTGTTCCAGGAAACACCTTCTGCTGTCACGATATCGTCTTCTTGATCATAGATTGCGTTCCATAGATTGCGAATTGAGCCTTCGATTGGAAATGAAACTGTCCAGTCAACAGGAGATGAAGTTGTGTTTATAATATCAACCTGAGCGCAATACCCCCTACCCCAGTCATCATTTATTGTGACCTCAGTTACAACGTCACTACCTGAAGGTGGATTAAACTCGTCATTGTCATTGGCGCTAGAGCAACCAGGATCGCTTGGAAAATCCGTTAGCCCATCTCCGTCGTTATCGATTCCATCTGAACATGCAAATGTGGGCGGCGGTGTTGGCGCAGGGGTTGGAGCTGGTGTAGGACTTGGCGTAGGTACAGGTGTTGGCTGTGGTGTTGGAACAGGCGTAGGACTTGGTGTAGGTAAAGGTGTCGGAACCGGCGTAGGTACAGGAGTTGGTGGTGGTGGAGTAGGCTGAGCACCTCTTTCCGCACAAAAACCAAATTCAACCGACTGTCCAGGATTTACAACATTATTCCAAGACACCCCCTGTGCTGTAACCTGATCACTACTCTGACTATAGGTTGCGTTCCAAAGATCTCTGACTGTTCCTTCAATTGAAAATGTTACCATCCAATCTGAAGAAGACTGTGAATTGTTTGTAACTGTCACATTGGCGCAGTATCCAGTACCCCAGTCATTTCCAATATTTACTTCTGCCGAAATACCGTCTCCTCCATCAGGCTGATTAAATTCATTATTGTCGTCTGCATTCTCACATCCCGGATCATCTGGAAAATCTGTGAGATTATCACCGTCGTTATCTATCCCGTCAGAACATTCAGGAGTTGGGGGAGGATTAGTAGAACCATCCATTAACTGACCTAGTAAGGTAATTTTGTCCTGCCATACGTCCTGCCAATTGTCTTGTAGAATCCCCCCTGTGTCGCCGCTATTAGGGTTCCATGACCAATAGAAAAAGTTGGTCATGCCCTTGTCGGACATATAATTAATTAGAGTATCTTGCCAAGCTCTGTCTCTTGGGTCACCGCCGTTGCCGTATCTACCCCCGAACTCACCGAGTATCACAGCGTATCCCCTGTCGACCAGATATCCGAAATGGATCTCCCAAATATCCACCATGTTATTAGGAAAGCTTGAATCATTAAAATAATGCTGAACAAAAACATCCGGTCCATAAACATGAGGGCTTAGCACGAGCTTGTCCTCAGGAATATTAAGCGGGAAACAATCAAACGGCTCAAGATTGCCGCCCCACCAGTGGTTAATTGAGCTTGAGCATGTTGGATTACTCTCAATCCCCTGTACAAAGATTAGTATTTTAGAATTTGCCTCAAGAACTTCAGCCGCTGCTTTTTCAGCCGCAGTGTTCCAATCAGTAAGTGGATTCCCTGTTCCCCAGGTTGCAGGTCCGTGAGGTTCATTCTTTATATCAATTGCAAAAACTCTTTCAACATCCTTGTATCTATCAGCTACGAATACTAGATCGGAGATCCAGTCTTGCTCCGAGTAATTGCTGTTATACCATAGTTCCTCAATTGACTGACAATTAGAGGTGTGATGATCAAGAAGAATATAAAAACCCTGTCTATCCATCTCTTCAATAACTTTGTCCATTATCTCAAGCGACGTCAGGCCTTGCAAATCAGGGTTTAAAGCGTAGTTAATGCTCGTTACACCGACATCATTAATGGTGGCCGGACAAAATGGTAACCTGATCGCTGTAAAACCTAGCTCTTTAATTTGACTGATCATATCTTTCCAGTTTCTTGCCCAAAGTCCATGGACGACATTATTGTTTGTCTCAAAACCAAACCAGCTAACACCGTATAAATTTATTTCCTGACTGCTATCGTTATACACTTTTCCATCCTCAACGTAATAACCCCATGCCGGTGCTGACAGGAATATGCAGATTGAGAATATCAGTAAGAAATTTCGCATTCCTTGTTCTCCTATAGTCGAATCCTTGAATCGTCTACTGTGAAATAGTCGTCTTATGAACTCTGATTATTTTTTTGAATATGGATTAAATTAGTGCAACGTTGGTGCCACAAATTTTGCAATTTAAATATTTAATAGTTACAAGCGGTTAGGACGAGAATGGGAAACGAACGTTCAAAATATCGCAGTGTTTTCAGTGTTATATCACACTCTGGAATTGTGCAACTTTGTACATTTGAGATTTAAAACTTGACTCTTATTTTATATATAAATATCCTGAAAAGAACATGTGCGAAAAACAACAAATCGATCAGAATGGACTTCTGGACTTGGAGAAAAAGTACGAAGAAATACTAACCAATGATCCGGAGTCTAATACATTTTGCCTCCTTGCAGATATTCAATACAAACTGGGAAAGATAGATAAAGCGACCGGAGTATTGATTAGGGGTTTAGGCCATAACAAGAACAATGTCACGGCTAGATTTCTATTAGGGAAGATTTATTATGATAGGTGGCTCATAGAACAAGCTAAAAAGGAAATGAAAAAAGTCTTGGAACTAACACCTGACAACTTAGCAGCAGCCAAATTGCTCTCTGAAATTTACAAGAGCGAAGATAACTTTAACAAAGCTCTAGAGACACTGGAAGAAGCATATGTGTTTCATATAGGAGACGAAGATACCCTCAGAAATATCAATGAGACTAAAGAGGAACTCTCCAAAATAGAGGGTGCATCAAGCATACATCTGTTTCAAACACCAATAGAATCAAGAAAAATTCAGGAAATCAGCATCGATAATTCTTTAACAAGCAGCGATGTTCATACGGAGACAATGTTGAATCTTTATATTGAACAAGGCCAGTATGATAAAGCTATAGAAACGATAGAAAAATTATATAAAAACGAAGCAGAAAAAGCCGCTGCAATTGAAAAATTAGAGAAAACCAAGTTAAATAAAGTGAACCTGTCCGCAGGATTCGGTTCTAAGGAACAATAGAAAAAATGAAAATATTAATCATACACGGACCAAATCTTAACATGCTTGGGAAAAGGGAGCCCGATATTTACGGTGCCACGACACTTAAGGAAATAGATACGGCCCTAGAAGCTAAAGCAAAAGAGCTTGGAGTTGAAGTGACCTCTTTTCAGTCTAACTCTGAAGGGGATATAGTAAGTGCTATACAAGACGCTATGTCTAATTTTGATGGAATTGTAATTAACCCTGGTGCATATACTCATACCAGTGTCGCTATTAGAGATGCGATTTTATCCTCTGGATTACCCGTAGTTGAAGCTCATATTTCAAACGTTTATAAGCGGGAAGATTTTAGGCAAAAATCATTTGTCTCTGGGGTGGCCCTGGGAGTCATATCCGGGTTTGGAATCAACAGCTACTTCTTAGGTCTCAGCGGCTTGGTTGAGCACTTAAAAAATAATTAGACTAAAGCTACTTCGTCTAAGATATATCTAGTTTGTCTATTTAGTATTACCAATAACAATATTTACTTTTTCCTAGATAAATATTTTGAACAATGCCGGCTATAACTAAATGAAAAGTAATTGGATAATTGAAAAAGAGAACATAAAGCTAAGAGACAAGCTCTCAAAAGGTCTTAAAATATCTCCTATCACTGCCCAAATTCTCATAAACCGAGGCATAGAAAATGAGACTGAGGCAAATCTTTTTTTAAACTGCACACTATTTGACCTACCCTCACCATACCTCATGAAGGGCATGGATATAGCAATTGAGAGAATAAAGAAAGGACTTTCTGAGAATGAAAGAATAGCTATTTATGGCGACTATGATGTTGACGGTGTGACTTCAACAGCGCTCCTATATAATTTCCTAAAAGATATTAATGCAAACGTTACCTATTACAATCCGGACAGAATAAAAGAGGGTTACGGAATAAACTTTGAAGCTGTCAAGAAACTCTCTGAGGACGGCGTAGGGCTTATAATCTCAGGAGATTGCGGTATCACTGCTGTTAAGGAGGTTGAGCAGGCAAAAGAGCTCGGTGTGGATTTTATTGTTACCGATCATCATAAACCGCCTGAAGAACTGCCTCAAGCGGTCTCGGTGTTAAACCCAAAATTAAAAGACTGCAAATACCCGGCAAAAGAAATAGTCGGAGTAGGGGTAATATTTAATTTAGTTATAGCACTTAGACGCGCGCTTAGAGATGAAGGATTTTTTGAGAACGGAGAGCCTAATTTGGGAGATTATCTCGACCTAGTTGCGCTTGGTACCGTAGCTGATTGTGCTCCATTACTTGATGTAAACCGCATATTGGTAAAAGAAGGGATTAAAAGAATGCAAACCCCTAAGCGGCTTGGCCTGCAGGCATTAAAAGAGGCTAGCAGCATTAAAGGAGAGGTAACATCTTACGATTTAGGATTTAAGTTTGGACCCAGAATAAACGCATCTGGAAGAATGAGCACTGCTGATAACGCGGTCAAACTCTTTATTTCTGATAACTTAGAAGATGCCAGAGAAATCGCAAAAGGGTTAAACAAGCAAAACACCAACAGACAAGGCACAGAGGCCGGGATAATAAAAGAAGCTATTTCACAGCTTGAATCAAACCCCGATATCATAGGCTCAAATTCTATAGTACTAGCTTCACGCAGCTGGCACCCTGGAATAATCGGAATTGTTGCATCAAGAATTGTAGAGAGATATGAAAAACCTACTATGTTAATTGCCATTAGCGAAGATGGAGTTGGTAAAGGCTCAGGCAGGAGCGTAGATGGAGTTAATATCTATGCTGCTCTTTTAGAATGCAGTAATCTATTCTTACAGTTTGGTGGACATGAACAAGCAGCGGGACTATCAATCAGAGAAGAGAATGTTGATAAGTTTAGGAAAATGTTTGATAAAGCGCTTGAGTCAAATAAAGAACCATATGAGAAAAAGCTAAAGATTGACTGCGTAGTAGAACTGGAATCCATTACTGAGAGTGTAATATCTGAATTAGATTTACTAGCCCCTTATGGCATTGGAAATCCTGAACCCATATTGCTCTCTAAAGAAGTTGCTGTAATATCGCAGCGCATATTTAAGGATAAGCATCTTGGTTTTAAGGTAAAGGAAGGGGGCAACTTTTATGATGCAATATGGTTTAATATGAAAGAACCCTGTAAGCTACCTGACAAGATAGATATGGTTTATACCCCAGAATTTAATAGCTGGAACGGAAAAAAAGAGATAAGACTTAGAGTAAGAGATATTGGCTAACAAAACATTTAATTAGAAAAAACTCTACAAATCCCCCAATCCAGATATATTATATAAGATAACTTGTAACAAAACGGAGGTTTTATAAATATGGCTTCAAGACCCAAGCTTGAAAATTTAAATTTTTTGTACCCGATAATTATTATTCTAGTTGTAGTTCTAGCAACAAGCGCATTTGTAATTGTCGATAGTGGACACGTAGGTGTAATAAGAACTCTGGGTGCAGTTCAACCCGAACCCCTGCCTGAAGGATTTCATTTAAAAAAGCCTTTTCTGGATAAAGTAGAACAAGTTGACATTAGGCTCACAAAAGCTAATTCCAAATCTGCAGCAGCCTCAAAGGACCTTCAAACAGTGGAAACTCAGGTTACAGTACAATATTCAATATTAGGACCTGTAGCTCCACAGACCTATCAGAGAATTGGACAACGTTCAGTCGTAGCAGCAACAGTAATTGAGCCCGCAATTCAGGAATCGGTAAAAGCAGTTGCAGCCCAGTTTACAGCTGAGCAGCTTGTAACCAGGAGAGCCGAAGTAAAACTACAGATCCAAAAAGCAATAGAAAGCTTTATAAACGTCACACTTCTAGACAAGAAAGTCCCTACAGCGCTCAAAATAGCTAACGTAGCTATTACAGACTTTGAATTCTCAGTAGAATTTAATAAAGCTATTGAGCTTAAAGTAAGAGCTGAGCAGGAAGCGCTTCAAGCCATAAACGAGAAAACAAGAAGAGTAACCCAGGCTGAGGCCGGTTATCAGGAACGTAAGCTTGCTGCAGATGGAGAAGCATATGAAATTGAGGCCTCTTCTAAAGCAAAAGCTGATGCTATCGCTAGAGAGGCAAAAGCGCTTAAGGATAATCCTCAGTTGATCCAGCTCAGACTTGCAGAAAAATGGGACGGCACCTTGCCTAGGTTCACCGGAGGCAGTGGTGTTCCGCTTATAAACGTTGACAGCGTGCTCAAAGACAAGAAATAACTTTATTATTTAGCCGGGATAAAGATAGGTAATTCTTCGTACGATTCTAAAGGTGGACAGGAACAAACAAGGTTTCTGTCCCCGTATGGGTTATCAATCCTGCCGACTGGCGGCCAGAACTTGTTTTCTTTCAAATATGGAAGAGGGAATACTGCCTTCTTTCTAGAGTAAGCATGGTTCCATTTATCATTCGCAATTTCTTTTGATGTGTGGGGGGCATTTTTGAGGACATTATCTTCTCTGTCAGCTTCTCCATCAGCTATTTCCTTCATTTCTTTATAAATATAATTTAGAGCTTCACAAAAACGGTCTAATTCATCCTTTGCTTCGCTCTCAGTGGGCTCTATCATCATGGTCCCTGCAACCGGCCAAGACATAGTCGGTGCGTGAAAACCATAGTCCATAAGTCTCTTTGCTACATCCTCAACTTCAATTCCGGCTTCCTTTTTAAAACTTCTTAAATCCAAAATAAATTCATGCGCCACTCTGCCGCTAGTTCCTGTATAAAGCACGCTATAGAACTTTTCTAATTTAGATTTTAGATAGTTGGCATTTAATATCGCATATTTAGTTGCGTCTGTTACGCCTTCCCACCCTAGCAGTCTAATATAAATATATGAGACAAGCATGATGCTCGAACTCCCCCACGGGGTGGCCGAAACAGCATGGATAGATTTCTCATCTCCAATTTCTACGACTGCGTGCCCTGGTAAATATGGCGCAAGATGCTTAGCCACACATATTGGCCCCATCCCGGGACCTCCGCCGCCGTGCGGGATGCTAAAAGTTTTGTGTAGATTTATATGGCAAACATCAGCTCCTATTATGGAAGGACTTGTAAGACCAACCTGGGCGTTCATATTGGCGCCGTCCATATAAACCTGTCCACCGTTATCATGAACAATCTTGCATATTTCTTTAATACCTTCTTCAAATACACCGTGGGTAGATGGGTACGTAACCATGATTGAAGATAAACTGTCTTTATATCGCTCTGCCTTTTCTTTTAGATCATGCAAGTCAATGTTTCCATGATCATCACATTTAACTACAACAACCTTCATCCCAGCCATTGCAGCACTTGCTGGGTTGGTGCCATGAGCTGATGAAGGAATTAGTGCAACATCTCTATGCCCTTCCCCTCTGTCTGAATGATAGGCCCTTATTACCATAAGTCCTGCGTATTCACCCTGAGCGCCCGAGTTGGGCTGAAGTGATACACCTGGTAGACCGGTAATTTCAGATAAAAATGATTCGAGCTCGTTAAATATTTTTTTATAACCTGCTGCCTGATCAATTGGTACAAATGGGTGAAGCTTTGAGAACTCAGGCCAAGTTACAGGAACCATTTCAGTTGTAGCGTTTAGTTTCATAGTACAGGAACCAAGAGGTATCATCGATGAAGTAAGAGAAAGGTCTTTATTCTCAAGCCGTTTTATATAACGGAGCATCTTGGTTTCAGTATGGTGCTTGTTGTATACCTCGTGATTAAGATACTCACTCTTACGAAGTAGTACTTCCGGAAGCCTGATACCCAGATCATCAATAATTCTAAGATCAGTCTCATAATCTTTATTATTAAGTTCAGAAAAAACTCTTATTATCAAATCTATATCTGATAGCTCAGTAGTTTCATCCAGTGAAATCCCGACAGTAGTTTCATCTATATACCTAAGGTTTAATTTTTCTTTCTCTGCGATTGATTTGAGATTATTAATTCTTTCGCCGGATGAGTCTTTGAGATCAATTTTTAATGTGTCGAAATAATAGTTATTAGTTTGTTCAAAACCGAGGTTACTGAGTTCAGATTCTAGTATTTGAGCTTTACTGTGTATTTTGATAGCAATTGCTCTTAGCCCTTTTGGACCATGATACACAGCATACATGCCTGCCATAATAGCTAGAAGTGCTTGGGCTGTACAAATATTCGAAGTAGCTTTTTCTCGCCTTATATGCTGCTCTCTGGTTTGTAGAGCCATCCTGTATGCAGGATCACCATGGGAATCAATTGAAACCCCAATAATTCTGCCCGGAACTTGTCTCGCAAACTTCTCATAAGTTGCATAATAAGCAGCGTGCGGTCCTCCGTATCCCATAGGGACTCCAAGCCTTTGCGAAGAGCCTACAACCACATCAGCGCCAAATTCTCCAGGAGGAGTAAGCAGAGTTAAACTTAGCAAGTCAGCAGCAACCGCTACCAATATTCCTGACTCATGCGCACTCTCAATAAAATTGGAATAATCAGCTATCTCGCCGTCTACCCCAGGATACTGAAGTAGAACTCCGAAGACTTCATTATCAAAATCAAAACCCTCATGATCCCCGATTATAAGATTGATACCCAGTGGCTCTGCTCTGGTTTTAAGTAAGTCTATAGTTTGTGGAAAACACTGCTCAGAAACAAAAAAGCTGTTTGCAAGATCTCCCTTTAATTTTTTATCTTTAACACGGTGAAGCATAGTCATGGCTTCAGCTGCAGCCGTTGCTTCATCTAAAAGAGACGCGTTTGCAATCTCCATTCCGGTCAGATCACTTACCATTGTCTGAAAATTTAATAGAGCCTCTAGTCTGCCTTGTGATATCTCAGCCTGGTACGGCGTGTACTGGGTGTACCAGCCAGGGTTTTCTAAAATATTTCTTTGTATAACCCCTGGGGTGACACAGTCATAATATCCCAGGCCTATATATGATTTAAAAACTTTATTTAGCTTTGCTGTTTTAGCTAATTCGTTCAATAAGCCGGCTTCACTTAAAGGCCCCGGCAAATTTAAGGGCCCCTTCATTCTGATGGACGAAGGAACAATAGAAGCCACTAGCTCATCAAGTGAGCTAACGCCTATATGCTCAAGCATAGACTCTACTTCGGATTCATCAGGACCTATGTGTCTTGAAGCAAACGAATTATTTTTATCCAGGTTTGTAGTCATAGCGAATTATTATAGATAATATGAACTAATACGATCTAACTGAGAGGTTAATATGATAATATGAACAGAGAATTAGTAAAATGCTTTTTAGAAAATAAGCAAATATTATGGATGCACTATTCTTCTACTTCGTTATCAACAAATTCAGTATATTGCTCAAAACTCATTAAATCCTCAAGCTCTCCATGATCATAAACTTTAACTTTGATCATCCAACCCTCACCATAAGGATCGGCGTTAATTAACTCAGGTGAATCCAGCAGTGCTTCATTTACCTCTACGACATCACCACTTACAGGAGCATATAGATCTGAAACTGCCTTAGTAGACTCAACAGCTCCAAAAGGATCACCCTTTGTAATTTCATCTCCCTCACTTGGGAGCTCAATATAAACTATCTCTCCAAGTGCGTCCTGAGCATGGTCAGTTATACCAATTACAAGCACCTCACCTTCCTCGTGCGCCCACTCGTGATCGTTAGTATATTTGAGTTCTTCTAGTACCTGCACCATAATCCAATCTCCTTTTTTGCTACTTATTATAAAAAGGGATATTTACTATCTTAGCATCCCTAAAGGTATCCCGAATCTGGATTTGAATCCTATCATCATCTTCTTTAATATTTAAATAACCCAAACCGATGGGTTTTTCAAGACTTGGTGATAAAGTACCGCTTGTAACATTACCAAGTAAAGTGCCGTTTTTAAATATATTGTAACCTTCTCTGGGAATACCGCGTTCAAGAAGTTCAAATCCGATAAGCTTATTTTTAAGCCCCGCATCCAAAGATTGTAATAGCTCTGTTTTGCCTATAAAGTCATCACCGTCTAATTTTATATATCTCTCAAGGCCAGCTTCAAGAGGATTAATGTCCTCATCAATCTCATGTCCATAAAGTGAATATCCCATTTCAATCCTAAGTGTATCACGCGCGGCAAGACCGCAAAGTTTAATCTCAAATTCGCTTCCTGATTCCATCAAGCTATTCCAAAGCGCGGGCGCTCCATCCCAGGGCAAGAAAATTTCAAACCCCTCTTCCCCTGTATAACCTGTCCTTGCTACAATCATTTTATAGCCTTTCCAATTAACCACCTCAAAACGGAATTTCTTTATGTTATCTAAGCTTTGTTCTATAGACTTACTAAGTATGGTTTTTGAATCCGGACCCTGTATAGCTATTTGAGAATATTCGGGGCTTTTATCTGATACTTCAACGTCAAAATTATCTTCTTCTTTTTTTATCCACGCAAAATCTTTATCACTATTTGAGGCGTTAACACAAAACAAAAAATGCTCGTCTGAAAATTTATATATAATTACGTCATCTACGACGCCGCCTGAATTGTTGCATAAAAGTGTGTACTGAGCTTGGAAGTCTGCGACTTTATTAACATCGTTAGTTGTAACCCACTGGCAGAATTTTATTGCGTCTTTACCGCGCACCTCAATCTCGCCCATGTGGCTAACATCAAACAGCCCTGCAGATTTTCTGACTGCAAGATGCTCTTGTCTGATGCCCTCATACTGGACAGGCATTTGCCAGCCAGCAAACTCGACCATCTTTGCACCAAGCTCTTTATGAATAGAATTTAACGAGGTTATTTTCATTGGACTCCTAATTGTTTAACGACTCAACTAGATAATGTCAACAATCAGGACTTTATTTATTTGAGATGTTGATAATGTTACTAGTTTTTATTAGCTTTTAGAAAAAAATAATTTGAGATTTTCTGACATTTAATTGGTACATTATAATTACCAAACAACTGATAGTATAATATCGCGAAATAAAGCCATGGCAAAAATATTAGAAATAACTGAATTAGGTAATCCGGTTTTACGACAGAGGGCATCTGAAGTCGAGGACTTGTCAGACCAGAAAGTTAAGACCTTTATTGATGATTTGATCGAGACCTGTAAAGACTCAAACGGAGTAGGAATTGCCGCACCTCAGGTTAACGCATCTAAACGTATTTTTATTATTTCATCACGACCTAATCCACGTTATCCAAATGCCCCGGAGCTTGGCCCTATAGCGCTTATAAATCCTGAAATAACATCGTTTTCACAAGAGAAAGAGAAGGATTGGGAAGGCTGTTTAAGCATTCCAGGGATCAGAGGTCTTGTTCCACGGCATAAAACAATTAAGGTAAAATATCTGACACGAGAAGGGAAAGAAGTGGAGAACGAGTTCACAGATTTCATTGCCAGAATTTTCCAGCACGAGCTTGACCACTTGGATGGAATTGTATTTCTCGACCGCATTGACAATAACAAGGAACTAGTTACCGAGAAGGAATATCAGAAATTGATGACTAAAGAAATGGAGGATAGAAACCTTGAAAAAGAAGGCTGAGAGGGCAAAATCATTCAATCTGGCCTGGGTATTAATAGCAATCATGATAATCACATTCCACTCACATAGCACGGCAGAACCTGAGCAGGAGCACGACTCAATATTTCAAGCTTCGCTATTTGAAGCCCTTGTAGAAGGGGTTTACGAAGGGGATTTAACTTACGGAGAGCTTAAAAAGCACGGCGACTTTGGACTAGGCACATTTAACCGCTTAGACGGCGAGATGGTTGGAGTAGACGGCGTGTTTTATCGGATTGATTCCGACGGAAAAGTATCGATAGTGGAAGATTCCATGAAATCTCCCTTCGCGATTGTTACATTCTTTGATTCCAACGAAACGCTTGTTCCTGATCTACAGCTTAACTGCGAGGAACTCAAGCAATATATAGAAAAAGCGCTCCCTGAAAAAAATATCTTTTATGCAATCAAAGTCAGCGGTGAATTTGAATATTTGAAAACAAGAAGCGTACATGCTCAGGAAAAACCCTACCCGCCCATTAGCCAAGCTGTGAAAGAACAATCTGAATTTGATCTGGAGAATATCAAAGGGACAATAGCGGGTTACTGGTTCCCTTTATACATAAGTGGCGTTAGCCAGTCCGGGTTCCATTTTCATTTCATATCCGACGACAAACAATCTGGTGGACACGTGCTAGAATGCAAAACTAAAGATATCGTAATTGAGATTGATCATATAAGAGATTTCCAGATAGATCTTTCAGATACTGAAGATTTTAACAAGGCGGATTTACAGAAAGAATCTAAAAAGGAAAAATAGGAACTATGATGAAAAAAAATAATTCAGGATTTTTAATCTTACTGCTTGCGGCTTTAGTTTTAGGATCAACCATGAAAAGTTTTAGCCAAGATAAATCGTCATTGTTCCAAGGCAAATGGATTGATCTCACTCACGATTTTTCTGCAGAAACAATTTACTGGCCCACGGCAGATGGTTTTAAACTGGAATCTGTTTTCGAGGGCTTTACGGACAAGGGGTATTTCTATGACGCAAATAATTTCTCGGCCGCAGAACACGGGGGGACGCATTTAGATTCCCCTATCCATTTTGCGGAGGGTAAACATACTGTTGATGAAATTCCAGTTGAGAAATTAATAGGACCAGCTGTAGTAATAAATGTATCGGAAAAAGCGCTGGCTGATCCGGATTATCAAGTTGGAGTAAAAGACTTTACAGATTGGGAATCTAAAAACGGGGAAATAAGTGAGGGCTCAATTGTTCTACTAAACACTGGATATGCACAATTCTGGCCCGATAGAATAAAATATATGGGCACCGACAAAAGAGGTCCTGAAGCAGTGAAAGATCTCCATTTCCCTGGCCTAGATCCAAAAGCAGCGAAGTGGCTAGTAGATAACAGAAAAATTAATGCAATTGGACTTGATACACCAAGCATCGATTATGGCCAGTCTACTTTATTTGAAAGCCACCGGATTTTATTTAAAGAAAATATTCCAGCATTCGAAAATGTAGCAAATTTGGATAAACTACCATCAACAGGAGCGCTGGTTATAGCGCTGCCTATGAAAATTAAGGGCGGCAGCGGAGGACCACTGAGAATCATTGCTTTGTTGCCTGAAGGATAAATTAAGGAGTCATTATGAGTGAAGATCAACCTAGGATTAAACAAAAAAACATCTCAGAAATTGCTAAAGAGTATGGTCTTTTAGTACCTCTTTTCATTAGTTCTTCAATTTGGGAAACCTGGGTCACTCCAGATAAAAAGAGTATTGAAGAAGGTGAAGATGAAAAAGCCAGAATAGGCAATCTTATGAATAGCTTCTTACATTATATGAGAGTTCATCGTCAAACCAGTAAATCCAACCTCATCTATTTCCCTGTCAAATTCAAGAAAGAGGGCGAAGAGGAAACCGTACAACTATTGTCTTATCTCGGCCCTCTAGAGGAAGGGGATAACAGACCCTGCATCACGATAATGACCCCTGAGGAATATGAGTCGGAAACTGCTCAATAAACTCATAATTATTACGAGTATTGCAAATTATCAGTCGGTTTAACTATATACCTGGTGATCAAATAAATCCTGTAAATGATGTATAATATGTTACGGGGACGGACTATGAAACAAAAAGAAATCTACTTTGATAATAATGCTACTACAAAACCACTTCCCGAAGTCCGTAATGAAGTATTAAAAGTAATGGATAGTGAATTTGGCAACCCATCCAGCGCCCATTCTACCGGAGAGCGCGCCCGAAAACATATATCTCAAGCCAGAGAACAACTGGCACAACTTATTGAGTCAGACAGTTCAAGATTAATCTTCACGGGATCAGGCACAGAATCAAACAATATGGCTTTTTACTCTTGCACTAGAGATAAAACTGCAGAATGCCAGATACTTACAACAACAGTTGAGCACTCTTCAATACAAAAGATGTCAAATTTCCTAAAGTTAGCCGGGGTCACGGTAAACAGACTGAAAGTAAATAAAAAAGGTCTGATCAATTTAGAAGAGTTAAAGGAATCAATAAATAAAAGCACATCCCTTGTTTCGATACAGTGGGTAAACAATGAAACAGGGGTTATTCAACCTATGTCACAAATAGGACAAATTTGTGCTGATGCCGGTGTACCACTTCACACCGACGCGGCTCAGGCGGTAGGCAAGATTGAAATGAATATTCAGGAAATGCCTGTAGATTTCTTATCATTAACAGGCCACAAATTTCACTCACCCCAAGGCGTAGGTGCGATCTATTGTAAAGATAAGTTCTTACTAGCGCCAATGTTATTTGGGGGATTTCAAGAAGAGGGTTTCCACCCAGGAACAGAGAACGTCCCGGGTATCACGGGCATGGGAAAAGCAGCAGAAATTAGACGAAATAATTTGTTAGAGATTATATCCAAGATGAAAGATTTAAGAGATAGATTTGAGGCAATGGTACTAGATTTTATCCCGGGCACAAAAGTAAATGGTGATATAAAAAATCGGGTATGCAATACTTCCAGTATTTTATTTGGCGGAATTGACGGGAGAAGATTGGTTAAGGAGCTCGATCAAAATGGTGTTAGATGTTCACAGAGCTCAGCCTGTACCAATTTTGAGGTTGCCCCATCATATGTACTCCAGGCAATGGGGTTAACGGAAGAACAAGCCTATTCCAGCATCAGGTTTAGCTTCTCAGTAGAAAACACTTATGAAGAAATTGATAGTACAATTGAAATATTAAGAACACTCAGTGATAAATTAAAGAACTGAAGATCTTCTAAATAATCCTATTCTTATATAGCTCTAACCAAATTACTGAAGCAGCTTTATATTAAATTCATTATTCAAATGTAACTTTTCTAAAAGAATACTCTCTAATATTTAGATTGAAGAAATATTTTGATATTTATATAGAATTGTATTATAAAAAGAGTTGGGAGGATTCATAAATGGCGCCAACCTCAAAAAGACAAGTACACAAATCCTGGCACAAAGTTCTAGAGCACGGAGAGCTTCCGGAAGGAAGAGTCACAACTAGAACATGTAGAAATCTTACTATATGCCTAAGCCGCCACGGCGGAGAATACGGAGCCTTGAATAATAAATGCCCTCACCAGGGAGGTCCTCTCGGTGAAGGCTCTATTGAAAATGGTTTTTTAAGATGCCCGTGGCACGGATGGGATTTTAATCCTATTACAGGAGAATCCCCCGGAGGATTTGATGATGGTGTGCCAACTTATGAAATTGAAGAAAGGGATGACGGTATTTATGTTGCCCTTGAAGATGAAGGGGCCCATCAAAAAACGGTGACGGATATAATGGCAGAGACTATGGTCAATTGGGGAGTCCGGCAAGTATTCGGCATGGTAGGGCATTCTAATTTGGGCCTTGCAGATGCGTTAAGGGTTCAGGAAGAGGCAGGCAATCTTAGTTATTACGGTATTCGTCATGAGGGAGCGGCGGCATTTGCTTGCTCAGCCTATGGGAAACTCACAGGTCGGCCAGCTGCATGTCTTGGCATAGCAGGACCAGGCTCTACAAACCTGCTCACAGGCCTCTGGGACGCCAATGTAGACAGAAGCCCGGTTCTCGCACTAAGCGGACAGGTAGACACGCAGGTGCTGGGCCCAGGAGCATTTCAGGAAGTAGACCTGCAGGCGGCATTTGGGAAAGTCGCCCAGTGGTCTCAAACTGTACTTCCTTCAAGTAAACATGCAGAACTAATAAACTTAGCTCTAAAGAGCGCAATTTTAAACCGCGGAGTATCGCACTTGGTATTTCCTGACGAAGTGCAAACCCTACCAGCTCCGGATAAAGCAAAACCCGGAAGCCCTCAGGGAAGAATTACTCCTATGACCATAAGTCCTCCTAAAGAAACTCTTGACCAAGCGATAAAACTTATAAAGAATGCTGTGAGACCATCTATAATTGTTGGCCATGGAGCGCGTTTTAATATGGACTCAATTACTGAGCTCGCAGAAATGCTCAAGTGTCCTGTTTTTACTACATTTAAAGGTAAAGGGCTCATTTCTGACGATCATCCTCTCGGGTGCGGAGTTCTAGGGCGAAGCGGAACTCCTATAGCAAGCTGGTTTATGAATGAATCTGATCTGCTTGTAGTGTTTGGCGCAAGCTTTAGTAACCACACCGGAATATCTTCTAAAAAACCTATTATTCACGTCGATTATGACAACATGGCGCTTGCAAAGTTTCATCCTGTTACAGTTCCGGTATGGGGCGAAATAGGAATCACTGCTGATCTCATAAAGAAAGCAGTGAAAGGAAAAGCGAAATCAAAGGATAGAAGGAAAGAGATAGCAAAGCGTTGGAAAATTTGGAGAGATGAGAAACTAAGTCGCAGAAAAGATGATAGAGGGATGGGATTAAATTCAGCTTATATTTTTGAAGAACTATCCAAGCTAGTTGCCGATGATGCTATTATCGCTGTTGATGTAGGAAACAATACATATTCTTTTGGTAGATACTTTGAATGCAGAAACCAGGCTCTATTAATGTCAGGCTATCTGGGATCAATTGGCTTTTCTCTTCCTGCAGCTCTAGGAGCATGGTCAGCAACGCAGGAGAATGATCCAAAGTTCAAGGGTCGTAAAGTAGTTTCAGTTTCAGGAGACGGCGGATTTGGACAGTACTTAGCAGATGTCACAACAGCTGTGAAATACGGGATGAATATAACCCACGTCCTTCTTCACAATAAAGAACTTGGGAAAATAAGCAAAGAACAAAAAGCTGGAAACTGGGAAGTATGGCAGACATCCCTTCACAACCCTAATTTTGCAGATTTTGTGAATTCCTGCGGGGGGCTTGGTATAAGAGTCACAAGCAAAAAAGAACTAGGAAGCGCTTTAAAAAAATGTCTTAAGCACAAGATGTTCTCTTTGATAGAAATCATGTCTGACGTGGAGTTGATATAATGATGGCTGACAGATTTAAATTTCCGGAACTTAACTATGAGAAAATATATAACACAAAGAAAGCAGTAGATTACTATTCAAAGTTTATTGGATCCATAAGGGCCAATATGACTCCTGAGCAAAAGAATTACTGGCATATTAGTCTTCTTACCGGTCCGCAAGGATTCAGAACTACACCAATCCCTTATGAGGACGGCGCTTTTGAGATATCTCTTAACTTAATATCACACTCGGTTGGTATAGCTTCAAGTACAGGAAACGTCAGAAGCATCCCTCTAAAAGGCCAATCCCTTTCGGTATTCTCTGGCGAGCTATTATCTGTACTAGAAACCATGAATATCAAACCCACTGTGGATCTTGAGAAATTTCAAGACAATTCCGAATTGGCATATGACAAGAATACTGCTAGTGATATTTTCAGATCCTATTCACTGGTAGATATAATGTTTAAGACGTTTAAGGGAATCATTCCATTTGAAACAAGCCCGGTTCAACTCTGGCCTCATCATATGGATATCGCTTTTACTTGCTATCCAGGAGTTGATAACAAAAAAATAGAACAAATAGGACTTGGTTATTTAACAGGCGACGAAACCATTGAAGAACCTTACTTTTATATTACAGCTTATCCCGAACTTGAAGATATTTCTGATATTACATTGGCAAATGATGCTTATTGGAACCCAGATGGATGGCAGGGAGTTGTACTAAAGTACAAAGATCTTATTGTTTCAGATAACCCTGCAGAGAACCTAATGACCTATCTTGAAAATACCTATGATCAAATTATGAAAAGCACAAAATGAAATTCAGGAAAATGAGATAAAATTCTAGGAGATTAAAATATTTCATCTTGAAGAATTGATGGTATCCATCTTCACCCCAATAACGGAAATCATAGACCTGGTCGCAATATTATTTATTTTATGGGGCTTTATAAAAGCAATGTTCGACTTTGTCGTGCTAAAAATAAAAAACAAATCTGTCAGCAACACTGATATAAGATCTATAAGATGCTACTTGGGCACATATCTCCTACTTGGTTTAGAAATAATGATAGTTGCCGATATAATAAAAACCGTTTTAAATCAAACAAGAGAAGAACTTATCTTTCTGGGCGGAATAGTTCTTATCAGAACAATATTATCTTATTTCTTAAACAAAGAGATAGAACAAATTGAAAGTGGTTTGTAAATTTTAATAGCTCTACTCAGTTTCTTTACACCCAACTAAACATTGATCATTGAAATCTCTACACTCATTCATACATTTACTTTTCTTACCACTCTTGGCCCCGCCGCCCATATAAATACTGCAACTTGCCTCACAATCGAAATTCTTATATTTACAGACCTCGGGACAAGGCTTATCATCTAGATAGTTGGGTTTTAAGGTAGGTTTTGGGGTCGGGTTAACACACCAATTTTTACAGTTATCAAAACCATCACTGCACTCTTGGCGACAGACTGCTTTTTTACTACTCTTAGCCCCACCACCAGTATATTTTGTGCATTCTTGGTTGCAATCCTTTGCCTTCAGCTCACATGAGCTTGGGCATGGTTTATCGTGATATCGCTCAGGCTTTAGTGAGGGTTTGGGAGTTGGATTCAAACATCTTTCATTGCATAGCCCTTGATCCCCATCACAAGATTTAATACACTCTCTTCTTTCCTTACTCTTAGCCCCTCCCCCTACAATCTGTGAGCAAGATAAATCACAATTCTTTCTGCTCTCTACACATTTCTCGGGGCAAGAAATATCATCCTCTGAATTAGAAATCTGAGGAATAAAAAGAAAACCCACAAATAATAGCAGTAAAATATTTAATACTAAGAAATTTCTCATTTACATATTCCTGAATATTTATTTTGTATCATTGTATTTCAGATTTAACCTACGCTATTATTTTCATAATTCAATTCTTGTTACATCTTAACACTGTCGTTATAATTTGAACTCATGAGCCTAAAAAAACTTAGGGGTGATGCCAGAGCAATATTTGATGCAGGACTTAAAGCAGTTGATCCCATAAACGCGGTTAAAAATCACTTCAAACGAAACGGGAATACTCTCAAAGTTCAGCACAAAGAGTATGATGTTGCGGCTTACGAGAATATATATGTGATTGGAATGGGCAAAGCTGCCGCTGCAATGGCTAAAGCGGTTGAAGAGATTCTTGGAGACCAACTAACTAGCGGGATTGTAAATGTGAAATATGGACACACTGTGCCGCTTAGCAAAATCAAAATAAATGAAGCTGCGCACCCGGTACCCGACGGCGCTGGTCTTAAAGGAAGTCAAGAAATCATAGACCTTCTTAAAAAGTCTGGCGAGAAAGATCTCGTAATATGCTTAATCTCAGGCGGCGGCTCTGCACTTCTACCCCTACCCGCCGGACATCTCACACTTGAAGATAAGCAAACTGTTACAAAGTCACTTCTAGAATGCGGAGCAGATATTCATGAGATTAATTCAATCCGAAAACAAATTTCAGCAGTTAAAGGCGGAAGGCTTGCAGAGCATATTTATCCATCTACCTTAATTTCGCTCATTTTATCAGACGTCATAGGCGACGACCTTGATGTAATTGCTTCGGGACCTACTGTAGCAGATACACATACTTTCCATGACTGCAAAAATATAATCCAAAAGTATAAATTAGATCAACGAGTGCCCAAGAGTGTAATTGAGTATATCGAGAAGGGTTGTCGTGGGGAAATAGAAGATACTCCTAAGCCGGATAGCTCTATATTTAACCTCACTCAAAATGCTATTGTGGGAAGTAACATGCTTGCAGTCTCTGCAGCAAAAGAAAAAGCAGAGGAACTAGGTTATAACAGTCTGATTCTATCTACTTTTATACATGGTGAGACAGAAGAGGTAGCTAAGGTGCATAGCGCGATAGCAAAAGAAATCGCCTCTTCAGGAAACCCCATTAATAAACCCGCCTGTATTATTTCCGGTGGAGAAACCACTGTAACGATAGAAGGCAAAGGAGAAGGTGGAAGAAACCAGGAGTTCGTATTAGCAGCAGCAATTGATATAGAAGGGCTCGACAATACTATCATTTTAAGTGGAGGTACTGATGGTAATGACGGCCCCACGGACGCCGCAGGCGCTATAGCAGATGGGACTACCATATCAAGAGCTAATGATTTAGGTCTGGATGCTTATAAGTACTTGTGTGAGAACAACTCATATAACTATTTTAAGCCTATTGGAGACCTTCTAATTACAGGGCCTACAAATACAAATGTTATGGACCTCAGAATAATTCTAGTTTCTTGAGAACGGTGGGAATCCTATACCTTTAATCCAGTTAGGAATTTAAGCTGAGCGGTAAGCTCTTTAACTGTGACGGAGAAAATGTCTAAACTTTTATTTAATGTCACCATCTGGATATTTTCTGCTATCAGACGTTCGCTGTTTTTTACCCAATACACACAAACTATCATTTCAAGTCCGCTTGGATGCTTAACCGATATTGAAGAATACTTTTCAATACCCATTATTATAGGGCTGTCTGAAACAACTTTAACTTCATATTCACCGACCTGATCATAATCTTTGATCAGACTCTGAAAAGATGGGATGACAATGTTGTTAAAAACATCGTTGACCCTGTCATCCATATCCCAGTTGGAATCTTGTCCCATAGTTTTAAGATAAGTCTATTGCGTATTTTTTTAAATCATCGAGCTCTATGACCTCTAAAACGGACTCATTTGTCGAGGTTAGTATGACTGGTGGGGCCATACCGCTCTCCATTGCTTCCTTCCATCTAAGAGCGCATAGACACCACCTGTCTCCAGGCTTTAAGCCTGAGAACTCAAAATCTGGGTTAGGGGTAGAGAGATCGTTACCTTTTGCTTTTGAAAACTCCAAGAACTCTTCACTCACCTCGACACACACAACGTGCATACCCAAATCATCTGGACCGGTCCTACAACACCCGTCTCGGTAAAAACCCGTCAATGGGGAATTAGAGCATGTTTCTATTTCCTGACCAAATACATTTTTATCTACAGGCATAATATATTCTCCAAGTATAGCGGTATAACTAAGTAAGTTTAAACTAATATATCATAGATAAGGAATTTAAAGGGCCTTTTTATTAACTACCCGGCCTTTCCCAGGAATGATCTATGTTCTCCTCCTTCTCTTCTTCATCAGTACTTAAAAGTTTCAAGAGATCCTGGTTTTTCAATCTGGTCTGAATTAGAAATGCTTCATCGTCTTCCCAGTGTTCATACAATTCAACTAAAGTTTTTTCATCATGATGTTTAAAAGTTAAACCAGCACGGTGCGCCTGATATCTATGGAACCCTAATTTTCTGAGTGCAGAAACTCCTAGTTCTATGGCAGAATCAAAAGTTTCTCTCTGAATTATATTAACACCAAGCTTCATAAGTTCATAAGTGTGTCTTCTGTCATAAGACCTTGCAATGATTTCAAGATTTGGAAAATGCTTTTTCACTGTCTCAGCAATTTCAAGAGCTTTCTCCTTATCATTTATTGCCAATATGAAAAGTTTTGCCTCATCTGCTCCTGCTGAATGTAGAAGATCTACTCTCGAAGCATCACCAAAAAATACTTTATAACCAAATCGTCTAACTAATTCTATTCGATTTGGCTCGGAATCTAGCACTGTAGTTCCAATATTATTTGCATGAAGCAATCTGCCCACTATCTGACCAAATCGACCAAACCCTACGATAATCACTGGGTTTTTCTCGTCTATAGTATCAGATTCGGGCCTTTGATCTAAAGTTGAAAACCCGGGCTGTAAAAATTTCTCGTTAAATATCATGAGGATCGGTGTTAATGCCATAGATAAAGCAACAACAAGAATTAGCGTATCTGCTATGTGTTCTGGTATCACGCTGTTTTGAGTTGCAAAGGAAAACAGAACAAATGCGAACTCTCCAGCTTGGGCTAAAGAAAAAGCAAATAAATAGTTCTGACTTCTACTCATTTTAAAACCAGCGCCTAGTATAAAGAGAATAACCAGCTTAATTAGGATTAAAGCTACAACAAGACCTAATATGAGATAGGGTTGTTCTAGGAATAAATAGAAATCAATACTTGCTCCAACGGAGATAAAAAATAAACCAAGCAGGAGTCCCTTAAACGGCTCAATATTAGTTTCGAGCTCATGACGGTATTCACTATCTGCAAGTACTACACCAGCCAGAAAGGTCCCCAATGCCGCAGACAATCCAATAATCTGCATGGTTAGCGCAATACCTATTACCAAAAACAGTGCAAAGGCTGTAAATATTTCTCTTAATCTGGTCTCTGCAATAAAGCGAAATACATAACGCGCTAAAAATCGCCCAGCAATAATTATTGTTGCTATTACCAATACAACGATGATGGCCTCTTGCCACCCAGGGAGCGGTTCAATACTAAAACCCTCCTGACTAATATGTTCTGAAGATTTTCTCGTGAATCCATGCATTGGAGCTGCCAACAGAGGGAGTATCGCAAGTATCGGAATTACAGCTATATCTTGAAAAAGCAGGACTGAGAAACTGGATTGCCCAGCTTGTGTTTTGATTAATCCTTTTTCGTTAAGAGTTTGCAAAACAATGGCGGTTGAAGATAGGGCCAATGTCAAACCTATAGCAAGTGATATTTTCCATGTGAATCCAAAAAAATATCCTATTAAAAAAAACACTGCAGTTGTAACGGCAACCTGAAGCCCTCCTAATCCGAGAATAGGCCCTCTCAGCCGCCATAGTAATTCAGGCCTGAGCTCCAGTCCAATTAGAAAAAGCATCATTACCACACCAAATTCTGCGAAATGCAAAACCGAATCAGATTCCATACCAACAAACCTAAATACAAATGGGCCTATAATGATGCCGGCAAATAAATAGCCCAATACCGATCCAAGCCCTAGGCGTTTTGCAATTGGGACCGAGATTACAGCAGCCAACAAGTATATGAATGCTTGAAATAAGAAACTATCCATTACTAAAACACTCCCGAATTATAGACTCAAGGATTCAAATTGATCTAGCATATAATCGTTTATATATTTGAATTGATTTATCGTATCAAGATTGATATCAAAATCTCTAAGCAAAATGACAACTTTTTTATATAGATCAGTATAAACTGAAATTTTTTCATTAGTATTAAGATCGGAAATGTGATGAACTACGAAGGGTGGCAAATAATTCATGCCACATAGAACAGCTGTCCGCTCAAATGTCCTTAAGAAATCTCTAATGTGATAGTAATGTACCCCATCAGGTTTATAAGATTCTTCCCCCCCACCTGTGGTGATAGCTGTCATCATACTCTTACCAGTTAAAGCAGTCCCGTTGTGACCATAGGCAAAGCCGTATTCCAAGACAAGATCTATCCACTCTTTAAGTATTGCAGGGCAGCTATACCAATAAAGAGGATGTTGAAGAATAACAATATCATGTTCTAGAAGTAACTGTTGTTCTTCATGCACATCTATAAGAAAATCCGGATACCTGTCATATAAATCTCGAAACGTAACCCCTTCAATATTCTTTATTGTCCGAGAGAGCTCTATATTGATTTTTGATTTCTGTAGCGCCGGATGAGCAAATATGACAAGTATTTTATTTTTATAGTTTTTAGACATAGAAGTTCCAAGTAAATATATCTATCAGTTTAACGTTTTGATATAAAAATCAAAAAAAGTTCGATTTATATAAATAGAGACGCTCTAGATATAACAAGGATAGTACATATAACAAGGATATTTTACTATATAATTTTTGGAACTTTGAATGGATTTAGGAATTCAAGATAAAAACTCTATCAATTCATAATAAATTGTTAAAGTATTATTATTATCAACTAGTTGACTTTTGATAGAATAGTTTTATTTTTTTACTGTGGGTGCTTATTGACAGGCGGCGAATGATGGAGGCAAATTTTGAATAAAAATATTCTTGTCGACCAGTTTGAGACTAAGATGTTAAGTCATATGGATTCGGCTTACAACCTTGCTAGGTGGATCACTGGACATGACCAAGATGCTGAGGATGTAGTTCAAGAAGCATACATAAGAGCATTTAGGGGATTTGAAAAATACACAGATATTAATAGCTTGAGTTGGTTGCTGACAATTGTTAGAAACACTTCTTACAATTGGATTAAGAGCAAACATGACTACAAACACCTTATTGAATTTGATGAATCAGTACATAGCTCTAGTGATGAACCAAGTTTTATTATTGAACGCAGCCAAGGCTTAAGACAAGATAAAATTCTTACAAATAGCGGCCAGAAAGATTTACTTCATAATGCTTTAAAAGACATGCCTCTAATTTTTAGAGAAGTTATAGTACTTCACGAAATTGAAGGGCTATCCTACAAAGAAATAGCTGATATTGTTGGCATTCCTGTTGGCACCGTAATGTCGAGACTCTCCAGAGGAAGAAGACGTCTACAAAAAACTTTATCTAGTAAAATGAATAGGAGAACTAGAGATGAGTTGTAGCACTGTCAGGGGAATTCTATATAACTATATTAATGCCTATGTAGATGATGAACTATCAGCTACAGATAGGGTTGCTGTAGAAAAACACTTTGAAATCTGCGCTCATTGTGCAAACGAAAGGTTTGAGATTGAGCAAATGAAAAATACACTTCACTATGAATTTGCATATTCTTCACCATATGGTTTGGAAGAGGATATAAGAAATAAAATTGCTGAATCTGCTGAACCTGTAACTGAATCTGTTGATGTGAAAAACCCATTTTCATGGCGTTGGTTGAATTATATCATTCCACCTTTTGTTACTGCAGTTGCTGCAGTATTGATAGTACTGGCACTCGTCCCAGATTATCAAACAGGCGTTGATATGGAACAAGAGATTGTATCTGCACATGTCCGCTCTCTAATAGAAGATAACCTTATCCATATAGCCTCATCAGAGACACAGGAGGTTAAGCCATGGTTTAATGGCAGAGTAGACTTCGTAGCAAAAGCTAAAGATTTAAGCAGTGGTGGGTTTGCTTTAAAAGGCGGAAGACTTGACTATTTAAATCAAAGAAGCGCAGCTTCAATTGTTTATCAAATTAGATCACATGCTATCAATCTTTTTATTTTCCCATCTAACGAAGAAGACTTGGATACACCACTAATATTTCAGAACAAAGGTTACAACATCATCAAGTGGGTAAGTAACGGCTTAGAATACTGCGCAATTTCAGATCTAAATCTGTCCGAATTAGAACTGTTTGCACAACTCTATAGAAAAGAGAATGCTTCACCACAATCAAAATTATAAACTTTAATTCTATTTACCAACCTAGTACTATAGGAATACATAATACATACACATCTTCAAGAAAGTACTCAACAGAATAATTTTTGACTAACTTAATAAAAATAGGAATTAAAACTCTTCATTATATCCTGGACTGTAAAGTGATTTATCTCATACAAATTATGTCATAAACACCATAAATCAATTGAAAATGTTTAATTTTTAGCCTCAAGTGCTTAAGATTTGTGCACTAAATTTCTGATCATTAACTTTAAGTGCCCATTTTTATTGATTGAAATGATTTCTCTAAAGTGGTATGTTCTTTGCAACTATAATGGGAAGGAGGAAAATCCCATGAAAAAAGTAGAAGCTATCGTTAAACCGTTTAAACTAGACGATGTGAAAGAATCCCTAAAAGAAATCGGGATTCAAGGTCTTACTGTAACAGAAGTTAAAGGATTTGGGAGGCAGAAGGGACACACTGAGCTCTATAGAGGAGCTGAATATGTAATAGACTTTTTGCCGAAGATAAAACTTGAGATTGTAGTATCAGACGAGATGGTATCAAAAGTCATCGATGCTATAATGGATAGCGCCAAAACTGGCAAAATAGGAGACGGAAAAATCTTCGTCATCCCTATGGAAGAAGTAATCAGAATAAGAACTGGTGAAAGAGGCGACGACGCTTTATAAGCTGGTACTTAATATCTGAAAAAAGGCATTTTTAATAATGCCCACGACAAAAAAGACAAAACGCAAAGGAGGACGGACTAATATGTTTGCAAAGAAGCCCGCAGATGTTGTAAAAATGATTAAAGACAATGGAGTTCTTATTGTTGACTTCAGATTCTTAGATTTTATTGGTATGTGGCAACACTTCAGTATATCAGTTAAAGAGTTTAGCGCATCAATGTTTGAAGAGGGATTGGGGTTTGATGGTTCAAGTATTAGGGGTTGGCAGTCTATTAACGCAAGTGACATGCTTGTTATCCCAGACGCTACAACAGCTAGAATCGACCCATTTTTTAAACACCCTACTTTAGTATTATTATGTGATATTGTTGATCCAATTACTCGCGAGCCTTACTCACGTGACCCACGCAATATTGCAAAGAAATCAGTGTCCTATTTAAAAAGTACAGGAATTGGAGATACAGCTTACATCGGACCTGAACTCGAATTCTTTATTTTTGATGATGTAAGATACGATCAAACCGCAAATTCAGGTTATTATTTCGTAGACTCTGTTGAGGGAATATGGAATTCCGGAGCAGATGAGGGACCTAACTTAGGATATAAACCTCGTCACAAAGAAGGATATTTCCCAACCCCACCAACCGACTCATTCCAAGACCTTCGTTCAGAGATGGTAATAGAGCTAGAAAACCTTGGCATCTCATGTGAAGCTCAGCACCACGAGGTTGCAACAGCTGGACAGGCAGAAATCGATATGAGATTTGCTCCACTAGTTCAAATGGGCGATCAGATGATGTGGTATAAATATGTAATAAGAAATGTAGCCAAAAAATATGGTCAGACTGTTACATTTATGCCTAAACCTATTTTTGAGGATAACGGCTCAGGAATGCATGTTCATCAATCCATATGGAAGAAAAACAAACCATTATTCGCTGGAAAAGGCTATGCCGGAATGAGCGAGATGGCAATGCATTATATAGGTGGAATTCTAAAACATGCTGGAGCACTATGTGCATTCACCAATCCAACAACTAATTCTTATAGAAGACTCGTTCCAGGGTTTGAAGCACCAGTTAACTTAGCTTATTCAGCACGAAATAGAAGTGCTTCAATCAGAATTCCAATGTACTCCCCAAGTCCTAAAGCAAAAAGAATGGAAGCCAGATTCCCGGATCCATCATGTAATGGATATCTAGCTTTTTCAGCATTGCTAATGGCAGGACTTGACGGAATAGAGAATAAAATAAACCCTGGTGATCCACTGGATAAAGATATTTATTCATTAGGGCCAGAGGAGCTTGCAAACATTCCATCAGTTCCAGGCTCACTTGAAGATGCTCTTAAAGCACTTAAAGAAGACCATGAATTTCTTCTAAAGGGTGATGTCTTTACAGAAGACGTTGTTGAAACCTGGATAGATTACAAAATGGAAAATGAAGTTAATCCTATGAAACTAAGACCAGTACCTTATGAGTTTATGCTTTACTACGATGTTTAATAAGTAGACAAAACTCTTAAGACTAAAAAAATAGAAAGGCGGCAGGTATTTGTTACTTGCCGCCTTTTTTATTTCCTATTTTCCATATCACATATCCAAAGCTCTCATAATTAATTGATCGACCTCTGAATCTTCTTAGTAAAAAATCCCATCTACAATAGCGTGAGAAAATTAAAATGGATAATATCTGTAGTGATTATTGCGCTGCCGCTTTTGAGTGCAACTTTTAGTATTGCAGAAGAGATAAGTAAAGATGGTCCAATCTTAATATCAAAGCTAAGCATGGATACACCTGTTAATTCTGTAATAGAACAGTTTATGGAAACAAAGGATTTTTCTATCGACGAGACAAATTATTCTGAAGCAGATGAAACAAAATTTGCTTATATGAATTCAGATGAACTAGAAATTAAGACTGAGAAATTGCAGAAAGAAGATATTCTCAAAGCAGTACCTAGTCTCTCTACAGAAGATAATAAAACTTTAGGTCTTCTCATCCCGCCTTTTGCATACTTCGCTAAAAAATTCTAATTTTAGGAGTTATTGGGAGAAAGTTATTTAGTGATAAGGTGTGATACCTGTAGGAAAATTTACCAGAGAACTATAATAGCAACTATAACAGCCGCACCAATTGCCATTAGTGTTGCATAGCTTCTGATAACTCCAGTCTGCGCACTTTGCAGGGTAAGCGCTGTATCTTTAAGTGCGGAAGCAACTCCATTGACAGCTCCATCAATAACCTTCTGATCAAAACTGGCTGCTAAATTGCAGAGGTATGAAAACGGTTGAACAAAAATATAATCGTAGAGCTCATCGACATACCATTTGTTGTTAGAAGCTTTATAGAGTGGCTCTATATCCTTAGCAATCTTCGCTGGAGCAGATGGCTTTAAGTAATAGAGATAAAAGGCAATGATCATACCTAGAGCTGCTCCGGCAACTGAGAACCCTGCTAAAGCCCAATGGCCAAAGTAATGATGACCTATTTCTTTTGTGTTATCTAAAAAAATTGCAGCAGAGACATAGTGCTCAAAAAAATTGCTATGATCTATACCTACGACCTTACCCATAAAATCAGGGACTCCGATGTATCCTCCAAGTATTGAAAGAACTGCTAATACCATGAGAGGTATAGTCATTGAATAGGGCGATTCATGAACATAGCGTTTAATGCTTTCTGGTACTCTGGATTTTCCCTCAAAAGTTAAGAGATAGAGTCTGACCATATACAAAGCTGTAAGAACAACAGTGATAAGAGCAATTATCCAGTGAATTGTATAACCTCTATCATATACGGCAGCCAAGATTTCATCTTTACTGAAGAAACCTGATAAAAACGGCACACCTGCAATTGCCAGAGTACCAATTAAAAAAGTAATGGCAGTGATAGGGATCTTTTTTCTGAGTCCCCCCATCTTGCGGATATCCTGCTCATCAGACATGGCGTGAATAACACTTCCTGAACCAAGAAATAATAGCGCTTTAAAAAATGCGTGAGTTACCAGGTGAAATAAACCCGCAGCGTAGGCTCCCACTCCTATTGCCATAAACATATAACCAAGCTGGCTCACTGTGGAATAAGCTAGAACCTTCTTAATATCATTTTGAGTTATTGCTATAGTAGCTGCTAAGATTGCGGTAAAGGCAGCGATTGACACTACTATCATCTGGGCAGTTGGCGATTGAGAATAGAACACATTACACCTGGCCATCATATATGCGCCTGCTGTTACCATCGTAGCGGCATGTATTAGCGCACTCACAGGGGTTGGGCCTGCCATTGCATCAGGCAACCAAACAAACAGCGGAAATTGAGCCGATTTACCCACCGCCCCCACAAAGAGCAAAAGCCCGATTGCTGTTATTGTAATCCCAGGCACAGCGCTCATAAATGAAGCATCTACGGCCTTAGTAAACACGTCTTGGTAGTTAACAGATCCAAATATGAAGAATATAAGGAAAATGCCGAGTATAAATCCAAAATCGCCGATCCTGTTTACAACAAATGCCTTTCTGCCTGCATAGGCTTTTTCATTATCCTGATACCAGAAGCCAATCAACAAGAACGATGCCAGTCCAACACCTTCCCAGCCCACGAACATGAGTGGAAAATTGTTTCCTAGTACAAGTATTAACATAAAAAAGACAAATAAATTTAGATAAGTAAAGTACTTAGAGAATCCCTTATCGTGATGCATGTAACCGGTTGAATAGATATGAATCAGGAAGCCAATCCAAGTAATCACAAGCGCCATAACGCTTGATAGTGTATCAAACATGAATTCGAAACTGACAGTAAAATCACCTGATGGAATCCAGACAAAGAGCTCCTGAATAATTTGTCTTTGTGAGGGCTCCATAGATAAGAGCTGGACAAAAAAGTATGTTGATAGAATTGCCGAAAAAAGTACTGCGCCAGAAGCTATAAGCCCGGAGATGCTGTGCTCTGAATGCTCATCACCATTACATTTCTTTTGCCAGAATCCAGACGCAAATATGAGTCCGTTTAATATAGCGCCTATCATCGGAAATAAAATAATCCATACTATCATTTAAAATTATCCTTTAAGAAGCTTTAAAATATCGATATCGAGACTTTCTCTATGTGAGTATATAGACACTAAGAGCGCAAGTCCCACAGCCACTTCAGCAGCCGCTACTGTAATGGACATAATCATAAACACATGCCCCGTCATATCCCCTAGAGCATTAGAGAAAGCAACGAAAGCCAAGTTTGACGCGTTGAGCATTAATTCAAGCGACATCAGCACTATAATTAAATTTTTTCTGACAATAACACCGTATGCGCCAACTACGAATAGAATGGCGCTTAATACGAGATAATGTTCAATTCCTATATTCAACTCAGTTCGCCCTCTTTTTAGCTATTATAACAACTCCTATGATAGCAACTAATATTAGTATAGAAGTGAGCTCAAACGGTAGCAGATAATCAGTGAATAGACTCATACCAACACCCTGTACAGACCCGAAACCCTCTATTTCTGATGCACCGGGGCTGCTCATAATTAGGCCTTTTTTAAATCCGAGACTTGCAAAATAGCCTACAAAAGCCAAGATCACCAATAGAATGCTTACTTTAAAGCCTAGGTTTTTAGATTCAAACTTCAAGGCATCAGGTTTTAAGTTTAAAAACATTACAGTAAACAGGAAAAGGACCATAATAGCACCTGCGTATACAAGTATCTGTATTACAGCTATGAAGTCGGCTAGCAAGAGCACAAATAGCACTGCCGTTGAAAATAATGTGAGGACTAAAGATAGCGCGCTAGACACGGGATTTTTGAAAGTAATCACCATAAGCCCGCCAGCTAAAGCAAGCGCCGCAAATACATAAAACACTACAGTTTCCAAGCTTGTAAATGTCCTCCTTAGAGAGTAGTAATACTTAGGGCTAGAAGTATATTTGGATTGAAAAGATAGTCAAACTTTTTGGGGATTTTGAGAATAATTTAATTGAATTCAAACAAAATCAACGACTTTTATCTACACCCACACGATCGCAAAATTTAATAACGGGACACTCTGAGCATTTTGGGGAAATTGGGCGGCAGAGATGCTGACCAAAAGACACCAGCAAATTGTTATAGTCAATCCAGTATTGCTTAGGGAGTTTTCTTCTAAGAGCAGTTTCTGTATCATCAGGTGTTTTCGTTTTTATGTAGCCGAAACGATTCGAAATTCTGTGCACATGAGTATCTACACAAATCCCGGGCTTATCATAACCAAGAGTTACTACCAGATTAGCAGTTTTTCGCCCTACTCCATTGAATTTTAACAACTCGTCAATATCATCTGGAACGATAGAATCGTACTTCGTAATCAGATCACTGCAAATTTGGCGTATGTTTTTCGCTTTAGTTTTATAGAATCCCACAGGGTAAATCGCATCTATAATCTCTTTTTCAGAGAGCTTCATGATACCAGAAGGATTGTCCGCAAGTTTGAACAGGCGTCTAGACGCAACAGCCGTAGTTTCATCTTTGGTACGAAGGCTCAAAACAGTAGAAATTAAAACCTTAAAGGGGTCTTTCGAAGATTCAGCAACAAGCGTAACAATAGGAACGTCCCACTTGGGCGTTTCTTTTGCTAAAATTTTGACTATTTTGTGGATATCTGCCGGTTTCATATCAGAGCCGTATAATTGATAAGATACACAATGATTATTAAACTCTGAATTATTCTTAAACCATAAATATGCGAATGAAATGATATGTGTAGGGGGCAACTTAAGCCCCCCTACACAGAAGTTAAGTCATTGATTGTCAATTTTTACTTCTAATTATAAACATCCATCAAGCTCTTAAGTACAGGAGCTGATTTTGACCTTTTGATTCTCTCAAGCGCCTTCTTTTCTATCTGTCTAATTCTTTCTCTGGTTAGTTTAAATTTCTTACCAATCTCATCAAGCGTATAAGCCGATTCATAACCGATTCCAAAGCGCATCTTCACAACGTCTCTCTCACGCTCAGTCAGCCTGAGTAGTGCCGTGTTTATATTTCCGGGAATAGAAACCTCAGCTATTATGCTATCTACAACTAGCGAGCTTTCATCTTCAACATAATCTAAATATGTTGCTTTTTCCCCGTCATAAACAGGAGTATCTAAACGGACAACCTTGTTGCCGCTTGATTCAAGAATTCTTTTCACATTCTCAACACTCATCTGTGCCTTTTCAGCTATTTCTTCAGGGATAGGCTCTCTTTTATTTTGCTCAGTGAGCACGCGCTTTACATGGCGAACCTTGCCGGCTTTTTCTAATAAATATGCAGGCATTTTAACAGTGCGTGTTTGATTAAATACTCCTCTTGTCATTGCTTGATTAATCCACCAGCAGGCATATGTTGAAAATCTGAATCCCTTGGAGTAATCAAACCTC
Source organism: uncultured Thermodesulfobacteriota bacterium (assembly GCA_942491865.1). Lineage (GTDB taxonomy): Bacteria > Desulfobacterota_D > UBA1144 > Nemesobacterales > UBA2774 > CR02bin9. The sequence goes on from CALOCI010000004.1 coordinate 631,635, forward strand.
TCAACAGCTTTGATGAGCCCAAGGTTTCCCTCTTGGATAAGATCCAGGAATGGAATCCCCCTTCCTGAATATCTCTTTGCCATACTTGCAACAAGTCTAAGATTGGACTTAACAAACCTATTTCTTAGTTGAACACCTTTTTTTATCGTAGCTTTATATACATGCATAAGCATCCTAAGACGAGCTTTTGCTTTGATATCTTTAAGCACCTTAATTTTCTTGGTGGATCGCTCATTTAGCTCCAGAAGTGCATTTACCTGAGACTCGAGTTCCTGAGGATCTTCATCGAGCCTAGTTCCTAAGGTATTTTCAAGAACTTTCTTTATTTCTTTTGCCTTAGTTTCACAGCTTTTTATTTTAGCAGCTACAAGAGACTCCTCCACAGGGGTTAATAAAGGCTCAGTACTTACTTCCTGAAAATAAGCATTAATTAACCTGAGGTCGTGATTGTTAAGATCAATTTCTTTCTCTGGCTTCTTCTTTTTTACAACTACTTGTTCTTTATTTAAATTTTCTCCATCTAAACTCTCTTCGTTATCAAAGAAGTCTTCGGTCTCTTCAATGTCTTGGTTGGCCAATCCTTCTATTGCAGGTTCAATTACCTGCGTTTCGACCTGCTCATTGTCGTATCCATCAAATGATTGACTATGTTCTGGGTTTTTTAACATTTTGCCTCTCCTTCTAAATTAGATGTAATATTGCGTATATTCGATGCATCTACGAAATATTGATGATATAGATATAAACTAATACGGTTAAGATTTGGTTTCAGATTTAAGTAAAAAACTTAAAAAAAGATCCTAAATCAAATAATTTGCAATGATATAAGCAGGTTAAGATTGTATTAAATTTGTTTGCTTTAGTAAAATAATAGGAAATAATGCAGAAAACAGCTATTTTGTCATGAAAAATTCACTTATTGGAGGGTAGATTCATCATTTTCGCCTGATGCTTGAGCTCTTAGCCCTTCCCATTTTTGAAATAAGATTCTTAAGGAAGTAGAAGCTTCTTGAAGCTCTCCAGCTTTTAACTTATTGAGAAATTGCCATATTTCATCGACTGACTGTTCATTTTTTAATGCGTTTATATGAAAAAAGGAGCATATATCTCCGTAATTGAGAACTATAAAGCCAGACTTTTCAAAACCGGAAAACCATGTTTGCAGATCACTCAAGCTATGGCTCATGACAGTTAAGTTATTTGCAAATAAAGAGTTTATTTGATCTTCCTCACTATTTTCAAAACAGTTTGATAAAATCTCCATTGCTTCGTTTACTCTACCCAGAGCAGTTTCTATAGTGGTATCATAGTGAATAGCATTAAAACCCCAGTGTGTATAAATTGATTTTCGATCCTGTTCGCTGAATAGGATAAACCAATCAAGTGGGATAATGTTTTCTGAATGTGCAGTATTGGATTTGGAATACATAGGGGCAACAAAATATTTGCCTTCTTCATCTTTCATAAAGTAACAGTCTTCTACTTCTTTTTTGTCCATGCCTAAATGTTTAGCAATAGCGGCCCTAAAGGCTTCATATTCATTACCAAACCAAATCCCCAGTGGAGAAGTGGGTCCTCCCCAATATTTTTCATAAAACTCCACATATTCCTTCCAATAATTGCTCTTGTCCCCAAAACTATCTATAGGCTCGTAAATAAGTATGCTGCTGATTGCCATAATAAAGTAATAAACCATTGAACATCTAAAATCAATTGTGGGCTAATCAAAAAATGAAAGCCCTTGTTGGTTTGATGCAAAACAAATATTATGCTGACTCAATGATATTTCAAAAGTTTGACAAGGCCTTCAGAACCCACGTAATATCTACTTATGGGTTACATTTCAATAGACGATATTATTAAAGAAGCTAAGAAAAGAAAAATCAGTCTTGGTGAAGATCCTGAAAAAACAATTAAGCTATCTGCAAAACTAGGGCTAATTCCAAAACCTAAAAGAAAAAAGTCCAAGGTTTCTGGTGAAACTAAAACCACACTATTCTTCCCCGAGAAGACAATAGACAAACTTGCCCAAATTAAATCTCTCAAATCAGAAGGTCTCAGTACTGATGAAATAAGAGACAGTTTTGCGCTCCAATATGTTCAGGGAGCGTTAAAAGACCTTCTCGATAATGCTGATGGTGATAAAGTACAAGAGCTTGCGCATATCATCAAAAGTGAAAAAGAACTTGAATCAATTGTGGAAGCTCCATTAGTTTATTTAATCGAAGGAATGTCGCCTGATGAATCTAAGAAACTACTGACTCTCTTTTGTGGAGTCGGATTTTATGCCCTAATAGAAGCCCAGAAAGCTCTTGAAGAGTTTAACGTGAACGATGCCAGGAAAGCACTTTTTAAAGCAATCTTCTACAACTCAATAGCAGTATTAAGAATGGCTCGCACAACAGGCGATAGTAAACTTGAAGCTACTGCTGCTGAGTTATATGAAAAAACGGTAATTCAGCCAATTGGTAAAGCGAGCGAGCGAGTGAGGAAAGAATTTACAAGTTCATTTGATCAATATCTAAAAGATAAAGGTCTTACGGATGATGAAAAAACTTAAAGCCTTTCTAAAACGTGATAGACGGATGCGATCAAAACTAAGCAAAACACTTTCACTTTTGTTAATAACTGCTCTATCCGTTAACTTTCTACTTTATTCTTCTCAAAGTTACTCTCCACCTAAAGCCGATTCAATCTCCTATTCAGTCGTAAATTGTCCTTCACATGAAACTCAACACGATACAACCAATATTGTTCAACTTATAACAGGAACTCAAGGAGAGAACGGATCAGAAAAAGACTGCTTTTGCTATGATTGCTGTAGCCAACGGACATCTTTTTATACTCTAATTCCAACAGTTTTATTAATTCTTGAAAAGCATTCTATATATATAGAAACAATAAATGAATCCATATATATCGAGGATCCATATAAAAACCTACCAATACGCTCACCTCCTAACATCCCGGCTTAGCAATTAAATAGTTCGTAACACACCAATTTATCTAAGCAAAGCTATTATTGCTGAGCTCCAACATATACGGATATAGCATATATGTAATATATGCGCACGATTTCTATAAACATTCTTTTTATATGAATTTACGAGAAATATATAGGAGGAGAATAGACAGTGAATAATTCGCGCAGTATTGGTATGAAAGATATTGTTTCAGTACAGTTATTGATTGTTTGTTTATTAGTATTCAGTCTTAGCTCTGAAGTTTTGGCAGATGCACCAGTGCCGCCAGAAGCAAGGAGATGGAATCCTGCAAGACCTGATGGTCATGCACCTATAGGTGTAATGGGTGATCATACTCACAATGCTGGCGAGTTCATGTTTTCTTATAGATACAAGTTTATGGATATGAACGGCAACAGAGTTGGGACAAATAAGGTGAGCAATCAAAAAGTTCTTGAGGATTTTATGGTTACACCCACTGATATGACTATGCAGATGCACATGTTTAGTCTTATGTTTGCTCCTACTGATTACATAACACTCATGGGCATGGTTCCATATGTTAAAAAATCCATGAACCACCTAACACGCATGGGAACACGGTTCAAGACCGAATCAGATGGTATCGGAGATATTAAGTTCACAGGTCTGATAAAGGTATATGATAATCATTGGCAACGTGTCCATCTAAATGCAGGAATGAGTTTCCCGACAGGATCTATAGATGAAAAAGATAGAACACCGATGGATCCAAACCAGCAGCTTCCATATCCCATGCAGCTTGGCTCCGGAACTTTTGATCTTCTTCCTGGAATCACTTATTTAGGTGAGTACAACTACCTATCCTGGGGATCGCAAGTAAGTGGCACCATAAGGTTGGGAGAAAATGATCGTGATTATACACTCGGAGATGCGCTTGATATAACAGCATGGGGGGCATATGATTGGTATAATTGGATTAGCACCTCGGCACGTTTTGATTGGCAGTTCTGGGGCAATATAGACGGCGCGGATCCGGCTTTAAACCCTGCAGTTGTACCTACAGCTGATCCTAATCTTAGAGGAGGTAACAGGCTGGACTTACTCTTTGGATTAAACTTCTATGTTCCAGAAGGCCCAAGATTTATCAAGGGACAAAGACTGGCAATAGAAATGGGTTTCCCGATCTATCAGGATCTGGACGGCCCTCAACTTGAGACAGATTTTGTTCTCACAGCCGGGTGGCAGTATTCTTTTGCTGCTTATTAATAAACAATAGAAACTTGAAACTGTATGTTCAATAAATGGGCATACAGTTTCTATGTAAAATTGCTTGAATGTCAGTTATCATTATAAATATTAGGGATTTACTTTACTTATTACTACCAACTATTTGGAGGATCTATCGATGGCAAGAATATTAAATCTAAACTCATTCCTTTTAATACTACTTATAGCGACATCATACATGGCAACCGGTATCACTGGGTGTAGCAGCAGCAACGGCGGCGGCAACAACAAAACAACTATAAGTGGTGTGATTGAAGAAGTAATCGGGGGTTCAGGAGATGTTTCAGATATAAGAGTTAGTATATTTGAAAATAACAACCGACGTACTTCTGACCGAACTAATCAATCTGGCCAATTCAAGCTTACCTATAAACCAAACCAAAATCTTGCTAGAATTGAATTTGAAGGTGACAATTTCACATTATCGAGATCCATAAGCGTAACCGAGGGAAGCGAAGTAACATTAGATGAAATTATTGATACAATAACTCCGGAAATTATCTTTACAGAGTGGGTAGTTGATCAAAGGCGATTAGAACTCTCTAGTTTTGATCAAGTCATTTTTAATGATACAGAGGCCACTTTCAGAATTGACGGCAAGAACAAGAACTGTATACGAGCTAAAGGTGAAAGCAGGGTTGAGATTACAGCCATGAGTATATCACTTATCAACTGTAATGAAGGAATTACTACAGCGAGTTTTGCTCTAGTTGATCTTCAGGCTGACGAGGATATCAATGTGCTCGCGAAAAAGGACGGAATAAAATCACAGGACAACTCTTCTGTCACACTTTCCATGACTGGAAACCCAATTGCAAACAATATTTTTATAACTTCTGATAAAGAAAACGGTATTAGGGCTACGGGATCATCAGTTGTATTGGTAGACCCTCAGCTCAACTGTACGATTACAGGCGCTAAAAATGCAATAAGCCAGGGCGGATCATCTACAGTTGATCCCGACGGTTGTACGCTTGTAGGGAATTAATATAAAGACGCGACATCTTAGATGTCTGTCTAATAGCAAGAGGTAAAACTAGTGGGCTTCCGCCCAATTATCGCCGGAGCCCATATCGACTTTGATTGGAACGATTAGCCTCCAAGCTCCTTCCATTTCCTCTTTAACCATTTTGGAAAGCTTTTTTAATTCGTCTTTTTTAACTTCAAAAAGCAGCTCGTCATGGACTTGAAGTATTAGGCTTGATTTATAATCCACCATCTTCTCATTAATTCTAATCATAGCTATATTGATTATATCAGCTGCCGAGCCTTGAATGGGGGTGTTCATAGCCGTACGCTCACCAAATCCTCTTAGCGCTCTATTGTTGGACTGAAGCTCAGGGATTGGCCGACGGCGGCCAAGTATTGTCTCAGCATAACCTTTTGTTTGTGCATCCAAAATAGACTTTTCAATATACTGCTGTACTTTGCCATAGCGTTTGAAATACTCATCAATATAGCTTTTAGATATTGCAACAGATGTTCCCAACTGCTTAGCCAATCCAAATGCACTAATACCGTAAATAATGCCAAAGTTGATGTTCTTAGCGAGCCTTCTCATATCCGGAGATACTATGTCTTGTGTTACGCCGAATATCTCCGCCGCCGTTCTGTTATGAATATCGCTGTCATTTAAGAAAGCCTCAACCAAGTTGTCATCTTCAGAGAAATGGGCGAGCAACCTGAGTTCGATCTGAGAATAATCTGCCGATAGTAGGGTATATCCTTCCTCCGGGACAAAAGCTTCTCTTATACGCCTTCCCTGAGCAGATTTTATAGGAATATTTTGGAGATTCGGATCACTAGAACTTAGCCTGCCTGTAGATGAACCAACAGGATTAAAAGAAGTATGTATTCTTCCTGTATCGGGATTAATAAGCTTGGGAAGTGAATCGATATAGGTTGATTTGAGCTTGGAAAGTGTCCTGTGTTCTAGAACCTTTTCCGGTACGACATGAAACTTGCTGAGGTCAGTTAAAACTTCTACATCTGTAGAAGGCTCTCCTTTCTTCGTTTGCTTCTTCTGAGGAAGATCAAGGGTTTCAAAAAGCACTTCGCGAAGCTGCAAAGGAGAATTCAGATTAAATTCATATCCAACCTCTGAGAAAATATCTTTTTCTATCTGTTTAAGCAAAGATTCGAATTCTTTAGATAATTCTTTTAACTTATCAGAATCAATATTGACTCCGTTCATCTCAATCTTAGCCAGCACCTTAATAAATTTAAGCTCTATATCTGTGAAAACATTTACCAATTTGATTTCCTCAAGCTTAGGAGCAAGAACATCTTTTAGGAGCATGGCCACATCTGCATCTTCTGACGCATAGTCTCTGGCTACTTCAAGCTCAACTTCATCAAAATCAATTTTTGATTTACCTGTGCCTGTAACAGCCTTATAAGAGATCATCTGGTGCCCAAGATATAATTTTGAAAGTTCATCCAAACTATAGCTGTTCCTCGAAGAATCGATCATATGAGCTGCAATCATTGTATCAAAACTAATTCCGTTTAAGCTGACTCCGTATTTTTGGAGAACAACTATTTCATACTTCAAATTTTGACCGATCTTGGCTATTTCTTTACTCTCAATTAGTGGTTTTAATTTCTCGAGTACAAAAGAAAGACCGAGCTGTTTTGTAGAAGAATCAGTAAGAGCTCTATGTGCTACAGGAACGTAATATGACTCGTGTGGGGCCGGACAGAGCGCTACACCTACAATGTTTGCAAGCATAGGGTTTGGCGAAGTGGTCTCTAAATCAATAGAAAGCTCTCCGGTTTCTTTTATTTTGGCAATAATCTTGTCCAACTGTTCTTCAGATAATACTAAATGATAGCCGTCATACGAAACCGTGCTCTGATCTTCATCTACATTATCACCACTGTCTTCATGGCCAAGTTCCTTGAACAAGTTCTTAAATTCAAGATCCTGAAATATTTGTCTCAACTTGTCATCATCGAAGCCGTTATATTTAAATTTATCAAGATCCGTTTCAATATCGACATCAGTCTTTATTGTTACAAGCTCTTTGCTAAGTACGGCGTCTTCTTTCTTCTCTTCTATTAAAGTTTTCTGTCTTTTTGAAACATCGTCTAAATTATTAAAAAGTTCATCCAGAGAGCCGAATTTGGAAATTAAGCTAACAGCCGTCTTCTCCCCTATGCCCTTAACACCAGGGATGTTATCAACCGCATCCCCGGCCAGGGCGAAAACATCAATTACCCTATCAGGAGAAACTCCGTATTTTTCTTTCACTTCCGGGATGCCAGTGATTTTATTTTTCATTGTGTCTAAGAGTGTGACTTTCTCTGATACTAGCTGGCAAAAATCTTTATCCCCTGTAACTAAGACAACATTTGCATCTCCCTTCTCAACATTTTTGGAGATTGTGCCCATCAAATCATCAGCTTCAAAACCTTCTAACTGAACCTGTGGAATGTTAAAGGCGTCTACCATTTCAAAGATCTTATCAAACTGTGGGACAAGATCTTCGGGAGGCGCACTCCTGTTGGCTTTATAGAGTGGGTATATATCGTCACGAAAGGTTTTCCCTTTGGAGTCAAAAACAATTGCAAGGTGAGTGGGTTCGTAGTCTTTTAAGAATTTAAAGAGCATTGCGGTAAAGCCATAAACGGCGTTGGTTGGGAAACCTTTGGAATTGCTTAGATGACGAATTGCATAGTAGGCACGGAAGATATAAGAGCTTCCATCAATCAGATATAAAATCGGTTTTTCCATAACATTACAGTTTAGGTTTTTAATGGATGGGTGTCAAAGTAATTATCTTCAATTGACTTAGTGAAAGAAAAAAAATATAATCGAATTAACGGTTGCGAGGAGATAAAATGGGAACACTAATAGTTGCATGGCTCATCAGCGCAGTAAGCTTATTGATTGTAGGTCATATCATACCGGGTTTTGAAGTCCTAAGTTTTGGCTCAGCATTAATTGCTGCGGTCGTAATTGGGCTTATTAACGCGACAGTAGGATTGTTCTTAAAGGTTATTACATTTCCACTATCAATCCTGACATTTGGGATATTCCTACTGATTATTAATGCTCTTATGTTAATGTTTGCATCTTCACTGCTTTCAGGATTTACAGTAGCAGGATTTTGGGCTGCATTTTTCGGAGCTATTGTGCTTGCACTTGTAAATATGCTGTTTAGAAGCCTTGTGGGCGGTCGTGAGTAATTCTATTTATGAGGCTCTACAATAATTTTTATAGAGTCTCCGCCTTCCTCAACCATACTAAATCCTTTCCCTGTTTCAGATAGTGGTAGACGATGTGTAACCATATCCGCAACATTAACCCTCTTAGATCTAATTAGCTCAAGAGCTAAAACCAAATCTGAAGGAGATGCAGCGTAGGAGCTTAGGGTTTTTACACCCGACCACCATAAGTCATTAAAAGGAATTTCAATTTTTGTATCAGGCCCTGAAGGGGCAAAGAAAAGGATTGTTCCACCTGGCTCTACCAGATCAAAAGCTTGTAGAATTGCAGATTTGGCCCCTATACAAACAACTACCATATCAGCTAACCGGCCTTCATTAACTTCTTTGATATTAGAGGCTATATCTTGATCGGCGTGAAATGCATAATCAGCACCGAAATCCTTAGCCGCATTGAGTTTGTAATCAGTTAGATCAGTTGCGATTATCCGCCCTGCCCCTTGGGCTTTTGCGAGCTGAATGTGCAGCAGCCCTGTCATACCGCTGCCCATTACCAATACGCTGTCGGTCATCTGAAAACCAGCCAATCTCTGACCCCTGACAACACAGCCTAATGGCTCTACAAAGGATGCCTCTTCATATGTAACTTCATCTGAGAGTTTAAGCACACCGCGGTCAACGTTAATTTCGGGGATGCGAATATATTCTGAAAAACCGCCTGGATCAAAACTGGTAGATCTGAGAGTCTGACAAGAAGAGTGGTTTTGTCTCATGCAGTGATAGCATGTGTTGCACGGAACATGATGTGTAGCTATCACACGATCTCCGGTTTTGAACTTAGTGACATTGCCTCCCACTTCGACAACCTCGCCCGCTATCTCGTGGCCTAGTACCAGAGGAGCCTTGGGAAGCCGATACCATTCCATCAGGTCGCTGCCACAAATACCGCTCGCATAGACGCGGATCAAAATTTCTTTTGAGCCGATCTTTGGAACCTGCATTTCTTCAAGCCGCACGTCGGCATTTTTGTAGTACATTGCTACTTTCATAGTTGTTTTTCCAGAATTACTAAGAACCTTTACTAAAACCTAAGCATTTGCAGCTATTTAGATTCTTCTTCCTTTATTGTGAGAAAAATATCATGAGCTTGTTTAGGATTATTGTTTTCATGAACAATTGACCTTATCGCTCTAAGCACAGCTACCGGATGATCATTCTGCCAAATGTTGCGACCCATATCCACACCTATTGCGCCTTGTTGAAGAGCATTGTAGGTCATCTCAAAAACATCCATCTCGGTCTCAAGTTTAGGTCCGCCGGCTATGACAATTGGAGCAGGACAGCTAGTTGTAACTTTTTCAAAATCTTCACAGTAATATGTCTTAACAATATGAGTTCCTAGCTCAGCGCATATACGGCAGCAAAGTGAGAGGAAACGAGCGTCTCTTTTTTCAAGCTCCTTACCCACTGCAGTGATACCAAGCACCGGGATACCATACTCTTCTCCCTGGTTTACTAGCTCTGCTAGGTTAAGTAGAGTCTGACTTTCATGATCACTACCTACAAAAACCGAGATACCAACACCAGCTACATTTAACTTAATGGCATCTTTAAATGAAGTTGTGATACCTTCATCTGACAAATCAGCCCCAATGATGCTTGATCCGCCTGATACTCTGAGAACAACATTTGTCGCTGATTCAGGATCTACTGAAGTGCGGAGAACACCTCTGGTAAGCATGATAGTGTCTGCATAAGGGATTAAGGGTTCAATTGTTTTACGCGGTTCTTCAAGTTTGTGTGTCGGCCCTAGGAAATACCCGTGGTCAAAAGCAAGCATTACAGATCTTCCCGTTTTAGGGTTAATAATTCTCGACATTCTATTTTTCATACCCCAGTCCATAGTTCTAACACCTCTCAATTTTAGGATTATTTCAGTCAAAATTTATAGCAATCGGTGCCAAAAGTCAAAGAACACGCTACTTTATCTGCTCATATGCGTCTCTGAAAGCTTTAAGAGCGGTCTCCACATGATCCTCAGTGTGCTTAGCCATAATCGTCACCCTGATTCTGCACATGCCGTGAGGCACAGAGGGAGGCCTTACGGCGGGTGTGAAAACTCCATTTTCTCTCAATATTTTCGCAAAATTGAGGGCTGGCTCGGCATCTCCGATTAGAACAGGAATAATGGCGGAATGGGATGGCAGTATCCTGAGTCCAGTGTTTTCAACACCTGTCTTAAACTTGTTGACCATATTCCAGAGATGCTCTCTACGCTCAGGCTCATTTTCTATTATATCGATTGCAGTGATTGAGGCAGCTATAGAAGCAGGCGGCAAAGAGGTATCAAAGATATAACTCCGCACCCTATTTCTAATAAAATCAATCAATTCCTGACTACCAGCGATATAACCACCCAAAGAACCGATGGCCTTTGAAAGAGTTCCCATTACCACTGGCACCCGGTCTTCAACTCCAAAATGCTCTGTGGCTCCACTCCCCCTTTTGCCAAGAACTCCTGTAGCGTGCGCTTCGTCAATCATCAGTATGCAGCCGTATTTTTCTGATATTTCAACTAACTGCGGCAGGGGTACAAGATCGCCGTCCATACTGAAAACAGTATCTGTGACTATAAGTTTTCTGCATTTCGTATTTTTGTCTGATTCTAAAAGTTCTGTAAGGTGATTAAGGTCAAGGTGTTTGTAGATTCTAACTGTAGAGCGGGATAGTCTGGCTCCGTCAATGATGGAGGCGTGATTCAGCTCATCACTGTAGATAATGTCATCACTCCCTACTAGGGCGGAGATTGTACCAATATTGGCCAGATAACCTGAGCTAAAAAGAATAGCAGATTCTGTGTTTTTAAACTCTGCAATTTTTTCTTCAAGCTGCCTGTGTAAATCAAAACTACCGCTCACAAGACGTGAGCCTCCTGAGCCAGTGCCGTATTTTTCTAACGCAAGCCTGGCCGATTCAACAACTTTTGGGTCAACACTGAGACCTAAGTAGCTATTTGATCCAAGAAGGACGTAGGTTTTCCCAGAGATCGTGACCTCTGGGGATTGTCCTGTTTCAAGTTCAGTCAATAAACGAAATAACTGTTTATCGTGAATTTGTTTTAGTTCATCTTTTATCCATTCAAGTGGATCGTGCATAATTTAGTTTTTATGAATCTTCCGTAGCTTTTTTAATCGAGCTGTATGTCACATGGATTAATTTTTTTAAATCTTCCATTGGTATGCCGACTGGCGGCATGAGAACTACTACATTACCCAGGGGACGGAGAAGAACGCCGTCTTTCATTGCTTGATCAGCTACTTTCCAACCCATTTTAAGCTCTGGAGCATAAGGCTCCTTAGTTTCTTTATCTTGGACAAGCTCTATACCAACCATGGCGCCTTTGTTCCTAACATTACCTACATGTTTTAGACCACTAAACTCTTTTAATTCATTCTCTAGAAACTCAATTTTATCCTGCAACTCTTCGAGCGTGTTGTAGTTTTCAAATGCTTCCAAATTGCCCAATGAAGCAGCACAGGAAACTGGATTCCCAGCATAGCTATGGCCATGAAAGAAGGTCTTAAATTCTTCGTAATCTCCTAAAAATGCATCATAAATTTTTTGGGTTGTGATCGTAGCCGAAAGAGGCAAATAACCACCCGTTAAACCTTTTCCAAGGACCAGCATATCAGGGGTAACGTCCTCATGTTCGCAGGCAAACATTTTTCCAGTCCGGCCAAACCCTGTAGCAACTTCATCTAGTATAAGAAGTACATTGTACTTATCACAGGATTCCCTAACTCGAGCTAAATATCCTTCAGGAGAAACTATCATTCCTCCAGCAGCCTGAACATATGGCTCCATTATCACTGCAGCGATTTCTTCGTGATTTTCTTCTAAAATATGATCAAGCTCTATAGCACAAGCCAGATCACAAGACGGGAATTCTTTATTGAGCGGGCACCTATAGCAGTAATATGAAGGGGCTTGAAAAGATTCAAATAATAACGGTTTAAAAGTTGAGTGAAATAGATCAATTCCACCCACTGAGACAGCGCCCAACGTATCGCCGTGATAACCGTTTCCAAGACAGACAAACTTAACTTTCTCGGGCTTATCTTTCTGCTTCCAGTACTGAAAAGCCATTTTGAGCGCAACCTCTACTGCGCTTGCTCCGTCACCTGAATAAAAGACTTTTTTTAACCCTTCAGGGCAGATTTCTATTAGTTCTTTGGCTAGCTCTGCAGCTGGTGGATTTGTAACTCCAAGAAGAGTGCTGTGGCTTAGTTTATCTACCTGGTTTTTAATTGCATTATCTATTTCGGGGACTTTGTGCCCATGTATATTTACCCAGAGTGAAGACACTCCGTCTATATACTTATTACCCTCAGAATCGATTAAATAGACCCCCTCACCACCTTCAATAACTACTGGGTCCTTTTCCTCGTACTCTTTCATTTGAGTAAAGGGGTGCCAAACGAACTCTTTATCGTAAGCGCCTAATTTTTTTGTACGATCAGACATAGTCTAGATTATTATATAGGAAGATGGGGTTTGTGTAAGCTTAAACAGTCTATTCTCAAATAGACCAATCAATTTACATCTGTTCTGAGTGGCATCTCGAGATCATCCAACATGCGCAAATCTTCTTCAGGAGTTCTTCCTGGTGTGGTCAAATAATTTCCGAGAATCATTGCGTTTGCCCCGGCAATAAGACCCATAGCCTGTAGATCGCGCAGTGTAACTTCACGGCCACCCGCTGTCATAAGTATCTTGTCAGGAAGTATTAAACGAAATATGGATATAGTTCTTACAGCTTCAAATGGCGTAACTGTTTCCATCTTTTCAAAAGGAGTTCCGGGTCTAGGATTGATAAAATTAATAGGAACCCAGCTTGGGCCGAGCTCTCTTAGCTCAAATGCAAGTTCAATCCTCTGTTTAACAGTCTCACCCATTCCCAAAATACCGCCCGAGCAAAGATTCATACCAACTTTTTTAACTAATTCTGCCGTTCTGTAACGATCTTCATAAGAATGTGTTGTACATACTTTTGGAAAAAAGCTTTTACAAGCTTCTAGATTGTGATTGTAGCGCCACACGCCGTGTTCTTTAAGTTCATAGGCCTGCTCTTCTTTCAGGTCTCCAAGTGAGCAGCCTATTTTAAGACCTGTTTCTTCCCGGAGCAAATCTACAGCCTCTAAGACCTGTTTAAAAATTCTAGGAGTAGGACCTTTAGCGCTTATTACAATACAAAAATCCATTGCGCCCATTTTCTCTGACTGTTTTGCAGCTCGCAGAATTTTCTCTTTAGCCATAAGAGGATGTGCTGTTACTTCGGTGTCAAAATGTGCAGATTGAGAGCAGAAAGAGCAGTCCTCAGGGCAATTGCCTGTCTGAGCGCTTATGATTGAGCGAAGAAAAACGCCGTCGCCTTTGTATTTCAGAGTAACCTTTCTCGCAAGCGATATTAGATCAGGAACCTCAGACTTTGTAAGCTCTGTTAAAGCAAGAGCCTCTTCAAAAGTTATGGATTCTTCTTTATTTAAAAGTTTGTCAGAAACAGTCTCTAGTAAAGAAATAATAGTCCTCCCTAAAACATCTTAAAAGCCTTTTTAGATTACTTTAACGACTATTATTGTCAACAAAAAAGAGTGTAACGTCTGTGTTCTAAAAAAGAATCTTTTACACCTTAGAAAAGTAGAGTTTCCTAGATAATAATTTAAAAATTGTATAGTCTTTTAAGGGAATTTATACCAGGAGGTTTTTACTGTGGCACAGAAACTAAGAAAATACGGGCTATTTATTAATGGAAAGGAAGTTGGAGCTAAAGGCGGGAAGACATATATTAGAGAAAATCCCGCAACAGAGGAGCCTTTTGCTCAAATAGCAGAGGCACAAAAAGAAGATGTGGATAAAGCAGTTAAAGCGGCAAGCAAGGCATTTGAGACATGGTCAAAGTTGCCAGTATCAGAACGAGTGAAATTTGTACACAAAATAGCCCAAGCACTTGAAAAGAATAGAGATAAAATTGCACTAACAAACACTTTAGAAACAGGAAAACCAATAAGAGAAAGCAGACTTGTAGAACTTGGGGGCTCAATCAAGACTCTTGAGTATTATGCTGGGATTAGCAATGAGTTAAACGGTGAGAGCATTAATGTTTCGGAGGCCCAACTGACGGTAACAATCAGAGAGCCTATAGGGGTTGTCGGACATATCATTCCGTGGAATTTTCCGCTTTTATTGTCGTTCTGGAAGATCGCACCAGCATTGGTTGCTGGCTGCACGATAGTTTTAAAGCCTGCAGAGCATACACCTTGTGGAATCTTAGAAGTTGCAAAGCTCTGTACAAAAGCCGGGCTACCAGATGGTGTGCTAAATGTAATTCCTGGAGACGGCGCAATTGCAGGTCAGGCTTTAGTAGAGCATCCGGGAGTTGCCAAAGTAGCATTCACAGGCTCAACTGAAGTTGGAAAAATTGTGATGAAAACGGCGGCTGATACCATTAAACGGGTCTCTCTTGAGTTAGGCGGTAAAGCGCCCTGCATAGTGTTTGATGATGTCGATATTGATAACTGCATAGAAGCTACATTGAGAGGCGGGTTTTTCAATCAGGGGGAGAACTGCACAGCAGTAACAAGGCTTCTCCTGCATGAAAAGATATATGACAAATTTCTATCCACATTTATAAAACGGGTTAAAAAGATAAAAATGGGTGATCCTTTAAAAGACAATACTGAGATCGGCTCTGTTATCTCGCGTGAGCACTTTGAGAGTGTGAAATCTTATTTCGCTAAGGGCAAAGATGAAGGCGGCAAGGTGCTTGCCGGAGGAAAGAGACCCGCTAAATTTAAAAAGGGGTATTTCTTTGAGCCTACAGTGCTAGGTAACGTAGATCCTAAGAACACCATAGCATGTGAGGAGATATTTGGTCCGATTGTAGCTGTAATTCCATTTAAAACAGAAGCGGAAGCAGTCAAGATAGCCAATGACACAGTTTATGGACTCGCTGGCGGTATCTGGACTCAGGACATTAAAAGAGCACTCAGAGTAGCAAAGAAAATACAGGCAGGATACCTATGGGTAAACACATACGGTGGAATTATTCCTGAAACTCCATATGGCGGATTCAAACAGAGCGGCATCGGGAAAGAACTTGGAAAAGACGGGCTTAATATGTATCTGGAATCCAAAACTGTAAATATTTTTATAGGTGATACAATCCCAGCTTTTTACAAGGGATAAATTTTAGTCTGCACTATAGTTTTATAGCACAAAAAGAAAACTGCCGGATTTAAAAAGGGAGCCTAAGCTCCCCTTTCAAATTTGAATTTAACTTCTTAGTTTTCTGGAATACTTATTACCACCTTTTCTACAATTCCAGTAAATTCAGAGTCTTCAACGTTCTTAAATACAGAATTTGCTACCTGAGTCGCGTCATCTTTTCCTACATCAGCTGTCTCATCTGCTGAGAAAACAGATGGTATCGTTTTTTCAATCCGGCCTTCTCCAACTTTTTCTCCATTGACGTAAAGTGTCGCAACACCACCTTTCCCAGGGGTTTCTCCACCCTCATAAGCAAAATCGAGTTTTACCTCTGCGTTTCCTTTAGGCAGCGCCTGGTCAGAAGAAATTGTATATGTATCAAGTCCAAACCAGTTATAAGTATATGCGGGTTTTCCGTCTTTCATATATAAGGCCCATCCGCCAAACTTACCACCCTGGGCAAGAATGATTCCACTATCGTTACCCTCAAGTTCCAGGTCAGCAGTTATGGTTTTTGAGCTATTCTTAATGTTTAAGAAGGCATTTTCCATAATGCCATCCATGCCCTCTGACAGAGCCAAACTCTTTCTGTCGCCCATTAAATCAGGACGTCCAGCAAGTTCTGCATTGAACCTCTCATAGACTCTATCATCCAGTGGATATACATTGTTTTTAATCGCCTCTTCCTCAAAAAGGGCCTGTAATTCTTTTAGCTTCTCCGGGTTGGATGCGGCTAGGTCATTTGTGAGACTAAAATCTTCTTCAGTATTATAGAGTTCCCATTTATCTTCCTGGAGTGTGTTGAGTGGTTGATCTGCCCATGGAACTCTGTGTACCACTCTTGCAAGCCAACCGTCATTATAAATAGCGCGGTTGCCGAACATTTCAAAATACTGAGTAGTATGACGGTCAGGAGCATCTGCATTATCTACAGCATATAACATGCTAACTCCGTCCATCGGACGCTGCTCAACACCATTTATCATCTTAGGCTCGGGCAAGTCTGCCGCTTCCAAGATAGTAGGTCCGACATCGTTTACATGATGCCACTGTCTGCGGACTTCGCCTTTTGAGTTAATACCGTTTGGCCAATGCATTACCATTCCGTTGCGAGTACCGCCGTAGTCTGCTGCTACCTGCTTGGTCCATGTGAACGGCGCATCGGTAGCCACTGCCCAGGCTGCGGACATGTGGGGGAACGATTCTGGTCCTCCCCAATCATCAGCTTTACTTAACATTCCATCCACTGTCTCAGCATCAAATATTCCGTTTAAATGAATTAGCTCGTTGTAAGTGCCGATGATTCCACCTTCTGCACTTGAGCCATTGTCTCCCATGATATAAATAAAGAGTGTGTTATCGAGTTCCCCCATCTTAGCTATTGCTTCAACAAGGCGTCCGACTTCGTTATCAGTATGCTCAGCAAAACCAGCAAAAGCTTCCATCTGAATAGCAAAGAGTTTTTTCTCGTTATCTGTTAGATCATCCCAATTCGGGATGTCATCGGGTTTAGGGGCAAGTACAGTATTTTCTGGAACAATGCCCATTTCTTTTTGACGAGCCAGGGTTTTTTCACGAAGAGCGTCCCATCCGTCGTCAAACTGCCCTTTATATTTTTCTATCCATTCCTTAGGCGCATGGTGGGGAGCATGAACAGCTCCTGTTGCAAAATAAAGCATGAATGGTTTGTCGGGTGTCATTGCGTGTTGAAACTTAACCCATTTTATTGCCTCATCTGTCATGTCAGTTGTGAAGTGATAATCTTCATTGTCTTTCTTTTCAAGCTTTGTTACTCCGTCATAAATTACGGGGTCCCACTGGTTGGTTTCACCGCCAATAAATCCGTAAAATTTATCAAACCCTGAGTTAGTAGGCCAGCGGAAGAATGGACCAGAAACTGATACTTCCCATGCCGCAGTTTCATGCCATTTACCAAATGCCGCTGTGCTATAACCATTCTGACGAAGTGTTTCAGCTACATATTTAGCATTGTCAGGTCTCTGTCCAAGGTTGCCGGGAAATCCGGTGGCAACTTCCATAACCGAGCCCACATTCACAGCGTGGTGGTTTCTCCCGGAGAGAAGAGCCGCCCTTGTTGGTGAGCATAATGCAGTAGTATGAAAACGATTAAAACGAAGACCGTCATCAGCTAGTTTATCAAAGGTAGGTGTTGAGATAGGACCGCCGAACGTGCTTGTTGCACCATAGCCAATATCATCGATCAACACTATAACAACATTAGGCGCACCTTCTGGAGCTTTAAGATCAAAGCTCTCGGGTGTTTCAACATTACGAGCGTCCATTTCTGTAATCTGATCTATCTTTGGAGGTTGTATCGGCAAAATCTCACGATTGATGCCGTCACTGGATCTTGTACTTGTGTCCGATGATGCAGTTTCAGGCCCTTGAGATTGGTCAGCTTGCTGACTTTGTTCAGATTGTTGAGGCTGTTCTTTTACCTCGTCTTGCGAACTGCAGCTAAAAACCAAACCTACAAATAAAAATAATGCTAGAATTCTTAATTTCATGATGTTCCCTCCCTTATCACCTATAATTTATATAATTACCATCTCAAACTAATTTGATTCCGTTTCAAAAGGAAAAACGACCTTCCAGTCTTCTTTCATATCAACGACTGTCCACCCTTTCTCATTTGCTTCAAGAAGCGCTTTATCCAATTTCCCGATATGCGAGTCTTTGTCATATGCCCACTCTCTTTTGGCATCTGTGTGATGGACAAGAACCATAAGGCTTGGGCCAGTGCCTGCTGCAGTCCATTGGAGCATTTGAAGATCTCCGTCTGAGTTGCCAAATGCTGCAATTGGGCGCCTACCAATCTGGGTGTTAATTCCTACAGGTTTCCCCTCTTTGTCGTTAATAAAATCTATCTCCGCCTGACGTATTAGAACAGGCTTTCCGTCACGCATTTCAAACTCTGTTTTAATACTGCTGCCAACTACCTGCTCAGGCGGTATTCCATAAACCTCCTCTGTCCAAGGACGCATAAACTCAATTCCCCCGCCGGAGACTATGTACGTTTTAAAGCCATTTGCTCTTAGATATGTAAGTAGCTCGAGCATTGGCTGGTAAATAAGCTCTGTATAAGAGCGGTTAAAGCGCGGATGTTTAGATGTTGAGAGCCACTGTTCTGCTATATTTTGAAACTCGGCTTGCGTCATCCCGGCATGTGTGGCTATAAGAAGTTTCATGAGCCCCTCATAACCGCTTGCGGCAAGTGCTTTGTTATCGTTTTCAAGTACTGCTTTAAAAGGCTGCTGCGTTTTCCATTCAGGATGAGAAGGTGCAAGTTCTTTTATACGGTCTTTGACGAATTCAAGTTGGAAATAAATCGGTTGCTCTGCCCAAAGTGTGCCATCGTTGTCAAATGTCGCGATGCGCTCCTCTGGTTTTACGTAAGATTTACTGTTTGGATCTGTTACCTGTTCCACAAAAGTAATTATTGATTGCTTGGTCTTGCCGTCATTCCAAGAGGGCAAAGCATCTTCGGCGTGTAAATTGCCAGCTACTGTAAAAGTTAATAGCACTAATATATATAGGAATTTTTTCATTGCCACTCCTCTGATTTTGTCTATCTACAAGCACTAAATGAAGACCATGGCTGTTGAATAAATGCCCAACAGCCATGGGTTTATGTGAAATATTTATGGTCAACTAGACTAAGGTGTTCCTGGCGCTTCTTGTAACTTTTCCATCACCTGGTCAATTGAAAAACTTGCTGCTTTCTGTCTAGGTGGAAATTCCTTTAGAGTCGCAATGAACTTTCCAACGTATTCCTGAGCAGGGACCAGCAAGAACACATGATCCATATACCAGTCGTAATATGTGTTTGAAGTAAGGTTGGCGCGCTCAAAAGGATCACGTCTTAAGTTAAAAAGTAGGGGGATACGCAAAAAGACAAAAGGATCTGCCCATAACTTCAGTGTGCCTTCGGTACGCTGCTCCGCAAATATCAACTTCCAGTCGTTAAAGCGAAGCGCAGTTAAGTCGCCGTCATCTGAGAAGTAAAATATCTCATTTCTTGGACTGTCCTCAACTTCTCCAGTTAATAAGGGAAGTGAATTGTAACCGTCTAGGTGGACTTTATAGCTTCGTGAGCCAATTTTTGTTCCTTTTAGGAGCTGTTCTTTAATATCTGGATTTCCTGCTATTGCGGAAAAAGTTGGAAACCAATCCATATGATGCATAATGCCATTGGAGACTGTTCCAGCTGGAATTTTCCCTGGCCATCTTACTGCTGCAGGCACACGCCATCCGCCTTCCCAGTTGGTGTTTTTCTCACCACGGAAAGGTGTCATAGCAGCATCGGGCCATGTATTCAGATGGGGACCATTATCTGTGCTATAGAAAACAACTGTATTGTCTGCAATTCCGAGTTCATCAAGGACTTTTAGCAATTGCCCGACATGCATATCATGCTCCACCATACCGTCAGAGTATTCATTCTGTCCTGAGATACCTCTAAGTTCTGATTTCACATGGGTACGGAAATGCATTCTGGTTCCGTTCCACCATACGAAAAATGGCTCTCCAGCTTCGTTTGCTTCTTTAATAAATCTTATAGCCTCAGCCAATGTTTCGTCATCAACAGTTTCCATTCTTTTTTTGGTTAAAGCTCCTGTATCTTCAATCTCCCCACCAGCATAGCTATGGATCACACCACGTGGACCGTATTTTTCTCTAAACCCCGGGTACTCCTCTTCACTTGGATAATCAGGTAGCTCAGGTTCTTCTTCAGCATTTAAGTGATACAAATTGCCGTAGAATTCATCAAATCCGTGATTTGTAGGAAGGTGTTCGTCCTTATCACCAAGATGGTTCTTCCCAAACTGTCCTGTTACATAACCGTTTGCTTTCATAACGGCTGCAATAGTTGGGTCCTCTTCCTGCATTCCAAGCTCTGCCCCGGGAAGTCCAACCTTGCTGAGCCCGGTGCGGATTACGCTTTGACCGGTTATAAAAGCAGCTCTTCCTGCGGTACAGCTTTGCTCACCATAATAATCTGTAAAGATCATTCCCTCTGCTGCAATTCTGTCTATATTGGGAGTGCTATAACCCATAAGACCTCTTGAGTTGTAGCTCAAGTTTGTTATACCTATATCGTCACCCCATATTACCAATATATTGGGCTTTTCGTTCTTCTTGTCAGCTTTTTTATCCTGAGCGCTGGCTTCTTGCCATAATGCGCCTGAAATAAAAAGCAAACATATAACCATAAGAGATAATCTCTTCATTTCCTTTACCTCCATTTATTTTTTACCGCTATCTATAAATTTTATTTTTCGTTTTTAACACATCTAAACCCAGAGTGTGACAGCCCAGTATCGGGGCTTGCCTTCTGTCTGAATGCAACTCTATAACCTGAGCAGTAAGAATCATTACACAAAAAAGAGCCTCCCCGCTGTACTTTCTTTTCAGCAAACGGCTCGACAGGGTCATAACTATCCTCTGGACCCTGAGGATTTTTTACCCCCTCCGGCTTATTGCTCATTTCATAGTAATCATTTCTATACCAGTCACTCGTCCATTCCCATACATTGCCAGCAATATCGTAGAGTCCATAGTCGTTGGGAGGAAAGGATTTCACTGGTGCTGTAACCATAAATCCGTCTTTTTGAGTGTTTTTATTAGGAAATTTGCCGTCCCAGGTATTGGCTTTAGGGTGGCCTTCATGAACAAGTTCATTACCCCATGAATACGGGCTGTCTTTAAGACTGCCTCTCGCTGCCCATTCCCACTCTGCTTCTGTGGGGAGACGTTTCCCTGCCCATTTACAATACTCGTTGGCATCAAACCAAGAGATATGAATTACAGGGTGATCGTCGAGTCCTTTTATATTACTACTAGGCCCAACAGGGTGTTTCCAGTTGGCACCCGGAACCCATAGCCACCACTGATAAAAATTGTCCAGGCTTACTTCATCCCTCGGAGGATTAAAAACCAGTGAACCCGGAACTAGTACACTGTCGTCAGGTTTGACGGTTCCTTCAGGAAGTTGCTTTTTAAGCTCCTCCCAATCGGGTTTTTGCTCAGCAGTAGTAATATATTTAGTTTCTTTAACAAATTTAGCAAACTCAGCGTTTGTAACTTCTGTCTCATCCATCCAGAATGGGTCAAGTAAAACTCTGTGTCTAGGTAACTCATCCTCTCGTTTAAGCTCATCGTCACCACCCATCATGAAATCCGCCTCAGGGATAAGAATCATTCCATTACTTTTGATTACTTCTCTTTTAGTCTCGGAACTTTCAGTTGTTTCGGTTTCTTTTTCGGGTTTGGTACAGGAAATTAAGAATAGAAGAATGCACAGCATGCACGCAACCAGCATTAGTTTTATAAGTTTCTTTGCTACTAGATTTTCAGACCCTTTAACTAAAATAATAATTATGTATTCCGCCAATACAAGGATTATTTATGTTACCCATTTTACCATAAGACTTTGTTATTGCGAGTTAAGTATAAATAATTGAATGAATGTTTTGAAACTCTTTTGTTGAGTAGTAACAAAAAGGAACTATCCTACTTCCTGAAGTTGAATTTACTTAATGCAGGATCAAATAGAGTATAAAATTTATAATAGTTATGTATACAGATTATATTATAACTATTACTCCATACTCTTAATTAAGAAAAAGTAGGATTTTAGGGCAAGTTAGTTGAACCCATCAAATAGAGGTCACATTCACGCGCCGCTTCACGTCCCTCATTGATTGCCCAAACTATGAGGCTCTGACCACGCCTGGCATCACCTGCAGCAAATACACCTTCAACATTAGTTTTGTATTTGCCATATTCAGCTTTGGCATTCGAGCGTTCATCCCGTTCTATATTTAATTGATCGATTACAGTATCTTCGGGACCAAGGAAACCAAGCGCTAAAAAGACACGGTCTGCAGGCCAAATCTCTTCAGAACCAGGAACCTCTTTAAAAGATGGTCGTCCGTTATCTCCTGAATGCCACTCAATCTTGACCGTATGAAGCTCTTTTACATTACCTTCATCGTCGCCTACAAATTTAGTAGTCAGAACTTGATACTTTCTAGGGTCCTCTCCAAAAACCGACATAGCCTCTTCCTGACCATAGCTCAGTGTATAAACCTTGGGCCACTGTGGCCATGGGTTATCTGGCGCACGTTCCATAGGAGGAGTAGGTAATATCTCAAATTGAAGGAGGCTCTTACAACCGTGGCGAATTGAAGTAGCTACACAGTCAGTACCTGTATCACCACCACCGAGAACTATAACGTTTTTATCTTTTGCTGAAATATAATTTCCATCTTCAAGATTACTGTCCAACAAACTCTTAGTGTTTGCCCTTAGAAAATCCATAGCAAAATGAATTCCTTTAAGCTCTCTGCCATCAATTGGCAAATCACGAGGTCGTGTAGCCCCGGTGCATATAACCACTGCGTCAAATTCATCTACTAGTTTCTGAGATGGGTAGTCTTTTCCAATTTCAGTGCTTGTTACAAAATTAATCCCTTCTTCTTTGAGTAAGTTAACCCTTCTGTCAACAATTGATTTCTCCAGATGAGGGTTTGGAATGCCGTACATAAGAAGGCCGCCGATCCTATCGTCTCTTTCGAAAACTGTTACCAAGTGCCCCGCTTTGTTGAGTTGTGCAGCGCAAGCCAAGCCTGCTGGCCCAGAACCCACAACAGCAACAGTCTTTCCTGTTCTTACCTTAGGGGGCTCAGGGACAACCCACCCTTCTTCAAAACCTCTATCTATAATTGTGCATTCTATATTTTTTATAGTTACGGCTGGTTCATTTAATGCTAGTACGCATGATCCTTCACACGGGGCAGGACATACTCTCCCTGTAAACTCTGGGAAGTTATTGGTTTTATGTAAACGGTCAAGCGCCTCTCTCCATAAACCTTTAAAAACTAAATCATTCCACTCAGGTATGAGGTTATTTATCGGGCACCCGGAAGTTAGACCACCCAGCATATCCCCAGTCTGA
Organism: uncultured Thermodesulfobacteriota bacterium; assembly: GCA_942491865.1. Lineage (GTDB taxonomy): Bacteria > Desulfobacterota_D > UBA1144 > Nemesobacterales > UBA2774 > CR02bin9. Next base: position 655,284 of record CALOCI010000004.1, read on the forward strand.
CAAAAGGGGATTCCGCAATCCATACACCTTGAACCCTGAATTTTCAACTTTGCATCAGGTTGATGTTTATGAAACTCTTTCCAATCTTTAATACGCTCAGATGGAGAACGGTCGGGTTCTAGTTCTCTGTCATGCTGCATAAATCCAGTCGGATCACCCATTGTACTTCCTCCAAATCTCAATCAATATATCGATAGTATTCATTGTTTTTATTGTTAATAGAAAGGTAGGAAACTAATTTCCGCTCACTCGAGCCAGGTCACTCTTATTTTCCTCAAAAGCAGCCATAAGCGCTTCATCTCCGCTTAAACCTTTCTGCTCAACTCTTTCTATAGCTCCTAACATACGTTTAAAATCTTTCGGCATTACTTTAACAAATTTATTTGCCATGCTGTCCCAATTGGAAAGAATCCTTCTTCCCTTGTCACTGTCTGTATGTTCAACATGACTCATTATCATTTCTTTAACTTCTTCAGAATCATTTTCATTTAAAGGCTCGAGGTCAACCATGTCTTGATTACACCTAATCTGAAAATCGCCCTCTTCATCAAGAACATATGCTATTCCGCCTGACATTCCAGCGGCAAAGTTTCTTCCCGTGTGTCCTAATACCACAACACGTCCGCCTGTCATATATTCGCAAGCATGATCCCCAACACCTTCAACAACCGTTCGGACTCCACTATTTCTAACACAGAAGCGCTCGCCAGCGAGACCCCTTATATAAGACTCTCCACCTGTAGCGCCGTAAAACGCTACGTTACCTGTGATAATATTTTCTTCAGCAACAAATGTGGACGCCTTAGGCGGATAAACAACTATTTTTCCACCAGATAAGCCCTTGCCTAGATAATCGTTGGAATCACCTTCTAAGATTAATGTCATAAATTTAGGTACGAAAGCTCCAAAGCTCTGCCCTGCTGAGCCGTTAAAATGAAGTCGCACTGTTCCTTCGGGTAGACCGTCTAAGCCGTATTTTTTAGTAAGTTCACTGCCCAAAATTGTCCCTACAGTCCGGTTGATATTCTTGATAGGAAGTATAGCTTCAACAGGTTCCCCATTTTCAAGAGTAGGTTTGCATATATCAAGCAAGACCTTATTATCAAGCGCTTCTTCAAGCCCATGATCCTGTTCAATTTGAGAGTAAGTTCCGTAATCACTTGGAACATCAGGCTGATAAATCACCTCTGAGAGATCAAGCCCTTTAGCTTTCCAGTGATCAGCAACTTTTCTCATTTCCAATTTGTCAGTTCTTCCAATCATATCATTAATAGTTCTAAAACCAAGCTCCGCCATGAGTTCTCTAATTTCCTGTGCGATGAAATGCATGAAATTAACTACATGCGTCGGGTCACCCATGAACTTTTTGCGCAGCTCCGGGTTTTGCGTTGCAACTCCCACAGGGCATGTATCCAAGTGACAGACACGCATCATAATACAGCCAAGAATAATTAGCGGCGCTGTTGAGAATCCATACTCCTCAGCTCCTAATAGTGCTGCAATAACTACATCTCGACCAGTTTTCATTTGACCATCAGTCTCGAGCACTACACGGCTACGAAGGTTATTAATTAATAGAGTTTGGTGAGTTTCTGCAAGCCCAAGTTCCCATGGAAGCCCGGCGTGCTGTATGCTGCTCTGAGGTGAGGCTCCAGTTCCCCCGTCATAACCACTAACGAGGATTACATCGGCATGCCCCTTTGCAACTCCTGCAGCAATGGTGCCCACCCCTACTTCTGAAACTAATTTAACGTTTATACGTGCTTTTTGATTTGCATTTTTTAAGTCGTGAATAAGCTCTGCAAGGTCCTCAATTGAATAAATATCATGATGTGGAGGAGGTGATATCAGACCAACTCCAGGGGTTGAAAGCCTGACCTTGGCGATCCAGGGATATACTTTTCTTCCCGGCAGCTGTCCACCCTCTCCGGGTTTAGCGCCCTGCGCTATTTTTATCTGTATTTCTTCTGCGTTAACTAGATATTCACTCGTAACACCAAAGCGACCCGAGGCAACCTGTTTGATGGAACTCCTTCTTAAATCCCCATTTTCATCCGGGATGTTTCGTGCTGTATCCTCTCCGCCTTCCCCGGTGTTACTTTTACCGCCGATTCTGTTCATGGCAATGGCAAGACTTTCGTGAGCCTCAGCGCTTATCGCTCCATATGACATAGCACCTGTTTTGAAACGCTTGCAAATAGATTCAACAGATTCAACTTCATCTATAGGTATCGGATCAGAATCAGTTTTTAGCTCTAATAGTCCTCTTAAAGTAGATAGCTGTTTGGACTCATCTGTAACCAGTTCCGAGAATTTCTTAAACTGCTCATAGCTATTAGCTCTACATGCACGTTGAAGCATATGAACCGATTTTGGGTTATAAGCATGGTGCTCCCCATCGGGACGCCACTGGTAAAGCCCACCCTCATCAAGAGTGTCGGGGACAACATCACGATCAGGATATGCTGTATCATATCGAAGTCTAATTTCTTCAGCAATGATATCTATCCCTGCTCCTTTAATCCTAGTTGGGGTCCAGGTGAAATATTTATCCACAAAATCGTGGTTGAGCCCTATTGCTTCAAATATCTGAGCTCCGTGGTAGCTCTGAATTGCAGAGATACCAATCTTAGACATTGTTTTTACAATTCCTTTAACAACGCTTTTATTATAATTGCTAACGGCTTTAGCTTTATCGATTCCCGAAAGCATGCCCTCATTTATCATGTCTTCGATTGTTTCATAAGCCATATAAGGATTAATAGCGCTTATTCCGTAACCTACAAGTAAAGCAAAATGATGGACTTCTCTTGGCTCGCCGGACTCAAGGACTAAACCGACTTTCATACGGTTTCCGTTTCTTATTAAATGATGGTGTAAGCCGGCTGATGCCAGGAGCGCAGGAATTGGAGCATTTTCCTTGTTAAACCCTCTATCAGAAAGCACTAAAATATTTGTGCCTTGGGATATAGCTTTATCTGCACTCTCAAAGAGTTCATCCAATGCCTTCTCAAGACCTAGACTGCCTTGCGAAATGTTAAAAAGAATTGGAAGCGTCTCTGATTTAAAGTTTTCGTTATCAAGATTCTTTATCTTTAGTAGATCTTCATTAGTTAACGCAGGTGTTTCAAGCCAAATTTTTCTACAGTTCTCAGGACCCGGATTTAAGATATTAGGCTCAGGACCTAGAGTCATTTCAGTTGCGGTAATAAGCTCTTCGCGAATCGAATCAATCGCAGGATTGGTGACCTGTGCAAAAAGCTGCTTAAAATATTCATAGAGTAGTCTTGGTTTGCTTGAAAGAATTGCAATCGGCGTATCCTTCCCCATAGAACCAACTGGCTCAACGGCGTTAGATGCCATGGGACCTATTAAAACTCTCAGGTCTTCAAAGGTATAGCCAAATGCCCTTTGCCTTATTAGAACCTTCTCATGGTCAGAAGCTTCTTGGGTCGTTCTATCCTGAACAGCTTCTATCTCATTGAGTGGCAACAAATTGTTATCAAGCCACTCTCTATAAGGCTTTTCCTTAGCAAGATTTTCTTTAAGTTCTTCGTCTTCTACTATACGGCCTTGCTCTGTATCTATTAAGAACATCCTGCCAGGCTGCAAACGTCCCTTATGGAGTACCATATCTGCCGGGACATCCAGCACACCCACTTCTGAGCCCATAATAACCATATCGTCTTTAGTTACATAATAACGAGAAGGACGCAGTCCATTTCTATCGAGTACCGCACCCACCTTTGTTCCGTCTGTAAAACCAATTGATGCAGGGCCATCCCACGGCTCCATTAGACAGCTATGATATTCATAGAATGCTTTTTTCTCCTCGCTCATAGTATTGTGATTTGACCATGGCTCAGGAATCATCATCATAACAGCATGTTCTATAGGGCGTCCGGCTAAATAAAGAAATTCAACACAGTTGTCGAAGTTTCCGGAGTCGCTACTATCAGGTGATATGATAGGGAAGGTCTTTTGAAGATCTTCTCCAAAAGCTTCAGATGCAAACACCGCCTGACGAGCATGCATCCAGTTTATGTTTCCCCTCATTGTATTGATCTCACCGTTATGAACAATATAGCGATAAGGATGAGAACGATCCCAACTAGGGAAGGTATTAGTACTAAAACGAGAGTGAACAAGAGCTATTGCCGACTCCATGTCAGGATCATTTAAATCGGGATAGTATTTATCGAGCTGCCAGGTTGTGAGCATTCCTTTATAAACAGTTGTTTTACATGATAGACTGGCTATATAGAAATAGTCTCCGCCTTTCATCCCTGAAAGCCTAATTTCATTTAGCGCCCTTTTCTTAACTACATAGAGCTTGCGCTCAAAATCCATAGGATCTTTTATATCAGAACCAATTTTAATAAACACTTGCTTCACAAAAGGCTCGCAAGCGATCGCAGTATTACCCAGGGATTCGTTGTCAGTGGGAACATCTCGCCAACCGAGAACCTCTAGTCCCTCATCTTTTAGTATGTTTTCAAAGGTCTGTGCGCACACCCTTTTTTCTGTAACATCTTGAGGAAAAAAGATTGTGCCAACTCCATATTCTTCTTCAGATGGTAAATCTATACCATTACCTTCACATACTTTTTGAAAAAATTTATGCGGTTTTTGTATTAATATGCCAGCGCCGTCTCCGGTATTGGCTTCACACCCGCAAGCACCACGATGTTCCAGGTTTAAAAGCACCTGAATGGCGTTACGGACTATTTTATTTGATTTTTCGCCTTTTATGTTGACCACAAACCCCATACCACAAGAGTCGTGTTCTAATGCGGGGTCATAAAGACCCTGCTTAGGCGGATATCCAACAGGCTTCATAAAAACACCTTCCTAAGAATTATTAAACAATTGAAGTAATATTATTGATTACTTTAAGGATTGACCCATAAACTGCGGCCAACTAACCCATCATAAATTTAAGTTGAAATAGGGTACAAGTCAACTCAAGAAGCTTTCTGTCAACCCAGGGGCTTATTTTACCATGAAATTAAGGCTTGTGCACATATCTGAACCTTATCTAGGCTTTATACAGGTTTGTAATTGGGAAACGTCGATCTTTGCCAAATGCCCTGGCTGTGATCTTGATTCCCGGAGGGGCTTGTCTTCTCTTATATTCGTTCTGGTCAACCATCTTTATTATCTTCTTTACCAAAGACCTCTTAAATCCACGGGAAACAATCTCATCTGTACTTAAGTCATCTTCTACATATGCTTTTAAAATTGGATCTAGAATTTCATACGGGGGCAAGGAGTCAGTATCAAGCTGATCCGGGCGTAGCTCGGCAGAAGGGGCTTTATTTATGATAGAATTTGGTATAATCGCCCTCCCCTTGGATTCATTATAGAATTTTGAAATCTGATAAACGATAGTTTTAGGCACATCCTTTATTACAGCAAAACCACCTGCCATATCGCCGTATAGGGTGCAGTATCCAACACTCATTTCACTTTTGTTTCCGGTAGTAAGGACAAGCCAGCCAAATTTATTGGACAAGGCCATTAGAATATTGCCTCGGATGCGTGCTTGGAGATTTTCTTCAGTTGTATCTGGTTTTTCGGCTTTAAATACATTTGAAAGCATTTCGTTGTAAGAACTAAAAGTGTTCTTAATTGGAATATTAAGTAGCTCAATTCCTATATTTTGGGCTAATTTTTCTGAATCGCTAACGCTCCCCTTTGAGCTATACATGGAAGGCATTGCAACTCCAACCACGTTTTCTTTGCCTAACGCCTCTACTGCAACAGCCGTAACTAGTGCAGAATCTATGCCACCGCTCAGACCAATTGCAACCTTCTTAAAACCATTCTTGATTACATAATCTTTCGTTCCGAGAACTAGTGCCCTTAGGATTTCCTCTTCGTTCCGGCTGAATTCTTCTAGCCTTGAATTAACCCTGGTTTTAGTTGCACCTTTACTCTTCTTAGCTTCAATCTCTATTACTTCAGCTTTTTCTGAATGCGCCTCTAGTGCATGACGTTCTTTACGCCGTCTAGGATCATGAATTCGAGAGCGAAACACTCCTTTTACATTAATGTCGGCAATGAGAAAGTCTTCTTCAAATGATCTTGCTCTTGCTATTATATCCCCTGATTCTCCTATCACGACGCTGTGACCGTCAAATACAAGCTCATCCTGACCTCCAACCATATTACAAAAAACAATGTTGACAGAGTTATCTCTGGCACGGGTTCTAAGCATGCGTTCTCTTGAAGCTACTTTTGAAGCGTAATAAGGGGACGAAGATATGTTGATTATGATTTGGGCATCCCCCAAAAGGGCCTGCCTTCTAGTGGGATCACCGGGGTACCATATATCTTCGCAGATATTGACTCCAAAAATCAGATCACCAAGTTTGTATACTGGCGCACGGACTCCTGATTGAAAATACCTGTTTTCATCAAAAACTCCGTAATTGGGCAAATAGCGTTTGTGGTAGATATCAATAAGCTTTTTATCATGAATAATCGCAGCAGCATTATAAATATCTTCTTTTTTATCAGGAAAACCCACAATAACGGTGATATTGCTAGAAGCCTTTCTAATTTCTTCAATCGTACTTATGCTGTCATTTATAAAATTTGGTTTTAGCAAGAGGTCTTCAGGAGGATATCCCGTTATGGACAACTCTGGAAAGCATAGAATATCCACCCCCGAATCTTTGGCAGAGGATATATAGTTAAGAATTTTGTTCAGATTCCCTCCTATATCTCCCACTTTTGCATTTATTTGTGCTAAAGCAATCCTAGGCATAATTTATTATAATACTTGAATAAAGAGTATAACTACAATATATCAATAGATTTTCTTTGTAAAATAGCTTCAATTTGAGATATTTGCGTGGTTTCTGAAAATTCTAAGATAAAGCGATAGCAATATGAACTATATTCGCAAAGAAGTGAAAGATTATGCTTGCCCAGAGAGTTTTAGTTTTAAGATAGAGATAACCCATTACCAGTGATGGGAAGAAAGTTAGAATGGCCTGTGAACATATTGCTATATTGTGACCACCGCCCAGGCATAAGGTAATGAAATGGCCAACAGCAAAAAGCAAACTAACTATGATTATACCCTTGATGTTATTTCCAAGTTTATTTTGAAGGTAACCTCTAAAAAATACTTCTTCGGGTAATGCAACCATTAATAGCTGAGTCAGAATGAAGGCAACTGGCAAAGAATTTATTACTAATTTTTGCTCTGCATATAAGCCATATAAGAATATTACTGCTGTATAGATTGACAATAAAATAGCGGAGACTCCTAGGCCTAGAAGTATTCCCCTAAGGTCAGATTTAAAGAATCCACCATCTGGTTTGAGCAAGATGGGAAGCAGCATTAACACCGCAGCAATTGATACTACATAATTAGAGGGTATAAAAAATTTGCTGAGAAGTATTATTAGTATTACAAAAACATAGAATGTTAAAGGGGTCTTATTCTGAAGAAGCCAAGGTTGTTCTTTCATATAAAGGGTTTCTATTTTAGAGCAATTTCTATTTTTGTTAAAATACATAACTCACCAAAGGAGGTCAACAAAACACTACCCTATCTCTATCGTTATTTATATGGTTAAGTATTCATTGAAAAGGACAAAGTGTAATTCTTTTCTCTTAAAAAATAGGTGTTAATATATTTGCTTGAAAATTATGAATATCACACTCGTAATACCAACATTTAACGAAGCAGGAAATATACCTATTCTTGTTGCCAAGATCTTTGAGATCTTCAACGATAATAATTTAAATGGATACGTTCTCGTTGTTGATGATGATTCCCCTGATCAGACATGGAAGGTTGCTGAAGATCTTAGGAATACATATCCGAAACTAGAAGTTCTCAGAAGACAAGATAAACGGGGGCTTTCTTCAGCTGTACTTGATGGCTTCGCTATGGCAGATACTGATATTATTGGTGTAATTGATGCTGATTTAAGCCATCCTCCGGAGAAAATACCTGAACTAGTAGCACCAATCATAAACGGTGAAGCAGATTTCACCCTGGGAAGCAGGTACATAGACCAGGGGGGGATAGAGAATTGGCCACTTAAAAGACAAATTTCATCTAAAATTGCTACATTGGCAGTTATGGGATTAACGAGTGTTAAAGATCCTATGTCAGGCTACTTTTTTTTAAGAAGAGACTTAATCGAAAATGTAGAATTAAGCCCTAAAGGATTTAAAATAGGACTTGAAATTTTGGTCAGATCTAAATGCAAGAAAGTTAAAGAAGTACCTATAGTTTTTCGCGACCGAGAATATGGAGAGAGCAAGTTGAGCAGCCACGTAATTGTAGACTATCTAATCCACGTTTCTAAATTATATATGAATAAGATATTCGGTTAAGAAAATGAACATAATTTCTATACTGAGAAATCGTTATTATTTATTCTTTGCTTTCTTGTTCTTTCTTCTAACTTTTGTGGTGTACTACTTTACCGGAGAAAATAAATCTACAGCCTTCCACTACTTCGCCCCTCTAACAGAAGCATTTCTTGATGGTAGGTTATATCTATTAGATAAGCCTTCATGGTTGAATGAACTTCTACCGGTGGGTGGGAAATTCTATGTTATATACCCCCCTATGCCTGCAATAATGCTTCTTCCTCAGGCCCTCATATTGGGAGGAGAAATTAATCAAACTTTAGCATCTGTATTTTGGGGTAGCTTGTGTGTTGCAGTTATTTATTTTCTCATGCGGAGGCTAAGCGATAGCTTAAGACTTCAGATTTGGCTCACTATTTTATTAGCATTTGGAACTATATTTTGGTACTTAGCTTGTGACGGTAAGGCATGGTTCTTCGCACAAATTGCCTCATTTTTCTTTCTGAGTTTGGCAGTTTTAGAAACATTTGGTAAACGTCGTCCATTAATAATTGGCCTTTTGCTTGGGGCATCGTTTTGGTGCAGGCTGCCGGTCATATTGTCACTCCCATTCTTTCTTATAATGATCTCAGATCAATGGATTAATCAAGATAAAAGCATAAATCAAGATAAAAGCATAAATATAATAAGGAGAGTTCGATTACAACCACTAATCTTACTTGGCTTAGGAGTTGGAATATTTGTACTGCTTAACTTTGCATATAACTACGTTAGGTTTGAAACTATTTCAGATATTGCATATAACTTACAGGCAAAGGAAGAACCTTGGTTTTACCCTAAGGGACTCTTTCATCCCTCATATATATTAAAACATCTATGGATATTTTTCTTGAAACCCCCTCTATTTTCGTGGGATGCACCTTATGTGATTCCATCTCTTGAAGGAATGTCGATTCTTATTACTACACCGGCTGTGATTTATGTAATTTTCGCAGGCATTAGAAACAAAACAGCTCTTGCCTGCTGGTCCGCTATTATCCCAGTGGCCCTAGTGTCTTTCACTCACGGAGGATATGGGTGGATTCAGTTTGGCTACCGATTTGCTTTGGATTTCTATCCTTTTTTGTTTGTACTTATAGCGCTCGGAGTGAAATCTCAATTAAAAGATAACGGTGATTTAAGATGGCATCATAAAACTCTAATTATAATCAGCGTATTGGTTAATATTTGGGGCGTTTTATGGATAAATAAGTTTGGCTGGTCAGCACTCTGGGGTTAATTTATTAATATGAATAACTATAGCGGTTACTCAAACAAGAGAACACTTTTTATTTGTTTGATCATTTTCTCAATTACTTACCTCATATACTTTCTAACAAGAGAATCCGATTCTACTCCTTATAACAATTTCATAAGACTGGCGGATGCTTTTCTAAATGGCAGGTTATACCTTATCGAGGACGCCCCGTGGATTGAACTTGTTCATATAGATGACAGACATTATGTTGTCCCCCCACCTCTTCCGGCAATTCTAAGCCTGCCATTTGTTGCAATTTGGGGGATAACAACTAATCAAACTTTTATATCAATCCTCTTTGGCAGCCTGAATGTATCTTTGGCATATTTAGTGGCTCGGAAACTTACTAAGAATACCAGAGTGCAAATTTGGTCTACAATCATGTTTGGATTTGGCACTATACACTGGTGGGTTGCCTCCTCAGGGGGTGTATGGGTTTTCTCTCAAACAGTTTCGGTCACTTTCCTATTTATCGGAATATTATTTACAATGAGCAGATACCATCCATTATTAATTGGTCTATCAATTGGTGCATCTTACTGGTCCAGACTTACAACTGTGCTATCTCTACCTTTTTTTCTAATATACACTTATGACAGATGGTATACAGGAAACACAAAAAGTTTAATTAGCAGAATTAACTTTAGATTTCTTTTTTATATGGGCTTGGGTATTGCAATATTTATCGGTCTAAATGCTCTTTATAATTACGGACGCTTTGGTACTCCTTTTGACGTTTCCTATTACCTTATTCCCGATATTTTTGAGGAAGAATGGTATCTGAAAGGAATATTTGATATAAGTTATATTCCCAGACATCTGAAGGTATTCTTTCTAGGCTTGCCAAGATTAATTGACGGATTTCCATATATTGTGCCATCATGGAATGGTCTAGCAATATGGATTACAACTCCGGCATTCATATATGCTTTCAAGGCAGAAATAAGAAATAAGTTAGCTCTTGCCTGTTGGGTTTCTATTGCTCTAATAATCCTTGTAAATTTCTCACATGGCACTTGGGGATTTGCCCAGTTCGGATATAGATTTGCAGTAGATTTCTACCCATTTCTATTTATTTTAACTATTATGGGAATAAGGGACAGGATCAGATGGCATCATATAACATTAATAATTATTGGCATAGTTGTTAATCTGTGGGGAGTACTTACCATGAGCAAATTCCCCGGTTACTGAATACTAAGAATTATTACAGCACTCTACTTTTTAAAAACCAAAAACTTATAACCAAAGAAATTCCATAATATCACGATAACAATTGATGCAAATGCCCCTATATTTGCCCATAGTATAGGCGATACTCCACCAAAGGGTTCAACATAGTTTACGATAAAGGAAGCAATCGCAACATTGATTATAAAACCAATAACAGCAACAATAAGAAACTTAAAAAACTGTCTGCCGACATCTTCAGTTCCACCACCTTCAAAAGTCCAATATCTATTCCACAAATAACTATTTGTCACGGCGCATACAAAAGAGATGCCCTTAAAAACAGAAAACCATAATCCTTTATCCACTCCTGACATTAATATTAAGAGATTAAGTGAACCAAAATCAATGGCTGTGTTTGCAACACCTATGGGAAGAAATTTGCCGAATTGAAAAAATACATGCCTTCTCTTGCCCAGGTGGAAAGTTATATAAACCCATAAGACGAAAGAAGATGGCACCAGTATTATTAAAGCAACCCAGATTAATATTGCTTGATCACCGGATATCTGCAGCTGAGTTTCCAGAACTTTTAATAATGAAATTATTAAGGCTGCAATGATTAAACCTAGTATAATAGGGCTTATTATATCAATTTTTTTCATAATATTATGGTTGTGTAGACTGATTCAAGAAAAGATTGAACCCATATCTGCTCAATTAGATTGATGAGCCATTATCTCCAAGATTGCAACCAAAAATAGCGGTCAACTGAATCTGGTGAAATAGGTACTGCCGCAATTATCGGATAAAAATAGATGAATACTCCGACAGCCGCCATAATATACATTACCACAATTAATTTGCCATATTTTGACTTATTCCATATTGAATTGAGAAAATAGGCGATGATTATTATGACAAATAAAAGTGCAGGCAAGAAATGATATAAGAATGTTACCTTTCTTGGTGAAAGGGCCCACGGAAGCCAATAAGCTAAAACACTAACAACAGCAAATATTAGCGCTGGTGACTCCTTTCTTATAACTTGTACAACTGCGGCTAAGAAAAATACACAACCTGTCCACCATATGAAAGGATTTCCCAATGCATATATATGAGCATATTGTCCACCCAAATTTTCAAAGTGCATGTAAACTGTTTTAATTAGGAGCGGCCACATCCACCATTGAGATTGATAGGGGTGTGTTTCAGTTACTCCGCCATGATAACCAAACATTTGTCCCTGCAGATTAATGAAATCTATAATTGAGTTTCCAAAATAGAAAAACGGTAGGTAGGTAGCAAGATATATTACTAAAGGAATTACAACGAAAGCTAAAATCATTCTCGGGAAAATCTTTAAAAGTGCACGGATGTACGAGCTTCCCTCAGAATCTGAACTATATACTTCAAAATAGTAAATTAAAAAGAACGAAACTCCAGCCAGAAACTCAGCAATATATACACCACTCCATTTAATAGAGATAGCAGCACCGCAAAAAGCGCCTGTCAGGAGAAGAAATATTGTTTTTCGAGATTTGGCATATTTTACAACAAAAAGAGATGCTAAAAGAACGAAGTTAGCCATAAAGATATCGACCATAGTTATACGGCTTAGTACAAAAATAAAGGATTCAAATGTGTACAGTAGTGCGGCGATTAAACCCACACCATTATTAAATAAGTTTCGTCCCAATAGAAAGATAAATAAAGTGCCCAGAACACCGAAAAAAGCTTGGAAGAAACGCCACCCAAAAGTGTTATCTCCAAAAATCAAAATACCTAAAGAGCTAATTTCCTTTCCCAATGGCGGGTGGGTCCACTCATAAGCTAGGTCCTTTGGAGCTTCTACTTCAGGAACTTGCCACGCAGATTTATTGCCTTTAGCCATTTCCTGAGCCGTAAAAGCAAAATAGACCTCATCAAAATAATAGCTCTCTGGAAATTCTAAACGGTGAAATTTGAGACCAAAACTAATAGCAATGATCAAGAAAAGCAGTAACTCAACGCGGTATTTTGAAAGTAGGATGTTCATAAGTGTTAGTTAGTTCCGGATCTTAGGTTTTAACTATATCTTCCTTTTTAATTGTATGTTTAAAAAAGTTTAGCAATACAATTACGAAAGCTGTAAAGTACAGAATAAACATGACCGGTACTAGAATGCTTTGTAGAATATCAGACACTCCTTTATAATCAGTAGTAAGCTCTATATATGAGTAAATCATATTACAAACATAAACTCCCGAGACAATAGCATATAAATAAGGAAATATCCAAGACCTATATAATATTAGTGTAAAAAATACAATCGAAGGCAGCAAGTGCCTTTCATGAGCTCTCGTTACAAAAAGAAAAAGAGAAAATAGAATTAGAGTTACGGCTTGAAAAATCAGGAACGTATATTCTTCTTTATTGTCCTTATTGAAAAGTTTATATCTTAGAAAAAATGCGAATATTGAAGCGTAAATAGCTCCAAAAATTAGGGTTCCCCAGTTTTTATAGCTAAGCCCTACAAATATAGTCTCATCGCTTGTCCACATTGCAAAAACTCCCCAGAAATTAAAAGTATTAAGCGACGCGAATTTGTACTGTTCGTAGGCGGCATCGAATCTCTCTTTAATCAAATCAAAAGGTCCTGTGAAAATATAGGAAAACGAATTGATTTCATTCCAGATAAATGGAAGCGTGATGATAATACAAGTCACTATAGCCGTAAGAATTATCTTCGTCCCTGGTACGAAGTTCTTGATATTCCACCTATTATTGGAACGAAAGAATGGTTCAAGTGCAATAAAACCTATAATAGGAAATAGTACGATAGTTTGTGGTTTAATCATAAAAGCAACAGCAGCAAAGAGACCTGCCAAAACAAATTTCTTTCTTAAACCAAGAATAATAGCTAGTAAAATAGGGAAGGCGTGAAAAGAATCGACTTGTCCCCAAAATGTTGAATTTGATAAAGCTGCCGGGTTATAAAAATATGCTATAGAAGAGAAAATAGCGATTTTAGTGCTTGAAATAGGCTTCAGTATTAAATATATAAGAATAGATATGCCTAAATCTGACAGATTTGCCGGAAGTTTAAAAAGTATATCTGATGAGAGCCAAGGTAATTCAGTCTGGATATCAGTGAGAAATTTCAGGACATAAAGATACCCCGGCATATAATCACACCAGTAGTTATCGTAAAATTTAGAAAAGCCAACTTTGGATAATCCCTCACCCCACCATTGCCAAACACCAACGTCACCTTCATATGAAATCAAAGTTGAGAAGTAAATCCGAAACAAAAATCCAATTAGAAGCAGTATAGATAATTGTATATAAGGGTTCTTTAAAGAATATCGACTATCTACCTCTAAGTTCATTTCTCAGCTTCCATGATTCTTTAAACATTCTCAATATAACTTTTATATTTGCTCCGGATTGAGTTCCAAACTGGCGAGGAAAATGTCTAACCGGTACTTCCTTAAAGTTAAATCCTGCTCGTTTTAACTTTATTAAGAATTCTGCAGTAAATAAGGCGCCACCTGCTTTAATAGGCTTTATATTCTGATAAGCTTTTGTAGGAAAAATTTTAAATGCGCAGTCCATATCCTTTACATTTAAACCAAACATTAAATAAATATACATTGCGTACATCCATGCATTTAACGATCTTATCAATGAATCTGCTCTATCTTCTCTATAACCTATTACAACATTTTCCACATTGGCTAGAGGAAGCAATCTATCCAAATCTTGGATATCAAATTGGCCATCACTATCCATGAAGAATATAAATTCTTTCTTGGCTTCATCAAAACCACTTCTCAAAGCAGATCCATATCCTTTATTGATTTCATGATTAACAAGAACCACTTTTGAGTTTAGTGAAGAGAGCTCCTCCACAATTTCTTGGGTATTATCTGAAGATCCATCGTTTACTACAACCACCTCATAATCTGATGCATTCTTCTCTAGATAAAAGACACAGTTCTCAACTGTTGTCTTAATATTTTCAGCTTCATTATGAGCTGGGAGAATAGCCGATATAGATATATTACTCATACATTTATCCTTAATATACTTTGATAATCTAAACTATTAATTTGATATTACATCAGAGGGAATTATATCACACTTTAATTCATGGATTGTAAAATAGTTCGCCTTTTCGACCATAACATCCTCAAATAAACAGGTTTTTCCACTTGGCCATTTTACTTTAATATCAATACTATTATTTTTACCTACACCGAAATAAACCGGGAGCATGTCCTGCTCGCAGCATCCCCTACCACCTGAGACTTCCCTTACCTGAGTCTCATCACCAGAAACAATTTCAACTCGAGCTCCAATAGCCATAGAATTAGTTAATAAACCATTACCAATTAAATTCAATGTAACTGAATTGTTTGCATTACCGCTATTTTTCATTAACCCAGTGCCTATGTGTCCGTTTAAAAATACGTCCATAAACCCATCTCTGTTGTAATCTCCCCATGTAGCAGAAAAAACATCTATAATAGGTTGATCGATACCAACAGCAGGAGCTACATCCAAGAAAACATCATTACCTAAGTTCCTATATAGCTTATTTGGATGCACATGGTTCGTCGTAAACAGATCCAGCTTCCCATCTGCATCAAAATCAATCCATGCGCAAGTTCTACCATCTCCCATATCATCAGTATTAGTTTCTAAAGTTATATTTGTAAAAGTACCATCTTTATTATTTCTATATAAGGCATTCCCGCTTGCTCTTCCTATATTGGTCACGTATATATCAAAATAGCCGTCTCCGTTATAGTCGCCAGAGCACGCAGAGCTAGTATTCCACATCATTCGTCCCTCGAGTCCGGAGCTTTCTGTAATGTCCAAGAAGGTCCCGTCTCTCTGATTTAAGTACATTTTATTTATACCCTTATTTACTAAGAATAAATCTTGATAACCATCATTATTTGAATCAAACCAAAGTGCTGAGTTGGAGAAGAATTTCCCACCAAGCCCTGAAAGCTCCGATACTTCTTCAAAAGTTCCATCTCCTTTATTTCTATAGAGAAAGGATAGCCCCTTTCCCACTTGGAAAATATCTACATTTCCATCATTATCATAATCTGCCCAAATACCATGAACAACTGTGGAGCCTTGTTTTGTAATTCCGGCCTGCTCTGACACATCAACAAATGAAAGTCCGTCAATGTTTTTATATAGCTGAACAGGCATACCTGCTCTACTTGTACCTAGTAGTAAATCGGGAAAGCCGTCATTATTATAATCTGCCCAAGTTGCGGACTTATATCGAGAATTGGGAATCCCTGAATTATCTGATAGCTCTTTAAATTGCCTTTCTTCGTTAACAAAGAAGAAGGACCTTTGTACCGGTTTTTCTTGAAGCATAGAATCGCCTGATCTGCTCTGGCGCAACTTTCCACGCCTTTTACTACGGTCACTATTTGATAAGAAAAGATCAGGCCAGCCATCGAGATTGTAATCACCCCAGGTTGCGACATGACCAAGCTTCCCTATAAACGGGATACCCGTCTCAGTTTGTACGTTAGAGAATTTTGGCAAATCCGTGTTATCGGCGTTGGAATTATTTAGATACAGCAATAGAAAAAAAATTGGGATAGATATAACAAAATAGGAGGCTAGTCGAATCAATGAGATTTAACCTTTCTTTAAATCGTTTAAAAGCAGGTCAGCAGATCTTAAGCTTAAGGCTTCTATTGTAAGAGAAGGTGATTCCCCACCACCAGAAGTAGGAAATACGCTAGCATCTGTTACAAATAGATTAGGGATACCATGAAACCTTAGAGAAGAATCAACCACAGAGGTTTCAGGATTATTACCCATTCTGCAAGTACCAAATACATGTGTAGCTGAGAAGAAATCGTATGATGATACGCTTTCAACAATATCATCTGCGCCAGTGGCCTTTAATATATCTTTTGAAGTTTTTTCCATAAATTCTAGGCTATTGAGCTCCGGTTCTCCCAAAAATGACTGTATCTGAGCGACCGGAAGTCCATACTGATCTTTTTCCTTGGGATCTAAAGAGACAAAAGTGTCTTTATTTGGAAAAAATTCTGCTATCCCTGCCATACCCATAGCATGTCCAAACCACTCATCCATACCTTTAACAAAATCATCTCCCCATCCTTTAAAATATCGGAGAGCATAATTAATAGGACCCAAGGCACTCCCTGCAGTGGGAGACAATCTTAATCCCCCTGGAAAACCACGATCAGGGTTGGGAGTATTCCATTCCCAGAGAACACTATCCAGTGGAATCCCCCTGTAGGAATCAAGCCTATCAGGATGTAAAGCTACCACTTCAGTGAATGTAGTCTCCATGAAGTTTTTACCTACAAGATTGTTTTGATTAATATCAGAATTCAATAGGAGCTTCGGAGTTTGAACAGCTCCACAAGCAACTGCAATATAATCACTCTTAATAAAATGTTCTTTGCCGCCTCTGTCGTAATAGAAAACACCGTTAACTTTCTTTTTCCCTTGCTTATTTTCCACCTCAATTCTAGAGGCGAATGCATAAGTTAGAATTTCGCAATTGCCGGTATCTTCCGCAAGCGGGATAAATGTTACATCTACACTCCCCTTATCCTTCCTTGGACACCCCCAGGTACAACCATTACAGTAATTGCAAGGCGGAGCATCACGATAGAGGCTGGATAGTATAGCAACCGGATTAGCATCAAGATTGAGATCCTGTTTTTTGCATGCTTTTTGTATTAACTGGCTCGCATAACTCAACTTATGCGGCTTTAAGGGATAAGGTTTACTACGAGGACGGGAAGGAACTTTGTCAGGTCCTGCAACACCAATAATATTTTCAACCTGAGAATAATATGGCTCAAGGGTTTCATAATTAATTGGCCAATCTACTAGCTCTCCGTAAAGCGATTTCATGCGGAATGCACTTTGATTTAATCTGTGAGCCTCACCTTGATAGTGCAGTGTTGTACCACCCACTCCTGAAACCTGTTGATATTTATGATAGTGTCTCTTTTTGGTACGATTTAGCTTACCGCTTGCCTTATTCCATGATTTAAGCTGGTCATATTGAGGATTGAGAGTTTGCTTTTTGCCAAATGTATTCTTTATTCTCTTTTTATATGGAAATCCCTTTGTTTCCCAGTCTTGTTGGTCAAGAGCGTAGTCTTTATAAGGATTATAACGAGGACCAGCTTCAAGGATGAGAACGTTCATTCCTTCTGAAGCAAGTTTCCAGGCAAAAGGGGCACCCCCGGGTCCTGAACCAATTACAATACAGTCGTATTTTTCTTTCTTTGGAGGCATATTAGTAGTGCTGCATAATATAAATAAACTATTGCTTTATGTCAATTTATAAGTTATAAATTTGGCTTTATGCAAGAAATATAATTCTTAAGGGAGCAATACTATGGCACTGCGCAAGTTATTCTTATTATTAATTTTTATTGCATTCATTGGATGTAACCAATCTGATTCAAACAATTCGCCGGAGAAACAGGACACAGCTGAAGAGCAAGCTCAAACCACTACCACTACCAACAATACAGCTACTGATCCAGAACCCGAAAGAGAAGGTAAGATTGTAGCGCGTGTAAACGGAAGCCCTATATACGAGGATGATATAAAGAATAGAAACCTGAATTTTGTTATAACCGAAGAAATAATTTATCAATTGGGACTTCAACAAGGGGTTGATAATGAAATTAACAAGAAAGTAAGAAACTTTGAAAGGGTGCTGATTATCAATAAGGCAAAGGAATCCATGATGGAAAATATGGAGCCAACAAAAAAAATATCAGATGAAGAAATTCAAAGACATTATGAAGCAAATAAGTATAAGTATTCACACGTGCGTATCCATGAAATAACAGTCCCTGACGTTAACCTGGGATTAGAAGTAAAAGAAAAAGCAGAGGCTGGCGAAGAGTTACAGACCATAGCGACCGGTTATCCGGACATAGAAATAACAGTAACAGATATTGGATATAACAGAGAATTAGCACAAAAGTTTGAGAAGAAGGAAGTTGGAGCTATATCCGAGGTTATTCAAAAGCCCAACGGGACATTTAGCGTGCTGAAAATAGTAGAGATTAAAGAGATACCTCTTAAAGCTTCCAGAAACTCTATAAAACACGGTTTAGAATCAAAGAGGATAGCGGAAATGTTTGAAATTAAGGCTAATAGACTTGCCGAAGAAAACAATATTACAATTGAAATAATAGATTAATAAATATGATAAATTCTAGAAGAAAATTCTTAAAAACTTTAGCTATTGGATTCATTGGTGGGAAGGTTGTATCTTCTTTTCCTGGTTCTGCTTTTGCAACAAACCTCGATAAAGGTATAGAAATTCAGAAAGGTTATATAGTCTTTAATGAGGACACTCAAAAGGTAATGCAGGCACTTGCAGAAGGCTTAGTTCCAGGATCGAAAGAGATAGACATTAAAAGCAAAGTCATGAATTATGTAAATAGAGACAGGGCTGCAGCTACTTTTCTTGATGCAGGATTTTGGAATATAAACTCGATCTCCAAATCAAAATACAAAAAATCATTTTATGCACTTACTGAAAAGAATGAAATTAATTCCCTTATCGAATATGTAAAAGTAAAAAACTCTATTTTCTTCAATCAATTTAGAAGTTTAATTATTAGATTATACTACTCTGACCCGATAGTGTGGAAAAAACTTTCTTACAGCGGCCCACCTCAAACAAAAGGTTTTATGGACTATGCTGAACCACCTAAGCAAAGCAAAAAACCAACAACTAAGTAACTCTTTATACCTGTATTGCTGAAACCAATTTTAGTGTTTGCTCAATAAGATTTTCAATATCCATAGCCTCTTCCAATATTTGCACTTGCCTTGTATTAGCCTTTGTTCTAGGATTAGATGAAACAATCGAGCAACAGTCTTTATAGTTTTCTATAGAAACTTCGTAGGTATCAATTTCTTTTGCCAAATCTATAATCTCTTGTTTATCATAAGCAATAAGGGGTTGGAAAATAGGGATCGACACAGTTTTTGTTACTTGAGCTATATTCTCCATTGTCTGGGAAGCTACCTGTCCCAGGCTATCTCCCGTAACAAGGGCTTTAAAACCATTCTCAAGGGCTATTCTCTCAGCTACCTGGACCATAAATCTCCTAAATAAAACTAACTCATGGCCTTTAGAGTTTGATACTTTTAATGAAGCCATTTCAAATAGGTAGTATGGAACTAAAAATATACGCGTCTTTCCCTGATATTTATTTAAACAGTCTACGACTTCCCTCATTTTTGTATCCATAACATGCTCATTGTTACTGAATACATGAAAATGCATAAAGTTTACTCTACAACCTCTTTTCATCATTAGATATGAGGCAACTGGGGAATCAATGCCTCCAGATAGCAATGATAAAACATTACCACTTACATCAATAGGGAGCCCACGTAATCCTTGAATCTTATTAAAGTAGATATAGACATACTCAGAAATTTCTACAAAAACACTTAAGTCAGGCTTTTTTAGATCAACTCTAACATTAAACCTATCTGAGATCTCTTTACCAATAAGACTTTCTAACTCCATGGACCTACAGTCAAAGTTTTTATCTGCCCTTTTAACATATACACCAAAGCTATTTTTATCTAAAATCCGGTTTTCTACTTCGCATAGAACAGAAGAGATTATCGACTCAACATTCTTTTCTACTATAATAGCCTCTGCATACCAAGAAATTCCAAATACATATCTCAGTTTCTCTGGATTACCGCCTTTTAGAACAAAGCGTCCACGATATTTGGTTACTTTACCGCCTGTCTCTCTTTCTATATTCTCTACAAGCTTATTTTCAAACAAGCTTCTATTCTTTCCTTTTAAAGAAAGCTCACCATAATGAATTAATGTTACCGTTTGATTGTTCATATTAGTTATTTAATATCAGCATTTCTTTTAGCTTCAATCTCACATTTAATCTATAAATTATAATATCAATCTACCAGATATAACATGGGGCAATAAAAATTTGAATAAAAAAAACCGAGAGAGCTATGTTAATAACTCTCTCGGTTTAACTTTTAACTATCTTTAATTTCTATTTACAAAAGAAAGAATAAGAAGTGGCAAGCTCAGAGAACCTGCCACTAATAATTGTTTTTAAATTTATCTTATTTCTTTCTTCTTCTTACAGCTCTAACTCCGAATGCGAAGGCAACAGGTACTAGAGGAATAAGTACGTTAGCCAATGCTGTTCCAAGTTGAACTGGGCTTCCTGCGATAGCACAACTACTGCTTCCACCATTGTTTGGTGTAGGAGTAGGAACTAGCGTAGGAATAACTGTAGGTGTAGGTGTTGGAGGTGGTACGAGTGTAGGTGTAGGTGTAGGTGTTACTGGGTTGAAGTCTTCACTTTGTACAAGTGCATCATCAACACCAAGTCTTACGAAACATACAAGAGCATCACCGCAACTTACGTCTTGTTCAGCATCATCAAAGATACTAACAAAAACTGAAGCAAAAGCTGCAACTGGTCTGTATGGAGGTCCGTAAGAATCTGCAAAGTTGATGTGAACAACATCCGCTCCGGCTTCATCGCTGCCAGGGAGAAGGTTGAACTGAGCTGCTAAAGTTGTAGGTGTAATGTTATCAAGCATAGCGTTGAATGCACCAGTTAATCGACCATCACAGTCATTATTTGGATCATCAACAAACTCAAGAACTTCAAAATCGTCAACTAAAGCGCCTGTGTCTCCGTTAAAGTCGGTTTGGTCACATTCTCCGTCAGCAATCTGTCCGGTAACAACTTGAATCACATATGTTCCAGAACCAGGAATTGATAGAGAATCAAAGAAGAAGTTTGATCTTCCTCCAGAAAACTCAAATGGGCTGAGTGCATATGAAACGTTGTCGTCTATTGCTACTTTACAATCTCTGCCATCTATATCACCAGCGCCAAACTCATTGTAACATTCTGAATCTACAATAGATCCAGCACCTGCTGTGTTGATTAACAATACAGCAGCATAGTTGTCACAACCAGCAATAATAGCATCAGAAGGTGCTAAGTATGATAGAGCATATGTAGCAGTGTTTGAACTTGTAGGTGAAAATGAAGCACTCTGGATAACAGAAACGTTAGTTTCCGCTGTTCCTGTGTTAATGAGCTCATCTGTTGCGAGAGCACCAAATGATCCACCACCGTAGGTGTCACTACCAAATCCTTCACGGGCGCTAGATGCTACATAAGCCATGAAATCACCGTCTGGAACTGCAACACTAGGGGAAATACCCTGACTGGTGATAACACCAGAATTACCCTGTTGATTGCTCCATGGTGACAATGCGCCAGTTTCGAAGCTTGGATTCAGTACCAAGTTAACTTCAATTTGATCAGCATCAAAACATACAGCCTGCCTAGCATAGGTGTTAACACCATATACATAGTCGTCTGAATCAACAACGATTAGCTGACCAGCTAGTTGATTGTGATCAATAGCATACTCATTATCACTTGCGCAATTTTCAACTGCGGTTACAACCAACCAACCCTCAACGCCTTGCAAGTTGCCATCAGGAATACTTGCGCCGCCGTTTGAGACTAAATCGCCAAGGTTATATTCATGAGTGTCGTACCCTGTGTATGTATCACAGAAGTCTCTTATTTCAGTACAATCTTCGTTGTGAATGCGGACATGAACAGTAACACTGTCAGGAGCAGCATTTGTAACCTGAAGATATG
The DNA here is from genome assembly GCA_942491865.1 of uncultured Thermodesulfobacteriota bacterium. Lineage (GTDB taxonomy): Bacteria > Desulfobacterota_D > UBA1144 > Nemesobacterales > UBA2774 > CR02bin9. Next base: position 677,814 of record CALOCI010000004.1, read on the forward strand.
TGTTTCTTTCATTTTTTTGTGTCCACCAAGAAACGAGCTGTGAGCCAGTTTCGTTAGTAGGTGTTGGAGTGTAAATTGAAGTGAAATCGACGTGATGCCAGTCTAATCCACCAACATTATCTCCCCCTACACTTTCTACTGTACCGATAAGAGCGCCGGTGAAATCAGGTGTTACAGCTCCTGAACCAACAATCTCTGTTTCTAGCCAGCCAGTAGTATTTGGAACAGCTGGGCAAAATAGCCCGCCTGATCCAACTTGTCCTATTGCTTGGTTCTGAAAACCAAAACCTAAAAGGACAAGCATTACAAAAGCAATCAATGAAAACCTTAACTTGCTTATCATTTATTTATCCTCCTTTTCAAATTTTGTTATGCGATTAAAAATCATAGTTGTTTTTACCTTATTCACAATTGGATCCTAACTACCCTCAAGACTAGGTCCGTCGACAAGTGTAGCAAAAGCTCCAACTTGCCACCAAGAATCCATAGATCCTGTACCGTCTCCATTGTTAAGACCAATAAAGCCTACAAAAGCAGGATCAAAATTACATTCGCCGTCAGTTCCAACGAAAGCATCAGTACAAATAAAAGCATTGAATGGAAGATCTAACCATCCAGAGCTGTTGCTATCTAGTACGTTGGTACCGCAAATGCGGTTGTTCTGGCCTAAGCTGTTAGGAAGCGAGTTATCTATACCCTTGTCTATCTGTGTAGAAGTACAAGAAAATGAAGTTGAGCTGCAAGAAGTATCAAACTCCACTTCGTCATAGATAAGAACCTCATCAAATGGAGTACCAAATGATGCGATCACACCTGGTGAAGCATAAACAGTGTCGGAACTAACCTCAACAAATGTTATACCAACCAAATCTGACAGGCTGTTACCGTTAGCTGAACTGAAGTTTACAACTCCATCGAAAGAACTGTCTGCGAATGGATCATCAGTACCAGCAGCGTTTGTTCTGTACTCGTAACCAGACTCATCAATGATTCTAAACATTCCGATCAATGAAGAAGATGCGCCACTTGAACGAGAAATAACTGCAAAACCGTATTGACCAGATGGAACATCTGTAACATCAATTCCAGTGTTTGTAACTAGATTCTCAACGTCATAAACGTGAGTGTCGTTTCCTGTAAGAAAATCATCAAAGTCAATCTCCTCACATTGTTGAACAGTTCCAGGTGCCTGGAAAATCTGAACATGTATGTTCACACCATCTGATGAGGTATTGGTTACCTGTATAAAGGTATCCCTTCCTCTTGTGTCATAAAAAGCAACAAGCCTATCTACTCCGGTGTCTGTCTGATCAATTATCGGTATATCACTACCGAAACCAGCCATAGCCTGCATAGGTAAGACTAAAAGAACAGCAAGCACAAATAAGTACTTAATTTTGGATAAACTATCCTGTAGCATTGAACCTTTCCTCCTTGTTTTGGTATTGTTCATTAAGTTTCTTTTGTTCATATACATCCTCCTTTCTAGTTTCACAGTCAAAAACATCGGGATTTGCAATATCAGGCATTCTCCTTCTCCCTCAATAAATAAAACTCCCGTTAAATACTAAACTGATCAGAATTACAACATAGTTTAATGGAGTTGTCAAGCCTTTTTCTCTTGCAAAACTAGAGAAACGAGCTGACATATAGCATCACATTCTTTCTCCTTTAAAATTAAAGCAATTACATCATAAATAGAAAACATTGTCAAGTGTTATTGTATTGGAATCCAAAAATCCAATTACTCCTATTTTTAAGGTCGTTAACAACAAATAATGCCTCAACTCGTAATGACAATATTACTTCTAAGTATTCTAAGCTCTAAGACAAAAAGAATCTGAAACAAATATACCATTAAATCGTCTAAAAGAATACATAATGTACTTGAAAATGAATATTAACACATTCTAGCATATTTTATTAGATATAACCTACATTAAGGGTAATGACTTATATGATTAACGAGACATTAGTTGATCTCCTAGCGGGGCACGGTTGCTAACTATAGAGATATTTTTTATAACATTTAGTACTAAACGAGGTAAACATTTTCAAACAACAGTGCAACCAGAAAATCTTAGCCGTGTAGTTTTGGTAAATTGCAATTATATCAATTTATAAAGAGCACAAGCAATGTTTAACAAACGGACCGTATCCAACATGTATCTTTCTTGGAGAAGAAGTATCAAACTCGTATCAAGGCTTGTATAGGATTATACATTTATGATCCAAAACAATTAGATCTTAAAGCCATAAACACAACAAATAGTTGGGATATATAACATATAGATACAAAGGCCAAATTAGATCGCCCTAATATTGAGAACCCCTTTATCAAAAAATCTGTTACAATAAGTATTTAGAAAGTTTGAACAAATAACTCATTTTCTACAGTATAATTTTATATTCTAAATCAATGGTCGATGCAATATATGCTTTTATTTGATTGCCAATGCATATAGTGCAATAATTATCTTAAATAATAAGGAGAAACAATTTTGATTAGGTTTTCTAATATAGTGAAAAAGGTATTCATATCAGCAACCATCATTACCGCACTTACTTATGTTTTATTTTTCTCGCCAAGTCTAGGCAACTTTGAAACTAAAACAGAAGCTCAAAATCTCAACATTACAAACATTGTAATGCAGTACGTAAACCGCTACTACGTTAATAAAAATTCTATTGAACCAAAGAACATGCTTGTGCAGGGATTGGGAAGGCTTGAAAGAATCGTTGATGAAGTTCTTGTAGATTTTCCCGATGGAGAAGAAGGTGATGCAATCGAAGTACAGGTACTTAATGAAAAGCAAAAATTTGATATGGACAATGTGCAAGATTTAAATGATGTCGCTAATAAATTAGATGAGGTATTTGGTTTTGTAACCCCTAATTTAAATTCTGAAGATATTGAGATTAACGATATAGAATATGCTGTACTTGATGAGATGCTTAAAACTTTAGATGCGCATTCGGGAATTATCATACCTCAGGTCTATAAAGAATTTATGATTGAGACTGAAGGGAGTTTTGGGGGATTGGGAATTGTTATAGGTATCAGAGATGGGGAACTGACTGTTATTTCTCCAATCGAAGGAACCCCGGCATATAGTGTTGGAATAAAACCAAATGACAAGATTGTACAGATAGAAGATGAATCGACTGTGAATATGTCACTTATAGAGGCGGTAAGCAAATTAAGAGGACCTAAAGGATCCCAAGTTGCGATACACATTGATAGAGATAGCTTGCCTCAGCCTAAAGAATATAAAATAACTCGCGATACTATAAAGATTGAAAGTGTCGAGACATTTGATCTCGATGATGGAATTCGTTATGTGCGAATTAGAGATTTTCAAAAAAACACTTTAGACAGCATTACAGATAATCTGAAAAATGGTGGGGACAATCCCAATGGAATGATACTAGATCTGAGAGGAAACCCAGGAGGGTTATTGGACCAGGCGGAAAGGATATCTGACCTTTTCCTTACAGATGGAGTTATTGTAACTACAAAGGTGGGGAACTCTTCTAAGCGTTACCATGCAAATGATAAGGATCAGCAATTTTCAGGAAAGGTTGTGGTGTTAGTAGATGCTGGCAGCGCAAGCGCTTCAGAGATTGTAGCAGGGGCTCTAAAGAACAATGAACGAGCTGTAATTATCGGAGAAAGGACATTTGGAAAAGGTTCTGTTCAGCAGATATTTGATTTAAACGATGGTTCTGCACTCAAATTAACAATAGCTCAATACTTAACACCTGGTGATATCTCTATTCAAGATATTGGTGTAACACCTGATATCATTTTACACCCTACAACCATAACAGAAGACTCTATAATATTTAATTCCAACCTAGAACCTAGGCTAAACAGACTAAACGGAGAATCTAAGAAGACCGCAAAAGAAAGTCAGGAGAAACCGATCTACTCTATAACATATCTCCAGAATACAGAGGTTAAAGATGAAGAAGGTGAACCAACACCTGAAGAAGCATTAACGAAAGAAGAAAAAAGAGAGAAGATTGAGAACGATTTCTATGTGTCGTTAGCCAAAGATATCATCCTCTCTTCAAAAGCCCCTTCAAGACAAGATGCACTAGACTTAATTCAAAAAGACATAACAAAAATCACAAAAGACCAAGACAATAAAATTGTGAATCAATGGGAGACACTAGGTGTGGATTGGTCTTCGGGGAAGAAGCCATCTTCCAATCCATCTGTTAGCGTGAAGATCATTCCCGAGGTTCCGCAAGCTAGTGCTGGAGAAGAAGTTGAAATTACAGTAGAAGTAGAAAATACAGGACTTGAACCGTTATATAGGTTAAGCGCCACAACAGAATCTGAGAACTTAATCCTAAACGGGAAAGAGCTTATATACGGGAAACTCGATCCGGGAGAGAAAAAGCTCTGGAGTACAAAAGTAGAGATTCCAAAATGGGCTTTAAAAAGGGATGACAAAGTTTCATTAAAATTCCAAGACGCAAATAAATCCACAATTGCTGATTATGACTTTAATATTAAAACTGACGCACTTCCAAGACCACTATATGCATTCAACTATGAAATAGTAGATGATGGCAGGTACGGTTCTTCTGGAAATGGTAACGGTATTCCGGAAGTAGGGGAAAAGATAGCACTTGTACTAAGGGTAAAGAATATTGGTGACGGTGTGTCAGAGAAAACTATAGTAAGCTTAAAGAACCTTTCCGGCAACAAAATATTTTTAGAAAAGGGGAGGATCGAGCTTGAAAACCTTGCTCCGGGAGAAATAAGGGAAACGAGCTTCACATTTAATGACAAAAAATCTGAATCTCCTATAGAATTTGAAATTCAGATTGTAGATGAGGTTTTCAGAGACGGCATCACAAGTAAACTATCTGTGCCTAACAATACCAATGCTTCTGCCTTCCTAGAAGGAAAAGAATATATTATGGTAAGTAATGAAAATACTCCGATAAGAGGCGGTGGGTTTGCTGAAGCTCCAATTATAGCCCTGTCTCAGGGAGGCGCCAAATTCAGTTCAACAGGACAGAGCAACGGCTGGATGAAAATCAATTTAAATGAAAAGATGGCTGGATGGATTAACAAAGACAAAATTCAAACTCTTAATGGTGCGGCCAAGAATGAGACATTAAATGCTCAATTTCAAGAAGCGTTTGAAGCCCCGCCGGTTATTAATATTTTGGACCTACCAGCTTCAACAACATCAAGTGTAATAAATCTTTTTGGTGAGGTTGAAGACCCAGACGGGATAGAACTCATCTCTGTATTCTTGGGCGATGACAAGGTAGCATTGATGCCTTCTACAAAAACAAATGTTCCGGTTTCTGTAGACCTTACTCTCGAAGAGGATATTAATCTTATAACAATCATAGCTAAAGATTCCAAAGGCCTTCTTTCAAAACAAAGCTTTGTAGTGAGAAAAGAGGGTTGAAGAGGAAGCAGGCTTGATTGTTAAATTCATCCTTAGCCGAGCTTTCACCGGATTATTTGTTGTTTTAGTTGTTGTAACAATAACTTTCTTTCTATTAAGAATGCTTCCTGGTGGCCCTTTTGATGAAGAGAAAGAGCTACCGGATCAGATTCGTCAAAACATAGAAGCCAAATATAATTTAGATCAGCCTTCCTGGAAACAATACCTTCTGTATTTAAAAGGCCTCTCAAAAGGCGACTTCGGGCCTTCCTACAAGTACGTAGATAGATCGGTAAACGATATAATAAGAGAAACCCTTCCCGTATCGATTGAACTTGGGTTAATAGGGCTCTTTTTATCTATAGCTTTGGGGAGTATTGCCGGGATAGTATCCGCTATAAAACCAAGAGGATTTTTTGATTTCTTCGCCGTATCCACGGCCACTGCTCTGGTATCAGTCCCGAGTTTTGTCATAGGAGCTGTACTAATTTACTTCTTCTCTGTCAAATTTAGGATTTTCCCGGCAGCACTATGGGGAAGTCCGAGTCATGTAGTCCTTCCCGCCCTAACACTGGCCGCCGGCCCTGCCGCTTATCTAGCGCGTCTAATTCGAGCTAGTATGCTAGAAACCTCGGATGCTCTTTATATACGTACTGCCAGAGCTAAAGGGCTTAGCAACTTCATGGTTATCACAAAACACATTCTAAGAAATGCCCTTATACCTGTTGTCACGGTTATGGGACCAATAACAGCATTCTTAATTACAGGCTCATTCGTTGTAGAACATATTTTCGCCATACCAGGTATCGGAAGATTTTTTGTCCTTGCGGTATCAAACAGAGATTATCCATTAGTTATGGGGATAACCATTATTTATACAATAATTCTAGTGCTGGCGAATCTCACTGTGGACATATTATATGTCTATCTAGACCCCAGAATTAAGTTTGATAAAGGTGGCATTAAATAAATGAGGAATATCAAATTAACCATAGAGTACGACGGAACTAATTACCTTGGGTGGCAAAAACAACCACGGGGATCTACAGTGCAGGAAGAGATTGAGAAAGCACTGAACAACATGACGGGAGAAAGCATAGCCCTATTGGGTTCTGGCAGGACGGATTCAGGAGTACATGCATTTGCACAAGTTGCTAGTTTCAAGACTAACAGCAACATCAAATCGATTGAATTTCAGATGGGACTTAACTCAAGCCTGCCAATTGATATAACTATTAGGGAAGCAATAGATGTGGGCACGGATTTTCATGCACAATTCTCGGCCAAGAGTAAAAAATACATATATAAGATATTTAATAGCCCTCATCCTTCAGCTCTTCTTAGAAAAAGAGTATGGTTTATGCCCTTAGAGCTTGATATTAACAAAATGAAAGAAGCTGCTGAATATCTTATAGGTGAGCACGACTTCAAGGCATTTGCACAATCCGGTATAGAAGTAAAAACAACGGTTAGGAATGTATTAAATGTATCTCTCGAACAAAAAGATAATAATATTATCTTATTCAGCATAGAATCCACAGGATTTCTGAAGAGAATGGTTAGGCTTATTATTGGAACATTGGTTCAAGTGGGAAAAGAAAAAATTACTCCATTAGATTTCTCTAACATTCTTGAATCTGGTGAGAAAACTAAATTTGTATATGCCGCCCCCCCGCAGGGTCTTTATCTAAAAGAAGTAAAATACTAAAATTAGGTATAATCTTTGATCCATATTAATAGCAATATATTTGAGGTGAAATCATATGAAATATGTGAGATTTGAAGATAAGAATAATAATGAAAAGTACGGTGTATTAGAAGGAGAATCGATTAGAGAGATAGATTGGGACCTCTTTGGAGATTACATGCCAACAGAGATATTGCATGATCTCAATGGAGTGAATATTCTTCCGCCATGTGTACCGACAAAGATAATATGTATTGGATTAAACTATAGCGATCACGCTCAAGAAATGAATGCCACTGTCCCAGAAGATCCTAGAATTTTTATTAAACCCAACACTGCAATCATAGGACATGAAGATACTATAGTATATCCCGAGCATATGTCTGAAAGAGTCGACTATGAAGGGGAGCTTGCGGTCGTAATGGGAAAAAGGGCAAAGGGTGTTAACTGGGATGAAGCGCTAGATTATGTTTTTGGATATACATGTTTAAACGACGTCACGGCTAGAGATCTAACAGCAAAAGATATTCAATATACAAGAGGTAAGGGATTTGATACATTTGCTCCTTTTGGGCCCTTTATTGAAACAGACCTTGACCCCTCCAATTTGCACATATCCACATACTTAAACGATGAAATAAAACAAAGCTCAAACACCTCAATGCTTATATTCAATGTCCCAAAGTTGATAAGCTTCATTTCAAATGTCATGACTCTTTTACCAGGTGATATCATTTCAACAGGTACACCCTCGGGCATCGGCCCTATGAAGAAAGGGGATACGATAGAAGTTCACATAGAAGGAATCGGAATATTGAGAAACCACATTGGATAATATTTAAATTCTTATATAGAAAATAGGGAATGCTATTCCCTATTTCATCTGAAGTATTGATTGTGCTCCATTTATAACTTCTTGGCTATCTGCATTTCTTAGTGCATTCTCTGCATTTACTCTAGCTTTTTGTTTATCCCCAAGTGCAATATAGGTTTTAGCTAAAAGCAGGCTGGCTCTTGAGAAATTAGGATTTCGCATCAAAGATTCATTTAAATACTTCTCCGCCTTTTTATAGCTCTCAAAAGACTGTTGCTCTTGGGCAGTATGAAAATAGATCCCACCCAAGAGATAAGAAGTTTTATAGCTAGGCCCGATCTCTAATGATTTCAAGAAATACGTCTCTGCATTTATCGGATCATTTTTTCTAAGGGAAATAAAGCCCATAAGATAATAATATTGAGATCTATACCTCTGATCATATGTTAAAGCTACATCAAGCCACTTCTGGGCTTGTTGGTAATTTCCTAAATCTATATATGAAACCACAATTCCATGTGTTGTGGTTAGCTTTGCTTTAGTATTTAGTACGGAATTATTCTCATTCACATGGAGATACTGTTTTAAAGCTTCGGAAGGGTTGCCTGAATTTCTGAGTGCATCACCGTAATTAATTTTAGCACCTATTGCACTAGGAGATTTACTAACTGCATATTCCCAAAGAGAGAGATTATTCTTCCACATTTTTTGTCCATTTACTGAAACAACAAGAAATGAAATAGCTAATATAGTAGTTATTCCATAGCTGAGCCATGCTTTATTAAATTTTATGCTTATCCTGTAAATAAGATATCCAAATAGGATACAAATAGCGGCCGAAGGTATGTATAAAAACCTGTCAGCTAATTTTGTTACAGCTAATGACAAAATAGCTACGATTGCTGCCGGCAAAAGTGTGGCTAGAATCCAAACAATGCTAAAAGCTGTTATATTTTCTTTTTTCTTTATTGATACAAATACAGCAACAGATAAAACTAGAATTAAAGTTACAGATGTAATTAAGCCAAATACACCCCAATTAGGAACAGAGCCAATAAAAGGATTTATATCATAGGGAAAGACCAGTTTTATAAAATAAAAAAGGTAAGTGTTAAAGAATAGTTCGGATACACCTAGAAAGCCTAAAGTCATTTCCGAACTACCTTTTCTAAGTATTTCACCAAAGGTGCTGTACGATTGAGACCTAATAACTAAGTAAAAAGTGGTAACTAATAATATAAGAGAGTACTTAATTAGGTTAGTACGCTTGAGAAGCCTGAATGTAATAAGATCAAAAGCTATTATGATTATAGGCAATACAATTGCAACTTCTTTAGATAGAAAAGAGAGAAGGAAACAAATACCCGCCAAAAACAAATAGAAGATCTTTCTATATGAGAGTATATAGAAGCTAATAGCTAAAAAGAAAAACATAGCAGCCAATATATCGCCCCTAGCAGAGATAAAAGACACCGGCTCTACATGTAGCGGGTAAAGAGCAAATAAGACAGATGAGAAAAAAGCTATAGAGTTTCGACCTTGAACATGAAACTCTTTTAACAACAATAGTACTAAGAAATAGAGAAAGACTGTTGAAACAGAATGCAAGATTATATTTGTGAGGTGGAAACCAAACGGTGATGTATTCCAAATTTCATTGTCTACTATTAAAGAAGCTTGATAGACTGGGCGGAAATACTTTCCAGCATTACTTCGACTTTTCAGTTCTGGAACTATTAATTCTGAACCCAATTTAGAAAAGTTAAGACGGCCAGCTTTCTTTTGGATATAAGAAACATCATCCCAAACAAAATCATTACTTAGTGAGGGAATAAAAACTACAAACGCAAGAACAAACAAAAAGATTGAAACCATATTTCTATTGCGAATGAAAGAATCAATTACCCTAGTGCTTCCATCTAGATAATCATTTGGTTCAGTTTGAAGCTCGTGTCCAACAGGTATCTTGTTTTTAGATAAATTATTTTTTTTCTTAGCCATTACTTTCTATTTACCATATTTCTTGTATTGATTAACAATTCCCGCTATTGTTGAATTCAGAAAAATATTAGGTTTATATTATATGTTTTTTTTAAAAGAGTTAAATCATCTAATTATTTTCATGGGCTGTTTTCAAACAAAATCAGTTCTAATTCAAAATTACCACTTTCACTAAAGTTTGTCACTGGGTAGAATACGGAAAACTTTAAATCAATAGAAAGGAGAAATATTTTGCCTAAAGTACTAGTTCTACCGGGTGACGGAATAGGAGTTGAAGTAACAAATATTAGTCTAGATATTCTTAATATAATTGGTGAAAAACATAATATAGATTTTGAATTTGATACAGAATTATTCGGAGGAGCTTCAATTGATAAACATGGAATCCCAATTACAGATGAGGTTATAGGAAAGGCCAAAGATTCTGACGCTGTTTTAATGGGAGCAGTAGGAGGACCTAAATGGGAAGACCTACCTCATGAGAACAAACCCGAAAGCGGTCTTCTTGCGCTTAGAAAAGAACTTGATGCATTTGCCAACTTACGCCCTGCTATTGTATACCCCGCTCTTGCTGATGCCTCGACACTCAAAAGAGAAGTTGTTGAAGGTGTAGACATAATGGTGGTAAGGGAACTAACTAGCGGCATTTATTTTGGACAGCCCAGGGGTGTCGAAAAACTAACCGATGGACAGGAGAAAGGCTTTAACACTCTGACTTACACAACATCTGAGATAGAAAGAATCGCTAGAGTAGCTTTTGATATCGCGAAAAAAAGAAACAATAAATTGACCTCTATCGATAAAGCTAATGTCCTTGAAGTTATGCAGCTATGGAGAACAACAGTTACAAGAATTCAGGAAACCGAATATCCCGAGGTGGAATTAGAGCACTTATATGTAGACAACGCGACTATGCAGTTAATAAGAAGGCCTAAGAGCTTTGATGTTATGCTAGCAGGGAACATGTTCGGTGACATTATAAGTGATGGAGCTGCTCAGCTTACCGGATCACTTGGGATGCTTCCTTCAGCCAGTATAGGTGAGGGAGCTATATATGAACCCGTTCATGGCAGCGCCCCAGATATAGCTGGACAAAATTTAGCTAATCCTATTGCTATGGTCCTATCATCAGCAATGATGCTCAAGTACTCACTCAATCTCGATCAAGCAGCAAAGGAAATAGAAGAAGCTGTGGAAAGAGTTCTTGAAAAAGGTTTCAGAACTGCAGATATATATCATGAGGGTATGACTAAGCTCGGCTGCACGGAGATGGGAGAAGAAATAGCCAGGGAAATCAGGGATCATAAAAAAACTCCTTTACTATAAACCGTGAGCAAAAAAAACAGTACAAAATCTATATATAAAAATCTTGAAAACGATACAAATTTTAAGAATCTAATCGACAAAATAATGGCCGGGGAGAAGATAATATCTCTCTCCGGCTTAAGCGGTTCTTCCAAGTACTTTCTGATATCAGCAATTTATAAGTCCACCAAAAGACCTTTTCTGTTTTTATCAGCGTCCAGAAAAAAAGCAGAATCAACAGCAAACAATATTTCATTTTTTCTAAATCAAACCCCGCCCGTATTACAGAAGAAAGAGCCGGGTGTCGGAGAAGCTGTATATTCATCAAAATCACAATTTTTAAAAGAAAGAAACAACTGGCTCTACTCAGCAATGAGCGGGAAACCGGTGATTGCCGAAATAGGCGCCCTATTTGAAACTACTGTACCTAGAGAGGATTTTGAAAACCTGGTCTTGAAGATTAGTAAAGGAGATTTACTACTAAGAGAAGATCTAATAAACCAATTAATGCAAACAGGCTATGTACAAACTGATTTTGTCCAAGGCCGCGGGGATATAAGCACAAGAGGAGCAATCATAGACATCTTTTCCCCAGGCCATACAGCCCCTGTCAGGCTCGAATTTATTGGGGATGAAGTTGGCTCCATTAGAGAATTCAGCGTAGAGGACCAAAAATCGACAGAGAAAATTGAAGTTACCACAATTTTGCCTGTCAGCACTATTTCAATGGATCAGTCTTCAATCGAGCGGGCTATAGCATATCTAAGAATACGAGCTGAGAAGTTAGGAGTAACAGCAAGAAATAAGAGCCAAATCATAGAGCAGATTGAAAGAGGGGAAAGAATTCCCAATATGGAATGGATGGTGCCGGCTTTTTACTCAAAGCTAAACTCAATTTTTGATTACTTGCCAGATAACACTTTGATAATAGAAGATGAACCTGAAGAGAATAATAGTGCTCTTGATTCGTTTTTAGAAGTGCTATCAGAGACTGAAACAACATTAAAGAAACAACTGAAAATCGCTCCAGACATTCAAGAGCTCTTTCTAACACAGGACTTTATAAACAGTAGAATTGGGTCATTCCAAAAGATTGTTGCTAGAGACTTGCAAATAGGTGGTGATGAGGCTATAGCATTCAGTTTCAACGCTGCTCCAATTTCGATTGCGGAATCTAATGAAAGCGATTCTCCAATTGACACTCTTTCTGAAAAAATAAAGGAGTCACAAAAAGAAGGCTATACACTCATTTTGGCATTTAAAACACAAAATGAAGAAGAGAAAATTCTCGACCTCCTTAAGGACAGGGGATACAAGAGCATAGACTCTAAAATAGGAAGTCTTTCACGTGGCTTTAAATTTGAACAGGCAAAGCTTGAGGTACTAACAGAAGAAGAGATATTCGGAGAAAAGAAAAATAGAACCAGCTACAAAAAAGGCAAAAATGTCCCTTCAGCATTCATCACTTCCTTTAGTGAGCTTAAACCTGGGGATTATATAGTCCATGTTGAGTTTGGAATTGGAGTCTTTAGGAATCTGACAAAACTTAATATTGGAGGCACTGAGGGTGACTACATACAGTGTGAATATGCAGGAGGAGATAAGATCTATGTGCCTGTTGATAAGCTTAAGCTGGTACAGAGATATATTGGAGACGGCAAACCGCATAAAATAGACCGACTCGGCAATCTAAGCTGGTCTACCAGGGTAAAAAAAGTAAGAAAGGCCGTTGAGAGCGTAGCTGGGGAGTTGCTGGAACTCTATGCACGCAGAAAAGCAGAAAAAGGTTTTAAATATTCTAAGAGAGATGAGACATATAGAGAGTTCGAACTAGAATTTGGATACGAAGAAACTCCTGATCAGGAGGCTGCAATTGAAGACGTCATGCAGGACATGGAATCTTCAAAACCAATGGACCGCTTAATCTGTGGAGACGTAGGTTTCGGGAAAACTGAGGTCGCACTAAGAGCAGCTTTTAAAGCCGCAATGGACGGAAAACAGGTAGCATTTCTTGTTCCTACAACACTACTTGCCGACCAACATCACAAAACAGCTCTAGACAGATTAAAATCATATCCAATCAACATAGATGCACTATCAAGATTTAACACTGGGAAAGAAGAAAAAGAGACAATTAAGAAATTAAAAGACGGCAAGATAGATATAATAATCGGAACCCATAAACTCTTAAACGACAAGATAAAGTTTAAAGATTTGGGGCTACTAATTATCGATGAGGAACATAAGTTTGGGGTATCTCAAAAAGAGAAGATTAAAAAGGTTAAAAAAGGAGTTGATGTGCTTTCGCTGAGCGCAACCCCAATTCCAAGAACCCTTCAACTCTCACTAGCAAAAATCCGGGATATAAGTCTTATAACAACCCCTCCAGAGGGCAGACAATCAATTGAAACTCATGTGTATAAGTCTAGTCCTAATATTATTACCGAAGCAATATCCAATGAGATTAAACGTGGAGGAGCAGTTTTCTTCATACACAATAGGATTAAAGATATTTATAGAGTTGCAGATCAAGTTCATGAGCTTGTTCCATATGCAAGAATCGAAGTCACCCATGGAAGGATGAGAGAAAAACCTCTTGAGGATAGTATTGAAAGATTTACTAAGGGCGAGATAGACGTTCTAATAACTACGGCGATTGTAGAGTCCGGGCTGGATATACCCAGAGCCAACACAATAGTAATAGATGAAGCTAATACTTTTGGTCTTGCTGATCTATATCAGTTAAGAGGAAGAGTCGGACGGTCTCAAAAAAAGGCATATGCATACTTCTTAGTTCCAAGCACGAAACCCCTTAGTGATGATGCCAAGAGAAGGTTAAAAGTTATATCTGAATTTAAAGAGCTCGGATCAGGGTTTAAACTTGCTCTCTCTGATCTAGAAATAAGAGGTGCTGGGCATCTGTTTGGAAATGAACAATCCGGACACATTGCTGATGTCGGGCTTGAGATGTATTTAGATATGCTCGAAGGAGCAGTCAAGAGGCTCCAGGGAGAAATTCAACAAGAAGAGCGTGAACCGGAGATCTCTCTTAACTTACCGGCTCTAATACCTGATGATTATATATCCAATGATGCAGAGAGGCTGCTTATTTATAAGCGCTTATCTTCATTAAACAAGAAAGAAGATATTCTTGATTTGAGGGTGGAGTTAACCGATAGATTTGGAGAGATACCAGAGGCGACTTTAAATCTAATTGAACTGATGAACCTAAAACTTATGATGAAAGGTCTATTTGTTGAAAAAGCTGAGATAAGAGATAAAAGAACCGTTATAATATTCTCAGAAAATTCGAACTTGTACGCGAGTTTCCCACCAAAAGGCAAAATGGAAGTATTCCATGAAAATGATGATTCTATTGAAGAGACAAGAAGTATTTTGCAAGACATACGGAAGCTCGTAAAATCAAAAGAAAACACTCAATAAACTTAACTTCGGAGTATAAAACATATGAGAATTCTCATTCTAATCCTATTTACCATTTTTGCTCTTAGCTGTAATGATACGGATAAGGGTGAATCTGATTCTGAAATATTGGTTAGAATCGGATCAGAGAATATTACAACTGAGGATTTTACAGATGAACTCAACAAACTTCCCTTTAAGCAAAAATCCATCTATATCTCCTCCCCTGAGAAACTAAATGAATTCCTTCAAACACATATAAACGAGGAGGTACTATATAACGAAGGAGTGAAAAGAGGGATAGAAAATAGAGAGGATGTTCAAAAAGAGATTGACAGCTACAAGAGAAAACTAGTGACTAAAACTTTAGGCAAAGAAATATTTGAAGAGATAGAATTAAATCAGGAAGATATTAAGGAGTACTATGATAAAAACCAGGAAGACTACAAACGCCTAGATATTAGTAAAATATTGATTAGGTTTAACGCTAATGAGAACAATTCTAAAGAGTCAGCTCTATCCAAAACAGAGCTTGTTACAAAAAGAGCAAATGCAGGTGAGAGCTTTGAAGAGCTCGCTCTGGAATTCTCTGATGATCCAGTTTCTAAAAAAAGGGGCGGGAAGGTAGGATATATTAATAAAGGTAGATTTCCTAAGAACATTGATAAGGAAATCTTCGTGCTTGAAAAAGGAGAGATTACAAAACCGTTTGAAGTTCAGGGTGGGTACCTTATAATTAAAGCAAATAAAGAACCTGATTATCCGCCTTATGCCCAGCTTGAGCGGACGATACGTTCAGAAATAATTAACCAAAGGCTTCTTGATTATATAAACGGCCTTAGAGCTGAGTGGGAAGTCAAGGTAGATGAAGATAGACTAAAGGAGATATACGAAAGTGAATCCAATGAAAAATAGACTTACTAAAATAACTTGTATGCTATTAATAACTGCATTTATATCTACCTCACTAAATGCCAAAGAAGTAATAGACAGAGTTGTTGCAATCGTTAATGATGATCTTATTACATTGTCTGAGCTAAGAGAGACCTCACTAAGTCTTGATCCAACATCAGAACAACCATTAGACGACAGAACTGTCTTAAACCAAATGGTTGAATCAAAATTGTTTGAACAGGAAGCAAAAAAAAGAGGACTTACGGTATCTGATGAGGAATTAGATGCGAGTATAGCAGAGGTTAGAAGTAGGTATGGACTTAATGAAGATCAAATGGAAGAGGTATTAAAAAAACAAAACCTCACTCCTGAAGCTTTTAGAGAGCAATGGAGAGTTCAAACCCTAGGAAATAAACTTCTCGACTCTCAGTTAAGAAATAAGATTGTTGTAACGGATGATGAAGTAGTAGAGTATTATAAAGAAAATTATGGAGAGATAGACTATTCATCAAATTTTACGGAAACATCATCGGAAGAAGAAGTAGAAGTTGCACACATTTTGATTTCACCAGAAACCCCTAATGCTGAAGATAGAGCAATAGAAGTCGCTGAGTTGGCTAAATCAGGAAATGATTTTGGAACCCTTGCTAGAGAATATTCTGATGACAGCTTCACTGCAGAGAAAGGCGGAAACCTGGGAACATTTAAAAAAGGCGATTTAATAGAACAGTTGGAAATTGCTGTTGAAAGAACACCCGAAGGCAAAGTATCCGGACCTGTAGAATCTCCCGCGGGATATCACATATTAAAAGTTCTTAAGCGAACAGACCCTGGTGCGGAGAAAGTTGAAGCCAAAGAAGAACCAACTGGGGATGAAGAATTTATTAGTGATACTCAGAAAGAAGAAATCAGACAAACAATAACTAGAGAAAAAGCTCAGGCTCAGCTTAAAACCTGGCTTGAGAATATGAGGTCTAAAGCATATGTTGAAATTAAGCTTTAGATATACTGTTTTAATACAAATCTGTTAGTCGTTCAATCAATTTTTTCTGTGAAGGGTAAAATTTAATTAAGTCGTCTCTATTACCAATTTCATTATCACTAAAGTCAAAACCAGGCGACATAGTAGTGCCCATAAAAGCAAATTGCCCACCCTCTAACAAATAAGAACCCTGCCACACGTCCTTGGGAACCAGCACCTGAACTGATTGACCTTTGTTTAAATCCTGACCTAGTATTACCTGATTGCTCGAACCATCGGAATATAGATGTAACATTAATACAGGGTCTCCAAGATAGAAATGGAATATCTCCTCAGTGGGAAGGCGGTGAAGCAATGACTTAGTTTCAGGTGTAAGCATATAATATATTGCAGTACTCAGCGATCGGTCAGAACTATAATTATCCGGCAAAGAAGATTCAGATAGCGTATGAGAAGACCTATGAGTCTCAGAGTAATATCCCCCCTCTCCCGGAAGCGGCTTCATATTAAACCTTTTAATTAGATCTTCTGCTGTAATCATATGACCTCCTGTCTTTCTAAGTCATATTAAAATAACCTCATTTCCCTGGATTGAAAAAAAATATCTTGAATAACCAAAAAGCGTGACTAATTTCAAAGTGTAGGAAAAAACTTAGACTATACGGAGGTCATAAAAATGAGATTAAAAGTTTGGGAACCATACAGAAGCTTTAGGCCGTTTCAGAGAAATGTTGGTAGATTCTTTAATGAGTTTGAGTTGGGCTTAGAACCCACAGAAGGGCTCGATGATAATACCTGGACGCCAAAAGTGGATATTTACGAAACTGACAGCAGTTACGTATTGAGTGCTGAGCTGCCGGGATTAACCAAAGAGCAAATTAACATCGATGTAAATGATAATACTCTAACAATTAATGGCGAAAAGAGGTTTGAAGAGAAAGTCGAGAAGGATAACTATGTGAGGGTCGAGCGCAATTACGGAAGTTTTTCTAGAAGTTTCTCTCTCTCAGATGATGTAAATCCTGAGGGCATTACAGCAAGTTACAAAGAAGGTGTGCTGGAACTGACTCTGCTCAAAAAAGAAGAGGCTAAACCCAAAGAAATCAAAGTAGAAATCAACTAAAACTTGTTAGCTAGGCGGCCCCACTACGGGGTCGCTTATCTCATTATCTAATTTGGTAATCCTAATTTTCCCCTTAATTCACGATCAACATTACTATTCTTATTCCAATAGTCTGAAATTAACATTTTATGTTTTGTAGCCCTGGTGGTAAGAGTTTTAACATTGCTTCCAAAACCGCTTTTATAAGTTTCTTCCCATGACACAATTTCATATGGAAATGTTTTGCTGAAAGTTATTACCATAGATCTGCCAGAATCGTCATAAACGAGTTTATAGTCCATCAAATTAGAATCACTTGAATTCTCAGTTAGACTCGCCTCGGCTATTTCTACTTTTAATTCTTTATGAGTTAGTCTAGAAGCCATTGTTGCTGGAATTATTTTGATACGGCCCAGTGGAACCGATTCAGGAGCAAGTCTTATTCTTGCCCACAACTCATCTTCGAGAATCTCTTTCTGCAGGCTGAATTTCTGATCCCCTTCTGATTCAAAATAAGAGAAACTTCTAACATCGTATCCATTTTCATCTAGGTTGAGTTGAGTAAAGGTATTACCGCACCACTCCTGGGAAGACGATGTAATTTTGAGAGTATTTGGGTGCTCACCAATATAGACTGGAGTAAAAACCGAGTCCATCATCGAGTAGCGATAAATACCTGTATCGAATTTTTTAATTCTATTGAGCTTTAAGACCTTAACATCATCGCCATTTGCATTTTGAGGATTGTCTAGTTTTACCTGTTTTGTTTTCGAAAAATCTTCAGTAACAAACACCATCACCGCATAACCTTCATGAAGCTCACCGTAACGTGCCTGCTCAAGTTTGTAGCTCGTAATCTCAGCTTTTCCATCGTACCAGTAAGCTTTAAATTCTTCCGAGTCAACAACTGATGAAGAACTATCTAGTTCCTGAGATTCAACAACTGAAAAATTCGCTAAAACTACAAAAATAGCAATAGCCAATATGGATTTAAAACTGTTCATTAAAAAATGCCTCCATTTAAATTAGTTTTAGAATTTTAATTCATACACATAGTATAATGGATGAATTTTAAAGACATAAGATGCATTTTAGCTATAAAAAACAAGGGCAAGCTAGCGAACAAAAAATTCACCAACTCGCCCTTTGGAGGATGATGGCAAGTTGAAAAAAACCATAAATATTATTGAAGTTTGATATTAGTTCTGTTAATTGGTTTCCCAGACCTGTATCAGAAACTAATTTTTACCCAAGAAAAGTATAAACTAGATTCTAAAAATTACCTAATGGTGACGGGCAGTTATTTTTTACTATCTAGTTTATTACTCTTAAATGATTAGACTCAAAACTCATCAAACTACAATCTTGTGGTAATTTATTAGGCCTATGAAGAAGATAATTGATAATTGGGTACACATTCCCGGTGTTCACTGCGGATCTGTGACATTGAGAGATGTTGTGACACATTATGGATATAACTGGTCAGAAGCAATGTGCTTCGGAATCGGGGGTGGTCTTGGTTTCTACTACACTGTCAACAATGATCTTAGCCCCACTCATATGATATTTGTCAGAGGCCCTGAGATGGAAACAACTTTCCTAAGTTTGATAAATAAAGAGACAACATGGAACCACGCAAATAAAGATGTTATTGATGAAATAAAAGAATATATAGACCAAAACATTCCAGTTGTTATTCAAACCGATATTTATTATTTGGAATACTATAACTCCAATACTCATTTCCCAGGACACATAGTCTCAGTGTGGGGATATGATGATGAGATGGAAAAAATGTTTGTTGCAGATAACCACCTAGAAGGGCTACAAGAAGTACCTTATTCTAATTTCAGAAACGGCATGGCTTCTAAAGATTTATCTAACCCGCTTAATAATAACTTCATAGAAGTAAGGTTAAATAATAAGGATATCAGTTTAGAAGAGATTATTCCTGAGGCCATTAGAGAGAACGCAAGAAAGATGGTCTATGGCTGCACAGGCGGAAGGGGGGAATCTGGTGTGGATAAGATAAAAGTCTGGTCAGAGGATCTTCACAATTGGAAAGATGTAGAGGATTGGAAATGGTGCGCCAGGTTTGGATATCAGGTGATTAAAAAAAGAGGTGTTGGTGGGGCCGGATTTAGATGGATATACAGAGACTTTTTAAGGGAAGCTGAGGATATTGTTCCTTTGATTAAAGAACTCGGGTTAACTGAGAAGATGGATTTAATCGGCCATAAATGGAGTGATATTGCGATACTTCTTAAAGAAATCAGCGAGAAAGACAGCCCTCAAGCAGTATTATTAAGCTCGGCTTCTAATCAAGCACAAGAGCTCTGGAAACTAGAGACAGAGTTCTACTCAACAGTGCTTGAGAAAATTGGATATAACTAGACTATGAAACTTTTACTATTTGATATAGACGGAACGATACTACAAACAAACGGCGCGGGGACTAGAGCAGCAAATAGGGCTTTTGAAAATATATATGGTATTTCTGAGGCAATGACCAGAATAGACGCCGCCGGCAAAACAGACCACCTTATATTACAAGAAATATTTATGAATGAACTAAACCGTGGTTTTTCTCAACAAGAAGCAGAGGATCTCTATAAGCTTTATATTCCGTTTCTTGAAGAAGAAACCGGGAAATCTGAGACAACTGTAATGCCCGGGATTCCAAAATTGCTTGATAATCTATCTAATAGAGAAGATATGATTCTAGGAGTTGCAACAGGGAATATTGAGCCTGGAGCCTGGATCAAATTAAAAAGTGCGGGATTAGATCATCATTTCAAGTTCGGTGGTTTTGGCTCCGATTCACACATCAGAGAACATTTAATAATAAAAGCTAAAGAAAGAGCATTAGATCATGTTGATAACGGCACTGAAATACAAAAAACCTTTGTGATTGGAGATACTCCGTATGACATAAACCACGGTAGAGCGGCAGGTGCCGTAACGGTTGGAGTAGCTACCGGCGGTTATACAAGGACAGAATTGGAAAAACACAGTCCAGATCACTTATTTGACGACCTCAATAATTTAGAGATGGTAGTCGAAATATTTGAATAATAACTATAAGATTCTTCTCAGTATAGAACTTAACCTCTCATAGTCGTCCTTAAAATACCTAGAAAGGCTCTTACCCATTCTGACTATATACTCATCATCATTTTTCCTAATCTTACTTGCATTAGATAGAGATGAGATAATTAGATCGTCAAGTGGGATACTTGAAGAAGACATAATGGTTCTTAAAAAGAAATCCTGTTCACTAAGCTCCTTTTTTTCTTTATCAGTACATTCATAAATAAAAGAATGTATCGGAGGAGGTAGGGGAGAGAGTGTAAATTTAATTTCTTTAGATTCTGCATGGGCAATAGTCAGAACATGAAACTCTGTTTTCAGCAGTTCAAATATTTGAGGCTGCTCACGCTTTAGCTCATCAATACTCATATCATAAGCTGTGGGTTTTCTGCCCGGCTCACTGCTTTCGGTAATTATTTCATAAACCAATCCATACACCACAGGGGTTGAATCTGTCTTAACAAATGTACCAAAAGGCGGTGATTCCCCAACGCGAGGCGACTGAGCAACATAGCTCTTTGTACTAGATTCGATTACTTCACCAATATGTTCCATTAGACTCCCGGCACCCTTTTTGAAATACCTTTTCTAGAAATTGATACGTTAAAATCGGCTTTTACCATCGATTCTTTAACAAGATCAAAGAAAAAGTTCCGATCCTTTCCTCTTACAACAGCTTTCTCGTGAGACTCTGAAATAGCTACAGGATAACCCTTCCCTTTTTTAGCTTGATCATATACTAATGAATGAACAAGCCCAAGCATCTGAGAATCCTCTGCTATCCATTTAGGTATCTCTACCCTCGCTATCTCTTTACCAATATTTAAATAGAAGAAATGAATGTGATGATGACCATATGCATCTAAAATTTTAGAGGAGCTTTTAAACACCGCAGACATCTCACCTTCTTTCAATATTTGTGAGAAAAGGTTTCTATCCGTAAGCCCCTCGATTGGCGAGCAAGGAAGCTCTGGAAGCTCGGTGTAAGGACACTGATTGCAGTAGCTCACTTTCTCGGGGCACAGCCCGAGTCTTAGAGTATTAACCACATCAGTGCTTCCAGGGTAGCTTATATAGCCCACTATAGGTATTCGCTTGTTCTTAAATTCTTCCATAATATCAATAAAAGGATCTAATATAGCTTTTTTAAAATCTCCCGGTGTTCCCTCTAGATTCCATAGGATAAGAGTCCCATCTGAAATAGAAATTACATTTTCTCTATTGCTGTTGTCATTGGTTAGATCAAGGAGCCTCTCAAATTCCATGAGTGTTCGTTTATGCGATATTACATTACTATTTGCGGGTATTTTTTTGCCGTCCCAAATGGTAAACCGATCTTCATCATTATAAAAAAGATATGGATCGGAACTGATAGTAGCTCCGCTATTATCTCCGTAATGTAAGACTACTGAGCTTATGTTGATTAGATAGCAGGGAAGGACTTCGTGTCGGTCTGGAAATATTTGAGAGCCGTCTGAAGAAATAGCTGTATAACTTGGGGGGCGTTGTGGAAGCGGTATTCTAAGATTTGGGGCTGATGATATTCCAGCTAAAAGCCAAGATGTTTTACTCTGTTCTACTTTTTTAGAAAGATCTTCCCAATTTTGAGATTTGTTGTGAAGTTCACTTTGAGCAAGTTTAATTTTTACTCCGAACTCATCCACAAAGTGCTTTCTCTCACCTAACATTTTATCTATTTGTGACTTCACTAAATGGAAATTAAGCACGGCAAGTGAAAAGATAACACGCTTTAACTTGGTTACAAAATATATGAAGAAAACTACTTTAAATATAAAAAAGCGGGCTTTCCAATTCAGGTTAGCCCGCCTTACTTCTTTTCATTGATTACTGATTTCGTTTTTAATTTGGTACAGCAAATTACATCATGCCGCCGCCCATTCCAGCACCCATGCCGCCCATCATACCGCCTACTGACGGTAAACCGGCTCCTGGTGCTCCACCACCGCCGCCAGCTCCTCCTGCAGGAGGTTCCGGTTTATCAGCAATGAGTGCTTCTGTTGTTAGCAGGAGTCCAGCTACGCTTGATGCGTTTAGCATTGCGCTGCGGGTTACCTTGGCAGGGTCGATGATTCCAGCTGCAATCATGTCACAGTACTCAAGCTTACCAGCATCAAATCCATTTGATCCCTTCTGCTCGCTTACCTTTCCAACAACGATTGATCCGTCCCATCCTGCGTTTCCTGCGATTCCTCTGAGTGGCTCTTCAAGAACTCTCTTTACAATTCTTACTCCTGCCTGCTCTTCGGTATCTGCGCCCTTGAATGCGTCCACATCTTTGATCGCTCTGATTAACGCTACACCGCCTCCAGGTACGATTCCTTCTTCTACTGCTGCCCTGGTTGCGTTCAGTGCGTCCTCTACTCTTGCTTTCTTCTCTTTCATCTCGGCCTCGGTAGCTGCTCCTACTCTGATCACTGCTACTCCACCAGCTAGCTTAGCAAGTCTTTCCTGTAACTTCTCTCTATCGTACTCTCCACTTGCGTCATCTACCTGTGCTTTGATCTGTCTGATTCTACCCTCTATTTCCCCTTTCTTGCCAGATCCGCCGATTAAGGTTGTGTTGTCTTTATCTATTATTACTTTCTTTGCTCTACCCATATCGGTGAGCTTTGCAGCCTCAAGCTTCATTCCAGCTTCTTCAGCTATTACCTTGCCGCCTGTTAGAACTGCGATGTCCTCAAGCATTGCCTTACGTCTGTCGCCGAATCCTGGAGCTTTTACTGCTGCTGCTTTAAGTGTGCCTCTCATCTTGTTTACTACTAGAGTGGCCAGCGCCTCTCCCTCTATATCCTCTGCCATTACTAACAGCGGCTTAGTGGATCTTGCTACTTCTTCAAGTAGTGGCACTAGGTCTTTCATGTTTTCAATCTTCTTGTCGCACATTAATATGATTGGGTCTTCTAATTCTATGAGCATTCTCTCAGGATCTGTGATGAAGTAAGGGCTTAGGTAGCCTCTGTCAAACTGCATACCCTCTACAACGTCTAGCTCTGTCTCTAAGCTTCTTCCTTCTTCAACCGTGATTACTCCGTCTTTTCCTACTTTCTCCATTGCGTCTGCAATGATGTTCCCTATAGTAGCGTCTCCGTTTGCGGATACTGTCGCTACCTGAGCAATCTCTGTTCTACCTTTAACCTGTTTGCTCTGTTTTCTGATGCTGTCAACTACTACTTCTACAGCTTTATCAATTCCTCTTTTTAGCTTCATCGGGTCGTGCCCTGCAGCTACGAGTTTGATTCCTTCTCTAAATATTGCCTGAGCTAGGACTGTTGCCGTGGTGGTGCCGTCTCCAGCTACATCACTTGTTTTGGAAGCTACTTCTTTAACCATCTGTGCTCCCATGTTCTCAAACTTATCCTCTAGCTCTATCTCTTTGGCCACGGTTACACCGTCTTTGGTTACTACCGGTGCGCCATAGGGTTTCTCTATTAATACGTTTCTGCCCCTAGGTCCGAGTGTGGCCTTTACCGCGTTGGCCAGGGCGTTTACGCCGTTTAACACTGCATCCTGGGCTTCTCTGTCAAATTTTATTTCCTTTGCCATTAGTCTCTAATGCCTCCTGAATGATTTCAATGTTTGAGTGATGCTATTAGCTAACAATTGCTAAAATCTCATCTTCCCTTACGATAAGATATTCTTTCTCTTCAACTGTGATTGGTGTACCGCCATATTTACCAATAAGGATCTTATCACCTTTTTTTACATCAAGCGGTTTGATTGTACCGTCAGGGAGGATAATTCCTGTTCCTACAGCAACTACTTTTGCTTCTTGTGGTTTTTCAACAGCGGTTTCAGGAATAATAATACCGCCCTTGGTTTTTTCATCAGCTTCTTGTGTCTGTATTAATACTTTATCGTGTAGTGGTCTTACCTTCATTACATACTTCCTCCTTAGTGTTATTAATTCATCTTAAATTAAGCACGAATAATCCCGTGTCAAGACTAAAAGTTTAATTGATTGATTTATATCTGGTAGGAGCTCAACCCTTCCGGAGTTTCAACCCAGCATTAGAAAGGTTAAGATAACTCTCTGGCTAACTTTGTCAAGCAACCAGTCATTGAACAATTGCAAATCATTTATTATGATTATGACGCTCAGAGATTAATAATAACATAGCAAGTTTAAGAATATTGGGAACCAATGCCAGTGACAGAAGTCATTTCAGCCAGCGACCATAAATCTGCCGAGAAAGCAGCCTTAATACTAAAGAAAGGAGGGGTAATTGTATACCCAACCGAAACTTTATATGGTATCGGAGCACTTGCTTCAAATAATGATGCAGTGGAGAGAATATTTGAGATAAAAGGAAGGCCTCACGGAAAACCCATTCCGCTGCTTATAAAAAACTTAGAGATGCTATCTAAAATTGCAGAAGGTAGTCAATTAGCATCCGCAATGGCTCAAGAATACTGGCCTGGAGCACTTACTATCATACTTAAACAAAAGGCGATGTTGCCAGGATTGATTACATGCGGAACAGGAAAAATAGCGCTTAGAATATCGGCTCATCCTTTTTTACAAAGTCTATTTGACTTGATTGAGGAGCCACTGACTTCAACCAGCGCAAACATCAGCGGAGACAGCAATATAAGCGATTCTGAAGAGCTATTTGAGACTTTTAACGGCAAAGTTGACCTTATAGTCGACTCTGGTAAGATTCCCGAATCAAGAGGCTCTACCATCGTTGACTTAACTCTTGACCCTCCCCAAGTATTGAGAGAAGGGGATATAAATTCAGCAATATTAAAGGAGTTTATTGATGGCCACAGTTAAAGGATTTAGAGGTATTAGATACAATCCCGAAAAAGTTGAGAACTTTGGAGATGTACTTGCTCCTCCATATGACGTAATTAATGCTCAGGAACAAGATGATCTGTACAATAAGAATCCTCACAATGTTATAAGGCTTATATTAGCCAAGGGTGACGAAGACTCTAAATATGAAGAAGCGGCCAAAACATTTAGATCCTGGATTGAAGAAGACGTACTAACTAATGATGAAGAACCTAGCATTTACCCTTACTATCAGGAATTTGAAGATGACGGCAAAAAACTGACTAGAAAAGGTTTCTTAGCCGCTGTGAAGATTGAAGACTTTGAGACCAAAAAAATACTCCCGCATGAGAGAACATTCCCTAAACACAAAAGAGATAGATTAAAACTAAATACAGCATGTAAAGCGAATATGAGCCCTGTATTCTCTGTATATTCAGATCCTGAGATAGTTATTGAAAACCTTTTAGATGAGAAACTTACTGCTGACCCGATTTTTGACGTAACAAATGAAGACGGCGTCAGAAATAAGCTCTGGAAAATATCTGATCCTGCAGTAATAGCCCAAATTACTAATCACCTGGAAGATAAGAGCTTCTTGATAGCCGATGGACACCATCGCTATGAGACAGCGCTTGAATATAGAAACATACAGCGAGAGGCAAATGGTGAAATCTCTGAAGATAAACCTTATGAATATGTAATGATGTTTCTCTCAAATGCAGAGGACAAAGGGCTAATTATTAATCCAACTCACAGAGCGGTAAAGAATTTGGGTATGAACCTAGAAACTTTTCTAAATAAATTGAGCACAGAATTTAATATTGAAAAAATGCCTTATAAAAAAGGTGTAACAAACATTGGACATAAAGAATTCACTATACTCACCAAAGACCCTGACAATGTTTACAGGGTATCTCCAAAAAATGACAGCACCGAGGGACTGGCAGTAACCATTCTGCATACTAAAGTATTCGGCGAAATTATTGATGAAGACTTTTTATTTACAAAGTTTTTAGATGAAGCGGTATCACTTGTGCAGAGCGGAGAATATGAGATCGCATTTATACTTCCAGAGCTAAGAGCCAGTGATATCTTTGATGTTGTAATGACTGGAGACAGAATGCCTCAGAAGACTACATATTTTTATCCTAAAATTCTTTCAGGTCTTGTATTCAATCCTCTGGCTTAATTAGAGTCTTTGCTCTCATATAAGTATTTATTGATTTCTAGATCATTTTGGATTAATAATTAAGCATTGGAACTAAAACACTTATGCTTGTTATTAGGAGATCAAAATGACTACCCTTATCATCATAGCACTCATTGCAATTGTAGCTTTTGTTGCAGTTGGTATATATAACAGTCTTGTAAAACTCAGAAATACTTCAGAACAAGCTTGGTCGGATGTTGATGTTCAGCTCAAAAGAAGATACGACCTTATTCCAAATCTGGTTGAAACCGTTAAAGGTTATGCTTCCCACGAAAAAGAAACATTTGAAAAAGTAGTTCAGGCAAGGAATCAGGCGATGGGAGCTTCATCTCCCGGAGAGAAAGCTCAAGCTGAGAACTTCTTGCAATCTACGCTCAAGAGCCTCTTCGCATTATCAGAAGCATATCCAGATCTAAAAGCCAATCAGAACTTTTTAGACCTACAGGATGAGCTCTCAAATATCGAAGAGCAGATTCAGCTTGCACGCCGTTATTATAACGCTGTGGTAAGGGATCTGAACACCAAGATCGAATCCGTTCCTAGCAATATAATTGCTAGCCAGTTTAATTTTGAAAAGAAAGAGTATTTCGAGCTTGATTCAGAGGAAGAGAGAGCAACACCTAAAGTAGATTTCAACTAATATGCCAATACTCCGTACTCAAATCTGGCTTATCGCAATAGTCTTATCTATCTTATTATCCTCCTATTCAGCCCTTGCTGAAGATATAAAGAATTTCCATTCCAACATATATATAAAAAAAGACGGCACCATCCTGGTTCAGGAAAACATTGAATATGATTTCGGCAATGCGCTCAGACACGGCATCTATAGAGACATTCCGTACAGGTATAGCTCTGGGTTAACAAAATACAGCGTAAGGTTAGATGTCGAAGATGTAACCAACTTTCAAGATGAGCCATATATCTACGATGTCAGTAAATCAGGCGGCTGGGTGAACATAAAAATAGGTGACCCGGAGAGAAAAATAACGGGCTTACACAACTATAGAATTGAGTATAAGGTCAGAGGCGCAATCGGGTTTTTTGAAGATCACGACGAGCTATACTGGAACGTAACAGGGGATGAGTGGAGAGTGCCGATACTTAGCTCTGGGGCTGATGTTTATTTTGATGAGGACATTGCCGATGGCGTAATGGCAGCTTGCTATACCGGAGTCTACGGATCTACCAATCAAGATTGTACACAGGAGATCGCCAAATCAGGTGTTAAATTTAGTACATCAGGTTCTCTAAATAGCGGCGAAGGACTAACTATCATTGTAGGGCTGCCAAAAGGAATAATTAAAGAGCCCTCATCTTTATCTAAATTTTTGTGGTTTTTATCTGATAACTGGGCATTTGCGCTTCCATTTGCGACTTTGCTTATAATGCTTCATTTTTGGCGGACAAAGGGTAAAGATCCTGAAGCTGGGGGAGTAATTGCAGTCAAATATGAGCCGCCTGTGGATTTATCGCCTGCCGAAGCCGGGACTTTAATTGACGAAAAGGCAAACATTCTGGATATAACCTCTACAATAATAGACCTTGCTGTTAGGGGATTTTTAAAAATTGAGGAGCTTGAAACTACTTCATTCTTTTTCTTTACTAATAGAGATTATCAATTGACCAGAACTCAATTAACAGATGAAACACTGAAATCATATGAAGAAAGAGTACTTAGTGGAGTTTTCAAAGGAAAACAAACTGTAAAAGTTTCAGAGCTTAGAAATAAATTCTACTCTGAGCTTCCAGGGATCAGAGATGCGCTCTATAAAGAATTGGTTAGTAAGCGATATTTTCCTACCAACCCTGAGAATATCAGAAGCATCTATAAATGGATAGGTATTGGCAGCATGATATTGGGATTCTTCCTGCTAGCTATATTCCCACTTGGTCTCTGCATTATAATATCAGGTCTAATAATACTGATATTCTCAGGATATATGCCCCGGAAAACAAAGAAGGGGTCTCTTAAAAATGAGGAGCTTTTAGGATTTAGGGAGTTTATTGACCGAGCTGAGAAGGACCGGATAGAGAGACTCGCAAAAGAAGACCCGACTTTATTTGATAGAGTCCTTCCGTATGCTCTTGTATTCGGGCTTGAAGACAAATGGGCAGAAGCTTTTAAGGATATGTACAAAGAGCCCCCAAATTGGTACCACTCATCTAGCTACGGCAACGCATTCTCACCAAATATATTTGTAAATGACATAGGCAGGAGCCTAGGGGTTATGAACCGCTCGTTATCCTCTACTCCCAGAAGATCAGGCGGCAGCGGATTTAGCAGCGGCGGCGGCTTTAGTGGCGGTGGTTCAGGTGGCGGTGGTGGTGGGTCCTGGTAGTACTAAATCAAATTTGTATATAGCCCCTTTTCCTTTATACTACGTCATCTTTTAAGTTTAAGGCTATAATTTAGTAAATCATATGGAACCCAAATACATAAGGAATTTTTCTATTATCGCCCATGTGGATCATGGGAAGTCTACTCTTGCCGATAGGATTCTGGAATTTACCGGAGCCCTGACCAAGCGTGAAATGGAAGACCAATTTCTCGATCAGATGGAGATTGAGAAAGAAAGAGGTATAACCATTAAAGCCCAGGCTGTCAGACTAGAATACAAAGCTGAGGATGGAATTACTTATGAATTCAATCTCATTGATACACCTGGTCATGTGGATTTCAGCTACGAAGTCTCGAGAAGCCTAATGGCCTGTGAGGGCGCATTACTAATTGTAGACGCTTCTCAGGGAGTTGAGGCTCAAACTGTGGCCAACGCATATATGGCTACCGATTCTGGTCTCGATCTTGTACCTGTTATAAATAAAATAGACCTACCTGCTGCAGATGTTGAAAGAGTGCGTGGAGAAATTGAGGATGTAATCGGCATAAGCGCAGAAGAAGCTATCGCTGCTAGCGCAAAAGAAGGCATAGGAACAAAAGAAATCCTAGAGGCAATAGTTAAAGATATCCCTCCTCCCCCTGATAAATCCAAGGAACCCCTAAAAGCTCTTATATTTGACAGCTGGTTTGATTCTTATCAAGGCGTCGTAATGTTGGTAAGGGTGTTTGAAGGGAAAATTACAGCCGGCGAAAAAATCAAATTCATGGCTACCGGCAAAACTAATGAAGTAAGAACACTCGGCATTTTCACTCCAAGAGCTATTGAAGTGAATGAACTGAAAACCGGGGAGGTAGGATTTGTAACAGCATCAATAAAAGAAATAGAAGAGGCCAAAGTAGGCGACACTATAACAAGTGTAGTGAAACCTACAGCAGAGCCGCTTCCAGGTTTTAGAGAGATGAAGCCGATGGTATTCAGCGGTCTATATCCTATTGATTCTGTAGATTACGATAGATTAAAAGAAGCTCTTGAGAAACTTGCTTTGAACGACTCGTCATTGGTTTACGAGCCCGAGACTTCTATAGCTTTGGGTTTTGGTTTTCGCTGTGGTTTTCTAGGGCTTTTGCATATGGAGATAGTAAAAGAAAGACTAGAGAGAGAATTTGAGCTCGAGTTAATATCAACAGCTCCAACAGTTATATACAAAACTACGGATAAAAACGGGGAAGTATCTTATGTAGATAACCCAAGCGACTTGCCCTCCCCTGATAAAATGGAATTGATTGAGGAGCCATATGTTCTGGTTTCCGTTCACACACCCGGCACCTACCTTGGTGCTATCTTTGATCTATGTATTAAGAAAAGAGGCGTTCAGCGTGATCTTAAGTATGTAACACAAGACAGAGTTATTGTGGAGTATGAAATTCCGCTCTCTGAAATAGTTTATGACTTTTATGACAGGTTAAAATCTGTCTCGCGTGGATACGCGTCAATGGACTATGAACCCATTGGATATAAAGGTTCAGATCTCATCAAACTAGACGTACTTGTAAACGGAGAGCCGGTCGATGCGCTTTCTATAATTGTCCACAAAGAAAGATCTTACGATAGGGGAAGAGATCTTATTCAAAAACTCAGAGCCCTCATCCCCAGACAGCTTTATGAAGTAATAATTCAGGCATCTATTGGTAGCAGAATCATCGCCCGTGAATCGGTTAAGGCTGTCAGAAAAGACGTTACCGCCAAATGCTATGGTGGAGATGTCACTAGAAAAAGAAAACTTCTCGAAAAACAGAAGGCAGGGAAAAAGCGTCTCAAACAAGTAGGAAATATTGAGATACCTCAAGAAGCATTCCTAGCAGTTCTAAAAACCAGCGAGTAATTAATTTCCCCGAAATTCAAATAGTTGGAATCTAAACACCAAATAATATAATCTTAATCTATACAGATTATATTAACGGAGGCTCATAATGAGTTTACAGATTGAATTAGAAGAAATGTATAATGGATTTACCCAGAAAGTCCCGCCTGAAGTATTAAACTTAATGCTGGATACGACTCGGAGATTAGTTGATAGTGGAATTGCAGAAAAATCCCTAAAAGTCGGAGAAAAAGCGCCTGATTTTAATTTACCAAACCCTAGTGGCGAGTCTGTAAATCTTCACACTCTATTGGAAAAGGGTCCTGTTGTATTAAATTTTTATAGAGGCGGCTGGTGCCCGTACTGCAATCTCGAACTAAATGCTTACCAAAAACATCTTCCAGAAATAGAAAGCCTTGGAGCATCTTTAGTAGCTATCTCTCCACAAACTCCAGACAGCTCTTTGTCTACAGCAGAAAAGAACGATCTCAAGTTTGACGTGCTTAGTGATGAAGGAAACAAAACCGCTAATGAATTTGGCCTAGTCTTTGAGCTTGCACCAGAGCTGCATGAATTATATCTTAAGTTCGGTATAAATATTCCTGAGTCTAACGGGAATGATTCTTGGGAAATTCCTCTGCCGGGAACATACGTGATTGATAAAGACGGAACTGTTAAATACGCATATGCAAATGCTGACTACACCAAACGTGCAGAGCCAGATGAGGTTATATCTAAACTGCAAGAATTGAAGAGTTAATCTAAGAAAGTTTTTTATGTAAGGTGAAAGTATCTTTTATAGTTTCTAATTATAGAGCTATGGCTAGATGCTTTCACAAACTTGGTAAAGAATTTGAGCAATCGAAATAGTATTGAGGCATATCATTTAGCTGACATCATCATCTCTGTAATAGCATAGGTAGCGCCGCTTACGGCGTCCGGATCGGTAATCACATTAATAACAGCGGGAACTCCTGAAGCAAAAGCTCTTTCTATTGCAGCATTTAGTTCTTTAGGATCGCTCACCTGCTCACCGTACCCCCCAAGCACTTTTACAATCTCATGAAAAGGGGTTAGGTTGAGATCGACCCCTATTTTTGTTCGTTTTTTGCCGTAAGTAATATCAAGCTGATGCTTTGTCATGCCCCAGGCCTGATCATTACAAACAATAGCTACAAATGGGATATTATGTCTTATCGCGGTTTCAAACTCCATAAAATTCATCCCAACTGCTCCGTCTCCGGTAATTAGAGCCACCTGTTTATCTGGCCTGGCCACTTTGGTTCCTATGGCAAAAGGAACTCCCACGCCCATACATCCAAGCGGACCCCCTTTAACATAATGCCCAGGGTTTTTTACTCGATAATACCCATCCGTCCAGGCCTGAGTGTCGCCGCCATCAATGACAACCATGCCCTCGCTGCCTAAAACATCTTCAACAGCCTTAGCTACCCTAACCGGATGAATAGGTTGTTTATTTGAAGCTCGTAGTTTCTCCCCCTCCATTTGTTCTTGCTTGCGCCAGGCATTTGCTTTTTTAAACCATGTACTAAAATTTAAGTTGATTGAGTTTTCTTTTATATACATAGATGCTTTATTGAGAACGCTGGACAAATCGCCAACCACACCCAAATCCGCAGGCCTATTTCTTCCTATCTCACCTGAATCTATATCAACCTGCACCACTTTGGCTTTGGGATTAAAAGATCGTCCAAAACCTATATACAAGCTCAGCCTAATCCCAAGAAGAATGATGAGATCAGCCTCTGATGTTACTTTTCTAAAACCATTTGGAGCAGAGGCGCTCGCCGGGCCAAAGCATTGAGGATGGTCATCTGAGACAATGCCGCGTCCGAAGTTTAATGTAAATAGCGGGATGCTAGCTTTCTCAATAAAATTAAGGATTTCGCCCTGAGATCCAGAGTACCATGAACCGCTTCCGGCAATTGCGACCGGGCGTTTAGCTTTTTTAAGGAGTGAGATGAAAGCTTCTATAGTATTATCACTCGGCTCAGATTTAGACGACGGGATCAGGATGTTATAAGCTGATAAGTTGTTTTCATCACATTTAGGATATAAGACTTCATAAGACATGCCCAGATACACGGGGCCGGGTCTATCTGAAATCGCTCTTTTATATGCATTGCTTACATATTCTGGAATCCTTAGGGGATCAAAAACTGTACGGGCCCACTTGGTCACAGGCGCTACCATGGCTTGCTGGTCGATTTCCTGAAGAGATAGTTTGTCATTTTCTTCAACACCTGATCTTCCGGAGATTATTATGAACGGAGCGTTTGACATATGTGCCCCTGCAACTCCGGTCAGGGCATTAGTAAAACCAGGCCCTGCAGTCACAAGACACACTCCAGGGGTTTTTGATACCCTACCGTAAGCATCCGCTGCCATTGCCGCGCCTTGTTCATGGTGGGTATCTATAAGTCTTATACCCACATCCAGGCAGGCATTATATATAGGATTTATATGGCCTCCCGCCAGAGAAAAAATTTCTCTTACACCAAGATCATAAAGAGTTTTCGCTACTAGAAACCCCCCTTGTACTTTTGCCATTAGAAATCCTCCAAACTATTCATAAGTATTACTTTTACACTTTTAGTATTCCAAATCAAATTCAACACTCATGATGTTGGACATTTTCGGAAACGGAATCACCGAATATATCGGCATAATTTAGATAATATGTTAGACTAAAACTCTAAAATTAAGGAGGTAATTAAATGTCTGAACAAGATCAACCACAGGGCCAGGCAGGAATGGACACGCTTGCAAATACTATACTTATGGCTTTTAATCTCGGGGTCCAGTTTAATCAACAATCCCAGGGCACAAAAAGTGTAACAGAAGTAACAGGTGAAGTTGGGCAAACGATTTATAATACTCTTAAAGAAACATACGGTGAGCAGATGGAGGATGATTTTTTACGAGCCAATACAGAATATTTACTTCAAATAGCTATGATGGGTTATATAATTCCTTCAATATGCGCATACGATGAGGAGTTTAAAAACAGACTTCTTCAGCTAATCGAAATGAGAGCGAAAAAAACAGAGGGCCAGCAACCTGAGGGAAGTAGAATTATTACCACATAAGGCAAGTTTATGGGAAAACAAGTTCTTGGCGGCAGAGAAGAAGTAAAAGTAGCAGTTATCCAGGCTTCTCCTGTTTTTATGGATAAGGAGAAGACTATAGAAAAGGCTTGCCGTCTAATAAAGGACGCTGGCAGAAATGGTGCAGAGCTTGTTACTTTCTCAGAATCCTTTATTCCGGGTTACCCAGCTTACTATACAGCAGGTTATGAAACCCCTCCCCATGAATGGACGGATTTTATGATTGGTCTTCAGGACAATTCAGTTCTAATTCCAAGCGAAGATACAGTTGTTTTGGGACAAGCGGCAAAAGAAGCAGGAGCATATGTCGTAATTGGCTGTAACGAACTAGACGACCGTCCAGGAAGCCGCACAGTATATAACACACTTCTTTTTATAGACAAGAACGGGGATGTGATGGGAAAGCATAGAAAACTCATGCCGACCTATACAGAGAGAATATACTGGGGGCAAGGGGATGGAAGCGACATCAAAGTTTTTGACACGGATATTGGTCGAATTGGTGGCCTCATATGCTGGGAAAACCACATGACACTAGTAAGGGCAGCAATGATTCACAAAGGGGAAGATTTTCATATAGCAGTATGGCCAGGCAACTGGAAAAGGGGTGAGTATAAACTGCTTGACGCCGATACGAGTGAGGGTGGAATTCACTGCAACATACAGGCCTTGATAAAAGTACACGCTTTTGAAGCTGGAGCTTTTGTGTTAAGCGGATGTGGATATCTAGACTCAGACGACTTCCCTGAGAAATGGCACGGGATAAGAGACGGCAATCATATTAATTATGATTGGGCCAGGGGCGGAAGTTCAATTGTAAACCCCGCAGGGAGATATCTTGCTGAGCCAAATTTTGAAAAAGATGCGATATTGTATGCCGACTGCTACGCAAATCAGATTAAAGCAGTAAAGGCAGTATTTGATTCGCTTGGACATTATTCCCGCTGGGATGTGGCTCAGTTGGCTATCAGACAGGAAGGCTGGGAGCCGGAATTTGAATTAAATGACTCTATCCATCCTCAGCTAGATATCGCAGAATCCGAGCTTAAAAGGATTTCAGAGCAGCACGAAATTAGCCTAGAAACTCTAGAATCTTTGATTGAAGACCTCTCACAATCCGACAAAAGCTAAGAGGATAATTCTTTCATAACAGAAGTTAATTCCCCTTCTATTATTGATCTTATATTCTCAAGCTTCTGATCATCCGCAGCTTCGAATCTAAGCACTAGAGCAGGCTGTGTGTTTGAGGCCCTAATAAGACCCC
Source organism: uncultured Thermodesulfobacteriota bacterium (assembly GCA_942491865.1). Taxonomy (GTDB): domain Bacteria; phylum Desulfobacterota_D; class UBA1144; order Nemesobacterales; family UBA2774; genus CR02bin9. The sequence continues at coordinate 713,132 of CALOCI010000004.1, forward strand.
ATCCTTCAGGAAACTCAATCCTTACACCGTCAATATCAATAACTTGGTGCTTTTCACTTAAACGTTTCTTAACTTCTTCGACCAACTGAAACTTTATCTCCTCAGGAACATCCATTCTAATTTCAGGAGTTGATATAGTGTGAGGAATATCCCCAAGTAGTTCTGATACTTTTTTGCCTGTTTTGGAAATGATCTCAAGTAAACGCAGAGCTGCATAGAGAGCATCATCATAGCCAAAGAATTTATCTGCAAAGAAAATATGCCCGCTCATTTCTCCAGCCATGGCTGCATTTTCTACTTTCATTTTATTTTTTATCAGAGAGTGACCGGTTTTCCACATGATAGCTTCTCCGCCGGCATCTTCTATTCCTCTAAAAAGTTTGGTAGAGCACTTTACATCACCTATGAATTTGGCCCCCTTTTCTCTGGTTAATATGTCTCTGGCGAAAATAAGCACGAGCATATCCCCCCAGATGATATCGCCGTTTTCATCAATCACACCTATTCTGTCTCCATCTCCGTCAAAGCCTAATCCAACTTCAAGCTGTTTGCTTTTAACTGTATCAATGAGCTCGGCCAAATTTGCTTCAACAGTCGGATCTGGGTGATGGTTGGGAAATGTTCCATCCGGAGTTTCGTAAAGTTCAGTTAGTTCACATCCGAACTCTCTAAATACTTCAGGACCTATAATACCGGTCATTCCATTTCCATAATCTGCGGCAACCTTGAGGCCTGGCTTAATATCTAAATTATCTTTTAGGAATTTTATGTAGTCCGCTCTTATATCGGCTTCACTTGTACTTCCGGAGCCGGATTCAAATTCGCCTTTTTCCACCATCTCTCTAATCTCTTGGATCTGCCCTCCAAAAAGGGAATTTTTCCCGGAGGACAATTTAATACCATTATATTCCCCTGGATTGTGACTTGCCGTTATCATAACTCCACCGTCAACGTCTAGGTTGTACAATGAGAAATAAAGCATAGGTGTTGCAACCATTCCAATGTCTAGAACATTGATCCCTGTTGAGTTAATCCCTCTAGCTACTGCTTGTGATAACTCAGGAGATGTAACCCTGCAATCTCTACCCATAGAGATGCTAGACGCTCCCACTCTTTTCATATAAGTGCCGTACGCCTTACCTATTAATTCAAAAACTTCTTCATCTATATCAGTTCCTGCAATACCTCTGATATCATATTCTCTAAAAATTCCGGGATTTATAGTCACGACTGGTCAAGCCTCCATTTTAGTATTAGGGCTAAGTAATAAATTAGAGAGAAAGAATACAGTATTAAGACAACTTTTAAAGTACCGTCTTGACTTTAATTTTACCCCTTTTATCCTTTCACCACATGATTTCCCCATCATTCACAGAATTTAAGAAGAAACTCAAAAAAGGAAATTTAATTCCGGTCTGGCAGGAAGTGCTTGCCGATTTCGATACCCCTGTATCAGCTTTTAAAAAAATCGAGTCTGGAAAATACTCTTTCCTACTCGAGAGCGTAGAGGGTGGAGAAAAGTGGGGAAGATACAGCTTCTTAGGATCAGAACCCTCTGTTATTTTCAAATCCAAAAATGGCAATATCGAAATAACTGAAAAAGGTAAAACTAAAAAGAGCAAGGGCGACCCAATAGATGAACTTAGAAATTTATTATCAAGATACAAGCCCGTAGTAACCCCAGAGCTCCCTAGATTCCACGGTGGAGCAGTAGGTTACTTTAGCTACGACATAGTAAGGCATGTTGAAGATTTGCCTGCAGTTGGAATTGACGACCTCGGACTTTGGGACGCGCTTTTTATGATCACAGATACTGTTTTAGTTTTCGACAACGTGAATCATAAAATTAAGATAATCTATAATGCTTATGTTCCAGAGGCTAAGAATGCACGTGAGGCATACGATACCGCTGTAAATAAAATAGAAAACATTGTTAAGAAACTCAGAAAACCAGTCAAACATTATAAGAACAGTGATGATAAAGCATCTGGCAAGAAGAAAGCGACAACAAAACTGAAATCGAATTTCAAACCCGAAGATTATAAAAAAGCGGTTAAGAAGACAAAGGAATACATTAAAGCAGGCGATATAATTCAAGCAGTGATCGCGCAGAGATGGAAAACAAAGCTTGATGTTGACCCCTTTGACTTATACAGATCCCTTAGGGTTTTAAACCCATCTCCTTATATGTTTTATCTGACTACAAACACTGAAAAGCTTGTGGGCTCTTCGCCTGAAGTAATGGTGAGAGTAGAAGAAGGGGAAGTTGAAAGCCGCCCCATTGCAGGGACTCGTCCTAGGGGAAAGAATGAGAAAGAGGATCTAAAGCTTGAAAAAGAACTCCTTGCCGACCCTAAAGAAAGAGCAGAGCATATAATGCTTGTTGATCTAGCAAGAAATGATTTAGGACGTATTTCTGATACCGGGACAGTAAAAGTTGATGAGCTTATGATAATTGAGCGATACTCGCATGTTATGCATATTGTCTCTAATGTAATCTCCAAGCTGAGCAAGAAAAAAGACGCATTTGATGTACTTAAAGCCACTTTTCCTGCGGGCACTCTTTCGGGAGCTCCCAAAGTAAGGGCGATGGAAATAATTGAAGAAATGGAACCCGGCAGACGCGGCGCATACGGCGGGGCTGTAGGTTACTTTAGCTTTTCAGGAAATATGGACACTTGCATTACAATAAGAACATTTGTCATAAAAGACGAAGAGATATATATTCAAGCTGGGGCTGGAATAGTTGCAGATTCAAATCCTGAAAAGGAATATCAGGAATCGGTAAATAAAGTAAAAGCTCTAGTTAAAGCAATTGAGGTAACTAAGTCAGGTTTGTAGAAGAGACAATATGATATTAATGATCGACAACTATGACTCTTTCACATATAACCTTGTTCACTATTTAGCTGAGCTTGGGGAAGAGGTAGTGGTTCATAGAAATGATAAAATAGAGCTTGAAGATATTGGGAAACTTAACCCTGATATGATGGTTGTATCCCCCGGACCTTGTACCCCTAAAGAAGCAGGTATTTCTGTTGACGCCATTAGAGAATTTGCCGGACGCATGCCAATACTTGGAGTTTGCCTGGGACATCAATCTGTAGCTTATGCATATGGAGCCGAGATAGTAAGAGCGGATAGGCTTCTACACGGAAAGACTTCAGAGATTCATCACGACGGAAAAGGAATTTATATAGACATCCCTGATCCATTTGAAGCTACAAGATATCATTCACTTCTGATAAATAAAAACTCATTGCCCGACGAGTTTGAAGTTACGTCCTGGACTGATGAAGGCGAAATCATGGGAATACGTCACAAAGAGCACTTAATAGAAGGCGTTCAGTTTCATCCTGAATCCATTCTAACTAAACACGGAAAAGACCTTCTTAGAAATTTTATCACTATAGCCAAGAAACATAACAAAAAATAATCGACTTTGATTCCGAGCATTTGCTCGGTTAAATTAAGCATACTTATATATCTAGTCATAAATACAGGAGTAAGATAATGAAATTATTATTCAAACCCCGCGATCCTAAATTTGTCGGCAAAGGCTCACTGCCATTTGGAACCTTTGAAGATACTAACGAGTGGAAACCCCTAACAACATATCTTGAGAAGGGAGCAGAGATGTTTCCTGACAAAACTCTCTTTAGTGTTGCGGAGAGGGATGGCAATATTAATAACAATTTCACATACGAGCAAACTAATAGCTGGGCTAACCAAGTAGCGAATGGATTAAAAGATGAGTTTGGTATTAATAAAGGTGAGAAAGTTGGTATTTACATGCTTAATTCACCTGAATATGTAGTCTCAATTTTAGCTTGCCATAAGACAGGCGCAGTTCAGGTCCCAATTAATAAAGATGAGAAAGGTGATAGGCTTGCTTACGTAATTAATTACTCCGAAATGATTGTTCTTATTGTCGATGCAGAGAGTGTTGAATTCATCCAAGAAATAGCAAGTAGCTTAGAAAATCTTAAAACTATATTTATGACGGGAGATCCTGAGAATGTTCCACAGGACATAGCGGGAATTAAAACGCTACCATTCTCTACTTTCGAGAGTTATTCAACCGAAAATACCGGTGTTGATGTAACTACTAAGGATGCAGAAAGGTGCATGTTCACTTCAGGAACAACCGGAATGCCCAAAGGAGTATCAAGAAACCATGGTGGGGTTGTATTAACTGTTAGAGGGTTTATACAACAGCAGGGGATCAGAAGCGAAGATATTTTGATGAGTGTGCTTACATTGGGGCATGCCAATGCACAGGTAATGGGACTCTTCAGTGCAATCGGAGCCGGAGCAAGCGTTGTGTTCTTTCCCAGGTTTTCTGCCTCTAACTTTTGGAAGTGGGCTGCTGAATGCGGGGCTACATATGTAGGGATGCTTGGAGCTATAGCAGAATATTTGTGGGCCGCAGAGCCAACTGAGTGGGACAAAAAGCACAGCATTCGAACAGTTCTTGCCGGACCTTCACCACGTAACCTAGAAGAATTCCAAGACCGTTTCAATACGAGAGTAATAGATGGGTATGGATCTACCGAAATGGGCATGGTCCTGTGGAAAGACCCTGAAGATAAACGTCTTGGATCATCCGGATACCCAATGGAAGGATATTATGTAGAAATTAGAAATCCTGAAAATACTAGCGAAGTAATGCGTCCATTTTGGGATCCCACAGAAACCCCCGCTCCGCCTGATGAGGCAAAGGGGCTTCTCTTCATCAAACCCCTCATACCGCACACAACATTAAATGAATATTTCAAGGATAAAAGAAGAACTACCGAGGCTTTTGATGACGACGGCTTCTTTAACTCAGATGATTTAGTAGCAGCCGGTATAGACGGCAGATTTTATTTCCAGGGCCGTTACAGCAGAATACGAGTATCGGGAGAGAATGTAGATCCGATAGCTGTTCAAGACGTAGCGATGCAGCATGATTCTATACAAGAGGGTATAGCAGTTGGTATTAGACTGCCTAACGTCGCTGATGACGAGATTAAACTTAATGTAACCTTGAAAAAAGGAGCAAGTTTTGATCCTATAGAGTTTTCCAAGTGGATGGCAGAAATATCCCCAGTATTTATGATTCCCAGATTCATCGAAGTTTATGAAGATGGTTTTCCTATAACTTCAACTCAGAAAATAAAAGTTTCTAAGATAAAAGAAATTTCAGATAAGACATGGGATAGAAACACTACTGATCTAAAGTTTAGAGCTCGATAACTCTTATTATCTATCTGACTGTCAAATAGATAAAACCACAATAGAGTAGCAGTAATAAGGTTCCTTCAAGCCTACTAATTTTCTTTCCGGTCATCATAATTGGCAATATCAATATTGAGAAAAATAGCATAATCGGAAATTCGGATTTTAATAATGCGCTATCCACTTTAATAGGATGAATAATAGAGACAAGTCCTAGAATTCCAATATTAAAGATATTACTTCCAATAATGTTACCGACAATAATATCGTGCTCTTTTTTCATGGCAGCAACAATAGTTGTTGAAAGCTCTGGAAGCGAGGTTCCAATTGCAACAACTGTAATACTTATTACTAATTCGCTCACCCCAACTATTCTTGCAAGAAAAATAGCTGAATCAACCACAAACCTCGCTCCTATAATAAGGCCTGCTAGTCCGAGGACAATAAAGAGAATCTGTTTCCAAGCCGGTCCGTCATGACTTATAAATTCCTCATACTCTTCTTCGACTATTTTGGGCTCTTTCTTTGAGCCAAAATAGCTGTATATGGTAAAAACGATTAGTGCTCCGAACAGAAAAATTCCTTGGAAAAGTCCAAAGCTTAAGCCCCATGCCAAGCCATAAAGAATCAGTGAAAGTATTATCATGATAGGAACTTCCACTTTAATTAGCCTGCCCTGAATGATTAAAGGACTAATTAAAGCCCCTATACCCAGTATTAGTCCGATGTTCGATATGTTGCTGCCTATTATATTTCCGAGGACTATATCGTTTGACCCTTTCAAAACCGCTATAAGACTTACAACAAATTCAGGAGCTGAGGTGCCGAAAGCAACAACTGTTAAACCAATAACAACTGGACTTATGCCTAATATACGGGCCAAGCGAGACGCACCTTTCACCAAACCCTCCCCGCCTAAAAAGAGTAAAATTATTCCAACAACAAGTAATACTATTGATAAAGTCACACTCATATACCAGAACTACCTCCGGGGGTTATTAATTAACAGAAGCTGGATAATATTTTTATACCATATCAAAGAAATACATAGATGAATCTAAAAAAATTTATTCAAGATTATTATGAATTCTCTACACTGATGATATCTTAAAATCTCCCACCTCTAAAGTGTATAACTAATCATACACGTTTCAATTAAAGTAAACTAAAAAATTATAGCTCACTGACACCTAAATAAGGTTGACAATTATATCCTTATAGCCGTATATTAACCATTGGTCTGAAAAACAGAAAATGAATAAGGAGGAGTATTATGCGTTTATTATTTAGGCCCCGGGATGCAAAATACCTGGGAGAAGGAACACTGCCGTTCGGCACTTTTGAGGATTCAAATGAATGGCAGCCAATTACAAAGTGCCTTGAGATGGGGGCAGAACAATTCCCAGATAAAGCAATGTTTAAAGTTGCTAATCACGATGGAGAAGTAGATGAAAGCTATACATACAAAGAAACAAATGAATGGGCTAACAGAGTAGCCAATGGCCTTATGAACGAATATGGTGTCAAAAAAGGCGATAAAGTTGGAATGTATATGCTCAATTGTTCTGAGTATGTAGCGTCAATTATTGCAATTCACAAACTAGGCGGCGTTCAAGTCCCTATTAACAAAGACGAGAAGGGCGAAAGGCTCTCTTATGTAATTAACTATTCTGAAATGGAAACACTAATTGTAGATCCAGGAAGCCTAACTTTATTGGAAGAGATTGCTGGAGATATAGAGAACTTGAAGGTCATTTTTATGACCGGTGATGCAGGAGATGTTCCATCAGAAATAGGTGGAATAAAAACACTACCATTTGCTACTGCATTTGATGGTGCATCAAGTGAGAATACTGGCGTTGAGGTAACAACACACGATATGGAAAGATGTATGTTCACCTCAGGTACAACTGGAATGCCAAAAGGTGTTGCCAGAGACCAAGGCGGAATTTTGATGACAGTAAGAGCCTACCTTCAGCAGCAGGGTGTTAGAAGTGAAGACACTCTAATGAGCATACTTTCTCTTGGACATGCCAACGCTCAGGTTATGTGTTTATTCAGCGCTATGGGAGCAGGGGCAACAGCAGTATTTTTCACTAGATTCTCAGCATCAAGCTTCTGGAAATGGGCTGCGGGATGCGGAGCTACTTGTGTGAATATGCTCGGAGCTGTTGCAGAGTATCTTTGGGCAGCAGAACCAGGTGAGTGGGATAGAAAACATAAAATTAGAATCATGTTAGGTTCCCCAGCACCAAGAAACTTAGTCGAGTTTCAGGAAAGATTTGGTGTAAGGGTTATTGACGGCTACGGTTCCACAGAAATGGGTATGGTACTCTGGAAAGATCCTGAGGATCATCGCCCAGGCTCATCAGGTTTCCCAATGGACGGTTACTATACAGAGCTTAGAAACCCAGAGGATATTACAGAAGTCATGAGACCTTTCTGGGATCCTTATGAAGATCCAACACCACCAGATGAGGCTAAAGGTTTGTTGTACATTAAACCTCTTGTGGCACACACAACACTAAACGAATATTTTAAAGATGAGAGAAGAACCAGAGAAGCATTTGATGATGACGGCTTCTTTAACTCAGATGACCTATTTGCAAGAGGAATCGACGGAAGATATTACTTCGCTGGAAGATTCAGCAGAATCAGAGTATCTGGAGAGAATGTTGATCCGATAGCTGTGCAAGATGTGGCAATTCAGTATGAAGCGCTACAGGAAGCTATAGCAGTTGGTATCAGACTTCCAAATGTATCTGACGATGAAATCAAACTTTGTGTAACCTTAAAAGGCGGAGCTACTTTTGATCCTGTCGAATTTAGCCATTGGATGGCTGAGAAGGTTATGGTTGCTATGGTTCCAAGGTTTATCGAAGTATTTGAAGAAGGTTTCCCAGTTACAGCAACACAGAAAATTAAAGTTGCGGAAATCAAGGAAATTAACGATAAGACCTGGGACAGAAACAAAGCTGGAATTAAATTCAGCGCCAGAAAATAGTGGTCTTAAAAATCCGTCATATCGTTTCACCGAGTTATGACAGAAAATGATAGAAAATTTATGCTCCTGGCTATTGAGCAAGCTCAATTAGCCGGGAGTATCGGTGAAGTACCTATTGGCTCTGTAATCACAGACCAGAATCACCACCTGATCTCTACTGGACATAACCTCCGAGAATCAAGCCACGACCCGACAGCACATGCAGAAATCATAGCTATAAGACAAGCTTCAGAGAAACTTCAAAGCTGGAGAATGGAAGGTGCCACGCTCTATGTAACACTTGAGCCTTGTACAATGTGTATAGGAGCTATAGTTCTGGCTAGAATTAGCAGATTAGTTTTTGGCGCAAGAGACCCTAAAGCGGGCGCAGTATATTCGGTTTATAACATTGGAACTGATGACAAATTAAATCATAATGTTGAAGTTATAGAAGGAGTATGTGAGACAGAATGTTCTGATCTGCTCAAAGATTTTTTTAAGGATTTGAGAAAGAAACCCGCTTAAAATTAAGACTTACCGGTAATAATTCCTATTATATTTCCGATTGTGCTGCTATCTTCATCTCCAGCTAATTTCTCAAGCTCGCCTTCATCTAACCAGACACCATCACAATTGAGACAGCGGTCTATTTTGATTCCCCTGAAAGTAACTTCGTTTAAATCTGAGCCGCATTTGGGGCACTTCATATAACAAAGCGCTTTAGTCTGCTCTCTTTCCTGCTCCAATCGCTGCTCTTTCAATTGATCCTTCAAGCGTTTGGTTTTTTCAGCTTGTTCCTTGGCAATGAATTCGTCTTCTGCTTTTCTGGTTTTATCTTGAGACATCATTTTTCTCCTTTTGAAAGTCTCGGTTTGTATTATTTTGCCCTCTTGATCGATGAGGGGTTATAATGATTCTTTTTTGATCCTTCTCTACTTTGGTTTCATAACCCACCCCACCTTCTCTTTTAAGAGCAATATACGCCATTCTTCTCTCAGATGCTGTCATAGGGTCAAGTGATATGGGTTTCTTAATTTGTCTAACTTTTCTAGCTGTATCTTTAATAAGCCGTGAGATTTTATCCTCTCTTCTGCCCTTATATCCATCAACATCTATATTTATCCTCTTCTCCTTACCGTCTTCACATGAACGAGCGGCAATTTTTCCAACGATGAATTCAAGAGACTTAATCATCTCTCCACGTTTTCCAATTAGAAGACCTTTATCGTTAGTATCTCTTATATCTAATTTAATTCTATCAGAAGTTTCTCTAATACCAACTGAAGATGTAGGGACTAGATATTCCAAAAGAGATTCTAGAGCTTTTTTTGATTTAAGACCTTTTTCACTTAGCTTTTCGTTTTTAACAGTAACACGAACTTTTGCATTTCTACCGCCAATCCCAAAAATCCCTTTTGAGCTCTCTTGGAGAACTTCAACATCTACTTCACTCCTGGAAACTCCTAATTCCTCACATGCGCTAATAGTAGCTTCAGATGAAGTTTTTGCTTCTTTTTCGATAACTATGGCCATTTATTTCTATCCTCCTTGAAGAGTCGCCACTTTACGATTGACATATACCTGTTGTACGATTGACAACATATTGCTCACAGTCCAGTAGAGCACTAACCCTGAAGGTAAGTTCCAGAAGAGAAATACAAATATAATAGGCATATACTGCATCATTTTCATCTGCAGCCGCATATTTTCTCCTCCCATAGCTGTACTCATAGGAGTCATCTTTTGGGATAAAAACCATGCAGCGCCCATTATTATCGGCAATAACCTAAATGGAATATCAATTACCGGAATCATGAACAGCATATCGGGTTCAGATAAATCTGGAATCCAAAGAAAAGGACTGTGCCTTAAATCAATTGAATGGCGCAATATATCATATATTGCTATAAATACTGGGAATTGAATTAATAATGGCAAACATCCTCCCAACTGACTAAGTGGGTTAATGCCGTGTTTTGAGTAAAGAGCCATCAATTCAGTATTTTGCTTAGACTTGTCGTCTTTGTATTTTTCCTTCAGCGCATCCATCTCTGGCTTAACTTTTTCGGTCTTGATCTGCATTTGTTTCATTGAGACCATGGACTTTACAGTGAGCGGAAAGAATAAAGCTCTGATTATTATAGTTATGATAATGATAGATATTCCGTAGTTATGAAAATAACTGTTTAGCCATTCCAAAAACTGGAGCATCGGTTTTGCTAAAAATCCAAACCAGCCGTAATTAATTGCACTATCCAAATCGTATCCAATAGGTTTAAGCAGACTTGGCTCTAAAGGCCCCATATAGACTTCCCAGGTCCTTAATGAACTTTTCCCTGATGGAATTGAACTGCCGGGATATGCAAACTGAGCTATTATTTGGCCCTCTTTATTGGTGGGGCTTATTTCAACAACTGTTTCAGCTCCGGTTTCAGGAAGAAAAGAGGACATAAAATATTTCTCAGAGAATCCGAACCAATTTATTACCCCTTTATAACTCTCAGTATTATCGGGCTCGCTATCGACCCTCTCTACGCTGTCAGATACTTGAACTATAAAAGTGTTGCTGTCTCCGCCTGTCATTCCTACAGCTTGAACCTTACCTAACCATCGAACTACAACTCTTTCCTGTATTAAATCGCCACTAGAATTTGTTATCTCAAATTTCTGCTTGACTAAGTAACTGGAGGAATCAAGCTCGAAAATATTATTAACTTTGATTCCTTCAGGTGAAGTCCAGCTAAAATTAAGCTCTTTAGTTGAGCCTTCAGATATAGTGACACTATCCCCTCCGTTAAATTGGTACGGAATAAACTCAGGAACTGTGATGCCTTTAACTTGTAATAGTGCATTGAATCCAGTTTGAGTATCGATAAACATATTGACTAAATCATTATTGTCGCCGTTAGTACTGGATTGATAATTTTTGAGTTCCCAAGAAACAAATCGAGCACCTGCAGTATCTATAACACCTCTATATAGGGGGCTGTCAATTGTAATTAATGATCCCTTGGGAGTAGAATCAACTTCTTCAAAAGGATCAGGTTCAGTGTCAAAATTATCAAACTGTACAGATGAACTTGTATCATTTGAAGATGATGATGCATCTGTAGATTGAGTTGTTACTTCACCCTGTTTCTGTATTTCTTGTGGAGGGGTACTAAAAAAATAGGCATGGCCTATCATTATTAGAAATGCAATTATTAAAAAGATAATCCAATTTGATCTGTTTTCCATCCCTTATCCTTTACTTGACCGGATCATATCCTCCGTCACATAGTGGGTGACATCTTCCAATTCTCTTCAAAGTCATCCAGAAACCTTTAATAAATCCATACTTATTAAATGCTTCAAGTGCATACTCAGAACAACTAGGATAGAATCTGCAAGAAGAAGGCAGGATAGGAGAAATCAAATATTTATAAGCTTTTATTAGTAAAGTAACTACATACACCAAAAAACTTGTCTTCATGACAAATGTAACCTTATGGTTTCCTCAATCTCTCTCTTTACGTTTATATAGTTAAGAGTATCGCTTCCTTTTTTCGCCAAAAAAACAACATCAAGTGAGTCAAAGAGAGATTTATTATTTCTAAAAACTTCACGAACTAACCTCTTAATCCTGTTCCGCTTAACCGCAGAGCGAACGTTTTTCTTGCCTACAACAATTCCTGCTCTGGAATATCCTAGTGAGTTTTGAATATAAAGAATATTGAAATGCTGAGACCTTAGTCTTTTACTAGTACCAAAGATTTCCTCATATTCTGAGGATTTCCGGATCTTCAATTCTTTAGGAAACGAATAATTCAAAACATCGATCATTTCTTGAAGCGTTGTACTGTAAGACTGTGTCTACCTTTTGCAATTCGTCTTTTAAGAGTTCGTCTTCCACCAGTTGTGCTATTGCGCTCGCGGAAACCGTGCACTCTTAATCTCTTCTTTACATGAGGTTGATATGTTCTCTTCATATTATTTTACGACCTAATTTTATTTATGACCTTTTAAAAAAACCCATTTACAAATAAACCCATCTTATTTCGAGAACCTAAAATTAACACGAAACTATATGATGGTCAAGAAAAGCTTAATGCATAATAGATTTGCTGCAGAGTTATAAATTACTTCACATTTATTCTATATAATGGCCATAGTGTTTGTTTGATCCTACTTGAGAGCAAGAACCAACTACTAAGCTTTATACATAAACCTATAGTATACATAAGCACTCTTATACTTAAATCATATATCAGAAATTCGCTTCGCATTTGCGAAGAAGCTACTTGACATCATTAGGTTCATGCATATAGTATTTACCTAGAAAAAAGAAAGTGTAGGGAAATTCTAGCTAATCAGGTAATACTTAAAAATATTGTTGATTAGGGAATAACAACCCTAAATCAAATTAAATACAACACTTAATATAAGACCGTTAGAAAAAATATAAGGTAAGAATTCAGCAAAGTAATATCTTAAATTGAGTTGTAAGGTCTGGGAGTAAATTTATGTTTAGAGCAGTCTATAATTATATTATGTTTTCGTTTTTAGGAATTATTAAAGTTTCATTATTTTTACTTTTCTTCAGTTTAGCATTATCCCTAGTTTTCGAATCAAAGGATATTTCTGCTCTTAACTCCGCAAGTTTATCGAGCTTTTTTACAAGTTCTAATCAAGTAAGCCTACTTAATGCTCACTTAGCAGAAAGCAAATGGTCTACGGATTTAGACCGGCTAGAAGTAGGGGATATTACACCGGAAGAAGCTGAGATCTTTTTATTCATAATGAAATTGTCAGAATCAATCACACCCACTGATGCGCGCAAGCTTGCGAAGCTAATTCTCGACGAGTGCAATAACTATGAAATTGATCCATTTATCGTACTTGCCGTTATTCAGACTGAAAGCAACTTCACCCCCAAGGCTGTTTCATCTAGAGGAGCTATAGGATTAATGCAAGTAATGCCTACAACAGGAGAGTATGTGGCAAAAGATCGTGGAATTTCTTATACTGGGATAAATTCATTATATGATCCTTTTGTTAATGTTAAACTAGGAATTCATTACCTTTCCTTTTTAGAAGACAAATTTGATACAATGGAAAATGCTTTGGCTGCATATAACTACGGACCATCAAAGTTTGCAAAAAGCAAAACACTTTCCACAAACCCACCAAAATATGTAAAAAAGGTTCTTAACTTTAAGAGCTTTCTCGAAGAGGAAAGCATTCTACTAGCTAAGAGAAGCTAAGAATATTCGATACTCAACAAATCATATAAAATAAGTTCATATTATGAACTTCGGAATCACTCTCCCAAACTTCGGCAAATATGCCAACAAAAATGAAATTATTAAGATAGCTCGAGCAGCTGAAGATCTAGGGTTTGATTCTATATGGGTGAGTGATCACATCATTATCCCAGAATACCACGAGGGATTTGGAGATGTGTTCTACGAACCGATAGTCACTCTTTCTTATTTAGCTTCAATAACCCAAAACGTTAAATTAGGCACCAGTGTATTAATACTTCCCTATAGAAACCCAGTAGTTTTAGCCAAAATGATTTCTACCTTAGATCAACTGTCAGGAGGAAGAGTCATACTTGGAGTAGGTACCGGCTGGCTCGAGAAAGAGTTCCAGGAGCTTGGAGTTCCTTATAGTAACAGAGGAGAAATGACTGACGAATTTCTCAAGGTGTTAAAAACACTTTGGACTCAAGAGAATCCAAGTTTTAATGGTAAATATTTCAATTTCTCAGATATCAAGTTTCTTCCTAAACCTATTCAGAAGCCTTATCCGCCTATTTGGATTGGGGGAGGAAGCGGTAAAGCCATTGAGCGGGCTCAAACTTATGGAGACGGATGGCACCCTGTTGGTTTAACAACTCAACAACTAGGTGAAAAGCTAAAGAATATTAATAAAGCGGATATCATACAAAACTTCACAATCTCACTGAGAAGAAATCTAGAGATTAACAACGATAAGTCTATTGGCCCGGATGATACCCTAAGAGGATCTATAGAGAAAATAGTAAAAGGTATTAAAGATTATAAACAATTAGGCGTAAACCACTTAATACTTCACTTCCTAAGCGGTACATCAGAAGGCGTTCTTAATACAATGAGAACATTTTCAAATGAAGTCAAACCTCAAATCTAAAACAATCTTCTAATTGTCTATTTTACTATAACTCACCTTACTACTTTATTATTTTTAATAATTCTGCTACGATATCCTAAGGCAAATAAAATCTAAGATGGCCGTAGGAGGATAGAATCATGAGTAAATATGCTGTTGAGTTAATAGGTACATTCTTTTTAGTTTTAACAATTGGTTTAGTTGTTATAGAGCCTGGCGCTGGGGCATTTGCACCATTAGCAATAGGATCAGTGTTAATGGTAATGATTTACGCAGGCGGTCATATTTCAGGAGCTCATTATAATCCAGCGGTAACACTGGCAGTATGGATGCGAGGTAGATGTGCTGGGACTGATGTTCCAGGATACATGATCTCTCAATTTGCAGGTGGTATCATTGCAGCGTTCGCTGTGTTTTTGATTAAAGGCAATGTGCCTGTAGAAGTTGGAGTTATTGCCACAGTCCCATCATTACTAGCTGAATTTTTATTCACATTCGCTCTATGCTATGTGGTTTTAAATGTAGCAACCTCAAAGAGAACTGATGGCAACTCATTTTACGGACTAGCTATCGGATTCACTGTTTTAGTTGGGGCCTACGCTGTTGGTAGTGTATCTGGGGGAGCCTTTAACCCTGCAGTCGCCGTAGGAATAATAACGATGGGTCTTATGGATATTTCAAGTATCTGGATATTCCTCGTTGCTAACTTCCTTGGTGGCATAGCAGCGGCAGTAGCATTCAATGCTCTTAATCCTGACGATAAGTAGTACTTAACTTTTGGAATGCACTATCTCGGACGGTCTTAATCTCTTGGCTAGTTAAGACCGTCCCCTTTGTTCCAGGGTACATAAGTCTCAAATCATCATATGCATGACTGAGTCCTAGAAGATGACCAAGCTCATGAGCAGTCACTCTACAAGTTTCAACATCTCAAGAATCTGTTACCAAAACAAGATCATCACCAACGGTTATACCATTTAAGAAACCGATACTACTTGCATAATATACGTTGAAAAGTGAAGAGTACGGAACTCGAAAGCTTGCCCTGCTAATCATCGAGTATGTAAACCGAAACAGGAAGGGAGATCAAGCTCAATCTACCACTTTGAGCCATAGCAAACCGATCAACATTCAAGCCTAAGGCCATTAGAATGCTAAAGAATGCAATAGAGACAATCTTTATTGGTAAGACTCATATATGAATAATATACATCATCTATGAAACAATAGCTGATTGACTTGAATATGGCATTTATGTGATACTTTAATGAAAGAGTGAAATACTATAAAGAGGCGAGAACCTATGAATAGTGGAAATAGTCAATTTACAGCTGCTGCAGTACAGATGGCCCCTGTTTTTTTAAACAAGGACGAAACCATCGGAAAGGTTATTAGTTTAATAGAAGCGGCAGCTTCAAATGGGGCTAATCTCATAGTCTTCCCTGAAACCACTATTCCCTGTTATCCATACTGGCCGAAAGATTTAGGAACCATTGAAGGAAGAAAGCAGGTCCTAGATGCATACACTGAGCTTTATAAAAACTCAATTGAAATACCGAGTAAAGATACAGAAAAACTAGCCAAAGCGGCAAAAAAGGCAGGGAGCTACGTCGTCATCGGCGTAAACGAAAGAGACGGCGGAACACTTTATAATACTATTTTATATTTAGGCAAAAACGGGCAAGTACTTGGGAAACACAGAAAGCTTATGTCCATAGACAGCGAAAAGTGTGTATGGGGAATGGGCGGCGCTGAAGATCTTAAAGTTTTAGATACTGACTTAGGGAAGCTCGGAGGATTTTTCTGCTATGAGCATCACCTCACACTTGCAAGATATGCAATGTTTACCAAAGGGGAGCAAATTCACGCGGGACTATGGGCCGGGCATGGGTTCGTTAAGCCAACAATGGATTTTGCTAGCAAACAATATGCTTTTGAGGGTCAGGTATTTGTAATAGTTTCCTCAGGCTACATAAATGAAGATATGATCCCAGATAGTTTTCCACTCAAAGATAAAACCTTATGGGATTACCCGGGTGGAAGCGGGATTATTAGCCCAAGGGGTGAATACATTGCCGGGCCGGTTTATGGAAAAGAAGACATAGTCTACGCTGATATAGATATGGATATGATAATTAGAGCTAAAGCTGTTATTGATGCAGTCGGGCATTTCTCCAGACCTGACATATTAGAACTGAATATAAAAGAATAGGGGCACTTTATAATCCGATTATGGTCGTCAACAGCTTTAACGTATTAAGATTGTGAGATTAAACAAAAAGTTCAGATGAAATTATAAGAGTAAGAATAGTTTGGTAAGAATAAAATCACCGATGATAATAAGAAGTAGTGCGACAACAACAGTTTCTGTAGTTGCTCTTCCTACACCCTGAGTACCGCCACCTGCTTTCATACCAATATAGCAACCTGTAATAGCTACAATAATTCCAAAAAAGAATGTCTTGGCAATACCACTTATGACATCTTCTTTGGTTACCCATTCCAGCATCGTAGAAAGAAATAATTGTGGCTGAACATCCAGATCTATCTTGGACATAATCATAGCCCCTAATATGCCGGAGAAATCTGCAATCATAGCTAAGATTGGGAATGATATAATAGCTGCTAGGAGCCTAGGTGCTACCAATTTCTTCATAGGATCAGCGCCCATGGTTCTAATAGCATCAATCTGCTCGGTAACTTTCATTGAGCCGATCTCAGCTGTTATACCAGCGCCTACCCTGCCACCAACAAGAAGTGAAGCTACTACTGGTCCTAGCTCTCTCACAAAAGACAGCGACACTAGGGGGCCCACTAAACCCTTTGCTCCAAAGTTTACAAAACCCCAAGCTAACTGAACTACCATTACCATACCTATAGCCATAGCTGAGGCTATTACAATTGGTATCGATTTAAATCCTATTTCATCAATTTGTTCTAGTACTAGTTTAAAATTAAAAGGGCGGGAAAAAGTAGCTATAATCGCTTTGTATAGGAAAACGAGAATTTCTCCTACAGTCTCGACACTATTTAATATGAATGATCCGACTCTTTCGATATAGTTTCCAATCATAACTACAAGGCCTTAAACTGAGATACAAAGTTATCAAAATCCACTATTCCAAGATCAAAGCGATCTGGAGACGAGGCGTAAGTAAAATCAAATATGCAGATGTCCTTTCTAAGCACGACCGTGGCAATTTTAATAGGCACGTTATTTAAACTTCCAGTATAAATTGTTTTAAGTGCTTGCTGACCATCTACTATAATTTCTTCTCTTTCTAATGCTTCTTTGCCTTTAATACCGATTAAGAGTGATTCCGAGAGAGCTCTTAAGCTGTAATTCTTCTTTTTCTCATTACAAGTTGAATTCACAGTCATTGTCGCATCAATTTGAGAATTAGTGAAAGCTAAGTCGCCTCCGTCAATTTTATTTCTTTTCCACGATGCTGGCAAAGCGCCTATTCTATAAGAAGTATCATCAGTTTGAAAAACCTGCTCTTCTAATTTGCCGGAATTGTCATCATCAGCCGCTGCATAATAACCAATGAACTTTGTTACAGAACAAGAGTTCAGACCAATTATGCTAATAAATAAGAATAGAGCTAGAAAGAATTTTTTCATTTACTTATATTTTAGGAGTTAGATCTACCGTTTGTTGATTCGATTTTAAAACTAAAAACCATGATCACCCAGATAGGTTCTCAATAATACTTGAATCCCCTGAAAAAACCAAGCATCCTAAAGCCTAAAGAAGAATAAGAAATGAGGATGGTAAAAGTTTGACCAAAATTGAGATATATACAAGCACTTATTGTGGTTACTGTAATGCCGCCAAAGGACTCCTTAAAAATAAGGGCGTTGAGTTTATGGAAATTGATCTTACAAGTGATCATGAGCTAAGAATTAAGTTAGTTGAAAAACATAAGTGGAGAACAGTTCCTATTATTATAATTAATGATAACTTGGTAGGTGGATATGATGAGCTTGTAGCACTTGAAAGAAAAGGCGAGCTTGATCAACTGCTTGAAATTGAGATAGAAGAGTAATGCCGTATTTAAGTTCACTCCCTCAGTTGACTCCAATAGAACTCTAAATTAAGATAACACCCCCATGACAGTAAGAACAAGATTTGCACCAAGCCCAACAGGCTCCCTACATGTTGGCGGCGCTCGAACAGCAATATTCAATTGGCTTTTCGCCAGACATGCTGGAGGCCAATTTGTACTGCGTATTGAAGACACAGACCGCACCAGATCCACTGAAGAATCCATTTCAGAAATAACTGATGCCATGCAGTGGCTTGGACTAGACTGGGACGAAGGTCCGTTTAGACAATCTGACAGGCTAGAGATATATCAAAAAATGGCCAATCAACTTTTAGAGTCCGGACATGCTTATAAATGTTACGTAACTCCTGAAGAACTTGAAGAGAAAAGAAAAGAGGCTCAGAGTAAAGGAGATGTTCTCAGATATAAACGTGAATGGGCAAAGCTAAATGAAGGGCCGGACACACCCTATGTAATCCGCCTACAAACTCCAGATGAAGGAACAATTGAGGTACAGGACAAATTAAGAGGCACCGTAACATTTGACGCAACTGAGGTAGACGACTTTGTAATTCTAAAAAGAGACGGTTTCCCAACATATAACTTCGCTGTTGTAGTTGATGACGCCACAATGAACATCACACACGTAATAAGGGGTGATGACCATTTAATAAACACTCCGAGACAAGTACTTATTTATAACGCACTCGATTATGAGATACCTGAGCTTGCTCATGTGTCGATGATTCTAGGCTCAGACAATAAGAGGCTTAGTAAACGCCACGGTGCAACTTCCGTTGTTGCTTATAAAGATAGGGGCTATTTACCCGAAGCTATTATTAACTTCTTATCTCGTCTTGGATGGTCATTTGGTGATCAGGAGATATTTACTAAAACTGAGTTAATAGAAAAATTTACTTTAGATCATGTTGGAAAATCTGCAGCTGTATTTAATGAAGAAAAATTAGAGTGGTTAAACAGCTGGTATATAAAAAACGACCCTCCTGAGAAAATTGCAGAGCTAGTTTTACCACTATTAAAAGAAAAAGGGCTTGAAGTTGAAATAGATAATAAGCTTATCAAAATCATAGTAGAATTAAGCCAGCGTGCTAAGACCCTGCTTGATATAGCAGACTCTATAGATTATTTCTATGCTGAAAATATTGAGTTTCAGGAAAAAGCTAAAACTAAATTCTTAAAACCTGCCATTAAACCAGTTCTCGAAGATATCAAAAACAAACTTTCTAGCCTTTCTAACTTCAATATGGATGAAATGCACAAAGTATTTGATGAAGTAATGGAAGAAAGTGAGCTCAAGCTTGGTAAAATTGCTCAACCTGTAAGAGTAGCTCTTACCGGCGGCACAGTAAGCCCTGGAATTTTTGAGGTTATGGATATCTTAGGAAAAGAAGAAGTCTTAAAGAGGCTTAATGCGGCTATAGCGATAATCCCTGAAGAAGAAGCGGGAAACTAACACTTCTAGCCAAAAACTGAACTGTAGAAGAATTAACTACGAGTAGTCGAAAAATCCTTTGCCTGTTTTCCGGCCTAACCACCCCGCGCGGACCATCTGTCGAAGAAGTGGGGCTGCTCTAAATTTAGAATCCTGAAACTCTCTATAAAAAGTATCCATTACATCCAGAGTCACATCCAACCCAATCAGATCTACCAACGCCAAAGGACCAATGGGCTGATTAGTACCGAGCACCATAGCCTTATCTATGTCCTCAGCGCTTCCTACGCCATCCTGAAGGGCAAAAACGGCTTCGTTAAGCATAGGAATAAGAATCCTATTAACTATGAAGCCAGGGCTGTCTTTTGTCATAACCGGCTCTTTTCCAAGAGCGAGAGCAAAATCATATGCAAACTGTGCTGTCTCATCTGATGTCGCAAGTGTCTTTATTATTTCTACCAGTTTCATAACTGGGGCTGGATTAAAGAAATGCATTCCCACAACTTTATCCGCCTTACTTGTGCTTACTGCAATCTCCACTATTGGAAGGGATGATGTATTGGTGGCAAGTATGACATCTTCTCGAGTTACATTATTCAACTTGTCATAAATTTCTTTTTTAACACCCATATCCTCAAAAACAGCTTCAACGACTAAATCAACATCGTTTAAATCTTCAAATTTTGTTGTAGTTGTAATTCGGCTTAATACCGAGTCGTACTCTTCTTGATTAATAGTTTCTTTTTTAATAAGCCTGCCTAGACCCTTCTCTATAATTTTCATTCCTCTATCAAGTGCCGCATCAGATACATCTATCAATAAAACGTCCCTATCATTAGAAGCAACAACCTGTGCAATTCCCGAACCCATAGTTCCTGCGCCCACTACCGCAACTTTTTTTATTTCTTCAACCTTCTTAGCCATATCGTACTCCTTATATCAAGCTGATCTGGTATACCAAAATCTATGTTTATACTATATAAGAAAGATAATATTTGAAACCCCTTGTTTCCCAAATTACAATACCCACATGAAGGTTATAGGACTTACAGGGAATATAGCTTCTGGAAAGAGTCTTGTGGCATCGATGCTTGAGACGCTGGGGGCGAAAGTAATTGATTTTGACGATATTGCCAGAAAGATTGTGGAACCCGGCGAACCTGCATGGAATGAAATCGTTAATACCTTTGGAAGAGACATCCTAAACCCGGATGATTCCATAAACAGAAAAGCTCTTGGGGACATAATATTTAACGACAATCAAAAAAGAAAGATATTAAATGAGATAACCCACCCAAAGATTGTTCAACACACCAGAGAAAATGTCGAAAAATATAGGAATGAGAATGTTGAAGTAGTTATCATTGAAGCCGCACTCATTGTAGAAAGGGGCGGGCTCAATGATTTAATAGAGAAACTAATCTTAGTTACATCCGACGAGGAATCTCAAATTGAGAGACTCGCAACGAGAAACGGGTTTTCTAGAGAGGAAGCTATTTCTAGAATAAACTCACAAATGCCAACAGAAGAAAAAGCAAAACATGCAGACTATATAATCAATAATTCTGGTACAGAAATGGAGACTCTGCATCAGGTAAAGCATCTCTGGTCTGGGCTCTCAAATATAAATAAAAGATGAATCTCAACTGTATGCAACAAATCTATACAACCTATAAATTATTCACCCTCCTGATATTATTATTTAATTCATATCTTTAAACTTGCCATTTAAAGTTTTTCAGAGTAGATTTTTGGACGCTTAACCACCTTCAAAGGAGCAGAGAATGAAGGAAAAAATAGAATTACTTGAACAAAAAGAAAAAGAAGCCGAATCAGGTGGCGGGGAATCCCGCATAAAGAAGCAACATGATAGCGGCAAACTCACAGCTAGAGAAAGAATAGACCTACTACTCGATAAAAACACCTTCGTAGAATTAGATAAATTCGTCGTACATAGATGCAACGACTTTGGTATGGGAGACAAGAAATTCCTTGGTGACGGAGTTGTAACTGGGTACGGGAAAGTTGAGGGGAGGCAAGTTTTTGTTTTCGCTCAAGACTTCACGGTGTTTGGTGGTTCACTTGGAATGGAGCATGGAAGAAAGATCTGTAAGATTATGGATCTTGCTATGCAGGTTGGAGCTCCGGTGATTGGTCTTAGCGACTCGGGCGGAGCAAGGATTCAGGAAGGTGTAGAAAGCCTTGCTGGGTATGCCGAAATTTTTTCAAGAAACGTATTAGCTTCAGGTGTTGTACCTCAAATTTCATCTATAATGGGCCCATGTGCAGGGGGGGCAGTTTACTCCCCCGCTATTACTGACTTCACAATAATGGTCAAGAACACAAGCTATATGTTTATAACAGGACCAGACGTAATAAAAGCTGTGACACACGAAGAGGTAAACTCTGAAGATTTAGGCGGCGCAATGGTTCACAATTCCAGAAGCGGCGTTGCCCATTTTGCAGCAGAAGACGATAAAGAATCTATACTATTAATAAAAGAGTTATTAAGCTTCCTACCTTCTAACAATATGGAAGATCCTCCGAGAGTTAAAACAGATGATCCTTCAGATAGACGCGACATAGGACTCAGATCTATAGTTCCCGAAAACCCAAACAAACCCTACGACATGAAAGATGTTGTAACATCTGTAGTTGATGAGGGGTATTTCTTTGAAGTGCAAGAACATTTTGCGCAGAATATGATTATTGGGTTTGCCAGATTGGCGGGCCGAGTAGTCGGCATAGTAGGGAACCAGCCAAACATGCTGGCGGGCTGTCTTGATATTGATGCATCAATTAAAGGCGCTAGGTTCGTGAGATTTTGTGACAGCTTTAACATTCCAATTTTAACATTTGAAGATGTACCTGGATTCTTACCCGGAACCTCTCAGGAGTGGGGAGGAATTATTAAACACGGCGCTAAGTTGCTTTACGCATATTGTGAAGCTACAGTGCCAAGGGTTACCGTAATAACAAGAAAGGCCTATGGCGGCGCATATGATGTTATGAATTCCAGACACATAAGAGGGGATATGACGTTGGCTTATCCGACTGCTGAGATTGCAGTTATGGGTTCAGACGGCGCTGTTAATATTATTTCACGTGGACAAATCGCACAGGCTGATGATCCGGAAACCGAAAGAGCCAAACTCATAGAAGAGTACAAAGAAAATTTTGCTAATCCTTATAAAGCAGCTGAGCTTGGATTTGTTGATGAGGTTATCAGGCCTGAAGATACAAGGCCTCGGGTAATTGCAGCGTTCGAAATGCTTGATGGAAAAAGACAAACTCTTCCTCCTAAAAAGCATGGAAACATTCCACTCTAAAAATAAAGGAAATACTCAATGTTTAACAAAATATTAATAGCAAACAGAGGTGAGATAGCGGTAAGAATCATCAGAGCCTGTAAGGAATTGGGCGCTACTACCGTTGCAGTTTATTCAGATGCAGACCGACGTTCGCTTCATGTAGCTCTCGCAGACGAGGCCTATCACATTGGAGGCTCTGCCCCTAATGAAAGTTATCTTGTAATAGACAAAATAATCGATGTTGCAAAGAAATCAGGTGCTCAAGCTATTCACCCTGGTTTTGGTTTCCTTTCAGAAAACGAGGCTTTTGCGAAGAGGTGTGAAAAAGAAAAGATCGTTTTTATTGGCCCTTCTGCAGAAGCAATTCGTTTAATGGGCGACAAAATAACCGCCAGAAAAATTGCACAAAACGCAAAAGTTCCTCTCGTTCCGGGATCTGATGGTGCTGTGACTGACGTAGAAGCATCAGGGGTTGCCGACAAAATTGGTTACCCTGTCATGATCAAAGCCTCTGCTGGTGGCGGCGGTAAGGGAATGAGACTTGTTAGAGACAAAGAGGATTTCGAAAGCTCACTACGTATGGCGAGGAGTGAGGCTCGTTCTTCGTTTGGCGATGATTCAGTCTTCGTAGAAAGATTTGTTGAAGAGCCCAGACATGTTGAAATCCAAATAATAGCAGACACGCATGGCAATACTTTATATTTATTTGAACGTGAATGTTCAATCCAGAGAAGACACCAAAAAGTAATTGAAGAAGCTCCTTCCCCGGGTATTAGCGCTAAAACCAGAAAAAAAATGGGTGAGGTAGCTGTGAGAATTTCAAAAGCAGTTAATTACACTGGAGCCGGAACAGTTGAGTTTATAATGGATCAGAAAGAAAATTTCTTTTTTCTTGAAATGAATACCCGAGTTCAGGTAGAACACCCTGTAACAGAGATGATAACCGGGCTTGATATAGTAAAATGGATGGTTCGTATTGCAGAGGGAGAGAAGTTGCCATTTAAACAAAAAGATTTATCAATCAATGGCTGGGCTGTTGAATGCAGAGTTTACGCTGAAGACCCTGAGACCAACTTCATGCCTTCACCCGGACATCTGTATTACGTTAAAGCTCCTACAGGGCCTGGAATAAGGGACGACTCATCAATATACAGCGGTTATGAAGTCACTTCTTTTTATGATCCGATGCTATCAAAGTTGGTAGTTTGGGCAGAATCCAGAGAAGCTGCAATTGATAAAATGGCATCTGCGCTGACGGAATATATTGTTCTCGGCGTAAAAACAAATATTGGATTTCTTATACGAGTAATGAATAATGAAGATTTCAGGCAAGGAAAATTAGATACTGGTTTTATAGAGCGTCACCCTGAACTACTAACTCCTGGAGAAGTTGATATTGAACCAGCCGTAATCGCGGCAGCATTAGCAGTTGAAGATGCGGAAGAAATCATAGAGTCTGATAAAGCTCCTCAGTCAAACTGGAAGCTTCTTGGAAGAAAAGCAAGTCTTTCAGGGGGTTCACTCATATGACATATACATTTAAAATAAAAGACCAGGTTTTCTCCGTAGACATTGACAAAGAAAAAGATCAAACAGTAGTAAAGATCAATGAGAAAGATATCCCTGTTGAATTTGAAAAAATTGATAACAATCTTTACTCCATAATTTTAAACGGCAAATCACTTACAATTGGAGTATTAAAAAACGGCAATAACATCCAAGTCTTTATGAACGGGGATTTATTTGAAATTGAAGCAATATCTGAAAGAGACCAGAGGAAATCTTCTCAGGTGCTTTCAGGTGTACAGGAAATTAAATCACCAATGCCGAGTAGGGTTGTTAAAATACTCAAAGAGATTGGCGATGAAGTAAGTGCAGATGAAGGAATTGTAGTAGTTGAAGCAATGAAAATGGAAAGTGAGCTAAAATCCCCAATAGAAGGAAAAGTAACTGATATTTTAGTAAATGAAGGGGATGCAGTAGAAGCAGGAAATACCCTTTTAATAGTATCTTCTGAATAGAAAAATAGTTCTCTTAGTACCTTGCCTATTAATTCTAATTATTTATCAAAGAAACTTTTTCAACCAATACCCCAAATTCCTCAATAGTAAGAGTTTCTGCCCTTCTTTTTTTATCTATACCTGCCAATTCCAGAGATTCTGAAGCCACATCCTTGGACAAAAGAGATTGGAGTGAGTTTCCTATCATTTTTCTCCTAGAAGAAAACGCTGCTCTAACAACTTTCTCGTAAAGTTTCTCATCTGAAACTTTAATCCGAGGTGCTTTGAGAGGAACGAATTTTAAGACTACTGAATCAACTTTGGGTTTGGGCCAAAATGATTCTGGAGATACGCGAAATTCTGAAGTAATATCCATGAAAGTTTGTAGCAGAACCGACATGGATCCGTATATCTTCCCCCCGGGGCTTGCACTTATTCTCTCACCAACCTCAAGCTGTAGCATTAGCACCATGGTTGAGAAATTTTGGCGAGCTTCAAGCAACTTAAACAAAACTGGGGTGGAAACACTATAAGGAAGATTGGCAATTACTTTTAACTCATTTCCATTATAGAAACTGTTGTAATCAACTTTTAATGCATCCTGATTTATCAGCTCAACATTAGACTGATTATGAAAAGACTCATTGAGATAATCTGAAAGTTTTTTATCTTTCTCAATAGCTATAACTCTTTTAGCTTTATCAGCCAAAGCAAAGGTCAACGCACCTAAGCCGGGCCCTATCTCTAGCACCTCATCCTCAGAGCAAAGCTCTGCGACATCAAGGATGCGGTCAATGACTCTAAAATCCTTGATAAAATTTTGCCCAAGTTGCTTACTTGGGTGAGATCTTGTATCTGCGAAGAACTCTTTTGGATTAACTGTCTTTTTCATAGTATTTATCTGATACAACTAAGTTTAAAAATATCTTTAGTCTGAAAAGATTGTTAGAATTATTGGCACTGCTGATGGAATAATCTAAAGATTCTACGTCCCGAGTTCTTCAACAGATATATCGTGATAATGGACTACTTTGTCTTTACCTTGACCCTTAGACTCATATAATGCCATATCGGCTTTCTCTACTAGTGTCTCGTTATCAGGAGCGTTTTCCGGGTAAGTAGCAATTCCTATACTCAAAGTGATTTCACACTCTTCGCCTTTAAACCTAAAAGGCATATTCTTGATACTATTCTTTATTTTTTGAGCAACAATCATGGAGCCTCTTTTATTTGTATTAGGAAGAATGACGGCAAACTCATCCCCACCGTATCTTGCAGATACATCGATTTTTCTGAGCGACTCTACCAACACTTTGCCTACAAATGATAAAACACTATCCCCTGCTTGATGTCCATAAGTATCATTAACATATTTTAAATCATCGACATCAATCAGGATTAGAGATGCTTTCTCATCATATCTATCTGAATGTGCGACTGTATAAGAAAGCATTTCCTGAAAATGTCTATAGTTATAAAGCCCTGTAAGGCCGTCCCTTACAGCAAGCTCTTTTGTATTTTGATGTTCTAAATTGGTTTTAATAAATTTAGCAGACTCACTGCAAATAATTTTAGCAATACCGACTTCGCTCTCATTAAACGGGAACTTCTCCCTACGCGCTATGACGACAGATCCCAGGACTATTGTTTCTGAATCTTGCTCCTCAGGAATCTTTTCAATTATCGGATAGATTAAAACTGATTTTATGTTTTTGACCCCCAAAGCAAAATCAATCTCTTTCCCAAATATACTCCTATACTTTGTCCTAGCCGTAAGATCTTCTGTATTAAAGTAGTTTTTACCTTCATGCACTAGCCAGGTCAGAGTATCTGTATAGGGAATTTCGCTACCTTCCAGATGATTCTTGTCTTTCTCACTAATTTTCTTTAAAACGTTCACACCTTCTTTTTCGTTAAACAAAGATATTCCGATAAAGTCTGCCTCTAAAACCCTGCCCAATGTATCCACAATATGATCCATAACATCATCAGCGTTATTTGTAGAACTTAGTTTTTGTGTGAATTCATAAAAAGAATTCAGCTCCTGAGTACTTAGCTTGGCTTGCTCAGAAAGCTGAAACCTGTCTATAATCTCAGAAATCCTATCTGCAATAAGTGAAACTATAAGCTTCTCTTTTTCTCCAAATACATTTTTATCCATACTATCTATAATCAATATCCCTACAACTTCTCTTTTGCTTTCGGGAACATCCTTATCCGCCTTCATAAGCAGGGGTGTGGCGAGAAGGGATTTGACCGGGATATCTTTATTATAATAAATAAGGTTCTGCCTAACATTCTTAATACTTGTTATTAAAACAGGCGTTTTTGTTTTTAAAACCCAGCCAAGATACCCGCTTCGAAAGCTGACACGCTGCCCCTGGTCAATGCAATCTTCACTATCGGATACGTAATCTGCTATTACAAAAAGCCCATCATCCATTTTCATATAAAACAATATGCTGTGGCTTTTAATAAGGTTGCTGAGTATTTCAATTGCTTTGTTTATATCCGCTCTTAATTCTTTTATATTTTGCGATTCGCCCTGTTCGTTCTCAGCATTCATAGGCATCAAATTGTGTTTCGGCAGTTTTTGAGAACTCCTCTTTTTAAATATGTTTGATCCCAATTCCAGCTTATTTCCCTTTAACAAAAACCCTAAAACTAATGTTGAAATAATAAGTATGACCACCTGGTAAGGAAGTGATGTACTCTGGAACTGAGTTATCTGAAGAACGGAAACTATAACAAAAGAAAGCCCTGCCGCAGGCCAGCCAAAAAGAAGAACGACAACAGGCAGAAATAGATAGGACAATGGAAACAGCTTATTTCCTGAAATCTCGAGAATTACTTCAAATACTAGAGTAAATAGTACTGCAAATTCTAGTTGATCTATTAAGGATAAGTTTCGTAAAGAGGCATTTATGTAATTTAGAGACTTGTAAACAACAGAGGAAATCAATAGCAGTACTGCCAGGATTGAGTAGAAATTAAGACTTTGAAAACTATTCTTATAAATTAGGGCAATTATCAAAATAGAAAGTACAACTATAAAGACTTTGCCCAAGATATAGTTAGAGAATTTTATTTTACTCTTGAAATCTATAGACTTTTTCACCTTTTTTAATCATCCCCAATTCTTGTCTGATAATTTTTTCCATGTATGCATCGTCCGATTGAATCAATTCTATTTTTTTTGTAAGTCCATTATTAGCTTTCTCTAACTTTAGGGATTCTACGACTACTTTGTCGTTCTCTTGGTTAAGAGCATAGACTTGTGTCATTTCTCTGGCAAAGAGGTATACCATGAGACAAACTACAGCGATAACTAGTACAACTCTGATTATTGCCCTTTCCATTTTTTATATCGCCAAATCACCCGCAATAAATGGGTTTGATCTTCTTTCTATACCAATAGTTGTAAATGGTCCATGTCCTGGGTAAACGTTGTAAGAGTCAGGAAGGGGCATTAGCTTTGACTTGATTGAGCCTACAAGCTCTCTCATGGAAGTCCCCCCTGTGAGATCAACCCTGCCGACACTACCGGCAAATAGAGTGTCTCCAGAAATCACATGATCGTCTATTACAAAGCATACACTGCCCCAGCTATGCCCTGGAGTATGTAAAACTTTAGCCCTAAGATTGCCGATTTCAATCTCGTCACCTTCTTCTATATACACATCTATTTTAGGTACTCGGACATTTCCAAATTGCGGGAATCTAGCAGCAGCCTCTGGCAAAACTTGAAGAACAGGCTCGTCCTCAGGGTGCAAATAGAATGGAACCCCTAGTTCTTCTTTTGCTTGCTGTACTCCGGCTACATGATCAATATGGGTATGAGTGTTTACAATTTTTGTAATTTTCAAGCCGGAGTTTTTGACTTCTGCCATTATTTCATCCATCTGCTCACCCGGATCTATTAAAATGCCTTCATTTGTTTCTTCATCCCCAAGGATATAACAGTTAGTTAGAAAAATACCTCCAGGTATACACTTTATTATCATAGTTTGTTAAAACTCCTTTGTTCTTAATTGATAGTAAATTCTTCAAACTCTGTAATATAAGGCAGCCAATCTATCTGAACTCTATCCACAATAGAATGATCGGGGCCGATATGACACCAATCTGCTAGTTTTTGAAGTTGTGTCTTATCACCTTCGGCAATGACTTCTACAGTCCCGTCCTCTTTATTCCTCACAAATCCCCTCAGTCCTAACTCGCAGGCTTTCTCTTTAGTAGATGCTCTAAAGAAAACTCCCTGAACCTTGCCTTGGATTATAAGATGTAATCTTTTTTTATCCATCCAATAAGCTCAGATTACCAAAACACACAATTTCTGTCAACACAAGCTTAGACTTTTTATTGTCGGATTTCCGTAACTTAGAGTGCAATGATTAAGAACATCTTTAATAATAAGGCCTTATAAAATGATCTTTTCACAGTCCAAAATAGCATTATATAAAATTACGAAATCTCATAATTTTCTTTCTGAAAAGTTTTGCAAGAGCACAAATGTTTGACAGTCAAAATACGAAGATGTATTTTGTTTAGCTATGAGTGAATATAAAGCCTGGTTCAGTTGTATCAACGAAGAGTGTGGAGAGACTTATCCTTTAGATGAAATAGTCTATAGATGTAAGAAATGTAACAACCTCTTAGAAGTAACACACGATCTTAACAAACTTAAAGAAACTTCTGCTCAAGACTGGAAAGCAATATTCGATGATCGTTACCGCAGACAATCCTGGCCCTATGGAAGCTCTGTGTGGGGAAAGAAAGAATGGGTCTGCCCATACGTAGAAGACGAAAATATAGTCTCGATGTATGAAGGCGCTACCAATCTTTTCTGGGCAGAGAGGTTTGGCAAACAGATAGGTATGGACGAAGTGTGGTTAAAAATGTGTGGTAACAGCCACACCGGCTCTTTTAAAGACTTGGGCATGACTGTGCTTGTATCAGTTGTACAACAGATGAAGGCTGAGGGGAAAGATGTACCGGCCGTAGCTTGCGCATCCACAGGCGATACTTCTGCAGCTCTTGCAGCATATTGTGCTAGTGCGGGAATTCCTGCTATTGTTTTTCTCCCAAAAGACAAAGTTTCTGTAGCACAGCTTGTACAGCCAATTTCTAACGGCGCCTTAGTTCTATCTTTAGATACCGATTTTGATGGCTGTATGGATATGGTGCAGAAGATTTGCACACAAAATAATATATATCTCGCAAACTCTATAAACTCACTCAGAATAGAGGGGCAAAAGACTATTAGTATAGAATTGTGTCAACAATTCGATTGGGAAGTCCCTGACTGGATCATTATCCCTGGTGGGAACTTAGGAAATATATCAGCTCTAGGAAAAGGGTTCTTGATGATGAAGGATCTTGGCTTAATAAAAAAGTTGCCAAGATTGGTATGCGCTCAAGCAGAACATGCTAACCCACTATATTTGAGTTTTCTGAAAAATTTTGAAGAGTTTCATCCTGTAAAAGCTAAGACAACACTTGCTAACGCCATACAAATCGGCAACCCAGTGAGTGTGAATAAAGCAATTAGGACCTTGAAAGAGTTTGACGGAATAGTGGAGCAGGCAAGTGAGGAAGAGCTTGCAAATGCTTCAGCACAAGTTGATAAAACAGGGACATTTAATTGCCCGCATACAGGTGTTGCTCTTGCCGCCTTTCTAAAATTAAAGGAAAAGGGAACTTTCAAACCCAACGACAGGATTGTTATAATTTCAACAGCACACGGGCTCAAATTTGTTGAATTCAAAATTGGCTATCACAAAAAAGAACTTGAAGGATTTTATTCTAAATATGCCAATACCCCAATTGAGCTGCCGGCTGATTATGACGCCGTACAAGACGCGATCTTTTCCAAGATTGGTGGGTAGTTAATTGCCTCTCTGTAATTCTTCTAAACTATGAGACACAATTTAAAGGGCTTATACGTAATAACCGATAAAAAATTAATTGACCGGGACAGCTTTGTAGAAACGGTTGAGAAATCAATTAAAGGTGGAGCTCGAATAGTTCAGTTAAGGGAAAAAGATACTCCTGAAAATGAAATAATAAGTTTGGGAAGTGAGCTTCTAGAAGTAACGAAAAGTTATGGTGTACCGCTAATAATAAACGACTCACCAGAGCTTGCTAGGGAAATAGGAGCAGACGGAGTTCATCTGGGTGGAGATGATACATCCATAAGCAATGCAAGAAAGATATTAGGAAATGACTCTATTATTGGTATCACCTGCTACAACCAAATAGAGAGGGGTTTTAAAGCAGTTGAAAATGGTGCAGATTACGTAGCTTTTGGAACCCCCTACTACACACCCACTAAACCGGAGAGAGAACCCACTTCAATTGAAATTCTAAGAGAAGCCGTCAGGTTGATAAATAATATTCCCATTTTTGCGATTGGCGGAATTACGAAAGAAAACGCTTCGCCGATATTAGATACAGGTGTTGATGGAATAGCAGTAATTACAAGTGTATTTGGATCTACTGATCCGGAAGCTACTACAAGAGAGTTAGCAGCTTTATTAAGCTAATTATTATAGAACGCCTGAGAAATCTTTACCCTTTCTTTTTTTGCCTATTCTTTCTGCAAGAGCATGAGAAACTAGAGGAAGGGCAATTGTAGCGTCGCAGTAACACTGAACTAGGCTACCTTCCGGATCTTCTTTCCCCCAAGAGACCGCTTCTTCAAATGTACACCCTGAGAGCCCGCCCCACTGAGGTGAGTCAGTTGTTATTTGAATAGCATACTTGTGAGGATAGTAAGTCTCTGCCGCTCCTGTGCCTTTCCTGCTCAAAGCCTCTTCTCTGTTTGGAACCTGTCTGTCTGGATAAAGCAAATCTCCTGTAACAGCAAAGAGCTGTATGAAATCCTTTGGTACTCCGCCCCCAATATAGATTACCGCTGTGTCCTTAACGGTTTCGCCCAAAGTCATAAATTCTACATAGTCCTTAATAGCATCAATTGTTAAGCTAAACCCTTTGCTCTTAGCGATTAGCGCTGCATCACCATATGGGCTGTCAGCAATTGCAGGGCAAAACACAGGAACCCCATATTCAGCAGCTTTTGCCACAATACTTGGAATATTTTTTTGAGATAACCATTTTCCGCATTCAAGCAGAAATTCTCTTGATGAGTAATTATATGATTCGTTGAGAGTTTGTATGAATTCGGCTAAGAGTTCGGTCATAACAAGATAATCAGTTTCTTTTCCGTAAACGTCATAGTAACGGTTAAGACCTTCTCTAAATAGTACTTCGTTATCAGCTGTTGCAGAGCCCTGCCAATAGTCAAAGCCCATTGCGTCCACAATGTCTTCTGAAATATTAGCGCCTGTAGGAACTAGTATATCAACATAGCGATTTTCAATAAGCCAGTTTATTATCTTCCACTGACCGGTTGTTGAAAGTGAGCCCGTGTAACCAAGTAGTATAGTAACGTCGTCATCATTTATCATCTGCTCAAACACATCTACCACACGTGCCAAGTTTTTACCCTGAAATCCTGTTTCGGCCATTTCCAAGAGTAGTTGAGAAACAGTTTTAGACGAGTCCACTTCAATAGCCTTAACTTTTTTCTTTAGAAAATCATCTATAGTAGTTTTGTTTTTATTTTGATCTGACATATTCCAGAACCCTCCCTAACTGCTATGTAAAAATTGAGCAATTCAAAATACCACACGTAGTATAATTATCAAAGGTTCAAATTAGATAACAATATTGACCAATCTCTTTGGCACTACTATTACTTTCTTTGGTTCTTTCCCAGCTATAAAGCTTTGAACTTTCTCATCAGAAAATGCAGCCTCTTTCATCTGGTCCTGATCAGAATCTGCATCCATAATAAGCTGAGCTCTAACTTTGCCATTGATCTGGACAACTATGTTTATAGCCGCACTCTCTACAAGCTCCTCGTTCCAGCCAATCCACTCCATATCAACAAGCGTATTGTCATATCCAAGCTCGTGCCAAAGCTCTTCAGAGACATGAGGGGCCATTGGGTAAAGGAGTCTTATCATAGCCTCAACCGCTTCCCTTAAAACCGGCAGATCATCCTGTCCCTCGGGCTTAAATCTGGAGGTGTCATTTAGTAGTTCCATAACTGCGGCAATTGCGGTGTTGAACTGAAACCTGTCCAGATCATCTGTCACTTTCTTAATTGTCTTATGAACTTTAGTTTGGAGTTCCTTAGCTGATTTTGAAATTTTCCCGGAATCAACATCTACTACCTTAATCCCTTCTATACTATTAAATACTTCAAAAATTAGACGCCATATACGGTTTAGAAACCTAAATGATCCTTCGACTCCTTCATCGCTCCAGTCCAGATCTCTATTTACAGGTGCCGCAAACATAATAAACAATCTGACCGTGTCTGCTCCGTATTTAGCTATCATATCGTCAGGGTCTACGATGTTTCCGACAGACTTTGACATCTTTGTCCCGTCTTTTATAACCATCCCCTGTGTGAGCAAGTTCTTAAACGGTTCATCTAGATCGCACAGCCCTAAATCCCTAAGGGCCTTTGTGAAAAATCTGGCATAGAGTAAATGTAATATTGCGTGCTCAATACCACCAATGTACTGGTCAACAGAAAGCCAGTAAGCAACTTCTTCCTTATCAAATATTCCTTCAGTAAATTTTGGAGATGCGTAGCGGAGGAAATACCAGGATGATTCTACAAAAGTATCCATAGTATCAGTTTCTCTTTTCGCAGGATCCCCGCATTCAGGACATGTTGTGTTTACAAAACTTTCTACTTGAGACAGAGGCGACCCACCTTTGCCTGTGAATTCTATATCAAGGGGCAGCTCAACAGGAAGATCTTCATCAGGAACTGGAACCGCTCCACATTTGTCGCAGTATATAATTGGAATAGGAGTTCCCCAATATCTCTGCCTGGAGATTCCCCAGTCTCTAAGCCTGTAATTAATCTGCTTTTCACCCAGTCCATTTTCTTCAATATATTCAATTATTTTTTCTTTAGCTTCTTCAGAATCCAAATCTGAGAAAGTCTGGGAATTTGTCATAACTCCCGGCTCTACGTAGGCCTCTGTAATTGTATGAGGGTCAAGTTCAACCCCTTCTGGCTGAATTACAACTCTAATAGGAAGGTTATATTCCTTTGCGAATTCGAAATCTCTTTGGTCATGTGCAGGTACACACATAATTATTCCAGTGCCGTATTCGGCAAGAACAAAATTGGCAACGTAGATTGGTATGCTTAGATGGGTGAAGGGATTTATTACATAGGCACCAGTAAATACACCCTCTTTTTTTGCCCCATCGGCGACCCTTTCAAGGTTGCTCTGTTTTTTTACTCTGTTTACAAATTCAAGAACTTCCTCTTCTTCGGGCTTTCCTTTTATTAATTCTTCTACAAGAGGATGCTCCGGTGCAATACTCATATATGTAACACCAAATACTGTATCGGGCCTGGTTGTAAAAACTTTCAGGGTATCTTCTTCACCGATTGTATCGTGAAGCTTAAACTCGATTTCTGCGCCTGTGCTTTTGCCTATCCAGTTTTTCTGCATTGAGAGAACTCTTTCAGGCCATCCGTCTTTTAGCTTGTCTGTCCACTCAAGAAGTTCCTCTGTATATTCTGTGGTTTTAAAAAACCAGCCCGCCATCTCTTTTAATTCTACTTCTGAACCACAGCGCCAGCACTGTCCGTCCTCTACCTGCTCATTAGCCAGCACTGTCTCACATGACGGACACCAGTTAACAGTTGTGGACTTTTGATAAGCAAGTCCACTCTTGTACATATGGGTAAAGACCATCTGCTCCCATTTATAATAAGTTGGATCACATGTGGCTATTTCTCTGGTCCAATCATAGCTGTAGCCAAGTTTCTTGAGTTGAGCTTTCATTTGCTCAATGTTTTCATAAGTCCATTTAGCCGGATGAACCCCGCGCTCAATTGCGGCATTCTCGGCAGGTAGTCCAAAGGCGTCCCATCCGATCGGATGTAGGACATTAAATCCCCTTGTGCGCTTGTAACGAGCTGTAACATCGCCGATAGTGTAGTTTCTGACGTGACCCATGTGGATACGTCCAGAGGGGTAAGGAAACATCTCTAAGACGTAATATTTCTTTTTATCTTTATCTACTTCAACCTGATACAACTTCTTCTCATCCCAATCTTCCCGCCACTTATTTTCTATCTCTTTAGGGTTATAACTCTCTTTCATTTTTAGTCTTTTTGCTCCAAGAAGTTTTATTTAGGATAGAATGATTTACCATAAACACAAGCAGAGTTCAAAGTATTTGCCAATGTGGTAAATATATTTTTACAATTTAGCCATGTTGTATTATATTAGGGATAAACAATTATGACCACAAATAATGAGCTAAAAGAAATCGTAGAAGAACTTAAGAACTTCATGGAGTTCCAACAATCCATGGGTGTAAAAACTATCCCTTCCCAGAAGATTGCAAATCAAAAAAGCACACCTGTAATATCGGAAAAAAAGGAACTAAGGACAGAACCTATGGCAAAGACAACAATCCAATCTGATCAAGATATAATCACAATTGAAGAACCGGAGGGTCTTTTCGACGGCAAAACCATGACACTTGAAGAAATTAGAGAGGAGATTGGTGACTGCACCAGGTGTCAGCTCCATGAGGGCAGAACTAATCTTGTCTTCGGAGACGGCAACACCAAAGCAAGGCTAATGTTTGTAGGTGAAGGTCCGGGACGTGATGAGGATATGCAGGGTAAGCCATTTGTGGGTCGATCTGGGAAGTTGCTAACTAAGATAATTGAAGCTATGGGACTTACGCGGGAAGACGTTTATATTGGTAATGTAGTAAAGTGTAGACCCCCTAACAATAGAACACCTGAACAAAATGAAATGGACACATGCGAGCAGTTCCTATTTAAGCAGATTAGATTCATTAAGCCTGAAGTAATAGTTTGCCTAGGCGCTACAGCAGCGAAATCTATATTAAAAACTAAGGCCAGCTTGGGAAGTTTGAGAGGTAAATTTCATAGCTACAGTGGATCAAAACTTATGGTCACTTACCACCCCGCTGCACTCCTTAGAAATCCTAATTTTAAGAAACCAGCCTGGGAAGATATGCAGGTTGTAATGAAAGAATTAGGACTTCCCATGCCAAAGAAATAAATAATAGGGCGATTAGCTCAGTGGATTAGAGCGCAGGCCTCCGAAGCCTGAGGTCGGGGGTTCGAATCCCCCATCGCCCGCCACAATAAGTGAAAACTTAAATGTAATTCAAAGTTACTTGCCGAATTTTTTGTTATAGGATTTCATGCATCCAGCAACAAAGCTATTAACTGTAGCTTCATCAGTATCAAATCCCATTTCTTTAAAGTGCTCATCCCATGTTTTATAAAAAGTTTCCTTACACTGTTCCTTCGCCACTTCTGGTTGATATTCACTGTGATCTTTTGCTATAGCTTTACCAGCTTGCTCTCCAATGATCTCCGCCCTCATCTCACTATCGTCATCAGCATACATATGGTGAGGAACGAAAAATAATAAAGTCGCTACTATAATGAAAATTATTCTCATACATTCCCTCCTGTATTCTTAATATTCTCATTATACTACAGAATGGATTTGTGTAGGAGGAGATAGTTATTACACCTAAATCAGGATACTATTAGCAAATTGATACCATCAAAACTGTTTAAAACCTGCTTCTCTGCAATTTCTCTTGGCAACGGTTAAAAAGCCAATTACTTTGATGATAATTAAGTATGAGTAAACATTTTATTAATAATGACCCAACCTTTATCTGTCTTTAGCAGGTTAAGAAAGTCTGTGAAATTATAGCCGCACCAATTGTCCGCCTGTACTTTTACACTTGCTATAGTTCCTGCTACATCGACCGAGAGTATATGTCCGTCAATTTCCTTAGCCGCGCCAAATTGTTCCATCCAACCGTATAGCAAACTTATTGGGCCACCTAGGACTTCACCTTCAAAATGGCCGTAAATGGTAGCGTCGTCGTGGAAGACCGTTTTCATTAATTCCACATCCCCTGTTCTTCCCGCTTCAAGGTAGTTTTCTGCAACTTGGTATACTGCCTTATTCTCTACTCTTACTTCCATTATAATTCTCCTCTCTGAATATATAGTTTTTAACTTGCAAAATTTTAGAGAAAAATCTAAAGGTAGGGATTCAAAGAAAGTTTAAATAGACTTGAAATTTCTAAGTTTAGAATAGCAGAAGCTTTTATTACTCTTTGCCTCTTTTTTCTAATATGGCTCTTTTTCCGGCGTCGAGTTCCATTTTGCGGAGTCTCATACTCTCCGGAGTGATCTCAACGAGTTCGTCCTCGGCGATAAATTCAATTGCTTGATCCAGAGACAAAGGCCTGGGAGGTCTTAAAACAACTGTTGCTTCAGAAGTCGAGCTTCTCATATTTGTAAGCTTCTTCTCTTTTGTAATGTTTACGGTGAGATCCCCGTTTCGGTTTCTCTCGCCAATTATCATTCCGGCATATACCTGAGTAGTCACCTCAACAAATAACTCACCCCTGTCAACCATAGCAAGGCTTGCATAGGTGGTTATCTTCCCTGCACGGTCTGAGACTAGGGCACCAGTAGATCTTTGCGGGATAGGCCCATACCATGGCTCATAACCCTCAAATAGGGTGTTCATAACCCCAGAGCCTTTTGTATCGATTAGAAATTGGCTTCTGAATCCTATAAGTCCCCTTGAGGTTATTACAAATTCCATATCCACCCGTCCGTTGCCGTTGTTATGAAGATTCACCATATGCCCCTTTCTTTTAGCAACGTTCTCGGTAATAACTCCTACAAACTCTTCAGGCACATCAATAAAAATGCGCTCGACCGGCTCTGTGGTAACGCCATTTTCTTCCTTTGTTATTACCATGGGTTTGGAAACCATAAACTCATAACCCTCGCGGCGCATGGTTTCGATAAGCACAGCCATTTGAAGCTCTCCTCTACCTGCTACTTCAAAAGCATCTGCTCTGTCTGTATCTTTAATCTGAATTGCAACATTTCTCAATTTTTCCCTGTCCAATCTTTCTCTTATCTGCCTGGAGGTTAAGAACTTTCCCTCCTTTCCGGCAAAGGGGCCGCTGTTAACATAGAAAATCATAGAAATTGTAGGTTCATCAACTTTAATACGCTCAAGCGGCACAGGGTTATCTATGTTTGAAACCGTATCCCCGATTTGAACACTATCCTCACCTGCGATTGCTATAATGTCCCCTGCTTCAACTTTATCGACCTGAGTTTTTTGAAGACCTGAATATGTATACAAGACAGAAATTTTGATATTAGAAACTTTATCACCTTCGCCACAAAGAGCATAACTCTTGTTGGCCTCAAGCTCTCCTGCCATCATCCTTCCAATAGCAAGCCTTCCAACATAGTTATCGTAATCCAGGTTAGTAATTAGAAATTGTGTTACTGAACCGTCGCCGACTTCGGGGCCAGGAATTGTAGTTACAATCTGATCAAAAAGTGGAAGAAGATTATCTGAAGAATCATCGATTTCTTTGTGCGCTGCGCCAATCTTTGCATTTGTGTATACAATAGGAAACTCGATCTGCTCTTCGTTAGCATCAAGTTCTATAAATAGTTCATAGACCTCGTCAATAACTTCGTCAGGACGAGCGTCTGGCCTATCAATCTTGTTTATAACTAGAATAATCGGGAGTTTTTTCTCAAGAGCCTTCTGCACTACAAAACGTGTTTGAGGTAGTGGGCCTTCACTTGCGTCAACGAGAAGTAAAGCGCCATCAACCATGTTTAGGCTTCTTTCTACTTCCCCGCCAAAATCTGCGTGACCTGGGGTGTCTACAATATTAATTTTGATATCTTTATAAAGAACTGCGGTGTTTTTAGCCGTTATGGTTATCCCACGTTCTTTCTCAAGATCCATCGAATCCATAACCCTTTCTTCAACTTGCTGATGTTCATGATAAATATTGCTCTGCTGCAGCATGCCATCTACAAGTGTAGTCTTGCCGTGGTCTACGTGAGCGATGATTGCGATATTTCTGATATTATCTTTTCTCATACAAATACATTTCTCTCCTTAGTAAGGAAAACTTTTAAGCTTCGTTTATATAGTTGGGAATTATCATAGATTAAGTCGAAGCGCGCTTACTATCCCGGATCCAAAATCTTTAAAACTACCC
The DNA here is from genome assembly GCA_942491865.1 of uncultured Thermodesulfobacteriota bacterium. Lineage (GTDB taxonomy): Bacteria > Desulfobacterota_D > UBA1144 > Nemesobacterales > UBA2774 > CR02bin9. The sequence continues at coordinate 752,443 of CALOCI010000004.1, forward strand.
TAATGATCCAGACTATAAGGCGAAAATCAAACTATCTTATCATTATATAGGTATTAGCACTCAAGACGGTTTACAAATTAATTGAGATTAAGAGTTAAAAGGACTGTTATTCTTAATGGACTCAATCTTTACTCTAATATCCTGTACTCTCTTTTTAGATTCCTGGAGCTTCTCTGTTTCAATCTTATAGAAATTCTTAAGTGGAACAAGGGAATCTGTAACTTGAAGGCTGATACCATCAAAGTCGCGTTTTAGTTGGGCGTTCACGCTTGACGTCATCTCCTCAATAAGGGCGTCAACTTTATGATTAAACTCCTTCATAGCATCCCTTCTCTTTTTTGGAAGAATAGCAAACGCTGTAGCCATTACCGCAATTGTTGCCACTATGCCTGTAATATCTACAATTACTCCAGAAAAAGCGGTTACAATGGCAGTACCTAAAGCAAGCGATCCTACCTGGACACCCAGTACTGAAGCCACAGCACCCCTTGCGGAATCGACAAGATTGCCACCAAGCACTGAAGGATCAATGCTCTTTCTTTTTGCTTCAAGCTCGCCTCTTACAGTATCTATGAGCCTAGTCCTATCATATGTAAATCCCGAGCTCATGTTCTGAGTATCGGGTTTTATCGAACTGTTATAAAAAATAATTGTGCTGTCTAGCAAAGTCCTGGCTGATTTCTCAGTCCATGTAACCATAGAATCAAGATCCTTCTCAAGCTCTGTCACTGTCTGTTGGGAGACTTTATATTCAAACTCCTTAGCTACTTTATCTTTGCTGATTAACTTTAAGATATTTTGAAACCTGATTAACTCGTCTATGAATTGGACCCCTCTAGTTTTAAATTCTAAGAGTCTGCTTCTGATTCGCTCGGTAAACTGTGATGAATTGCCGACTATTTCATCCTTCATTCCATCTAATTTATGCTGAAACTCAGTGAGCTTGGCAGTGTCCTGAGATATTTTATCAAGATTAGCATCAATTGCTCTTTCTGTTTCAGTACAAAGACTTAAAGCTAACTCAGAGGAGCTTTCGATCTTCATCCTTACACGTTCTTCTTCTCCAAGAGTTTTAAATATATAATCCTCAAGCTCTGAAAACCCACTCTTTAATAGAAGCTCTGAATCTGACTTGGCTTTAGCTTCTTTTGCTAGTTTTGCGGAAACTGGAATTATATTAGGTTTAAAACTAAAAGCCCTTTCAAGCTCACCTGAAGTATGTGAGATAAGCTGATCTAACTCCTGTTGGTCTTTGGCTACATCAATCTTATTTAGAACAAATACTATATTTTTAAGCCATTCCTCTTTAATAAATTCAATGAGCTTGGTCTCGCTTCCAGTCACAGCTCGCTCCGCCCCTATAGTAAAAAACACAATGTCAGCTTTAGGTATAAACTCTTCTGTAATTTTTTGGTGCTGCTCTATAGTTACATTGGTACCGGGAGTATCAACAAGAAGAATTCCTTTAAGTCTTTCCTCGGGGATGGAAATTAAACGGCTGCCGTTCTCGATAGACTCTAGAGTTTGATCTCCGTACTTCATGACAGTTATTTCATCTGTTGTGGGAGTAATTCCTTCAGGTAAAGCATCAATGCCAAGTAGCGTATTAATTATTGAAGACTTACCTGTGCTAAATTCGCCTATAAAAACTATGGAGAACAAGTTCTCTAAATTTTCAATTACTGAGTTTAGCTTATTTTTTAGATCATCATCCGACAGTATCTCAATTTCGGCAAGGAGATTTGTGAGAAGAAGCTTTTCTTCGAGAATAATCTTTGAATGTTTTTCGCCCAGTATCTGCATGACTCGCTCGTACAGTGAATTATAACCAAGATATTAGATAATGAATATCCGACTAAAAATGCATCTTCCAAAGTAAATCTATGAATCTATTATATGAATATAATCATCCTTGTAAAAGAAAGAAGGTACAGTAAACTCAGTAATGGTCATTAGAAAAACGATGTTAAAAAGACTAGCAATAGTGTCTAGAAATAATACTTTCTTAATTCTAATTACAACTTTCCTCATAATCATTAGCTTTTTAGCAGTAAATTATACTAATTGGGCTCATGCCTCGGGATCAAAAAAAATGAAACATTCAAATAGATTAAAAGATGAACAAAGTCCATATTTGCTTCAGCACGCCGACAACCCGGTTGATTGGTACCCATGGGGGGAAGAGGCGTTTGAGAAAGCGCGTAAAGAGAATAAACCAATTCTACTTTCAATTGGGTATTCAACCTGCCATTGGTGCCATGTAATGGAGCACGAGTCTTTTGAAGATGAAGATGTAGCTAAGCTCATGAATGAAACATTTGTGTCCATTAAAGTAGACCGGGAGGAAAGACCCGATATAGATAATATTTATATGACTGTGTGTCAGATGATGTCTAAGGGAGGTTGTGGCTGGCCGTTGAATATTATTATGACTCCAGACAAAAAACCTTTCTTTGCGGCTACTTACATCCCAAAAGAGAGTCGCTATGGAAGACTAGGAATGATAGAGTTTGTTCCAAAGGTTAAAGAGGCTTGGGAAAAGGACAATGAAAACATTCTGAAATCTGCCGATACTATTACAGAAGCAGTTAAGAAAGCAACCGACGTTTCACAAAATACACAAGCTATAGATCTATCAACTAAAACTCTAGATACTGCATATAATCAACTGCTTAGAAATTTTGATGAAGAAAATGGCGGATTTGGTAGATCTCCAAAATTCCCAACACCGCATAACCATCTTTTCTTGCTCAGGTACTGGAAACGCACGAATGATCAGCAAGCTCTCGAAATGGTTGAGAAAACCCTTCAGGAAATGCGCCTTGGTGGAGTGTATGATCATGTTGGATTTGGTTTTCACCGCTATTCAACAGACCCAAACTGGTTACTCCCTCATTTCGAGAAAATGCTCTACGATCAGGCAATGCTAGTACTCGCATATACAGAGGTTTTTCAGGCTACAGGAAAAAAAGAATACGAAACTACAGCGCGAGAGGTATTAACTTATGTGCTAAGAGATATGACTTCCACTGAGGGTGGGTTTTACTCAGCAGAAGATGCAGATAGCGAAGGGGAAGAGGGGAAATTTTACGTTTGGACAGAAGAAGAACTCAAAGAAACTTTGGGTGACAAAGATGCCGAGCTAATAATTACAACTTTCAATACAAGTAAATCAGGGAATTTCACAGAAGAAGCCGGCGGTCATCAGACTGGGGCGAATATTTTACATCTTAAGAAATCATTTAGTGAGATTGCTCCTTCCTTTGATATAAGCGAGATAGAATTCACGGAGAAAATAGAAAAAGCTCGTGTCACACTTTTCAATGAGCGTGAAAAAAGGATACACCCTTACAAAGATGATAAAATTCTTACAGACTGGAATGGGCTTATGATTGCAGCCTTTGCTATGGCTGGCAGAGTTTTTAATGACACAAAGTATACAGACGCAGCTGGTAAGGCTGCTAACTTTCTTCTATCAGAAATGAAAGACAAAAATGGAAACCTGCTCCATAGATATAGACAAGGAGAAGCGGGAATCGGAGCAAATGTCGATGACTATGCCTTTTTTATCTGGGGCCTGCTTGAGCTATATGAGAGCACTTTTGATATCAATTATTTGAAAGCCGCATTATCACTACAAGAACGATTAGATAAAGGTTTTTGGGATGATAAAAACGGAGGTTACTACTTCACTTCTAACGATGCAGAGAAACTCATCTCAAGGCAAAAAGAAATATATGACGGGGCAATACCATCGGGCAACTCTGTAGCTGGGCTTAATCTTCTTAAACTGGCAAGGATTACCGGCAATATAGAATACGAGAAAAAGGCCTCTCAACTTGGCAAGGCGTTTTCTGAAACCATTGAGAGTGGGCCTATGGCATACACTTTGTTTATGATGGGGCTTGATTTTGGATTAGGGCCATCGTATGAAGTTGTAATTGTTGGAGATCCAAAGGCTCAAGATACTAAAGCTATGATAGATGCCGTCAGAAAAAATTATAGCCCTAGCAAAGTTGTATTAACCAAGGGAAAAGATGACGACGAGATAACAGAGATTGCCGGTTTCACAAAAAGCCAATCAAGCATTGACGGAAAAGCTACTGCTTATGTTTGCTTAAATCAAATATGCAATTTACCAACTACGGATATTAACAAAATGCTTGAACTATTATCGCCTAAAGACTGATGAAGTATTTATATGAATATATTTAACAAATTGAACAAATTAAAAAAAACTACGCTATAATATATTTGTGTTGATTTTCAGATGTTTGATTTTATAATATCGGTAACAAACAAAGTTTATTAGATTTATATTAAATTACGGAGGGCAGGGAACATGCCTAGAAAAGCCAAAAGAAAAATTAAAGACCTGGTAGAAATGCTCGAAGATCCGGACAATTCAGGTTACGTTGGTGACTATGAAGATATGATGGATGAAATGGAAGATGAATTAGATGATTTGGACGAATTTGAGGATCATGAAGAAATGGAATGACCTTGCGCTCGCTTTTGACTACCATCCCTTTTTAAATACACCATTAATACTGAAATAGCAGCAGGAGTAACTCCAGAAATTCTGGTAGCTTGACCTATGGAGTTGGGGCGAACTTTTGTGAGTTTTTGCGTAATCTCGTTGGATAATCCGGGGATATTATCATAGGAAAAGCTCTCAGGTATTGCAAAGTCTTCCAATTTAGCAAATTTATCAATCTGCTCCGTCTGTCTCTTTATGTATCCCTCGTATTTAATGTCCATTTCAATCTGAGATACAACATCTTCTGTAATTGAATCTAGAACATCATAATCAAAGAATTCGAGGTCTCGATATGTAACTTCCGGGCGTCTCAAAAGTTCTTTTAAAGAATGGGGCTTCTTAATTGGTGAAGCACCTAGTCTAATTAGTGCATCATTAATGTGAGAGTTAGGAACGACTTTAATCTCTTCTAACTTACATAGTTCTTCAGCCACAGCTTTCTTTCTTATAGCAAATTTAGCGTAATCCTCTTCTTTTAACAATCCTATCTTATAACCTAACTCGCCCAATCTTTTATCAGCATTATCCTCTCTCAGCACTAGGCGATACTCAGCCCGAGAGGTGAACATCCTGTAAGGCTCATCCACACCTTTGGTAACCAGGTCGTCTACCATAATTCCAATATATGCTTCTGAGCGTTTTAGAATAAAAGGATCTTTCCCTTTTACTCGGAGTGCTGCATTTATTCCTGCAACTAATCCCTGGCTTGCTGCTTCCTCGTAACCTGTGGTACCGTTTATTTGTCCGGCAAAGTATAAGTTCGCTATTAGCTTGGTTTCTAAAGTAGGTTTTAACTCTGTAGGATCTACGTAGTCGTACTCGACTGCGTATCCAGGCCTCATAATCTCAACCTCATCAAGCCCATCTATAGTCCTTACCAATTCGTATTGAACCTCTAGCGGCAGACTAGTTGAGATGCCATTTGGGTAAATTTCGTATGTATCCACTCCCTCAGGCTCAAGAAATACTTGATGGCGATCTTTATCCGGGAACTTCACAAGTTTATCTTCAATCGAAGGACAGTATCTTGGCCCAACTCCCTTAATATCTCCCGAATATAGAGGGGATAGGTGAAGGTTATTCCTTATAACATCATGAGTTTTCTTATTTGTATAAGTTATATAGCAAGGAAGCTGTTCTCTGTCTATTGGACCATTTGTAAATGAAAAGGGTTTTGGATTTTCATCTCCGGGCTGCTTTTCTAGCATGTTCCATTTGATAGTTCTCCCGTCAAGCCTTGGAGGTGTACCGGTCTTTAACCTTCCTACTCTGAATCCTATGCTTCCGAAAGACTCGGAAATGCCTGTGGCCGCAGCTTCACCTGCGCGCCCTGAAGAAATCTTGGTAGCTCCAATATGAATTAGTCCATTTGGGAAAGTGCCCGGCGTAACTACAACTGCATCTGCAAAAAAATGTTCACCAAGGTTGGTTTTTATTCCAGCAATACGCCCGCCTTCAATAAGAAAGCCCTCTACCATTCTCTGCTTAATATCCATATTCTTTTCGGACTCAAGCGCCTTCTTCATATAAGATCTATACGACTGGCGGTCAGCTTGAATCCTAGTAGCCTGGACTGCTGCACCCTTTCTGGTGTTAAGTCTTCTGAACTGTATAGCAGAATGGTCGGCAGCCTTACCCATCTCTCCGCCTAGAGCATCTATCTCTTTAACGAGGTGCCCCTTACCTACGCCGCCAATTGAGGGGTTACATGACATCAGGCCAATTGTGTCTACGTTTGCAGTTAGTACTAGTGTCCGGCACCCCATCCTAGCTGAGGCAAGTGCAGCCTCACATCCAGCATGTCCGGCACCAATTACTATGACATCATGATTTTTAGGGTAACTTATACTCATTATTAATTTTCCTGTTTGAAAAATGCTAAGGAATTGTAAAGCCTTAAAGGCTAAGCGTCAATTATTCTATTTCGAATCTTGCATAGAATATCATATCAATGGTAAAATGCTTTCCCACCATATAGAGGATAAACGGAATGACTACCACTAGAGATATATTTGAAAAAGTAGAGAGAAAAATAAAAGAAAGATCCGGTGAGCTTTCTGATGTAAGAGCGGTATATAAATTTGAGCTAAAAGGTCCTGACGGCGGAACATGGATAGTTGACCTGAGAGAGGAAACCTTAGGTGTAAGAGAAACAGAGGAAGATGCTCAATGCACTATCAAAGCTAAAGATGTGCACTTTGTAGATATGTTTACAGGGAAACTCCGACCTGAAAGTGCCTTGCTAACAGGCAAAATTAAAATGTCAGGTGATATTGGTCTTGCAATGAAGCTTGGTCAAATTTTAAGAAAATAAAGATCACAAATTAAATATAATAACAGCCTCAGCTGAAGGTAAATTATAGATTGATTCAAACTCCCGACAAAATCTACGTCGAAGAAGATATTTTAGATCATCCACTCACTCAGAAAATATTATCCAAAATAAAATTCTCCCCTATTACTCTTATCGAAGACTATAAAAAAATTGGGCAGGACAAATCATTTAACCGAAGGGCAGATGAGGACAAGAATTCACTCGCGCTTGCTAGTAAGAAGGGAGAGCTGGTAAAGAGTATTGGAAGGATGGATCACGGGCAATTCTATTTGTTTCATGAAATCGATTGTAAATATGACTGCGAGTATTGTTATCTCCAATACTACTTCCAAACAAAAGTCCCCATAATCTTTGTTAACCGGGACGAAGTTTTGGAGAAGATCGAGGAATTATTAAACAGTTTTGATAATCCGTACTTTCATGTAGGCGAAGTATGTGACGCTTTGGCTTTTGATGACCTTACAGAATTCTCTCTCGATATAGTCAGCCTTTTTAAGAAGTATCCCAGTGGGACTATCGAGTTTAGAACAAAGAGCACTAATGTTGATAATCTAATATCTGAAAACAATCCTCCAGATAATGTAATACCTTCCTGGACTTTTAGCCCCCAAGAAATTGCTGATATGATTGAGCACAAAACCCCTTCATTTACAGAAAGACTAGGAGCAGCCAAAAGATGCCAAGAAGCGGGTTATAAGGTAGGAGTCAGGCTTGATCCCATAATAAGAATAGAAGGGTGGGAAGAGTTATACCAGAATATGGTACAGGAAATTTTTGCTAAACTTGAGACAAAACAAATCGACTATATATCTCTTGGAACACCTAAGCACAATAAAGTTTTATTTGAAACTATTAAAAAGAGATTCCCCGCTAGTCCAACTATCCTAGGAGAATTATTCCCCTCAACAGACGGAAAGTATAAATATTTAAAATTTCAGCGGGTTGATATATATAAGAAAATGATCTCATGGATTAGAGAATTTTCTGATGATATAAGAGTAGAGCTATCTATTGAATCAGATGAAGTCAAAGAATTGGTATTTAAGTAATAGCGGGATTGAAATTAGTAGCCGTAAGACTTAAGACTGTCAGAGATATCAAGAGAAAAGGCCTTTAACTCCGGATCATTTAAGTATGCATAGGCTCTGGTCTTATTAACATTTGATGCAGCTCTCTCAATCTGATCTTGAGTTGTATCGAGTTCGCAAAAATCAGTTAACGATTTTAGAATATCTGTAGGGTGTTCTAAAAAATCTTCATATTTAATTTCTATTGCACTCTCTGAAAGATTATCTACATGTGAACGAGCCTCTTTTAAATATTCCTCCCATATAGCAAACCCCTCTTCCAGAGTGCCACCGCGTATATCTACAAATACTCTATTTCTTGCTATGAATTTTTGCATTAAGTAATACCAGTAAAAGGGTCTAAAATTGCTATGTCTATCCTTGAGCCTATTAAGACCCCTTTTCCTTCGTGTTATTAAACTACTGGCAATATCTAGGGGGTGGCGATATATATGAATAACTTTGGCATTTGGAAAAAGATCTAACCAAAAAGGGAGGGTGAAAGTATTACGAGGATCTTTCCAACCCCAGGGTATGTCAAGACTTTCAGGAGTTCTATAGTTTAAGTACTTAGTAAATCCTAGAAATGAAATCACACGGGGGGATTTCATTGTAAAACTTATAAACTCTCCATAAAGCTCTCTAGCTTCTTTATCTTGAAGAAGATATTTTATTGTTCCCGGATTTTCTAAACCACCACTAGACTGAGTTAGTAGCCAATCGTTAATTTCACGGAAAAAGACAGCTTCATGGTTATTGGTTAATTTACTGCCGACAAAGAGACCCAAATCATCCAGCATCCTTATAAGCATGCTAGTACCCGATCGGCTCATTCCAATTATAATTATAGGAGAGTGTGACTTCATTTTATTATGTGAAATTACACTATATACGGAGCAATGACAATGCTTTTTGAGATAGAGCTATAGTATCAAACAACTAAAACGAATTAAAAATTGGGTACATAGCTCTTATACGAAATGTATTCGGGTGAGCATTTGCTATATTGATAGAAAACTTCTAAGAACATCGCCCGAATCGGCTTCAGCAAGTTTTTCAAGCGCTCTTTTTTCAATCTGTCTGATACGCTCTCTGGTTAGATCAAACCTTCTACCGATTTCATCTAATGTATAGGTACCATCCTGATCTATTCCAAACCTGAGCCTTATTATTTCTTCCTCTCTTGGAGTAAGGATGTTTAATGCTTCTCTTATCTCCTGAGTAAGTGCTGTGGTTGCCATAACAGTATCAGGCGCAGGAGCCTTATCATCTGATATAAAGTCCAGTAGAGTAGTTTTCTCGCCGTCCATGATAGGAGTATCTAAACGAGCTGCATCATTTGTTGATTCAAGAATTCTTTTTACGCCTTCAACTGAAATTCCAGCAATCTCTGCAACTTCTTCAGGCAAAGGTTTTCTTCCCATCTCTTTGTGCAGCATAGAGCTAATTCTGTATACCTTACTTGCCTGCTCTAAAACATACACTGGAACTCTGATGGTTCTGGTTTGATCTAGCAGCGCTCTTGAAATAGCCTGGTGTATCCACCATGATGCGTATGTTGAAAATTTATAACCCTTTGTATGGTCGAATCTTTCCACTGCCCTCATTAATCCAACATTTCCTTCCTGGATTAAATCCGTTAGCGGTAACCCTCTTCCCATATATCTTTTTGAAATACTTACTACGAGTCTTAGGTTAGCTTTAACAAATCTTTCTTTCATGTCCTTTGCACGCTCAGAAAACACTGTAATAAACGCACTAAAGCATTCAATTCTTTTGGTTAAATCTTTTTCCGTTATTCGGTGTTTGCCAGTTTTTGTCTCTCTTTTAATAAGGCTTTCTCTTTTCTTTCTCAGTTTGTCCAGATTAATAGTAAGTTCAATTGCTTTAGCTTCACATTTTTTTATTTGAGCGGAAACTTCAACTTCTTCTTTCGCAGTTAAAAGGGATTCCACTGCCATGTCTTTGAAATAGACATATAGAAGTCTAAACTGTTCATCCGGGGTCCACTTATCTTCTTTCTTTTCTTCTTTGGCGGGGGTATCTTCGATTTCAACACTAAACTCAGGCTGATCTTCACCCATACTGCTATCCGAGATAGTTATAGAAGGATATGTATTGTCTTCTTCTTGATTAAATTCTTCAAGTCCTACTACTTCTGTTGGTACTTGTTCTTCAACTTCTCTAAACTTTGATGTTTTCATCATTGCACCTTTGAACCCAATAAATAACGTTGTTTATTATTTAACCCTGCCCCGGTAAACCACCCAGATATGAGCTACTCAACTGTAAAACTATACGACTTTTGGGTATTTATGTCAAGCACTTTCTTCGCATTTGCAAAAAAAGCCTTCGGGGGCAATTTGTGCAATAATTACAGGGTGTTGCGATCGCCCTCTACGCAACAGCTAACAAGTATTTGATTTGTTTCTGTTTTAAATCATTCTTGTTGTTCATTATTTTCTTCTAACGATTCATTATAGACTCTGCCACGTTTCAAGCTTTCAACAAAAACTTCCCCGCCTTCCTTGCTTTGATACATTGTTGAAAAATTCCATGCTTCCTGGGCGGTTTTAAAGTTACCGACTTTAATTAGATTCCAAACTTCTCCTCTGGAATTAGGCGTCGTAACTATATATGCATCATAACCCTTTAGTTTAAGCTCGCCGACAAATCCATTGGCATCGTCAAGATTTCCAAATGCAGCCACTTGTAGTCTATATGAATCTTCAGAGGGAGAATTAGTTGCAGCCAAATCTCCTTCTAATACACTTGATTCATTTTTGGTGGTTTCAGTAAGCACATCCGAACTGCTAGCCATAGAAGCACCATCTACTAGTTCAGTGCCTTGATCTACAGGGGTTATCTCTAAATTTGTATCCACAATTTTATCTATATTATTCTCGAATACCGATTGAGGTGGTACATCTTGAATATCAGCATTTGCCTCTTTCTCTTGAACAACTTCTATAACATGTTCTTGTGATTCTTCGGCAATATTTTGAGCCTCAGGAACATTGCTGTTTAAATTCCTGCTGAACAGATCCTCGTTCAAGTCAGCACTATCTAGTCTCATGCCAACATATACTCCTAGCACAAATACAATCACTAAAAGAATAAAGTAACCAATTCCGCTAGCGAAGCCGCTTTTCTTCTTATTTGAGCCGGTAATAATCAGCTGTGGTTTTAGCTTTGACATATGAAACCCCCATTCTTCATAACCCCTATCTTTTACTAACCCAAGTGCACATACTAACTCAAAGTGTCCATAATTTCTAAAGCACCCAACTTTCCAGAGTACCCTGTATCACTTTTGGTGCCGAAGGGGGGATTTGAACCCCCACGAGCGCTATGCCCACTGGATTCTGAGTCCAGCGCGTCTACCAAATTCCGCCACTTCGGCATAATCTGCCTAGTAACACCTAGACGCCACTTAATATTATCACACATGAGAAAAAGGTTCTACATCAATATAAAATGTTAACTAATTTCAATTTCTAGCAGAGATTAGAGTTTTAGAGTTCAAAGTATTAAGGTATTAATGGTGTTTAGATCGCAACAGCAATTATTGAGGCAGTTAAGTGCAATCAATTATCTGAGAATAAAACGAGTACTCCTGTATAAGTAAAAAGGTGATTACTGTCTTGAATAGGAGCAAACTCCGAGTTACCAAAGAAGCCTATAAATGGAACGTCACCGAGAGTGTTGCTTATATATGCTGCGTCTATGCCCTCATGGCTATATAAAGAAGATCCTCTGGCGCAGCAGTTGAAGTAGAATCCAAATTTAAAAGAGTTTTCAGGATTTTGATTAGATGTAATTCTATCTAACATTTGTTTCAGATCCTGCCGAGCCATTTCTGGGTTTCTCAAGGTAAAACCGATTATTTGTCCTTCCTCTACATTCTGAGGAACGGCAACATACCCCGATTTTTGATCCACACCTATAAGATTTCTTACAAGATAGTCACTACCGGCAATATCCGACTGATCAGGATCAGGAGGGAAGGCCACAAAAAGTAGACGTAGAATATCCATAGGATCTTGAAGAATGCCTTTTGGAATACGCCTTTTTAAAACTTCATATGCTGGTTCCCCGTCAAGCTCAGAGATAATGTTTTTATTAGACTTTGTTACAACACAAGGGGGTCCTACTAGTTGGCACCCTTGTGTAATATCGACTTTGTATGAAAAATCTCCATCCAGCAACAATCCAGCAACAGCACTTGAAGCAACACTATCACCAAGAAATTCAAATGTGTCATTAATCCTTGGATCCTCTGAGGCGGTGGCTCCAACTATAGGAACCGGCCCCAATTTTGACTCTATACCTTTAAATAGTAATTCCGGATGAATATGAAAAGGGTCGGGCAATAAAGTGAGGATTGAATTTGGACTCTTAGAAGATTTTAATAGTTCTCCGATCTCTTCACCTGCTTTCATACCGCCTGCGCCTAGCTGATAAATCATAAAGGATTTCGACTTAATGCTTATTGAGGAAACAGCTAAGACCACGATACTAGCTCGAGCCTCTGTCTCGCCATAATTAGAGAGAACACCTATAGCGCTACATCCGCTCACATTTTTTGTATGTGTAATTCCACAAACGACTTGTAATATCTCTTCATAATTTGCCCTGTGTGGAAAAGTACAAAAAACTAGAGCCCAGTCAGCTTTAGTTATACCGGCATTTTGCATTGCCTGCTTTGCGGCTGCATTAGCAGCTTCAAAACTATTTTCGAGATCGGAACTTCCTGTACCTGCCTGAGTCATTATTATCCTTAAGCAATAACAATCTTAATAAATCCGGAATTTAAGCAAATTCTAGCCTTGCTATTTTGAATATCAAAGAATACCTACTATCGATATTTAGAAGAATAAAAATACGCGCTAACCCAAAATTATCAATTACCCCAGGTTATTATTTTTTCAGGTGTTATTTTGATAACAGGTGCTCCGAGAGATTCTAGACCCATCTCAGCATATTGAGAGTACTTCTCAGTAAGAATTGTTAGCGCATTCTGATACTCTTGTCCTGCGTATATCATTTCAGCTGTGCCCTGAATGATTAGATAATAAAGCAAGCTCCAATTCTCAACGTAGTTGTCTATCACAAGGGAGATATTAGGATTGCCCGTGATATTCCTTACCCTCTTTAGTTTGCTGGCAGATACACTTTTTTGTTTCTTATCAATTGGGGAGTAAATAAATGTACCGTCATAGACAAAACAAACGGGAATCACGAGCGGCTTTCCTAATTCATCCACGGTTGCCATTCTAGCAATTCTATGTGAATTAATTAGAGTCTTTTGTTTTTTTGTGAGATTTGTTGTCAAGTTAATTTTTCAACGACTCCTTACTATGCCTTGAATTATCATTTATGTCTTTTATAATACCTTGTTTTAATTTGGGGTGATCAGAATTTTAAGTGACATAAATTCAAATGGATAATTTTAAGATCTTCTGTGGGACTTCAAACTTGCCGTTGGCTCAGGCTGTTTGTAAATATTTGAACGTCCCATTGGGAAAAGCTGAAATTAGAAGGTTTAGTGACGGGGAGCTTTCAACAGAAATTGATGAAAGTGTGCGTAGGTGTCATGTGTTTGTTCTACAGTCCACATGTCCACCTACTAATGAGCATTTAATGGAGCTCTTAATTCTTACTGATGCACTAAAAAGGGCTTCTGCTACGTCAGTTACAGCAGTTATACCTTATTATGGTTATGCAAGGCAAGATAGAAAGGTTAAACCAAGGGCACCTATAACGGCAAAGCTAATTGCAGACCTTATTACTACTTCTGGAATAAGCCGCGTAGTTACCGTAGATCTTCATGCCGGACAGATTCAGGGATTTTTTAATATACCGGTAGATCATATCTATTCAGCCCCAGTAATGTTAAAACACATAAAAGAAAATCGAAATAACGGTGATTTAGTTATTGTTTCCCCTGATGCAGGAGGAATGGAAAGAGCTAGAGCTTTCGCAAAAGGCCTTAATGCAGGACTTGCAATGACCGACAAAAGACGTCCTAATCCCAACCAGGCAGAGATAATGAATGTGATTGGAGATGTAGAGGGCAAATCTGTAATACTCTTTGATGACCTAGTTGATACTGCAGGAACGGCCATACAAGCCGCAGAAGCTTTAGTAAGAAATGGGGCAAAGAGTGCATCTCTTTGCTGTACTCATGGAGTGTTTTCAGGAAACGCAATTGAAAGGATTAAAGATTCAGTACTTGAGGAAGTTATAATTACAGATACTATACCACCGTCTCAAGAAATGATAGATTGTGATAAATTTAAAATTCTTACGATCGCCGATCTTCTTGGTGAATCAATAAAAAGAATAACAACAGGAGAATCCATAAGCAGTCTTTTTAACCAATAGGTTTGTGTATATGGAAGGAGCTAAAAAATGGCACAGAGCACATTAAATGTAATAAAAAGAAAAAGAATGGGTAAGAGTGGGGCTAGAGAAATAAGAAGAGAAGGCAATATCCCTGCTGTATTATATGGTAAAGGTACAGAAACTCTTTCCCTTGTTATTAATCCATCTGAATTAAAAGAAGCGCTGTCAACAGACGCTGGTGAAAACACCTTGCTTGAGATACGAGTTAAGGACGGGGATGCTGATATCCCGAAATTATCACTACTAAGGGAAGTTCAATATGATTATCTAACAGATAAACCTATTCACTTGGATTTCCAGGCTTTAGATATGAATGAGAAAATTACAGTTGATGTCCCTGTCCATATAGAAGGCAGTGCTATAGGAGTTAAAGAAGGCGGAATACTTGATGAAATATTAAGAAATATTAGCGTTGAGTGTCTACCTACAAATATCCCCAACTTATATACAATTGATGTTACAGAACTTCAAATAGGTGATTCAATTCATGTTAGCTCTCTGGAAATAGAAGAAGGAGTTGAGATACTTCATGAAGCGGAAGACACAATTGTTACAGTAGTGGCACCTAAGGTAGAAGCTGAGCCTACTGAAGAAGAAGTTGAAGGTGAAGAAGGTGAAGAAGGTGTGACTGAAGAAGCTAATGAAGAAGGAAATGAAGAGGGTAGTTAACCCTAATGATCTTAGTAGTAGGACTCGGAAATCCTGGAAAAGAATACACGCTGACTAAGCACAACGTCGGTTTTTTAGTTATAGATGAACTAGGAAAAAGGGTTGGAGTAGATATACAAAAAAGCAAATTTCAGAGTTTGCATGGTGAAGGATTTTTAGAAGGCAACAAGATCCTTCTTTTAAAACCGCAAACTTATATGAATCGCAGTGGGGGTGCGGTTTTTAGTGCTTCAGATTTTTACAAAATTCCCTCTGAAAATATTATTGTAGTACATGATGAAATGGATATATCGCTTGGCAGGATAATGATAAAGCCCGGCGGCGGAAGTGCCGGAAACAACGGCATTAAGTCGATTATATCTTCTTTAGGAAGCAAAGATTTTATTAGGGTCAGAATTGGCATCGGAAAGCCTAATGCAAAAGCAGATGGAGCAAACCATGTACTTTCCAACTTCAGTAAAAGTGAAGGCACTATGGTAGAAGAGTCAATCCAAACTGCGGCTGATGCGGTATTAGAAATCATCAACAGCGGGCTTGAGAAAGCAATGAACAAGTACAATGTTAAATCTAAAAACAAAGAAAACGAAGAACAAATAAGTTCTCATTAATTAAAGGAGGTTTAATCCAATGGGAGAAGTAATAGCAGCCCTGTTTGGGCTCATTTTAGGAGTTATTGTCTTGGGATATGCTTTTTTAGTATATCGCGGGCTAAAGGCTCTTCCAGCAGGCAATGACAAAATGAAGGAGATCTCAACCGCAATAGAAGAAGGGGCTATGGTCTTCTTAAACAGAGAATACAGGATAATAGGGGTTTTTGTTGTCGTAGTCTTTATCCTGCTTGGTATTTTTATTGGCTGGAAAGCAGCAATCGCATACTTAGGCGGTGCTGTTTGTTCAATACTTGCAGGGTTCTTCGGAATGAAATCTGCAACTAAAGCAAACGTTAGAACTGCCCAGGCTGCAGCTACAGAAGGACAAGGCGGCGCACTTTCAGTAGCATTTAAAGGTGGAAACGTTATGGGATTATCGGTAGCCGGTTTAGGCCTACTAGGACTTTCAGTAGCCTTTGTTTTTGGTATCGGTCTTCCAGAAAATCCAACTGACCCATCAGCACTCGCATTGTTCGCTCAAAATTTTGCTGAAGTAATCGGTGGATTCGCTATGGGTGCAAGTACAGTAGCACTCTTTGCAAGAATCGGAGGTGGTATCTTTACCAAGGCCGCAGATGTTGGAGCCGACTTGGTTGGTAAGGTAGAAGCTGGTATCCCAGAGGATGACCCTAGAAACCCTGCCACAATTGCAGACAATGTTGGAGACAATGTTGGAGACGTTGCAGGAATGGGTGCTGACCTTTTTGAATCATATGTCGGCGCTGTTATCGCAACAATGGTTATTGCTGCAGGTATGGGAGTGAATGAAATAGCTTTAATGTCAATTCCATTAATTCTAATATCAGTAGGAAGTTTCGCTTCCATAATCGGATCTAAGAGCGTTGAGTGGATGAAGGACTTAGAGCCTCATCTAGTGCTAAGAAGAGCCACATTCTATGCCGGTGGGATTTACCTGGCAGTCTCTCTTATAGTGCTCTTGGTAGTAGGTCTTGTAGATGGAATAGGCGGATATATAATCTGGATATGGCTATCAGCTGTTTTGGGACTATTGGCTGGTATAGCTATCGGATTATTAACGGAATACTACACTTCTGGCCCTCCAGTTAAAAAGATTGCTGAAGCATCTCAAACCGGTGTTGCAACCAACATCATTGAAGGACTTTCAGTGGGTATGGTGAGCACCACAGCTCCTGTAATAGTAATAACTATTGCAATTGGAGTTTCTTATTCATTTGCCGGACTCTACGGAATTGGAATCGCGGCTGTGAGTATGCTTGCAACAATCGGAATAACAATGTCTGTAGATGCTTACGGACCTGTTGCTGACAATGCAGGTGGTATCGCAGAGATGGCTGAGCTTGGAGACGATGTAAGAAAAATCACAGATAAACTAGACTCACTTGGAAACACAACAGCGGCTATCGGAAAAGGATTTGCGATCGGTTCTGCCGCACTTGCAGCTCTTGCTTTATTTGCTGCTTATACCAAGGCAGTTGGTCTGACTTCAATCGACCTGACTCATAGTAATGTTGTTACTGGCCTACTCTTAGGCGGAACGCTGCCGTATTTACTTGGCGCGCTCACGATGGGAGCTGTTGGAAGATCTGCACAAAAGATGGTAGAAGAGGTTAGAAGACAGTTCAGAGATATACCAGGGATTCTCGAAGGCGAGGCAAAACCTGATTACGCAACATGTGTTGCTATTAGCACAGACGCTTCACTTAGAGAAATGATAGTTCCTGGAATCATTGCTGTCCTAGCCCCAATAGTTATTGGGCTTATCCTTGGACCTGAAGGCCTAGGTGGTTTTCTAGCCGGAGCAATCGTATCAGGTGTAATGTTAGCGCTTATGATGGCAAACTCCGGTGGAGCTTGGGACAACGCTAAGAAATATATTGAAGAAGGCAATCTCGGTGGAAAAGGATCAGATGCTCATCATGCAGCAGTTGTGGGAGACACAATTGGTGATCCGTTTAAAGACACTTCAGGACCTGCAATGAACATTTTAATTAAATTAATGTCAATTGTATCTCTTGTGATTGCACCACTATTAATTTGACGAAAAAAACAAACTGGGATGCGGTTTAAAAGCTGCATCCCAAATTAATCTTAACAACTCGGTTTTTTCGGGTACTATATTTACAAATAATCTGTCGCTCTGATAACATTACAAACTACCATCAGGGCCCAAATGACCGAGACAGGAGGTAGTAAAAATGGCTATTACGCCAAACTATTACGAAACACTTTACTTAACAAGGCCTGATCTAAAAGAAGAAGATCTAGCTAAAATCCAACAGAAACTACTAGATTCAATTTCCAACAATGAAGGTGAAATTGTTAAAGCCGAGAAATGGGCTGAAAGGGAATTGCCATATGAGATTCAGGATCATAAAAGAGGCATTTACTACATTCTTGTATTTAAAGCCATGCCTGATTCGAGTAAAGAAGTAGAAAAGCATCTTCAGTTCTATAGAACTGATGTACTTAGATTCATGACGTTGAAAATCACTGAGGAAGCAGCGAACAAGCATAAAAAGTCTAAAGAGGAAAAAGCTCCTAAAGCTGAGCCTGTTGCTGAAGTAGAAGCCGCTGTTGCTCCTGTTGCTGAAGTAGAAGCCGCTGTTGCTCCTGTTGCTGAAGCAGAAGCCGCTGTTGCTCCTGAAGTAGAGAGCCAACCAGTTACTGCTCCAGAGGTAGTGGCTGAACCTACTCCTGCTGTAGTAGAGCAAGCTGAAGAAGTTAAAGTTGAAGAAGCTGCTGCAGAAACGACAGAAGTGATTACAAGTGCTCAAGAAGAAGGAGGGACTCAATAATGGATTCACGTAGAGATAAAAGATTCTTTTCTAAAAAGAAAGTATGCAGATTTTGCACAGACACTATAGATATGGATTATAAGAATGTTGATTTGTTATCCAGATTTATAACTGATAGGAAAAAAATTGTACCAAGACGAAATTCAGGTCTTTGTGCTTATCATCAAAGACAGCTTGCTACTACTATAAAGAGATCAAGATTTATGGCGCTTCTTCCTTATACAGTGCTTCATTAGATTCAGTAAAGGAAGAAGGTTTTAGCAACACTGGTTTAACTAGAAACACTCGGAGGTTTTAATAAGATGAGGGTTATACTTATAACAGATGTCGACTCAGTTGGTAGAATGGGTGAAATAAAAGAAATTAAAAATGGATTAGCTAGAAATTATCTAATCCCACAGAAAATGGCTATTAGAGCGACTCCTGGAAACATAAAAGTTTGGGAGCAAAAAAGCAAGATTATTCAGAAACGTGAAGAGGGCTTAAGAGCCGAGGCCCAGGGTTTCGCATCTCAAATTGATGGTGCGAGCGTAACCATTCCAGTTAGGGTTGGAGAAGACAACAAACTGTTTGGGTCCGTTACTTCCCAAAACATTTCAGACGCTTTGAAAGAAATTGGTCTTGAAGTATCAAGAAAGAACATAGTACTCGATAGCCCTATTAAAGAAATAGGAACTCACAATCTTAGCGTAAAACTCTACCAGGAAGTCGTTGCAACCATTACAGTTGAAGTAGAAGGGCACGATGCAGACGGAAACATAGTTGAAATTATTGTAGAACCTGAACCAGAAGTAGAGGCCGAGGTTGCTGAAGCAACGGAGACAGAAGCTGTGGTTGAAGCAGAAGCAGAATCTGAAGAAGTTGTAGAAGAGACAAAAGAAGAAGAATAAACTTTTTGATTCTTAAGTTTTGTATACTGATTTCTAGTTTAAGTTTGCTTTCTGAATACTATTGAGAACTTAACTGTAGCATCTGTTGAAGTGGTACTTTTCTATACCCCTTGGGGGCCTCAAATTCTCCGCTATTAATCTTCTTTTTAGATACTTTTACAGTTTCCTCTATAATTGAGCCTCCGGTATTTAGATAATCAATAGTTCTCATTGGAAAACCTGAACTAAACAACTCAAGGTAAGCTTTTTCTGAGTCTTTACTTAATGAACCTTTACCTGCCATGCTGTCTTCAATCTTTCTTAGCTCACTTAAATATTCAATCATCTTGTTCATATCAATCTCTTCTTGAAGTCTGACATCATTGCTAGTCCAAATTTCTTCAACCATATTCCCATTTCTATAAACTTCATATTTAACAGACTCATATCCTGCAATCTTCTTCTTGCTGCTCGTATTCTTAATGGATATATTGGCAGCACTAGCATTATATCCAGGAAGCTCTATTCCTTGTTGGTTCATCATACCTTCAGCTTGTGCTCTTTTGCTAGGAGGAAGTTCAGAAAGCTGTTCTATCATAGCTGCTTTCATTTTGAGTGCATATCTTTGGTAATATTCAAAATAATCCTTAGCCTTAGTAGTAGAATATGTCCTTGAGGTGTTATCTACCTGGATCATTTCACCGGTATTTAAATCAAATATTACCGAAAACTGACCCTCTTTATCAAAAGATTTAATCTTATTATCCTGCATATAAATAGTACCCTTTGCCTTTTGACCACCTTCTTCATATCTCTCCTGCTCCATGATAAGACCAGCATAGGATTGGTATACGCTAAGAAATAGAAACATAGCTACAATAAAGAGAGTCCTGCTTGATATTGGCATCCTACTACCTCCATGATTTAATTGGGGAATCTTACACTTAATCTAAGGTTGGTAATAAAATAACTTATAAACCTGATATTAGCTATACGATAGTATTTCAAAATGGTGATTGAGAATAGTTTATCTCTATTGACGCAACCACAATCTGTGATAGATTAAATCCGACTAATTTAGAGATTTTACGGAGGTTTTTTCATGGCTGAAACAACTAAATTTGCCCCGATTGGTGAAAAAGAAGTAACCAAAGCGATTGTTGAGGGGTTTTCAAACGAATTTATTGAATATATCGATAGCGATGTGATTGTTGTTGGGGCTGGACCTAGTGGTCTTGTTGCAGCTAAGGATATTGCAAAAGCTAAATATAAAGTGCTTCTAGTGGAAAGAATGAATTACCTAGGAGGCGGATTTTGGATTGGTGGCTACTTAATGAATAAAGTTACCGTAAGGACACCGGGAAATTCGGTCCTGGATGAAATAGAGGTTCCATATGAAGAAGTAGAACCTGGATTATGTGTAGCAGACGGTCCTTATGCCTGCTCTAAACTAATTGCAATGACTTGTGAGGCTGGAGCAAAGATTCGTAACATGACAATGTTTGATGATCTTGTATACAGAGAGAACGGACGTGTTGCAGGGATTGTTATCAACTGGACTCCAATTGCTAATATGCCAAAGGAAATAACTTGTTTAGATCCTATTGCTATTGAATCTAAGCTTGTAATTGACGCTACAGGACACGATGCTTACTGTGTTAACAGACTTTCACAACAGGGGCTATATAAGAAGCTTCCAGGACATGGTTCTATGTGGGTTGAAAAATCTGAGGAAGCCTTGGTCGAATATACTGGTCTAGTTCATCCTGGACTTATTGCTTGCGGAATGTCAGTAAACACTACATACGGCTTACCAAGAATGGGGCCTACATTTGGTGGAATGTTACTTTCAGGGAAAAAAGCTGCTCAGGTAGCAATAGATATTCTTGACGGTGGCGCTGAAAAAATCGTATCTTAAACAAAATCAACTTTTAAAATCAAAAAGGGGAAAGAGTTAAAGTTAACTTTTTCCCCTTTTTTTATGATATTATCAAGTCCTTGCAACTGTCACAGGGTTCACCTTCATACTGAACTTTCAGAACTTCCTCCTGCCAATGGGAATTAGATAGGCAGCACCCTGGATTATCACAAAATGCATTTCCGGTTAATTCATAAAAAATAGCCTGAAGGGCATATGAAGGGAGAATTGAAGAAATCTTAGGATCATCATACTCCACGAATCTTCCCTTATACATATTATCAAGCTCACTAGTACCTAGGCCACTTTGTATAAGTCTGCCTTTAACATAATAGTATTCTCTAGGTTTAGCCGGTGCTTCTATTAATCCTGAGGTCGAAATCAGTGCAGGTGTTCCTGTAAGCACTACCCTTGCATGATATCTGCGGTCTTCATATGTTCCAAAGAGCCTGGAAGTAAAGATTAAATGAATGCATCCACTATTTAACTCATGATTAACTTTTTCTGAAAATAGTCGATACAAAATCCTCTGAATCCAATTTCCGTCATAGAACTTCCCTTGTAGATCTTTACGTCCTAATAGTTTATTAACTTCAAGCTCAACTTCTGTGCTATCAACTGGATTAAGGATATTAAGTGGGGTCGATATATCATCTATATAAGTTGAAGAAAAATCATTTGCCAACTTATACAGACCTTCTTCAGAAAGTGAAAGGGAATTGATGAGGTTCCCACGATACTCAATATCCAATCCGTATTGTCTTAGATTTTGTATTACCAAATCAATGTTGAGTGATATGGATGGGTAATCTGAGTAAATAAATACTTTTGTTTCATTTTTCATTTGGGAAAATAATGAAGAAGTTTTTGAGACCAGTCAATTATAAAAACGCTATATTTCAATTTCAGCTATTACTTCAATCTCAACAGGTGAATCAGCTGGTAGCTCTGAAACTCCAACAGCAACGCGTGCGTGCTTCCCAGAATCGCCAAAAACCTCAAAAAAGAAATCTGATGCACCGTTCACAACTGCAGCCTGAGCATTGAAGCCCTGAGCGCTTGCTATATAGCCTGTTAACTTAACGATTCTCTTTAATCCATCAAAGCCGCCAAGCTCTTTAGCTATTACTGCTAGGGCATTGATAGAAGCAACCCTAGCTGCTTGATAAGCCTCTTCTGGAGATACTTGGGCACCTACTTTTCCTTTATACGCAAGGTTCCCGTCTCTAAGCGGCAACTGTCCAGAAATATAGAGTAAATGACCTGATCTTACCGCAGGCACATAAGCCCCTAAGGGATCAGGTGGAACAGGAAGTTTTATATCTAACTCCTCTAAGCGTTCGTTAACTCCTGTCATTGTCTGCCTCCACTTTAAGTGCTACATAAATTGTATTTGGTCCGCGTCTTACTAAGAACAATAAGTTCTGTCCTATTTTTAATGAAGCTACGTTCTTTCTGTAGTCATCCAGATTAGCTATCTGCTTTTTATTTATTTCTACAAGAACATCCCCTCTAAGTAATCCGGCTTCAGATGCCATGCTGTCTCCACGAACATCCGTAATAACAACCCCGTTTGAATACTCAATTCCAAATTTACTTTTAATTTGCGGAGTTATCTCCTGAACTACAAGTCCTAAATTCTGTTCAGTCTCATCGTCCGGAACTCGTTTGGAAATTTGAGTGCCTTGTTCAGGTAGTTCTCCGAGTTTTATGTTTAAAACTTTTTCTTTGCCTTCTCTTAATACTTTCATTTTGGTTTTTGTTCCGGGAGCATAGCTGGCTACAAGCTTTGGCAGATCAGGCATCTGATCAATTTTATTCCCATTAAGCTCTATTATTATATCGCCCCTCTTAACTCCTGCCTTATCTGCTGGGCCACCGTCTGTAACATCTGCGACCAAAGCACCATCGTAATCATCGATCTCCAGACTTTCAGCAATTTCAGGTGTCACCGGCTGTACATAGACCCCTATCCAACCCCGAACAACTTTACCCCCACTTCTGAGCTGGGATACAATATTCTTGGCCATATTCACTGGTATCGCAAAACCAATTCCCTGGCCGCCTGCAATTATTGCTGTATTTACTCCTACTACCTCCCCTTGGAAATTAAAAAGCGGCCCTCCACTATTCCCCGGGTTGATTGCAGCGTCGGTTTGAACAAAGTCGTCATACGATCCCAGTCCTAAAGATCTTCCCTTAGCGCTGATAATTCCTGAAGTCACTGTATGACCCAATCCAAAAGGGTTACCAATTGCTAATACCCAATCACCGATTTCAAGCCTATCAGAGTTACCAAACTTAACAGCCGGTAATTTCGTTTTAGGTTCAATTTTAAGAACAGCCAAATCTGACTTTGGATCAGTACCTATTATTTTTGCTGGATAACTATCACCATTTTGAAGTATAACTTTGATATCAGTAGCACGCTCAACAACGTGATTGTTAGTAATGATGTATCCATCCTCGCTAAAAATAAACCCGGATCCTAATCCTTTTCTTTTAAACTCTCTCTCAGGGCTATCTCCAAAGAATTTTTCAAAGAAATCATCAAACTGTTCATCTCCCCTATCTCCGAAAGGAGATTCATAAGACCTTGCCCCGCTTTTAGAAATACTTGTTGTACTTATATTGACCACAGATGGGCTTAATTGTTTAACTAAAGGTGATAGAGATTGAAATTGATTAGTTTGGGCGTTTACGCCAATTTGTAATCCTAGTAGAACAATAAGGGGTAAAATCAAAATTCTTGCCATTCTTACCATTACTTTAATACCTCCAAAAATTATTCGAAGTAGTTCTGTCAAAAATTAATACCAGAACATTTTATATGTGCTCCTAAAAGGATACTAAGCAAACACAGAATTTCCATAATATTATTAATAAAATTATAACTTATGAGATGGTTTAAAGTAGATAGGATTAGATCAGTAAAATTAGATTATCTCAAATCTAGGTGATAGCCGGAATTACATAGGTTCCTTAAGCATAGTGTCCCAGTAGCGAACATGAAGCTTATTTGAATAAAACTTCATCAAAAAATCTCTAGCAGAAGATACATAACGGTTATCAGCAAATGCAAACTTGCCCATCATTCTGGATTGATCCTGTATCTTATCTACTCTTGAGCGTCTTCTAGACATATAGATATCGAATGCCTGTTCTATGTATTTCGAATCTGCTCGGGATAACTCATCTGCTAATACAGCAGCAGATTCCATAGCCATCGATACACCGCCCCCCGCTGTTGGTAATATTGCGTGAGCAGCATCGCCAACAAGTACTACTCTTCCTTTATGCCATTTTTTCATCTTTAAGTCATTATAGTAACCATGAAATATTTCATTTGGATCGTCCAATCCCTCTAGAATATCAGGAACAAGGCCACCGAAATCCTTAAAGTTATCTTGAATTCTGTCTATTCTGGATTCAACTTCATCTGGGCCCTGGCTATCTTTTCTTATACTAGTAAATACTGACAGTCTCCCCTTTGTAGGCCATATTCCAAAGAATTTTCCCGTACCCCAGTACTCTTTTATTTCGCTGGTCTTTGCAATGTTTGGTTTTACCCAGAAACTCCAGCCCGTCATTCCACTATAAGTTAACGGTACATCACCAAAAGCAAGCTCTCTGGTTTTTGAACGCACACCATCACATCCTACAACAAGATCAAAAGTATCTTTGGTACCATCAGTGAAAGTCACATAAACTTCATCATTGGTCTGTTCAATTTTATCTACAGATGTATTCATTCGGATAGAATCCGGGTCTACAGCTTTTCTTAAAACTTCAATCAAGTCAGGCCTGTATGTACTAAGCATAGGGCCATATTTATCAACAACATCCTTAACTGAGTATGCATGAATCATCTGCCCTTTTTGGTCTGAAACATTATATGTAGTGAACTCTAGCCCAACATCTAATAAATCCCTATAGACACCGAGTCCTTTTAGAATTCGGCTACCAGAGGGCCAAAGCACAATAACATAGCCCACAGATCCATATTCAGGAATACGTTCAACAAGAGTTGGCTTAAAACCTCTTTGCTGAAGCAGTGCGGTAAAAGTCAGTCCCGCTATCCCGCCTCCCACTACGAGGACTCTCATTTCAGGTCCGTATTTTACCGGCAAGCTATATTTGTCTGTATCTACTGAATTCAACTAACACTCCTGATTGTTTTCTCTTAATATACTCATAATATATTAACGATTTGTGAAATTTCAATGCATTTCGTACTGTAATTATTATACCAAACTTAGGAGAATGTTAAATTTTAGTATTGTGGTACTTCTTTTTCAGACTTACCATAAATCTCAAGCTCAAGTCCGTCGGGGTCAAGGAAATGATATGCCTGAGGCTTGCCATTATCATTCATTTTAATCTCTACAAAATCTACACCTCTGTCTTTTAAAACCTGGCTTGATTTCTCCACATCATCAACACCAAAAGCCACGTGGTTTACACCATCAATATATTCACCTTTCTGTTTTAATCTGTTTTTGTCTTCGCTGAGAGCAACAATAGCTTTAGATTTCGTGCCGAGAAAGCATTTTTTTTCACCACCACTGGGACGGCCGTCTAATATTAGTTTTAGCTCCAAAATTTGTGTATAAAATTCAATTGCACGATCCATATCGCTTACTACAATTGCAACATGATCTAAATCCTTAATCATTTCACTCTTGCCAATTAATTTATCAAGCCAACCCATTAACTTCCTCTACATAGAATCAATTTATTCTGACTTTCCTAATTAGTATCCACGCAACTACACTGATAATTAGGGCACTTAAAATGCCCATAATCCAATAGCTGCTAGTTATAGAATGAAGCAAATTAGGCTCAACATCAACTACCCTTTGAAAAGTGGCAAATTCTCCAAGTGTAACTTGATTTTCAGATCCTTTGACGTTTATAACTACAGCCAATATAAGGGAGTTGATACCACCATGATTCGGGATTACATCCCATTGCCAAATTGCTGGTGCATTTTTGCCAACTATTTTTAAATCGCCATTGTCCTGAGACTGAGTTGTAATATCGAAAGTGCTCCCCATTAGAGAGAGACCAATCTTATTTTCAAACCACCAATCCTGTAAATCTTTGGATATCGCTTCTATAAATGCGCCGGAAACTTCTGCCTCTACTTTATAAGTCTGGCCAATCTGCATTTCTCTAGGTGTTATAAAAATTATGCCATCAGATGCATTTTGTCTGATTTGTTTTTCTATACTTTTTAGTGCTTCCTGAGAAATTGGTTGAACAGGAATCGGTGTAGCTTCTACCTCATAAGAATCTTCAGCAATATTATCTATGACAGGTTCTTGGGTTGCTTCTGGTTCTGGATTAGGAGTAGGTTCAGGTTCTTGAGTGGGCTCAGGTTCCAATTCTATAGCGGGCACAAATGGAATATCTACAATTAAGTTTACTCTCCTATTTTGCTCAAGAGCCTCATTAGTTTCACCAGAACCATACTTTTCGGTACCGCCCTTTCCTACTACTTCTATACTAGAGGAATCTATTCCCTGATCAACTAAATAATCTTTTACTAACTGGGCTCTCTTTCTGGATAACTCTAAATTATAATCAGCTTTACCGGTTATATCTGAATATCCTTCAAGAGTTATAGCATATTCTCCGCCATCCTTTAATGATTCGGCCTTTCTATTTAAAAGTTCTTGGCTTTCTTCACTTATACTGTTTGTATCTGAATTAAAGTATATAACATCATCTTCTTGATTTTGTGCGCAGACGTTAAGCGAAAATAGCAAGAGAGTAGAAATAGTTAGTAAGCTCAAGATAATAGTAAACAAATAGTTTGCTTTATAAAGTTTTCGCCTTTTCAAATTCCAAACACCTCACTGGGACAAGCAAATAATAGAGACCCTTTTAAATTAATATTGATGCTATACTAACTAGATTACACATTTATATAGATTTTGTTAATAAGACTATGTCTGGAACTATAACAAAAATTAACCAGCAATTTGAACTTAATATATATAATTCCATCACCTCTTTGGACAAAGAGAAATATAATGAAATAGTTGACTTCGAAAACCCCTTTTTAGAATATGAATTTTTAGAGGCCTTTGAGCAATCAGGATGTGTGGGCCCTCATACGACATGGAATCCGCGTTACGTAGTTCTTAAAGATAGAAATAAGATTATTGGGGCAATTACTTCTTATATAAAGTCAGATTCTTATGGGGAATATATATTTGACTGGGAATGGGCCAGAGCTTTTGAGAGCTCGGGGCTTAATTATTATCCCAAGCTAGTTGTAGCAATTCCATTCACTCCAGCAACTGGAAAACGTATTCTCGTTCATCCGGATTATTCATTTGAAGAATGCGCTGATATTATGGTGAAAAGATTAATCGATCTCTCAATTGAAGAGAATTGCTCATCAATTCACTTTCTTTATCTGACTGAAAACGAGTATGACTTTTTGGATGAATATGGATTCTTAAAAAGAAAAACCCATCAATACCACTGGAAAAACCGGGATTACAGCAACTTTGACGATTTTCTTTGCGATATGCGGTCCGGAAGAAAAAAACAGATCAGAAAAGAGAGAAAATCATTAGAAGCAATGGGGCTTCAAATTGAAACGTTGCATGGTGATGAAATCAAAGAAGAGCATATGAATGCTATGTGGGAATTTTATCTAGACACGCATTCCCGAAAATGGGGCAACGCTTATTTAAATCGCGAATTTTTTGATTTGATGTTTCAGAATTTTAGGCACAGATTAGTCTTTATTATGTCAAATGACGGCAATAATTGGGTGGGCGGCACATTTAATGTCGTAAAAAATAATAGGCTCTTCGGAAGGTATTGGGGAACACTCTATAATTATAAGAATCTGCATTTTGAATGTTGTTTCTATGGATTAATAGATTATTCTATAAAGAATGGGATCACAATTTTTGAGGCTGGCGCTCAAGGGGAGCATAAGTTCCTGAGAGGCTTTGCTGCTGTGCCGACTTATAGTTCGCATTTAATATTGAATGAAGGAGCTAATAAAGCTATTGGTGATTATTTAATCAGAGAAAGGGAATATACGGATCAACTAATAACTCAGTACAATAAACAATCGCCACTAAAATATTTATACGGAAAGTAAATGGAAGAAAAAATAATCAAACCAGGCGATCTTGAGGGGGATTTATTAACCCAGGAAAAGATAAATTTAAAGAAACCTGACATGTACAGGGTCGTGCTGCTCAACGACGACTATACACCAAGGGATTTCGTGGTTTGGATACTTATGAGGGTTTTTTACAAAAACGAAACTGAATCTAACCAGATTATGTTAGAAGCTCACACTTTAGGAAAAAGCTCTGTAGGTGTTTATACTTATGACGAGGCTACAACAAAAATTGCTCAAGTTGATAAGATAGCAAAGCAGTATGAACATCCTTTGACTTGCGTGTTGGAAGTGGAAAGTGGTGGAGAAGAAAAATGACATTATCTAAAGAACTCGAAGAAACTCTAAAAAGAGCATTTGAACAAGCTAAAGTGAGAAGACATGAGTTCATCACTTTAGAACATATACTATTTGAATTAACTTATGACACCGATGCGTCTGATGTCTTAATAGGATGCGGGGTTGATCTGGATAGACTAAGGGATTCAATTGATATTTTTATGAATGAAAGCATGCCGCCTATTGAGTCGGAGTTCCTGCCGGATCCGCAATACTCTGCAGGAAGTCAATTTGTTTTAAGACTCGCTGCTATGCATGCTGAATCTGCGGACAAACCAGAGATAAACGGTGGCAATATTCTGGTTTCTATGTTCAGAGTAGATGAATCTCATGCTGTTTATCTATTAAACGAACATGGAGTTAATCGTTACGACGTAGTACGTTATTTCTCTCATGGCAAATCACAGTTTTCTGCACAAGAAAGAGCCACCAGTATTGCTAAAACTGAAACAGAGCCGGCACCAGAACAGAAAGACCCGCTTTCTGAATATTGCACCAACCTAGTGCAAAAAGCTACTGATGGCAAGTTGGACCCGCTGATTGGCCGGGAATCGGAAATAGACCGAACAATTCATATACTAGCTCGAAGGCGCAAGAATAACCCTATTTTTGTTGGTGATGCAGGGGTTGGAAAAACCGCCATAGCTGAAGGTCTTGCTCTTAGAATAGCCGAGAAGAAGGTCCCTCAAGCATTAGAAGAAACCCACATTTATGCTTTGGATATGGGCTCTTTAACAGCCGGTACACGTTATAGAGGAGACTTCGAAGAAAGATTGAAAGCAATAATAGATAGCGTAAAAGGTGATCAAAAAAAGGTTTTATTTATTGATGAGATCCACACAGTAATAGGAGCTGGAGCAGTATCAGGAGGCACACTAGATGCATCCAATATGCTAAAGCCTGCTCTAGCAAACGGAGAAATCCGATGCATCGGCACAACAACTTCCAAAGAGTATAGGGGTGTATTTGAGAAAGACCACGCTCTGGCCAGAAGATTTCAAAAGGTAGATGTATATGAACCTAGCCAGGAAGAATGTCTTAAAATTTTGCAGGGTCTTAAGAAATACTATGAAGAGTTCCATGGTGTTAGATATTCAACACCATCACTGAAAGCAGCTGTCGATCTTTCTGCTAAATATATGAATGACCGCAAGCTGCCTGATAAAGCAATAGATTTGATTGATGAAGCGGGTGCAGATGTAAAATTAAGAAAATATGATTCAGAGACTAAACAAGTCACAGTTAAAGATATAGAGTCTCTAGTTGCAAAAATAGCGAAGATACCTACCCGCACTGTTAAAGTTGATGACAGAAACAGGCTTATGACTCTTTCGGGTGATCTTAAGAAGGTCATTTTCGGACAAGATAAAGCCGTAGACAAGCTAGTTACGGCAATTCAAATGTCACGCTCAGGCCTAAGTGAACCCAATAAACCGGTAGGAAATTTTATGTTTGCGGGGCCTACGGGAGTGGGGAAAACTGAATTAGCCAAGCAGTTAGCAGAGGCCATGGGAATTGAGTTTATCCGCTTTGATATGAGTGAATATATGGAAAAACACACCGTGTCACGTTTGATCGGCTCACCTCCCGGGTATGTAGGATATGACGAAGGCGGTCAGCTTACCGAAGCCGTTCATCAAAATCCTCATGCTGTTTTACTTCTGGATGAAATCGAAAAAGCCCATGAGGATATATACAACGTTCTCCTGCAAGTTATGGACCACGCAACCTTAACAGATTCTAATGGAAGGAAAGTTGATTTTAGACAGATAGTATTAATTTTAACTACGAATACAGGATCAAGGGAAAGTAATCAGAGAAGCGTGGGATTTGGGAAGGAAGAGTTTGAGGATAAAAGTGCTCAAGCAATTGAGAGGTATTTTAGCCCTGAGTTCAGAAACCGTCTTAGTGCTACACTTCACTTCAACTCGCTAAATAAAGAGGTAGTTGAAAAAATCGTTGATAAGATGGTAAGCCAGTTAGCCGATAGACTGAAAGCTAAAAAAGTTACACTTGAGCTTACTCCTAAAGCAAGAACCTACATAGCTGAGCAAGGTTATGATAAGCAACTCGGAGCACGCCCAATCCAAAGACTAATAGATAATGAAATAACTCAACAGCTCTCCCAGGAAATTCTATTCGGCAAACTATCTAGCGGTGGTAATATTAAAATTGTAGTTAAATCCGGCAAGTTGAACTTTGAATACACTGAGAACTAAAAGGCTAGAAATAAGGGGCAATTAATGATTACTAGATTTCAAGATTTAATTGAGAAAAATTTGTTTTTGATTGCATTTCTTATATTTTTAGTGCAGTTTTCAATTATCCCAAGTGGTTTGAATTTATCCGATTCTGCCCACGCCGCTAGCAATTCGAGCGGTAACAATGTCAAAAGAGAAATCAATACTGGCTTAGATTTGGTAGGAAGGTCTAAAACCGAAGTAATTCAGCTTATAGGTCCGCCAAAGACAAAAGACAAGAGTCCCTCAAAAGGTAGGTACAATGAAAAATGGACTTACAGCTGTGAAGATAAAAATGGAGCAAAACAGAACTGCGTATTCTTATATTTTGGAGCAGATCAAGTCAAAAAAGTAGAAGTAAACTAAAATAGGAAAGTGGGTGGAAGTTGAAAGAATGTCCAAAATGCGGAAATGATTTAAAACTTAAGGTTATAGGATCTATTGAAGTAGACGAGTGTGAATCCTGCAAAGGCATATGGCTTGATAAAGGTGAGCTGAGAGAAGCTAAAGACCTTGCCGATCCCAATCTTAACTGGCTTGATTTCGAGATTTGGAAACACGAGGACAAATTTAATTCAAAAGAAGGTGCAGTTGAGTGCCCAACATGCCATATAGCAACAGTCGGCATTGATTATGGACATACCGGGGTAAATGTTGATTACTGCAAAAACTGCCAGGGTGTTTGGCTGGATAAAGACGAGCTGCCAAATATAATAGGGGCTCTTGAAACTGAGATACATGAAAAATCATTCTCTGAATATGTACACGAGAGCATAGAAGAAGCCAAAGAGTTAGTTACAGGACCTGAATCTTTTATGTCGGAGTGGAAAGACCTTTCTTCCGTATTTAAGCTGATGCAGTATCGGCTTTATGTTGAGAAACCTAAACTGGTTGAGACCCTAACTGATTTAAACACTATTAACCCATTCAAATAAACTTATTGGATAGCAAAGGTATTGGCCCTAAGTTAGGCTATAGCAAACCATCCAATAACTCAGACATTTGCGAGTTTCTTACTTCTCCACTTTTATCATAGACAGCTTTGCCATTTTTATCATATATGGTTACGTGCGGGATATATCTTTTATAGTGTTTTTTAAGAAGATCTGTCTGATCACTTGATCTTGGGTTATCAAGATCTACAACTATGAAATCCACTTTTCCGTTATATTTCTCATACAATTCAACCGTCCTTCTTGCCTGGCGCTTAGAGTTATAACACTCTCTGTGATAAAAGATCACATAGGCTGGTTTGCCCTTGTTAAGGGTACCGTCTGACATGTTCTTACCTGTAATCAAAGGTCCATCATTTGAGTCACTTGAGTAATTTAAATCGGGGTTTAGTTTCAGATCCGTGGCTGCAAAAATATCAGTTGCAAATGCAGAAACAGATAAAACGATTATTGCTGTTACAAATATTGTTTTAAAATATTCAATTATCAATTTGTGTCTCTCCTGTTAAATCTTGTACTTGTAAAGAATATACGGCCAGCGAGATTATTTAGATTCATCCGAGTTTATAGTTTCAAAATATTTTTCTGGCAATAAACCTATGTTATTCTACAGGTCCTGTATATAATTTCATATCTAAATATCGGCAATGACATGAATCAAGGACGGGATCGTCAATGGCTAGTTCAAAAGCACGAATTGAATCTAATATAAAGAATGAAGAGCTAATTAATTTACGGAGGCAAGAACTTGTTAATGCTGCCGTTAAGTTATTTGTAAAAAAGGGCTTCCATAAAACAACTGTCAGAGAAATAGCTAAAGAGTTTGGAATGAGCATGGGCGCTCTTTATGATTATATAAGAACTAAAGAAGACATACTATTTCTGGTTTGTGATCACATATTTAAGAGCGTAAGTGATAAACTTGAAGCATCATTAGAATCAGAAAAGAACACCAAAAAAAAGCTGGAGAATGCCATCCGCGATTATTTCATTATAATTGACACTATACAGGACTACACACTTCTACTTTATCAAGAAACAAAATCACTAAGCAGAAAAGATAGAAACTATGTTCTTTCCGCAGAAATGGAACTAACGAAGATATTTGAGAATATTATTGTACAGGGAATTAAAGAAAAAACTTTTAAAATTGACAGAAGGACTGCAAAGATAGTAGCCAACAATATCATGGTACAGGGACAAATGTGGTCATTCAGACGGTGGGTGGCACAAAAAGACTTTTCTCTAAAAAGCTATATCAAAATTCAGACTGAACTGATAATAAACTCAATCACATAAACTATTTGACTTTGTTTTGCATATACAATATAATGAATACGAGCAAGCGCTCGGTCGGACATGAAGCGGGGAGAGCAAAATGTCAATTATCAACCTTTCAGAAGAACAGATGATGGTCCGCAATACCTCAAGAGAGTTTACAGAAAACGAGATAAAGCCTGTAGCCGCAATTAACGACAGGGAGCATAAATTTCCAAAAGACATAATAGACAAGATAGGTGAGCTTGGTTTTATGGGTATGACTGTTCCCGATCAATATGGTGGCAGTAGTTTAGACTTCTTATCTTATATTTTAGCTTTAGAAGAAATATGCAAGGGTTGTGCATCTACGGGTTCAATAATGTCTGTAAATAATTCTTTAGTATGCGCTCCTCTTAAAACTTTTGGGAATGAGTATCAGAAATCATTATTCCTTAAGGATCTCGCCAATGGGAGCAAATTAGGGTGTTTCATGCTGAGCGAACCTGAAGCAGGATCAGATGCAGCATCTATGAAAACTACGGCAACTTTAGAAGGGGATTATTATACTCTCAATGGAACAAAATCCTGGATTACGAACGGTGCCGAGGCAGACATTGCGGTTGTATTTGCTTCGACTGATAAAAGTTTAAAACACAAAGGCGTTTCTGCTTTTATTGTCGACATGAAAACTCCGGGAGTAAATATTGGCAAACTTGAAGATAAACTTGGCATAAGAGCTACAAGCACTGCACAGGTGTTCTTTGAAGACTGCAAAGTTCCTGTACAGAACTTACTTGGAGAAAAGGGGCAGGGTTTTAAAATTGCTTTACATACTTTAGACGGCGGCAGGATCGGAATTGCTGCTCAAGCTGTAGGCATCGCACAAGCTGCACTAGAAGAGTCGGTAAGGTACGCTAAGGAACGTAAAACATTCGGGAAAAGCATATCAGATTTTCAGGGGCTGCAATTTATGATTGCAGATATGGCAACAAGAGTTGAGGCTTCAAGACTACTTGTATGGCAAGCCGCAATTATGAAAGATAGGGATACTAAATATAGCAAGCAATCTGCTATGGCAAAACTCTTTGCTGCAGAAACTGCTATGTGGGTAACAACTAAAGCCATACAAATACATGGTGGTTACGGATATACCACGGATTATCCTGTAGAAAGATACTTTAGAGATGCAAAAATAACAGAGATATATGAAGGCACTTCTGAAATTCAAAGAATTGTTATTGCTCGAGAAACACTAAAAGAGATAGAATAAAAAGAAGCCCTTTAAGTTTCCCTAAAAGGCTTCTTTCCTTAAAGAAGGAGGGTATAGGATGTCGAATAGCTAATATCTGATTTCTAATAGTTATGATACAACTTTATATTAAAAGGATTCTAAAATAATTCCCTTTACTTTTTTGCAATATAATAATCCCCTATACTAAAACTCGAGATTTAATTAATTGTTATTGAGAAGTTAAATTTATTCTTGCGATTTAGATTTATGTTAATTATCCTGATCTGAAAATCATTTAAGGAAAACATAATGCCAACATTCATAGAAAAACCATCAATAATCGAAGCGGCAGGAAATAAACCTAAAATCATTGAGGAATTTGCAGGGAAAGTTAATACAGGACATTCCAATATTAGCATTGCCCGCATGACTTCCCCTCAGGGATGGCTGGAACCAGGACAGCGCCCTGAATTTGAAGAGCTAACGCTTGTACTGGAAGGAACACTAACTGTTGAGTATGAGGGCGGCTCTATAGAAGTAAACTCTGGTCAGGCAATTGTTACTCACTCTGGGGAATGGGTTAGATACAGCACTCCTAATGATGGCGGGGCAAAATATATAGCGGTCTGTTTACCAGCTTTTACACCTGATACTGTAAATCGGGACGAAGATTAAAGATAAGGAGAACTAATGAGTAAGCGCTGTGATTGGTGCGGGAAAGATCCGATTTATGTAGATTATCATGACAAAGAATGGGGCGTACCCGTCCATGACGACCGTATGCATTTTGAAATGATTATTTTAGATGGAGCGCAGGCGGGGCTTAGTTGGATAACAATTCTTAAGAGAAGAGATGGATATAGAGAGGCTTTTGATAATTTTGATGTGAATAAGGTTGCAAAATACAGCGACAAAAAAGTAGAAAAGCTGCTAACCAATCCGGGGATCATCCGAAACCGATTAAAAGTAAATTCCGCTGTAAAAAACGCCAAAGCATTTTTGGAAATTCAAAAGGAGTTTGGTTCCTTTGATAAATACATATGGCAATTCGTAAAGAATAAAACCATACAAAATAAATGGAAGAAAATTAGCGATCTGCCTGCTAAGACAGCGGAGTCGGATGCGATGAGTAAAGATCTTAAAAAAAGAGGATTCAGTTTCGTAGGATCTACAATTTGCTATGCATACATGCAAGCAGCAGGGATGGTAAATGACCATACTGCTGATTGTTTTAGGTACAAAGAAGTTAAGAAACTACCTGCTTAGTAAATGCTATCTATTTTCACGAGCTTTTTTGGCCTTTGTAATGAAAGGCCCTTTACCCTTCTGCTTACCTTTGAAAGATGTTAGTACTATTTCAGCATCATGAAACGGAAGTGTTACAAAAGAGAACTTTTCAAGAATTTGTACATCCCTAATTTTCTTACTCTTAATTCCGCACTTATTCTGTAGGAAGTGTGTTAGCTTTTGAGATGTAAGGCCATCTTTCTTCCCCTGTGTTACAAATAGCCTGGTCTTACCTTTTGTATCTACTAAAGCTTTTCCAATTTCTGCGTAATTTTTCTCATCCAGCTCATCCTGAAAGGAGTGCTCTAAAAGTGCAGCTATTACATCTTC
The DNA here is from genome assembly GCA_942491865.1 of uncultured Thermodesulfobacteriota bacterium. GTDB lineage: Bacteria > Desulfobacterota_D > UBA1144 > Nemesobacterales > UBA2774 > CR02bin9. The sequence continues at coordinate 788,469 of CALOCI010000004.1, forward strand.
CGGTTGGTTTGTTTCCAATAGTTCCTGGGACATTTCCACATATTCAGATCGGGGACTTGCCTCTATAATATCTTTTATAGTATTTCTTATTCTTATCCTTTTGGTCTTAATAACATCTTTAACTTCCGGGAGCGTTGCTTTTCGGATATCTGTTTTTGTCTCTCTACTTATATATCTTAGCTTTCTGTACTCCTCGGGAGTTATGAAAGTGATAGCATTCCCCTCTTTTCCGGCTCTACCGGTACGTCCAATCCTATGCACATATGATTCGGCATCTTGTGGAAGTGCAAAATTTATCACATGTGTTAGGTCGTGAACATCAATACCTCTTGCAGCCACGTCAGTTGCCACAAGTATATTTATCAAATGTTTTTTAAACTTATTTAATATTTTTTCTCTCTGAGGCTGTGAAATATCACCATGCAATGCATCCGCATCGTAACCACGCTCAACTAAGTGATTGGAAATTGTATCTACATCCTTCTTAGTCCTGCAAAAAACTAGGCCGAAGAAATCCTCTTCAATATCTATAATCCTGCACAGGGCCTCAAACTTATTTGAAGCTGACACCTCAAAATAAATCTGATCTGTCTGGGATACTGTAAGCTGATCTTTTGTAACCTTAAATTCATCAAACTCCATCATATGCTCACGAGCAATCTGCATAATTTCTTTGGGCATTGTTGCAGAAAAGAGCATCGTCCTTTTATTGGCAGGAGTATGTCCCATTATCTTTTTAACGTCTTCTAAAAAACCCATATTAAGCATTTCATCAGCTTCATCTAAAACAAGATAGGAAATCTGTCCTAGCTTTAAAGTTCCCCGCGCAATATGGTCGAGCACTCTACCAGGGGTTCCAATAACAATATCAACACCCTTTTTAAGCGATCTCAGTTGAAGGGTTATAGACTGGCCACCGTAAATAGGAGTTATAGTTAATTTTTTCTTTCCCTTTAAAGAATGAATTTCCTCACCTACTTGTATAGCAAGCTCTCTTGTAGGAGTTAGTACCAGGGCTTGTACAGATCGACTGTTTTCTTCTAAGCGTTCAACAAGAGGAAAGCCAAAAGCGGCTGTTTTGCCTGTCCCTGTTTGAGCCTGAGCCACAATGTCTTTATCGCCATTGAGTATTGCAGGAATGGTGACTTCCTGAATTGGTGAAGGCACTTCAAAACCCTTTTTTTTAAGGACCTTAAGAGTCTCTTCGGATAAACCTAATTCTTCAAATGATAACATGTATTATATTGCTCCCTTCATATATCCATAATTTGGATGATATGATTCAATTAGAAATTTCAATTTACCGGAATTGTCATTAAGTTAGTAGAAAGTTTTCTTGGCAACTACAGTAAGTTGTTTCGTTTAGAACTGCTTTCCTCGACATGAATCTAACTACAAAAACTGCATTAAACTCTTTGAAAGCTTATTCTTAATGTAGAACAATATACCAAAAATAGAAATAAGCAATATTCTAAAGGTCATATATTGATTATATCAAACTCGAAGTATGTATTTGACAGATAAAATCTAACAATATACAATTGAGAATCTTTCTCAATTAGAAATCATCTTAAAAATAGAGTTTATGTGATGGGTAAAGTGTTTTCGATCAGCAACTATAACGAAATAAAGGAAATTTTTCATACAAAAGGGCTTAAATGTACGCCACAGCGTCAGGCTGTATTAAAAGTCCTTCAAGATAGTAAAGGCTATCTATCGATTAATAAAATTCACAGTAATGTAAAAGAGCTTCTACCGGAAACAGGGCTCGCAACTGTTTACAGATCGCTCGAAACTCTTGTTGATCTTAATCTAGTGGTAAAGGTACATCTAGAAGACGGCTGTCATAGCTATGCAATTGCACCCGAGGGACATCGCCACCCTATAGTTTGCACTGACTGTAACAGTGTTATCGAATACACCGAATGCCCTATGGAAGATCTATCTAAGAAAATATCAAAAGATACAGGGATACAAATTAATACTCATTTTCTTCAGTTATTCGGAACCTGTAAGGAATGTCAGGTATGAACAATAGAGGAGATAATTAGAGAATGTCTCATTTACACATACCAGATGGAGTGCTTCCGGGCTGGCTTGTTATGACTGGGTGGCTGCTCACAGCCCTGATTCTCGCATTTTCTATCTATAGAACCCGAAGCACAGAATTAAAGCGAAAAGTTCCTTTAATCGGCATTATATCGGCCTTGATGATCGTTTGCATGACAATCCCAATTGTTCCAATTGCATATCATATTAATCTTAGCGTGATAGCCGGAATAATCTTAGGCCCGGCTGTGGCTTTTATTTCAATATTCATAGTTGATTTGATTATCGCAATGTTTGGCCACGGAGGAATAACTGTTGTTGGTTTAAACACCGTGGTAGTTGGGGCTGAAGCATTCATAGGCTTTTACCTATTTCAACTCTTCCTAGCGATAATTGGCAGAGATTCGATTATGTGGTCCTCTGGTCTATCAGCGGTTATTGCACTTATCATTAGCACTTCTATTTTAGTTGGTGTTGTTTATATGTCTCAGATCAATCCTGAAATTGTTATTGGAATTGAGGGAGATCATCCGACGGAAGTTACTAGTGAAGCCAATATTCCAGATCAGCTTACTAAAGGAATAAATATAAAGAGCTTTGCAAAAACTATATTGATTCTATTGGGAATAGGGTGGCTATTAGAAGGGATAATTACGGCTTTTGTAATTAAATATGTGTCCCGAGTAAGGCCGGACCTGATTTTATCCCAAAGGACATAAGGCTAAGTTTATGGACGTTGCAATAATAGATTATTATGCAAATCATGGGACAAGTTTTCTTCATAAAGCTAAAGCCCTCTGGAAAATAGTGTTCACAGCACTCGTGATTGCGTCAATTATTCTTACAAACGAATTGTATATTCTGCTTGGGATATATATAACTCTAGTGACAATAGCTGTGTGGACCAAACTTCCTGTTAGCAAAATTATAATAATCGCTGCATATCCGGCAATATTTGCATTAATTTTTGCCTTTGCTGTTTGGAATGGAAGCTGGGTAAAGGCGGGAGTAATAATACTAAAAGCACTTGCCTCTGCACTTGCTATGGTTTTATTAATTGTAACGACTCCTTACCCCGATGTGTTTAATGTACTACGTCCATTTTTACCAAGAGTAATCGCTGAAGGATTATTTGTTACCTATAGATCTGTATTTATTCTGCTTGAACTTACTGATGAGCTTATTAAAAGCTTAAAAGTAAGGGGCGGCCTAACGCGCAGAAAATATTTGAAAAATATTAAGAATTTCTCTTCAGGAATCGGACTTCTACTAGTTAAAGGCTTTGATTACTCAGAGAAGTTTTATGGAATGATGAACATAAGGGGATATGGCGGGAGAGTAACTACTCAGAGAACAAAAGCATCTATTAATAGAAATGACGTTTTGGCGATAAGTATAGGACTCTTAATCTTTGCAATTACAATTACAACCCTTTTAGATAAAAGATTCCTAGAATTTAGTATCTACTTGGTGGCTTGCTCCATACTAGTATTAGTCATGTCATCAATTTACAAACAATTCGTTAGTTGAGGAATTAATTTGGAAGAATTAGTCAAAGTAAGCAATTTAAAATTTAAATATCCAGATGGAACAGCCCTGGTGTTTGATGGACAGGAATTTACTGTCAATAAAGGCGAGAGAGTTGTTATTCTTGGTCCCAACGGAAGCGGGAAATCTACTTTATTATCTCTTCTTCTGGGATTATTAACATCATCAGAAGGTTATATTAGTGTTTTGGGAGTAGAACCGAGCAAAGACTATGAGAAAGTAAGGGAGAGAATAGGGGTATTGCTCCAAAACGTTGATCTTCAGATTATTGCTCCGAAAGTGAGTGAGGATATATCTTTTTCTCCGAGAAATTATGGATATAAACAGGAAGATATTGATAAACTTGTAGACGATATACTAATTAAGCTAGAGATAGAACACTTACGAGACAAGGTTCCTCACTATATGAGTGGGGGCGAAAAAGCCAAAGTTGGTATTGCAGGCGCACTTGTTACAAAACCGGAGCTGTTAATATTGGACGAACCATTTGAACATATAGACCCAACTTGCAGGATGGAGCTAATTAATCTTTTAAACAATGTAAACAAAGAAAATGGAACGGCTATATTACTCTCAACTCATAATATGAACACTGTCCCTCTTATAGCAGATACCGTTTATCTGATCGCAGAGGGAGGGAAGATTGTGGGCAAGGGGACTCCTAAAGAAATTTTTTCTGAGATAGACAAACTCTCACAGTGTCATGTTGAACCTCCAATACTTGGATCCCTATTTTCTGAGCTTAAGAAACGAGGTATTGATCTCGATGTTTCACTTACTGTTGAGGAAGCTGCTTGTGCAATTGCAAATGAGATTGTATCCTTGAAAAAGAAGTCAGGTACAGTATGAAAAAAATTAGAGATTTGCAAAACAATGCTTTTTCCAGATTATTCATACCAGCCCTTGCTGTGCTGTTTGTATTTTCCTTAACTTTTCACAACCATTCATTTTCAAGCACAACCACTGATGGTCTAGATTCACATTCTTCTGAAAAACATTCAATTGAGGATTGCTCTGCTTGTTTATTGCAAGGCAACTTACAACCACCTGAAACAGGATTTTCCTTTAATAACAATAAGCTAGGTCTATTATTAACAACTATTAGTATTGATTTTATAGTCACAGATTCTTTCCTTAATATAGATAAGCCTTCCCGCGCGCCTCCAAGCGTATAACCCAGCCATTTCTATTGGGAAAAGTTATTTACTCACAAATTACCATTTATAAGAGAACACAGTGTCCGTTGTTTAAGCACGCGTGTTCACTTTTCATTCCACATCTTTCCCAATAGGTATTAAGACCATATTTTTACATTTTCAATTATAAAATTGGAGGTCTGCTATGAATTTGAGTAGAAAATTTCTCATCTTAATTATATTTTCAATCATGTTCACTACATTGCTCAACTATGAAGCTCACAGTGAGGAAAGTAGTGATGTAAAAAAAGAATTAAAAGAACTCAGACAAATGATGGAGCAAATGGAACAAAAAATCGAAAACTTAGAAGAGCGGAATAGAGTTTTAGAACAGCAAGCGAATGATCAACAAGAGCCGGCAAAAGAGGAAACTATTGTTGTTGAGGAAGAAACAGATTTAACAGTTATAGAAGAGCCTGCTCAAGAAAGTCAAACCTTTTTCGGAAAAGCACTTAACGCTTTTAATCCACAGATAAGCGTAATCGGCACATTTGCTGCTGCATATTATTCACAAGACGAGCCATTTGTCTTTGCTGAAAACGATCCTGAGAATACTGGGGTTAACGTACAGGAAATAGAGGTTGGTTTTCAAGGGGTTGTAGATTCATTTTTCAGATATGACATGTTCTTATCCTTCAGCACCGAAGGAGTAGAGCTCGAGGAAGCCTATGGAACTACACTCTTTAGCTTGCCTTTGAATTCGCAGTTTAGAATAGGCCGTGCAAGAGCTAAGTTTGGAAGAATAAACCAGCTTCATAGACATGCTCAGGATTTTGTTACACTAGCTTTACCTGCAGCTCAGTTTCTTGGAGAGCATTTAAACCCAACAAGCATAGAAGCAAATTTCCTAGTACCAGTACCATGGTACTTAGAACTTAGCGCATCCGGTGGAAGCCCTGATGTTGAAACACCTACATTTGCTAGGGATGAGGATGCAAATGATTTAGGAAGACTCCTATACATCTTTCACGTATCAAATTTCTTTGAATTATCTGAAGCATTAGGTGTAAGCTTGGGCGGATCATTTGCTACAGGTTCAAACGGTACTGCTGCCGGAGAGAGATCGAACCTCTACGGCATAGACCTGTATGCTAAATATCGACCTCTCAAAAATAACCCTTACCAAGAAATAACTTTTCAATCAGAGTTTATGTATCTGGATGCTCAAACCCCTGAGGAAACACTTGAGAACTGGGGTTGGTACGCTCAATCAGTCTACCGATTTGCCAAGAGATGGAACGCAGGATTTAGGTTTGGGATAATCGATACAAATACGCCTGTTACAGAAGTTGAAGAAGATGGGGTAATTGAGCCCACAAATCTATTTGCCTCTATCAGAAATGAAGAAGGCGATGAAGAAGAAGCAATGCTTGGGCTACTGGGAAGAACTTACAGGATATCACCGATGCTGACATTTAATCCTAGCGAATTTTCTCAGATAAGACTTCAGTATGATTACTTAAACCAGGACTTTGCAGAAAATCAGCATGCGATATTTTTACAGTTTCAATACGCTATTGGAGCACACGGCGCACATCCTTTCTAATAAGTCTAAAATAGGAGATTACAATTATGAAAAGCTTTAAATCAATGAAACTAATTACAATAACTTTTGTTCTTATGTCGGTATTTTTATTGAGTCAAAATTCGGCAGCACAAGTCCAGATAGTTACGTCTGTTCCTGATTTTGCTTCTATAGCACAGGAAATAGGCGGAGAGAAAGTTGAAGTTTTTAGTCTTGCCAAGGGCTATCAAGACCCACACTTTGTAGATGCTAAACCAATATTTATTACCAGGTTAAATCAAGCTGATCTTCTGGTTTATAACGGACTCGAAATGGAAATAGGTTGGCTGCCGATACTGATAACCGGTGCTAGAAATTCAGATATTTTGGCCGGTAACTCAAAGGGGCACTATAACGCCTCAAGTTCTATCAAAGAAAGACTCGAAGTTCACTCGGGTCCGATTGACAGATCGATGGGAGATATACATCCAGGGGGAAATCCACACTTTATGCTCGATCCGAATAATGGTATTCCAGTAGCTAGAGGGATAGCTGCAAGGCTTATACAGATTGATCCTGAGAATGCTGAATATTATGAAGATAATTTTAATGACTTCATAAATACACTCAAATTAAAAATATCTGAATGGAATACAGAGCTTGCACCATATATAGGAACAGAAGTGGTAACCTATCATAAACTCTGGTCATATTTCTTAGACTGGGCTGGATTAAAGCTGGCTGGGACAATTGAACCTAAGCCTGGCATACCTCCGTCTCCATCTCATGTGGCTGATCTAATCAAGAGAATGGAAGCTCTTGATGTAAAATTGGTCATAGCTGCCAATTATTATCCACAAAAAACTCCTCAAATAATCGCGCAGAAGACAGGTGCGACTTTTGTAGCACTGCCGGCAATGGTTGAAGGCAGGGGAGGTATCAATACTTATTTTGATTTCATTGACACTCTAGTTGGTGAAATCACATCGGCCCTAAAAAACCAGACAGGTTCAATCAGCAAATCTGTGCCTTTAGACAAGGGATAATATAATTAGATAAATGTATAATGCTCCCGGACAGTTCTTCTTTTAAGAGGTCCGGGAGTTTTTATTTAATGTAAAATATTGCAAACAAGATGACAGAACAAATAAAGCTAGAAAACCTAGCCATAGGATATGAAAACGAAACATTTGTTGACTCTATTAATCTCTCTATAGAGGGCAATCAGTTTTGGGGAGTGCTTGGACCAAATGGAAGCGGCAAAACCACACTTCTTAAAACAGTTTTGAATCTAACTCCCGCAATATCGGGCAACATAATACTCAATAATGACTTGATATTCGGATACGTTCCGCAGAATGAAAAATTTGACCCTATTTTCCCAATCTCTGCCTGCGAGATGGTATCAATGGGAAGATATAGCAGAGTAAAAACTGGGAGTAAACTAGCCAAAACAGATATCGAAATTGTTGAAAGGTCGATGGAAAGTGTGGGGATTTCACATTTAAAAAACCGCACTTTCAGATCTCTATCCGGTGGAGAAAAACAGCGCACACTGCTTGCACGTGCTATAGCCGGGGAGCCTCACATATTAGTTTTAGATGAGCCAACAGCATCTGTAGACATAAAGGGCGAGGCAGAAATTATGGAGCTTGTCAAAAATATACAGACTGACAGCAAGCTTGCAGTTCTTATGGTTAGCCATTTCATAAGCACAGTGTCAAAATTCTCAGATCATTTAATACTAATAGATAAAGATAGGAAGATATTTCAGTCTGGCACAAAAACTGAGGTACTACAGAAGGAAAGTCTGGATAAATTCTTCAGATTAAATATGGATCCGAACTAGTGGAATTAGAATGGAAATATTAAACCAATTTATAAATAGTTCTTTCTTATGGCGCGATCCCATGATTGTCGGTGCTTTTACGGGTGCAATATGCGGATTCCTGGGAGTTTATGTTGTGCTGAGGAGAATAATATTTGTAAGTGCAACGCTAACTCAAATCTCAAGTTTTGGAGTAGCTCTATCATTTTATCTTGAGAGTATTGGGCTTGCAGTATTTGCAAGTTTGATAGGACCATTCCTTCTATCCTTGATATTAACCATGATAGCTGCCGGATTTTATGCTCTTAAAAGAGATTTCTCTCGTATAAGCCGTGAAGGTGTGATTGCATTTGGATTCTTAATAGCATCAGGCGGAGTGATAATATTAGGAGATAGAATTGCTAAAGGCGCTCACGATATATCAACCATACTTTTTGGAAGCGCTGTTGTTGTAGACCCAGTTGATGTTTATTTAATCCCTGGAGTTGCGATCTTGACGTTTGTTATTCATCTCATCTACTACAAGGATTTCATATTTGTGTCTTTTGATACAGAGTCAGCAACATTATTTAAATATCCGGTCAGAAAATTAAATACTCTATTGCTAATTACAGTAGCATTAGTTGTTGCAGTATCAACCAGAGCTTTAGGAGCATTGCCGGTCTTTGCTTTATTGGCGCTACCCCCACTTGCGTCACTCTATTTGACTGAAAACTTAAAGCTAGTATTTCTTTTTTCAACAATTATAGGAACACTATCTGCAACACTTGGATATTTTTTCTCTTTCGTACTATCCATCCCAACAGGGGCTTCCATAGCAGTTTGTGCATCAGTATTCTTTGTATTAGCTCTATTGTGGCAAGGAATAAACTATAAAAAAAGCAGGAGTTGATAATGGAGAACAAACACAACTATCTTATTATTCTTATAACTTTATTGTTCTTAACCTACGGGTGCAGTCAGTACAACAAAGTGGCTGATGACCTTGCATTTCTTACTCCTGACAAATTTCAATGCACTGTGATGCAGATCTATAGTGGGGATACGTTCCTCTGCCAGCTGTCTGGTCTCGACAATGAAAGAATCAAACTAATTGGAATTACAATTCCTGCTAGTAAGAAAAAAGAAGCCAAAAACTATACAAAGTCGGTTCTTAAAAGAGGGACATTGGTGAAAATTGAACCGGCAAATGAAATTCGAGATAGTCATGGAAATATTCCAGCATATGTATTTGTGCCTGGGGGGAAAATGTTGAATATTATGCTAGCCGAGAAAGGACTGGCTGAGATAAATATCCAAGAAATGGATAAGTACAAATCTTCATTTATCGAAATTCAAAAGAAACGCGAAGTTGAAATAATTGAAGAAACTGAAAATTGATTTTTATTTCAAATTATCAAGAGGTATCGATTCATCCATAAGCAATATGGGTATTTCATTCCTAATAGGGTAGAGATAATTTCGGGTTTCTTTTGGTAATAAACCACCATCTATTTTTTCAGTAACTTGCTGTTTTGCCCTATCTAGTAATTCTCCACCTTCAATCAAAGAATTTATCTTATCAACTAGATCATCCTCAGCTATTACTAGGTCCTGTTTGGTTTCAGGACAGGCAATTACGTTTAATAAATCCTCACTAATCATATATTTCTCCATTGGTATTAATTTGCTATTAAGAATTTTTAATTGGATTGTAGCATATGGTAATTTAGAATACATATATAGAACAAACTTTAAAAGGAGAATAGATAATGAAAAGAGGATTCTTAACAGCACTAAGTATTTTTCTGCTCACCGCGGTTGTAACAATCGGGTGCAAACAAAAGACCGAAGAAGTAACTCAAGAAGATGTCGCAAAAACGGAATTAGGTGAGCAAACGGCATCTCCGACTGAAACACCGATAGAGGTCCCTGAAGTCGTTATTGAAGTCGGCGAGAGGTCTCCAGCTTTTCCGGGAGCTACGGCTCGTTTTTCATCTCTAAAAGATGGGGATGTTCTTGATGACAGCAATGTTTCTGTTGTAGTGGATGTTGAAAACTATGAGCTTGGAATACAGACGGATACTCCTAGAGCTCAGGAAATCGCAAATTCGGGCAAAGGGCAGCATGCTCATATAATATTGGACAATGACCCTTACTTTGCTAATTATGAAGCAGGCACCCCTTTTGATATCGGCACCTTAGATGAAGGTCCTCATACACTTCTTGTATTTCCAAGCCGCTCATACCACGAAAGTGTAAAAGCCGAAGGCTCAATTGATATTGTGAATTTTTATGTTGGCAAAGAAGAAGGAGAGTTTCTACTTGATGAATCCGAACCTACTATTATATATAGTAGACCTAAAGGGACTTATAAGGGTAAAGATGCTGAAAAAATAATGCTCGACTTTTATCTGATTAATGCTGAACTGGGGGATGACTATGAAGCTAAGTATACAATTCGCAAAAACGAGGCTGGCAGCCAAGAATATTCTATTACATTGGGCGAATGGAGCCCTGCTTTCATTACCGGTCTTACCAGTGGTGAATATATAATTACTCTTCAGCTCTTAGATAGCGACGGAGACTTAGTAGAAGGACCTTTTAATAATACAGAAAGAAAAATCACGGTAGAATCAGAATAAGTTAATAACAAATAATAGGGGGAGACTTCTATCTCCCCCTAAAAAGTATCCAACATTAATTTCTTAGTTGACGTAAAGTACCCAAGCTCCTTGTTCTCCCTGCACCTGCCCCTGGAGTTTAACATTATTCCTTTCGGTGCTATTTTCCAAATTCCTAATAGAATCCTCTGTACCATGAAGGGCATATACCTGGCCGTCATTGGTATGTACTACATGAAGATGCTGATCCTTCTCACTACAAGATGCTGTCGCAACTACTGGCTGAACTGTACCGTCTTCGTAGTTAGGAAGAAGGCAAACTAAAGTTCCTTCCACAGTCTGGGTAGCGCTTTTATCATCTAAAGCAGAAGAGGATGCTAGAATATAGCCCCTAGTATGGCCCGCCAATTCTCCGGCAACAGTCTGTTTACCACCCTTCATAGCTTTTGACTGAGCATGAGGGGCAACTATAGCTGCCGATTTATCGGCCGTAACAACTACAAGAGTTCCTGTACACTCTTCAAATGATGTAAGACTCTGAAGCTGGCCACCTTGATCCGCCTGAACACAAGCAATTGTTCCTTCCATGGCCTGGGCATCTTCCATACCCATCATTTCTTTGCCTTTATCCATCATATCTTTACCGTCTTTCATGCTATCGGCCTTATCCATCATATCACTGCCTTTCTGCATAGCATCTGTTGCTTTATCAACAGAATCGGCAAAAGACTGCCCAGAAAATGCTATTAATCCTAATGCAACAAATAAGAAAAGAATTGCTCCTTTCTTCATAATAAATACCTCCGTAAAGTGTTTTTTGCTCAATTTTTAGGTGTAGTACACCAAATTTTATATCCAAGGTAATATTTTTTTCTAAAAGCCCATAATAAATGTCTAAAGAATGTGTATTTCATTTATTTAGCCAACACAGTATACTTATACGTACTAATTTGAGTTTCGGTTCTTTATTTTAGACCCGTATTTACAAATCTTTTTCTTGTGGAATACTTAGTAACCTGTTTTATGGATTAAGAAGGAGAAAATAATGGCACAGAAAGACATGATAACTGGGACAAAACCGCTGGTAGGAAACCACGTATCACACGCTAACAATAAAGTTAAGCGTCGCCAGCACCCAAATCTTCAATGGAAAAAGATTTATGTTCCTGAGCTTGACCGAAGTATCAGACTTAGAATTACCATGAGGACTTACAGAACGATTACTAAAAAGGGTCTTCTTGCGGTCTTAAAAGATAATGGTCTGACCTTAAAAGACGTAACATAGTTATAACTATTTAATCAGCCTTAAGTTATAGTATTAAATATATTATGTTCACCTCTTCGAAAACCGTACTTAAGATTTTTTCTACTACGGCGCTACTTAGTGCTTATGGAATTCTAAAAAGCACTAAGAATCTAAATGAGTTAATAGATACTGCATCTAAAGAAATAGACTTCGGCAAGAAAAAGATAATTTCCATTCAAAGTGAGATTAGAGTGCTTATTGCTATGCTCAAATCTTGGGTCAAAGGTGATTATACAGATATACCTTGGATGACTTTACTTTTATCAGTAGGTGCGCTTGTATACTTTGTTAATCCATTAGACGCTGTACCCGACATCGTCCCTGCAGTCGGGCTTTTAGATGACGCAACTGTAATTGGTTTTGTCCTAGCCTCGATTAAACAAGACCTCCAGAACTTCAAAATCTATAACTCAACCAAAGTTGAAGAATCACAACAATTTAATCCCGCTTAAATTGAAGAACCTTTACCCTTCTTTATGTTCGTGCTGTTCCCTGAGCTGATTTACAACCGAGGGATCCGCAAGAGTTGTGGTATCTCCCAAGACTTCGCCCTCGGCAATATTTCTAAGAAGTCTCCTCATTATCTTCCCGCTTCTGGTCTTGGGCAGCTCTGCTGTGAAGATAATATCATCCGGTCTTGCTATGGCTCCGATTTTTTTGGCCACATGTTTTTTTAAATCATCAAGTAATTTTGGGGTCTGTTTAATTCCTGACTTAAGTGTTGTAAATGCTACAATAGCCTGTCCTTTCAAATCGTGAGCCTTACCGACGACTGCAGCTTCTGCAACAGATTTATGATCTACAAGCGCACTCTCTACTTCCATTGTGCTGATCCTGTGTCCTGCTACGTTCATTACATCGTCTACTCTGCCGAGAACCCATATATATCCATCTTTGTCTCTCTTAGCGCCATCACCCGTGAAATAAATTCCTGGGTACTTACTCCAGTAGGTATCAACATATCGTTTCCGATCACCATAAATTCCTCTTAACATGGAAGGCCATGGACTCGTGAGAACAAGATATCCCGCCCCGACTTTGACTCTATTGCCATCTTCATCAACAACATCTGCATCTATCCCAGGGAAGGGTATTGTAGCTGACCCTGGTTTAAGCTTGGTATGTCCCGGAAGAGCAGTGATCAATATGGATCCTGTTTCTGTCTGCCACCAAGTGTCTACAATTGGGCAGCATTTCCCACCTATATGCTCGTGATACCACATCCAAGCTTCAGGATTAATTGGCTCGCCTACCGAGCCCAAAAGACGAAGAGAGCTTAAATCGTACTTTCTCGGATGCTCTTCCCCCCACTTCATGAATGCTCTAATTGCTGTTGGTGCTGTATAGAAAATTGTCACTGCATATTTTTCAACTATTGCCCAGAATCGGCCAATATCTGGATAATCAGGGGCGCCTTCATACATTATTGATGTAGCTCCATTAGCAAGCGGGCCATAAATGATATAACTGTGCCCTGTAACCCATCCTATATCCGCTGTGCACCAATACGTATCCTCTTCTTTCATATCAAAAACAAGCTTGGTAGTTGCATATGCCCCAACCATATAGCCGCCGGTCGTATGAACAATTCCTTTAGGTTTGCCAGTGGTGCCACTTGTATACAGAAGAAAGAGCATATCCTCAGAATCCATTTTCTCAGGAGCACAAAAGGAATCTGCTTCTTCCATTAACTTATGCCACCAATAATCACGTCCTCTTTTCATTCTTACTTTTTCTTTATCTCCAACTCTATTTACTACAACAACTTTCTTTATTGAAGGCGTTTTTTTGATTGCTTCATCTGCATTTTTCTTAAGCGGAATAACTTTCCCTCTTCTATAACCGCCATCAGATGTTATGAGGAGATTGGATTTACAATCTATTATTCTATCTCGAAGACTTTCAGCACTGAATCCTCCAAAAACTATGCTATGAGGAGCACCAATTCTGGCACATGCGAGCATTGCAATAGCAAGCTCAGGGATCATTGGGAGATAAATTGTGACTCTGTCACCTTTCTTGACTCCAAGGCTTTTTAGAACATTTGCGAACTTGTTTACTTCCCTGTAAAGCTCCCAATAAGTAAGTGTGATGCTTTCTCCAAACTCTCCTTCCCAAATAATTGCAGCTTTATTTTTCCTAGCTGTATCTATATGCCTATCAAGGCAGTTATATGAGGCGTTTAATTTGCCGCCGACAAACCATTTTGTGTCAGGCGCCTTCCATGTATGAACCTTTCTCCACTTCTTAAACCAAACAAGTTCCTGGGCAAAATCTTCCCAATGCTTTTCTCTATTCCTTTTGGCTTTTCGATAAATCTGATCGTCTTTGATATGAGCTTTTTCTCTGAATTGTTTGCTGGGAGAAAAAGTGCGTGCTTCTTTTAGTAATGCTTCAATAGTCTTTTCCTTCTTGGCCATTTAAGAGCCCCCTTGAGATGGAGTGGAAGTGATATATTCAATACTAACAAATAATAATAATGTTTTGAACAGTTTTATACCACTAACATTTTACAATGGTCTTATTCGGAAAGATTCTAGAAAATAAAAAAGCCCCTATCTTAATTAAAAGAGAGGGGCTATAATCCAACATTCCTAAAATTTTATTTTTTATTCTTAGTCTACGCTTTAACTATTCTTCTTCTGGCAACCATAAATCCAACAATGCCTAAAATAGCCGCCATAGAAATCAATCCCCATTCCGAAAGTGTAGGCACAGTTGCAGTTAAATCTCTCTGAACATCGCAAGAACCCAAGAGTCTTGGATCAGCTCCAGGTTCTAAAAATTGATAAAAATCCTCGATTTCGATATTTGATACAAATAAAGAAGCAAGAACTGGGCTATTAACCGGCACCTTTATAATATTAGGTTCGTCAGGATCTCCACCATCATCCCCTAGAAATAAATTCATATCATTACCAATACAAACTCCGCCTTCTAAATCAGCATCATTACCAGTCAATGCAGATATTTCAGCATCAGTGATTAATATCTCAGGAGAACAAGTATCCGGGTCAACTTCTATAATGCAGTCACAATCCCCATCATCACCAACGTAGATCTTATTACTTATTGCCATGCCTACATCCAAATCAATACTTACAGTACCTGTTGCTGCTTGTAACTCAGCTTGGGTGCACAGGATAGAAAGATCACCAGCAGGGGTCAATTTAAAGATTACACTGTCCACATCATTACTGTTGTCATCATTAGCAATGTATATATTTCCTTGATCATCTATTGCGATACCTCCTTCGAGGTCTACATTTGTCACCAATGCCTCAAAATCTGCTTTATCTGCTAATATTTTTATCAGATTAGGATTGGTAATAGGTATTGAAACATTAGTAGGAAACTCAAATATCACTTCATTGTCTTCATCCGCCGCAACTAGAGAACCTGTGACTGGATTGATATCCATACCATTATCCCAGTCTACAGTTAAAGGAACTAACATGTTAACTACCGTGTCACTAACAAATAAGTTAAGGTCCCCATTTGGAGCTGCAACTAAAATGTCATCAGATGTGTCCTCACTGAAATATACAAACCCACCTAGACCAGTAGTAAGTCCTGTATCTCCACAGTCTGATTGTGTTAAGCCAGTAACCGCTAAGATTTGATCATTTGAAATGAACTCTGAAAGAAAACCACCTGGAGTAATTTGCAAGATTGAACATGCATCGTTATCATCACCCTCTAGGGAAAGATCTACCTGGAAAAATATATCCCCTTCTGCTGCTTTTGAGCTCGTGGAAAACGAAATCAACAAAAGAAATAACACTAAACCGCCAAATAACTTTTTCATAATATCCCCCTTCTATTTGCAATACAATGATTTGTAATAGCTTGGAAACCGCTTAAAACTCCATCAATTGTACCATAGATACAAATTTCTATATATATCTAATTTGACTTGTGATCAAAAAATGGCGGAGGTAATAACGGAAGCTTCTCTTTTTTGGAGGATTTACGCTGGAACTCTATTTCAGATACCAAAATACTAGGCGCCACTGTAGAAACAGGTACATAACCTGACTCTGCTCCACAGAAACCATTAAAGACCGAGTAATCATCACCAGTTGCAATGATTTTATTAATTGAAACCAAAGGCGTTCCAACTATTTCTATATCCCGCACGGGAGTTTCTTCGCCAGTTTCGGGATCAACTTTGTAAATAACTACTGGAGTTGCTCTATATGCCTGGAAATTGTAAGAGGAAGTATTTGTTTCACCTCCTTTCATGCTTTTAATTAAGAGGCCAAAAGGCTTATTCTGCCGCTTAACTTCTTCTATTAGGAGCTCTTTTAACTTTTCCTGAGGATATTCTGTTTTGGACTCAATAATAGTATTACTCATCCTTGCTATCGGAGCGCGGCCGTAAGACGCCCTGCCATGACCATTGGATCTTTCAAACCCATTAACAGGAGTTCTGGATAATAGAAAGTTTTTTAATACCCCGTCTTCTATTAGAACGACTCTTTCTCCCGGCACTCCCTGATCATCAAATGGATAATATCCCATCAAGTGTCTTCCATTGAAGTTCTTCTTTGACGGGTCGTCAATTATAGAGAGAAAAGAAGGTATGACTTTATGGCCAACTTTTTCTTTAAAGGTCTGGCCTTCATCATCGTCAATCTGCCTCTCACCCTCTAGCCTATGCCCAACAGCTTCGTGAAAAACTACTCCAGCCGCTTCGGGTTCAAGTAGTGCAGGCACGTTTATAGGAGAGAGCACCTCAGCATTCCTCATTTCAAGAGTTTCCTCTATCATCTCTTTCACTACGGATTTAATCTCTTCTACACTTGGTATATCTTCTGGAGAGACATAATAAAGATTTCTATAATTGCTTATCTCCTTGCCGTCTTCAGCTCTCGCAACCACCTGAGCATCTATTGAATATAGAATTTCGTCCCTTATATATTTGGTCCCCTCAGTGTTTACAAAATAGACTGTTTCCTGCTGTGCTGTGATTACAATATCTGCATTTGTGAGCTCTTTGTAATTTTTGTAGACTGAAGAAATATCTCTTATCTTGTCTTCCCATTCTGGTGCATTGAAAGCTAACTCAATCTCAGGGCCGAAATATGCATGACTTTTCTCACGCGTGAAGCTTTTAGAGTCAAGATCCTTTATCTCCTGGACCTTATTAGCTTTTTTATTGAAATACTGCGTTAGGGCTTCTTTATATGTATGGTCAGTAACTTGCCAGAGCGCGGCCCTGATAGCCTCAGGGTTATTATCTATTGGTACGTCGAAGGAGTCATGAAAACCCAATCTCCCACCTGAGCGGCCCTTAATGGAGTTATCAAAATCATAATCACCAACCCTGACATCAACGTACAAACGTCTTATCCGGTTACTATCAGAAGAGGCTATTGCGCCGTACTTCCCTTTTATGCTATAAAACTCATTGTCTTTAATTTGGTAACTTATGAAATATGGGGTTTCGTAACCTTCAAGCTTAAGCTCATTCTGCGAACGAGTAAGTTCACCCTGCATTGCTTGTAAAACCACAAGATCACTTCTTTCGGATTCCTGCGCTATGGATACTGTAAAAGATGAAATAAGAAGGCTGAGAAGTAATGTAGGTATATATGAGTTCTGAATATTCATTAATTTAAAGACCATATTAAAAAGATTACTCCGATAGCTATGGATGTAAAGAATATTTATGTTAATTGAGAACTAAAGATCACTAACTACATTATGGAGGAATTTGCTCAGTGAATCTGATGCAAATGAGGTGTTTTTAAATCTAAATTTTAGATATGGAGTCATTAAATCCGGATGCGCTTTGAAATAATGTTCAGCTTTGTCAAAATCGAACTTGCCATCAGATCCATATAATGCAGCCATATCCGGAAGTCTTTCTTTGGAGTCGTCAGATACGGCGCGTACAGAAACCACCAGCGTTTTGCTTTGCCGGGCAGCCTCTGCTACTCCCCATGTTTCCATATCTACAACCAACGCATTTGATTGTTCTAGTAAGCGCTTTTTTTCTTCCGGTTCATTAATAAACCTGCTTTCAGTAAGTATTCGCCCCTTTATATAATCGGCCTCTGAGCAAGAAAAGTCAGAGTATAGTTCTTTAGCTTCATTCTTCTTCAAGCTAATCACTGATTCTCCTAAAATAATATCGCCTACAT
The DNA here is from genome assembly GCA_942491865.1 of uncultured Thermodesulfobacteriota bacterium. Classification (GTDB taxonomy): domain Bacteria; phylum Desulfobacterota_D; class UBA1144; order Nemesobacterales; family UBA2774; genus CR02bin9. The sequence goes on from CALOCI010000004.1 coordinate 806,652, forward strand.
TTAGATCAGAACTAAGGGCACCGCAAAAACCTGCAAGGATAATGAGAGAGGGTTTAAATTTTTGAATAACAAAACTAGCTCCTGCCCTTGCTCTTCTTATTCCAACTCCTGTTTCAGCTGTGATAATTGATTGGCCGGACATCTCACCTATGATATAGGTCAATTCTCCTGAGCAACCTTGTTCAGAAACATTTATGTCCTGTTTTAAATGTCTGATCTCATCCCAGGTTGCTGTAAGTAGTGCTATCAATTCTGTAACCTCATTTTGTTAAATATTATATCAATCGAAGAGAAGTAAGAAAAATATAAAATGTTTATCTGGTTAAATATAAAGCGGCTATTATCACAGCAAGCGCTAGTCTATAGACAACAAAGACTGTGTAGCTGGATTTTCTAACAAAACTTAATAGGAATTTAATAGCTAGAAAAGCAAACACCGCAGATGTTAAAACTCCGGCAATAAAAGGCACGCTCATTACTGCTGTTGGGTCCAAATGACGGGCTTCAAATACTCCCGCTCCTGCAATAAGTGGAGCCCCTAATAAAAATGAAAACTTTGCAGCTTCTTCCCGATTAAGATTTCTAAACATTGCGCCTGTAATTGTTATCCCCGAGCGCGATACACCTGGGATAATTGCAAACGCCTGAGACAAACCAATTATTATGCAATCAACCATATTCATTTCCCTAACTTCCTTATTCTTTTGAGAAGTCCGATCTGAAAAGTACAGCAGGACTCCGAAAAAAGAGAGTGTGAATGCTATAGACAAGGGATGTCGAAGAATTCCAGCTGCATATTGTTCAAAAAGCACACCTGCTAATGCGCCTGGAATAGTGGCGATAATTAGATATAAACCAGTTTTTCCGTTGGGACGACCTTCAAAACTCCAACTAATAACGCTCTGAATAAATTCCGTTATTATTAAAATCCAATCACGCCAGAAGTAATAGATAATTGCTAACAAACTGCCCATATGAAGTGCTACATTAAAAGGAAGCCCTTGGTCTGTCCATGAGAAAAACCAGGGAAAAAGTACCAGGTGTGCAGTGCTGCTGACCGGCAGAAACTCGGTAATCCCTTGAATAGCGCCTAATATTATTGACTGTATTAAATCCAATTAATGAGATCCTTTTTTAGATTTGTTAGATAAGACCTTCTTCAAAAATTGGCCAGTATACGAAACTTTAACTTTAGAAACTTTCTCCGGAGTCCCTTGAGCTACAATCTGCCCGCCAGCCTCTCCACCTTCAGGACCCATATCTATTACATGGTCTGCACATTTTATTACATCAAGATTGTGCTCAATTACTATAACAGTATTTCCTTTATTGGTAAGCTCCTGGAGTACGAGGAGTAGCTTTCTGACATCATCAAAGTGAAGCCCTATTGTAGGCTCATCAAGTATATATATTGTATTTCCTGTAGCACGGCGGGAGAGTTCTTTAGAAAGTTTAATTCTCTGAGCTTCTCCTCCCGAAAGAGTAGTTGCAGCCTGGCCTAATCTGATATATTCAAGCCCTACTGCTTCAAGAACCTCAAGCTTAGATTTTAAGTGTGGAACATTTTTGAAAAACTCATGGGCTTCACTAACTGTCATATCAAGAACATCTGCAATATTCTTTCCATTGTATTTAATCTCCAAAGTTTCGGAGTTGTACCTGCTTCCACCACAGCGCTCACAAGTAACATAAACGTCCGGAAGAAAATGCATCTCAATTTTTTCAGTTCCGTGCCCTGCGCATACACTACACCGACCATCACCTACATTAAAACTAAACCTTCCCGCTTTATAACCGCGGGCATTGGATTGAGGAAGCATCGCGAACAGATCTCTGATCGGAGAGAATAGACCTGTATATGTAGCAGGATTGGATCTAGGGGTCCTTCCAATAGGACTTTGCTCTACATTTAAAACCTTATCAATATCCTTGAAGCCAATCATTTTCTTATGCTTGCCAATCGGATCTTTACTTCTATAGATAGAATGACTGAGCGTATTATAAAGAGTATCGATAACAAGTGTGCTTTTCCCTGATCCCGAAACGCCTGTGACACAGGTGAAAACTCCTAATGGAAATTTAGCATCAATACTTTTTAGATTATGTTCAGTTGCAGCATTTATGGAAATATATCCCTTGGGCTTTCTATGAGTCTTTGGCGGAACAATTTCAATTGCGCCAGATAAGTATCCACCGGTCAGAGATTCTTTATTCTTGACTAAATCACTAATCCCGCCGCTTGATACTATAAGCCCTCCCTTTTCCCCAGCACCAGGGCCTATATCTACAACATAATCGGCATTTCTAATAGTATCCTCATCATGTTCCACAACTATTACCGAGTTGCCACTGTCTCTTAAGGACTTAAGTGTTTCAATCAGTTTTAAATTGTCTCTGGAATGAAGCCCGATTGTAGGTTCATCAAGAACATATGTAATTCCGGTTAGCTTTGATCCGACCTGAGTGGCAAGCCTTATCCTCTGAGCTTCGCCGCCTGATAGGGTTGGAGCTGGGCGGTCTAGAGAAAGGTAGCTGAGCCCAACATCATCTAAGAAATTGAGCCTGGATTTAATCTCCTTAGTTATTCTATCGCCTATCAATTCATCTCGACCTATAAGATTCAGATTGTCAAAAAACTGACGGGCACTTTCAACAGGCATCTTAGATAGATCGTGAATAGACTTATTCTCAACAAGAATTGAAAGCGCTTCTTTTCTAAGCCTTGCCCCGCCGCAGACTGTGCATGTTGATGTTCTCATATACTGGGAGAGTTTATCTCTAATCTCAGGGGATTCTGTCTCCCTAAACCACTGGGAAGTTATACCTAAAACCCCTGAATAAGTTTCCCAGTATTTTAGCACTCTCCCCTTTCTTTCCTTATAAAACATAACCTCTTCATCGCCTGAGCCGTGGACAATTATCTTTTTGATTTTGGCAGGGAGCTTACTAAAGGGGATATCCAGACTAAATTCGAAGTATTCTGAGACATTATCAATAATTTGTTTAAAATAACTAGAATTTTGCCAGGGTACGATTGCGCCTTCGGAAATTGAGAGATCAGTATCAATCAAGAGCTCAGGATCACAAAAGGATGTTGTCCCTATACCGTGACATTCCCTGCATGAACCATAAGGACTATTAAATGAAAAAAGTCGAGGAGAGATTTCAGGGTAACTCATTCCACACTCTGGGCACGCGAACTTATCGCTGAATGTAAACTTTTCCCCTTTATTTGATTCTACTACAGCTACACCGCCAGAGCGCTTAAGCGCTATTTGCAATGACTCCCTTATCCTCTCTGCCATACTCTCAGAGCGAATTATAGCAACATCTACCAAAAGTTCTATAGTGTGTTTCTTGTTCTTATTAATAGTAATTTCGTCATCGAGGTCATAAATATCCCCGTCAATTCTAACCCTGAGATATCCCTCCGATCTTAGGTCTTCAAGTTCTTTTCGATACTCTCCCTTCCTTCCTTGAACAATAGGAGAGTAGATTGAAACCTTTTCTCCTTTTCCAAGTGATGAGACTCGCTCTACCATTTTATCGAGACTTTGGGCAGAGATCTCTACACCGCATTTATGGCAATAAGGTTTGCCTATACGGGCAAATAAGAGCCGCAAGAAATCGTAGATTTCTGTTATTGTCCCCACAGTTGATCTAGGGTTTCTTTGAAATGTTTTTTGGTCTACGGAGATTGAAGGAGAAAGACCTTCTATTGAATCTACATCGGGCTTATCAATCTTTTCAACAAATTGCCTTGCATAGGCAGAGAGAGATTCCATATACCTTCTCTGACCCTCTGCAAATATTGTATCGAAGGCAAGCGAGGATTTCCCTGACCCGCTCACACCTGTTATGACAACAAGCTTTCCTCTGGGAATAGAGAGAGAAACATCCTTTAGATTATGTTCCCTTGCCCCTGTGATTTTTATGGATTCCAAAGTGCCCTTAAGTTTACCAGCAATTTATAGAGTCATGACAATCTCTTCTTAATAATACAACCTGAAGCTTTATAGTTAGAAAACCATTATTTGAACGACTTTATTTCTTGAACGGTTTTCTTGTCCAGTTTTTGAACAAGAGCTTTTAAAAGCTTAACAGTATAATCAAAATCGTCTCTGTGTATTATGGAGTTATGACTATGTATATGACGTGATGGAACCCCTAAAACTACAGTAGGCACACCAGACTTATATAGATGAATAACCGAACCGTCTGTAGCTCCTCCTTCCATGGTTGTGAATTGCAGAGGAATCTTGTTTTTCTTAGCTGTATCAATTACTAAATCTCTGAGTTTGAGATTTGGTATCATGCGGGCGTCATATAAAAGCAAAGAAGGGCCGCCGGCAAACTTGGTTGATGATTCATCGGGTTTTATCCCCGGGACGTCACCTGCAATATCTGACTCAAGAATTATTGCAATATCGGGTTCAACCATTTCTACGCTAGTTGTTGCTCCCCTAACTCCTACCTCTTCTTGCACAGTTGCAACTCCATAAAGAGTGTTGGGATGACTTTTCTTAAGAGAGCTAAGCGCCGAAATAACAACACCACATCCCACGCGGTCGTCAAATGCCTTGCTCATATATGTTTTAGGATTAGCTAATACTGTGAATTCACTGACCGGGACTATCGGGTCTCCTATTCTTACTCCTGCTTTCTCAATATCTTTCTCAGAAGTAGCTCCAATATCAATGTACATATTCTTCCTAACAACTACTTTATTTCTTTCCTCAGGTGATAGAAGATGAGGAGGTTTAGCTCCTATAACCCCAACTACATCCCCTTTATTTGTTTTGATAAGAACTCTCTGCCCAAGCAGAACCTGGTCCCACCAACCACCCAATGGTGTAAACCTTATAAAACCATCAGACGATATGTGTTTGACCATAAATCCAACTTCATCCATATGTCCTGCTAACATTATTTTAGGAGATGGGTCTTTGCCAACTTTCTTACAGATAAGACTTCCCATATTATCTTCTTCTACATCTCCGATGGGTTTAAAGTGATTTCTAATAACTTTACGCACCTCAGCCTCATAACCGGGAATACCGTGTGCTTCAGTTAGTTCTTTAAGTAAATTTTCAGTCTTATCCATGAAGTTTGCTCCTCAAAGTACAAATTTTTGAACATTTTTGTATATATGTGATTATTAAGCAGTACCCAAAATTATCACTGCTACAAGTATTGCTTGTCAATAATATTTGTGCTCGGTATCCTTTGGGATTAAGGTAGCTGATATATATTATTAGTATTACGGAGAAAACAATGAAAAAATATAATTTACTATTTGCATTACTACTCATCATTTCATCCATAACATATGCGCAGGAAGATGAAACTATTAAATTTTACACTTCATATGTAGAAGCTACTAAGAAAGCTAAATCCATTAATGATCTAAAACCTTACTTATCAGAAGCAAATGTAAATCAACTGGCTGAGATAACTAAACAAGATGAAGCTCTCTTTCTTGAAATCGTAAAAGAAGAACGAAAAAAGATTAAAATAACCAATACTTCATCCAAAATAACCGGTGATACCGCTATATTAACAGTTGATGGAACGGATACCACTACCAATGATCCCATTGACGGTATTGTGTACTTAGTGAAAGAAAACGGGCAATGGAAATTTGTGCAAGAAGAATTTATAGCTGATGTTGTAATTGAGTAATTAGCTTTTCTGTTTCCACTATAACTATATAGGAATTCAGAGTTAACTGGTTCCAAGGAATTTAAAATTCAAATTGAATGATTGAATATAATGATGGAATACACTTAAAAGGAACTGGGCTCTGGTTCGATTCAAAAAAGAAAGCAGGACTTTCTTTTATATCTAATGCTAATGTAGATAAATTTACTGTTCCAGAAAAAACTATAGCTACCCCAGAGACTGTAAAATTTTTAGAGAAAAAGATTAGAAAATCTATAATTCTTTCCTGTCCATATTACAGACCATTTACACTTGGCAATCTCCAAGTTGAACTTGTACCCTCTGGACATATGCTCGGTTCCTCACAGATGGTCGTTGATAAAGGTGAAAAGACTTTAATCTATACTGGGGATTTGAATCTAAAGAGGCTCCCGACTACAGAAGCGGCATATTCCACAAAGTGTGATGTTTTGGTTTTAAAATCTACCTTTGCATTACCAGAGTATATTTTCCCTAAATTTGAAGAATCCATAAAACCTCTTATCAAATTTATCGAAGACGCATTTTCTTCACATTCTACTCCTGTAATATTGGTAGAGCCCATGGGAATTGGGCAAGATATCATTAAATATCTAGGAGAAAATGGATTTAAGATTAGTCTTCATAAATCAATTTATAATGTTACGAAAATTTACGAGGATTTCGGGGTCAATTTTGGAGATTATGAGCGATTGAAGTCTGACAAAACTGAAGAAAGGGTTGTTATAATACCACCAGATAAAATAGAATCGGACGACTTAAAAAAAATAAAAAGTAAGAGATTAGCGATTATTATAGAAAGCGGCGGAAAGGAAATATCTTCTGTTAAATCAGAATTTAATGTTGATGAAGTATTTACTTTTAGTACTAAGGCTGGATATAACGAGCTATTAGAATACATAGAGAAGGCAAGTCCTGAAAAAATCTATTTAGTAGACCGGCATGCAAATGAATTTGCTAAAATACTAGAAGAAAAAGGCTATCAAGCGATAGCTCTGGAAAAACCTACTCAGCTTAATCTTTTATAGGAGGGCCTGTTGGGAGTAATAACTCAAGGTCTAAGAATTGAAACAAACGGTGAGACGGATTTAATAGATATCACGCCTGAAGTCGCAAAAGGTGTTAGTGATTCAGGGTTATCATCTGGAACCGTAACCATATTTATTCCCGGATCAACTGCTGGAGTTACAACTATTGAATATGAGGCTGGGGCGATTAGAGATTTCCAGGAAGCGATCAATAGAATTGCCCCTATGGATATCGACTACCATCACGATGCACGTTGGGGAGACGGCAACGGATACTCTCATGTAAGAGCCGCTTTACTGGGCCCATCTCTTAGTGTTCCATTTGCTTCCTCCAGACTTTTGCTTGGAACATGGCAACAGATAATAATTGTGGATTTTGACAACCGTCCCAGGTCTAGAGAGATAATTCTTCAAATAATGGGTGAGTAGTGGGGCAGCCCGAAGACCACCCCAGAATTTTTAGACAAATTTTACAGAAAAATGTTTTTTGTGTTTAACGTTTAAATTAACAATTAGAGGTGTAATAGCTTCAATCATTGGAGAGAGTTTAAGTGGTCCAGCGTCTAATACTCTCATAGTTGGCATATCTTCTGTAAGCTTTGTAACTATTTGCTTTGCTTCCTCATCATCCCCGCAAATTACCACATCATAATCAAGATCCACTTCAACTTGACTAAGCTCCTTAGCAGGAAGGTTGTGATATGCAGAAACTAGTCTTGCCGTATCCGGGAGTGCTGCTTGAATCTCTAAAGCAGATGAACCATGCGCTGGTGGATCAAATACAAAACTTTTATCTTCATGTCTAGTCATAGGTACCACAGGTGTAACAACAACCTGATTGGTGAAGCTGTCCTTTATTGACTCAATTGTTGATGCAGCATACTCAGGAGGGATACTAATAATTACAACCTCGGCAGCTTTTGCAGCATCAGCGTTTGCCATTCCTGTAATCTGTCCCTCTATACCCAAACTCGATAACTTCTCTTTATATTCATCTGTAATAGTTTGAGCTTTCTCTTCACTCCTCGACCCTACGATAATTTCATGCCCTGCCTTGGACCATCTGAGCACTAGTCCTTCAGCTATATCTCCTGTGCCACCTAATAGTGCTATCTTCATTTTATATTTCTCCTCTTACTTTAAAGTGCATTTAGTGTAACAAAAATGCCCATCTAGTAAAGGGACTCACAACTATATTAGTAATACGAACATTATGTTTTATACCAGTAATAAGGAATTGAGACTAATTTAGAAATTAAAACTTTCTCTTTAAATACAAGAACACGGAAAAACTGTCTTCGTTAAAAAAACGGTCCCCATTTGCAAGTATACCATCTGGGATAGCTACGAATGGAACAACTCCTCCGAAAAAAATGGTGTCTCTTGGCTTTCCATCTCCAAACTTAAGCATATAATCTTCTACAAATTCAACCCCAGGATCAGGCAGGAGAGAAATTTGCTCATCGTTCTCACTGAAGGTTTTATCAGCTGGTGATGAAGAATCTTTACTAATTGGAGCATCCGGCTTAACTTTCAAATTAGGTTTGCAAGTATTACTGGATGTCATTGTTTCATAATCCAGACAGACAGAGTTGTTCTCTTCGGAAAGAACCTGATCTCCGTTAATTGAAACCGGTAAAATAGGGGAACGCTGTGCAATCAGTTCGTCACCAAAAGAATGCAAACCAGACCCTAAAAAAACTGTTATTATAAAAACCCACAAACAAACCCGCATTCTAACTACCTCTAGCACTCAAAATATGCTGGTTAAGATATACCAGCACTTTTACATCACCCGCATTAAATATAATTGCTAGTATCTAACAATTCAATAGTTTTTATTTAAACAACTTTTCTTAAGTGCCGTGTATTACTCAATAAAATTATTCAGAAAGTCCTCTATTATGTTATTAACGTCTTGGGCTTTTTCCTGCATAACAAAATGACCCGAGCCTTTTATTTCATAAAGTTCTGAACCATAAATTTTTTGATGAAGATATTCTCCATACTTAGCTGGTGTCATAATGTCCTTATCAGCAGAGATAATTAGAGTAGGAATATGGATTTTTTCAACCTCATTCATTATATCAAATTTGTTGCAAGCTATTAAGTCTCCGTAGCAAACCTCTGATCCTGTATCAATCAGTCCTCTCCGGTACTCATCCTTTAATTCTTGTGAAGATTCTTCGGCGAATGCCCTCGTAGGAGAAATTTCATAAAATTCTTCAAAATTGTGCCGAACCTTATCCAGCGTCTCAGTTGCCACACTTAGCTTTGCGCTTGTAGCTACTAAAACTATTGCTTTAAGTAATTCGGGGTGTTCGATAGCCAAAAGCATTGCAATTCCTCCACCCATGGAATGACCGATCAAAATTATATTTTCTAATTCCAATGTATCAATAAATTCTAACAAGAAGTCTTTATACTCTTTTAGAGTCTGGAGCCCTGTTCCTTCTGAGCCCGCCCGGCCTGGTAAATCGAGAGCTATGTAATTAAAATTAGGATGGTTTTTAAATAAATCTTCCTGAAATCTCCATGTATATGCTCTTTGCCCTGCACCATGAACAAATAAGAGTGTAGGACGAGAGTTATTGAACTTCTCCCCTTCTATGTAATGTATAAGATTTCCCTGAATTGATACTTTAGACATTACTATATTATCGCATATTGAAATACTGGAGCTAGCTACTATCTACAGTATTTGTTATTAAAATCTGGTGGCTAAATCAGCTATAGATTGAACTAGAAATGTTTTCAAGAAATAAATCACAGCAATAACTACTAGTGGGGACAAATCTAGTGTTCCGCCTATAGGGGGTATTATCCTTCTTGCATACGTAAGCACAGGTTCCGTAGCTCGATATAAAAACTGAACGATAGGATTATACGGGCTTGGACTGACCCAAGAAATTATTGCCCTGGCAACAATAATATATAAGTAAATTGTAAGAAATAGGTTAAGAACTTCTGCAATACCCTCTAAAAAGTTTCCACCCAAAATATCCATTATTTATCTCCCTTAGAAAGTTCCTTTGATCTACGAGTCGCCGCTTCTACAGCCGAAATAGTGCTTGAACGAAATCCGCCTTTTTCCAAATGATGTATACCCTCGATAGTAGTTCCACCCGGGGATGAAACCTTATCCTTAAACTGAGCTGGATGAGCATCGCCCTCTATAATCATTTTCGCGGTACCATAAACTGTTTGAGCAGCTAGTCTATGAGCCAAATCTCTTGGAAGGCCCATCTTAACCCCTCCATCAGAAAGGGCTTCTATAAAAATTGATACATAAGCAGGGCCGCTTCCGCTAAGTCCCGTTACAGGGTTCAATAGACCCTCATCCTCTATAATATGCGCTATGCCAACGGATCCAAATATTTCTTTAACACTATCTTTTTCCTTCTCAGTCACATTTTCATTACAATAAAGCACCGAAGCTCCTGCAAGAACTAGGGCTGGAGTATTTGGCATCACTCTAACAATCTTTGACTTCTTTTTAAGCAACTTCGAAATTTGTGTGGTCTGTATACCTGCTGCTATTGATATTATAATTTTTTTAGATGTTACAGACGTTTTTATTTCACTTACTACTTTTGCAATATGGTTAGGTTTTACCGATAAAACGATGATGTCCGATTCTTTGGAAAGTTCTTTGTTATCACATGCTATATTTACTTTATAAGTTGATTTTATATGGTCGACTCTTTTCTTAGCTATATCTGTAATAAATATTTGGTCGCTCTTAAAGAGCTTAGACGAAATAAGCCCGTTTATTAGAGCTTCTGCCATGTTACCTGCACCTATAAATCCTATCTTATTCATCTCTTTTCTCGTTTACTAATTCCTTTCTCCAAATATTGCCGATCCTACCCTTATTATTGTAGCACCTTCCTCAATTGCCACCTCAAAATCTCCACTCATTCCCATAGACAGTTCTTTTAGTTTCGGAAATGAAGGCAATAACTCATCTCTAATTTCTCTTAATCGAATAAAATACGGCCTGGCCATTTCAAGATTATCAAAATAAGGAGGCATTGTCATTAGCCCCTGAACTTCTATAGAAGATAAATTGCTTAATTCGTTTAAGAAGATCTCCAATCGCTCAGGGATGATCCCACCCTTTGACTCTTCACCACTAGTATCAACTTCTATAAGTACTGGAACTAGGATTTCTAAGCTTCCTGCCCTTTTGTTAATTTCCTTAGCCACTGATACAGAGTCAAGAGAATGAATTAACTCAACTTTGCCTACTATATATTTTACTTTGTTTTTTTGTAACTGGCCTATAAAATGCCACTCTATTTCTTTATCTACTTGTTCATTCAGAACTTTAAACTTATCGCGGAACTCCTGAGCATAATTCTCGCCAAAGCTATTAATTCCGTGCTCAAGAGCTTTTAAGATACGCTCTGGCTCAACCCTTTTTGTAACTGCAACGAGTCTAATATCGTGCGGATCTCGTCCAGCCCTTTCTGCAGCTTCTTTTGTTCTCTGAATAACATTCTTTAAATTGCTTTCTAAATCCATCGCCACTAAAAAAGCTTAAGAGCCCCGAGTTTTTTTAAAGCTTCTGTTACCTCAACAAGAGGAAGCCCAACCACATTCGTATAAGAGCCTCTGACTTCCTTAACCATAAATGCACCAACGCCTTGAATGCCGTAAGCACCTGCTTTATCCATTGGCTCTCCGGTTTTAATGTAACCTTCTATCTCCTGCGGTTCAAGAGTTTTAACAATCACCTCGGTACCCACAATATGTGTGTGGAGTATTTCATGCTCACCTTTGGTTATTGAAAATGCAGTTAGCACGTAATGTGCTCTACCAGAGATTTTGCTCAGCATTATCTTTGCATCTTCTTCATCTTTGGGCTTGCCTAGAATTTTATTATCTACAACAACTATAGTATCAGCCCCGATTACTAATGTATTCCCATCTAGATTACAGGAAACTGATAGTGCCTTATCAGATGACAACCTAAGGACATAATTCTCAGGACTCTCTTTCTCTAAAAAAGATTCATCCGATGTTGGGGCTATTATTTCAAATTGTATACCGATACTCTCTAAAAGCTCTTTTCTTCTAGGAGAAGTGGAAGCTAATATGATTTTATGATTCATAATAAATTTGTCAGTCCTCAACATAAATTCTATTGTGATTTAGTTAAAATAGATTACTCACAATCAGGAAGGAAGAAAGCCCCAATTTTACTAAGGGGCTTTCTCTTATTTTAAATTAGTTAGTTATATTCTAGGTGATGCTTTTACTCTGCGAATAGCAATAAAGCCGAGAAGCCCCAAGAATCCTGCCATAATAATTAATCCAAACTCTGACATTGCCGGTACATCCACTGGCGGCTCAGTTGTCAGCGCCTCGCATAGAGGTTGATCCTCACATGTCGTGCCTAGCCCTAAGAATTCGAATTCTGAAGCGCACCGGCCTTCAAATTCAAGACTACAAACACCCTGTGATTCCACACAACATCCCATTGTTGGTGGCGGTGGATCTGTTGGTCCTGGTGTCGGTGGAGGATCCGTAGGTGGTGGTGGATCACATAAAGTTTCACCTGCACAAGATATCCCATCTCCTAAAAATTGTAGATTAGGAGGAACCGCGCAGGCACCTTCTAGTTCTAAACTACAAACCCCCTGAGATGCTACACAACATCCAGGTGGTGCTGGAGTTGGTGGTGGGTCTGTTGGTGGTGGTGTGCATAAAGGTTGTGCCGTACATGATGTACCTTCACCTAAGAAACTTAAGTTTGGCGGTACTGGGCATGCAGTTTCTAAGTCAACACTACAAACACCCTGTGATGCCACGCAACAACCTGGTTCCGGAGGTGGTTCACACAATGGCTCTGCTGTGCATGATGTGCCTTCTCCTAAAAATTGTAGGTTTGGTGGCACTGAACATGCTGTTTCTAATTCTACACTACAGATACCTTGTGATTCTACACAACATCCTGGTTCCGGTGGCGGGTCGCATAAAGGCTCTCCCGTGCAAGTTGTACCCTCACCCAAGAAACTCAAGTTAGGCGGTACGGAACAGGCCGTTTCGAGATCAATACTACAAACACCTTGTGATGCTACGCAACACCCTGGTTCTGGTGGAGGAATAAAAGATGGAATATATGGCAGAGGTAGTCTAAAAGCTGATAAGTTTGCCATATCCAATCCCTCTAAACACAATTCATATCTGCCCGCTGGAGCTGGTGAGCCTGTTGTATGATCAACCAATGTAGGATCAGTCTCAATTGATGAAATTACAAACCGTTCCCATTCCTGATTACCAGATGGATTTACATTTTCAAACATACGGCCGTCGGGGAAAGTCAGCGTGTATCTAACCGCAGGACTTCTAATAAAAAAGTTATTAAAGTCTCCTGGACCAGAAATACTTCTATCATCATCTGGTTGTGAATCATTAGCCCCCTCATTTAAGGCATCAGAGCCAGGCAAAACAAAACTAGGCACTGAATTAGGACTATTAAGATCGTCAGTATCAAGATCTGTACCGTCAGCATTTCCATGATCAAGATCAGCATCCCAAATTTCCAATTCAGGTAATGGATCTGGGAGCATAAAATTTACACAAAAATTGCCGTCATAAGTTGTAACAGCATAATCTGATGGCTGAATTCCATCAGCTGTATTAAGGTTTGGATAAATGGTCACTCCGTCTTCATCAGACGCAAAATTGGCAACAATACCAAATTGTTCATCCAAGCTCAATAGTTCAGAAGACCTTACTTTGAATAGATTTAGAGTATTAACATCATCTAGAAGTGTTATTTGTAATGTATAAACAAAATTCCCATTACCATCGAGTGCCGAAGGATCAGTATTAATTGTAAAATCCATCCAATCATTACTAGGCAAACTTGTTGCCATAGTCTGAGAAGCAATCGGACCGGTATTATCTAGATCAGGATCGATAAATAGAACATATGAAAATTGCGAGGGAGAACCCAAGTCCCAATGTCCGGTAGGTATAGCTCCAGGAGAATCACCGTCAAAAATTCCATAAGAAAACTGAGCGGTACCTGGTGGAACAATGATTTGTATATTCATGACTCCAGGAGTAAAAGTCTCAAAACTACCTTCGCTTATAGCTAAAAATCGGCCATCATCGATTTCACATGTAGGTAAACAATAAGGACTTTGTGCATGTGTAACGGATGGAACAATAACCAACATCAAAATCATTAAAACCGTGCATACTAGAAAGTTTTTCAAAATTATTCCCCCATCAAAATATACAACTAAAGTTTTAGAATAAACTACATAATAAGTTTATAGGTGATTTAACAAAGTGGCAAACGAAACTAAATACTAATATAATTTACAAAGATATTTTGATTTGACTAAAGATAGGCAAGATTGATTGTTGGAAAAGAAAGATCTATTTCTTTTCAGGCTTTTTTGGCGTCTGAACTATTGGCCATATTCCTGTTTGAGGGGGCTTGGACTCTTTAGGAAGATAATCGTCCGGGATATTTGGCTGATTGCCGTCACGGTACATCGTGATACTAGGAGAAGCAATTTCAACTCCTGCTTCATTAAACTTATCCTGAATATTTCGGTGAAGTTCATTGTACGTCCTGGACATTATTCTAGGTAATTTGGTGTAGGCATTAATTTCATATTCGACATAATAATCATTTAGTGCTGTTTGTAATACAAATGGCTCAGGCTCTTTTTCTAAACCCTCAGTGGCGTATGCTGCTGCTTTAAGTAAATCATGCACCTCTTTCCAAGGAACATCATATCCAATTGTAACTTTCGAATGCAGCACAAGCCCCTCATTCTCTGCAAGTGCACTGTAATTTATGATATGGTCATTTAAGACCATTGCATTTGGGACTGTAATTTCAACATTCTTTACTGTTCTTATTCGTGTAACAAACATTGTTTTTTCAACTATATCACCATTTGTATCAGCTATTTGAACTGTGTCGCCAATTTTAAATGCCCTCATGTATGTAAGAACTATTCCAGCTACTACATTTGAAACAGCACCTGTTGATCCTAAGGAGATTAGAACGCCGAAGAAAATTGAAACTGCTTGAAATGCTGGGGAATCTTTTCCGGGTAGATAGGGAAAAGCTACGATAATCAAGAAAGCTATGACTAAAAAACGGGAAATAGCGAATGTTGGTGATGCCCATTCTGGATAAAAACCTGATAATGATATTCTGCCCTCTTCAACACCCCTGAAAAAGAGACGCATTAACTTGATTAGATAAAATCCAAAAGCAAATATTACAAATAAGGTCAGTAAATTTGGAATGTAGTCCCATACAGCAGTTAAAACAAATCCTACCGCATCTATGAAATAATCAAATAGTTTTGCAGATACTCCTCTTGTTTTAGGGAAGAAACTAAAGATTGTATTTATATAAAGATAAAATATTATCAGATAGGCAAAGTAGCGAAACCAGCGGAATAACTTACTAATCCCCCAAGCAATTTGGGGACCCGTAAGTATTTCTTGATTTTGGAATCTAAGACTTCTTATCTTTTGAAAATGAAGAGATAAAACTTTCTTCTCTAGAAATCTAGTAATTCCTCTAACCAAAATAAAAATTATAGCTGCCAAAAATGTAGCTATGACAGCAGTTATTAATATAGATAGCAAACTGTTGGCTTCTACATTTGGAAGCAGTTTTTTTAATAAATTGAAGAGAACTTCATTAATAGCATCTAAACGTTCTTTCATATCTATCAGACTTAACTTTATTTAATCTAAATATGTTTTTATTCAGCTTATTTAGGGTTATTTAACTCATCATCTATCCAGACTTTGGAAGCCCCTATAGTAGCTCTGAGTGCAATACCGTCTTTGGTCATTTGGAAAACTACAACTTCAGAATCAAGTGGCACCTCAGCGCTTGTAGCACCGCCGTCCTCTTTATATTTAGCAGCAGCATCACCTTGTGCCCCGTAGCTCCAGCCCTCTGTGACGAACTGATTAAATACTGTTTTATTGTTAAACACTATCACTTCTCTGAAGTCTTTTAGAGCAACTCCAAGTCCTACACCACCTTCAGCCATCTTCATATATATGTTGTTACCATTTGAATTATCCACTGCAACCCCATATCCATTGCCTGATCCAACAATAAGCAATTGTGTGTTGAAATTACTAAATACAGCATAACCCGCAGCATTCTGAATTAATTCCTTGGCATATGGTTTTTTTGCATACAATTCGGCCAATGTCTCATTCTTCATCTGCTGCACGTAATCTCTTTTTTGCGCAGGGGTTTCGCCTTTAGGCCTTGCACATGCAGTGAACATCAATCCGACTATTACTAATGTCAAAATTAAATAAGGGATTCTCATAGTATCCTCCGAAACGTATTCTTAGTTTTTGGTTTAGTATTGATACAACCGCCTGATCTTGAGTATATCAAAAACAAAGCAATAGAGCGAATTAAAATTAAAATTTTTATCTGGAGAGGTAGATGGCAAGAACTGTTGACTTTAATTTATGATAAAGCTTATAATGAGAACTTAAGTAGAGGATGAGTAAATTAATGCCTAATCAAAACAGTCAACCGATTCAAAAAATAAATACCATTGTCATATTTGCTTCCGTAATTGCCGCGCTTGCAGGCCTTCTGGCAGGATTTGATACTGGAGTTATCAGCGGCGCGCTGGAATTTATCGCTAAGGCCTTCCACCTTACAACCATCGGAAAAGAGACCATTGTCTCTATGGTGCTAGTGGGTGGAGTTATAGGCGCACTGATCAACGGTATTCTTGCCGACAAACTAGGTCGAAAGAGAATGGTAGTGCTGGCAGCCATGCTTTATATCGTAGGATCTGTTGCATCTGCATTATCGCCAACAGCCCTATTTCTAGAGATATCAAGATTTGTTTTAGGTTTAGCAATTGGCGGAGCCTCGGCATCTGCACCCTTATATATAGCAGAAGTATCCCCCGCAAGAATAAGAGGGAGTTTGGTTACCCTCTTTCAGCTAGCAATTACAATTGGTATTTTAGGAGCCTACTTTGTAGATTTAGCTTTTACGGCTTCCGGTAACTGGAGATTCATGCTCGGGAGCAGCTTCATACCTGCCGTAATTTTACTTATCGGGATGTTTGGTCTTCCAGATAGTCCTAGGTGGCTAATTAAAAAAGGCAGAATCGATGAAGCTAAAAATATACTAAATAAAATTTATGAAGGTGAAGAACAACAAGTAAGTAAAGAGATCGAGGAGATTCAAACTGTAATATCTACTGAATCAGCAGGTAGTTTTTCTGCTCTTTTCAAACCCCCTGCCAGTTTTGCCCTAATAATAGCTGTAGGACTCTTTATAATTCAGCAATTCGTTGGCATAAACACGGTTATCTACTACGCCCCTATTATATTTAATGATGCTGGGATGGAATCGTCTAAAGCTGCAATCTGGGCAACAGTAAGCGTTGGAGTTGTAAATGTTCTTGCAACGTTCATAGCGATCTGGCTTATTGATAAAGTCGGGCGAAAACCGCTTATGTACGCAGGATTAATTGGAATGGTTTTAGCCTTAACTGGGCTTGGTATTGCTTTTAAGATACTAGGCAGCAATTCCGGTAGTGAAATTGGTACAGTTACAGTAATTGCCGTATGGATTTACATAGCATGCTTTGCTTTTTCATTTGGTCCAATACCTTGGCTTATGATGACCGAGATCTTTCCTCTTCAGCTACGCGGTAGAGCCGTTAGTGTGGCCACTATGACAAGCTGGGGCGGAAACTTGATCGTATCATTCACATTCTTATCCCTTCTCAATGCAATAGGTCCTTCTTACACATTTTGGATATATGCATTAGTTGGAATATTAGGTTTGGTTTTTGTATGGAAACTAGTTCCTGAAACTAAAGGCAGAACTTTGGAAGAAATAGAAGAGGAATTTTTAAAGAAAGGATATTAATGGGAACAATAAAGTTTATTAGTTTTATATCCAGCTTAGTATTGATCATACTCCTCTCATCTTTGGGAACAGCCTATCCTCAGTTTGAAGAAGACATACCTGTTGCTGCGGGATTAGACCCTAATTACGTAAAATACACAGATTCAGTACCCTACTTTTTTAGAGATATGTTGCCAAATTTGGTTTTCTTGCTTGAAAACTACCCATCCGTTAGAGAATTTGATCAAACATTTATTAAAAATGAGGAAACATCCTTACTCAAAAGAAAGTATCTAACAGGTGACTGGGGAGGCATCAGGACAAAGCTCAATGATGTAGGAATTGTACCCACAATGACTTATGTTGCTGACTTTCAAGGCAATCCTGTAGGCGGCGATAGAAAAGGATTTGCATATTTTCACAATATTGGTCTGGACTTGTTAGTTAATACGGAAAAACTCATGGGCTGGAAAGGGGGGCGTATTCACATCTCTGCATCTCAGAGAAGCGGGCGTAGCCTTACAAGAAGAGATATAGGCAATACTTTTGATGTAGCCCAGCTCTGCTGCGGACGCACATATAAGCTTGTCGATTTAAGCATACAGCAGTCTTTATTTGAAGATAAGTTAAATATCAGGTTAGGACGCATTGCAGGCGGTGATGAGTTTCTCTCATCCCCACTTTATTGGCTGTTTGTACAAAACGGAATAGATGGAAACCCGGTTGGCATATTTTTTAATGTTGGATTCTCAGCATACCCAAATGCAACATGGGGAGTTAGAGTTAAAAGTAAGCCAACAAAACAGTCCTATATAATGGCAGGTGTATATAATGCTAATCCCGATCGTACTAAAAACAAACACCACGGCGCTGACTTTGGTTTTGATGGCCCCTATCTTGTAATAGCTGAGACAGGATATCATCTAAATTCTCTCTTTGAATCAGGGGGTCTTCCCGGGAACTATAAAATAGGTGGTTATTATCAGAGCGGGGATTTTAACAATTTTGCAGATCCAGACTCTACAAAAAATGGCAATTACGGATTTTATATCCTCTTAGACCAAATGGTCTATAGAGAAAAGGGCTCAGAAAAATATCTGCATCAGGGTCTTCACCCATTTGTCTCTCTACTCTTTGCTCCAGATAGTGAAATAAACACTTTTCCATTTTTTATGAACGGGGGCCTGGTATATAAAGGCCTTATTCCAGGACGTGATAACGATTATGCAGGCTTTGGGATTGTTTATGGGAAATACAGCAATAAAATTGCCCCAACAAAACGTCAGCCCACAGAATTTAGCCTGGTTTCAGAGATCACCGGTGGGGAAGATTTTGAAATGGTGCTTGAGTGGATGTATAAAATCCAACTCACTCAGTGGCTCAATATTCAACCCGACATCCAGTATGTAATTAAACCCGGCGGAACAGGCGACATACCAAACGCTTTAGTTCTTGGGTTCCAAATGGGAATCAATATATAAATTTATGACGCTTCGTCTATCTCTTTAAAAACTTCTTTTGCAAGCCTGAGACCTGTAAGTGCAGCAGGGAAACCCGCGTAGACAAGAACTTGCATTAGCACTTCAACAATCTCTTCACGAGTACATCCGCAAGTAAGCGCGCCTTTGATATGCACTTTTAACTGGTTGGGAGCAGTACCAAGTGTAGCTAATGATGCAACAGCTGTAATTTCACGAGCCCTCATATCAAGCCCCGGACGACATGCTATTTCACCAAACACAAATTCCATAAGATACTTCACCATATCAGGAGCTATATCATCAAGACTTGCTTTGGTTCTTGCACCAGCACCTGGTGAGATTTCTTCGAGTTTCTTTAACCCTTGGGTGTATTTATCGTCAGACATATTATTCTCCTTATTCAAATCTATACGCAGAATTTAGTTTATCTATGATTTAAGTATAATTAGCTTTGCCTATACTACGGTCTACATTTAATTTTGTAAAGGAGAAATCATGCTGATATTAATTGCCAAATTCAAGTCGAAACCTGGGTGCAGAGAGCAAATGATCGAGCTGGCTAAGGATGCAATTGAACCATCAAGAGCTGAGGAAGGTTGTATAATTTACGATTTCCTTCAAGACCCGTTCTCTCCAGATTCATTTACGTTTTACGAAAAGTGGAGGAGTCGTGAAGACCTGGATCTTCATTTTGGAGAGCCTCATTTTAAAGAGTTCGCTGTAAAAGTCCCGGAACTAATAATGGGCGAGCCTAGCTTAATATCATATGAAATAGAAAGTGAAACTGAAATATCTTAATATCATTTAAAAACAAAAGGGAAATTATATGCCTAAAAAATTCTTCTTAATTTTGATGTTCTCTATTCTAATTTTAGGATGCACGACTAACGATAACACCCCTGAAGGCGGCACCCAGAAAAATACAATAAATATCAATATAGGCAACGAGCCTCCAACCCTCGACTGGTCTCTGGCGATGGATGGAACATCATATAACATTTTAAATAATCTGATGGAGGGGCTTACAAAATTTGACGACTCTCTTATTCCACAACCCGCTCTCGCTGAGAGCTGGGAAATTAGCGAAGACGGCACAACTTATACATTTAAGATACGAGAGAATGTGAACTGGTCAGACGGACAACCACTAAAGGCCCAAGATTTTGAGTATTCCTGGAAGCGCATACTTAATCCTGCGACTGGAGGACATTACGCATATTTTTTATATGATCTCGAAAATGCAGAGAACTACAATACTGGAAAAATTAAGGACCCGAATAAAGTTGGAGTCAAAGCATTAGACGACCAAACTCTAGAAGTAAAATTGAGAAGACAAGCGTCTTACTTTCCGAGTCTCCTTGTATTCATGTCAACTTTCCCGATGAGACAAGATGTCGTTGAAAAACATGGCATTAGATGGACCGAGCCAGAAAATATGGTAACCCTCGGACCTTATAAACTCTCATCATGGCGACACCACGACAACATGCTTTTGCAAATAAATCCAAATTATTGGGGGCCAAAACCGACTATAGAAAACGTAAACATGGTTATGAATGAAAACCCTTCTTCTGCTCTAGCGCTCTATGAAAGTGGGGAGCTTGATTTCGCCGACAGTAAAAGTATTCCACCATTAGAGGTCCCGAGACTTATAGACCTTAACGATTTCAAAAGCACCCTTCAGTTTAGAACTAATTATATTGCGTTTAATGTGGAGAAAACACCTTTTGATAATCCGCTTGTGAGAAAAGCATTCTCAGCAGCAATAGATAGAGAAAGTATTATAGGCTTAATACAGGGTGCAGGAATTACTACAAGCTCATGGATTCCAAAGAATATGCTGGGTTATAATGAGAATATTGGGGTTGATTTTAACCCTGAGCAGGCTAAAAAATGGCTTGCTGAAGCAGGATATCCTGATGGAAAAGGTTTTCCAGAAGTTGAGTTCTTATGGCCAGACGTAAGTTTTAATAGAGTTATTGCCGAAGCTCTTCAGAGTATGTGGAAAGAATATTTGGGTGTAAGAGTCGATCTTATAAATGAAGAATGGAAAGTTTATCTAAGCACGATTAATACCAATCCCCCTGAAATTCATAGGGCCGGCTGGGGTGCTGATTATCCAGACCCACATAATTTTATGAGTCTTTTTACATGCAATTCAGGAAACAATAGAACTGGCTGGTGTAATAAAGAATATGACGCATTAGTTGAACAAGCTGCTGCTGAAACTGACCCAGAAAAGAGGATCGTGATCTATGATAAAGCTCAGAAAATCCTGACCGAAACTGATTCCCCGATCGCACCGTTTTATATAACAACCCAACAGAACTTAATTAAGCCTTATGTAAAAGGGTTAGTACCAAACCCACTAGACATGGTTCTGTTTAAGAATGTTTCTCTGGAAAATGAAAATAGGTAATAATAAGGGTGGCATTGAGATACCACCCCTATATTTATTTTAAGATAGTTTTCTAAATCAGCCTTTGAAGTAAGGGATGATTTCCTTAGCATAAGTTTCGAGTGCTAGCGCGGGATCGGGACTAAACCGATAGAAAAGTACAAAGTTCTTTACACCGGAATCAATGAACTTCTCAATTTTTTTGATACAATCCTGTTTTGATCCGGTAATAGTGAAATCAATAATAGCCTCTCTAGGGTAGAATTGTCCCAATTCTCTGAATTTCTTCCTGCCTTCTTCGTCCTGAGGAATAATATTGAAATAGTCTAGACCTAGGTACTCCTCGGGAATATCGACATCGTATCCGGCTTTTTTAAGCTGGTCCTGCATACATAGAACATATTTAAACGGCTCTAGTGTTTTATAAGCTTCGTCCTCGTTTTCACCTAGTGACGTAAATACCCAAAGCCCTAAATCAATCTCATCTAAACTACGCCCTACACCATCTGCTCCTTCTTTGACCATAGCAAGATACTGTGCATAAAGACCAGGAGTTAGATCAAATGGAAGCCATCCGTCCCCCAATTCACCTGTGAGCTTGAGCCCCTTGGGACCGTGGGTAGCCATATATATAGGGATCCTATTTCTCTGATAGGGCTTTACCTGTAAAAAAGCTTCTTTTAGATTAAAAAACTCCCCTTCGTAATTACAAGGCCCCTCTGTTGCCCATAGTTTCTGCATTACAGTCATTGCCTCTTTTAACCTGGCTAGGGGTCTATTCCAACCGATTCCATAAGCGTCTAAGTTCATAGACTCACCGACTCCAAGAGTGAGCTTTACTCTGCCCTTTGAAATATGGTCAATTGTGGCTAGTCGCTGAGCAAACACAGCTGGATGCATTCTATGAGGATCTGAGACAGTTCCTAAACTAATATTGCTTGTTTTCATAGCAGCAGCAGTTGCCACTGTCCAGGCTTCATGTGCCTCAGTAGGGGATACAAATACAACGTGGTCCGGAAACCAAACACCATCAAAACCAAGCTCGTCAGCTTTGACTGAAAAATCTATTAATCCATCTAAATCAGCTCCCGGCATGGGAGCAGCAAGTCCAAATTTTATATCTTTTGCCATTTTGACACCTCTTTCATTGATTATTCCCCTCATTATAAACACATGCGCATATAAAACACAATACCCACAATTAAATATGGAAAAATATGAAATTTAATCCGCTAGAATTCGATTATGTATTGATGTTATAATTCTTATTCTGAATAACAGAAGGAGGTCTTTAAATGAAATTTGGCATCGGACTTTTTGGTATGCAAACCCACCCAGAGCTAACATATACACATCCAGAGCTTTATAAAAATACTCTCTCACAAGTGAGGCTCGCTGAAGAAGTTAATTTTGACTCAGCTTGGATTTCAGAGCATCACTTTTTGGAAGATGGCTACTGCCCCTCACCGGCAGTTATAGCAGGTGCTATGGCGGCTGTTACTTCGAAAATCAGAATTGGATCCTCTGGAATTATACTCCCGCTTCATAACCCGGTAAGAGTTGCCGAAGACGCCGCTGTTGTGGATAACATTTCAAACGGTAGGTTCGACCTAGGTGTAGTTCTTGGTTATAGAAAAGAAGAGTTCGAAGGCTTGGGAGTACCAATGAAACAAAGACCCTCCCGCATGGATGAAGGCATAGAAGTGCTAGAGAAAGCACTAGCTGGAGAAACATTTTCATATGAGGGGAAAAGGCACAGTTTTGAGAATACAACGCTAACTCCAAAACCCGTTCAAAGCCCTATTCCTTTATACGTTGGGGCGTTTGAAGAACCTGCAATAAGACGTGCTGGACGCTACGGCTATCCGCTGCTCATAGGTCCAGGTAGAACTGTGGATATGGTCAGGGATACTCTCGGATATTATAACGATGAAGCCGAGAAAGCCGGGAAAAATCCAAACAATGTGGAGCACATACTATTACGAGAAACCTTTATCGCAGATGATAGAGACGAAGCAATAGAGGGCGGAAACAAATACATAACTAATATGTACAAATACTATTTTTCACTTGGAGTTAAGATGTATGTGAGGGGTAAGCAGCTTAAGGACTTAGACGACCCTCTCTTTGAACACCTTGCCGAAGAGCGTTTTATTATAGGAACACCGCACGACTGTATTAAAGAGGTAGAGAAATACAGAGACGAGCTTGGAATTAACTACATATCATGCCGAATGGTATTTCCTCAGGCAACTCACGAAATAATTTCAAATCTTATAGAAACGTTTGGCAAAGAGGTAATTAAGTACTTTTGATAAGTGATGAAAATCTTGACACATAAAGGATTTAAGAGTTATTATGTAAATTCTGTTTTATAGATCTTTTAAAATTTATAGTACAAGGTTGCATTAAAGCTTAAAAGGGAAATCCGGTGAGAATCCGGTGCAGCCCACTCGCTGCTGTAAGTAGTCCTTAAAGTCCTTTGCATTATGTCACTGGAATTAATTCTGGGAAGGCGCAAAGGAGACCCGAGGCTACAAGCCAGAACACCTGCCTTAGTACTTAATGTCTTACTTTTCTTCGGGGGGAGAGAGTAAATGGGTATTAAATACATTCCGCCTCCCGGTTACTTAGTTAACCGGAGGTATACATAATCAGGTTATTCCTAACTGTGCTTTTTATTTTCCTAGCTTCAATCACGATAGCTCAGGAAAATGAAGATCCAACTTTAGAAACTGTCATTGTAGAGGACACTCCAATTGAGCCTCCTCTTAGCTACCCGTCCGCCTTTTCTACGGTAATTGAGCTCGAGAATTTCAGTGGGGAATACAAGACAGCGGCAGAGCTTCTATCGTTCTCCCCAGGTGTATTTGTAAGAGATTTCGGTGGATTTGGCCAGCTTAAAACACTTTCTATCCGCGGGTCGTCAAGTGATCAGGTGGTAATTCTCTTAGATGGAGTAAGATTAAACAACCCTTTAGGTGGCGGGGTCGATCTGTCGACAATTCCGGTAAGTTTCGTAGACAGATTTGAAGTAATAAGGGGCGGGGCTTCTGCCTTTGCAGGTACTGATGCATTAGGAGGAGTTGTTAATATTGTCACCAAACCAACGGATGAGCCTTTTACTTTTGCCTCTGCAACTTACGGCTCATATGAAACATTCACTCTAAATCTTGGAAGAGCACAGAAAATTGGAAATTTCAGCTATTTGGTTTCCTTTGCTCATGCTCAGAGTGAGGGGGATTTTAAATTTAAGTCAGTTAATGACCTCACACTCACCAGAATTAATAATGATTTCCATTCTGAGAGTTTTCTCACAAAACTTGCTTATGATTTTGATAGCGGTTGGGAGATAAGTCTATTAAATGAGTTTTTCTATGACGACAGAGGAGTGCCGGGTCTTGGAGAATTTCAACAGCCAAATGCAAATCAAAAAGATCTTAGAAACCTTACAAGTGTTAACATCTCAAAAGAACAATTTGCTAGTCCCGAGCTAGATCTGAATATAAATCTTTATAATAGATACGACAGCCTGGAATTTAAGAACCCGACGCCGACCATTGGAGTTCCGATAGATACGCTGAGCAAAACATATGCATTCGGCGTCAACCCGAGGCTCACTTGGTTTGCTCCCTATAATCAGACTATTACCTTTGCAACCGAGGCAAGAGCAGAATTTTTAAGCGATGATGACTTTGATAACCCACAGCGTTTTACATACAGCGCATTTGCTAGTGACGAAATCTCACTGTTCGATGAAATATTAATTATAAACCCTGTTGTGAGATTAGATATTTGGTCAACGCAACAAGAAGAGACTACAACCGATGTAGGATTCTCGCCTAAACTTGGAATTGTAGTATCTCCAAAAAATTATCTTACATTCAAAGCTAATATAGGACGATCATTCAGAGCACCAAGCTTTGGCGAGCTCTTTTTTCCGGAAGAAGGTTTTATAGGTGGGAACCCCGATCTAAAACCGGAGACATCTTATGACTTTGATGTTGGAGTATTACTTTCCCATCCTAAAGCAGCACTAGAAGTTACATATTTCAGAAATCATATAGACGATCTAATTTTATTTGTTTTTATTAGCGCCCAGAGAATAGAGCCTAGAAATGTCGGTAATGTCGATGAGCAGGGAGTCGAAACAAGCTTAATATTGAGACCTTTTGAGTTTTTGGAGCTTTATGGCGCTTATACATTTTTGTCTGGTGAGATAGATGAAACAGGCGCTCAGCTTCCCGGTAGACCTCGCAATAAGGCCGATTTCCGAGCTGTGCTAAGTCACAGCATCGCAGCTGTATTTTGGGAAACTCACTATGTTGATGAAATTCCGCTAAATGCATTTCCAAATGCGCCCACTACCGACGCAAGAACAACCCATAATATTGGAGTTAAAGGTGAATGGAAAAGTGTTTTTGCCTCATTCGAAGTAAAGAACCTTTTCAACAATCTTGATGTAAGGGATGCGTTAGATTTTCCACTTCCAGGAAGAACTTTCTTCGTTACAGCAGGAGTAAATTTTGATAAATAGAAATCAAGTAAGACAATTCAAAGGAGGATAATAGGATGAGACTATTATTAACAATATTTGTTTTTAGTTTTTTTGGAGCAGTTTTTATAGGCTGCGACAGCGGTGGAAATGGCGGAGGCGGTTTTGTACCTACAGGTGATATTTTGGCTGTAGCAGAACGCGCAGGAACAAATCAGACAATTAAAGTCGGAGGAACAGCTGGTTCAGTCCCTCCAGGTAGCACTGTAGAGGTTACCAACCTCACTACCTTGGAAACGCAGACAACTTTTGGTCTTGCTGACGGTAGTTTTGACCCAACATTTACTGCTAACACAAGTGATTTATTCAACGTGCTAGTTACTAATAATGGCAATGTTGTTTTAGACACTGTAATTGGAGTAACACTATTAAGAAATGCAGTTGATCGTAACCTTGCACAGCTTGGTAGCGTTCCGGCAGATATAAAGATTCTTGGAACTAGGGCCTATGTAATAAACGGTTTCTCAAATAATATTCAGATATTTGAACTCAACCAGACCCCCCCTCAACAACTAGGAACCATAGTTGTTCCTCCGGGTTCAAACCCTATATCCATGGATTTCTTTGGAAACAACCAAGCTTATGTAGCTAACAACACAGGTCAAAGTGTTGCTTTAGTAAATATTTTTACCGGTGCTTGTCAGACACTGATTGTAAGCGCAGAAGATCAGGGAGAAACAGCACCTTGTAATAATGTCATTAATGTGCCTTCTAATAGTTTCGAGGAACCGTCAGGTATATTGATAATAAACGATAAAGTTTATATTTCTAATAATAACCTAGATGAGAATTTCAACCCTAATGGTAACGGTTTTATAACTGTACTAAGCACAGCTACCAATCAGGTCATAGACACTATCAATGCTTCGGGCGCCAACACCAGCAGCCTGGTAGAAATTGATGAGATTCTTTATGCCCTGAATAATGGGAATATATCATTTGACTTCGAAACTTTTGAATTCAGCTGTGATACCAATTTTCCACCTTCAATTGATATAATCAACACTCTAAACGATAGTGTAATCGACACAATAGATATTCCACTAAGCCAGCAAAACCCAACAGTGTGTCTGCCTAATAATCTAACAGCTACTCCTGATGGATTTGGCTACACCGGACTAGGTTTAGTAGGTGCTTTATTAAAAGTAGATCTATTTGAAGGAACAATAATCAATGGTCCTGCTAATCCTATCTTAATCACTGATCTTAACGATCTGAACAACACAGCAGACATAGCCATTAAAGACGGTTTGCTTTTCACCACACTTTTTAACTCAGACCAGATAGCTGTGTTAGATACAAGCAATGATCAGGTAGATCCTTTCCCCTATATAACTCCATTTCCTGCAGGTCTTAGAGGTGATAATCCAAACTCAGACCTATTTGATGGTGTTCAATCACTTGCTATCAGGCCAGGGGATGACTTTAGTGGTGCTGATATTTATTTTATTACTGGAATCAGTCAGCAGCTAGGATCAGTCGATTCAACATTACAGACACAGTAAGGATTTGCATAAGTAAGTAATCCAGTTAATGATAATTGTATTGGGAGGGGCCTAAACGCCTCTCCCCAAATAATATATGATGGGGTCAGAATTATGCGTATTTGTTCATTTCTTCCAAGCACAACAGAGATTATTTATGAGTTGGGTCTGGGTGACAACCTGGTCGGCGTAACGCATGAGTGCAACTATCCGCCTGAAGTTAAAGAAAAGAAGGTTGTTATCATGAGTTTTCTTGATCACAAAAAACTCTCTAGTAAAGAAATAGACGACCTCGTAACTAAAAACGCTATGGAAGGAAAGAGTACTTATCTTGTAGATAAAGAAGCGCTTAAAGAAGCTAACCCGGATATTATTTTGACCCAGAAACTCTGTGAAGTGTGTGCTGTTTCTGGAAATCAGGTTATGGAAGCTGTTGAAGTTCTGGGTCATACACCTGAAATAATTTCTTTAGAGCCAACAACAATATATGAAATTTTTGATACGATAATTACTATCGGAGAGGCTACTGGCACAAAAGAAAAAGCCATTGAGATCACAGATAAGCTCAAAGCAAGAGTAGAGAGAGTAAGGTCTCAACTTGAAAACGAGAGAGACCGTCCCAGGGTTTTTTGTATGGAATGGCTTGATCCTCCATTTGTTGGAGGACACTGGGTACCGGAAATGGTAGAAATCGCAGGCGGAGATAACGGCTTAGGCAAAGCTGGGGAGCCTTCTTTTAAAGCTACCTGGGAAGAAATTGCGGACTTTGCCCCACAGAAATTATTTTTAATGCCCTGCGGCTTTGATATAGAAAAAACTATTAATGAACTAGACGTAGTAACATCAAAAGATGAGTGGTTTGCTTTTCCTGCTACAACCAAAGGGGAGATTTACATTGTAGACGCTAACTCATATTTCAGTAGACCAGGACCAAGAATAGTTGATGGGCTCGAAATCCTGGCAAAAGCTATACATCCCGAAGTTATTAAGAACTACGACCCTCCTCCCGAATCAATTATTAATCTCAGAAACTATATGCAGTTAGAGCTTTTTTCAGGATAATCATGATATCAAAGTTAATCCAAAGAACATTCTTAGTAACTATACTTCTAATTATTACAGCTACTTACAGCTACTCAGATAATAAGCCGCTGCGCATAGTGTCTTTATCTCCAAACCTGACTCAAGTTATTTACGCACTCGGGTATTTGGATCAGGTTGTAGGGGTAACCATCTACGATGAATACCCGCCTGAAGTTATTGACTTAGCCAAAGTAGGTGGATGGATTAACCCCAATTATGAAGCCATCTTAGCATTAAAACCTGATCTGGTTGTTTTAATGAAGGACCAGGATATTAGTTTTGGCGAGAAACTACGGAAACTCGGTCTTAAGACTTTTATAGCTAAGAGTAATGATTCTATCAAGGATATAATACAAGCGATTACGGATCTTGGAGAAATCCTCGGAGAAAGCGAAAAAGCAAAAAAATTAACTTTAGGTATCCAATCAGATCTTAGAAAAATAGAACAGCAAACTAAAAACACAACAAAAAAAACAGTTTTACTCGTAGTTGGAAGAAACCCCGGAACTCTTGAAGATATATATGTGATAGGAAGAAATAATTATATTGATGAGCTCATCACTTTGGCTGGCGGTGAAAATGTAGTTCAAAACAAAAGGAACGCGCTAAAGATTACAAAAGAAGCAATATTCAGTTTTAACCCTGATGTAATAATAGAGATAAATCATCAAAAATTAGATAGAGAAGATCAGATTTTAGATATATGGAACAGTCTGAGTAGTGTAGACGCTATCGAAAACAACCAAGTATATGTTTTATCTAGCCAAGTTCTACTTCACCCAAGCCAAAGAATTGTCGGGGGTGCTCAAACATTAACTGATATTCTTCACCCTGAGATAAAAGAGAAATATGGAAACAATAATTAATTGTAGCGACATCGGTTTTTCTTATAATGGAACTACTGTTCTAAATGGAATAACCCTATCTATAGAATCTGGAAAGATGCTTGGAATTTTAGGTGCGAACGGGGCCGGGAAATCCACACTTCTAAAAATCCTATGCGGAGTACTTAAACCTAAAAGCGGTAGAGCCGTCTTTAGTGACCAGGAACTCTCAAAGATGGATAGAAGAGAGATTGCAAAGGGAATTGCCTATATTCCCCAAGACCCGATGTTTGCATTCCCTTTTACTGTTAGGGAAGTAGTGTTAATGGGTAGAGCTCCATATATTGGCAGGTTTGAATTTGAAAGAGAAGGAGATATTGAAATTGCTCAAAGCGCTTTGGAAACTGTGGGGATTGCACATCTAGAAAACCGCTTGATAAGTGAAGTCTCTTCCGGGGAAAGACAGCTTGCCTCTATCGCTCGAGGGCTTGTACAAGAGCCGGAAATAATGATTTTAGATGAGCCCGCTACGTTCCTTGATGTAAAGCACAGAACAGAAATTATGAATATATTGAAACAGCTCAAAGAGAAAAAAGGAATATCTATAATTGCTGCAACACATGACATTTTCTCATCACTATTCTATTTTGACGAAATAATAATACTTAAAGACGGCAAAATACTTGCTGAAGGAAGAACTGATCAAGTTATTAACAGTGAAATACTTAGCTTGGCATATGAAATTGAAGTTGTCGTAAAAAAGGAAAATGGTAGAGTCTTTGTTTTTCCAAATCAATAATAATCATATTCTAAGCAATCTTTGAGCAAAACAGATAGATACTAACCATGAGTACTAATAAGAAATTTCTAATCTCTATAACACTATTATTTATTTTATGGATAGTCACAGCATTCATATCAATTTTCACTGGAACCTATAGCATTGGGCCGCTTGAAGCTATCTCAAATGTCGACGAACTATCTAAAACTATATTTTTTGAAATAAGAATACCTAGAGTACTAATGGCAACTATCGCTGGGGGCACACTTGCTTTAACAGGAGCCGCTCTTCAGGCTCTATTTAGAAATTCACTTGCCTCCCCTTTTACATTAGGAATATCCGGAGGAGCTTCCCTTGGAGCGCTTTTAGCAATTAGATCGGGACTAGCTGTAGGTGTTCTAGGATTCTCTTTGGTTTCAATCTCAGCTTTCGTTTTTTCTATACTAACAATGCTTTTTGTTTATACGATCTCTAAAGTAGGTGGAGTAGTGGCAACCGGTAGATTACTTTTAGCAGGTGTTGTAGCAAACTTTTTATACGCTGCTATTGTCATGTTTATACAGTTCTTCTCTACTTTCACAGAATCTTTGCAAACTATGCGGTGGATCATGGGGAGTTTGGATGTTGTTGGATTCGATACAGTTTGGAAAACATTGATATTTGTAATACCGGGATGCGCAATTTTACTATCATCAGCAAAAGATATGAATCTATTTGGTCTAGGTGATGATGTGGCATCATCTCTAGGTGTAAATGTCAGGTGGATGGAAAAGAAAATTTATTTTGCTACTTCTCTTGCGGCAGGAGCTGTAATATCAGTAACAGGGCCAATTGGGTTTGTCGGACTTATTATCCCACATATATTGAGAATGCTATTGGGGGGAGATAATAGAATTATCCTTCCAAGCTCCTTTCTACTAGGAGCTACATTCTTAACCGCTGCCGATACATTATCCAGAACTATAATTAGCCCCGTAGAAATTCCTGTCGGGATAATTACAGCATCTATAGGCGGCGTCTTCTTCCTTTGGTTACTTATAAAAACCAAAAAAGAAATTATCGTATAGCACCAAAATGGCACATTAGAATAAAGAAAAGCCCTAAATTAGCTTTTCTTATGAGTTTTAAAGCTATAGCCAATTATCAAACTATTAGTGAGCTTTAAAAGGATCATCGTCATCTGATCCCGCAGCTTCTGCAGGCGCTTCTGATGCAGGTGCTTCGGCTGCAGGCGCTGCTGCTGCTGAACCAAATTCACTACCATCAGTTACAGCATTATCTGCTGCCGGTGCTGGTGCTGCTGGGGCCTCCGGTGCTTCTGGTACTGCTTCAGCGGCTGGAGCAGCCTCTCCTTGCGGTGCAATAAAATACCAAGCTAGAAAAAACAACCCTATAACTATTAGTGTCCACATCTTTATCTCCTCCTTATTAAGTTAATAATAATTCTAGATCTCTCTATACCAACTAAACCAATTTCTAACTAAAAACTATATTAAGATGATTTATTGTAGTGATTACAAAACCCTTACCCATAATATTCATTATATATCTTAATCAATGTTTCTAACTGATACCTTGATACTAATAAATTTTATAGGTATATGTCAAGCGAAAATTTACTTTGACAAGCAAAAAATATCTCATTTTCGTAAATTTATTATGAATAATCACAAAATAAGACTATAATCTGACAATAAATTATTGTTTCATTTTAAATATTCTCATCTTAGCCATATTGGAGATAAAGATTGTTATCCCTGATTTTAAAACCATTATTTAAAAATTCAGATAGTAATATCAACGACCTGGAGCTTCCTTTCGATACGGAAATATCTCTTTCCATGATTGAATCGGGCTGTATTTTTATTTCTTTATACCAAATGGCAACCCTATTTATTATAAGTCCACGAGAGGAATTATTACTGCTTAATAATATTAACAAGATAACATTCAATTTTGAGTTAATCGAAAGACCTGAATTCCCCTCTGTAGGAATGCATATTGATATAAATACCGTATCCAATAATCCATTTAAGTTTGAGTATTTCTTTAATACAGAATCTCCCGAAGAGGTAGAGTTACTTAAAAAGCTTACACAACAAGATCATTTTGATATGCTGTTATACGATACTAAAGTCCTATACTCTAAAAAAATCATGCTCAGTAGAGATGACAAATTAGAGTTAACCTCTCTCATTGAAAAAGCTTCACAATCGTTTGACAAAATAGTTTGATTAACCGATAATATCAAATCATTCTAAAACATCCAATCAATAACTGCGGGAGTATTAATTAACTTGAGTTTAGTAAAATTTCTTGGAATCGGCTCTTCGGCACCTGACAAAGTATTATCCAATGTAGACTTTGAGAAGATGATAGATACTTCAGATGAATGGATACGTTCTAGAACTGGTATTTCTGAGCGTAGAATAGCTGAACCAGAGGTAGCATCATCCGATCTTGCCTATGAAGCATCAATAAAGGCATTAGAAGATGCCAATATAGGTCCTGAAGATATTGACGGAATTATTGTGGGTACTATTACACCTGATTTTATTTTCCCTTCTACTGCTTGTGTATTGCAAGGGCGCCTTGGCGCTTATCAGGCCTTTGCTTTTGACGTTCTAGCAGGTTGTTCCGGATTTATATACGCACTACATGTTGCAAAAGGATTAATTCAAGGTGGCACAGCTAAGAAACTTCTAGTAGTGGGCGCAGAAACCCTATCAAAAATTATGAATTACGAAGATAGAACAACTTGCATTTTATTTGGAGACGGCGCTGGTGCAGCAGTTATTTCTGTCTCTGAAACTCCTGGCATCTTGTCTTCTTGCCTTGGCGCAAACGGCGATGGTTGGGACCTTCTATATATGCCTGGAGGCGGGTCACGAATTCCTACCTCGGAAGAAAGCCTTAAAAACGGCAGCCACTTTTTAAAGATGGAAGGGAAGGAAGTATTTAAAGAAGCTGTAAAAGCCCTTCAGAATTCCTCTCTTGAAGCTATCGAGCAAGCTGGTATTACACCTGATGATATAGATCTTCTAATCCCGCATCAAGCTAACTACAGAATCATCGACGCTGTCAGAAGACGTCTGGAGTTGCCAGAAGAAAAGGTTTTCAGTAACTTGGACAGATATGGCAACACTTCTTCAGCTTCAGTCCCAATAGCGCTTGATGAGGCTGTAAAAAGCGGCAGATTGAAAAAGGGTGATATAGTAGTTTTCTCAGCATTTGGCGCAGGATTCACCTGGGGCGCCTCAGTAGTAAGGTGGTAACTTTATCTTTTCATTATTAATTCCTATCAAACTCCCGCCAAGAACTTTTGAAATTTAGTTTACAATAACTGCTAAAATAAATATCCTAGTCTGAAAAAAAATTGGAGTATAAACATTTCAATTGTAATCATAAATGTGGTTCTGCCTGTTTTTCTTATCGCAGCATTAGGATATATTTTTGGGAAAAGAAAGAAAATCGACCTTTCTTCTGTAAATGAGTTTGTCATTTATCTGGCAACTCCTGCACTAGTAATTTCCTCACTATCACATGACAAGATTGAACTAAGCCTGGCTGCAACAGTGTTTGCAGCAGTTTGTATCATCGTTGGAATTACATCAGTTATCGGTTACCTGACGATAAAGAAAATGGGTCTACCAATAAAGGTATATTTATCTCCAATTCTTTTCGCCAACACCGGCAATATGGGCCTCCCCTTGATTTTATTCGCTTTTGGAGAAACCGGGTTCTACATCGGAATACTCTACATGGTCTCAACTACAGTGCTGCATTACTCAGTCGGCATTATGATATTGAATTATGATAAAAGCCCACTTGAAATACTTAAACTTCCGCTTATTTACTCAGCAGTATTAGGTCTATTAATAAGTGTTGCGGAAATTCAGGTTCCGATTGCTATAGACAGAGCAGTGCATCTGCTTGGTGAAGCTAGCATACCCACTATGATATTTGCTCTGGGCTATAAGCTTTCCGAAGTACGGCTAAACCAAGTGGGCAGATCATTTTTATTTGGCGGCATGAGAGTATTAGTTGGCGTAATGGCTGGAGCGCTTGTAGTCTGGTTATTTAAACTAGAGGGGATGGTAGCTCAAGTTATAATTTTACAATCGGCAATGCCGCCTGCAGTTTTTAACTTTGTGCTTGCTGAGAAATACAATCAGGACTCAAAAACTGTGGCTTCTATAATATTAGCCGGAACAATAATATCGATTATAACCACACCCATTATTCTTGCTTTTTTAATGAATTAAGGCCACATTCCTTTCTAAGAGATATTTTCAAATTAAAATAATGGACGTTATATGATAGAGCTGGATTTATACTTAATATTTGTTGGAACATGTATTGTGTTAGGACTTATACCTGGTCCTAACGTTTCATTAATTGTAGCCAACAGCATTGCACATGGCACACGTTACGGTCTTATATCTGTAGCAGGAACAAGCTCTGCCATGCTGCCACAATTGACTCTTACAATTCTTGGCGCAACGACTTTGCTAACATTCATGGCTTCTGCATTTGAATTGTTAAGATGGCTGGGTGTTGCATATCTTCTCTATCTGGGCATTATGCACTTGCTTGCCAAAGAAAATGAAGATCTAATATTCAAGGCAGACAAAAGAGTAAAAGTCCAAAAGAAAGTTTATTGGAGTGGTTTTTGGGTTTCCGCAACCAATCCAAAAACACTACTCTTTTTTGGCGCTTATCTTCCTCAGTTTGTTTCTCAGGAAGGCAATATAGCACTTCAAATGATTGTGCTTTCAGCGACTCTTATTATTGTTATCACGATTGTTGATAGCACCTGGGCTATACTTGCAGGGAGAATGCGTCCTTTATTATCAAAATATAACATTCTACATCGTCGTTTTAGCGGTATTTTTTTCATATTATCAGGAGCTGGATTAGCTTTAGCGAGAAGGTCTTAACTAATTATTATTCGTCCAGACAATCGACTCTAATAATAGGAGCCTCAAACCAGTGATGCTCTGTGTTATATAAGAAGCTCTTTCCACTTGGTAAATAAGTAAGACTTTCCTGCTGCGGTAAGGATCTAAGTTCAATTACTTTATAATCTTTGCCCTTTTTTAGTTGGCTTGTCGGTTTTATAAGTTGATTGGAAAGATCTATATTAAATTCAATTGCATTTTCGTAAGTTAAAACAATAAAACTCTTACCATCAGGGGCTATATCAAAAGCCGAGACAACTTGTCCGTAAGCTGTGGCGGCGGGATTGATGATCTCTAAATCTATTTCCCCTATGTAATCCACGGTTTTTATTTTATTTGCTTCATCTTGCCATTTTTGTGCGGGCAGTTTATATATTTTTGCAGGATAAGCCTCTAATTCTCTTAAGTTTTCTTCTTTTGTTATTATGTATATGTCTCCATTGGGATAAACAGCCATTCCTTCAGCATTATGTGGACCATCCGGATATTTAATCTTTACTCTCTTAAGCGGTTTTACAAATGTCCCGTATTGTTCTAATTCCGGTACAATTATAATTTCTACATAATCTTTTCTAGCCCTGTTGTCACCGATGTCACCGATAAACAGACATGTTTTATCAAAACATTTACCTACACTGATATCTTCAAAATCTGATTGTTTTGAAAATTCACCCTCTATTCTGATTTTTTGTGTCCTATCACCTTTCATATCGGAAATATAGAAAAAATTTCCTCCGCCTGAATCGTTTATGTGATAGAGTCTTCCCGGATACTTACTGGATGCCTGAAGACCACTAGCTTCATTGATCAAATTATGGTCTAGCGCCCCTATTTTTTTCCCTTCACCCCATTTACCACATATCCCCGCCAAACTCATTTCTGTAAGCAAGAAAGATGAGAATAGGGCGAAGGATAAAACGAAACTGTAGAGACTTACTTTAGGTTTATTGTATTTAATCATCACGGTTTCTCACTAAATTATAACTAATATGATTTTACCTACGATAAATATCAGGCAGAATATCCTCAAAAGTATATTATCAAATTTGAAGATATGTCTAATAGAAAAATAATAGGAAGTTCCAAGCCACTTAATGGTGAAATTACACCTCCTGGAGATAAGTCCATATCCCACAGATCCTTGATGCTGGGTTCACTTGCTACCGGGACGACTTTAGTGAGAGATTTTTTAATATCCGACGATACTCTATCTACAGCAAATGCAATGCGGGCACTTGGGGCTTCAATTGAAATTAATGGAACCCGTGTAGTGGTTGAAGGAAATGGACTTCATGGTCTAAAAGAACCAGATCAAATTATAGACTGCGGTAACTCTGGCACTACGACAAGGCTTTTAATCGGTCTCTTAAGCCCTCAAGAATTTACAACAACACTCACTGGGGACAAATATCTCCAAGCCAGACCAATGAAAAGAGTTGTCGGACCACTTACACAAATGGGGGCTAATATTGCAGGCAACGAAGAAGGTAATAAGCTCCCACTCACAATTACGGGAAGTAAACTCAAGGGCATTAGTTACGAACTGCCGGTAGCCAGTGCACAGGTAAAATCGGCAATTTTACTTGCCGGGATGTATGCTGAGGGCGAAACGGAAGTAATTGAACCTTCAGCTTCAAGAGATCACACAGAGCGCATGCTCACATATCTTGGAGTACCGATCACTAAAAACGGAAACAGTATCAAAATTAACAAGGTCTCCAATATTATCTCAGGAGAAATTATAGTGCCATCTGATTTATCTTCTGCAGCGTTTTTTATAGTTGCAGCTCTTATCACTCCAGGTTCTGAAGTTGTTATAAAAAATGTTGGAATTAATCCGTTAAGAACCGGGATAATCGATATTTTAAAAAGAATGGGCGGAGATATAGAGATCATAAATGAAAGAGATGTAAATGGAGAGCCGATCGGAGATATTATTGCTAGAGCGAGCAATTTGCATGCAGCTGAGATTGGTGGGGATATAATACCAAAAGCAATTGATGAACTCCCGCTGGTTGCAGTAGCAGCATCTTTTGCAGAAGGCACAACACTAATAAAAGATGCAAAAGAACTTAGAGTAAAAGAGACTGACAGGATCAACGCCATGGCTACTGAGCTTGGAAAATTAGGGGTTGAAGTAAAAGAATTTGAAGACGGGATGTCAATCATGGGCACTGAATCACTTACCGGAGCCGTATGTTCAAGCTGGGGTGATCATAGAATAGCAATGTCTGTCGCAATTGCAGGTTTGAGAGCTAAAGGAGAGACAGAAATAGTTGATGCAGACTGCGTTTCTGTATCTTATCCAGACTTTTTTAAAGTATTAGATGAACTCCGCCAATAAATAAATTATTCTATATCAATTAAGCCTGACAAAAAAAATGAACCAAGATCTCATAATAACAATTGACGGTCCCTCAGGGGTCGGAAAAGGCACTGTTGCTAAGTCTGTAGCAAAAGTGCTGGGACTAACCTATTTAGACACTGGAGCAATGTATAGAGCAGTTGCTCTTCAACTGACAAGAAATCCTATAAACATAGACAATGAAGCAGAACTCTTATCTTTATTAAACAATACTACAATTGGAATTGTGAACAGCCCAGATAATTTGCTTATGATTACTCTGAATAACGAAGATATAACCGATGAAATTAGATCACCCGAGATCTCACGTATTTCATCTGATGTGGCAACCAAGAAACTGGTTAGAGAAAAACTTGTTGAACTACAGAGGGGAATAGGACTAAACGGTAATATTGTAGTTGAGGGACGGGATATGGGGACTTATGTATTTCCACAAGCAACATTTAAGTTTTATTTAGATGCTACTCTTGAAGAAAGAGCTATCAGGAGAAGAAAGCAATTAATAGAAAACAATATCAATGTTGACCTAGATAAGATGATAAAAGAGATAGAATTAAGGGACAAACAGGACAAAGGGCGTCTAGAATCTCCCTTGCATCCGGCCCCGAATGCAGTAATAATAGATACTACAAATCTTAATGCCGACGAAGTTACAAACAGAATTATTACAGAAGTTATGGTGAGTAAATAAAACCTACGCTAGCTAATTCTAATTCTAACAATGGAAATCGACCGGTAAATTTGATCACATCAAAATAATAGAAGGCAGGAATATGGTAGAAGAGAAAAATTTTGCAGAACTAATTGATGAAAGTATGAATGCACCCGAACAAGGGAAATTATTCACAGGAATAGTTGTCCACGTCGACAAGGAAGATGTATTTATTGATTTTGGCTCAAAAACTGAGGGTGTTGCACCTACAGAAGAGTTTTTCGGAAAAAGTGGAGAACTTGAGGTAGAGGTTGGCGATGAAGTAGAAGTTATGTTGGAAAGATATGACCACGGATTACCCAGGCTATCAAGAAGAAAAGCTGGCATGCTTCAAGAAAATAAAGCAATACAAGAAAAATTCGATAGCGGAGAGCTTCTAGAAGCGATAATTCTTCAAAAGGTCAAAGGGGGTTTTATGACCGATATTGGAGAAAAAACAGAAATTAGGGCCTTTCTACCTGCTTCGCAGTTAGATATCCGACCACAAAAAGATCTTGACCAATTTGTAGGACAGAAGCTAGAAGTAAGAATAATAAAGTTTACAAATAGGGATATTGTAGTCTCAAGAAGAGTATTCTTAGAAGAGCAAAGAGAAGTATTAAAAAAAGAGACCCTATCCAAACTTGAAGAAGGGATGGAAATTCAAGGAAAGGTTGTAAATATTATTAACCAAGGAGCATTTGTCGACTTGGGAGGATTAGAAGGATTCATTCCGATAAGTGAGATCTCTTGGGGAAGAATAAACCACCCAAGTGATGTTATTTCGGCAGACCAAGAAATAAATACAAAAATATTGAGCATACAGGGCGAGGAAAAAGTTACCCTAAGTCATAAAGCAGTAACACCGGACCCATGGGATACAGTAAGCCAAAGATATCAAGCGGGAAACCAAGTTAAAGGTAAAGTAGCTTCCTTAATGGATTTTGGAGTTTTCGTTCAGCTAGAACCCGGAATAGAGGGTCTTGTTCATGTCTCAGAGATAACCTGGACAAAAAGTTTTAGACACCCTAAAGAAGTAGTTGAGTCCGGAAATATGGTTGATGCAATAGTAATTGATGTTAATCCAGAGAATAGACGAATTTCACTAAGCCTAAAACAAATTGAACCTAGCCCTTGGCAGCTGTTTAAAAAAGACAATCCTCCAAAATCAGTATTGAAAGGAATTATAAGAAATGTTACGGATAGAGGAGTTTTTGTAGAAGTTGCAGATAATATTGTAGGACTTTTAAGACCTGATAATATTTCTTGGGCAGGAAGAGTTGACCCTGAAGAAGCTTATAAAAAAGGCGACGAGATAGATGTTGTTGTATTAAATGTCGATGAGAAAAACGAAAGGATCGGACTTGGTGTAAAACAGCTAAGCAGTGATCCTTGGGATAACGCACAAAAGAAATACAAACAAGGACAATCTGCAGTTACCGGTAAAGTTAAGGAAGTTAAGGACAGGGGAGTTGTTATAGAGCTCGATGATAATATCGAAGGATACATTAGAGCTAACGAACTTGGCCAGGATAAAGACGATACTGACGCGCTAAAGAAACTCAACCCGGGTGATGAAATTACCGCCCAGGTAGTTGGTTTTGATAGAAGAAACAGACAAGTGAATTTAAGCGTTAAAAGACATACTCAGAAACTCGAAAAAGAGAGAGTCTCCAACTTCAACTCTTCACAGGCAGAGCCGAGTGCCACACTTGGTGATCTTCTTGGTGAAAAACTAAAAGTAATTAGTACCGACGAGGGAGGCTAGAAGTGAGGGGATTCTTCCTTGCAATAGTCTTACTCTTTCTATTTGTTTTTATATTTCTTGCTGGAATTGGAAGCGCCCTTTTGTTATCAGGAAAAGGGAGCTTTTCTTCAGGAGATAAAGTTGCCGTATTAAGAGTCGAAGATGTAATTATTGATTCGCAAATTTATCTCGACAGCATAGAAACCATATCCAAAGACGACAAAGTCAAAGCGCTTGTAGTAAGAATAGATTCTCCTGGTGGTGCAGTCGGGCCTTCGCAAGAAATATATAGCGAACTCAAGGAACTAGGCAAAGAAATTCCAATTATAGCAAGCATAGGCGGAGTTGGGGCTTCAGGTGGCTACTATATAGCTTGTGCTGCTGAAAAGATCTATGCCAACCCGGGAGCAATTACAGGCAGTATTGGAGTTATTGCTCAGTTTGCGAGCTATGAAAAATTACTCAACTGGGCGAAGATAGATGTTGAGGTAATTAAAAGCGGTAAATATAAAGATGTCGGTTCTGCATTTAGGGAGATGAGCGACGCTGATAAAGAGTATATACAGCAGCTTATTGATAACGTTTATGACCAGTTTAAATCTGTTGTTGCTACATCAAGAAATCTAGATACTAAGCAGATAGATAGTGTTGCAGACGGGAAAATATATACCGGCGAGCAGGCTCTAAATCTTAAATTAATAGACGAGCTTGGAACAATTAATGATGCAATTACAGTTGCAGGTAATTTAGGCGGAATACAAGGCGATCCAGAGGTAATAAATTTCCCCAAAAAGAAATCCAAACTCTATGATTTGCTGAACTCAAAAATCGATACGAATATTTTGACAAGTGTCCCGATAAAATCACGTTTTGGACTTTTCTATCTTGTCGATATAATTAATTGAATATGAAAACGCTTTGGGCTCCTTGGAGAATTGAATATATAACCGGGGAAAAAGAAAAAGGATGTATTTTTTGTGATAAGCCTAATGAAGGAAATGACGAAGAAAACCTTATTCTATTTAAAGGCGAACACAGTTTCATAATTATGAATCGTTATCCATATTCAAACGGACATCTTATGGCTGTTCCTTACAAACATACAAGCAATATGTCTGAACTTGACGAGAACGAAAGACTTGAGCTAATGAATTTAACAACGAAATGTATTGAAATATTAGATATAATGAAACCAGACGGTTTTAATGTAGGAATGAATTTGGGCACAGCGGGTGGCGCTGGTATTGATGATCATTTACATTTCCATATAGTTCCCAGGTGGAATGGGGACACCAATTTTATGCCGTTAATTGGAGATGTAAAGATAATGCCTGAGTACTTGCACGACACATATAAAACCCTTAGTGAGCAAATAAAAAATAATTGAGAGGTGAGCAATGAGATTCATTAGATTAATAATAATAGTTTTGATTATAGTATTTTTCGCAATTATCTACACACAGAACCTTGAAGTATTCACACACCAATTCCAGCTACAGATGGACTTAAACCAGTACATGGTTGGCCCTTACGTCACTAAGAACATCGTGCTCATCCTGTCTGCTTTTGTGCTTGGAGTGATTGTAGCGCTCATTTTTGGTGCTCTTCAATCAATCTCTGCCAGTTCTGATTCGAGACAAAAAAGTAGAAGAATAAAAGAGCTAGAAGCCCAAGTAAATGAGTTATCACAGAATCCTAAAACTCTTATAGAAGCTCCTGAACCACAAAGCTCAAGTTCATCATCCAGCTCTGAATCAAGTCCTTTTACACCGCCGTCTTAATGAACTTTATTATAGGCTAATTAATAGGAGACAAAGCAGGGGATATTTTAGTCCCAACAATTGGAGCTGAGATTACAAGATAAATATGCGTAATGGAAAACCAAGCTGGATTAAGGCAAAGCTTCCTTCCGGCAAGAATTATACACATCTTAAAAACCTGACAAAAGAACTTGGTCTTCATACAGTTTGCCAGGAAGCGCGCTGTCCAAATATAGGGGAGTGTTGGAGCGCTGGAACCCTCACATTTATGATATTGGGTGATACCTGCACGAGAAGCTGTGGTTTTTGTCATGTGAAAACTGGAAACGGTGGCGAG
The DNA here is from genome assembly GCA_942491865.1 of uncultured Thermodesulfobacteriota bacterium. Lineage (GTDB taxonomy): Bacteria > Desulfobacterota_D > UBA1144 > Nemesobacterales > UBA2774 > CR02bin9. The sequence continues at coordinate 848,744 of CALOCI010000004.1, forward strand.
CTTGATTGGGAAGAGCCCAAGAGAGTAGCTCAGGCAGTACATAGCCTAACTGAGAATAACGCCAACATAACCCACGTTGTAATCACTTCCGTAAACCGTGATGATAAAAACTTTGATAGCGCATGTATTTTTGCTGAAACTATCAAAACCGTAAGGGAATACAATCCTGAAGTTAAAATTGAAGTATTAATACCCGACTTTAAAGGTGATTCTCAAGCTCTTAGCCAGATACTCGAAGCAGGACCTGACGTACTTAATCACAATATAGAAACTGTACCCAGACTCTATCGTTTACAGCAGCTGACACAGAGCGGCAAGAAAAGATCTGTCCGCCCCCAAGCCAACTATGCATGGTCTTTGAAAGTTCTTTCTGATAGTAAAGAAAGAGGGAATAAAGATATGCTCACCAAATCAGGAATCATGGTCGGTCTGAGTGAGGAGATTGATGAAGTCCTCCAAACTTTAAGAGACTTAAAAGATGTGGGGTGCGACATCGTAACAATTGGACAGTATTTGCAACCGACAATCGACCACTTACCGGTTTCTAAATTTTATCATCCGCTCGAGTTTGATTCATTAAAAACCTATGGTGAAAATGTAATCGGTATCCCACATATAGAAGCTGGCCCCTTAGTTAGAAGCTCTTACCATGCGGAGAAGCAGGTTCTTAAGCTAAGTACCGACTCAGTTGGTAGAGATCTTGATACTTCCGTTGAACCGTTTGTTTTAGAACAAAAAACTCCTTGATAAATTCCTAAAAGCATTTAACATCTTTTCACTATGAAATATGTAATCCTTCAAGGCGACGGAATGCCTGATCACCTGCTCCCAGAGCTTGGTGGAAAAACCCCTCTTGAGGTAGCCAATACTCCAAATTTGGATAAAATCGCCAAATGCGCTATGAAATTCGGCATGGTTAAGACTATTCCTGATCCACTACCACCGGGTAGCGACGTTGGAAACCTAACTGTACTAGGATATGACCCTATGATCTACTACACTGGCAGGTCGCCTCTTGAAGCTGCCAGTATGGGCGTCTCACTTGGTACGACTGACGTTACTCTTAGATGCAACTTGGTGACATTAGCCGGCGAAGGTGAAAGTAGGGTAATGGAGGATTATAGTGCAGGCCATATAACAACTGAGGAAGCAACAGAGCTCATCTTAGACCTCAAGAAAGAACTAGAAGAAGATAACCTCAAACTACATCCAGGTGTCAGCTACAGGCATCTACTAGTATGGTCGAGTGGAAATAAAGAAATTGTGACCACTCCACCCCATGACATATCTGGAAAAAATATTGAGACCCATTTCCCAAGCGGTGAGGGAGCTCAAAAATTAAAAGAACTTATTGAAAAATCTAGAGATATTTTACGAGACCATCCGGTAAACAAAAAAAGAGTCCAAGAAGGAAAAAATCCTGCAAATAGTATATGGCTATGGGGGCAAGGTGTAGCGCCGACAATGCCTACATTTAAAGAGCTCTATGGCTTAACCGGATCTGTGATATCAGCAGTTGATCTCGTTAAAGGTATTGGAAAATATGCGGGGCTTGATGTAATAGATGTTCCAGGAGCCACTGGGTATCTCGATACAAATTACGAGGGTAAGGTCGATTATGCATTAAATTCCCTTGAAAAACTCGATTTAACGATGATTCATATTGAGTCTACAGACGAGACTGGACATATGGGTGATGCTAAGCTAAAAATACAGGCAATTGAAGATTTTGACGGCAGGGTTGTAGAGCGTGTGTTAGACGGAATTAAGAGATTTGGCGATTATAAAATTTTAGTTATGTCTGATCATCCTACTCCAATAGATATTAGAACTCATATAAACGAACCTGTTCCTTTTGCTATCTACAGCTCGGCAGATGAAAGTGTGAAAAACGATTCCTTTGTTTATACAGAAAATTCTGCCAGTACTTCTGATATATATGTAAGTGAAGGGTACAAACTTGTCAGCATGTTAATTGAAGAGTAAAACTCCAGCTTAAATTATTTAAGCCTCCTCGCTTTTTACCAAATCCCAAAGTTCATCCATTTCTTCCAGAGTAAGATCAGATAATTGTTTGTCCATTTCCTGCGCCTTATCTTCAACCTTGCTAAATCTACTTATGAAACCGTCTATTGCTTTATGAGTGGTTTTTTCAGAGTCCAGTTTGAGATGTCTTCCTAAATTAACAATTGAGAAAACGAGATCCCCCCATTCTTTCTCAATCCCGGGGCCATTATTATTTTTTATCTCTACTTCTAATTCTGATAATTCTTCCTTTACTTTTGGGAGAACTTCCTCGGCACTTTTCCAGTCAAAACCGACCTGTGATGCTTTCTCTCCCACCCTATGAGCTCTTAGGAGGGACGGCATAGTACGCGGGATTTCAAGCAGTCTTCTCTTTCTTGATTTTTCCTTAAGCTTTTGTTTATGCCAAATTTTGATCGCTTCTTCAGCGTCCTTAGCCTTCTCGTCTCCAAACACATGTGGATGTCTGCTAACAAGTTTAGTATGAAGCCTATCTACAACTTCATTTATATCGAACTCTCCGTCGTCTGATGCTATCTGAGAAGCGAATATAACCTGAAAGAAGAGATCACCCAGCTCCTCTATAATATCATCCTTATCTTCTAGTTCAATTGCCTGAACGGTCTCATATGCTTCTTCAATGATATATCGTGTTACTGTTTCCAGTGACTGCTCCCTATCCCAAGGGCAGCCTTCAGGGCTTCTCAAATATCTTGAAAGTTCAACAAGATCATCAAAATTCTTTTTCATTTTTTCTTCCTTAAACTTTATTATGTCTAAAAACTCTATATGAATATTATGCTGATACAAGAGAATAAGAGTCTAGTATTAAGATTAAGAAAAAATAAAGCTTTAAGGATGGTTTTTATTTAGACTTTAACTCTAAAACGTTTTGGATATTTGGTAAGATTTGTACAACCGTCTTTTTCAACAACAACAACATCTTCAATCCTGATACCACCTAGCTTCTCATAATATAGTCCGGGCTCTACCGTAACAACATTTCCTTCTCTGAGAATTTCATCACCCATTCCAATACGTGGTGGCTCATGTATCTCAAGCCCAAGACCGTGACCTGTGGAATGTATGAATCCCTGTTGCTTTCCATTAAGGTTTCCTGTTTCAAAGCCCTGTTCGTTGAAATAATCAACAATAGCCATGTGAACTTCTTTTGATTTCACACCGTCTTTTATCATACCAATTCCAAGCTTCTGACCATTTAGGACGGTATTGTACATTTTTACTAATTTCTCAGACGGCTCGCCTCTAATTACAGTCCTTGTCATATCACCAAAAAAACCAGTCTCTTGAGACCTTGGGAAGATATCGATTACTAGGGGTTTATCTGCAAAAATAGGCCCTTCTCCGCTGTGATGAGGCATAGAGGAATGAACGCCCGAGGCTACAATTGTATGAGATGCATTGTATCCCATCCTGGAGAGCTCAGCGCTAATCTCACCCTTTATCTTCTCTGAAGTGAGTATTTGACCATTAATGTAGAGTTTGTTTCTCTTGATTTCTGAAGAAGCTACTATCCTTATGGCTAGGTCCATTGCTCTTGCTGTTTTTCTTACAGCGTCCTTGAGAAAGTTAACCTCTTGAGGAGTCTTTATAAGACGCTCTTTAAAGAAAGGGTCTTCTTCGCTGACCTTAATTGTATACCCGCGCTTCCTTAATTCATCGGCATACTTTATTGAAAACATTCCTGGAACAAGTGCCTTTTTTATATTTAGATCTATGAGCACCTCTTCCACTATGTCTACAAATCTGATCCGCCTTCGTTTTTTAGAAACAAGTTTCTTTTGGTATTCTGAAAGAGATAAAATTGTGTCAACAGTAGCATCTTCATTGCCTCTATCAATTTCAAGATCACTAAGAACAAGTATCTTTTCCCCCTTATGTTCTATATAAATAACAGGGTCAGGAACAAAAAAGTTGGTCCTGTAATGAAGGTCTGCATTGTTTTCAGTTGTATCAATTATTAGTAAAGTGTCCTTACTCATTACAAAAACTATACACAACGACCGATCTAAATATCAAGAGAGGCTATATATCATAATGAAAATAAGAAATTGATTCTAATTTTAAACTAGACACATGTTATAATTAAAAGGCTTAATCGGCAAAAAATAAAAAGAACAATAGAGGGCACTATGAACAACAGAATTGGTTTCTTTATTTTAATATTGATCGCTTTCATATTTTCATTAATTGGACCTGTTGATCCCGTAGATGCGGGAGAGGCTAAAAAAATCTCAGTCAACGAGATTTGTGAGTCTAATATGGACGAACCTATGGGTGGGGATAATCTATATAAAGACAAAACTGTTCAAACCAGTATAGAGATAAATATGGTTAAAAAAATTCATTCCTTATGCAATGACACACCTGAGGGAACATTTACAGTGGAATTTACTACGAAGGGTGAAAGAGTAGTTCAGTGTTTCTGCAATGCCCCTGATCAAAAGAGCATTCTAGAAACTTCAAAAGGCAGCACTGTCAATATTGAAGGCACTTTTAAATCCATGACTGCTTCATTTTTTGAAACTGAATCTAAACAATGCACTATAACTATTCAAAATTGTACTTTTAATTAATTATGATTACATCCTTAAAGTTTTTATATTCGTTATCGTTAACTTTCTGGATAGGAAGCATCTTCTTTCTTTCTATGTTTGCCGCTCCAAGTATTTTTAAGATGTTAACTCGCGAGCAGGCAGGGAACGTAGTTTCAGATATATTTCCCAAATATTACATGGTCTCCTACATCTGCGGAGTAGTAGCTCTGATATCTTCAATTGCTCTTATATATTTTTGGAGCACCTTTTCTTCCACAAATAGCATCATAAGAATATCCATCTTGTTCATCATGCTTGGACTGGCTATTTATGCTGGAGAGGTGAATAGGCCTGAGGCTCATAAAGTCAGAACAGAGATGAGGGGTTTGCAGGAAGGTAGCCAAGAGTATATGGAAATACACAAGGAATTCAGGCATTTACATAGAATATCTGCCCTCACAAACGGGACAATTTTTATTTTAGGCATTGCCTTAGTGTTCCTTAGTGCATATACTAATAGAGAATAATTCATAAAGGGAGGTAGTTATCAATGTTCAGTGTAACTACTAAAGCGGCTGGCGAGATTAAAAAACTGTTAGCTGAGGAAAACATTCCAGACGGTGTTTTAAGAGTAAGAGTTGTGCCCGGCGGGTGTTCAGGTTTTTCATATGAAATGGGCTTTGACGACGAAATTGAAAAGTCGGATCAAATTGTTGAATCAGACGGTGTAAGAGTAGCCATTGATGAGCTTAGTTATCCTTATCTTGATGGTAGCGTGCTCGACTTCAATGATGGTCTTAACGGTACTGGTTTTGGCATTAAAAATCCTAACGCTACCGGTTCTTGTGGCTGTGGACAGTCTTTTACCGCTTAAAATATAAAAATCAAAATTTACTAAATGGCTGGTTTGGACAATTGTTCAAATCAGCCATTTTTTTTGCTGAATCTAACAAAATTAGGCCTTTCAGGTTATAATAATCCAAATTTAAAATAGGTATCTTGATTAATAGGGTAGTAATATGCAGTAATATATAGAAATAAAGATAGAAGGTAGGATATGAAGTTCGGTGTAGGTTAAGATAAATTGCAATCCTAACCAGATAAGAAAAGAACACATAAAGAACTTTTTGTTAAATGTTTGAAGAATTTGAATCAATAGCTAATGCAGTAATTAAAACTAGAAGAACCATTAAGAGCACTGGAGAAGATTAGAGATGAGCAGACCTTCAAAATTAATGCTAGTACACGAACAGGCAAGGTCATACAATAAAATAAAATCGAAAGATATTGTTGAATCATTATATGAAGATTTTATACCCTATAATGAGCTAGAAGATTTTTCACTAGAGTTGCTAGCTCCTTCTGGAAAGATAATTGACTTGGTTGATGATCCTGCTGTAATAATTGGAACCGGAGTATTAAAAAGCAACAAGAAAAGGGTTGCAATTATAGCCCAGCAAATGCCTACAAGCGATGATGACCGTATGAAATATAACTTCGGACTTGTTAAGGCCGATGGGTATGGACTTGCTTATAACATGATGGAGTATGCAGAAAAGCATGATCTAATGCTACATACATATGTAGACACTATAGGTGGTGACCCTTTTGAGTACTCAGCAGAAAAATTGCAATCATGGCTCATTTCATTCTGCCAGTCAAAGATGATCTCTCTTAAAACTAAATCTATATCTATTGTGCTTGGCAGCGGTGGCAGCGGTGGTGCTATTGCCTTTCAGCTGGCACATAGAAGATTTATGCTATCAAGAGCTGAATATTCTGTTATCACTGCTGAGGGGTGTTCAGCTATTTTGTTCCGCAGCGGGGATAAAATAGAAGAGGCTCTAGAGGTATTGCAACCAACATCGGAGTTTATGCTTAAATATGGAATAGTGGACAAAGTTATCAAAGAACCATCTCTGGATAGCGCTACATATATGCCTAAAACTCTTGAACTAATAGATAAAACCTTAGTCAAAACATCCGAGGAACTGGAAAAAACAGATACAAATTACCTTAAGAAAGTCTTAATAGAAAAAATACAACAGGTTGGAGAAGTAGAAAAAGGCGACCACCCATATCAAGCTATAGCTAAGAAAATTAGAAGCTGGCTGCCTCATGCTTTTAGTAAAAGCGCTACTCCTGAAGTTTCACATATGCAAATAGCTCTTTACGGTGCAGAGCCTCATTTTTGTAATGATGAGAAAGATGCCGAGGGCAATATAACCAGACCAGGATGTAGAAAACACTTCGCTAAAGAAGATTTTCAAAATAATTTCTTTTCGTGTCCTTACTGTGAAAAACCCTCTCCTCTTGGATCTGATGATTATCTTGACCTACTGCTAAATCCTGATTCATTTCACGAATTGCACTCGAATTTAACTACAGAGAGCATAGATACTCGTTTTAATTTTTATGATTATTTCGACACTCGCAAAAAGGCTTCTAAGCGTACTGATTCCAAAGACTCATTGGTTGTGGGATATGGAAATATGTATGACATTCCAGTAGCAATCGCCGTCTCTGATTTCCGTTTTATGGGCGGCTCAATGGGTGCTGTTTTTGGTGAAAAAATGAAACTCATAGTTGAATATGCGATTCAGGAAAACCTTCCTCTTATTTCAGTAACTGCATCTGGTGGAGCAAGAATGCAAGAAGGAACTGTTGCATTATATCAAATGGCCAAAACAATTTCGGCTATTATTAACCTTAAAGATGCCGGACTTCCATATGTATCCCTGCTAGGACATCCGACTACTGGAGGGGCTCTGGCAAGCTATGTTGTACAAGGAGACTTTATGGTCGCGGAAAGAAAAGCTACTGTTGCTTTTGCCGGAGATCGAGTGGTTAAACTTGCTAGCGGAGGAAGGGGAGTTGCTCCTGATACTATGACCGCTGAATTCTTTTCAAAACATGGCGGGATTCATTTGGTAACTGAGAGAAGCCAACTAAAAACCTCTATAGCAGGTTTGCTCAGGCTCACACCTTGGTACCAGAGGCTTAGCACTAGCAGCGAGTAACTTATGTATTCAAATTGAATACGATTAAGAAACTTGTTAATTATAATGATTCCAACTTAAAAAGATGTTATCATACTATCTAAATATTTTTCTATGGTAGTATGAGTACGTTCGACATCAGATATTTTTATTCTTCAATCTAGTAATAATGAATACAGAACCTAACTTGCAAAATAAATCATCAGATAGCGAAGTTGTTATAATCGGCGGTGGTCCTGCTGGTCTTACTGCTGCTTATGAGCTTTTAAAAGCCGGTATAAACTCGACAGTAGTTGAAAAAGATAATGTAGTTGGGGGAATAGCTCGAACCGTAAACTATAAAGGTTATCACTTTGATATAGGTGGTCACCGGTTTTTTACAAAGGTAAAGGTTGTAGACGATATGTGGCACGAAGTACTCGGAGATGATTTTTTAACAAGAAAACGTCTATCTAGAATCTTTTATAACAACAAATTTTTTAATTATCCTTTCAATCTTTCAAATGCGCTTTTTGGTTTAGGAATATGGAATAGTATATTGATTGCGACTAGCTATCTTTGGGCTCAGGTCTTTCCACAAAAACCTGAAAAAACCTTTGATCAATGGGTTTCAAACCGCTTTGGCAAAAGACTCTATAAAACATTTTTTGAAACCTATACGGAAAAAGTATGGGGGATACCATGTAATGAGATCAGCGCTGAATGGGCAGCTCAAAGAATCAAAGGCCTATCATTATTAAAAGCAATAAAAAACACCCTTATCAAAGAACGAAGTAATAATAAAGAGAATGTAGTTACAACATTAATTGACAGCTTTAATTATCCTAAATATGGCCCAGGAATGATGTGGGAAAAAGTAACTGACACACTAAACGACAAGGGAAGCCAAGTACTCTTAAATTCTAATGTAACTAAGATTTACCTAAACAAAAATAATGTAGAAAAAATAGAAATTATTGAAAACGGACAAAAAAAGGAAATATCAGGAAATAATTTTATAAGCAGTATGCCGATCAGAGAATTAATACAGAAACTGGATCCGCCTGTAGCAAAAGAAATACTCAATGCTGGTAATGATTTAAAGTACAGAGATTTCTTAACTGTTTCTCTAGTAGTAAACAAAGCAGATGTATTTCCGGACAATTGGATATATATTCACGACCCTAATGTACAGGTAGGAAGGATTCAGAATTTTAAGAATTGGAGTAGTGACATGGTCCCCTCCAAGCACAAAACTTGCCTTGGACTTGAATATTTTTGTTTTGAGGGTGACGGCCTTTGGTCAATGAATGACAAAGACTTGATAGAACTAGGAAAAAAAGAGCTTGAACAAACAGGCCTAGTTGACGCCTCGCTTGTTGAAGATGGTACAGTGGTAAGAATGCCAAAGGCATATCCAGTTTATGATTCAACTTATTTAGAATCACTAAATAAGATTCGTGAATACCTTAGTGAAATAGATAACCTGCAGCTCGTTGGACGAAATGGAATGCATAAATATAACAACCAAGACCATTCCATGTTAACTGCAATGTTGGCTGTAAAAAATATCTTAGGTTCAAATTACGATTTGTGGAAGGTTAATGCAGATCAAGAGTATCACGAGGAAATAAGCGGAGAAGAAGAAAAAGATTTTAAAGCATTATCTTCAACACAACCACTCGTTCCGGAAAGTATCAAACAATCGCCAGTAGATCTTGCAATAATTCGTGCTTTTTCCAGACTAGATAAATTAGCTTTCGCAGCTGCAGTCGGACTAGTTGCTGGGGTGGGAGTCTTTATTGCAACTATTTTTCTCATTCTTAAGGGAGGAGACCTTATCGGTCCAAATCTCAACCTTCTCGGACAGTATTTCATAGGCTATACAGTGAGCATCAAAGGAGCTTTCATTGGATTTGGGTATTCATTTCTATGGGCTTTTATTTTTGGATGGTTATTTGCATACTTACGAAACTTCTTTACAGGTTTCTACATATTGAGAATTAAAAAGAAATCGGAGTACTCGTCCTTTAAGGATTTTATTGATTATATATAATACATCTTATTAACATATAGGATTATTACTAATGACAAACAAATACGATGAAGAGAAATTACTGGAGGCAGTTGCGATCCTAAATGCTAAGATGCTCGGTATTATACTTGGCATCACATTTGGACTCATTATTTTAATAGTAACAATCTGGCTCGTAATTAAAGGACCACAACTAAGCTCTTCGGGAGAGTATGTTGTGGGTCCCCATTTACAACTACTAAGTCAATTCTTTATAGGATATAGCGTTTCATACTTAGGAAGCATAATAGGATTTCTATATGGCTTTGCCTTAGGCACAATTTGCGGTGCGCTAATAGGATGGATATATAACAAGATAGTATTGCTAAGACTAAAATCTTAGTTTTTAAGAAATTCCATTTATAGCGAATCTCCAATATTGAATCTTTATAGATTAATATATTGGAGATTCGAACAACTTAATATGAGCTCAGAAAATCTAACTTTTTCAATTATTATTCCTACCTATGAGAGGCCGGTTCAGATATCTAAATGTTTAAAATCTATTACAAATCTAGATTATCCTAAAAATAAATTCGAAGTAATTGTAGTAGATGACGGCAGCATTAATCCACCAAATAAATTAATAAACTCTTATAAAGATAGACTTAATATAAGGCTTTTTACCCAGAAGAATGCTGGCCCAGCTGGGGCCCGCAATACAGGGGCAAAAAAAGCCAGTGGAAAATTCTTAGCCTTTACAGATGATGACTGTGAACCAGAAAGTAATTGGCTAAATGCTTTTGAAAATGAGTTTAAAAGAGATTCAGAGATTTTTCTTGGCGGTTATACAATAAATTCACTCTCCGACAACGCTTATTCAACAGCAAGCCAAGAACTAATAAATTATCTTTATTCATATTATAATTCAGAGCAAGATAATGCTACTTTTTTTGCTTCAAATAATATAGCGGTCAGAGCCGATTTGTTTCAAGGTATCGGGGGTTTTGATGTAACAACACTAAGAGCAACTGCTGAAGACAGAGAAATATGTGATAGGTGGGTTTATAAACGTCATAAAATGACTTATACAACAGATGCAATTGTATTTCATAGCCACGATTTGTCATTAAGTCAGTATTGGGGACAACATTTTAATTATGGTAGGGGTGCGTATTATTTTCGAAAAGTTAGGGCTCTACGCGGACAGGAAAAAGTGAAACTTGAACCTACCTCATTTTATTCAAACCTCATCATTTATCCATATAAGAGAAAAGAGATTAAACAGAAAACCTATATTTCAATACTATTAGTCCTATCACAAATTGCAAATGCCCTAGGATATTATTGGGAAAGAATACGACGATTTTATAATAAGAACTAAATGCTCCATCAGTTATATACGAGATAAATTGCCAAAGTCCAAAATATTGATCATGAAAACATAGAACATTTTCATCATAATAGAAAATTTAGTACAATATCAAAAGGCCTTAATGCCACAATCGCAACAAACTGGGAAACATAGTTGAATAGCGAGAAGAAGCTAAAAAGAGATTTTATACTAAATCAAATTCGACCCTATAAGAAATATATAGCTTTATTGATATTTCTTTTTTTCATTGCGTCGGCATTTGATGGAATTTCTATAGGACTTTTAGTCCCACTCTTAACAAGCTTACAGCAAGTCCAAAACTATGAAGAACTTCCGAAAATACTTCAGTTTATTATAGATTTCTTTGCTCAATACCCGGTCGAGAAACAGGTAGTTATTTCACTTGTATTTGTAGTTATTTCCGTTTTGTTAAAGAATATATTCCTTGCTATATCTCGTTACTTAGCATATTGGATTACCACTAGAATAATAGTGAATTTACGAATGCAGGTTATAAATACATTGATGTTTGTAGGAATTGGGTTTTATAACAATGTGAAGACTGGTGATATAGTTGAAAAGACTATTTATAACACCATAATGACTGAAGAAATAGTTAAAAATGCAACCGAACTTATAGATTACTTTGCTTCTTTCACAATTCTTATGACCCTTCTGGTAATATTTTCTTGGAAGCTAACAATCCTAACCATAATACTAGCCGCCGTTATTGCATTCTTAGTCTCTATATACATAAATAGGCTTTCTGTAATAGGGCAGAAATTTATAGTCAATAGTAGAGAATTAACAGCGATGGTTCATGAATCTTTTTCAGGAATACAGGTTATTAAGTCTTTCAATATGGAAAACAGACAGACACAAGTTATAAATGAACAATTAGAAAAAACTGCAAAAAACCATTTGAGAATAATCTTTGGAAACTACATGGTGCATATAATTACAGAAGCTCTCGGTGTTATTGCAATTGGAGTTCTTTTCGTAATAGCAATTAACTTAACAGATATGAATTATAAAATAGTGCTTACACAATTACTCCCGTTTATATACATTCTTGCACGCATGTTGCCAACATTAAAAATGATCAACCAAGCCAGAGGAGTTATTGAAAGTAGATGGCCTGGGTTTGAAGCGGTATATGATATTATAAGACTAGATAATAAGCCTTTTATTAAAGACGGCAATGATACCTTTACTGGAATAAAAAATTCTATAAATTTTAAATCCGTGACATTCTCATACAATAATGATGACAAAAATGCTCTTAAAAGTGTGGATTTTCAAATACCAAAAGGTAAGACTACTGCTGTCGTTGGAGAATCAGGAGCTGGTAAATCAACAATAACTAATCTTCTATTAAGATTTTACGATCCCCAAACTGGAAATATTCTTATTGATAATGAACCACTGCCTAGTTTTAATATAAGTTCTTATCGCAGAAGTATTGGAATTGTAAGTCAGGATACATTCATATTTAACGATACCGTTAGTAATAACATAGCTTTTGGAAATTTTGAAGAGACATCTCAGGAACAGGTAATTGAAGCAGCTAAGAGGGCTGGAGCACATGATTTCATTTCTAGGCTTCCAGATGGATACGATACATTCTTGGGAGAAAGAGGAATAAAGCTCTCCGGTGGACAAAGACAGAGAATATCAATTGCAAGAGCAATACTCAAAGACCCTGAGATACTTATTTTAGATGAAGCAACGAGCTCTCTTGATAGTACAACTGAGCAACAAATCCATAGCGCTATTACGGAGCTTAGTCAAAATAGAACAGTAGTAGTAATAGCACATAGGTTGTCAACAATAAAAAATGCGGACCAGATTATTGTCTTAAATGAAGGTCGAGTTTCAGAAATAGGTAATGAGAAAGAGCTTTTAAGCAATAAAGGAGATTATTACAAGTTAACTCAAGCTAGTATAATTTTAGATTAGGTATAGAGAACAAATCTCTTATTCAGGAACCTAATAAAAATTCTTCAGAGTAGATAATCATTTTAAGATGACTAATAAAAACCCTTATATTTCTGTAATAATACCAGCTTATAACAGCACAAAATTTATTACTCCGTGCCTTAAAGCGCTAGATAAATCTACATATAAATCTTATGAAGTTATCCTTGTAGATGACGGATCGACTGATGATACGGCAAAGATTGCAAGAGATATGAGATGTAGAGTCTTTGAAACGGATCATCAATCCGGTCCCGCAGTTGCCAGAAATCATGGCTCAGAAAAAGCTAACGGAGAAATATTATTATTTATAGATTCAGACGTATTAGTAAAAAGTAATACTCTTGAACTTGTCGCTTCTACATTCTCTGACAATCCTGATATATCAGCACTTTTTGGGTCATATGATGACACTCCGTCAGACACAGATTTTTTATCTCAATACAGAAATCTTCTTCACCACTATGTTCATCAAAAATCCAAAGCTGATGCAACAACTTTCTGGGCTGGCTGTGGTGCAGTGCGTAAGAACGTCTTTTTAGAACTAAACGGCTACGATTATAAAAAATTTGCAGAGCCTTCAATCGAAGATATTGAGCTCGGATATAGGATGAGAGAAAAGGGTTATAAAATAAGACTGGACAAAGATCTTCAAGTAACTCACCTTAAGCACTGGGGCTGGTACTCTATGATTAAGACTGATATTTTTAACCGTGCTATGCCCTGGTCCAGACTAATCCTTCAAACTAAGTCATTGCCAGAAGATTTGAATTTGCGTATATCAGATAGAGTGAGTACTGCGCTTGTCGGGACTTTACTTATCTGCCTCTCTTTAATTATCTTAAATCTATTGAATTTATTTAGTACTGTAAGTTATGGCCTTCTATTATCAATCTCAGCAATAATAGTAATCTCGCTTATATTCCTAAACCGCGACTTATATGGATTCTTCTTAGATAAAAGAGGACTCTTATTTACAGCTAAAGTAATACCCCTGCATTTCTTATATTACTTTTATTGCGGAGCTTCTTTTGGAATTTGCTGGATACAAAACAAGTTAGGACTTCTGAAAACTAATTCCTAATTACCAGGCGACGAGAATGGGTCTTCAGTTGGAGCAGATTTAACTTCAGGTTTGGTCTGAGTATAAGCCCCGGTCAGTTCTTTAACTTTCTCTATTTGCTCTGCGGTATCTAAATTTTCGCCTTTGCCCATTTCATAAAGATAATTTGCGTTATCTCTTGGAGCATCGCTTATTACGTTAGGGTCAAAGAAAACTTCTTTTGTGTGAACTAAACCAGCTCTGTTGTAGGAAGATAATTCATACTTCATCCCCATTCTAAGTGCATCACAAGGGCAAGCTTCTACACAAAATCCGCAAAAGACACACCTCATAAAATCGATATTGTAGACTTTAGGTCTTCTCTCAATTCCATAGTCGTCTGCAGCCTCAGCCACGATAGATATGGCTTGAGTAGGGCACGCAACCTCACAAAGCTTGCACGCAACACACCTTATCTCCCCTTCGTCATCAGCAGGCATCACATGAAGCCCCCTGTATCTCTCAGGTAGCTCTTTCACTTCTTCTGGGTACTGAATAGTGATCGGCTTAAAGCGTAGCAGATGCTTTATGGTTATTAATAGGCCGCTTAATATCTGAGGTATATAAAGTTTCTCAGACCAAGTAAGTTCTGGATGTTTTAGTAGTTTTATTTTTATTGCCATATCAATTTACCTTTTGCTCAAGACTAATAAGTTATAACATAATCAGAAATTTTGGGAAGTCATAAAGTATCTTTTAATTCATCCCTCATCCTTCGGTACACTAAGATACCTGAAATTATAGAAATTATTATGCACGCTCCCCCAAAATAAAAATTTCCTAAAAGAACTTTCCCAACCCCAATCATGCCAAACAAAAGAAAACCAACACCTAATAGCCAATTATAAATTACCGGCATAAACCGTGGACGCACAATCTCAGGATGTACATCACTAGCAGGCTTCCACCATCCCCAGGGCTGTACTCTTTTATAAAATGTAGCAAGCGTCTCAACTGGTTCGGGTTTGGTTAAAAATGTAACAACTATCCAGGTTACTATTGAAACAGGGACAACTAATATCTGGTGCTTTAGCTCCAGCGGAACTCCTTGTACTTTAGTATAAATATAAACAATTAAGATTGTTAAGAGAGATGCTGCTAAAGCAGATATCTCAGACCAAGCATTTATCCTCCACCAGAACCATCTTAAGATTAAAACTAATCCCACTCCAGCGCTCATAGCCCAGAGGAATATCCATGCTTTGCCGATATTAGTTATATAAAAAGCAAAGTATCCGGCAAGGACCGTTAAAATTAAAGTAGCAAACCTCGAAATTAGAATATAATGACTCTCCGAAGCATCTTTTTTTATAAAACGCCTGTATATATCGTTCATTAAATATGAAGCTCCCCAATTGAGCTGGGTAGATATAGTAGACATAAATGCCGCTAGGAAAGTGACGAAGAGAAGCCCTTTTAAACCAGGTCCTAGATAATCTTTAATAGCAACTACATACATTGCCTCATGGTCACCACCAAACTCTTGAACTCTCGGATAGATAATAAGCGTAGCTAAAGCCACTAGAACCCATGGCCAGAGCCTAAGTATATAGTGATTAACTGCAAACCAAGCCATACCTAAGACTGCATGTCGTTCGTTTTTGGCAGAGTTAATCCTCTGAATAATATAACCTCCCCCATCGGCATTGTGGGAAGACCACCAGATAATGGTCACATAAATAAGAAATGCAAAGAAGCTTGAATCCAAGAATCCCTCACTCACCGGATCTCCTCTGGTTGGGGTCATAAAGAATGAGATATGCTCCTCGTCAATATTGCTAAGTTTATCTATAAAGCCTGAGAAGCCACCTATTTCGGGTGATCCAATAACTACCCATGCTAAAATAATAGTTCCGAAAACTGCAATGAAATACTGAAGAAAGTCCGTAAGTGCAACTCCCCAAAGACCCGACATCATGGTGTAGAAAAATGCAATAGAAATACAGATAACTATTGCCAAAGCGGTATCTATTCCAAAGAACACCTTGAATACCTTAGCCATAGCGCTAATCACCCAACCCATGACTATAAAATTAAAAAGGGTTGAGAAATAAAAAGCCTTAAAGCCTCTTAGAAATGCTGCCGGTTTACCGCTGTAGCGGATTTCTATTAGCTCGTTATCAGTTATGACTTCTGCTCTTCTCCAAAGCCTAGCAAATACTACTACAATAAATACTGTGCTGAATAAATAGTTCCACCAAAACCAGTTTTTCCATATACCTTCTGTCCTTACCCATCCGGTTATCGCCAAAGGAGTATCAGCGGCAAAAGTCGTTGCGACTATGGACGTGCCTAAGATATACCAGGGCAGGCTCCTTCCTGATACAAAGTAAGAAGACATACTGGTGCTTGCACGTTTTGTAAAATAAATACCAATTCCAAGTGATATTAATAGATAGGCAGCAACTATTGCCCAATCCAGAGGGCTGAGCGCTGAAAGTGCTGTCTGCATAGATTCGGGCATTAAAATTTAATTTACCTGACGGGGATTTAACAAAATAGTTTTATAGTAGCGAAATAGATATTACTTTCCTTATTGGTCCAAATTTATTGGCAAGTACCCTCTAGCCTGGTATTTACCTAACAATACATCAGCCACAGCCAACTGGCATTCATTCAATATGTCAAAGCTACAGATAATACTTTTAAAGTTATCAAAGTCCCTGATTATATATGGCGAGCCAAACGAAATTAGAACTCTCTCATTAGATAAAGATGCAAGGTTTTTTAGAATTGATTTAAAATTGTCAGGTAAGATGGATTGTTTTTTCCAAGCTCCTATTGTTGTGTAGACAAGACAAATGATGGCACAGTCTTCTGGAATATTTTCTATTGCTATATCAGCATCATCAAGAGAAACTGAGACATTATGCAAGCTTATTCCATTATCTTCTAATTGCTGACAAAAATTACTTGATATCTCATTTTCGGAATTGGTAACATCAAAAGTGTAGACAATTGCTTTTTTTGATCCAAGAGTCTCGCCTCTTACTAAACAAACCGACTCCCTGGCAATCCTATCTTTTAGTATATGACCTTCCACTTTCATTTTTATATCATTTGTGGCTGTTCTAGTAAGAAACTCTTCCTTTATTGATAATAATCTCTCAACCCTTGGATTCAATATGCTTAAATCTAACTCTGAGCTATTAAGATTCCGAACCAATGTAATCGGGTCTTGGGGATCTAAGATGATGTCACAGCCTGCGTTAAGCGCCTTATTTGCCAAGTATTCTTCGCTTCCTAACTTGATTATTCCCTCCATGTGGAGAGAGTCCGTAATAGCTAAACCCTGAAAACCCATTTCATCCCTGAGCACATCTGAAATAAGCCCATTTGAGATCGTTACAGCACTTCCATCTCCAATCTCCTGGAAAGCTATGTGAGCAGTCATTATCGACGCTACACCGGCTTCTATAGACCTCTGAAAAGGAATTAAGTCACAATCTTGAAGAGTTTCTAAGGCAGTATGCAGTATAGGAAGGTCAACATGGGAATCAACGCCTGTGCGCCCATGTCCTGGAAAATGTTTAGCACAAGCTAAAACACCATTATCCTGCGCTCCTTGAATGAATGCAGCACATAAACGTGATACCAGATCAGGGTCATCACCATAAGACCTCATATTGATAATCGGGTTATCGGGGTTGCTATTGATATCTGCAATGGGGGCGAAAAGAAGATTTAGCCCGCACTCCTTCATTTCCTTAGCGATGAATGAGGCCTGATTGTAAACTAAATCTACATCATCGGCTGCGCCAAGTGACATGGTAAAAGGAAAAAGAGTCATGTCGGAGACTATCTGACCTACTCCTCTCTCAGCATCGCATCCGAAAAGAAGCGGTATTTTGGCAAGTGATTGAAGCTCGCTGGTTGTTTCTTTAAGTAAATCCCGCTTAGCATTAAAAATAATGAATCCACCAACTTCACATTCCTGAACTAGTCTTTTAGCCCTAGGTATGGAGTTAGGATCATTAAAATCAATCCTTGGCATTATTACCTGTCCTATCTTTTGAGCAATATCTAAATTATTTATATCCATTTAACTCATTCTACTATTTGAATGATAAGTATTATGATCTGCCTAGTGCTATTTTACCCATAGGCACTTTTCTTTGTGCCCCCGTGACTCCCGGGAGATTATTCATATTGCCTGATATCAATTCGTTTGCCAGCACAGCAAACGCCACAGCTTCTTTTGCATCCGATGGGATTCCATAGTTATCAGAAGTGCTGAATTTTATAGGTTCGAGCTTTGTATTTAACTTATCCATTAGAATTGGGTTATTGCATCCTCCGCCGCTAAATATTATTTCATAAATATCCCACTTCGGAAAAATATAATTTTTATATGATGATACGATCGACTCTACTGTAAGTGACAGAAGTGTAGCCATCATGTCTTCAACTGTAATCATTTCATTTTCTATATATGTATAAAGTGTTGTAACCATCTCGTGACCAAAAAGCTCTTCACCAGTGGATTTAGGAGGGGGATGGCTATAATATGGGTCAGCAAGGAGTTTATCCAGGAGTTCTTTATTTACCTTTCCAGCTGAAGCCAGTCTACCTTCTTTATCATATGTTTCTTTTCCTTTTGTGTGTAGCTGAATGATCCTGTCCATCAGCATATTCCCGGGGCCAGTATCAAACGCGATTAAATCATCAATATTTTCGGTCACTACTGTAGCGTTTGCTATACCGCCAATGTTTTGGGCTATTGAAACTTTGTCCGGCTTTCTAAACAGCAAGTAATCCAGATATGGAACCAGAGGGGCAGCTTCACCGCCTGCCGCTATGTCACGAGTCCTAAAATCTCCAACAGTAGTAACTCCGGTTTTCTCGGCTATTACATCAATTTCGCCGATTTGTAGTGTGGAAGGGGTGCCGTCCTTGTAAGAAGGTGGGTTATGAAAAACCGTCTGCCCATGAGAGCCTATTAAATCTATATCGGAAATACTTATCCCTGCTTGGTCAATAACACTTAGAGCTGCTTTAGCAAACTCATCACCTATTAAAAAATTGAGATCGGATAGTTCTTTAAGGGTGCAGCCTTGGGCTAAATTGTCTAAACTGCTACGCACATCGGCCTGGTATTCAAAACAAATAAATTTTACTAACTCTATTTGAGTATTTAATCCATTTCCTTCAAGCTTAACCAATGCAGCATCAATGCCGTCTTTTGAGGTCCCCGACATCAAGCCTATAACAAGTTTTTCATTCTTATCAATTAGAGATTTCAGATCAAATGACATATTATCAATAAAATCCTTTATTCTTATTTAAGAGCTTCGCGCAAAAACCCATTTTTACTCATTAGTAATTCTTTGGCATCCTTTAATCCCAATCCTTTCTTCGCCATAACAATTGATGCTTTAACATCCCACTCAGACTCTAGCAACAATTCATTAGCTTTTTCTTCATTGACTTCAGCGATATGTGCAACAATTCTCTTAGCTCTATCTCTGAGTTTTGCAGATTTTGGCTGAACATCGACCATAAGGTTTCCATATGTCTTACCCAACTGCACCATAGAAGCCGTCGTTATCATATTTAAAACCATCTTTGTCACTGTGCCGGCCTTCAGCCTTGTTGAGCCCACGACTACTTCAGGGCCTACTAGAAGCTCAATTGTTACATTAGCGATTTTGGATTCTACCGTATTACATGTAACTAATACAGATCCGCTTCCCCTTTGGTTTGCATATCGAAGCCCACTCTCTACAAAGGGTGTCGAAGCACTTGCCGCTATACCAACTACAACATCGTTTTTAGTTAAGCCAGCCTCTTCAAGAAATACCTGTGACTCTAAAGTTGAATCTTCAGCTCCCTCAATAGACTGCCAAATCGCTTCCCTTCCACCTGCTATAAAACCTTGTATTAATTCGGGATCTGTTCCGAATGTAGGTGGACACTCTGCTGCTTCTATTACTCCCAACCGCCCACTTGTCCCAGCACCTATGAAAAATAGTCTGCCTCCGAGTTTTAATTTGACTGTAACGAGTTCCACAGCCTTTGCTATATTATTCTTCTGTTGACCAATCGCCTCAACAATAGCTCTGTCCTCTTCCAATATAAGTTCAACTACTTCGAGGGGTGAACACTTATCCAGGTGAGTGGTGCGGGGGTTAATTTTCTCAGTAAGAAGGTGCCCTGTTTTTCTACTCTCTTTCACAGAAACTATTATATCCTGTAATGTTGAACTTATTAACTTAGTTAGAGATTGATTGACTTTTATTGGGGGTTACAATAGATTTGTTTTTAGACGCGGGTGTAGCTCAGCTGGCTAGAGCATTAGCTTCCCAAGCTAAGGGTCGCGGGTTCGATTAATCCTGTGTAGGGCAGGGTCTCCGCTTCAGGAACAGGCATTGAAAATATTAATCTATCTTCATCACCAGAACCACAGCTTATTCTCCCTGCTAGGTCAACATCTGCTGTTATCTCAATTAAATCATTAGAGGACTGTGTTGAGATTGTGGTAGCTCCCGGAGGATTGTATGTGCCACCTGAAATAATTACAGTGTCACTTTGGACTGATGTATTTATTACCCCGTTTATAGTTCCTCCACTTACTCTCACAGTGTCACTGTCAGAGCCCATGTCAATTTCTCCTTAATAGTTCCACCGGAGATTCCAATACATCATCTCCTCCTGTCCCCATAGCATCATCGCCACTTACCAGCCTACCTCGATCTTATAAATCACCCTGGGCGGCGTTTCGCTGCTCAGAATAATCCCGTTTGTCCCGTGATATTCTGCTCCGGAGTTAACAATTATCGTGTCTTCACCACCACTTGTGGATATTGCAGATCCTGCACCTGGTAGCACTACACCGCCACCAGGAAGTACGATGACCTATCATCACCTGTTGTTGTGCAGCATAGACCCGGTATTGAGTGGTGCATTTTGAACCGGCGCTGGGCACTCCTATATCATTTCCGCTCCCTTAGGCATGATAAGAGCACAATCTGCTATGTGTCTTGATTTAATCCCAGGATGACCACTAACACTAACAAGCCTAAAGTAAACAAATTTTTCATATTTGCTCCCACCTCCGAATGTGTATTCTTAACCATCTTAGATACCAGGAGTTTAACACAGCTTCGACTCCTTGCTCAATAGATATATAGAGAACAGTCGTACGAAAAATGTGGAGAGAAACTACAGTCTAGTTCGGTTTCGAAGCTCGATAGCCTTATCAATACTAGCTAAGAAGGGATAAAAATGGGTGGTATTGTGATCCGATCGTAAGGGTGATGCATTCTAGTTTAACTACCTGCAATCATTGACTATTTGTCATGCCTGATTATATTAAAGGGGAGCCGAAAGGGAGATAATCTCCCTAAGCTCCCCTTCTTTTGATATGTATGTTTTCCTCACATTTTTAGTCGTTTCAGCTACTCATATATCCTCTCCTGATCAATTTTGACTGCTGCCGCTAGCTAGGCTGACATTGCTCATTTACACATCCAAAATCAGCAGGACATAGCACCATTTCGTCACATGGTTGAGGAACGCAAATAGCTGGTGATAAATCTATAGAACATACTTGTCCCGCGCTGCAGTCCTGGTTGGTTGAACAATCTACTGGAAGCGGCGGAACGGGAACCGCTATTTTAAGCACAGGGATAAAAGTGGACGTCTTAAGTGGGGCACAACTGTAGGGATAAGAGAAAAAATCTAACCCCTGCTCCAAAGTAATAGAACCTGCTGCACGCGTAGAGGGGGTAGCTTCCCATATCCATTGATAGTTAGGTTTGAACGAAGACGTGGAAACACGGGAATCCCCAACAAACCAGACCCACTCCGCATTATTCATATTTGGACCGGTTCCAATAAATGCTGTTGTTGTAACTGCCGGGGAGCTATAAGTAGTACTATGAGAGTATGTGCTGCTGTTGGTAACTCCTACTCCTCCACCATCATCTTGGGTGTATGAAACATTCTCAGAAAAAGTATGATCAAGGCTGCTAGAGGTAGTGATCACTCCTGTCGTTGTGGTCGGGTTGAAATCGGTGACGTTTAACTCAGAGATGTTAAATGTTGGCTGAGTACTATTCAAAGTATACTGGATAACCCCTACTTGATCAGCGAAAAATGCAGGATCTTCAGAACATACCCCGTCCGGTGTGAAAATATTACAGACTTCATTGCAAACAGCGCCTAGTGCGCCAAGCGTAGATGTGGGAGTCAACCCCAAACTTTTAGTACGAATGTAATAAAAGTCGTTATTGTTTGCAGTAGAATGGACTGACCAGGCCTGTAAGTGGCCAGGAAGTCATCTTAAATTGGAGGGACACCAGCGAACCAACGTTGTGGATGTGGGGGTGGCCAGGTGCCGTGCTCGGTCCATGAGCGCTGTCGGAATGTCGTAATAGACGGTCCACCTGTTTCTCGAAGGTCCAGCTGTGCTGTCGATACTGAGGACGACATTATCGGTGCCCAATCACCAAGAGCGACGACGCGGTCTAAATTTAGGTCCTCAGGGATCGGGCTCCCGTCATGACTCAGGTAAGGTCTCAATATAAAGTAGCGGATCCCGCTTACGTTAAATTCTCTTGAGAATGCCAGAAGATCGAGCGTGCCGTTGTCAGCAAATATGGGGTCCCTGCCTAGCACCTCGTGCATATTAAGTATGTGGTCTATATTAGGATTTACGAGCGCGACTATGTAACCCATTTGATATGCATCATTTACAGCCTGCTGCTCAGCGGTTGTAAGTGTGGCTACTCGGCTCCCGTTGAGATAGAGATCGCCGTCGGGGTCTCCCTCTTTCCAATTTCTAAGAGTAAGCACCTGCTTGAGCGCCGATACTACGGCACCGTCTATCTCCCCGATTGTACGCGCGTCTACTTGGTTTGAATCTGAATTATTACAACCTCCGATTATGAAGAACGATATAATAATTAAGAGTGTTACTGCGGGTATTGTTGCTTTAATTTCTTAACCCTTTTAAAGCCTAATGAAAGTCTCATCCTTGATGCGTTTGTCATCGAAATCCTCCTTTGCTCTCCATAATACTATAGCCCCGATATTTGTATTTGTCATATATCTAATCATATATGATCTGCACCCATTTTCTATCTATGTGCCGTATGTTAAATACTCTTTCCAACTCTTGTAAAGAAGGTGTAAAAATGAGTGGTATTGAGAGCCGATCGTAAGTGTGATGAGATCATAATTACTTTTTTGTAATCTATAATAATATTATTTGTTGCATACATCGGAGAGGTGTCCAAATAGGTGTCTACTTAGCAATCATAAGAATCAATATGACTTAGTGAGCATCTAGCAACAAAATTTGACGTATATATAATGAAACTTGGAAATTCTATTAAGAATTAATAGGAATCAATAAGTATCTATATCCTCGTGAATTAGCTTCCCAAGCTAAGGGTCGCGGGTTCGAATCCCGTCACCCGCTCATTTATTTACAAATTATCTGCAGGACTCTTGGAATTAAGCTTAATTGACTGGAGTAAATCAGTAGGATCATAAGTAATGGGTGTCTGCACACATTGTTCTCTCTTGTGGAGAAACTCCCAAAGCATTTCTGAACATTTTTTCTGGATACTTGCTTAATCTATATGGCTCGTTTGCTTCGAGAACCTTTTCAAGGACTTCATTCATATATATATCAACGTACATATCCTGATCGCCTTCATTATGTTGTATAGCAAGAGTTCTTTCTTCAAATCCTGGAGCGCGTGCAAATTGTTTGTAATTTAACTCATGTATGCGGGCATAAAGTTCGTCTGCATCGTTGAGGTCTTTAAGTGTCATAAAAGAAAGCGACAAAAATGAAAATACTAGTAGTGCAACAAGTGATAGTCTCAATACTACCTCTTATATTGATATTTAATGGATAATTCTAGTTTCCGACCCTCTTGCCATTATAGAATATTATAAACGCGGTTTTCAACAGGGGAGATGTTCAGGTAAATACCAGGATGTTATAAAAGCTGTGGTAGAAATAAATGCAGTGCCGCTACTCGAAACACAGAATCAATTCTGCGAGCATGGAAATATTCTTTTCAGCAGAAATGATATAATTCATCCGAATAAACAAAGGACAAAAATTATAGGAAAGTTATTTTATCAAGAGCTTCTAGAGCTCAGATGATTAAAGAAAATGGAAACTAAACCGTTTAATTTTGAAGTTAGTTGTTAGTTCGAAGTGGAATCCCCAGCACCGTCGACTTCTTCTTGATCGACAAGATATCTGACAGCAGCGCGGACAAACTTACTTCTTTCTGCCTCGCCAAGAATACCTTTTAAATTGTCGTAGATACTTGGATCTATAATGAGAGCGCCAAGTGTTCCCTCTCCACCTCGGAGCATTTCAGATATTTCATTGAAATTTGCCATTGTCTCTTTCAATTCAACTGAGGTGAGGCTAAGATTAGATAATGTTGTATCCACTTCACCAGTTAGCTTCTCATCGTACAGAAGTGCATGAATTGGACCACCGCCTTTATTTATTTGATTGAGTAAAGTGTCTAATTTCCCTACAGTGCTATTTAGCTTTATAAGAGTATTCTCATCAATCTTTTCGCCCGACTTATCCTTTGGTCCATAAATCATTGTATGGAGTATGCCGCTCCCTGTAGCTATTGCTTCCATGTTTTTCTGAAGTGCCTCGGAGCTTGCTTTAACAGAAGCAATTGTCTGATTAATATTTTCAAGGTTCTTACCCTCTCCAATACCCTTTACGATTTTGTCTAAACTCTCTGAAATGCTGATCACATTGGTAATTAGGTCACCTGATTGACCTATAATGCTTGCAAACTCAATTGGGGTCTGACTTTCTATTGTGAGTGTATCGGGGAGCACCGTTAGAGGGGGTTCGTTGCCGGGAAGAATCTCAATAAACTTGTCTCCCAAAAGCCCTTCAGTTTTGATAGTAGCTCTAGCATCCGGATTTAATCTGCCCATTCCGTCTTTATTGATAAGCATAGTAACATTTATCACTTTATCCCCTACCGGATCCTTAGCAAAGCCAAGATTTGTAACAGCTCCTATTCGGACCCCCGAGAGTCTTACTGCAGCGCCTTTTATAAGACCTGCGGTATTTTTAAATGAAGTTTTTACTGTGTAACTCTTTTCAAAATAACTCTGGTCACCACTTAGGAAAAAAGCGATAATAGAAAAAATTACTATGGCTATAAATACAAATAAGCCGACTCTAAAATTTGTTGCTTTTTGATCTTTCATACTAAAAATCCCCCGATTACCATAAAGCCGCACTAAGTATTTTATTCAGATATAAGACTATAAGAATTTTACCCATCAATATATTACGTTAGATTATACGTAACAATTAACTATTTCTCAAAAGTCTTATAACGAAGTATTTTCAAAATCTTTATGCTACCTATTGGAATTTCAATCCTGTCCGCTAAAATAATAGTTTTTACTTAGAGTACGGATATCGAATTTCCAATTAAAATCACGATTATTCAATCGTCGATTGTCTTTATAATCACTTCCACTAAGGAGCGGGTAAATGAATAAGATTAATAGGGTAATCATAAGTGTCTCAGACAAAACGGGCATTAGCAATTTTGCCAAAGGTCTAGAAGAACATGATGTGGAGATATTGTCCACCGGCGGGACTGCAAAACAGTTAAGGGACGCGGGCGTCACCGTAATGGATATTTCAGAATACACAGGATCGCCTGAGATTTTAGATGGTCGTGTGAAAACTCTACACCCTAAAATATATGGGGGAGTACTGGCGTTAAGAGATAATGAAACTCATTTACAGCAGATGACTGAAAACGGTATGGAGCCCATAGACATGATTATTGTTAATCTCTATCCGTTTGAAGAGGTAATCAAAAAAGACAACGTAGATTTAAGGGAAGCGATTGAAAATATTGATATCGGCGGACCAACTATGCTCAGAGCTGCTGCAAAAAACTATCAATATGTAACACTAGTTACTCACCCTGAGGATTATGAAGACCTTCTAAAAGAGCTAAAGGAAAATAATGGTTCAATTTCGGCCGAGACAAATTTCAGACTCGCTGTAAAAGCCTTCTCATACGTTGCGCGTTATGACGCCGCAATCTCTAATTTCCTTGGCGCTATTGGTCCTGATGGAGGAGAAAACAAATTCCCTCCAAGCCTAACAATACATATGGATAAAAAGATGAAGATGAGATATGGTGAAAACCCTCACCAGGAAGCAGCTTTTTATGTACAGTCAGGGTTTGAAGAACCTTGTATTTCAAACTCCACTCAGCTTCAGGGAAAAGAGCTATCACTAAATAACATATATGATACAGATGCAGCTCTTGAAGCAGTTAAAGACTTCACCGAAACTGCATGTGTGGTGGTCAAGCACAATAATCCTTGTGGTGTAGCTACAGATGAAATTGTTGTTGAGGCTTTTCTAAAAGCCAAGGCCTGCGACCCTGTAAGTTCATTCGGGGGTATAGTAGCTTTTAATAGAGAAGTCGATGAAGCAACGGCAATTGAGCTCGCTGCAATGTTCCTTGAAGTAGTAATTGCACCCTCATATTCTGAAAAGGCTTTAGAAGTGCTCTCTAGCAAAACAAATCTTCGAGTTATGAAAACACCTGAATTACCACTTACTGCAAATGCTGGGCTTGATTTTAAAAAGGTAATAGGTGGAGCCTTAATTCAGGACCGTGACACTGGAGTTGATAAAGATTTCGATGATATGAAAGCACCAACTAAGCGCCAACCTACACCTGAGGAGTTAAGTGCTTTGAAGTTTGGATGGAAAGTGTGTAAACATGTGAAATCAAACGCGATAGTATTTGCCCGTGAAGGCCAAACAGTCGGTATTGGGGCTGGGCAAATGAGTAGAGTTGACTCAGTGAAAATAGCAACTATTAAAGCTGAGATTCCAACACAGGGTGCAACACTAGCTTCAGATGCTTTCTTCCCTTTCCGTGATGGTATAGATGAAGCTGCCAAAGCCGGGATTACTGCGATAGTTCAACCTGGGGGCTCAATAAGAGACCAAGATATTATTGATGCTTGCGATGAACATGGAATTGCTATGGTATTCACTGGATTCAGGCATTTCAAACATTGATCACACCTAGCAACTGTAAATAAAACTAAGTTCTCCAAATTACCTTTTAAAGTAGACTACTTTTGAAACTCTGCTTAAGTTTATAGTTTTCAGCTATATTATATGTTTGAGATGAACATTACCGTCTACTATGACTATATATGTCCTTTCTGCTATCTAGGAACCAAGCGGATACTAGAATTATCAAAGGAATTCGACTTAACTATAAAATGGAAGGGTATTGAGATACATCCTGAATTCTCTCCGGAAGGTAAAAAGCGAGGAAAAACACTAAAATCAAAATCATTCGCTGAAACAGTTTACTCTATGGCCGAGGAAGACAATATTGAGATAAAGCTTCCCGGATTCGCTACAAACTCCCGATTAGCTCTTGAAGCATCTGAGTTGGCCAAAACAAAGGACATATTCTTAAAATTTCATCTAGCAATATATGAAGCCTATTTCTTAGAAGGCCTTAATATAGGTGATATTAATATTGTTTTAGAAATTGGGGAAAAGGCTGGAATTAATCAATCAGAACTACAAGAGTGCTTAAACCAACGCACTATGTTTAATCAAATAAGAACAAACAACAAAGAAGCAGAAGAAAATCTCATCTTAGGAGTACCAACATTCCTATTTGGGGAATTCCCAGTATATGGTAATCAGTCAACTGATACTATGAAACATATAATTAGACGGTCTTTAGAAATCTCAAAAGACTAAATCAAACAATGAACTTATAAGCATATAAAAAAACCCTTCCCTTACTGACGTAAGGGAAGGGTTTGTAAAACTTTTAATCAAG
This sequence comes from uncultured Thermodesulfobacteriota bacterium, assembly GCA_942491865.1. GTDB lineage: Bacteria > Desulfobacterota_D > UBA1144 > Nemesobacterales > UBA2774 > CR02bin9. The sequence continues at coordinate 876,629 of CALOCI010000004.1, forward strand.
AAGAAAAGGTTCGAAAACCCTTTCTACTCGTTTCGTTTCTATTTGAAGAATTGGTCTATGAAGATAATCAATCTACCTTGAACAGTCCAAGGTGTTTCATCATAGTTAACTCTATCAGGGTTGACATCATTCTGAGCTAGCACGCTTAAAGCCTGTGCTTCTAGCATTGTCTCTAAGCTGTCTCCAGCAAATACAACACCGCCGATAAGATCAAAGTTAACCCCTGGATGTATATGCCAGGTAATTGTTCCTTCAACCTCAGTACCCATGTATGTGTCAAGGTTATTGATAACAGCGCCACCGTTGTTTACAGCAACGTTGCTTGTTTCTTGGTTAAATGCAACAAGTACTTGTGGGGTAAATGAAATTGAATCAATCACTTTCACTGTTGCCCAAAGTCTAGCGTAGTAAGCGTTTATAACACTACCTTCCTGCTGATAAATATTAGGAATCATATTTTTAAACAGAAGGTTATCGATGTTATAAGCAGGGCTGAAGTATAATGTACTTGCATTACCTGTAAGTGCATCATCTGAAGAATCATCTCCCTGTGCCCAACCAAACTCAGCTGCTACGATTTTAAGTGGCCATCCAGGATAAACCTCAGCGCGAGCTGCCCAGATCCAACTTAAATCAACATCTAAGTCTGCACCATCTCCAACACCAGTTCCCTGGATATTGAAGTTACCTTGCCAAGCTTGGAATTCACCAACTAGTCTCCAAAGGTCTGTTTTAACATCAAGCAAACCAGAGAATAGTGTTAGTCTTTCTACATCAACACCAGAAGCTGCGGCTCCTCCTCCAGGAGGTCCGGAAACGCCTGTTGCTCCACTAATAGGAGCGCTGTTAATGTTGGTCTGATGAATGTATGGGAATACATAACCACCAAGTGTGAAGTTGGTGCCCATAATATTCGGATTGTTGAAGATAAGAGCAAAAGCTCCACCGTCCCATCCGTCTCCAGTACCTGATACAATGCTGTTACCTTGTGTGAATCTATCCGTAACAAATACGAATGTTAAAGATCCGGCTCCAGCTGCGAATGATTTTAGATATAGGAACCTATCTAAAACGAAACCAAGGTCGGAATATGGATCCCAACCACCATTCGCTAAGATACCAATACCCCAGTCAAAAGGCTGACGACCAACTCTCAAAAATCCGAGGTTGTGAGGAAGTACTATGTCTGCATGAAGCATTCTTACATCAAAGAAACCAGGATCATCAATAGCTCCTGGGTTGGTTAGCAATGCACCTCTAAATCTATCGCTGAACGATACACTAGAGTTAATCAAGGTCTGACTAGCATTTGCTCCACCAAAAGTAGCTGATGTAGCTCCACCCCAAATGTTGTTATCAAACACGTTGATCTGCGCTCTGATTGTTACTGCATCACTGAGCACCAACTGTGGGGTTAAACGCAGAGTGGTATCTGCAAAAAAGATATTGTCATTATTGTCATTAAATCCAAGCTGCTTAGCGTTGTTATTGCTCAACGCAGAAATAAAGGTTGCGTTTGAAATAAAACGCGCTCTTGTACGCATATAGCTTGGAAATCCGCCTAGGGTGAGCTCTACTGCAAATGTAGGCGCGGCCATTGAAAGAGCCAATAAAAACATAAGAAGCCATTTGGCTTTACTCATCTCTCCTTACCTCCTTTTATTTGGTTTTTAAAGTTCTGAGCTTACTTTATATAAATTAAACAACTTTGTCAAGAGGTTTTTTGACGCTTTGGGACACCCCCTGACTAGATACTTTACTTAACTTAACTATTCACTTTTTTCTTCCTCTTCTACAAATTCTATCACGTTTTCATTAAAATTCCAATGCTATTTTTTAATTTTTGAATAAAAATTATTGACCCCGCTTTTCTAAGTTCGTTTAACCGTGAAATTGCATACTCCATATATAAACAAAATTTAAACAAAACCTTCATGCTCAGTTAATACTTTGTTCATATTTAGACATTATAGTATAAATAATATGAAAATACTAATACTTTCAGATATTCATGCAAATTGGTACGCTCTTGAAGCGATTTTAGATAAAGAAAGCTATGATGCCCTAGTTTTTCTAGGAGATGTGGTAGATTTTGGTCCAAGTCCACGTAATTGTATAAAATTTCTCATGAAATCCGCAAAAGCCCATTTCTGGGGAGTTAGGGGGGACCATGATCATGCTATGGCCTATGGGATTAATAGTAAATGCCCTGGTGAACTTAACACTATCTCCGATATTACTCGGGAATGGGGCGAAGAGTTTCTCTCGAGTGAAGAAGTTGGGTTCCTTAGAAGACTGCCTACTAATAATGATTTCTCTATAGATAGTATGAGTTTTGATTTAGTACATGGGTCAGATCTAGTACCCGGGCAAATATGTAAATGCCAAGCTGAAAAAAGCTTAAGTAATGAGGAAAGAGAAGAAGAATCAGAATTAAACTTTATTCTAGTAGGTCATTCCCACAAACCTTTTATTAAATTAGTAGGTAACACGACTATTCTTAATCCGGGCTCTGTAGGACAACCAAGGGATTTAAACCCTAGAGCGTCATATGCAGTTATTGAGAACGGAAGCGCTTATATAAGGAGAGTTTCTTACGATATAGAAAGAACTGTTAATGATTTGGAAAGAAGCGCTCTTCCTAAAAAACTCACTAATATACTTTCATCAATACTTTATGTAGGGGGTTATTGTTAATTAAAAGAGTCCAAATAAGCCAGAAGATTTACATGCCATATAATTGCTATGTCCATCTACTAGTGATTTCGCCATAATTCACTTAGGTTAGAACTGAACCTGCATTTGCAGTCTTAACGTTTTTTGATCCTCATTTGGCGCGCCTTGGGTAAAGGTATCGCTTATAAATGAATAACTTAGTTGTAACTTCCAGCTATTGCTTTTTGAGATATAGTAATTAATTCCGCTGGTTAATTCTGAACTGTTATCCATTAGAGAATCCTGCATCACTGATACTCCTGGTGAGGTATCATATGATATAAAAGCCCATCTTCCCGCGATCTCTATCAAATCGGGCAATAGGAATAGACCGGTTTGAACACGAAAACCTTGATCGTAAACAGTTGCACCACCCCCAATTTCGGGATCTATCCACCTGCCAATGTAAGCAGCTTCTATGTTAAAACTCGGCTGTTTGTATGAAACGTCCGCTGTTACCGAGGTTACATCGCCTTTCTCTATCCCTAATTCCATAAATCTTTCGACTAATGCTCCTGAATCACCATCATTCTCCTGAACATTCAAAGAAGGGAAGTAAAGTAGAGCTACGCCGGAAACAAATGTCGGTACGTTTGCGAAATTCGGTACAAGGGCGTAATCTCCACCCGTAGGGAAATGTCCATTAGCGTATTCTAGCTTTCCTCCAAAGTTAAGCTGGATCCTTCCGGCAAACACTTCAGAATTAATAGTAGATGCATCTGTTGCATCTTCGATTGTTGGTGATATAAACACAGAACCTCCATATGCAACATGATCACCTAGAAGACCATAAAGAGCAGCACCAATTTTTCTGCCATAAGAAAACTCTGAGTTTACAATTGATCGCTCGACTAGTAGTAGGGCAGAACCTGGATTTAACTGTTCTCTGTTAAAGGGGACATTAAACTTTCCGACTCTTGGGAAAATCTTAATAAAACGGACAGCATCAAAATAGAAATCATTAAAATCTACACCACTACCATCAGTAACTTGGCCAAGTTTAACATTGTCTCTACTGAACTGTAATCTATAATGCAACCATGGTCTAAAAGCATGGCCTTGGAAATTCAGTCTGATTCTTCTAAAAAATAACTCGGTATCCGTACTGCTGCTATTATCATTGTTTGTAGCAGAAAATTGATACTGGATAAGAGTTGTGTACCTGAGTCTAAAATTTCCGTTCTTAGTCTCGAATACAAGCCCTCCATCGTAATGGGATTTGAAAAAGTTAAAAATGGCTCTCGGTGTGGACACAGCTTTGTCAATGACTGGATGGGTTGTATTCTCAACTTCTGCTACATTTTCAGTATCATCAGTCTCGGCAAAAAGAGTTTGAGAATTGGCTACTGAAATTGGTAGACAAATTGCAGTCAGGATCAGAATTATAAGCAGTATTTTCATATCTAGATTACCAATGTTGGTATGATTTTATACAATTGGCAATTTTAATCAAAATTCTTATTGTTATAACTTCCTGATATATTGGCAGGTCATTCTGATAATTATTGGAAATAATATAAGGATCACAAATATAAACCCCCAGGGCTATTCAATGTATAGCCTCCAGGGGTTTATAGTCATATATAAAGGGGGTGATGTAGAGAAAGGAGATAAATTTAAATTAAGCTCTGCTCTCCTTCTTAGTTAAATCTAAATAGCTAATATTAAAAGTAAGCTTGGAGCTGAGCTCTTAAGACATTTGAATTAATATCTGACTCACCCTCTGTAAAGGATTGGGAAAGATATGAGTATTGAAACTGAATTTTCCATCTGTGATCATGTGATATGTAATAGTTAATTCCAGGTGTGATTGCCCAGCTTGAATCTTGTACACTGATTCCAGGCGGTACAACTCCCGCACTTGTATCGTAGTCGATATATGCAAACCTTCCGGCAACCTCCACAGTTTTAGGCAACAAGAAAATACCGCTCTGTATATTAAAGCCCTGATCAAATGCTGATCCAGCACCACCCTGATCGGGATCGATCCATCTACCCAGATATGAACCCTGGACATTAAACAAAGGAGTTTTAAAATTAACATCTCCTGTTACGGAAACTACATCGGCCACAGTTATTCCAAGTTCTTCCATTCTATCATCTATACTTCCGTCTGGGGTTTTCCTATTAATATTTAAACCTGGTATACCTGCCATGGCAGCACCGATAACAAATGTAGGTGATTTAGCAAAGTTCGGTATCAGCTTATAAGGACTTGCAGTGGGGAATGAAGAATTAGCACCTCTGAACAGCCCTCCGAACGTGGTTTGCTCTCCTCCCACTCCAAATTGGACTCTACCAGCATAGAGCAGATTTGAATCGGTACTATTACCGTTTCTTCCGTCACCGTTATATACACCTGCGCCATAGGAAAAATTGTTGTTTTTACCTAATGCGCCATAGAGAGAGATCCCTCGGTCTCTTCCGTAAGCGAATTCACCATCCACAATTGATCTTGTTACAAACTGAAGTGCTCCAGATGAATTTAATGCGTCTCTACTAAAAGGAACCTTGTTCTGACCGCTTGGGGGAATATTTGTTTTGTTGTGAGCACCGGAAAAATAGAAATTTCTAAAATCTTTTTTTTTTGTGGGTTCTAAATGAATGTGGTGTAAAAACAATGTTTTAATGGGTTTCCCTCCCTTTTATTTTGGGCCTGGTTCAACTGAAATTGTGGGGGTATTTTTTCCCTTCTGCTCTGTTGCAGATGCCTGGGGGTGGGCTCTTGGCGGGATTTTCTTTTTAAAGTGGCGGCGGTTGGTGGAAAAAAAAGGCCCTCTTTTTACTGAGCTTTAAACTTGTTGTACCAAGCGTCTTTTTCTTCCTCTTTCATCTGAGTGATAGCTTCATTATCAGCTTGCCTTGCGTTCTCCATAAGCTCAATTTGCTGCTGTAAGCTGCTGGATCTGCTGCTGATTCTGATGCTGAATCGCATCGATCTGCTGTTTCAGATCTTGTATTTGGGCTTTTGTTGATTGCGCTTGTGAGTCAATGCCGAAAAAAGGCACTACGAGCACAGCTATCAAAAGCAATTTAAGTACTGATTTCATCTCTCGAACTCCTCCTTAAAATAGATTTGAACTAGAATATATAGAAGTAAAATAAATTTGATGTGAAAAGAATGTTAAGATTCAGTTAAGTATTGAGTGGGCTTCTTGCAAGAAAAAAGGTTTTGATTAGTCTATGATGTATGTTAATAAAAATAGATGTTCAGGATCACGACCAATGTCAGAAAAATTAATAACCATTGTAGATGACGAAGAAGACATAGTAGAGCTTGTGAGCCATCATCTAAAACGTGAGGGTTTCAAAGTAAAAGAATTCCATAATGGGAGAGATTTTTTGTCCTACATAGAATCAGTAATGCCGGATCTTGCGGTTTTGGATATTATGCTGCCAGGGATAGATGGTCTTGAGATTTGTAGAATATTAAAAAATAAAAACGCTACTAGCTCAATACCCATTATCATGTTAACTGCGAAAGCCAGTGAGGCTGATGTAGTAGTTGGGCTAGAGCTCGGGGCTGATGATTATATTGTAAAACCCTTTAGTCCAAGAGAGTTGGTAGCTCGAGTAAAAACTGTTCTCAGAAGAACAGGTGTTTCAGAAGATTTAGGAAATGTTATTAAGATTGGTCCTGTTATTGTTAACACTGAAAAGTATGAAGTAAGCGTCGATAACAATAAGTTAAATCTTACAACTACCGAATTTAAAATCCTTGAAGTTCTGGCCGAGGGAAAGGGAAGAGTGTTTACCAGAGACCAGCTCTTAAAAAAGAAACGGCTTTGGGGAGATGACAAATTGGTATATGATAGAACAATAGATGTACATATTAAAAATCTAAGAGAAAAGCTGGGCGTTGCTGGAAGCATGATCAAAACAGTTAGAAGTATAGGATATAAATTAGAAGAGTAGGGATCATTTGAGCATATTTTGGAAACAATTTATATCTAGCTTTCTGATTATTGTCCTGGTTCTATTTATTTTCACGTTTCTTATAATTGGCGAGTTAAATAAGTACGATAAATCCCTTACCAAAGAAAGGCTTCTTACCGCAGCAAATTTAATTACTGAAGTTCTTATTCCATCTTTAGAAAATCCAAAAATAGATGATGTCCAATCAATAGTATCGCGACTTGGAGAAAAAACCGGGGTTAGGATCACAGTTGTGGATGAAGACGGTTTGGTTTTAGGTGATACCGATAAAAACCCACGGGAAATGGAAAACCATTCCGAAAGACCTGAAATTAAACAAGCTTTCAAAAATGAAGTTGGGGAAAGTTATCGTTATAGCTCAACTCTTCAAAAAGAGATGTTCTACGTTGCAGTTCCGCATCAACAAATCAACGGCACACACCGAACTATTGTCAGAACCTCGCTGCCTTTGAGCATTGTTCAGCAAACACTATTACCACTAGAATCAAAAGTCATCTATATGGGTATTGCCTTAACAATATTGGCATTACTTCTGTCTCTGGCAGTATCAAAAACAACTACTAGATCACTCGCTGGAATAATTAATATTTCTGAAGAGCTTGCCAAAGGTAACCTAAACGTCGATATACCTATATCTGAAAGCAAAGGTGAGATACCCAAAATCACTATGGCGTTAAATCATATGGCTCAAAAACTAAATGAAGTATTCGAGCAACTATCTCACGAAAAGAACCAGCTTGAAGCAGTGCTAAGCGCTATGAATGAAGGTGTTATGGTTGTCTCAGAGAAAGGGAACATAATTATTATTAATGATGCATTAAAACAGATGTTTAATCTTATGGATGACTCTTCCCAAAAACCCTACTGGGAAGTATTGAGAAATAAGGAAGTTGTAAAATTAATAGATGGTGTGCTTAAAAGCTGGAAGCCTGATAATAAGGAAGTTTTTTCTTTATACCCAGAGGAAAGATATTATCTGGCAAATGTTATCCCGCTTAATTCCCCGGAAAAGGAAATAATTGTAGTAATGTTCAACATCACAGAATTTAAGAAACTAGAAAATATTAAAGCAGATTTTATCGCTAATGTATCACACGAACTTAGAACCCCGCTCACAGCAATTAAGGGATATACGGAAACTCTTGAAGAAGACGCATTCGAAGATCCTCAGGAGCAAAAGCATTTTTTAAAAATTATCAAACGTCACGCCGATAGGCTTATTAATATAGTATCGGACCTCTTGGTATTATCTGAGGTTGAGGGCAGGGATGTAATATCTGAGGACAGTGGTGACTTTGAAGACGTGAATGTTGACGAAGTAATTAGATCGTCCCTTGAAGCTTTAAAATCAAAAGCTATGGATAAGGGGTTGAAAGTTTCTTTTAAACAATCTCCCAAAGATAATATTATTACTGCTAGTAGATTTTTACTTGAGCAAATGTTTATTAATTTGATTGATAATGCAGTCAAATACACTCCAGACGATGGGGAGATTGGTATTGAAATCATTGATCAAGGTAAAGATCTAGAAATAGAAATTTATGATACTGGAATTGGTATCCCCAAAGAGAGCTTGCCTAGAATTTTCGAGCGCTTCTATCGGGTTGATAAAACGAGATCCAGAAAAATGGGTGGTACGGGTCTTGGATTAAGCATAGTAAAACATATAGTAATTGTTCACGGCGGCAAAATAGATGTCAAAAGTGAAGAAGGCAAGGGAAGCAGGTTCTCTATAATCCTACCTAAACAAGTCTAGTAATTTTTCAAACTTGATAATATCAATTTCCAGTAGGATAAGAACCCAGAACTTTCAGATAAATACAGCTTTTATCCAGCTTTTTAAGTAAAGACTTTATAGTTTTGTCTTGAGAATGTCCTTTGAAATCTACGAAAAACAGATATTCCCATGGTCTTTCCTTTGATGGCCTAGATTCAATTTTCGAAAGATTCACTTTGGCATCTGCAAAAGGTTGAAAAAAGGAATTTTGAAGAGCCCCCGGTTTATCCTTTAAAGTGAACACAATAGAGGTGCGGTCATCCCCAGTTGGTTTATTGGTTTTGTTGCCGATTACAAAAAACCTAGTCGTATTAAGGCTGCTTTCTTCTATATTGTTTTGAACAGTGTTTAGTTTATATATAGATGCTGCGTGCTCACTTGCTATAGCAGAGACATTTTTTTTCTTAGAAGCTAACCTTGCAGCTTCCGCAGTGCTTGCAGTTTCTAACACTTCTTTATCACCCAAATTTTTATTCAGCCATTTTTTACATTGAGCTATCGCCTGCGGATGAGAGGCTACAATACTGATATCTTGGATATTTCCAGTTTTAGATAATAGAAAGTGGTTTATCCTCTCAAACAATTCGGCAGTTATGCCAAGATGGGTTTTGGATAATAGATCAAGAACTATGCTCACAGATCCTTCGATGGAGTTTTCAACCGGCACAACCCCAAAAGTGGCTCTACCGTTTTCAACTTCCTCAAATATCTCCTCAAAACTACCCAGTGGTATAAGCTCAGAAGACCCCCCGAACTCGTTATATGCGGCTTGATGAGAAAAGCTCCCCTCAGGCCCTAGATATGCAACCCTAGTAGTCTCCTGTAGTGAGCGACTAGCTGAAATGATTTCTCTGAAAATATTTAGAACAGAATCGTCTGAGAATGGACCCGTATTAAGATCTCTTAGTTTATTTTCGATGAGCTTCTCTCTCACAGGATCATAAACACCGACAGAATTTTCCATTTTGAGCTTTCTAATCTCAAGCGCTATACCACCGCGCTCGTTTAAAAGCTTAAGTATCTCTTGATCGAGAGAATCTATCTTTTGTCTTAGTTTGTCAAAGTTAGTTGTGGAACCCATTTTTTACCTATAATAAAGCTTTGAAAGAATGATAGCAACAGGGCATTTATAAGTCAAATGATCTCATCTATACAGATAGAAATTTTCTTAATAAGATATAAATTCCGTGAGCATTAACTCAATTTTCTGTTATACTCAAATAGCAAAAGAATAATACTTCAACTTTAGCCCTGCTTTGTATTAGAAATACTTTCTAAGGAGGATTTTAAAATTGTCCGGCAGGAATAAAGCACCCCAATTGAACACTGATCCGATAGATAAAGAAAAGCCCCTGAGGATAGATGTACGCTTTCTGGGGAATATACTTGGCAAAGTAATTATTCATCAGGAAGGGAAGAATATCTTTGATATTGAGGAAAAAATCAGGGCTCTTACGAAAGATATGAGACAGAGTTATGTAAAGAGCCAGAAAGAGGATTTAGTATCCACAATAAAAAGTCTTTCTTATAAAGACATTTACAAGGTCGCCCGAGCTTTTACAACCTATTTTAAACTCGTAAACATCGCAGAGCAGAATCATCGTATCAGGAGACGCAGGGAGTATAAGTACATCTCAGATATCAAGGACTCAGTCGAGGGCTCGGTTGAGAGCCTTTTTGATACTCTTGGGGAAAGGAATATTTCTTATACCGATTTCAGAGCGCTTGTGGACAAGATGTCAATTGAGCTTGTGCTCACTGCTCATCCCACAGAAGTGAACCGGCACATTGTGCTTGAAAAATTTAGACGTATCTCCTACCTCCTTGAAGAGTTTCAGAATCCGATACTTAGCGTAGAAGAAAAAAAAGCGATACACCTAGAGATAAAAGCTGAGGTCATATCACTTTGGCAGACTGAAGAGGTGCCTTCTTTTAAGATAACTCCGATAGATGAGGCAAGGAGCGCTCAGTATTACTTTAGAGAAACTATTTTTGAAGCTCTTACAACTGTATATCTTGAATTTGAGGACAAAATCAAAGAACACTATGGTCTTACTGAAATAAAGCTCCCCGCGTTTTTCAGGTTCGGCTCCTGGGTTGGGGGCGACAGGGACGGAAACCCTTTTGTAACTCATAGTATCACTCTTGAAGTCTTGAGGATGCAAATGGAACTAGTGCTCGAGAAATACCTAGAGCAGGTTGAGCGTCTAATTAACCAGCTTAGCGCATCTAAAAAACAGGTCCATGTAAGCAGCGAGCTTATAGATTCTATTGATAGAGATAAAAAACTTCTCAAACATGATAGCGGAATAAGAAATAGCGATGAGAGCTATAGAATAAAATTGAGCTATATAAAAAGTAAGATTATTGGGACTCAAAAGAGGATCAAGGGAGAGATCTACAATATTTCCTATGCCAATAAAGACCAGCTTATAGACGATCTTGAAATTATAGACAGAAGCCTTCGTGAAAATCGAGGTGAGATGCTTGCCGACTCAACTCTAAAGAAGCTTATACGACAAGTTAGTGTTTTTGGTTTTCATATGGCCAAGCTTGATATAAGGCAGAACAGTGAGGTCCATGTAAGAGCAATCCAAGAGATTACGAAGCGTCTCAACTTAGCTAACTATAATGAGCTTTCAGAAAAAGATCGGTTCTCATGGCTTGCAAGTGAGATAAATAATCCACGTCCGCTCATACCAGGATGGCTTGAACTCTCAGCAGAAACTACAGAAGTTCTTAAAACATTTGCTGCTGTGAAACAGGGGCTTGATGAGATCAATGATGAATGTATTGACACATATATAATAAGCATGACCTCAAGCGCTAGTAACGTTCTTGAGGTACTTCTTCTTGCTAAGGAAGTAAACCTTTATATTAATGAGGGCGGTAATATAACAAGCAGGTTAAATATTGTCCCTCTATTTGAAACAATTGATGATTTTAGAAATGCACCTGAGATAATGAAGGCGCTATATGAGAACTCAGTTTATAGAAATCATCTAACTGCCAGAGGCAATATATCTGAAATTATGATTGGTTACTCCGATAGCGGTAAAGACGGCGGGCACCTTTGCTCAAGCTGGGAGATACACAAAGCCCAGAGGTCACTTAAAAAGTTAGCCGATAAATATGGGCTTAGAAATAAATTTTTCCACGGCCGTGGAGGCACTGTAAGCAGAGGGGGAGGTCCAACAAACCAAGCTATTCTTGCCAGACCTTCGGGGACAGTCGACGGCATGATTAAAATCACAGAGCAGGGTGAGGTGGTTTACAGCAATTACTCTCTTCCTGAAATAGCAGAGGATAACCTGGAGCTTGTTCTATCCTCAGTAATTTTAACAAGTTTAAGTAAGGAATCGATCAATCCAAAGTGGGAGGAAGCAATGGAAGAGCTCTCTTCTCATGCAAGGGACTCTTGGAGGACTCTTGTTTATGAGGATGGGGATTTTTATCCCTACTTCCAGCAAGCAACTCCTATATCAGTTCTCCAGCAGATGCAGATAGGCTCCCGGCCGGCAAAGAGAAAGCAGACTAATCGAATAGAGGATTTGCGTGCTATCCCATGGGTTTTCAGCTGGACACAGAACCGACACCTTATCACCGGTTTTTACTCTGTGGGCTCTGCGCTGAACAAGTTCGTTAATAAAAACCCGGAAAAGAATCTAAAACTGCTGCAGGAGATGTATGAGAATTGGAGGTTCTTTAAATCCCATATAGATAATATTCAGATGACGCTCAGCCGTGCTGATATGTGGATTGCGCTTGAATACTCATTACTAGTAAATCCCCGAGAGCTTGGGAAAAGAGTATTCCAGAAAGTCAGAGATGAATTCAAACTGACTCAGGAGCTGGTATTAAAGATCACAAACCAGGAACTAATTTTAGATAACAACCCTTTTCTAAAAAAATCCATTGAGCTTAGAAACCCATACATAGATTCGCTTAGCTATATACAGGTTGCGCTACTAAGACGTCTTTCAAAGGGAGATATCTCAAAGGAAGAGAAAGAAGCTCTTACTGATATTATTAAGCTCACCATAAACGGCATTTCAGCAGGCCTTAAGAATACTGGTTAAGTTAGGCACTTTTAGTATTAAAAATAAGAAAGAAGTCAGAGCCCTCGTTTTCCCTTATCTTTATCCAATAGAGCGGCTTTATCCAAAACGGTTTGTTTTACATAAATTGGAGAGTTCATTCTGGAGGCCAATGCGATCGCGTCACTTGGGCGGGCATCAATTTTTGAGACTTTTCCATCAACAGAAACCTCAACTTGAGCGTAGAAAACCTGATCACTCAGATCTACTATTAGTATCCTCTCGACTTTAGCGTTCATTGTCCTAACAATTGCCGCAATCAAATCATATGTAAGAGGACGTGGGGCCACTTTCTCAGAAAGCCCTAGTTCAATTGAACGCGCCTCACAAAGCCCTATCCAAATAGGGAGGATCACACTTTCTTCCTTATCTGTTAAGAGCACAACAGGGGTCTGCAAATTCTGATCAAAAGCTATCCCCTTTATCTCCATCTCCTGAATTGCATCTTTTTCTTTGCTTGCTTCTGAGTTTAAACTTGAAGTAGATAAAACAAGTAAAGTAACTAAAAATATTAACCCAAAGAATTTATGTTTCATGATATCACCCATAAAAAGAATATCACAAACTAATCATAAAAAATTTTATTTTTTAGGAACCAAAGTACAGAATGTACTAAAAGAAAGACAAAGATAGAATAGTCATACTACTTTTCACCTATCATATAGCGGCAGCCGTTTGGTCCGATGCTTGCCGAATGTATTTCACCAGAAGGTACATCAAAGCGCTCACCTGTCTTATAAGTAACAGTTTGCCCTTCAGATGTTACAGTAATTTCACCATCTAAAACAATATGCGCTGTTATGCCGGAATGTGTGTGGTCAGGATAGAAAGCACTAGGAGAATCTCGGTGTACAAATATGCCAGAAAAACCTTCACGTATAAGCTTTGCTTCTAATTCTTGTTCATTCAAAACTAATAAACCTCATTGTGGGAGCAAATTAGAATCTCTTAACTGATCCTTTTTCAAATCTCGGGTTCATCACAGTACCCAATATTTTACCACCCAGGCTACCGTCTCTATGTTGAGCTAAGTACGGTGTTAAAAATGTCTTGTACTTGGCAAGGTCATTATCGGTTATTTCAACCCGATATCCTAAATCTAAAATACCGCCTTCAGACATTTCCCAGAAAAGTGGAGTACTGCCTGTAATCTGTAAATCAATTCCGTCACCCTTAACACTTAATTCGTCAATGTTTGTAAGCTCGTCAACAATTTTACCGTTAAAATTTGATGTGAGATTAGTTAAAGAAGGAAGCTTCATGCCTTTTACTTTCAGGTTATCAAGCTCTAACCCTTCAACCACAAAGTTGAATTCGCCATTAGGTTTTGGAAGAAGCTGAACTGACAGGGTGCCATTTAGTCTGCCGTGAATAAGTATTTCTGACTTCCCCTCTTCTGAAAGGAGATCTGGAATCGCATCGACTTTCAAATTTTTCACATCAGCTATGACCTCTTCTATTTTATTATTTGCTTTGCTGACTCTAACGGCACCTTGAATTTCTCCCCCGTGTAATTTCGCGGTAAAAGGAATTTTAGGTGAATCAGAAAAGACTGAGAAGATAGAGGGTTTAATAGTAATAGAATCTAATTCTAAAAATTGATTTTGCGATTTATGTATAGTGACGTTTTTTAGATTGATATTTAGCAAGGGGGAGACGTCTGCACTTTTAATATCCACTTTATAAGGTGTGCTGTTTTGTATTTCAGAGATGATCCGCTGCTTAACTATATCTCCTGGAAAAGTAATAATTAAAAATACAAAAAAAGCTATAACAAAAAATGAGATATATGATAGCGGTACTATATGTTTAAAATTTCTTAATTTCTCTTTCATATTAGCTAACCTGTTTGAACTCGTATGTGGACACGCGCAGTTTTACTTTCATAGAAGAACCGGATTTGTTTGATTTCGTGCTTATATTTAAATTTGAGACTTTAAGTGAGGGTTTATTTTGTAGTTTGTATAAAATATCGACCAGTGTATCAAGCGATATTTTGTTTAATTCTATATCTACACTTTTTTCCTCATAAAAGTCATCAGCAGAATCTGACCTAGAATTTGATCTGGAATTTACATCTCTAATCACAAAATTCTTTCTATCGAGTTCCTTATTTAATAGTATCTTCTCTACTACAGAAATAAGAGCTTCGTTTTCTTTCTTTATTTTACTAGACAACTCAACAATCTTCTTTTCAGAACCTTCATACTCAGCTTTTAGAGCTTTTACTTCTTGAAGCTCTTTTTGAAGCTGAACTGATCTTTTCTGTAAATTGTCAGTTCCGGAAGAATATGAGTTAAAAACAAGATAGATCACTATAACTATTACAGCTGTACCGCCCAGAAGAAGGGTTCTTCTATCGCGCTCGGTTGCAATTAGAGTATCAAATTTATCCCGCGATTTTTCGATAAGTTCTTGAATTTTCTGTTTTATAGAATCTTTATCCATATTAAACCTTTGATTTCAGTACTACCGATATCTCAAATTTTGTTTTACCGTCCTGAGCATTGCCGGTTTGATTTCTGGTAACGGTCTCAAACATACCGGACTTATTAAGAGCTTCTTCTATTTCAGCAACTTCCTGATAAGATCCGCATACGCCCTGTATCTTTACTCTATCTGCGCTTTCAAACTTAATTTCATTAACCGTCAACTGAAGGCTTTCTGGCAAACTGCTTGAAATGTCTTTCAAAGCATCAAGCGGTGTTTGACCACCCTGAACTCCTTCTATCAAATCTAGTTTTTCTCTTACCTTTCCAACCTCGCTTTTCATGTAAAGCACAGGTTTGGGAATCACCTTTACCTCAGGGAAGGTGTCTTTAACCACCTGTGTAATTTGAGCTTCCATATTGTCCACTTTGCTCTGAAGCTCATAGTATGAAGAAGCTGAAGTATATATAAGGAAGAGTATTAATATTCCTAACAATATGCCAGGTGCCATCAATACCTTTCTGAATTCATTGTCAACACCTGAGTATTCAAATTCATCTTTTCTGAAATTTAAATACCCATTTTTAAATGAACTTCCATATAGAGCTAATGCATAAGACTTGGCATATAATGGGGATTTATCAGCGCCAAGATCTGGAATATATATTTTTTTCACATTTTTATTGAGTGTATCTTTAAGAAAATCAGTCATACCACTAATAAGTGATAATGAGCCTGAAACTTCAATAGTCTTGATTTCTTCTTTAACTTCAAGCTCGAAAAACTGAATAGTCTTTTTAATTTCACCAATTATAGGTGCAAAACACTCTTCTAAGTTAGACCCGTCTCCGTTTCCAATCTCAATCTGGCTATAGTCTTGATTATAATCGAGCGCGGTTATCTGATTGAGCTTATTTAAAAACATCTCAACTGACTTAGTTGAAGACCTGACTCTTCTGATTCCATTTTCATCAAATAAAATGTAGCTAATTTCACTATCACCAAGATCTATAAGCAGCAACGGCCTCTCAGTAGAAAGAAATTCATCAAGAGCGCTAAAGGCCAGTGGCGTGTAAGTGATTATCTTAGGATCAATTCCATGCTCATTGAAAGATTCGATTAATTCAGACACGTGGTTTTTTTCAAAAACGCATACCAGCGCCTCGCTTCCCGCTTTATTTTTGACGAGGTGATAACCGTGTATTTTTTCCCTAGGATCAAAGGTTGAAAGGTTTTCAAGCTCATATTCATATACCTGATCTATTTTCTTAGGATCTGAGAATGGGAAATTTACAACTCTTACGGAAGTTGGGTTTTGAACAATAGAGGCTGCTATATCACCCTTGGGAAGAGAATAAGCTTTGAATGTTTCAGATATTGAATCAGAGTCTCCTTCAAGCGAGGGGGAAATTTCGGTCCTAATTGTCTGTAGCAATTGGACATCCCTTAATCCTCTTTTAATTAGGGAGATTTTAATATCTTTACTGCCTATATCTAAGCCAACAAATTTTCCGTACATAGTTTAAGTAATCTACTTAATCTTTTAGTTTAAATCTAAAGTAAAGGTACTTTAAAGTCAAATAAAATTATATTGCCCGAGCCCTTGTAAGAGTAAGTACCTGAACCTTGTATGCCCCTGATTTTAGTAGCATTTTAGAACACTCGTCACTGGTTGAACCAGTTGTAAACACATCGTCTACCAATAAAACTGACTTCTCATTATAGATCTTATTTGTTGCAACCGAAAAAGCCCCCTTTACGTTCCTTCTTCTCTCACCCTCATCTCTAATTTCTATCTGCGGGATTGTGTCCCTTGTTCTCTTAAGTCCGAACAGGTCACACTTAACCCCTTTATATTTTGCAATCCCAGTTGCGAGAATTACTGATTGGTTGTACTCCCTATGTCTTAATTTGTCTATATATAAAGGGACCGGCACTACATAATCAAACTCATCTAAATCGTTTGGGAAATTAGTTTTTATTATGTCCAATAGAAGCTCTCCATAACTTAGCTTCCCTTCGTACTTAAAACCTATTATTAGCTCTCTTAAGTTACCCTCATAAATTGCAATCGCCCGCGCCTTTTGAAAACTATAGCCGTCTTTGATACATTTACTACAAAGGTGGTTTATATTGTTTGATTCTAAATCCGAAATATCTTTGTCCCGATTGTGAAAATAACCAAACGGAACTCCGCATTTACCACAAAAATCCCAATTATTAATGAATCTTATATCACTTAAGCATGACTCACAAAGCTTCTCGTTTTTAAGTTGTGATTTACCACAAGAAGGACAAACTTTTGGGAATAAGATATCAAGCATATATTAAAAAGTTACTACAGGTTAATGCTATTACAAACTTTCTTTTTTAACCCCAAATTCTGTTAATATAAACAAGGTCGAGTTTTGGAATTGAAAAGAGACTTGGCTATACCCTCATAGGCATAATTACAGACACATAAACTTCGTCATCATCGGGCTTAATCACAGCAGGGCTAAGCTCATCGATCAGTCCGATTTTAACTTTTTCCTGTGTAATGGCTTCTAGTACATCCATAAGATACCTGGCATTAAACCCAAGCTCTGCAGGTTCTCCCGAATAGTCTAGTGGAATAGATTCTTTAGCCTCACCAAATTCAGGTGAAACCGAAGCCAGAGTCATTACGTCTTTTTCAATATTAAGTTTTACGCTTCTGGTTTTTTCTGAAGAAAGTATCGAAACTCTTTTTAAGGCACTTAAGAGCTCATCCTTGCCTATACTGATTGTTACTTTGGTTACCTCTGGTGTTACTTGCTTATAGTCTGGGAAATCTGCATCTATGAGCCTTGCAATGAGAACTATATTCTCACCCTCGGCCATAAAGAAATTATCCCCCACTCCTATCCTAACAGTTTCAGATAATCTTAAAACCTTCCTAAGCTCGGCTACTCCCTTTTTGGGAACTACAAATCCCTTATCAAATTTAACCCCTCCGTCAATCTTCTTTTCTACTAGAGATAAACGGTGCCCATCAGTGGCCACAAGTCTTAAATTTTTCTCACTCGACTCTTCAAAAAATATGCCGGCAAGATTTCTTCTGAGCTCATCTGGAGAAACTGCAAATATTGTTTTGGATATCATGTCCTCTATCAAAAAGCTCTCTACGCTAAACAAATTATCTGAATGAAGCTCAGGAATGATTGGAAAATCCTCACTCGGCAAACCTGCAATCTTGAAGTTTGCAGAAGAGCTTCTGATCTCAACCCAGTGATTTCCAATCTCCTCAATCTCAATCTGGCCATCTGGTAATTCTTTAACAATCTCATACAGTTTTCTTGCTGGAATCGCTAAACTACCTTCTTTTTCAACTTCGGCATCACACCAAGTACTCATTGTTGTCTCAAGATCTGTTGCCGAAATTTCTATCTTGTTATTTTTCAAAGTAATTAGCACATGAGAGAGAACAGGCATGGTCGCACGCCTTTCTGAAATCCCTTGAACCAAACCTAACTTTAGTGAGAAATCCTGTACCTGGGTCTTAAATTTCATATAACTACTCCTGTTTCTATAATATTAAATATTATTCTAATATATAGTAGTACTAGTAGTAGGGCATGTGAATTTGTGGACAAATACCCTCACCCCTCCGTCTTTAAAGTGATATGCCGTGTTTTTTGTGTTGATAGACATGTTGATGTTTATTGTCATTTGTTAACTCTTATCCACAGGAACTTAATCATATACACATTTTCACTTTTTATCCACAAAAGCAGACACAGGGTTCTCAACTGCTTATCCACTCATTAAAGTTTCAATTTTCTTTGATAAAGATTCTACAGTATTGGTTAGTGAAGGATCGTTTCCTAAAAGTTTTTCAATTTTTTTAACGGCATGAATAACTGTAGAATGATCTTTACCCCCGAACTTCTCACCTATTTCAGGATATGAAGCCCCTGTGTACCTCCGGGCTAAATACATAGTAACTTGTCTGGGTACAGCTATGTTTTTTTGCTTTCTTTCGGATTTCAGATCCTGTACCCTCATTCCGTAAAAGTTTGCAACCTCTTTTTGTATACTTTCTATAGTGACAAATCTATTGTCCTGATGTTTTACTATGTTTTTTAATACTTCTTTAGCAAGATCAATAGAAATTTCGGCATTAAGCAATTTTGCGTGAGCAATTATGTTTGTTAATGCTCCCTCAAGTTCTCTAATGTTTGATGTAGTATTCTTTGCAATATATAGTCCAACCTCATTTGGTAGTACAATCCCCTGGCTTTCAGCAATATTTTTAATTATCGCAATCCTGGTTTCAGTCTCAGGAGGTTGTATATCGGTGATGAGGCCCCATTCAAATCTAGATCTGAGTCTTTCCTCTAAATACGACATGTCTTTAGGGGATTTATCACTTGTCAAAACAATCTGTTTCTTGGATTCATATAGTGTGTTAAAGGTGTGAAAGAATTCCTCTTGAGTACTTTCTTTGCCGGCAATAAACTGTATGTCATCAATAAGGAGTACATCACATCCAAATCTGTATCTGTTTCTAAACTCTTCCATCTTATTGGATCTAATACTGTTTATCACCTGGTTAGTAAAGTGCTCTGCAGATATGCAGCACACCCTGGCCATATTAGACGTTGATTTTAGGACCTCGTTACCTATGGCGTTAATAAGGTGAGTTTTCCCAAGCCCAACTCCTCCGTAAATAAAAAGCGGATTATAGGCCTCTCCGGGCTTTCTTGCTACAGCAGTGGAAGCTGCATGGGCAAATTGGTTGCTCGGTCCAACTATAAACTTGTTAAAAGTATAGTTCGGGCTCAAAAAGCCAGTAAACAAATCTGATTCCCGTTCTTTTTTCTTGTTAACCTTTTTAGACTGACTAATATCTTTTGTATCAGGATCACTATCTTCAGATACGATTTTTACTTCTACCTCAACGCCGTAAATTTCCTTTACCGTATCGCCAATAAATTCCAGATAGTGATTTTCAATCCAGTCTCTGTCGAACTCATTTTTAGCCATAAGCACTAGAGAATTTTCAGATTCGGTAATAGCCCTAAGTGGAGAAAACCAGAAAAATACCTGTGGATTAGATTTCTTTTCTATCTCTTTAAGCACTTGATCCCAGTCCACATTTTTTGAAGGTTTCACTAGGTCCAATTTTTCCTCGGAAATAGAATTAGACTTGTCCGATTGTGTGATAAAAAATTCTAATCCCCTATCATCATTACCGCTTTCTGAGAAAAGAGATCTAAGATCATGTTTTAGGGGTGTGCGTTTTGTAGTCAATTATCCTCCGATGCCCTTGTCAAAAGACGACTTATCCACAATTTATCAACAGCATGTGGATAACTTTTGTGTAGAAAATTAGTCTGTGAAGAGTCCCATCCAATCCAGTACGATACATCGTAACAGATAGCAAAATACCTTGTCAAGTTTTTTTTTATTGTTGTGTAATTACAGTGAGTTGTACGAGATTTTCGGCAACAAATTTATTAGACTTTTTTTCGGGAAAATTGGGCTCATAGTGAAGTTATCCACAGCTAGAAGCTGCTCTTTATTATGCAAATAACCGAAAACATAGATTTTTTTAAGAAAAACGTGGTTTAAATATCCGGGAGTTTTTATTGATATTTTTTATGTTGAAAAATTATCTTCCTGAGCAATCCTAATACCCTCTTTTTCATCTACTTTATTTAGCAAAAAGCCGCCGATAATGAAGAATATAATTAGTGATACAATGCTGAGCCTGCTTGTGCCAGTAATTTGTGTTACCACAGCAAAAACTAGCGGTCCAATAATGCCTGCAAATTTAGAGCTCATCCCATAAAAACCATAGAATTCACAAGTTTTTGATTTAGGCAGCATTGAGCCAAAGAGGGAACGACTCAAGCCTTGCGTTCCTCCTTGTACAGTTCCTACCAAAAATGCGAGTATCCAGAAGTGAAGAGCAGTCTGCATGAAGTAGCCGCCAATAGAAATCATAGTGTATACAAATAATCCGATCATAATTGCATTTTTAGTCCCGATATATTTTGCCAGTCTTCCGAATGCAAATGAAAATGGGATCCCGACAAATTGTGTCATCAGAAGGGCGCCAATAAGTGTGGTTTGATCTATACCTATCTCAGCTCCGTAAATGGTAGCCATTTTTATTATAGTTCCAATGCCGTCGTTGTATATCCAGAATGCTATTAAGAAGAGAAGTAATTGCCTGTAATTTTTAAGCTCTTTAAAAGTAACCGCAAGTCTTTTAAAGCCGCCTGTTACAGGGTTAATATTAGATTCGTTTATTTTTTTTACTACCGGCTCTCTGACATTTTTTATTATGGGAATTGTGAATACTGCCCACCATATAGAAACTGTGACAAAAGATAGGCGAGTGGCAAGCATTGTGTCGGACATAAATTCAATCATCAAAATATTAATGCCGAGCAAAATGCCTCCACCCAGGTACCCAAGTGCGTATCCTTTTGTAGATACTTGATCAATTTTCCCGGGCCCGGCAACGTCGGGTAGAAGCGAGTTGTAAAACACCTCTGAGGTTGCAAATCCAATGTTGCCTACAATGAAAAATATAGAAGCCATGAGCCAATCGCCAGTGGTAACAAAATAAAGTAGCGCTGTGGCAAATATTCCAATCCCGGCAAAAGTCATTAAGAGTTTTTTCTTTGAGCCTGAGTAATCCGCTATAGCTCCCATAATTGGTGCGAGTAATGCAGTAATTAATAGTGCTGCCGCAGTTGTATATCCCCAGTATGCTGTGGCAGTATTTCCAGGCAATGTTACACCCGCAACCTGGCTGTAGTAAATTGGGAGCACAGCAGCCATGACTGTTGTAGCAAATGCAGAATTTGCCCAATCATACATGCACCAGCTTAGTATTTCACCGCGTTTACTTTTGTTAGAGGGGTCTGTCATTATTTCATTGACCTTAAGTTCTTAATATTATTATTGGAAATCAATCAAAAGCCAATCTGTTACTGAGTTTTATTATTAGATCGCAAATACTAAAATAAGCTTTGTTAGGTTTATTTCATCATGCTTCTATTATATGGTTATTTGTTGAGCAGCACCTAAATGGTAATAATTTCCACCTAGTAATTGCTTGAAATTAGTGGCAATTTATGAGATAATAACTTAGGTAAATTATGGAGTTCGGTAAGGTAATCATCAGAATCGGAGGTTAATATGCTAAGTAAAGAAATTCAGGATGCTCTAAATGAACAAATAAAGAACGAATACTTTTCTTCATACACTTATTTATCCATGGCAGCATATTGTGAGTCAATCAATATGGGAGGCTTTGCAAGTTGGATGCGATTACAGAGTCAGGAAGAACTTGGACACGCCATGCGAATATTTGACTATATTTTAAACCGCGACGGACGGGTTGTTCTTCAATCAATTGGAAAACCACAGACCAAATTTAAATCATTAAAAGAAATGTTCCAAATAGTTTTGGATCACGAAAGGGAAGTAACAGGGATGATTAACAGGCTCTATGAGCAAGCAATCAGTGAGAATGATCATGCCACGACTGTTGAACTTCAGTGGTTCATTCAGGAACAGGTTGAGGAAGAAAAAACTGCGCAAGAAGTTTTAGATAAATTAACATTAGCAGGCGACAGTGGTTCGGCTCTCCTTATTTTGGATACACAGCTCTCTGAGAGAAGTACAGCTCAGTAGCTGATAATATTGTTCAATTCATGAATTTTGATTCAAATCAGAAATCCCATTTAGGTTTAAATACTTAGATGGGATTTTTTTGGATATAAGCTATGGCTAATACTAGTTTTGAATTTTGGTTTGATTTTGCAAGCACATATTCTTACCTATCGGTCTATCGAATTGAAGACATTGCTAAAAAACATTCTATCTATGTTGAGTGGAAACCGTTTTTGCTTGGGCCTATTTTTAATAACCAAGGTTGGGATACTTCTCCTTTTAACATTTACAAAGCCAAGGGCGAATATATGTGGCGAGATATGAAGAGACAAGCTGATAAGTTTGAGGTACCGTTTAAAAAACCAAGCCAATTTCCAAGAAATGGACTGCTTGCTGCAAGGATCGCATTGGCGTATGAGAATGAGAGTTGGACAGGCGACTTTATTAAATCTGTATTTATAGCAAACTTTTATGATGACAAAGATATATCCGAAGAAGTAGTAATATCTTCAATATTGAACTCATTCGGATTGGATGCGGATAAGATAATCACTCATGCAATAACCCAAGAGAGCAAATATAAATTAAGAGAGCAGACCCAATTGGCTGTAGATAAAGCTATCTTTGGCGCGCCGAGTTTTATAATAGGTAAAGAAATATTCTGGGGCAATGACAGACTAGAAGATGCGGTCTTGTTTTATAAGAAACAGATTTAGTGCATACTCAGAATCTATATATTAAGAAGTTACATTGACACCTTTCCAGAATGCAGTGTGGTCTTTGATTTTTTTTGCAGCTTCTTTGGGTTCAGGATAGTGCCATGCTGCATCATTATTAACCTTCCCATCAACTTCTATATTGTAGTAGTTAGCTACTCCCTTCCACGGACAGCTGGTCTGTTTAGTACTTTCTTTATAAAATTCCTCTTTTATGCTTCCCGGAGGGAAATAATGATTCCCATCTACTATTACAGTCTCATCACTTTCGGCTACTATCTGACCATTCCAAATTGCTTTCATTTAATTACTCCCATTTATATTGTCTACAAAGTATAATGGGTTTCCATTTTATTGATATGTGTTTTGTTTGGAGCTTAGAGTTTTTGTGATATCTGCTAACCTAAATACAAAATAGCGGAGAAATGTAACTATGGCAGATATGGTTGCTAGCAATATATCGGAAGTAGAAATTCTCGACAATTCCAATCCAGAGCTTTCCAGAAAGAATATCAATATTACGTTTGCTGCATTTTATAAATTAATAGAATGTAAGGACTTATCATTATTCCCGATACTAATGAGCCCGAATCTTAAAATTCATAAAAACAATGAAGTCTGGGATTATAATTTAACCTTCAAGTATCTATCAGAACTAAATTCAAAATATGATAAAGTCAGATTTCTACCATTTGAAATGCTCATCGTAAACGGAGAATATGTAACTGTAAAATTCACCGAGAAAATGTACTTGCCTGACGGCTCAACAAAGGCAGAAAAATTCATTTCCATTTTTGAGATAGTAAACTCTAAAATACATAACATATGGGAACTAGCTGTTGCAACTGAAGTCTGAAGGAAAGCTTAAGTTTATTACAGATCCTTAACCATAGTGGTGGTAGATGAGAAGCCAAGGAAAGGTTTAAGATAGGGGTGCTGGTCTGTTTTCGTTTCCTTAAATCCCTGAGATTCATATAGCTTTTTTGCTCCGGGGTTAGTATCAACAACATCTAATCTAATGCTATCGAATCCCTCATTCGTAGCATGCTCACAAAGGGTTTCAAACATTCTGGTTCCTATTCCTTGTCCTCGCATAGATGGGTCTACTACAATTCCATCCATCAACAACTCTCCCTGAGTCTCTTTTCTTTCGTAAAGAATTGTTAATAACGCTATGGCCCAGAGTCCCTTGAATAAACCAAGTTTTTTAATAATAAAAGATGCGCTTCCTCCGCCTGTGAAAGACTTTCCTCTGTTGTGAAAACCAGCAAGACCAACAAGACGATTTTCTTTTAGTGCAACGACAGCAAATTCGGTTTGAATAGAGTCAGCCAAAATCTCAATCAGTTTTTCTCTGGATTTAACAATAGGAGCAAACTTTTGACGGAAGGCCTCTTCGTAAAGTTCAGCAGCCCTAACACGGCAGGATTCAGGCAGACCGACTTGGTAATGAACAGCTGTTTTCATCTGTATCATTATATCTACAATTGTATAAATTATCCCAGGATTTACTTTTCAATATTTGAAGCAATTCCATATAACAGCCCATCTTGCTTCCATATCTTTATGTTAATACCCTCAGTATTAACATTAGTAGGCTTAACATTTGTTAATTCGGAATTGAGACCAGTTACATAAAGTGTCTCAATGCTATCAGTGTCCTCATTAATAATTTTAAGTTGTGCTGCAAGATTTCCCTGAATTGAGCAATACCGACCCCCCATAAGTATATATTTATCCGAAATAACTCCCTCAGCTTTATCCAAAGGAAAATCCAGTTTGTCGAGTTTGGCTTGTAAATTTGGAAGGTCATCTGTTGGAAATTCAACACTTAGCTCTTTATTGTGATTCATAGCAATTTCTTTAACTATAAGCTCTTCTATATCAGGTGCTTGGAACTGTATCATAGTGAAGACGAACCCAATCACTAACATAGCTGCAATCACAATTTTACTCAGCACCCAAGATTTATTCTTCTTACGATTCTTATCCAATAGAAGATTAACCTTTTCTTCGGGCAATGTTTTACTTGAATAATATTTTTTAATGTTCTGTTCTATTTTATCCATACTTGACTCACTTAGAGCGAATACCGAATTTTGGATTCTTCAAGTAGTTATATGCGCTTACAAATTTTTTCTTTCCTCTGCTAATTAATGACAACACTGTAGATCTTGGCTGATTGGTAAGCTCTGCGATCTCATTTGCTGTATATTCCTCGACGCTGTTTAGAAAAAGAGCCTCTCTTTCTTCAGGCCTTAATTTGGCAAGACATTTTTCTATGTCTCCAATATCAATGTCCACTCCTAAATCTTCTGGCTCATTTGATTCCTGTAACTCCTCAATTACGAGCAGTTTGTTCTTTCTGTACCTGTCTATAAATAAATTTCTGATTGAGGTAAAGAATAGAGATTTACTCTTTATTTCACCACTATTTATATAAAGCTTTAGCCATACATCCTGAACAAGATCTTCTGCTTCATGCTCATTATGCGTTAAAGACAGCGCATATCTAAATCCTGACTGTAGCAAATCTCTATCCGTCATATCCAAATATATTATAAAGCTTATTGATCCAAATTGTACGGTCTTTTATCGCCATTTACCTTATGCACAATTGCGTCATATAATTTATATTCTCCACCGTCTTCAGCTACGAAAAAATCCAGATCATATTTATTGCCCTGGGCATCTACAAAATCCGCGCAGCTAACATAAAAATCACCTTTCTTTACTATGCCGCTATGTAGCTCTTTAAATTCTAGCATCATAAGCTTTCCAGATACATCATCATAAATAATATAGTTGTCACCAAGCACGTTCTTCTCTATATGATTAGACATGGCTTCTTGGCTGCCAGTTCTTGGCTTGCCGGTGATTGATGGATCATCTGCAGCAAACACTGAGCTAGTTGCTCCAAATACTAGAATTGTTACTAAAAGTGTTAATATTTGTCTCATTATAAGACCTCCTAAGTTTTGTTTTCAATCTATATAACGAATGAGAAGTTTGTTTGATTGCAATTATTTTCACATAAAGAAAATCATATGAATATTTTAGAAAACTCCAGAGTAGTGAAACCATCACAGGTGATTCGCTTATTACTAACTCTAATCTACACTCCTGCTCAATTACCCCTAATTTATAGATACTGAGAATGGCGATTAGTAGCAGAATAGATGATTGTAATAATCATGATTATCCTTATGATTTATATATCAATCATAAGGGAGCAGGACTATTAAAACTATAACAATACTCTTTATTCTAACTTCACATGGCATAATGGGAGATACTGGAAAACCAACAGGTTTATGGCTAGAGGAAGTGGCAGCTCCATATTATGCTTTCAAAGATGCGGGAATTAATGTTGAAATCGCCTCAATTAAAGGAGGTACAGTCCCAATTGATCCTCGTTCACTTAAAGAAATAGGAAACAATCCACCTAGTGTTGATCGTTTTCTACAAGACAAACAAGCCATGTCATTAATTAAAAATACAAAGCGGATAGACAATATTGATACAGCAAAACATTCAGTTATTTTTCTTCCGGGAGGACACGGTACGATGTGGGACCTACCGGAAAGTAAAGTCTTGGCTGGAATAGTAACACAAACTCTTCAAGACGGCCGCATTGTGTCTGCCGTTTGTCATGGCCCTGCAGGTCTTGTCTCAGCAAAAGACATTAACGGCAATCCGGTTGTCAAAGGGCTTAAGGTTACAGCTTTTACTAATTCTGAAGAAGAAGCTGTCGGCCTGACTGATGATGTCCCGTTCTTATTAGAGACTCGTCTTAGAGAACTTGGAGCGGAAGTAATAATAGGCCCCGATTTTGAGCCGCATGCAGTCGCTGATGGAAACCTTATAACAGGACAAAACCCCGCTTCGTCTGGGAAGGTTGCTGAATTAATTATCCAACAACTTCAAAATAAGTAGGAGTAACAATCTCTATATTTCTATTATGTCTGATAATCGGACAGCCATATATCTACCAGCGTTTGTAACTACCTGTAATACTTAGTATTTCCATATGGCATATATGTTGCAAATAACCCTTATATAAGTTCTAAAATTTCATTTATTATGGGGGAGTATAAATGTCTAGGCAAAAACACGAAGTTATTGAGATTATGTCTTATGTTCCTGAGGTGATAATTGATGCTGCGGACTGGTCTGTAGAGGATATGCAGAACTTTGCGTGTACCAGCAGCATCTCAAATTCTAAGTTGGTAATTAAAAACACTAAACATCTTACTTGCGACGATTTAGAAAAAATAATTAAAATTGACGGAAGTAGTGCTAAAAACAATAATGTAGCAATTGAGCTGTAGAATTCTATTTTTGTATATATCAAATTCAATCAACTATCCATAAGAATTAGTGAATATACCGATTGCTTTTAAACGTGCATCTGTAGTAAGATTGATTTAAGCGCTTAGGTAAATTCAATTTCAATCATGAAGAAAAGAACATTCATCCTATCAATAGTAGTAGGTATCTTGATTGGTCTTGGAAGCTTTACCTTTTATTATGGGGAGGGGCTTTCCTATATGAGCAAAGACCCCAAGGCTTGTGTAAATTGTCACATTATGCAATCTCAATATGACTCATGGCAGAAAGCAAGCCACCACACTGTAGCAACTTGTGTGCAGTGCCATTTACCCCATGGTTTTGTAGATAAATACATCTCCAAAGCGGAAAATGGCTACAATCACTCAAAAGCATTTACACTGCAGAATTTCCATGAACCTATTGCTATCACTGCAAAAAATAGCCGTTTACTACAGCAAAATTGTATTGAATGTCATAACAGCATGATAGAAAACCTCACACACGGCAGCACTACAGACGCCGATGCTATGAGCTGCGTTAAATGTCACCGCACAGTAGGGCATGGAGAACCAGCGGGTCTGGGAGGCCCAATAAGAGCTGATGAAAAAGGAGGGTTTTAGCAATGAGTGGAGCTTCGTCAAAACTAGGATCTAAATTAGGCATAGCTGTAATAGTAGTAGTTGTTGCTATCGTTAGTGCAGGTATAGCAGCTTTAATGCTAAATATATTTGAAAGAAAAACTGAGGCTAAAAATTCATATGTACAGCTTGTTGAAGTTACGGAAACAGATACAGATCCTGAAAAATGGAAAGCTAACTGGCCCAAACAGTATGATTCCTACAAGAAGACAAGTTTAGCAACTCGTACCCGTTTCGGCGGGCATGGGGGCAGTGAAGCTCTTCCCGAACAAAAAATAGAAAGAGATCCGTGGCTTAAGCGTATGTTCCAAGGTTATGCATTCTCTATCGACTACCGCGACCGCCGTGGCCATGCTTATATGCTAGAGGATCAGGTGCTGACAGAGCGGCAAACAAAACCACAGTCAGGTTCATGTTTACATTGTCATGCCTCAATTATGCCTCTTTATGAAGAACTCGGAGACGGAGACGTTTTTGCGGGGTTTAAGGAATCCTATAAGTATTCATACAAAGACCTTCACCAAAAATTGAAAGATATGGGACACGATCACCCTGTATCCTGTGTTGACTGTCATTCACCGGAAACTATGGAGCTTAGGGTTACGAGACCTGGTTTTATAAATGGTATTCAAGCTCTTGCGGAGTCAGATGCTCCAACACCATTTGCACCCTCCATTGAACAATGGAGAGAAGGGTCCAGGAGTCAACCATACAATCCAAATGAAGACGCGAGCCGTTCGGAAATGCGCTCATATGTCTGCGCACAGTGTCACGTGGAATATTATTGCGGCGCCAACATGGAATTAACTTTTCCTTGGGGTAAAGGTCTTAAAGTTGAGGAGACCGAAGAGTTCTGGAACGAAGTGACATTTCCAGACGGAGAAAGATTTTTTGATTACAAGCATAAAGAATCCGGAGCTCCAATCCTTAAAGCTCAGCATCCCGAGTTTGAACTTTGGAGCCAGGGAATTCATGCACGAAGTGGTGTAGCTTGCGCTGATTGCCATATGCCATATATGCGTGACGGTGCTAGCAAGGTCTCAGATCATTGGGTCAGAAGCCCGTTACTCAACATTAACCGTGCTTGCCAAACATGTCATAGATTCTCAGAAGAAGAGATCCAGCAGCGCGTAGACGGAATTCAGCAGCGTAATTTCGATTTGCTCCAGCGTGCCGGAGCTGCTCTTATGGAACAACTTGATGCAATCAATTTAGCTAAATCACAAGGTGCAACCGACGAAGATCTAAAAGAGTCACTTGAACTTCAGCGTAAAGCACAATGGAGACTTGACTTCATCGCAGCTGAGAATTCCATGGGTTTTCATGCTCCTCAGGAGGCTGCCCGAATTCTTGGTGAATCTATAGATTACGCCTGGCAGGGCACAACTGCAGCCTTAACTTGGAAGGAAGTTAGTAAGAATAATACAACTGAGGTTGAAGAAACTATAGAGATTGAGGAATAAAATTATTCATATGCCTTGATTTCGCTTCAGTAAAATATGGCGAGAATTACCTATTCAGGTCTTTTAATATCTAGATTTATGATTGCTCGATACACGCGTCGAACTTAGTTTTCAAGTCATGAGCATCAATCTCTCCCACCCCGCCTATGGCGACAATCTGAGTGTGTGGTGTACGGTCTCCCCACTCGTCAAGTTCAGAAATTTCAGTGCGTCGGCCAACTATCTGCAAAGAGAAACGCTTATCAGGTTGGTCAGCAGTATAAACAATTCCTTTACAGCGATAAATAGATGCAGGAAGCTCTCTCTGTACCATTTTCTGGAGAGCCTCTAGTGAAAATGGCTTACTGGATTTGTAGCTCCATGTATCAAACATCTCTTTAGCGGATTCGTGGCTGTGATTGTGCCTGTCGTTTTCAGCTTCACTATTATTACCATCCAAGATGGTATTCTCAGGATTGAACCGCCCGACAGCAAGCAAGATATCCAAGGGCACATTACACTTTACAGCTTCAATGATTCGTACCCTTTTTAAGTGGTGATCAATCCACTCTTTAATAACTTCGAGATGTACAGGACCGACAAGATCAACTTTATTAAGGACTACCATATCGGCATAGCCAATCTGACGCATCTTCAAAAAGTTTAGATCCTCGTTGTCACCGTGTTTAAAAATACCCTCCGCATCTACGACGCAGGTAATGCTGTCCAACCGGAGTAGTTTCTCGTATTTAGGATTGAGAAAAGTTGTAGTTATACTCCCCGGGTCTGAAACCCCGCTTGCCTCTAGAAGTACGTAGTCCACAACTTCCTCTCGGGTGAGTAGCTGCTCCAGAGATTCCACAAGGTCATCCCGGATTTCGCAGCACACACATCCGTTGGTGAGATTAATAGTGTTTTCCTCTACACCATCAACGAGTTCAGCATCAATGTTGATAGCTCCGAAGTCATTCACCAGCACACCAACCCTAAGGCCGTGGTCTCCGTTTAAGATACGGTTTAGAAGTGTTGTTTTCCCGGCTCCTAGAAACCCTGTCAGAAGCGTGACCGGTACGGGGTCGCGCCCTGGTATAGCAATTGGTTCCATTCTCGGAGCAGGTGCAAGTATTTTGTCTTTGTTCATTATTAAAATTGCCCAGCTCACTGTATGTTGATATACAGCGAGACTTTGATCTGGATATAGTTTTTCTAGTCGTCGTCTACCTTGATTCCTCGTGCTGCGAGCATCTCACGTGGGTTCAATGTAATGCCTGGCCATTTCTGAACTGGCTTTCTGTACTCGCCGGGCGGGTAGTACTTATGAGGATCGATTTCCAGATCGCGCACAAATTGCTCCTGCTGCATCTCTCGAGGCATTGTCGGCGTAGGTAGTGTCATTGTCTCAGGCAGTTTCTCTCCTGGTTTCAGTAACCACCTTGGGTCCATTGAAGGTGGAGCAGCTCCTTCAGGCATCAGAGCCTCACGAGCCCAAATGGCATCTTTAGAAACATTAAGAACTTGAACATCTGGTCCGCCGAACATAAATAACCCGTCCCAATTTGAGCGCACTTCAGCCACAGATTCTGCATCCAGTCCGGAGCCAGACCACTCGTAGTGGCAAATGCATCCTATTCGTGGTTGAGCCTGTTTAAATAAATACCCTGCTGCATAGTACATAGTGTGGAAAATGTCGATGGTATATTCCCATAGCTCTGGAGGTGCGCCGAGTTTATATGACGATAGCGTCGGGGTGTCTATAGTCCCTTCAGAGACAAACACATCAGCTCCCTTGCCATATTTAGCAGATAGCTCGTCAGGGCGTCCGTCGCCCGTCCAGACAAATGAAAGACCTGCGTCTTCCCAATCTAGGCGGTATGCCGATGCTCCGTCCTTGACGTGTGAACGTGGCCAGTGGCGGACAACTACCCCGTCTTTATTATAGACAATTCCATTTTCCTCTTTCCAATCAAACTCTGTTACCTCTATTTCTAGACCGTCTCCCATGGGGTTAACATTGAAGCTTTCCTCATGCCAGCGATTCATCTCACGCATATGCTTTATCATGTGCTTGGTACCAAGCTCTGGGGTTCTACCTGATGGACCGTATACCCTAAGCGCTTCAAATCCTCCCGAAAAAGCTCGGAAGGGGTACATATATGGAAGATCTGCAAAATGGTCAGAGTGAAGATGGCTCAGGAATATGTCGTTGATAAGGGGTGCAGGTACCTGAAGTGCTATAGCATTCCTTATACTTCCATTTCCCATATCAAAGAAAAAGCGACGCGGTTGCATTGTTCCGTTACCCAGCTCTACCAGCATAGAGGTTCCTGACTGTAATTGTGTCGGAGGCCATGGTGTGCTGCCGAGGAAGAAAATCCGCATTTCATTTTTAGGTAGTATTTCTTGACCGGGGATATAGAAGTTATTGTTCTTAATTGCAGGCCATGGTTTATAATAATCCGGTAAACTGACACCGCCACCTGGGCGGGACCCATATGGATTAGTGGGTTGGCATTCGGTCTCGGCTGCCCCCGCTGAAACTCCTGGAACGGTCATCGCTGCTGCTACAGCTCCTGCAGCTATAGTACTTGTTTTGATAAAGTCTCGTCTATTCGACCCAGACTTTGTATCCTTTGGTTTATTCTTATTATCTTTATCCATGATTACCCCCTTTAGTCTCAAGTGCTTGTAGTATTTGTGTTGATTTCATCCTCATTAGACTATAGCCATCATAACAGAAAACATCAATTGAGCCATTGCTAACAATGTTAAAGAGCAGTATTACAATCTGATTTTTGACTAGTTACTTAAACCAAACTCCGATCTAGCGAGCGGTACTGAATAGCTTCTGATATATGTTGGGACTGTACAATCTCTGATTCATCTAGGTCGGCAATTGTGCGGGATACTTTCAATATTCGGTCATAAGCTCTTGCACTTAAGCCCAATTTGTCTATTGCAGTTTCTAAAAGTTTAAGCCCTTCTGCGTCAGGTTTGGATTGTTTACGAACTTGTGCCGGGGGCATCTGCGAGTTTGAATAGATCCCCATTGCTTTAAATCGTTCTTTTTGAATTTGCCGGGCGCGATTAACCCGGTCTTGAATTTGAGACGAAGTTTCTCCTCCGGAATCATCTGACAGCTCTTTATATTTAACTGGTGGAACTTCTATATGTATATCAATTCTATCCAAAAGCGGGCCGGACACTTTTGTCCTATATCTATGAATCTGAATGGGTGTACACGAGCATTCTTTTTTGGGATCTCCGTAATATCCACAAGGGCATGGGTTCATTGCTGCCATGAGCATGAAACTAGCTGGATATGTGATAGAGGTTATGGCCCTTGATATTGTAACCATGCCGTCTTCAAGAGGTTGCCGCATTACCTCGAGTACATTCTTTTTAAACTCGGGAAGCTCATCTAAAAACAAAATTCCATTATGAGCCAGACTCACCTCACCCGGTTTCGGAATTGCGCCTCCGCCTATGAGCCCCGCATCGCTCACTGTGTGATGTGGTGTACGAAACGGTCTTGTAGCAAAAAGTGACGAGTGTTCTTTTAGTAAACCAGAGACAGAATATATCTTGGTTGTCTCAAGGGCTTCTTCAAAACTCATATCGGGAAGAATAGAAGGTACTATTCTGATTTAAATTAGCAATCTTTCCTTCTTCCATAAACCTTTGTAAAGTGCCTAAGTTCGTACCTATTTTAAATTCACATGTAGGACCTCCAGGTCCATCTACCTCATTGTCCTCCTGATAATTTACAGTTACTTTATCCATCAGGCTAGATTCAATTAACAATTTTCGATCTTTTAAGTTCAAATTGGATATATCCTTTCTTAGTTTTTTTAAGAGATTTTTGTTGTTACGTAAAAAATTCGAAATATCCTCCGCATTTTCATTTATAGATACTAGTTTTTGGTATTCTGATTGGGTGTCATTTAAATTACCCTTGAGAGTTAATATCTCATCATTGTTTATCCTTAGTCTATCTTTTAGCTCACCAATGTTGGTATCATCATCTTCCAATAACTTATAAAGATTCTTTTTCGCTCGATCTTTTTTTGATATCTCGAATTCTAACCTGTCTATAGTTTCCCTCAAATGATTTATTCTATCCTTGTGTTTTTTAGAATTATACAAGTGCTCTAAGGTTTTGCTTGGAGTAAAAACAAACCCCATCATAAAATCTACCCAAACCCTACTTTCAATAGACTTAGCTTCAATATAAGGCAGGCTGCATTTTTTATTACGTCCAGAAGCAAGTAAGTTTTTCTTACTTGTACCTGCCCAATAACAAGCATAGTACCGTGGAGCTGTGTTATCTTTTCTAACGTTTCCTACTCTTGGCTTGACACGCCCTCCACATCTTCCACAAATAAGAACATCACGCATGATTAAGTCTTCCGTTTTATCAGAACGTTTAGATTTACGCTTATTAAATCCTGTCTGTTTTTGTATTTGGTCCCATTGATTCTTTTGGATTAAAATTGGTATTTGATAAGTGATATGTTCAGAACTTTGTTTTCTTTTTTTTGTTCTTTTTGTACCAGCTCCGTTCACTCCATCTTCATAGATATACTGATTGACAACATAATTGCCGTAGTATGCCGGATTCTTCAATGTGTAACTTATCGTTGTACTGCTCCAATAGGCACGTTTAGATTTGATACCTTGTTCTTTGAGCTTTAGACCTATATCTTGAAATGACATTTTTTGATTCAAATACATATCAACAATCAATCGATAAACTTTGGCTTCTTTTTCATTAATTTCAAGTTGCTTTGTTTCTTTGTTCCAGTAATAGGCGTATGGTGGCCTACCATTAAATATGCGTTGCTCCCTCCATCTAGTCATCTTACACTCATACATTTGTTCCTTTATAGTTTCATGTTCCCATTCTGCAAATAAGGCTAAAATCCCAGCCATCATCTTGCCTGAGCTTGTTGTTGGATCAATGCTTTCTTTTATACTAACTAAGGAGATTCCATAGTTTTCCAGTTCATAGGACAAGTTCATATATTCTCTAGCATTGCGTGCAAATCTTGATAGCTTTGTGAAGATAACAACTTCAAACTTTCCTTGCTCAGCATCCTGAACCATTCTCTGAAAATCAGTTCTATACTCAATCTTGGTACCTGAAATTCCCTCATCAGCGTATATACAGTCTAGTTGCCAACCTTTACTTTTAGCATAATCAGCTATTTGTTGTTTTTGTGTTGAGAGACTTTCACCTTCTTTGACCTGAATAGATGTCGATACCCTAATGTAGCCAACTGCTTTTTTTTGTTTTATATTCATCTCATAACCTCCTCACTAGTATAAGATTGTTTTGGTTACTAATTGCAAAACAATCGACATGATAATGCTACAATTTGCTCTATATATCTTATTATACTTTTCTCGTTACATGAAATTCGGGTATTTTTTTAAAATATTTTCAAAGAGATTATAATATTCAATGATATCAGGCAGTTATGTCTGACATTATTTTTAGATAAATTTGCTATTTTCCGATGGGAAAACTTATCATTAGATATTAATGTAAAGAATGTATTGAATGTTTATATAATCACAATAATCTAAAATCGGAATGATTTTAATCGATCATTATTAGAAATAATATATTTAAAAAGTATTTTTCTAGGGGCAACTTAAACTATGCTGCTTGTAATTGTAGTACACCCTTTTTGTCAAGAAGCATTAAAGTTGGAATTTGGTTTATCTCGACAAACCAGCTGAGGAGCCAAAGGTGTTGAGAAACGAATGTAACTGTATGCTTTTAGTTTAGTATTAATAGCCTATAGCGAATTAGCCCTTAATAATATGTTAAAAATAAGTGTTTTGACCATCGAATCCTGCAGGATCTCACAATAGCATATACAAAACTACTTGTTTCAAATTATCACCGCTTAAAACAAGTATATTTTGGCCTAATTTGCTTTATTTCTTATTCTCTAATCTTATTAGCTAGACTACAATTTTCTGATGGTAAAATGTCAGCATAAAACGCCATTTTATAGGAAATGTAGATTATCTATATAATATTATTGGGCGTTGGAAAACATGACGCCTGAGGAGTATGTGAAAAAGCACTTAAAAAAGCCAGAAATTTCTAATTCTCGTGGTACAGCTTTGGGGTGAGGCTCATTCTCTCTAAAAAACAACTTAACACATGGACCGTTTTTTGGGGGCTTGACACATGACGCAATAGCCAAAAGCAGCTCAGATGATATTGAATTTTACCCTTTCGGCAGTGTTTTGTAGATATTCAATTCTCTAGCGTAAAAGTAAATCCCTTTACTCTGTAAGCAGAATTGAAACTTTAAAATAGCTCTATATAATCTTTGATATGAATATAAATGACCCAATGCATCCTGATGAAATAACACCTGAGTGGATTACTCATGCCCTTAAAGAGAGCGGATATTTAAAACACTCTTCTATAATATCTATTGATAAAAGAATACTAGGCGAAGCTAAAGGACTCCTCAGCAGTGTTGTGCGTGTGGGTATAGAATATGACGTGCAAGAAGAAAACGCTCCAAGCTCTGTGGTGGTTAAAATAGAACCGGAAGAGGAAGGAGCTCTCGATTTTAGCAATGAGTTGAGCGCTTTTCGAAGAGAGATAAGGTTTTATACAGAAGTTGCTCCAAGGGTTCCAATCCGCCTTCCCAAATTTTATTACGCTGTTAATAAACCACCTGCTTATTCTCTTATATTGGAAGATCTGAGCCATTATTCCCCAGGAGATCAGGTTGTGGGCATGCATGAGGATCAGGTTCTTGCTACTGTTGAAGAGCTTGCCAAACTGCAGGCTGTTTTCTGGAACAACGAAGCGCTTTCAAAACTAAACTGGATGCCCTATAACAATGGTATAAGTGCTGGTTTTGCTGAGAACTGGCCATCCTTTGTCGAGCACTTCGGATATTGTCTTGACGAAGGAGGAATTAAAATTGGAGAGAAGTTAGCAGGCTCTATAGATTGGAAAAATAGTGAGATAGAGAAGAGACCCCATACAATAGTTCATGCGGATCTTAGAGAGGATAATATTATGTTTGGACCTCCAGGGTCTGAAGACGCAATAATAATCCTTGACTGGCAGGTAACGATACGCAATATTGGGGCCGCCGATGTGGCACGTCTTATGGGTGGAAGTGAAATTCCAAAGGAGAGAAAAGGGCATCAATTTGAAATACTCCGAAGATGGTATGACACTCTGCTAAAGGGCGGTGTAACCGACTACACCTGGGATGACGCAGTTTATGATTTCCGTTTAGGTGTCTTATCGCACCTTTGTTATCCAGTTCATTTTCATCAATACGGAATAGGAGCAGAAGGGCGTCTGAAAAAACTTATGGATATTATTTATCGCAGGTCTTTCTCTTCCGCAGTTGATATTGATGCTGGCTCTATATTACCTATTTAGACGGCATAGTCTAAGGCGATTCCAGCACGATTTGTTTGATTAGTTGATTTGTTTATACTGCTCCCCATTAAGAACGAAGTATAGTTAAGTTGGTAAAATGCTTCGTAAAAGGTAAAGGGAGGGAGCAATGAAACGTAGGAGATGGGATACTAAAACAAAGACTAAAATTTATTGATTTAAATCCTGAACCTGTGATAAGATGGTCTTAATAGGTTAGTACAAAAATAAATTAGGGGAATAGGGGGTATTAAAATGAGACGTTCATTATATTTGTTTTACATGTTGCTATTCTTAGGTATTTTTGCTGTTCATTTTACGGTATATATGGCACATGCCGATGACGCGACAACGGTAAAAGGCAGCAAGTCCAACTCTGATAATCGTCAAATACAAACGAATCCTGAGCCTGTTGAGGCGACAACAGTAAAAAGCAGCAAGTCCAACTCCAGCGAGCGCCAAGTACAACCGGTGCCTGAGCCAGTTGAGGGAACAACGGTCAAAAGCAGTAAGGATAGAGGTGGGGACGGGAAGCGCGGGACTGCAAGTCAGAAACCGGGCAAATGCGGTAATATTAGAGATGACAGCGGAGACACATCAAGAGGAGCGAAGGGTGATTCCTCAACGTGCGGTGGAGTGTGTGAAGTCCGGGGAGATATTTGCACTCAGCACATGCTCAACGGACCTTGCTTCTGCGAATCCGGTATTTGACAGCAATGCGGTGGTGAGACAGAGACCGATTCAGCGACTGATTTATCGAGAAGCTTACAATTCTAGTTCTGAAAAGTATAATTTCTCTTATGTATACCATAAACCGTTCAATCGCAATCCTAAGAATAAAACAGTCTTTTGTTGATTGGGCAAATGAATTACCTGATGCTGAAATAAAATCCTCCTTGGATGATTTCAAAACTGATTGCCTTGCTGTCTTAATACCTGACTACGATACAGATGAAGAAGCGGTTGTATTCATTAATGAGATATATGAGGATATTTTCACTCAAATACTTTCTGAGTGGTCTATAGAAGAATCGTGGTGGCCACAGGATAGGACTAATGGAATATTCTGGCAATGGTTTGAGGTAGAGCTACATTCAATTGTCATGGATTCATCTGCAGAACCGATAGAGGAAGATGAACTGTAAACATAATTTGATCCCGAGGGTGTTATAGAGGCGGAGATTCTGAAAAAAGGTTTTGCCTGCGGAAGGGGAGCGATATCGACTGTGCTATATGCCTGCCGTGACCTCGGGGCTAACAAGGTCAGTGTTCTTGACTATTCAAATTCAGGTGAAGTATCAGGAGATTATGGCTCTGTTGTCGGTTACGGAGCAGCTGTTATATATAAATCTGGTTAATTAAAAAATCTAACGGTGGAAGATAAAAAGTGTTAATTGATTTCATAGGAATACCATAACTTCTTGCTACCAAAGGGTGGCTTAGTTCGTGAAGTACTATTGAAATAAATAAGCCCAGCGGGGGTTATGAGAACATGCTTACAAGATAGGCTGTTTTTTGTTCTAATCCCCTCTGTATGAGTATAATTTAATAGGTAATGTCCTCACAAGGAAATCATAGACTACGAAAACCTATTATTATATCAAACTCTAAAGCGCAGTTTCAATTCCATGATGAGTTGAATGACTTTTTGCCAGATCGTTACAAAAACCTACCAATTCAATATGAGTTCAACGGTAAGCCCTCCATTAAAGATTCCATTGAAGCTTTAGGAGTTCCTCACACAGAAGTCGACTTGATCATAGTGAATGAAAAGTCTGTAGATTTTGATTATCACATGCAGAACGGGGATCAAGTCTTGATTTATCCAGTTTTCAATAGCATGTATATTTCAAATAAAGCAGCACTTAGAGATAAGCCAGCGCTCAAGTTTATTGTGGACGTTAATCTTGGAAAACTTGTCAAGCACCTTCGTATGTGCAGCTTAGATGCGATCTACAGCAATAGCTACACTGACCAAGATATAGCTCAATTAGCGCATATAGAGGATAGGATAGTCCTTACCCGCGACCGCCGGCTTCTTAAACAAAAGATTATTACTCATGGATTTTGGCTCAGATCGACTGATCCTAATAAACAGATTTATGAAGTTCTCAGAAGGTTTGATCTTGCACGACCATGTAATAAGTCCAATTCAAATTTATCTCTACAAGTTTTTAGCAGCTTAGATCTTTGATCAAAGTCTAAAATCTTTTCTCTATCTATGTTGTAAGTAGTAGAACTCATGTTTGCGCTCTATATTTTATAGCCTATGGATATTATTATATAGATTAATACGCAAACGACAACGGTATTTTATAGAATATTTATATTCTCTATAAAATATTTTTTGGGCTCTGGATAATATAACGCGGGAGGAGTATGTGAAAAAGCACTTAAAAAAGCCAGAAATCTCTAATTTACATGGTACAGTTTTTGGGTGAGGCTCATTTCGGGGGCTTGTCCTATTGTCTCCACGCGAAGAATAATGATATAGTAACCTTCACGGTACTAGTTCTTCAGTTTGAATAACTGAAAGGAGAAACGGAGATGAATTGGAATAGGCAGCTTTTTACACCTTTGGTATTTGTATCATTGATTTCAGTTCTATCTATTGGAGGCTGTAATAGTAACAGTTCCGATGGACAACCCATTCCCGAAGAAATAAGAGCTATCTTTGATAAAGATTTATATGATGGGGCTATCTGGGCTCTTCGTGTTGTTGATCTAGAAACAGGCGAGCTTATTTATAATTTGAGATCTGATGACAATCTTTTTATTGGTTCTGTGAGAAAAGTTTTTACAATTGGTGAAGCTCTCGATGCACTCGGTCCGGACTTTAGGTTCCACACACCTATTCACCGACAGGGATCTGTTAATGGTGAAGGGGTACTCGATGGCGATCTTATACTTGTGGCGACTGGAGATTTCACTATGGGAGGACGTAGAAATCCCAATGGTACGATGGCCATAACTAACTTTGACCATAATGAAGCCAACACAGTCGGAAACGCTGTACTGACAGCACCCGACCCACTTTGGGGTTATGACTCTCTGGCAGAGCAAATTGCAGAATCTGGAATAACTGAGATAACTGGGGAAATAATTATTGACGACCGTCTCTTTGAACCTTTTGAGTTTCGAGGGGAGTTTGATGTTAGGCCTATTTTTGTAAATGACGATGTGGTTGATGTAATAATTAATCCTACAAATCCCGGAGAATCTGCGTCGGTTGACCATAGACCGAAGTCGGAGGCTTTCGGTGTAGATTCTAATCTTATAACAGTCGCATCTGGTGAAGAAACGGTGCTAGAGCTTGTTCCCGAGTTTTCGAGCTGCATTGGTTTAGATAACTGTTTTGGAACTGTGATGGGAATGCTTCCTATAGATTTTATCCCTCCTATAACTGAAGCGTTTCCTTTGATACAGACATTTAGAATAGTAAGGCCAGACAACTATGCGCGCACTGTATTGATAGAAGCTCTACAAAAAGTTGGAGTTACAGTTAATGCTAACCCAGTGGGGCAAAATCCAGTTCAATTATTACCTCCACAAAATTCTTATAGCTCTAACACTTTGCTTGCTGAGCTGGTCTCGCTGCCATATTCTGAATATGCAAAACTTGTAAATAAAGTGAGCTACAACATAGGCTCAGATACAAGTCTTATGCTTTGGGGGCTTACAAAGGGAGTCGACAATATGGACGACGCTCAAATTGTGGAAAGAGAGAACCTTACACAGAATATAGGTATACCTGGCAATGAATTCCTATTTTTTGACGGAAGCGGCGGAAGCGGCGCTACAGCCACTAATAAAGCAATCCTCCAGATGCTTAAATACATTAGTGAGCAGAGTTTTTTTCCTGAATTTCTGGATTCTTTGCCGATACTAGGCGTAGATGGGGGGCTCCTCTTTGCAACTGATTTTGAAGCGAATCCTTCTCTAGCGGGGGCAAAGGGAAACGCATTTGCCAAGCTAGGCACTTTCGGCATGGCAAACGAGAACGGAATTCTTCTCAAGGGAGAGGCTTTAGGAGGATATATAGATGCTAAGAGCGGTAGAAGGCTTATGTATCATTTGGTTGTAAATGAAGTTCAATTAAGTTTTGATATAGTAGATGCGGTAGAAGTGATTCAAGACCAGGGCACTATCACCGCTATAATCTGGCGGGATAATTAGAATCCCCCTCTTT
The DNA here is from genome assembly GCA_942491865.1 of uncultured Thermodesulfobacteriota bacterium. Classification (GTDB taxonomy): domain Bacteria; phylum Desulfobacterota_D; class UBA1144; order Nemesobacterales; family UBA2774; genus CR02bin9. Next base: position 917,980 of record CALOCI010000004.1, read on the forward strand.
TAGACTCACTTTTCTAAAACCTCTGACACTCTTTCCTTCTTGACTAATTTGGATTGGGCAATGCTCCCATTTGCCTCATAAGTAGTGAACCTATACAAGTACTTGCTTTTATTTGCATAAGATAATATAGTGAGACAACGGCTGTAGGTTTATTTGACCATAAACTCGTAAATCTAATCTCTAAGATACTCATAAAAGAGTCTCCAGGGAATGGGGGTATTAAAATAAGGATAGGTAGATGCCTAACAAGTTTTTCGATATGAAATTTATGCGGTTGGTGTATCTCTTTATACTTGTTTCTACAGTTTTAGTTATTCAGGCTAATTCCGTCAAAGCGCAAAATGAAAATGATATTCGCGTCAATTTCGCTTACGCTTTTCAGTTGGGTTTTGGCTCTTATGATATTGGCGGGCTTGATGTAAAGGTATTTAAGCTGCCTCTTTCATATACTTTTGATCTTCCACAATACGAAAAGCTTAAAATAAAGATAGACTCCCCCTTATTTTATGGCAGATTTCGCTTCAAAGGCACTATACCAGACGGTACCAGGCTTACAGCGGATCAGGATATAATAGCTTATATTCCCGGTATTGAACTTCAATATGAAGTACTTGATAACTGGTATTTAAAACCTTTTGGTAATTTAGGTATTGCTTGGAGTATTTCTGAGAAAGCGAGACCGGCAAATCTTAATATTGATAGTTCAACAATTTATATATATACAGTTGGGTTGAGAAGTCTATACGAGATATTCTGGGAGAGATTTAAATTTAGTATTGGTAATGCGATTCTATGGGCTGGTAATTCAACCTTTGTAGATGGGGAACCTGATGAGTCATACGGCATACTGGAGAATGGTATTGAAGCTCTTCATCCTCTTGGTTTCAGGATAAAGGGATACGAGCCGGATATGAGCGCGTTTTTTATATATTACCGCTATTTGCCCGATGCAGAGTTTTCGAGGTTTCTCAAGAGTCCGCTCAAAGTTGAGAATCAATATGAGATAGCGGGCACAATAGGATCCGCAACACCACTTAAATTATGGGTAATCAACAATCCCCGAATTGGCATTGGCTATAGATTTGGAGACCTTAACGTATTTACAATAAATTTTGGATTCCCTTTTTAAGAATTTCTCAAACTGACCTGCTCTCCTACCATTGGTCCATAAGTTAAGATAGCTTTTTGGAATTTAACCCTATTTATAGTAATTCATTAAAATCGGCATGAAACTTTTGTATTGTTCCTAATTCTAACTTAAATACTGCTTGGCTAAAGGGGTGCAGTACACGGAATACATCAAAACCAATACTATATCTGGCGTGATAAGTTCTTATCCGAAGCTCATAAAGCGTTTGATTCTAAGGGGAGAATACACTAAGATCATGAGACTATGTAACCATGGGGGTAGAAAAAAGAAAAAGATGCGGACTAAACTGGGATTGATGATTCTAGGTATTTTCCTGATTGCAGGGTGCATGAACTGCGACTCCGAGACCAATAACGATTTCTCCGGTCGGGTTGTTATCAACGAAGAAGGTAGAAAGATATATGTAGAGTGCAAAGGCGCAGGGGTACCTCTGGTCATGTTCGTTGCAGGGTTACAGGACAGCGCAGAAACATGGAATAAAATAGAGGACCCATCCGAGCAGACCGTGTTCTCCGCGATTGCAGAGGGCTCCCGAGTATGCGTCTACGACCGCCCGGGAACTATCATCGAGACAGGCCCTGGTGTTGAGGACTTTGAGAGGAGCCGAAGCGACCCGGTAATGCAGCCGATTACGCCCGCAAATGCAGCTCAAGACCTCCATGACTTGCTTTCCGTTATCGGAGAACCTGGACCCCATATTCTGGTGGGACATTCGGCGGGTGGCACTTTCTCCCTTCATTACGCGAGTTTATTCCCTGAAGATGTCTCCGGACTCGTACTCATCGATTACCTGCCTTACAAAATCCGAAACCACGAATTGATGACTACTGAGCTGTGGGAGATCTGGAAAAAGGCCAATACTTTGCCCGAGTTTGCTCTTGATCTTTATCCTGACATTGAAAGGCTTGACCATGAGCCGAGCTCTCAACAATTAATTGCCGCCCCTCCACTTAAACCGCTGTCCCTTATCGTATTATCAGCAACTGAGCTGCCTGCAGTTGGGCCTCTAGTCGATGCTGGTCTTCTGACACAAGAAGAGGCTCAAGCGCTGGTTGCAGTACTCCAGGATGTTCTTTTAGACACACGTGGTGATCTTGTGAGCGAGGTTCCTGGAGCCGAGCACGTTACAGATACGAACAGCGGACATTTCATACATCAGGAGCAGCCGGAGCTAGTAGTCGAGCAGATCCGAAAGGTGCTTGAGGCCGTGCGCAACGGGTGTGCCTCACTTGCTTGCAAATGAGTTCTCTCGAAATCAAGCACAATAGTTATGCTTCGATGTCCTATAGCCGGTATTTATTGACGTCCAAGACAGGTTTGCTAGTCTATTCAATAACCACGTAAACAACGAAACTCTAACTTAAGCCGGGCTTGATAAATGGGGAGCAGTATACAAATAGAAACAGTATATCAAATTAATAAAGGACTATGTCGTGCTTGTTCTAAAAGATGGGAAAGAGATGTTTACAAGTGTGAAGGTCTTTCATAAAAGAATGTGAAATCAGAAGAAACAAAAAAACATCGGATTCATCACCATGGTAGATTTGAATTATAACAATACTAGTGCATTCATTAAGTGATAAATAGGCTATGAAATATGGATTAGTCGGAGGTAAATCTTAACGTAAACCGGTCAAATCTGCGACTTATTATAAAATTGGGGCATATATACGTGATTATAAGAAACAACTGTTGTAAGAAGGTGATTGGATGTTAAGTAAAAGTGGATTTGTAAGAAATGAAGATACGGATGGTGACCAAATGGTAGCGGTTTACCAAATAGATGAAGAGCAATACCGTGGTGGAATATGCCATGTTTCCAAGTTGAAATTTACCGTGATATAATAACAATAATGTCAGATAAATATGGTTTTCCTGTAAAAACATGGGAAGAAGCTAAAGAGGAAATAAGACAGATACTTATTGCCCGTGCTAAAATTCGAAATCCCATATCTTATTCCGAACTAGCTAATCAATTGACAACAATTGAAATTGAGCCACATGCATATGCCTTGCACGAAATATTAGGTGAAATTTCAATAGCCGAAGACAATGCAGGTCGCGGATTATTATCTATACTAGTGGTCCATAAAGATGGAAATAGGATGCCCGGACAGGGCTGCTTCGATTTAGCACAAAATAGAGGGCGGGATACTTCAAATAAATTAAAATTTTGGCTTAAAGAACTAGAACTTGTTCATTCTCATTGGAAATAAGCGTCTAAAATTATCAGTAATCTCAAACTACGAAACCAAAGTTGTTTAATAAGCTTGTATTATAGCGAAATACCGCTTTATAAAATGTTTAAAATAATAGTTTTAACCGTCGAATCCGGCACGATCACTCTTAAAACTGCTTATTTTAAATTATCACAACTTAAAACTGCTAATATTCCAGAAAATTTACCAGCTTAATTTTACTATGTTCTTAATGGGGAGCAGTATAGTTTGTTCGATTTTGTTTGCTCCTTGTAAACAGCCAGGAACCCAACATTAGCAGAGAATATAAGCCTCCGATAAAAATTACCTGTTTTATTTGTGTACTAACCACATAGTAGAGAATTAGCACTGTACTCCCCGACAAGGTAGACAAAGCCATGATGATTAAAATCGTAGAAGAGTTTGTATGTGCGCGTATTTTGTAGTTCGCATGGGCCATCAATACAGATACTAGTAAAAAAGTGAAACTGCCAACTTGAAGTATGATTTCCAGATTACTTGCCAATACCAGGCAAAAAGCAAGGATTGACATAGTAAGAATTGCAGCAGCGGGTATATGCTTTGTTCGTTTTGCTAAAAACGCGGGGAAATAGCCGTCTTTGGCAATAACGGCCATTTGCCTTGATGCACCAAAAAGTGTTCCACTGATTGCACTACTCGTCGCAAGAAGCGCGCCAAAGATTACAAGATCGTTTCCCCAGTGACCGAGAATTTTGTTGGCACCTGAAGCCAAAGCATATTCTTCGTTTTGAATGATATCTTCAAACGGAATAGCCAGTATTGCGCCTAGTGAAATAATCACATAGATAGCTATTGCAAGAATCATTGCAGAATAAATAGCTTTGGGAATATTTTTTTCAGGGTTTTTCATCTCATTTACTCCATTGAGCACAAGCTGGAAACCCTCATAGGCCACAAAGGTAATAGAAGCAACAATCAATATGCTTAATATCGTTGTGTCAACGTTATTTTGTAATAGTACTGGAATGCTTGTATTTCTATTGTTGATTAAAACAAAAGATATAACTACCAAGACCACAAGCTTGGTATAAACCATTATATCTTCGATTTTGCCCATGCCTTTTACACTCCATACATTGATAATAGTAAAGATAGCGATGACTACTCCAGCAACAACCTTACGAATCCATTCATCTTCAGCAAAAGCAAATCCGCTGATGGCATACGATGCAAATGTATAAGCATAAAGAGCAAGTGTACTGATATAGCCAAATATTACCCACCAACCAAGAAGGGACGCAGCGAAAGGTGAGTTTGGAAAAGTCTTTTTATAGAACGAATATGAAGCACCTTCATCTTTATAGTAAACACCCAATTTAATATATGAATAAGCAGCTAAAACAGCAATGAAGCCACCTAGTATGATTGCCAATGGTGTAAACACACCTATCATAGAAACGGAAACACCTAAAATGGAAAAAATTCCTCCGCCCACCATTCCACCAAGTGCTATGGCTATTAACTCCGGTATACCAAGGGCTTTATTTCTCTTTCTGTGAATAGAATTATTGTTGGCATTGAATATCATTTGGTACCTTTAATAACTAACTGCATTTTATACTAGCTTAATTTTGCTTACATTTTAATGGGGATCAGTATAGTTGCTCCTACTGTCCATTTACACATTGGCTAATTCTGCAACCAGCATTTGGGATGGGTTTAACTCCACATGATAAAGTTGGTGAAGTATCACATATCTGTTCCCACATAGCGTCTACACAGCGACCAATATGACAGCCTACTTCGGGAATCGGTTTTATGCCGCACTTCAATGTTCCGTCTGCATATGAGACAGTGGGTATCAAGAAGATAATAGCTAAGAGGGCTAATCCATATGTTCTCATATCACAAGTTCCTTCACAAAACATTTATCAAGTTAACTATACATAGTTCTTAGGGAGAGCGGTATAATAGCGAATTACCGCTTAATAACTTGTTTGAAATCATTGTTTTAACCGCCGTATCTTGAACGATCTCGCATTAGCATATACAAAACTACTTGTTTCAAATTTTCGCTATGTTAAATAGGTGATTTAGTTTGTTTAGAGCAAAGATTCAGGATGTATAGAAAAATCAATAAAATCGGTTTATATAGTATTTTTACAATTTAGCAGAAAATTGTAATATTGGATGGTTTTTTAGAAGGACGAAATTGCGCAGCACTTTTAAATCTTATTAATCTCTTATAATACTTAAACATACTTATATATATCGTGAATTAATCGTGTAACAAATATAAGCTATTCGTATATCAACTCTAACAAATTCGTGTTAACAACTCTAAATTAATCGTTTATCAACTCTTATCTATTCACTTATTATTGGCTTTAGATAGACCTCAAACCAATCACCAAACCTTTTTATCAATCCATGACTATCTAATTGTTCAAATACTGAGGTTAAATTTGATGAATCTATTCCTACTATTTTGCAAAGTTGTGATACTGAAGTTGTGCACATATCATATTCTCTATGTCTATATTCATCTAAATGTGTACCTATGATGTCATTATAATCAATGCGAGAACCATCAAAAATTTCCTCATCATAAAATAATGAATCTATATCATGAAATGCTTGTACTCTAAAAGCTAAGTAAAGTGCTTTTGATCGTAGGTTAAGATCTGCCCAAACGCCGCTATCAACGATACTCTGGTTAAAAGTAAAATATTCATTTTTATATTCTTCAATCATGTCTTTGCGTATAAATTCAACTTTGTAAACGTAATAATGGGTCTTACCTGAATTTCGTTTCTCTCTTTCTAAAAGATCACTTTCTTCAAGCTCTAATAAAGCCTTATTAACAGTGTTGCTCGTCATGCCAGACTTTATGGTTATTTCCTCTTGAGAAATTTTAAACCATTTGTCATCTTCAAAATCAGCCTTTAGACACACAACTGGATAAACGGCTAAAGCCCTCATAGAGAGATTGTATTCTGTGACTACAGACTTCGGAAAGTAAAAATGTTTTTCCAAGTTTATTTTGTCCTTTGGTGGAAAAGCATATTTTTTTGATTTACCGTAAAGTCTTTTGTAAACATCTAATTTGTTTTGATATCTTTCTCTATTTTTTTTATCTAGATCAGATTTAATTCTTTCTTTCCATGGAATTTTCATAACCTGCCCCTTACGTTGATATCCTGTCCAAAATTAAAATAACTGGGGACATGCGGGACAGGTCGCTTCAGCAGTGTGTTAACTCACTGCCTAGTCCCCAGCTTATTAGAACTTAAATTTTTATATCTGAAACATATATATTCGACCTAATCTCAAATGTGTGTTTACTTAACCTATTATAATTTTCCTGTGTTGAGCAGTAAGAAAATTGATCAAAGTTCTCCTTATACACTAGGAAAACGTAATTATATACAATTTACGGTTATCTTTTAGATTCAATAAAGTACTATCCTCAATATCAATAAATTCAGATTCATAAACTTGATCGATGATTTTCTTAAGAAGTCCCATGTCTATATTAGGTTTAATTCCCTTTTTAAATTCTACTCCAAGGTCTATATCATCTTTAGGATTAAAAAATTCATTTTCTGGAATAACTCTGATTTCATCTACTACTAAAACTAGCTTTCTATATGAAGACAGGATTGGCTCCATATCAAATCCTAAATCCTGCCATGATTCCTCACTTAGATATTTAAGATCATGGTAGCTAACAAATCCGCTTTTTATATCTTCATGCACGATGCCGAGTTTATATATTTCCAGAGCAATAATTCGATCAAAACATATCTTTAATTGCCCATTTAGAGAGCCGAGAACCATATCTTGAATATATTGATGTTCATTTCCTATTTTTTTCCAAATTTCATTTAGTTTCATTTTTATGTCTCCTACTTTTTATTTTTACTAAAACTTTTTTATAACTCTGTTTTTTACATTTAGCTCACATAATTGCATTCTATTTACCTCCTTTTTATTAAAATTCTTTTCCTGTTCAGAGGTTTAGGAAGGATTTCATGCGTAATAATCCGTTGAGAGTTAAAAATCTCTTTTAGGTACTATTTTTTATGCTTATCTTGTAAAATCAGAAAAAGTTTAATTAGATTAGAATAGTAGGGAGCCTTCTTGCAAGCATAGTTTTCCCCGTTCCAGGGGAGCCAATCATGAGCAAATTATGCCCACCGCTTGCGGCTACTTCTAATGCTCGCTTAACATGCTCCTGGCCCTTTACTTCGTGGAAATCAATTTGATATTCCTTAGCCTGATTGAATATCCCGTTTACATCTATAGTTGTTGGTAAAATCTCTCTCTTATTAGCAAAAAATTCGACCAGGTCTTGAAGAGAATCGGGAGCAAGTACTTCTACTCCATCAACGACTGCTGCTTCCTCCTCTGCATTTTCCTTAGGAAGAATTATTCCTTTTAGTTTTGAGTTCCTCGCGCATATTGATGAAGGCAGAGCGCCTTTTATAGATTTAATTGTACCGTCGAGTGAGAGTTCACCGAGGATAATGTAGTCAGAAAGTTTTTCGTGATCTATGAGCCCGGTTGCTGCCAGTATTCCTAATGATATAGGGAGATCAAAGGCAGAACCTTCTTTTCTTATGTCAGCAGGAGCCAGGTTAACGGTGATTCTTCTTTGGGGGAATTCGTAACCGCAGTTTTTGATTGCAGCTCTAACACGTTCCTTGCTTTCTCTTACAGCACCTTCAGGCAACCCCACAGTTGCGAACTGAGGAAACCCAAGTGCGATATCAACCTCGACCTCTACAAGGTATGCATCAACCCCCAAAACTGCGCTGCTTAGAACTTTTGCGATCATAGTAGTTAAGGACTATTATAACCTGTGATTTTTATAATACAGAACATAACTAAATAAAAACAATCCGTCTCTGCGGTTATAATTGCAAGTTTGAAAGAGTTCTTAATTATTTAAGAGTATTGTTGACACTTTGTTCAAGAACCTTATAATAATTATTAATTAATTAAGCGAGGAAAAGGTGAACACAATGAGAAGTACAAAGAGAAGTACAAAAAATAGACATTCATATAAATTATCCATGTTCTTATTCATGTTAGTTCTTGGATTTACTTATTTGAGTACTAGCAATGTATTTGCAGCAACTTTTAACGTACCGGGAGATTTTGCTACGATTCAAGAAGCAATAGATGATGCCGGCACTGTCAATGGCGATACTATCAATATTGGAGCAGGAACCCATATTGAAGCGGCTGTACACATCACTAAAGAACTAATAATTCAAGGTCAGGGTATTGGGGTTACAATACTTGATCCTTCAAGCTTAGCTCTTGGATTTTCAGTAGTTTTATATCCTGAGGCAAATAATATCACAATTCAGGATATGACAATTCAAAATGCAGATCAGGCAATAAGATTTGAGATGAATGGCGGCACAATCGATAGCACAGATATATTACGCGTTTCGATGATAAACAACTCCTCTAGAGCTATAGAGGTCAATAATGCAACAACTGTTACTACTTTATTTATTGACGACTGCAATTTTGACAATACTGTCCATGGTATTCGTGTGAGTTCCAGTGGTCACTTAGATGGAGTAAGAATAGATGATTCAAGTTTTTCGAATAACGCTATTGGAATTTATGTTGCAAACGACGGCAATACTTCAACAATGGCAGATATGGCTGTCCGTAGAAATACTTTCAGTAACCATACCACAGCGGCTATTTTTCTAGAAGAGGCTCAGAATACTCGAATTCAGGACAATACATTTACAAATAACCGTCGCGACATACAACTTTTTAAGTGGTATCAACCTTCTGTTGTTATGTCTGACGTTATTATCAGAAGAAATACAATGATAGGAACAACTGATGCTGTTTTTGCAATATTTAATGCTGACAACGGCGGACAAACTGAATTTAATAATATTAGGTTTATAAGAAACACAGCTTTAACCAGTGATGCAAGCGCTGTTTTTGCAGGTGCTCATAGAACTGGTCCACCAAGTACTGGCGGCACTGGTTGGGATAGCGTGCGTGTGAGAAATAACTGTTTTACAGGAATTACAACTGCTGGTAATGGTGTTAGATATTTCTTACCTACAGGAATAACACCTGATCAGGCTTTGGCAGGAGCAATTCTGGATGTGACACGTAACTGGTGGGGTACTACTGACATACCAACAATAACCGCATTAATGGAAGTTCCGGCTATTACTGATTTCGAGCCGATTAGAACAACCGATATTTGTGATCCTAATTTCTTTGTTCTACAACCCCTTTCACCATCTAATCCCGGAGTAATAAATACTATGAGTATTACTGGTGGTATACCAAATGGAGATGTAATGTTTGGTTATGGATTTAACGAGGGCATATTAGACACTGATGCTATATGTGAGGACTCTGAATTAGATATAGCGGATTTTAATGAGTTGGCAACTATAACGGGTGACGCTTCAGGTAGTTCCTCCTTTAGCGTTTTTGTGCCATCCAATTTCCTTGATATGAGTGTATTAATACAATCTTTGGATATGACCACATGCGTAGAAAGTGGTTTAAATTTAGAAACTGTTGTCCAGATAGGTAGCAATATAACGCACCTGCCTGTTAATCCTGGAATAGCAGGCGGTCCAAATATTCTATCAGCATCGGGAGTTTTTCCGAATGGAAATGTAGCATTCCTTTATGGATTTGTGGAACAGGCTGTTACTGCCGATAACATATGCCCTGGACTCCAGGCTGGAATATTGAATCCAAGATTAATAACTGTCTTCCTAGCAGATGAGGCAGGTAATTCTGCTATATCTGTTAGAGTACCGGCCAATTTTGCCGATGTTACTGTGAAATTGCAAGCTGTGGACATGACTTCTTGTACTGGCAGCAACGTATTGTCGGAAACATTCTAAGAGAAAGTTTATTCTATTGAAGAGGTAGATCGAGACAGATTTGCCTCTTCATCTAAATCTGAATATTACTATTCTATTAAAGAAGATTTTCTATCTCTTCAGCAGGTCTGGCCAGAACAACCTTTGCACCTTTAACCACAATTGGGCGTTGTAATAAGTCGGGAAATTCCACCATTAGATCTATAATCTCTGAATCGCTTAATTCTTTTTTGGATAGGCCTAGTTCTTTATAAATAGATTCATTTTTTCTAAGCAAGTCTCTTGGTGGTATATCCAAACTCTTTACTAATTGGGTAAGTGTTTTTTTGTTGAGTGGTTCTTCGAAATAGTTAACGCTATCAAATTCCGTTTCACTCTCTCTTAAGATTTTGACTACTTTTCTACAAGTAGTGCATGTTGGCTTAACATATATAGTAAGTTTTTCTTTACTCATAATGGAGCATTATACCCAAGATTTTAAGCACGGCGGAAATAAATGCCAATATGATACAGATTAATTATTATTGACATATATCATCAAATATCCTACACTTTAATTGTCTGATTAAGGACTGAGTATTTTGAGTTTTTAACAATTTTTAGCAATATTTTATAACTAATTATATGAAAGAACCAGACCCTCATTTGTGTGATTCAAAACCTTACCTCATACAACCTACGAAATTTTCTACCCTAAACATTTTTATTTGTATCAATCTAATTTTTGGTTGCTGCGAGATATAATAATATGATAGATGAGCTTAGCGCTCTTAGACGTATTGAAGAGCGGTTTCATAAAGCATCCAAAGATGTAGAGCTGGGAATTGGCGATGATGCAGCGGCGGTCAGATTTGATTCTGATAAGCTAGTACTCTCTACAACCGATTCGCAGGTTGAAGATGTGCATTTTACGAAATCACTGATCACACCTTCTGAACTTGCTAGGAAAGCAGTGGCTGTTTCGGTAAGTGATATTGGCGCTATGGGTGGAGTTGCCAAGTTCATTCTGGCATCAGTTGGGTTTTCTAAAGGGGAAGATGAAGAATTTCTAGAAGAGTTGATCTCCGGATTCATAGACTCTCAGCAAGAGTTTGGAGTCAAGATTATAGGTGGAAATTTGTCTTCGTCTAATAAGCTATTTATTGATATCACAGTTTTGGGTGATGTTGAACCAGAGTTAATAGTTAAAAGAAGTACTGCTAGTCCAGGAGACTTGATATATGCTACAGGAACCCTAGGGGATTCAGCCCTAGGTTTCAAAATACTTCAAGATGGACCGATCGATAGAGGTAATCATTTGGTAAATCGCCACCTCCGTCCAATGCCAAGATTAGAATTGGGAAGAGGGCTTGCTTTGGAGCAGATAGCAACCTCAATGATTGATATTAGTGATGGGCTTCTTCTTGATCTTGAAAGGATTACTGTACAACAAGGTAAAGGCGCCAAAATAGAGCTTGCAAAATTACCAATATCCAAAGAGTATGCCAAAATTATAGGAGAATTTTCTGAAAATACCTATGAACTAGCACTAAGTGGCGGGGAAGACTATGAGCTTCTCTTTACTTCTCATGAAGATAGAGCAGTGGACATTCAAGAAATATCGAAGAATTTGAACATAGGAATAACTGAAATCGGTTGTATTACTAAAGATAGGTGTATTGAAGTATTAAATGCTGACGGAGAGTCTTTGTCTCTTCAAAATAGGGGGTTTGTTCACTTTAAGAATTAAATGGACGATATCTCATTAAGTAACAACATAATATTAATTTTGCTTCTTCTTTTTCTCTCAGGATTTTTCTGTATTGCTGAGGGCTCTCTTTTCTCTTTAGGAAGACACCAGTTGGACAGGTTGAAAAAAGAGGGCAAGAAAAGCTCTAAACTTATTGAGAATCTTCTCAAGGATCCTTACAAACTCATCATAACAATTCTTTTTGCAGATGAGGTTGTAAATATCGCCTATACAAGTGTTATCGGGCTTACGGTTAGCTCTCTTCTTATTAACTCTTCTGAGCAAACAATAATGCTGGTCTCAGTTGCTGTCGCATCCCCGACTCTTCTATTATTGGGTGAAATAGGCCCCAAAACTCTTGGTGTTAAATACCCCAGAATAATAGCTACGGCAATTTCTTATCCCCTTCATTTCTTTCATGTGCTGGTTACGCCGATAAGGTGGGTACTCATGGTTCTATCTATTGGTTTTACAAGAGTTCTAGGCGGGAAAATAGAGCATGAGCAGAGCGAAAAGTTTTCTGCTGAAGAAGTAAAGGCTCTTGTTGGAATAGGCAGTGATGAGGGAGTAATTACAGAAATAGAGAAAAAGCTTGTGGGCAGTCTGTTTAAACTAGAGGATGTACCGGCTCATAAAATTATGACTCCTTCAATCGACTGTTTTTTGTTACCAGTGAACCTTTCCAGGTCTCAGGCTCTTTATGATATTAAGAAAAGGGGGTTCTCAAGAACTCCAGTGTATAAAGACAACAAGGACAATATTGTTGGGGTCTTATATGCTAAAGATCTTCTTTCATTTGATATCTCAGAGGAGAAAACAATTAAAAAGTTTTTAAAATCTCCTTACTTTATACCTAGAACAAAAATGGCCTTCGATCTATTAAAAGAATTTCAGCAACAACGAATTCACATAGCACTAGTGGTTGATGAATATGGGCGTTTTGACGGTATTGTTACAATGGAGGACATCTTAGAAGAGCTTTTTGGTGAAATCGAAGATGAAAGAAGGGTTGTCAAAACTGCCGATGTCAGGTGGCAGGGGGAATCTCTGATAATACCGGGAACCATGAAGATAGATGAATTTAACGACGACTATTTATTTGCTGTACTTAGATATGGGGGTATAGAAAATTTAGCAGAAGAGCTTGAGGAATCTGTTCTTCCTTCAGAAGAAGATCACGAGACTGTGGCCGGGTTTGTGTTTGATTTGTTTGGTAGATTCCCAGCGCAAGGGGATACGGTTTCATTTAGAAGCTTGGCTTTTACCGTCAATAAAGTTTCCGGAAAGAGAATAACTGAGGTTAGAATTCAAAGAATGAAAAAAGAGGTAGCGGATGTCGCTTGAAGTAGTAATAGCAATAATAATAGTTTCACTTATCTTACAGGCCTTTTTTTCGGGCTCTGAGATTGCTCTAATATCCTGCGACAAAGTAAAAATGAGATCACTTGCCGAAGGGGGCTCAAACAGTGCAAAATTAGTTCTAAGCGCATTTGACCAAGTAGAGCAATTTCTCAGCACTACGCTAGTTGGTATCAATCTTTCTCTTATTATAAGCACTATTGTGCTCACTTTTTATATCCAGGAAAAATACGGCCAGGGGGGCGAGCTCTATACTGTATTAATCCTGTCACCGATAATAATCATATTCGGACAGATAGTGCCAAAAGCAGTATTCCAGAGAAGAAGAAATACAATAGTTTTGTGGGCAATTTATCCTCTTTGGTTAGCATCAAAATTGTTTTATCCAATCTTGATATTTGTGAATATATTTACGAAACATCTTCTTAATCTCATAGGAAAAACTGAAAGCACTTTCATAACCAGAGAGGAGCTAATTGATGTGATTGAAGGTGATACCACAGCTCCTACAGTTGACTACAAAGAAAGAATGATTAAGAGAATATTCAGATTTTCCGAGACGGCGGTGGATGAGATTATGATCCCACTTATTCAAGTAAGGGCTCTTAGCGAAGATTCAAAAGTAGGCGATGCTATAAGGCTTATAAAAGAGACCGGACATTCAAGGATTCCAATATTCTCTGAGCGTGTGGATAACATAACAGGAATGTTGCACTCTTTTTACCTTTTAGGCGCAGATCCAAATGAAGCAGTGAAAGATTATTCACAGCCTCCTTTTTATGTGCCCGAGTCAAAACCTGTGGATGAGCTTTTGGACGAGATGAAAGAAGGTATGGCTGGAATGGCTGTGGTTGTTGATGAATATGGAGGTGCTGTCGGCGCAATCACGCTTGAAGATATTTTAGAGGAAGTAGTAGGCGAAATTGAGGATGAATATGATAAGGGTATAAAGCTCTGGAGAAAAGCCGGAGAAGGGGAATATCTTATTAATCCAAAGATAGAAATTGAAACCCTTAATGATGATCTTGGTCTAGGAATTCCTGAAAGTGATGATTATGAGACGCTCGGCGGCTTTCTTCTAGCTGAGGTGGGTTCTATTCTAAAGACCGGCGACAAGGTTAAACATGCCAACTATACTTTTACAGTTACCAGATCAACAGCTCGCTCAATAGAAGAAGTAAAACTGAGAATTAAAAAGAGTAGATAGTATTCCTTAGTGGTTATAAATCCTTAACAATTAAAGACAAATCTTTTTCTTTTTCCCTCATTAAATGGGTTTCTTTTTTCTTCTTATGGTCGTGGCCTAGCAAGTGGAGAATTCCATGTATTATCAGCTTCTTTAATTCTTCATGCAGAGTAACGCCATAGGATTTGCTATGCCTCTGTGCAGTATCAATTGAAATAATAATATCTCCGAGCAGAGTGAAATCAGGACCCTCACTTTGAGGAAAAGATAGCACATCCGTAGTTCTATCTATCTGCCTGTAAGAACGGTTTAACTCTCTCATCTTTATATCACCAATAAATGTGAGACTTAGCTCTGAGTCTTTAGGAACTCTTAATTCTTTTAACACTAGGCACGCTATTTTCTTAAGAGTTGTTATATATTTAGCTTTAAACTCAGCTGTTTCATCGAGTATATCTATATTCACGTAAATTAGTTTACTCATTTCTCTCTATCATAGAAATACCAGAATTTTAATATCAAATACTAGTAGATGTCTTGGATACTTCATTAAATTCAGATAAGATTCTTTCTTATTATGCCAAAGAGACAAGCAAAACTCGAAAGAAAGACCTCAGAGGTAAAGGTAAAGATTGATATTTCTCTAGATGGATCAGGGAAATTTAATATCAACACCGGTATACCTTTTTTTAACCACATGCTTTCACAGTTTGCCAAGCATGGTTATTTCGACCTTAAGATAAATGCTATTGGCGATATAGACATTGATTTTCACCACACTGTAGAAGATGTGGGACTTGCACTGGGTGAAGCTATTTTAGAGGCTCTAGGTGATAAGAGAAGCATAACCAGGTTTGGAGAGGCCTTTGTTCCCTTTGATGAAACTCAAGTGTTTGCCTGCGTTGATCTCAGCGGAAGACCGCACTTTGAATTCAGGGTCCAAATACCCAAATCCAAAGTAGGCGATTTTGATGTTGAGCTTGCAGAAGAGTTTTTTAAATCTCTCACTAATACCCTCAAGTGCAATCTGCACATTGAGCTTAAGTACGGTGATAATCTCCATCACATAATAGAGGCTATGTTTAAAGCTGTAGGGCGTGCTTTAGACAAAGCAACAGGCCTTGACCCAAGATCTAAGGATATACCATCTACTAAAGGTAAACTCTAGAAATGATTGCAATCGTAGATTACGGAATGGGTAATCTGAGAAGTGTAAGTAAAGCTTTTCAGAGCCAGGAATTCCCTGTTGTTGTAACAAGAAATCCAGATGATATCTCTAATGCAACCGGATTGGTACTTCCAGGAGTAGGAGCATTTGGGGATTGCGTAAAGAACCTTACTGAATATGGTTTAGTAGATCCGATATTAAAGTTTATAGATTCCGGAAAGCCTTTTCTGGGGATATGTCTTGGGCTCCAGGTTCTATTTGAAGAAAGTGAAGAGGCGCCGGGAGTAAAAGGCCTTGGTCTGATTAAAGGCAAGGTTGTAAAATTCCCCGATTTAAAAAATAAAGGTCTCAAAGTACCTCACATGGGATGGAATCAGGTCACCATTACAAAAGATGTTCCTATTTTAAATGGAGTGCCGGAGAATAGTTGGTTTTACTTTGTACATTCATATTATCCGAGTCCTGAAGATGACAGTGTAAGTGCGGTTAAAACAACTTATGGTTTTGAATTCACAGCTGCAGTTGCTAAAGACAACATTTTTGCCTCTCAATTTCACCCCGAGAAAAGCAGCGATCTCGGACTCAAGATGATTCAGAACTTCTCAGCCTTATGCGGTGAAAAGAAACGAGCCTAGTTTGTAGGATATTTAGTTTCTGATTCGCTTGGTTTTACTGGTGCCGCCTGCGCAGTATCTCCATAAATTGCTTTGTAAGCCCCGTAGCTTCTGAGAATTCTTCTTATATAATTTCTAGTTTCCCGAAACGGTACCTCTTCAATAAATTCATCTTTCTCTAAACCATAAAACCGTACTTTCCAATCAGCGGCTCTGTGTGGACCAGCGTTGTAGCTGGCCATTGCTAGCTCAATATCTCCATTGAACTGGTCGAGAACCTGTTTAAAATAAAAGATCCCCATCTCGATATTAATTCTCGGTATAGTAAGCATTGCTGTTGTAAATCCATTTATACCAATCTGTCGTGCAACAGTTCTAGCTGTTGGCGGTATTATCTGCATCAGTCCTACTGCATCTGCTGGGGACACAACATCTTTTTGAAACCTGCTTTCTTCTCTAATAATTGAATATACAAGAAGTTCATCAACACCGTACTTCTTAGCATAGGGCGCAACAAATTCCTGAAAACCTTTTGGGTATGAAAGCCTGTTTGCTTGTGGAAGTCCAAGTCCCTGCGCAATTTTAATGGATTGGTTGTAATCATCTACCTGAGAATATAATAGGCTTACTATTACAAATTCTTCCTTTGTATTAGCCTCGTCTTCCATAGCTACTATTTCAAGTTGTGCTTCCTCAGGCATACCTAGGGCAATAAGTAATTGGGCTTTTTGTTTACGAGAATTAGCTTTTGGGCCAAGAACTATAGACTCAGGGTTAATGTTTGTGAATGTCGGAGTATAGCCACTTTTTTTCTGAGCGAGGTATGTATGGTAGGTTGGATTCGTTGAACTGGCCAGCTCTCTGTATTGAATATGAGCTTCGTCACGCTTACCCTGTTTTTCTAAAGTCCTGGCTTTCCAGTACTTAGCATTTGAAGCATTAAAAGATGAGGTTGAATCTGTGAATGCCGAGAAAGTTCCGTGTGCTTCTCTATACTGCCCTTTTCTATAGTAAATCCATCCCAGGTTCCAGGCGCCGTCCTCTGCATATTTGTTTTTAGGATATGATCTTATGAGAATATCGTAAGTCTTAATTGCTTGCTGTGATTGGTTGTTTATCTGATAAAGCCGGGCAGCGTTATAAAGCCCTTCTGGAGCAAGTTGACTGTTGGGAAATTGCTGGTGAATCTGGGTGTAGAGCTGAGAAGCTTGGGCATCAAGACCTTGTTTAGTTTTTAGCTTACCTCTCCAGAAAAGTGATCTAGGTGAGTTTATATTTTTCAGAATATTCTCAGCTTCATTTAACCTCTTAGTATTAACCATGGCTATGCCCATGTTTGTTCTGACATCAGTACTTTTTGATGAGAGCTTATTGTAATTATTAAGAGCCGCGCTCCATCTGGATTTATTGAAAAGAATATTTGCTCGCTCAAGATAATCTGACTGTGAAGGCTGAAATGAAGTACCTTGGGAACTACTAATCCTATTTAGTGCCGTATTGGCTTCTGATGATGATTTAGTCTCAGGATAATAAACCCAAATATTCTTATATGTAATTAATGCGTCATTGTACTTCCCTTGTTTTTCAAGTGCTTCACCAAGTCCATACAAGTATGAAGCTTTTAAACTTCTATTTTTCTCCTCAAGTGATAACGATCTGAAAATCCTCTCAGCATTCACATAATCGCCAGACTGAGTATAGATATTCCCTAAACGAGAGAGGGTTTTTTTCTTAAGCCCACTCTCTGGATACTGAGTTAATATTTTATTAAATAAGTTTGCAGAATTTGTATAATCACCCAGGTTCTCATATCCGGCAGCTTGAAAATAAATCACATAATCACCTAGCTCGGGTAGTTGGTTTTCAAGCCCCTTGAGCCTGGTAACTCCTTGCTGATATTGCCCCAATTTTACAAAACAATATCCCTTCTTAAATTGATCTTTTAGATCGCTTGTGGCCTGTTGGTATATCTCTGACTGGCAGTTTAGTCGAGTGGCTGAAAAAGAGGGGACTACAAGAATTGTTGTTAGGAATAAAATAGAAAAAATTACTGTTTTAAAATCCAGTTTCATAATAACTTCCCTCCAGTGTTTTTTAATACCCCTACCTTCTTGTTCTTTGTGGATCTAAAAAGTCTCTAAGCCCTTCTCCAAATAGATTAAACGAAAATGCTGTAATGAATATTGCAAGACTCGGAAATACTATTAAATGTGGGAATGTTCTTATTCCCTGCCACCCTGTGCTGGCCAACGTTCCCCAGCTAGATTCTGGAGGAGCTATACCAAGGCCTAAAAAGCTTAGTGTGGACTCAGCAAGTATTGCATAAGGTACGGCAAAAGTAATAGTTATGATAAGCGGGCTCAATATGTTCGGAATTATATGAAGTCCCATAATTCTAAATGGTGAAGCTCCCAAGCTTCTTGCAGATTGAACATAATCTACGCCTTTAATCTGGAGCACGTTTCCCCTCACAATTCTTGCCACCCTCATCCATGCTGTGAACCCAAGAGCTAACACTATCCCTAGAACGCCTCTACCTATAACTAAAGTCACAAGCACTATTAGTAGCAGATCAGGGAGAGAATAAAATATATCTACTACCCTCATCATGAGCTCATCTGCTTTACCGCCAAGATAGCCAGATATAGCTCCATAGACTGTGCCCACTATTAAAGCAATTAGTGCTGTGCCGAGGGCGACTGAAATAGACACCCTTGATCCATAGATTACTCTGCTTAATAGGTCTCTCCCCTCTTGATCTGTGCCCATCAGATTTACCTTGTTGGGTGAGCTTAGAGTGTTTGAGAAATCGGTGTCGTCATATTCAAATGGTGCAATATAAGGAGCTGCCAACGCAATGGCAATTATAAGGAGAATAATGCAACCTGTAATCAATATTTGAGCTTTTAGCAGCAATTCATATTCCCTTTATAGGTGGTTATGAAAAATACTAACTTCTAATCATCTACAATGAAACAACTTTTATTGATTTTGTTTGAGAAATGTGACATCTGTCACTTATTTAAAACCCGCCTCTGCATTTTTATCTTTGAAATATTTAGCTTTAATAACGGTTGTTATACCGCCCCTTACGTTAAAATCGCCTGTTACTTGAGCTCGTCTAGGGCTGCATGCTTCTACTATATGATCCAAAATTTGATTTGTAACATGTTCGTGAAAGGCGCCTTCATCTCGGTAAGAGAACATATAAAGCTTAAGTGATTTAAGCTCAATACAGAGTTTATCAGGAACATAATTTAAAGTAATAGTAGCAAAATCAGGCTGGCCTGTCTTTGGGCAAACGCATGTAAATTCAGGACAAGATATTTCTATTTCATATTCCCTTTCTGGATACTGGTTTTCAAAGGTTTCTAGAATTTTTGAGTGCTTGTCTCCCATTACATATTCCTTTTATATATGTATTTATATTTCTTTTCTATATTTAAAGTGTATCTAATACTTGGCGTCGCGCAAAGAACTTGACTGTATAGCAATTATTATAAATACTAAATGCTCCACTGGGGCATAGTATAACGGCAGTACGTCGGTCTCTGGATCCGAAGATCAAGGTTCGAATCCTTGTGCCCCAGCCAAGTTTTTTAACATGCTGTAATTACTAGCTATTCTTTCGTTGGCGACTTTTTTTGTGGTCGTCAGTAGTAATTCACCTTGAACTCACAAATTGTATCTCAGATTGGATAATAGAGTCTAAGAATATTTTTAGGGTCCCACTTTTTCTTTAGACTCCTGAGTTTGCTCAAATTACTGCCAAAAGCCATTTCGACTTCTTTTTGTGTTTCGGGGAATCCCGGGCGAACATCCACTACGTATGCACCTTCTATATAAGGTTTCATTTCACGGACAGTCTTACTTACCCATTTGATGCAAGCTTCGCGCTCACCCTTGGGTCCAATCCAGATACCAGATACAACAAAGTTCCACTCAAATCCTCTGTTCCAAAAGGCTGTCGCAGTCGGTTCAATGTCGCCTACAGCTCCCCCGCAGTGTTGAAAGTCTATTCTGCACAAAGGTGTGGGTGCTGATTTTATACTATTCACTAAAATCTCCGCTGCCTTTTTATCTAAATCTTTCCTCAAGAAGTTGGATTTGACGTATACGAAAAAACGTTTGTCATTAGGCTGGCAGACAGGGCCTGGAGCACCCATACTTCCATCTAGAGAAGGTATTGCAAATGCAGGAGTGTCATAATAGTTCACTGTCTCTTTGCTTTTATATAGTGGTTTTGTTTTGCTCTTCTCAACTAACTCCTGCGTGTGCCTTTTCGCGCGCTCAATGCCCTCGGGATCATTGCCTGAATAAACTGTGTAAACAAAGAAAACCGGCTTTCCAGGGCTCGCATTGGGGGGTCCTAGCAAAGCAGACATAGTGGTATCTCTAGGAAGTAACGGAGCGATCTTGAAGTATGTAGGCATAGCGTCTAAATCAAGAATCATTCTCTGGACAAATAAATCACCCAACTCATGTGATCTGAAAGTTGCAGAAGTGACTACGCCAAAGTTAGGCGCACAACCCCTAACAGCCCACCAGAGATCGGCTTCGTCACCTTTGCTTGCCTCGGACAATTTGAGAACATCCCCTGAAGGCACCACCATTTCAACTTCTGTTAAATGGTCTAAAGTAAGTCCTATGCTTCTTGATAAATAACCTACACCGCCCTGAAGCGCTAGTCCCATACCCGGTGAAAGAGCAGACCCTATTGGAAATGCTCGGGACTTAGGAATCAGGAGGCCAAGAGCTGTGCCCATAGTAGCACCACCTTGAATCTTTACGCTATCTTGTACAAGCTCGCCGCCGCTCATACTTGCGGACATATCTATCATTATTGCTTCATCTGCTGCACAAAGAGAGCTGTGGCTCCCACCGCGAACAGTTACAGGGCAGTTGAATTTATTTGCAATGCTCATTGCTTTCGAAACCTCGCTTGAGTCCCTTGGTTGTAGGATAGAGGAAGGGTGTTTCATTGCGGCTCCTGAAAATAAGAGATTACACATAGTACTGTCGTAAGAATGGCTTATCGGAAGTAGTACAGAATTACCAAGAGCGGCTTTAAGCTCAGTAACACATTTTGAACCGCTTGCACTTGCGATGCCTGGCAGATAGATGGCACCCAAACCCACTACAGCCCCTACTGTCAGAGATCTTAAGAAGATACGTCTACTTAATATTGTGTCCTGGTTCTTTGTCTCGGTTCCCATTTCTATACCCACCTGTTTAAATAATTTAGAACTCATTAGCGATTATATTCTATTTCTACGATAATAAAAAGATATGTTGAAACTGATGGATGTTTGTAATTACCCAAAATAAGCTTGATAATCCAATATATTATATTTTAAGATCAAGTATTAATTTCTAGGAGGGGTATTATGAAGAACGATTCTAAATTTAATAGACGTAAATTTCTAACAGCTGCTGGAGGTACAATAGCAGGTGTCGCTATTGCATCAACCGTTGGCCAATCTCCGGCGCATGCAAAAATTGAGCAGTTCTGTGATTCATATGATTCTGATGTTACTCATTTCAAAGCTATTGAGGTTGATGAGCCCTATGCAGGGGTACCTGCTCCTGTTAAAAAAGGGGATTCGTTATCAGTCATTCAAGAATGGGACGGGTACGATCCAGAATGTACATTAGAAAACCAGGAGGATTGTGACAATGTTCCGACTCAGACATCCAATATCAAAATAGCGGATGTCTATGATGGCATAGAAGTACAAACCGATAAATGGATGGATTTGGCATCAAAAGAAGCCCTGATTTCAGTTAAAGGCGGCGGTGGACCATTTGGAGCTGTGATAGTTCAGATTGATGATGAGACGGGGAGGGTACTTCGTTATTGGCGCAATCATAATCACGTACCGGAATGGAATGATCCAACTGCTCATGCAGAAGTAACAACTATTCGTGCCGCATGTAAACAACTTGGGGTTTTTGATCTTGGAAAAATTCATAAAGACAAAAGTAAAATGCCTCAAAAAGGTAAGACTTCACACTGTGTTATTTATAGCAGCGCAGAGTCATGTCCTATGTGTTATGCGGCAATTTATTGGGCGAGAATCCCAACACTTTACTTTGCTGCAACTAAATATGACGCAGCAGCTCAAGGTGTAAATTTCTCAGATATGGAAATGTACGCTGATCTTGAAAAATCATATGCTAACCGTAAGCACACCAAAGTATATCAATGCACGACTCCTCACTCTCTTAGTGGTTTTAATCACTGGAAACGTAGTAAGAAAACTCAGTATTGATTGGAATGTACTTGGCAGGTTCTTCAATGAATAGCGGAAAAACCGAATTATGTATAGTGGGTTGCTTAACTAACCAGACCTAATTCTTGA
>CALOCI010000005.1:0-18596 GCA_942491865.1 uncultured Thermodesulfobacteriota bacterium
TAACTCGGAGCTTTTAAGGAACAAGGATCAACTAGAATTACAAAATTATAAAAATCACTCCACTTTAAGGCGGTATTTTTTCTCGGTTTTGTTGCCGTTTATGTCAGCGATACTTATGCCGACTTTGTAATGCCCCTTTGGTATATGAATCCCCTTTGCATGAAGAATAGCACCCTCTTTTGTAGGTTTTATATATTTAAGCACCCTATCGGTCACATGAATTTTAATAAAGAACTTCTCGCCCCAAACTTTTAATGTCCCCATATCAAGCGGTGAATCGTTTTGTTTTATAACTATGAAAACATTCGTAGGATCTATCGCAATAATAGTAGGCCCTTTATCCGTATCAACCACGTCAGGCTCTTCAAATACAAGACTAGGTCGGTCGAGTGTGTCGGGCGGGTTAGTAGGCAGAACTTCCTTGCCCCACTCCTTATCAGTGTGGCGAAGCTGTGCAACTTCTTGCTCGGTAAAAAAATCGGTGGAACTCTCGTCATCTGAAAAGGCAGTGCCAAGAGTGGAAACTCCAGCAATTACAAATACTATCAATAGGTAAGTAGAAATTGATTTAATCATAAGACCCCCATGCTATAGAGAATTAACATACTCAATTATTCTGTGAAGATACAACTACATTGAAAAAATCTTTCATTTAAGATAATGAACTTACAAGGAGAGGCACCAAAGAATTTAAATCAGCGACTCTGTTCATAGACTCTCTGAATCAAAACGGAATGTGGTCTGGGATATAAGCTACAACAATTACTGCTCTAGGCCTAACATAAGTCCCAATTTGTGCGCATCCACATGACCGCTGCCATCGGGAAGGATTTCCGTGACTTTATAATAATCTTGCAGAGCCCCGTCTTTATCCTCAATTCCAAACTTGGCAACTCCTCTAAGGATATAGGCATTCACATTGTCGGTTTTTAACTCGATCGCTTTATTGTAATCTTCAATTGCACCTTGGTAATCGTCTATTGAGGATTTAGCATAGCCTCGCTCTAAGTAGAAGTGAGAATAATTGGGGGCAAGTTCTATTGCTCTGTTAAAATCTTCAATTGCTTGTGTGCGATTAGTAATACAACGGTTTGCAATGCCTCGGTTGTAATATGCATCGGCATTATTAGGATCAAGCTCTATAGCTTTGTCATAATCTTTAATTGCGATTTTGGTAGCAACCAGTCTCTGCTTAACAATACCCCTAAGAACGGATGTGTCCGAATTATAAGGATCGAGTTCAACTGCCATATTCAAATCTTCAAGAGCCCCCCCGTAATCTCCTCTTTCAATATTTGTAAGCCCTCTGGCAACGTAGTCTTCAGTAGTATTTGAACAAGAGAGAATTGGAAAGAGAAGGATAGAAAGGAGTAGAATAATATTTCTCATATTACTCGCTACAAAATTCTTCTATGAGTTCAGTAGTGCCTGGAAATCCCATTTGTTCTGCCTTAGCAAGATCTAAACAACCGGATTCTTTCTGTTGGAGATATAATTTAGAGACTCCTCTAGACTTATAAGCCTCTGAATCGGAGGGTTTTAGATCAATGGCCATATTGAAATCCTGTATTGCTCTATAATGATTACCCATAATACCAAGAACAATACCCCTATTGTTATATGCTTCCACACTGCGAGGGTCTATTTCAATTGCTTTATTGAAGTCCTTCAATGCCGCTTCGTAATCTTCATCTAAAATGTGCTCGTAACCTTTATTAATATAGTCTTGAGCGCTATTCGAACAGGATAGGGTCGGAAGAAAAATTAGCAGAATTAATAAAATCAGAATTAGTCTCTTCATAATCAGGATATTATAACATTTCATTTAACTTCCAGTTCGAGCCAGTGCATGAGGTCGGTGTGGTGGCTGATTATTTTCCATGAGCCGTTTTCTTTTCTGTAGACTGTTGTTGCCCTGATATTGGGATGAACTTCCCTTCCGTCTACAACATAATTTGTGCCCTTGATGGAGTTATAGCAGATTCCAATATCGTCTCCTTCTACAACATGCATATCAATCGGCTCCACATGGCCGTGTAGTTTTAAATCGGCCTGCTTCTGCCAGGAATCACGAGTTGCTTCCCAGCCAACTAGGATTCCTCCGATCGGGCTCATGTAAATTACATCATCTGAGTGAGACCATATTTGATCCATCTTATCCATTTTGCCCTCAAACATTTCTTTGTGAGCAATGTAAAAATTAGTAACTGCATCTTTTAAAGTCAGCATAAATACCTCTCATTAATAAGCTATTAAGATTTTATCTGCCGTGTCTTTTTCTACGGAACTTCATAAGGAGTAAAACAACTACAGCAAATGCTGCTCCCAATATTACCCAGTCAATTATCCTTGAGGGCGAGCTGGCAATAGAACACTGAGGCACTTCTGAACAAGCGGCGCCTTCAAACCAGTGCTGTCCTGTACAGCTATCAAAATTGGTATTGTCTGAGCATTTGTTTGCCGAATCAACACAACATCCTGTGGGAGTCTCAGGTGGATAGCACTCAGCCTCCCCTGCTATGGAGCTTTCCGCACATACCTCACCAAGAGAGAAGTTACTTGTTTCAGGGCATAGCTGACCGTCAATTGCGCACTTAAGCCCCCCCTCACCACAACCTTCGCAAGCAGGTGTGCCTGTTACGGTCTTGCAGCACCCTAAGCTTACATTTTCCTGAGAATATCCAAATTCAGCCGTAGTTAGAAGAAACAATCCCACCAGTAGGAATGTTGAAGTTAAGATTGATAGCCGTAGTTTCAAGTTAGCCCCCTTCTTTAGGTTGATTACCGCCATACATATGGTTTCATATTATCATACGTTAGGGATTGTAATCAAGTAGGATAAACTTTACTTCATTATGGAGAAAACATGACCAAAGTTAAGAGTTCGTGGGAAATTGAGGAAAACGCAAAATATTTTCTTGAATCAGAGCGAGGCGCCGTTCCAGGCTCTGATTTGCAGCTTGAAATTATGGCCAGCATAATTAAACAGTGGTGCCCTAATCCATCCAGAATTTTAGACCTAGGCTGCGGTGATGGGATACTGGGCCGCTTTATGATTACCTGCTTCCCTTCTGTGGAAGCTATATTTGTCGATTTCTCAGACCCGATGCTTGACGCTGCCAAGAGCAAGTCTAAAACACATCTCAAATTCAAAAATTCTAAAAGCAGACTTCAGCTCAGAACAATGGCATGAAGCTCTAGAGCCAGAGAAACCATTTGATGTTATTATCTCCGGCTTTGCTATTCATCATCAGCCTAACCGTAGGAAAAAAGAATTGTATTCGGAAATTTATGACCTATTGTCGGACGGTGGAGTATTTTTAAATCTTGAGCATGTTGAGTCTTCAACACCTGAGGTTAGTAAATTGTTTGAAGATTATTACATTGAGCACCTTCACAACTTTCAGCTCAGATCTAATCCTGAAACTAGTCAAGAAATAGTGGCCGACGGGTTTAGAAGCCGACCCGACAAAGATGAAGATCAGCTCGCGCCAGTTGAAGCACAGTGTGAGTGGTTAAGAGAGATCGACTTTAAAGATGTAGACTGCTTTTTTAAGCAGTTTGAAATCGGTCTTTTCGGTGGTCGAAAAAAATAATGGAATTAGTTTTTGTTATTCATTTAACTACAACTGTATTCATGACCGGTCTGATATGGATGGTGCAGATTGTGCATTATCCCCTATTCAAGAATATTGGTTCAAATGAATTTCTCCAATATGAAAAACAGCACTCAAAACTGATAACTTTTATAGTTGGTCCAGCTATGACAATCGAACTGGTTACAGGAATTCTATTAGCAATTAACAACTATTTTAATGAACAGAACTATATTTTGTATTTAATTTCATTAGGACTGTTAATTCTTATCTGGCTCTGCACTATATTTATTCAGATCCCTCAGCATAAAAAGCTAAGCGATGGATACGACAAAGAGGTTATAGATAAACTAGTTAGCTATAACTGGATAAGAACTATAATCTGGTCAGCGAGAGCTTTAATTCTCTGTTATATTTTATCTGATATTGTTACTTAGTTTTAAAGACGTTATGTTGGATTCTGACTAATAAAAAAGGGAGCCAAGTTTGATAATTTTTGCTTAGCTCCCTTTTTCTATAAATCACCTAACTCAATCATTTAAGATTATGTTTGTAACCATATCACTTACACGGCACGTCTTTAAATCTACTGCCTGCGTATACATTGGATTCTGATAAGAGCCTAGGCCTATATAGAATTGCAATTCAGCCATCTGATCAGATCCAGCGCTAACCACACCAAGCAACTGAAACGGACTGATTCCAATATCAATGGTGCCGCACCCTATAGTAACAGTACTGGCTTTCATTCTGTATCCTCTGATAAAAGCTACTTTGCCATTTGGCGACGCGTTTTCTAAATTCATAGAATTTATATTACTCGCCACTGCAGGAAATATGGGGTTAAGTATCAGTGGAACGAAGTCAAAGGTTGCTATGCAGATTTTATCAGCATCCATTGTAATAACGCCGTCTTCACAGTCAGGGTCACCTGTCCATCCGGCAAATTGAGAGACCTGATCAGCTATAGCGCTTAGAGTAATTACTGCCCCTTCCTCGTATATCCCGCTACAATCCTCAGTGCAGTCAATTCCAGGAAGATCGCTAGTAATTGTACCGCCTCCTTCGCCCGCAATATTGACAGTTAACTCAGCTTCCTTACAGTCTATAATACCGTTCCCATTTGCGTCTATCTCTTCCACACCACAGCCGCATTCTCCGGGCTCATTGGGACCAAATGGAATCCGTCACAATCTGTACAAACTTCAAGAGTTACAGTTGATATCTGTATTTGGTTGGGAATGAAATCCTCCCCAATGCCGGCGTCCTGAAAAGATCCTGAGAACATTCTCACATCAAATGAGAAGGTTTCGCAAGAATCAGGCTCAACCGCGTCCCATCCTGAAAGGTTCTGCCAGTCTCCGATCTTAAATTCGATATCAGGTAGATCACTTGAAGGCAGAGCAAACGAATTGTCTAATGGAGTTATTAATGATTCAAAACTGTTTCCTCCGCTGGAAGAGTTATTATTCGAATCATTATATAGACCGAAACAATCATTGAGGTCGAAATTTTCGCATCCTAGAGAACCGTTAGGAGGATCACCCGCCGGAACTCCAGCTATAAATTCAAAAATGCCGTCCTGATCTAAATCAATATGAACAGCCAAGCTCTCTGATAGCCCCATGAAGGGAATATCCTGGCCACCAATTGCAACATGTTCTGGACTTGAGGATTCGGGGAACCCGTTTCCATCTGCATCTCCAGCTATGCCAAAGTAATCAAGCCCGATGTACAACTCGTTTATGTTTGTAAAGAAGTAAGTAGATTTAATATCCCACCCGCTGATAACTGGTCCGAGTTGAGGTGGCACTCCAACATCAGGAATAGGCATGCTGTTGCCATCTAGTGAATCGTTTAAAATAAACACTCCGTCACCTGTGAAATCAGTCTCCGGATCCCCTGTGAAGTTTATGGTCTTAACACCACAGGAACTATTGTCTCCACCGCAAACTCCACAAAGATCTATAGTCTTATTACCAAACACGGTACCCCCGCAATCTGCGCAAACTTCAAGTGATACCGTTGCTGAATTTGATGAATTGGGCATCGTATCCTCACCTATGCCGTCATCCTGAAATGATCCTGAAAATAACCCAACATCAAATGAGAATGTCGCGCATGAATTGGGTTCAACTGAACCCCATTCTGAAATCAAATTCCAATCATCTATTGTAAACTCAAAGTCAGGGCGTGCACTGCTAATTACGGGATTCTGGTTAATTATTGGATGCTCTATAAGAGATTCAAATCTAAAGGATAGTTGAGTCACAGATATGTCGTGGAAATAGTTATAGAGACCGAAACAGTCGTTAATATCATAATTTTCACATCCGAGATCGCCTCCTGCAGAATCTCCCCCTGGGACTCCCGCGATCATGTCAAAGACGCCGTCTTGATCAAGATCTATCGCAACAGCGATACTTTCAGAGTTTGCCAGGTTTGGAAGATCCTGACCGCCTCTTGAAGTAAGATCCGGGCTAGAACTACTAGGATCTCCATCGCCGTCAGCGTCCCCTGCAACACCGAAGTACTCAACCCCTACATGAAGCTGGTTTAAATTAGTGAAGAAATATACTTTCTTTATGTCCCAACCGCTTTGTGGGTAGGGCCAACCGGGAGGTGTACCAACATCCAGAAAAGTCCCATCTTCTATAACAAATACACCTTCGCGCGAAAAATCTGCTTCCGCATCCCCTGTGAAACTAATTGTCTCTGCATTACTAGAAGAAACACCCATCGAACAAATAAAAGCTACAAATAACAAAATACCAAAACAGCGCTTCAGTGAGAGATTTGCAGACTCACTTGAGAAAAATTGGATACAGCTATCCTGTAAAGTGTAGAAGTGTGAATTCATTTTATACACCGCCTTGTATAAAAGTAGATTTAGACCGACCCAACCCCGTCAGATTGTGGTTGCCTATTTAGATACATATTGCAATATCTATGCCAACGAACGGGTGTTCGCATTCACGATGACATAACAGCCCGTAATTATTGAATATTTATAGAAAGGTTTATGAAGAGTTGGGAAGTAGAAGTATGTATATCAACTACGAATTATCGTAGCTCTATGAAATACAGTGGGCAAATTCGGCAATCTGATTGAGTGAATGCTAAAACTTTAGATTAATTTGAAGTAAGAAAAACTTATCTATAATAACCCCGGTCATAGTTGAAAAAATCTGCGCCGTAAGGGGAAAGCATATCTCTAAGTTCCTGAGAGGCGTCGCCATAAATTTCACAGCTAAGAAGATCAGAAGCTGAAAGCACGCGCCCTATCCTGCTCTCAGACAACTGGAAATTTTTCATTATTCCCTCTGAGTTTTTATAGACCTCAAAGGATGTAAACACAGATTCATCATCACTTATGTAAAGAGTAAAAGATAAGGTATCAGGCTCCTTATGAGCTACAGTATCAATTGCCTCATCAAAAATATCCTTCATTTCCTGCTGCTTGCCGGGATGGATTTGGAACTGTGCTATTAATGTGATTTCATTACTCATAAAATGGCCTCCTGAATTTATTTACAAGGTTCCGAAGAGAAATCTTCATGACCTCTCCCCTTCCAGCATTTTACTAACCTTCCTGCACTATCAACAATCCAAACAGAATCAACCTTTTTTAAGTTCAATTTATATTTTACTGCCATTACAGAATCATCCAACAGACCGTTATTGATAATAGTCACTTGTGTAGTATCAAAAGATTCCGGGTTCTCATTTATTCTTTCGATGCTCTGGGTGCGGCCTTCAAATAGTCCAATAAATCTCAACGAAACTACAACTGGATCTGCTGTCCATTTATTGTCTTTCCCTTTTAATACTGATTCATTGAAAGCTTCAACACTTAGCACTTGGTTGTCGGCTGGTGACAAGTCTTTTTCTTCTTCGCACAAACCAGCACTAGAAAGGAGCAAGACTATGAAAAATGCTAGAAATTTATAGATTGAGTGTTTCATTTCTTATAGAAAGTAAAAAGGAGCCCAAAAGAACGTTAGTACCTGAGCTCCTGTTTATTTTATTCTACTAAGTTTACGCGGTAGCTGTTCTTCTTCTAAATGCAATAAAACCAATAACACCTAAAAGTATTATAGTTGTAATCAATCCCCACTGAGATAATGTTGGTACATCACGCGTATCTATTATGTTATTAAAAGTACATGTACCTCGTCCCTCAAAATCTGAGCAAGTTACATTAACTGTAGACCCGATGGTCGAAAAGCTAAGAACATTTTCACTGCCTGCTTGAACCTCACACTGAATACTGTCAATAGCCCAGCCGTTAGGAACATTCTCAGTTATTGTAGATTCACCTAAAGAAACCCCTATCATCATAGTCTGATTATCAGGGTCCATTAATGTAAAATCTACTTCATCACCAGTTGTGATACGAGTAAATTCAAATGGTGTATTATCAGCTGGATCAGCATTTTTTACTACCTCAATCTGACAAGGTTGAGCTAAAACACTATCAGTTGATAACAATAGTTATGCACAGCCGACTAAAACGGAAAAAACAAGTAAAGTCAGGCACTTTTGAATCATTTCCATTCCTACCCTCCTATAAATTGATTAAAGCGATTATATCATAGAGCTTCTTATATACAATTAAAAAGGGGCTGAAAGTTACAGATGACCCCACCGCCTGTGACTACAATAACATTATGGGAGTGTCGATTCAATAACTTTTTTATCCTAAGAGCTTTGCTTCTTCTCTAATTCATCTAATCTTTTTTCTATCTGAGTGAGCTTGTGAAGTATTAGGATATGCGTCTTCTTTGCGTCTATTCCGACGGGGCTCTGATCGCTATGAATCATCTCAGCAATTTCGTTATAAGTCTTCTCATCTATTTCCATGTGATCCTCCGTAATATTAATGTATAGAATGATTATAACATTAAGAGATAAAATGATTGTGTTCTAAGAACGCTTATAAGAGTACAGGAGATAGTTAGAACTAATTTGCAAGCGGGTGATTTATCTTCTGGTGAAGTTATTTGCAAAAAAAAGCGGACATAATTATCATATAAGTATTTAGATAGCTGCAACCCATATAATATTTATTTGGAGGACGTAGGATGAATAAACTAACTAAATCACTAGCTGTCTTAGCGGTGGTAATTTTAACAGGGGTAGGTATTACGTTTGGTTTTACCGGATGCGACTCAGATGGGAATATGGTTAATCTATTCGACTACGAGCCCTCCCCTGATGACACAAATGAGTTAAAACCTTTAATAGTAGAAGTACCAGAAGAACCGCAGCCCTTTAGGGCAAATGACGGCTTGGTTCATCTAGTATACGAAGTTCAAATTGAAAACTTTACAACCGAAACTATCGATCTTAAAAAGCTTAGTGTGTTCGGCGTCACTGGTGATGAAGCCCCTGTACCCCTACTTAACTTAGAGGGCGGGAATTTGATGGCAAGAACTCTACTTCTTCAATATCACCCATTTAAAAAAGCCCCGTTGGCTGAAGTCACAGTAGACCAGCTCGGCCCCGGTCAGACAGGTGTGACATTCCTCGATGTAACAGTTGAGGATTTTGACAATGTGCCCGACAGGCTAATAAATGATGTTGTAATAGAAGGTCCGCCGATAATTGTTCAATTACTAGGTGAGAGTGCTTTGACAGTTAGCACAGAAGTTGTTGTAAATTTAGAGCCTGCATTGTTGATCGGACAGCCGATTAAAGGCGGCCGATGGATCAATGTAAACGGCTGCTGCGATTTTGATAACTCAGCGCATAGACGAGTGATCAGATCTGTGGACGGAGAAGAATTTTTTCCTGAGCGTTATTCTATTGATATAATGGAAGTTGATGAAGAAAACAGACTATTTGTCGGTGATGCAAATCTAAACGAAAACTGGCTTGGATATGGAAAGGAACTAATAGCAGTAGCTGACGGAGTAGTAAGCCGCGTGGTTAAAGGGTTGCCAGACAATAAGCCTGGGGAATCACCTCCATTTCCAATTAGTCTTTCAAATGGCGCTGGGAACATTGTAATTATGCATATAGGTAATGGAGTATATGTACTTTACGCTCATCTTATTCCGGGAAGTAATGACCACCTGGAAGTGGGTGACTTTGTGGCAAAGGGTGAGATGGTTGGACTACTAGGAAACACAGGACAGAGCGGCGCTCCGCATCTTCACTTTCAGGTGATGGACGGCAACTCAATTGCGCAGGCTGAGGGAGTTACATTTGAATTTGAACAGTTTGACGACATAGGTAGATTGCTGGCTGTTGAGGAAGAAGACGGGGACGATGAAGGCGATGGGCTTGATCTCGATGATGTGATCGATCCAGACGCTGAGGAAGAAAATCCTCAAGATGAGCCTGGAATCATATTGACCGACGTCGAGTTATTTCCGAACCCGATTCCAAGAACAAATGAACACCAGCTTCAGTTCACTATCATAGGCTTTCCTGAGTAATCAGATTTACTGAAAAGATTAGAGAGAGCCGGAAAGTTCGCACTCCGGCTCTCATTTGCATTCTAATTAGGGAAGTCGGAAACAAAGCTCAATTGTTTCAGGACAACCACCTTCGAATATCAACACAGCCTTGTAACTACCATTTCCGCAATCTACAGGATTACCACCGCATGCAAATGCAGTGTCCCATGAAGATTCCCAACCTGATCCCGACGATGATAATGTGCCTATCTGATCTGGTGGAACATCCTTTCCAGAATCTGTGCGCTCAAGTGTAGAATCGTCCCTTATAGGAGCAGATCCTTGTCCTTTAAGTTTGGTAGCGTTTAGATTACAGCAGCCCATACAATCAATACCCTTTATCTCAAATGTACATTCCATTCCTTTATCAGATGGGGTTTGATTTGTAAGTGGGAATGTCATGCAGTGTTCTCCTGATTTACATTGCCCCGAACTATCACAACAGCTATCCTCACATGGGCACGGATTGGGAACTGGAGTTGGTGGTGCTGGAGTGACTGTGGGCGGATTAGTAGACCCGCCGTTATTATCATCAGCTTCGTTACACCCTCCTATAATCAAAAAAGCTAAGAACAATACCAATATCATATTTGCTGCTTTCATATTTTCCCTCCTTTAGGAATATGTTTATCTTAAGTAATTACTCAAAGGCAGTTTCTGTGACAGGATTCATAGGTGGGAGTGCGGGCACGTCACCTGTCTTATCCTGACAGCCTTTTGCTATATATCTTTCTGCAGTCTCGGAAAAATTTCTTCTTGCATTCTGCTCCTGCTGGAATAGCTCCTGCGCAGCCCCCATGTCTGTCCCTTCCTCATCAACTGCTCTTCTCTTATTAGCAATGTCTACAATTTGATTCTGAAGCGACTGCAGTTGGCTTAAGAGTCCCTTACAGGTTTCCTCTGAGCATCCTACTATGGAAAAACTGCTAGCCAATAACAACAGCAATACAGATAGAGTTAATAATCTTCGCATAGTGCCCTCCATTTAAATCTAGTTTTTAGTTGATTTACCTACCGCCTATTATTTTTATATCACATACAAACGATTGTATGCAAGGGTATTTTCGATTTATTACTATTTAGATATAAAAAAAGGGAGCAGACCCTGGTAGAGCCTGCTCCCTTTTAAAAGTTTTAAATTAAAATGATATTAGATTTTAAGCAATTGCTTTCCTTCTTCTAGCTACTAAGAATCCAACGATTCCTAGGATAGAAGCCATTGCAATCAAGCCCCACTGTGAAAGGGTTGGCACTGGACTTAAAAGATCCCTGAGATATTGCACTGTATAATTTCAAAATCTTCCCATTCGTAGAACAAGCCGTTTATTTCAATGCTGCCAGCTGCAGGATTAGCGGCTTCTAGTTGCGCGCAGATAGCCCCAACTTGGTTACTAAGAACACTCATTTCAAAAATTAGAGTATCTATGTTAGTTCCCCCATCTATCAAGCCTAGAATAATAGCGCCTGTTCCAAGTTTTACTGTATCGTCGCCGCTATCTGTTTCAATAGCTGTATCTGTAGAGCCGCCGCCTCTGGTTTCAACAGTTGCGTTACTTACGGAGACCACATCGTTACCCGGTTCTGCATCAATACCGTCCTCGTCCCCTATCACCACACCACCTGTAACAGTGATTACGTCATTTCCCTCAGCCCCGCAAATCCCGTCGTCTACACAGTGAAGCATACCGCCGCTAACTGTAATTGTGTCATTACCAAAGTCGCCCTCGAGACAATCTTCTGAAGCATTTATAGTTCCCGCTATCATGTTTAAAATATCGTTGCCATCTCCAAGATTAACACCGTCTTCATGTCCAGGTCCAAGTACAGCAGTGTTTATGATAGTGCCGCCATTGATTTGCACATTGTCGTCATCATCCAGTGTTTGTATGGTCCCGTCCGCAAGATCACTGGTTATATTAGAGCCCGGTTGCACGACGACCATATCGGGATTGTTAGTAGTGATAACACCATTGTTATCATTGCCGGCACATTCAACTGCCTCTCCACCTGCCTGAGTTGGCCCTGTTACAACACACTGTGCATATGATTGCTGCGAGAACCCAAAAAATAGTGCCAAGACTACCGCCATTGCAGTGCCAAGAATAAACATTTTCCTCATCATCCTCTCCTTTTTATATATTTCTAAAACACTTAAATACTTAGAACTTTTTTCACAGATCTTTAAACAAATTAACATAATATAAATTTTGAAACAAGATATGTGAATAGAATGTCAGAGAACTAATCATATAAAAGAGGGAGCGAACCCTGGTAGAGCCTGCTCCCTTTGATAAGTTATAATTTAAAATGTTTTTAGATTTTAAGCAGTCACTTTCCTACTTCTCGCTACTAAGAATCCAACGATTCCAAGGATAGAAGCCATTGCAATGAGCCCCCACTGAGAAAGCGTTGGAACGTTACGTGTTGCAATAACATTATTAAATACGCATGTGCCTTGGCCAAAAGAGTCCAGGCAATTTATTGTCACTGTTGGACCGTTAATGGAGAATGAAATAAGAGCTTCATCTCCTTGATTTGGCCGACATTCAATACTCTCTATAGCCCAGCCTTGAGGAACATTTTCTGTTATTGAAGATTCATTTAATCCAAACGCCACGCCCATTGTATCATTATCAGGGTCCATTAATGTGAACGGCTCAGGCTGACCCAAAACTACAGCAGTAAAATTAAAGGGTGTGTTATCTGCAGGAACCGCATTTTTTATTACTTCCACAGCACAAGATTGTGCATGGGAATCCATAGTTAAAGCTGCAAATACAAAAACTGCAGTAAGGGTAAAAATAAATCCGTAAAATGTATTTTGTAATATCTTCATTACATGTTCTCCTATACTGCAAATTTTATTTAATATCCTCTATGCTGTTATCCTCCCTTCTTCTTGCTACCATAAATCCAACGATTCCTAGGATAGAAGTGTTAGAATAAATAAAAAAACAAAGAGCGTTAAAGCAAAAAAACCTATTGAAGATAAAGCTATTTTAGACTGTGTGTTCTCTACTGGTGCCATCGTATATCCTCCTAGGAATTAACCGCTGTTGCTATATTAGCATACTTCTAAATAGAAGTGTAGATGTTTAGGCAGAATTTGATAAAAGATCTTGAAGTTAGCAGTGTATAGCTCGGTAAGCGGAGTTTCTAATATTTATAAAATCATCTGGATAATTGGTCGGCTTGTTCCACTATATCTATGAACATTGGCCCGATAATTGTGAAATAAGATATTGGAAGGACAGATATGGAAAATTATAAAGGAAGGGAGCCCTCTATTTATATATTAGGCTCCCTTTATATTTAATTTCTTTATGGAAGATCATTAACAAAATCTATTGTAACCTGATCACCAGGAGGCACGTCTCTTGGATGATTTTTCATCCTTGGGCCATGTGAATTTTCTGTAAAATCCACTGTAACCTTGTACTCTCCATCCCCCATACTATCAAAAGACTGAAGTGGGCATTCTACATTTAAAACTTGATAATCCGGAGTACTCTCTGGTCCTGCGTTCCTAAACACACAGAAACCACCGTTCATATCTGCGCGGTTATTGTTGCCAACAAAATTAACACTCGTGATGTTTCCGCTACCATCTGTCTGAACATCAATCACCGTTGCAATATAGGAATGTAAATGACCAAGGCCATCTACCTGCGGCAGAAACAGATACTCTGTTGCAGCGCTTGAAGCCTGTGTGAAGTCGATTACAAATTCAGGATTAACAACGATCTTAATCGGTAATGCCTTCAAGCCGTTACCAAGAACTACCAGATCTGAGGCTAAAACCGTATCTCCTTCTACTGGTTCTATTATCTTTACTTGCGGTGTAATTGAATCTTTGTCACCTTTGGATTGAAAGCGGTCGCAGTCATATGTAATGATCTTGTTACTTTCTAAATCTCTATACTTACACTTTGGCCCCTTCGCCTTATCTGGAGCCGCTAGAGAGCTAATCGGTGAAAACGCTAAAAGGAAAGCAATTACTATGAGTGGGAACACTACTAAAAAACTTGTACTTCTAATAATATTGTTCATGTGGGCAACCTCCATTTGATTGTACGTTCGTATTTTTTACAGCACACTTTTATTTAGATTCTGGAATTTCCTCTTAACCAAAATAGGTGTATGAATCCATTGGATGGGATAAATCTAAATAACCCTACAAATTCTTAATAACTACTTCTACCTCATACTCCGGAATTTCAACATTATAATTTACGGGAATGGGATTCCCTCATATAGTAAGCACCACCTCCGCCATCTCGCATGGTCATACTATTAAATCAAATTAATATATTTATTGATAGTTGTCAATATAGATATGTCATAGAAATATTTTATCTGTGGCAGTGCTCTTCTTCAGCTAGACGCTTGAGCCTGATGCGGTCAATTTTGCCAGTTGGGTTAACCGGCATTTCTTTAATTATAACAATATCCTCAGGCGCTTTATAGCCTATACGAGAGCGCGCAAATCGGATCAGCTCTACAATACTCGGGGGCTCGACTTCTTCCCTAATTGTTACAAAAGCACGCACATTCTCTCCATGCATCACATCGTGAATGCCCACTACTCCCGCAAGCTCCACGGCTTGATGTTCTAAGAGTGCTTCCTCTACTTCTTCAGGGCAGATGTTTGATCCATCATGAACTATGATCTGCTTTTTACGGCTCCTGAATTGCAAATACCCCTCTTCATCAGCTCTCAGTACATCCCCCGTATCAAACCAGCCATCGACTTTGACTTCATCCGTAGCGTCAGGATTTTCCCAGTAACATGCCATTATGCTATTGGTTTTTGCCCAGGCATTTCCGTCTACTCCTGGAGCAACTTCGTGACCATTGTCATCTTTCAACGACAATACAAACCCAGGGGTAGGAATACCGATAGAGCCAACCTTAATAAGACCAGAGGGAGGGTTTAGCGTAGCAATGCCCATTTCACTCGAGCCATATCCCTCATCAATTGGATGCCCCGTGAGATCCATATATTCCTTTTCAAGCTCGAGCGGAACAGTGTCCGCACCTGCGCGGCACATCCTAAGGGAAGAAAAATCATCACGATTAGCGCCATGGTCTCGAATAACTCTAAACAGCGCTGCTGGAATCATGCAGAGTACGGTTGGCTTATGATTTCTTAGTAGTGGTATTATCTCATTGGGATCAAAGCTTCTTGCAACAAGCACTTTTGCACCTTTAGAGATTGCAGCTAATGAAAACAAAAATCCGCCAAGATGAGAAATTGAAGATCCGGGTAATAAGACATCTCCAGCCACAAACTCAAATGCCGCAGCCGCGCTACCCATCATCCATCTTAGAGATTCAAATGTATGCGTCACCCCTTTTGCGGGCCCTGTGCTTCCTGATGTGAAAAAGATGAATGCAGGTGAGTTCGGATCATGATCCGGCAATTGTATTTCAACACTTTCTCGAGTCACCAGCTCCTCAAGGCTTATACCTTCACGATCTTGTGCGCCGTGCGTGATTGTTCCAAGTGGTAGTCGATTAACTTGTTCAGACAACTTCAAATCTTCGAACCGCTCGTTGTGAGTTAATAGCGTTTTTGCGCCGCTAACCCTAAGAGCGTGATCAATCTCTGGGGACATGTAGCGATAGTTAAGCGGCACCGCAATAAGCCCCGCTTTCATGCATGCCAAGTAGTGTATATAAAGTTGTGCCCTGTTGGGCATAAGTGAAGCAATGCGATCACCCGGTTTTAAACCGTGGGCTAGATAGTTTTTAGCAAGCCTGCTCGAGGCATTGTCCAGCTCTCCCCATGTGAGGCTTAATTCAAGAGACGAAACAACATCCTCATCTGCCTTGGTCTCAAGTCCAAGTTTAAGTAAATCAGCTATTGCTGTAGGATCGTCTAAAGGTGTTCCGTAAAGGGGCATATTGTAATCCTTGAGTCTGGTATTTAGGAAAGTTTATATAAAATATGTATTAGCAAAAGTCTATTGGTTATCGGCTATAGGCACATCTTTATCGGCTGGCGGAACTAATGTAAACCCGAGCTGTTTGTAGACAGAATCCATGTTTATATAGAGCCGCTCTTCCGATATCTCACCCTCAGTAATTTGAGAGATTAATACGGCTGAGACTTTGACCGCTTTCTTTGTAGGAGGCAAGTCCCCTCTTGGACCCATATTGGTACCTGTAAAAGTCATCTGTGTCGTAACAGTATCACCGTCTATGCTCATATGATCGGGCTCGAATTTCATATCGGGATATGCTGTCCTGAGGTATGTCAAATAATCCATAAGAGCTACAGTACCTTTGAGCTCTGAGTTATCCTGGTCAACAAGATGAACAACAACATCTGAGGAATAGAGCTGATTTGCAATAGCAGTATTGCCGGTGTTCCAAACCATAAGGCTCTGCTTTACGAGTGACTCAGCATCCCCTCTGGACTCTGCATTGGCAGAACTTAGATCGGCCACTACTAGACCTGTAGCAAATAAAATTAGAGCTAAAAAGAGATTAAGCGAATATGTTTTCACAGATAGCCTCCCACCATTTGTTATATATTTTAAAGGCTAACAAATAGGGCTTTCAAATGCAATACATTTATAATAGGAGTAGATATTAAAAATCTATTTACCTCGAATTTGTGATAGAGCTTCTTTAAAAGCCGGGCTTTCTATTATTACATCAGCATACAACTTGCCAAGCACCTGCCCTTAAACAACATCCATTGGGTATTGCACGCCAACTATTGCACGTCCATAGCCGATCTGTAGAGCGATATCTATAAGTCTTTATCAAGTTTCAACCGGAGTAACGCACTTTAGTATTTGAGGAAGAGATCAATAACGGATGCAGAATTAAAAGTTATATGCTAAAATCACATAAAGGCTAGTTACTATGAGAAAAGGAATTTTAATTGTAATAGGAGCAGTGCTGGCATTCTTGCTGATAAGAATGTTTATCGTAATAGTGGTTCTGCTTTCAACTCCTCATGGGGAGATCCACAAAAAGGGCTTAATCACAGGGCACAAAGGGGACTGGGAAGCAGCCATTGTGCATTTTGACAAGGTCATAGAAATGAAGCCCCACCATGAGAAGGCTTACACAACTAGAGCATTTGCAAAGTCTCAACTCGGCGACCAGAAGGGTGCGATCGAAGACACGACAATAGCGCTTCAGAAATACCCTTTTTACGGAAGAGCTTATGCTGTGCAGGGACTAGCTGAGTTTAGAGCTGGGGATAAGGAGATAGGCTGTAAGGATATGCAGCAAGCCTATGACCTTGGTTTTGAGCAGGCAAAGGAATATATAAATAAGTACTGTAATTAGAATCTATCCGATATAATTTCTCTTAGTTGAATTAACAAAACCGAACTAAATTTACAATAGGAGAGTTTTATGAAACTTAAATCTGCAATTATCGTAGCAATAATTGTTCTATTTCCATTAGCAGTGCAGGCTCAATCTGCAAGGGAATATATTGACCAGGGTATTACAAAAGCCACCTCTGGGGATTTAAAGGGAGCGTTGTCTGATTTTAATATGGCGATAGAGAAAGACCCAAAATCTGCTGAGGCTTATTACAGTAGGGCAGTTACCAAAGCGAGCATGGGCGACCAGAAAGGTGCTCTGTCCGATTTTGACAAGTCCATTGAGCTCAATGACAAGTCTGCCTACGCTTATAACCACAGGGGAAACTTGAGAGACGACCTAGGCGACCAAGCAGGCGCAATAGAGGACTACGACCGGGCAATTGAAATTGATCCCAAAATTGCTATGTCTTACAATAACCGAGGCACCGCAAGAAGAGAGATAGGCGATACAGAGGGCGCGCTTTCAGATTATAAAAAAGCAATAGAGCTTGACCCGACTTTTGCAATGCCTTATAACAACATCGGCAATTACAAAAGCTCTCAGGGAGATTATAAAGGCGCCGTTGCCGACTTTGACGAGGCCATTAAGCTCAACCCCAAGTTTACTATCGCCTATTTCAATAGAGCAAATGCAAAAGATGAAATGGGAGATTACGAGGGAGCAATCTCTGACTATGACAAAGCCATTGAGATTAATCCTAAATATTTCGACGCCTACAACAACAGAGGCAATGTGAAGAGTAAACAAAAAGAGTATCAAAGTGCTCTTGAGGATTACAAAAAAGCCGTAGAGTTAAACCCTAACTTAGCTCTTGGATACTATAATATCGGTCTTTCTTACTATAATTTAGATAAATACCAAGAGGCGATCACGAACTACGACAAAGCAATTGAGCTTAACCCCAGATTTGCACAGGCATACGAGAGCCGAGGCAGGAGTAAAGGTGTTGTAAAAGACTATAATGGAGCATTATCTGACTTCACTATGGCAATTGATCTCGATCCACAAAACGCAAAAGCTTATTACGGAAGCGGGTACTCTAAAATCTTGCTGAATAAAACTGAATCAGGCTGTGTAGATGTGAAAAAAGCTATAGATATGGGCTATACACAGGCTGAAGCAGTTTTAAAACAGTACTGCAACTAATAGCCATAAACTCTTTGTAGGGGAAAATTATCGCGAT
>CALOCI010000006.1:0-28292 GCA_942491865.1 uncultured Thermodesulfobacteriota bacterium
GCTCCACCCCCGCGTCAGATTGAGGGCTATATGGTATGACAAGATCATGGTGCTGTCAAGTTTTATATATTAGTTACAATAGTTTAATAAATATTATTGACAAGTAGTCTCAATAAATATAGATTAAATTAGCAATAAGAGAATCTTTAGGAGGAGTACAATAATCATGAAAAAGTTAAATGCACTATTCTTAGTTCTTGCAGTAATAATGTCGGCTTCATTCTTAGTCGGATGTGAAAATAAGGCAAAGAATGACGAGTTTGAGACTACAAAATCGAGCCTTGAGCAAACTCAGGAAGAGCTTGACAAAATCAAACAGAACAGCGAAGCATTAGACAAATACATTGCTAACCTTAAATCAAATATTAACGATCTTAAGATTGAAAATCAGAAGTTGATAGCAGAATCCAAGAGATTAGAGGCTGAAATCATCGACTTAACCTAGAAATGGGTAAAATCCCTGATTCTGATGCGGACAAGGATCTATCTTCAGACGATGCACCTAAGAAAACTGATCCATCTGAGAAAGATACAAGCACTGAAGATTCAAATAGTTCTGAAACAAATAACTCAGAGCACGAAGTCTAATAACTCAGGGTTACGTTAAGCTAAAACTTTAATACCCAAAATTCTATCTAATCTAAAGGTACATCTTTCTTTCCTAAGGTGACAATATGCATGCATATAAGTGTTTGCTTTACTTGCACTTATATCGAAGGGTTCGATAACTCGAGTAGATGTCTCTTCTTTATATGCCGAAAGGTACTTGATTTCAAGTTTGCTCTTTTCTCTCAAAGCTTTCTCTATTTCTGTCGGCAATACTAGTTCATTTGAAGTCTTTAGCTCCACTGACTTTCCTTGGAGTTTAAGAACATCTTTTAGTCTTTTTAACCTAATCCCTCTCCTCTCTAAATCTTTTAAAAAGTACTCGAATATATCCTTGGTAGTAGTGACATCTGCCAGTGCACGATGCTGTTTATCAATCGGAAGCCCAATATACCTGGCAATATCCCCGAGACTATTACTTGGAAAGGTGTAATATCTCCTAGCTATACCTAAAGTATCAATGACATTATTTTCAGGTAGTGATAGGTTTAAATTTCTAAGCTCTGATCTTAAAAATTCTAGATCAAATCTAGCGTTATGAGCAACAATGACTGTATCAGTTA
Source organism: uncultured Thermodesulfobacteriota bacterium (assembly GCA_942491865.1). Classification (GTDB taxonomy): domain Bacteria; phylum Desulfobacterota_D; class UBA1144; order Nemesobacterales; family UBA2774; genus CR02bin9. Next base: position 1,170 of record CALOCI010000006.1, read on the forward strand.
GGAAATCAAGAAGATCATTTGCGATGTCTCTAAATAGAGGTGCTCGATTGGCCATTGTCTGAGTAATACCATGAATCGAGACTGCTCTTTCGGGAATGTTTCGCCCTGGGGTTGATAAGGGTCACGAAACTCATCTGCGATCTCTCCGCCAACAGTTCTTAATAACTGCAATCTCACAGATTTTATCGCCTGAGTTTGGGTCGAGCCCGGTTGTTTCCACATCTAAAAACGCGAAATATGCTTCAGAGGGATTTTGTACTGACACCACTAGCTCCTATAGGGCTATGAGATAATTATCAAAGTTTAATGGAATTAGTTCCTTTGCAAAATTTTTTTAAATATAGCTACTAGGCTGGGGTTAATTCCTCTAAAATCTTATTCCCGCCTTCTAACAACATCATATCGGCAAGCTGCTCTCCAAGTTGCTGAGCTTCCTCAATCGAGCCACTGATATCTTTTTTTAGAAGCACTTTCCCATCCGGAGAAGAGATGATTCCGCTTAGACTAATCAAATTGTCGTTTAATCTTGCGTTACAACCTACAGGCACATTACAATCACCACCGAGTCTATATATAAAGGCTATTTCTGATATTGCAGCGATTTGGGTTTGGGTGTGATTAATTGCTCTAAGAATATCGGTGGTTTCTTGATCATCTGCGCGGGACTCTATAGCAACAATCCCCTGCCCCGGAGCCGGAAGCATAATGTCTGCAGATATTACTTCTGTTATCTCCTCACCAAGCCCCATCCTCTCTAGACCTGCAACAGCCAATACTATTGCGTCAAACTCACCACTTTCTTTTAACTTTCTTATCCTTGTATCTACATTACCTCTAATTGATAATATTTGAAGATTTGGAAAATGATGAAGGATTTGCGCCCCTCTTCTTAAACTCCCAGTACCTATCCTGGTGCCCTCGGGAAGCTCTGCTAGGGGTAAGCCAATATTTGATACTAATGCATCTCTAGGATCATGCCTTTCCGCTACAGCCTTTATAGCCAGTCCTTCAGGGAGTATAGTGGGGACGTCCTTCATACTATGGACAGCAATATCTATATTATCAGACAGCAAAGCTTCTTCAATCTCTTTCACAAATACGCCTTTGCCGCCTATTTCAGACAGTGGAGAGTCTATAACAGAGTCACCTGTGGTCTTTATTATTTGTATTTCGATTTTTAATTCGGGATTACTTGTGGAAAGAAGGTTGCTGACATGATTGGCCTGCCAGAGAGCAAGCTTACTCCCCCTAGTCCCTATCCTGATAGATCGCTTCATCTTCCTCTTCTTCTAGGAGCAAGAGTTCTTTTCAAGTTCAAAAAGTCTTTTAATTGAATCCACATATAATGCTCCCATAGATGTGGAGGACTCCTTTTTAGATTTGTAAGTGGGTTGTGGAGTATTTTACCAATGATTCTTGATGCCATGAGTTCAATAGTATCTCTATGTTCTTGTGATATGCCCTCAAGCTTATCAAGAGCTTTTCCAAGCTCGGCATCTTTTATCAATTCAAATCTTTTTTTGAGGTCTATTATCGCAGGTACTGCTTTTAGCCCGCTCAGCCAAGCTTCAAATGATTTCTCAACTTGAAGTATAATTTCTTCTGCTTTATGTAGACTTTCCTTACGTGTTTTTATGTTTTCATCCGACACATTTTTCAAATCATCTATGTCATATAAATATATATCTGAAATATCTTCGATCCTCGGATCTATATCCCTTGGAACCGCTATATCTATTAGAAACATAGGTTCATTGTTCCTAAGCTTGAGCGCTTCTTTAGCATGGCTGGGTTTAATAATAAAATCTTGAGAACCCGTAGCAGCAATTACAATATCAACATCTTTTAAATGATAAAAGACTTCGTCAAACCTTATAGACTTTCCGTTTAGTCTTTCTGATAACTCTAAAGCGTTTTCAAATTTACGGCTAGCAATAAACAGATCATTTATTCCAGCTTTTATTAAGTGCCGAGCCGCAATCTCCGCCATCTCACCTGCTCCGATCAACATGACCGACCTTGTCGATAGGTCATCGAAAATTCTTTTAGCAAGCTCTACAGCTACATAGCTTATAGATACTGCATGTGAACCTATACCGGTTTCAGTCCTAATTCGTTTAGCAACGAAAAAGGACGTATGGAATAGTCTATTTAGAATTACCCCTGTTGTTCCTTGGGCCGCAGCTATTTTATATGATCCCTTTACCTGACCCAATACCTGAGGCTCTCCCACAACCATGGAGTCAATGCTTGAGGCTACATTAAATAAATGCCTAACTGCCATATGGCCAATTGAATAATAAAGATGGGGTGAGAATGTTTCTTCTTCGATACCATGAAATTCAGAAAGGAAGCTCTTAATACTTTCTAGGCATGATTCAACATTCTCTGAAACTGCGTATATCTCTACACGGTTACATGTAGAAAGAATTACGCATTCCTCAATGTGGTTTTTATCCTTTAGCTGGCGAACACCTGACTCAAGGTTATCCTGCGAGAAAGAGAATAACTCTCTAACCTCAATTGGAGCCGTCTTATAGCTAATTCCTAAAACTACTGTTCTAAGCATATATAGTCATTATTCCTTAATCTAATAAGCAATATTATATACTGAGCTAAATAAAAATCACATTGTCGCTTCTTTTCTGTATATCTTACTTTAAATCGCGACCTATAAAGCTTAGGAACTCGCCCCTTGTCCTTTCGTCTTTTTAAATACTCCACGCATAGAACTTGTAAGCATATTTGCTTCAGATTTCTTAACCCCTCTCATAGCCATACACAAATGATGTGCCTCGACCACAACCGCAACACCCAGTGGGTCAAGCTCTTTTTTAAGGAATTCAGCAATTTGCACAGTCATTCTCTCTTGAACCTGAAGCCGTCTAGAAAATACTTCAACTATCCTTGGGATCTTACTCAGCCCTACAACTTTTCCATTAGGTATATAGGCAATATTACATTTGCCGAAAAAAGGAAGCATGTGGTGCTCACAAAGGCTATAGAACTCTATATCTTTTACAACTACCATCTCATCATACTTGATATGAAAAATCGCATCGTTAATTACCTCTTTTGGATCCATATGATATCCGGCGGTAATTTCCTTATACATCCTCTCCATCCTATCAGGAGTATCTCTAAGCCCTTCCCTTTTAGGATCTTCACCGATTTCAAGCAGTATTTCCTTTATTGCTTTTTTAACGCTCATAAGGGTAGTTACCCTCCTCATAATATTCAAAATAACTTCTTGATGTCTCACTGAGTTTAATGTGAATTAACTTATCAGCAAGATCAGGCTTTAGCTTTCCCCATATATACTTGGCAATATTTTCACCTGTCGGCTGTTCATCAGCAAAATAAGGAACTTCAATATCAAGCCTCTTGTGATCAAGTTCATCAATAACGGGGCCCATAATATTATCAAGTTCTTCAAGGCTATATATCATCCCGGTCTCAGGATCAATATCACCACTCAGCTTTACCTGAATGCAATAATCGTGACCATGACCGTTAGGATTTGAGCATGTATCAAATATCTCAAAATTCTCCTCATCAGACAATTTTTTCAGAAAGAGCCTGTGTCCTGCGGAGAAGCGATAAGTTTTTGTTAGGCTTACGTATTCTTTAATTTTCAATTTCTCCAGTAATCAACATACAGATCCTGTGTTTCATAGAGTCTTACCCTATAAAGAGAACATTTTGGATTATTCTGAAGCTTATCCTCAAGCAAATCCCAAAGCACTCGCGCTATATTTTCGGTAGTCGGAACAAGGTTCTTAAAATGTGGATTATCCTCATTTAAGTGTTTGTGATCAAAATCTGTAAGTACCTGAGCCATTACTGACTTAAGCTCATAAAGGTTGATTATCATCCCGGTTTCAGCATCAACTTCGCCTTCAACAGTAACCTCGAGGTTATAGTTATGCCCATGACCATATGGTCCTGCAGACTTGCCGAAAACTTCTATATTCTTCTCATCACTCCACTCTGAGTTCCAGTAACGGTGTGAAGCAGAGAACTCCATCATCTTTGTTAATAGTTTTTTAAATCCCATAAGCTCAAAAACACCCTTAAAAGCCAATAGGATAGCATAGTTAGCACACTGTACAACTTCCAATATACAGGTGTGTGAGGTAATATTTTATATGAATGGAAAGCTATGACTCACGAAGCAGACTAGCAAATATAGTAAAGGGGCTTAAAAGTCAAAAGAATAAGTACCTACTCCTACAAAGCTCTTCCATAATTGCTATATTCTTTTTCATAATTATTGGATTGGCTTCAGTCCTGTCTTTGATCTCTTCTAACCCTTACTATTATGCGACTCTAAAGATTCTAACTATCTTTGTATTAATACTATTAGTTTTAAGATTTATTATTGCTCCTATATACAGAAAGCCTACTTCAAACAGTTTTTTGACAGAACTGGACAGCTTATCCTCAGGACTCGGGGAAGACACATTAAACGCACTTCAATTAACCGATAATTTAAAAGAATCTGAAACACTCGGCACATCTGAGCAGCTTGCTTACTCTCATATTTCAAAAACCACTCTCAGACTTGAGTCCCTTGACCTCACTTCACTCTATCCGCCAAGTAAGCTGAGAAAATATGCTGCTCCACTTATAGGTGGAACCTTATTCGCCCTTTTGGCTATAATTTTCATTCCTGGGCATTTCCCAAGCTACTTCTTCAGCTTTAACATCATACCTACGACAACCGGCCCAAATCTGGAGCTAGCCAATATAGAAATAACGCTTAAATATCCCGGATACACTAAATTAGAGCCTCAAGTAATTAAAGGAGGCTCGGGAGATGTGAAAGCAATTAAGGGAACAGAAGTTCAATTCGAGGCAACCCCCCTAGACTCTTTTGAAAAAGGTTCTTTATTGCTTAATAACGGTGTATCAGTTCCTGTAACAAAAGTAGATGGGAAAATCAGAGCTGGTTTCACAGTACTCAATAGCGGCAGTTTTGTACTCTCTGAAACGTCTAAAGGTTTAACATCAAAATCCTTTAACATAGTTGCAGAAGCAGACAAAGAACCTGAGGTTCAAATTAGCAGCCCTTCTGGAGAAACAATTGAGCTAGGGGCAGAAGAAAACATAGAAATTTTTTATGATGCACAGGACGACTTTAATATTTCAAAACTAGCACTCTCCTGGGAAAATCAAAAAACACAATCTGAATTCCCTATAGCAATAAAAGAAGCTGGGGCAAATAAGATTACCGGCAAGACCACATGGGGACCGAGTGGAATAAATACTGACGATGGCGAAACAATAAAACTCAGGGTACTAGCATACGACAATGACACTATATCAGGACCAAAAGTCGGCGTATCCAATCCAATTACAATAAAACTCAAAGACGCGCGCTCAAAACATAAAGAGTTTCTTAACTACGCCGAGCAGTTAATGGAAGAACTTATAGATATCCTTGGTGATGAAATCAATTTAAAGCAGCAGGACAAGTCTCAGGATTTAGAATCTAACCCTAAAGTGGTAGACACTCAAGAAACACTAAAGAATCAAAAAAAGCTGACACAAAAAATAGCTAACGCTATCAGTACTCTGGATATTACTCTTTCGAGTATGGCTGAAGATGAGTATTCGGATTATACATTTTTTGTCGGTCTAACCAATATGAATCTAAGGCTCAATGACCTTTTAGATCAAAGAAAGTATCTAATCGAGTCTTTTGCAAAATTAGATATTGGAAGATTACAGAATCTTATGAAAAGGGAAATCACAGAATTTGAAGATGACATATTACTTTTAGATTCAATGCTCAAAGGTGATAAGTTAATTGATTCACTTCGCTCAAGTAATGATTTGATCAATGAATATAGCGAACTATCTGAGCTCTTAAATCAATTAAAAGAAGGTGATAATAGCGAGATTGCTAGGCAAATTCAAGATAAACTAAATCAGATTAAAGAACTAATGTCTCAGCTCGCAAAGAAGGTAGACGGACTTAGCGGAGATATTCAAGAAGGGTTTTTAAATCAAGACGCTTTTGAAGCTATGAACATGCAAAGACAACTGGATCAAATCTCAAAACTTGCACAGGAAGGCAACATTGAGCAAGCACTTGAGATGTTGGCAAGCATGTCCCAAAGTCTTCAGAACATGATGGCCTCCCTTGAGAACGGTATGCAATCCTTTGGATCTTCTATGATGGCAAAAGAGATGTCTAAGCTAAATGAACTCGTTTCGCGCATTGAGAATATAGAGAGAGAAGAATCTATGCTTAGAGATAAAACAGGGGAATTAAAACAATCCTTATTGGATAATCCAAATTTAGGTAGCGAGAATTTGAGAGAATTTATAGACAGAGAAATGAAAAAAACCCAGGAGCTTATAAATAATCTTAAAGAAGCTAGAGCGAAGATATCTAATAGCTCACCTGTGGGAAGCAATCCTGATGGGGCTTATTTAATTGAAAAAATGATAGAGAAAACCCAGCAGCTAAACAATTGGCTCAAAGCAATGGATTTTAATGAAGCCCAAAAAAATGCAAAGAGTATTCAAGAAAGTACACAGGGCCTTAGTGAAATGAGCAAGCTCAATTTTGGAAATCTAGGCAAAGTAACTGAAGAACTTAGTAGCGCCAGCAGACTAGCCAAAGAAATACGTAGCGATCTGGAGCGATTTGGTGCTCAAAAGAATAGTGATAGCCAATTCGCTGATATGGCCGGAAAGCAAGATGAGATACAGGGTGAAACCGGTGATCTAAATAAAGAATTATCTGAACTAGGAAGTTCTTTCTTCGTTAGCCCAGAATTGGGAGAAAAGTTAGGACAAGCAGAAGATTTTATGGGAAACGCGTCTCAAGACCTCCTTGGGAGCCAAGTCTCAAAGGCTATATCTAATCAGGAAGAAGCTCTAAAGGCTCTCCAAGATGCAAAACAACAGGCCCAAGATATGCTTCAGCAAATGAAAATGAGCGCAAAGGGAAATGGATCCCCGGCACCAATGATGCTGGGACAAAGACAGTCCGGTCAAAGCCAGCAGGGAGCAGACAACAGGTATGTCGAGATTCCTCAAGTTGATGAATCACAAATCGGAAGAGAATTTAAACAACAAATCTTAGAAGCAATGAAGGGTGGTTCGCCAGAGGGATATATAGAGTTAAACAAAAAGTATTACGACAGGATTATTAAATGAAAAGAATATCTTACCTAGCTTTATTTTGCATGCTTACAACCAATATATTTGGTGGAGCATTGTCAGCTCATTCCTCAGAGATTGATGAAATACTAGATAGGGTTGAGAACAAAATTAAGATCTGGCAAATAGGCAATGCTTCAGATTCTATAGACCAGGCAATTAAAATTGCAGAGACAGAAGATGAGAAATTCCGGTCTTTCTATCTAAAATCTCTGGTCGATTTTTATAAAGGCGATTATACAAGTGCAAAAGAATATGGAGAAAGAGCACTCTCAACAAATAACGCAGAAGGTGAAGCTGACTTTCTTAATTTTATAGTAGGTGCATCTAATTTCGCCCCTGAATTTAAGGAGATTAAAACTGAGAACTTTGTGATTCGCTATGCGCATCCTAAAGACATTATCCTTGCCGAATATGCTAAGGAGGTATTAGAAAAATCTCGTTTTGAGATGGGGCTTGATCTTGAAGAATATCCTGAGGATCCGGTAATAGTTGAGATTTACCCTGACATGAAGAGCTTTACTTTGGCCTCGACTCTGCCGGCAAAGAATGTCGAGAAGACAGGTGTTGTCGGTATTTGCAAGTTTAACAGGATAATGATTCTATCTCCCAGGCTACTGCCCAAAGGATATACTTGGGCCGACACTTTAGCACACGAATATGTTCACTATCTAGTATTTCTTAAGAGTGAAAATAAAGTTCCTGTTTGGCTTCATGAAGGTATTGCTAAATACCAGGAAAAAAGATGGAAAGAAAAAGACAGTGATGTTATCAGCGCTTTTTATGAAACCATATTAGCACAAGCGCTTAAAAAAAATGAATTGGTGCCAATTGAGAAGATGCACCCTTCCCTTGCAATGCTCGAAAGCGCACGCGAAGCTCAGCTGGCATTTGCGCAATCGGGCACAATGGTAAGTCATCTAGTGGACAACTGGGGTCAAGAAGCTCTAGTAAACCTTATTGATTCTATTAAAGACACGAACGACTACCAGGCTGCAATAGAGTCTGTTACGGATTTGGAGTTCCCTCTATTTTATGCCTCGTGGGAGAAAGATCTCCGTTCCAGGAACCTTCAAGATAAAATACCGGGTATCAGTATTAAAGGTGTGAGGATTAAGAATACTGACAAAAAGTCCATAGACAGCAGTGAAGACTTAATAGAAATAGATGACAACAGAGCTAGAGACTATACAAGGTTAGGAGATCTTCTAAGACAAAGAGGCAGGCTGAGCCCGGCAAGCTATGAGTATGAAAAAGCGCTTGAGCTTGACCCATACTCCCCTATAATATCAAGTAGGCTTGCATCTGCTTTAAACATGATAGGAGAAACGAAAAGAGCGAGGAAAGTCCTATATCCAATACTGTATTTCTATCCAAACCATATAGATATACATATGATATTGGGGAGAATATATTTAGATGAAGGGAATCTCAGTAAGGCCGAAGAAGCTTATTTAACTGCAGTATCAATTAACCCTTACGATCCTGAAGTACATGCATCACTTATATCTTTATATGATAAACAAGGAAATACTGAACTGAAGGAAAGAGAAGAAAAATTTCTAAGACTGCTACTAAATGAGGAAATAAATAATGGAAAACAATAGAGAGGATACTCAGAAAGTTGAAGAGCTCTTTCGCATAAAAAATGAAATCATGTCTGAAATAGGAAAAGTGATAGTAGGCCAGGAGAAAGTAGTAGAGCTTCTCTTGATATCACTTATGTCCTCAGGGCATTCGCTTTTTGTTGGAGTGCCGGGGTTAGCAAAGACCCTTCTGGTCAGCACTCTTGCTGATGTATTAAGCCTTAACTTTAACCGTGTACAGTTCACTCCCGATCTCATGCCCTCTGACATAACCGGATCTGAAGTTCTCGAGAAAGACGATATATCGGACAAAAGATATTTCAGATTTATTCATGGGCCAATCTTTTGCAATATCTTGCTGGCGGACGAGATAAACAGAGCCTCTCCAAAAACTCAAGCCGCTCTTCTTCAAGCAATGCAAGAGAAAAAAGTAACAGTAGGCGGTGAAACATATCCTATCGCTACACCCTTCTTAGTATTCGCAACTCAAAACCCAATTGAACAGGAAGGCACATACCCACTGCCTGAGGCTGAGCTTGACAGGTTTATGTTTCAAATTGATGTTACTTATCCTTCCTATGATGAAGAGCTTGAGATTGTGAAAGCCACAACAGGAACCTATAAGCCTGAGCTCAGGAAGATATTAACATCGAATGAAATTACTGAGTTCCAAAAACTAGTTCACAGAGTTCCCGTTTCTGATCACGTGGCTTCATATGCAGTAAAAGTGGCGCGGGCAACCAGACCTGATGATCCAAGCACAGTAGAATCTGTAAAAAATGGCCTTGCATGGGGAGTAGGACCCAGAGCATCTCAGTATCTAATATTTGGAAGTAAAGCCAGAGCCGTATTGAATGGAAGATACACTCCAACGACTGATGACGTAAGGGCAATCGCGCCTGCCGTGCTAAAGCATAGAATTGTATTAAATTTTAGAGCTGAAGCTGAAGGCACAAAGCCTGAGGAAATTATTCAGGAAATACTAGACGGAATCCATCATCAGGATTCTGATCGTCAGATGGCTTAGTTTCTGGTGCCATCACGCTAAATTTGGAGTTAAGCAAAGCTTCCACCGAAGGCTCAATCCTCTCAAGAAATGGCTTAGGGTATATACCCATTACAAACATCATTATAGCAAGTGGTAAAATAACAATTATCTCTCTTAAGTTTATATCTTTAAGCACTTTATTTGCAGCATTATTAAGCGGACCCAAAAAGACTCTCTGGTACGCCCAGAGCATATAAATAGCGCCTAGAATAATTCCTGTTGCTCCGAGAGCTGAATAAACCCAGTTAAACTCAAATGCTCCGAGTAGTATTAAGAACTCCCCTACAAAACCATTTAAGAGTGGAAGCCCGATTGAAGAAAGCGTTGCCAGCATAAAAAACGCGGCAAAGATAGGCATAACCTTGGCTATACCTCCAAAATCTGAAATCTTCTTGGTATGGCGTCTGTCATAGACCATCCCTACTAAGATAAATAGAGCGCCTGTTGAGATGCCGTGGTTGATCATTTGATAGATGCCGCCCTGCAAACCCTGTATATTCAGAACGAAAATACCGAGCATTACCAATCCCATGTGGCTTACGCTTGAGTAAGCAACTAGTTTTTTAAGGTCCTTCTGGGCAAAGGCAACCATAGCTCCGTAGATAATTCCAATAATTGCTATAGCAATGAGAACTGGCAAATATGCCATAAAAGCATCTGGAAAAAATGGCATTAGAAATCTAAGGAAACCATATGTGCCCATCTTTAGAAGCACACCTGCAAGAATAACACTGCCCGCTGTTGGAGCTTCAACGTGCGCGTCAGGAAGCCATGTGTGGAATGGAAACATCGGCACCTTAATAGCAAAGGCCAAAAAGAATGCAAGGAACGCTAACCCCTGAGGGCTTAAAATTCCATCAAACGGTATCCGCACCCTGTATAGATCTTCTACATCCATTGAAGCAACACCAAACTGCTCAATGTGCAAATAGAATAGGAAGAGTATTGCAATCAGCATCAGTGCGCTTCCAAAAGCCGTGTAAAGGAAAAACTTTATCGCTGCATATATCCTTCTTTCTGTACCCCAAATTCCTACAATGAAATACATCGGGATAAGAACCGCTTCCCAGAAGATGAAGAAAAGAATCATATCCAGAGCAACAAAAGTACCTATTAGCGCCGTCTGAAGAACTAGCATTAAAATTAGGAACTCACGCATGCCCTTATGAATAGAGCGCCAAGACCCGAGAAGAGTAATCGGCATAATAAACGTTGTTAACAACACAAGGAATAAACTTATTCCGTCTAGTCCCACGTGGTAGCTGATACCAAGACTCTCAATCCAGGGAATCTTTTCGACAAACTGCATTGCTGCGCTGCCGGTTTCAAACTTGGTGAATAAAGGAATTGAAATAAGAAATTCAATAAGGGTTACAACCAAGGCCCCAATCTTCATAGCTTCTTCTGAATCCTCATATAAATATGAGAGAAAAAGAATGATTGGTATCCCTAAAAGTGGGAAGAATATGATCAGTGAGAGATTGCCGCCGAAGAGCCATTCCATGATGTTAGATTGTATCCTTTTTTATCGTGAATAACCGCTAGAATTTATGGCCTGTAAATATACTATAGTGGGAGTATGTTTCAAGATAAAAAGTTGCAGGGGGAAAAGTAGCTTTACAAACACTCTCCACAAGTTCCTTGCAAGTGAAGGTCTAAGGAGTCTATTTGGGCTTTGCCAAGTGGGGAACGGTTTTCATCGAGAGTGTAATTAATATTGTCCAGATAAACGTCTGATACACTGCCGCATTCTGTGCATACAAAATGATGGTGTTCTTCCAGGTTCGTGTCGTAACGCATGGATGTACCGCCCAAATCAAGATGCTTTAAGAGATCTGACTCAACCATTTGTTCCATATTGCGATAAACAGTAGCTGGCGAAAGCATCGGGTATTCAACGCTCGCTCTTTGATAAATCTGGTCCACAGTCACATGCTGATTGCACTCAGATAAGATGCGAAATATCACCATCCTCTGTGGGGTTAGCTTTAAACCCTTTTCTTTTGATAAACTAACGAGCTTTTCAAGATTATTATTTTCAGTCATGCACATTCCCTAAAATAATAGATATTTGACTCTAAATACTTGGATATTTTAACACTAAACACCATGCAAATGCAAATGATTCTTATTTAGGTTAGATTACTATCTAATATTTGATATTAGACATTGCACAGATATAATATCCCTTCCTATTTAATTTAGAAGACAGGCTATATAACGAGAGCAAACTAACGGTTTGACATAAACAATGGTACACTGTTAAATTAAATCCGCTCAGAAAATGACCAAGCTGGGCAAGAAAATTGGGAGGTTTACAGCATGGGAATGAAAAAAATAATAACAATACAGCCTGACGCACCTGCAGAGTCAGAAAATAAAGGGGTTAGCTTCAAGAAATTCGATAAGGCCGAAAAGCCTGATACGAATGTCGAATTAACTGAAGACATAGTTTACAGTGCGCTTAAAAATGTATACGACCCGGAAATACCTGTCAGCATTGTTGACCTTGGGCTTATTTACGATGTAGCCATTTCCTCTGGGAATAATGTAAATATGAAAATGACCCTAACAACTCCAGGCTGCGGCATGGGAGCTATGATAGCTGGCCAGGCAGAAGAAGCCATTAAAACCGCTGGAGCAAATAACGTACTAATCGAAGTTGTTTGGGATCCACCATGGAATCCTGATATGATGTCAGACTTAGCTAAAGAGAAACTCGGAATTTAATAAGGAGCTTGAACAGAAACTATGGAACTTAGTCCTGATACGATAAAAAAAGTACTGCAAAGTGTAAAATACCCTGGTTTTACGAGAGATATAATATCATTTGGCCTCGTTAAAGATGTACAGATTGACGGTGGTAAAGTCAATGTATCTTTGGTTCTACCTAAACCGGATGACAAATTAAAAGCAGAAATTAGCGATTCAGTCAGAACAGCAGTTCTGGAAACTCCCGGAGTTTCTGATGTTGATATACAAATATCTGCACGTGAACCCAAGACAGCCCCTGCCGGACAGGGACCAGCAAAAGCTGAGAAATCAGCAAAGCTTCCCGATATCAAGCACTACATTGCAGTAGCAAGCGGAAAAGGCGGCGTTGGGAAATCTACAGTGGCAGTAAATATTGCTCTCGCAATGGCCAAGATGAGAGATAAAATTGGTCTAATGGACGCTGACATTTGGGGTCCTAGTATCCCAACCATGCTCGGGATAAAAGACAGACCAAAAGCAACAGAAGATAATAAGATTGTTCCACTAAACAAATTTGGACTAAAGCTCATGTCTATTGGTTTTCTGGTTAATGAAGACGAAACAGTGATATGGCGTGGACCAATGGTACATGGAGCTATAAAACAGTTTATCGAAGACGTAATTTGGGACGATACCGATCACTTGGTAATTGACCTTCCACCAGGAACTGGAGACGCTCAGCTTTCACTGGTTCAGACGGTGCCGCTAAGCGGAGGTTTAATTGTTACAACACCTCAGGATGTAGCACTCATAGATGTTAAACGCGGCGTTCAGATGTTTAGAAAATTAAATGTCCCAATACTCGGCATAGTCGAGAACATGAGCTATCTTGAGCAACCCGGCGGCGGAGAACCGATCGACATCTTCGGCAGAGGTGGAGGAAGAAAAATGGCTGAGCAGTTTGGTGTACCTTTCTTAGGTGAGATCCCCATTGATCCACAGATTAGAATAGGCGGCGACGGGGGAGTTCCAATAGTGGAATCACATCCCGACAGCATAGCGGCAAAGGCCTTCACTAAGATCGCAGTACACATATTAGATACTGTCGAAAAAGCTTAAATTAAGACTGTAACCAACTTCTAAAATATCTTGAACCGGCTACTTAAATGATTATCTTATAAAACGAGAACTTCTTTTAGGCAATATTGGATTTTACTTAAGAAAGACAAGAGGTTTAAAGAGGAGATATTAGGGTTTTAGGACTGCATAAATGAATTGACGTTAGATAACCAAATAGCTATTCTGTGATGTAGAACATTTTTGGGCAGCAATACCCTTTAAGCAAATAAATGGCATCAGTTAAAGATTATTACAAGATTTTAGGCGTTTCCAAAGACGCTAATAAAGCAGAGATAAAAAAGGCTTATCACAGTCTTGCAAGAAAATACCACCCGGACCACAATCCAGACAACAAGGAAGCTGAAGAAAAATTCAAAGAGCTTCAAGAGGCACATGAAGTCCTTTCAGATGAGGAAAAGAGAAAGACCTATGATATGTTTGGAAGCGCTGAATTCAGACCTGGCGGACAAACTACATGGAGAAGGGCTGGAGATCCTGGAGGCAGCAACTATCAATATACTTATAGCTCTCAAGATTTCCCTGGTTTTGAAGGCATTTTTAAAGACATCTTTGGCTTTGGAGGAGACCCAAGGGCAAGAAGCACTGGTGGGAGAGGTAGAGGTGGAGGCGGGTTTCGAGATATTTTCAGTCAGTCCACAAGAGAAAAACCTATAAAAGGACAAGATCTAGAATATCAGATCGAAGTAGATTTCTATACAGCAATTAAAGGCGGGGTCAGGGATATTACAATAAGCCGCCAAAAACTAAATAATGTAAATACTGAGAAACTATCCGTTAAAATCCCCGCTGGAGTTTCTACAGGTTCGCGGATTAGAGTGCAGGGCAAAGGTGAGTCAGGCGGAAGAGGAGATCAAGGAGATTTATATCTCAAAATCAAAGTCAAGCCGCATCCAATATTCAAACGTAGACATGACGATATATATCTTGAACTGCCTGTTACTTTCTACGAAGCTGCGTTGGGCAAACAAGTTGATGTTCCAACTATCGATGGAACCGCTAAAGTAACAATTCCTTCCGGGGTTCAGAGCGGTACAAAACTTAGACTAAAAGGTAAAGGCGTGCCAAATATAAAATCCAAGGAAAGAGGGAATCAGTATGTTGAGGTTAAAGTAGTTATGCCTGATAATATAAAAGATAGTGACAAGAAAATCTTTGAAGAGTTAGCTGAATCTAGCCCCTATGACCCGAGAACAAAATTCAGCGATTATATGAAAGGAAGTAGTTAAAATAGAAGCTATAAGGAGACTATGAAATTATGAGCGAAGAACAAACAATACAAGATTCAGGTGGATTAACGATGGATTTTTCCACCTTCGTACTATCATTAAACGCATCATCTTTAATCCACTTGGGTGAAATTCATGACCCACAGCTTAAAGAAATAACAGTAAATCTTCCCGCAGCTAAGCATACAATTGAGATTTTGGAGATTCTAAAGGAAAAAACCGTTGGCAACTTAGATGACAATGAGAACAAGTTGCTAAATGACGTCCTATATAATCTTAGGTTAAAATTCGTTCAGCATTCTAAAGCCGGGTAAAGATTTATCTAATTAAGCATAAGAACCTAATCAACTTTAGATAGTTTTAAGAAATCAGCAAATCTAGCGCTGATCTCTTGTTTCGTTAAACCGGCCAATCTTCTAACGCTAAAATTTTCTACTGTGAAAGATGCTACAACACTGCCATTAACTACAGCAGTCTTAAATCCTGCCGGGTCAACAATGTCATTACCCGCTATATAACCCATAAAACCACCAGCAAATGTGTCTCCAGCACCAGTAGGATCAATTACTTGTTCAAGTGGAAAACTTGGAGCCCAGAATATGTCATTGCCTGCGAACATAAGGGCACCATATTCACCTCTTTTTACAATAAGGACTTTAGGTCCCATATCAAGCACTGCTCTCGCTGCGGTTGTAATTCTTGGCTCTCCTGCAAGTGCTCTGGTTTCTGAATCATTAATAAGCAGTATGTCCACGTGTTTAAGAACTTTTTTAAGCTCTTCAACTTTATTATCAATCCAGAAATTCATAGTATCACAGGCTACAAGCTTTGGATCTTTAACTTGGTTTAGTACACTAAGTTGAAGCTCTGGGTCTATGTTTGCAAGAAAGACGTAATCTACGTTGCTATAACTTTCAGGGATTACAGGATTAAAATCTTCAAATACATTTAAATATGTACCCAGGGTGTCAGGATCTCCAAGATCGTAACCATATTTACCTTCCCATTTAAAGGTCTCCCCCTCTTCCCTTACCACACCCTGAAGATCTATGTTTTTAGATCTCAACAAATCCAAGTGGGCTTCCGGAAAATCCTTTCCGACTACCGCAACTATTCCTACATCTGTAAACATGCTAGCTGCCAAGGAGAAATATGATGCAGAACCCCCAAGGATGTTATTTTCTTTACCAAACGGTGTTTCAATTGTATCAAGTGCCATAGAACCAACAACAAGTAATTTCATTTTATATACCTCTTTATTAGTATTTTGAGACGGTCTTTAATCTCTTGAGTAATAACTTCTCTTGGGGTGATTATCGCGTTTTGAAGAGCATTACAGCATGGGCATTCTCTGGAATCGCTAATTTCCGGAACAACAGTTTTTATAATCTCCCTAGCCATCTGAACATTGCTATTGAGAGTTTGGATTAAGTCTTCGACAGTTACATCATCATGTTGCTCATGCCAACAGTCATAATCTGTAGCCAATGAAAGACTAGCGTAGCAAATCTCAGCTTCCCGCGCGAGTTTGGCTTCCGTTGCGTTGGTCATACCAATTACATCGACCCCCCATCCTCTGTATATATTGCTTTCGGCTCTGGAAGAGAATTGAGGCCCCTCCATGCAGAGATAAGTCCCGCCTTTGTGAACTATTGCACCTGAGCTTACTGAAGCTTTATAAAGCTCATCTGAAAGCGAGGCACATACGGGATCAGCCATAGATACATGAGCTACAATTCCATCACCAAAGAATGTTGAGACCCTGGTCTTTGTATGATCGTAGAACTGTGAAGGAATAACAATTTGACCTGGTGCTATATGCTCCTTCATGCTTCCTACAGCACTTACCGACACTATCCACTCCACACCCATCTTCTTCATTGCATAAATATTTGCTCTAAAGTTTATTTCTGAGGGCATAAGCTTGTGACCGCGGCCATGGCGAGGAAGAAAAACCATCCTTGTATCGCCCAAATTACCAACGATTAAATCATCAGATGGGCTTCCCCAAGGGGTATCTACAGAAATAGACTCAACATCAGCAAGTCCTTCAATTTCGTAAAGCCCGCTTCCACCAATGACACCAACTGTTTTCATATTCACCTCATGCATTTAAGAGCACTTAAACTAACATTCAAACTATTTCCGGTCAAGAATTCTGACTAATGGATACTGTATTTGGCTTAAGAATAAAGATGCTTCTCACTAAGTCACTTTGTGGAAGAGTGAATTCTTTGCTGTCTATAAGTTCAAATTCGTCTCCAATCTCCTCTATTGCGGAAGTCCACTCGGAGACTCCCTTCTTCCCCTTCATAAGCACAATAACTCCATTGTCTGACACATAAGGAGCGCTTAACCTGGTGATATCAGCAATGCTCCCCACAGCTCTGGTAACAACGTAATCAAAACTTTCTCTAGGCACCTTATTTTCTATATCTTCAGCCCTACCCCAGACTGCATTAATATTTTGAAGCTGCAGTTTCCTAATAGTGTCGTTCATAAATGATACTTTCTTATTTACTGAGTCGAGCAAAGTTACATTGAGATCCGGGAGCACTATTTTAAGTGGTATACCAGGAAAGCCACCACCTGAGCCGATATCAAGAACACTCTTGTCATTTTCTATGAAGGGAGCGATTGAAAGTGAATCAATGAAATGATTTAATACTATTTCTCTATCATTTTTAATAGAAGTGAGATTAATCCTTTCATTCCATTTTTTTAGATTCTTAACATACAAAAGAATGAGATCCAACTGATCATCATTAATATAGACCCCAAGCTCTCTTGCCCCTTCTATCAAAAAATCACCAAGGCTCAAAACTGCCCCCTTAATAGCATAGGGTGATCTACAACAATGCTTGGCTTCCCTCTGTGCATCTTAACCCTTCCGATTACTTCGAGCCGTTTATCTTGATAATAGTTCTCAGGGTCTATACCAAAATAACTAAAATTCTCCCAATCATCCGGGAAAATAACTACATCGAGCTTGTCTTCCATATTAAGGACAAGAACCTTGTCGGATTTGCGGGAATCAACAATTTTTCCACTAACAACTATTCGTTTTCCTTCATAGCGCTTAGCTTTATCAAGATCAACTTCAAACCGGCTGTTCCTCTGTGGAGGTGCTAAATATTTCAAATCCCCCCATATGCCTTTTTTCTTTTTCTTCGCCTCATCAAGAGCTTGATATAAAATTTGAGAGTGCATTCCATTTGGTTCAATAATAAGAACAGTCGCTAAACCTTCTTTAAGAAGTTCTTCATTTACAAAAATATCGCCCACGTATACATAGGCTAGAATCCTTCCATAAACATCGTATTTCTGCTCATCAAACTCAAGCCTTACTTTTTTCCCTTGAACAAGTTGGGAATTAAAATCAGTAGCTTCTTTTGACATTGGATCGGCAGGGGAATCTTGAATTCCAATTTCGGGTGTATCAATACCTAAATACCTGACACGAGAATTCTTAGCATCATCTATTACCACAGTATCACCGTCTATAACTTCAAGAACTCTGTATTCTGCAGAATCGGGAGCTTTCTCTGTTTTCTCAAAAAAGTAATACGCTCCAAAAATTAGGACGAGAAACAGGAGATACAATAGCTTTCTTCTATTACGTTTCATCTCAAGTTTCCTTTAAAACATGCATTAAGATTTAGCAGGTGCAGCAAATTCATTGAGCACTATAGGATTGGGGTTAGCGGGGAATATTTTTCTTCCAAAAGTGAGAAACCCCGTGTGACTTACCATACGGTCCACAGGTCTTGTTTTGCCTGTGCTGACTTGTATATACCTGAGTAATAATTCAAGTGTTTCAATATATACAAAGTTGTGTTTTTCTAGGTTCTCTACACATTTTTCAACCTGATTATATGTAGGAGATAAGCTTACAATCCTGCCTCCACCTCTTAGCGATTTAGCGGCCGATGCTATTCCATCCCAAGGAGAGGGAAGATCTAAAACAACCACATCAACATCTTCTTCATCAAAACCCTCTTGGGCTTGTCTTAACTTAAACTCTACATACTGAGAATATCCGGCATTCTCTATGTTCATTTTTGCATTCTCGAGATGCTTTTCTCTAACATCATAGGCATAAACCATTCCGCTGGGAGCCACTGCATTTGCAAGAGCCATTGTAAGCGATCCAGAGCCTGCGCCGCACTCTATCACTCTCATGCCAGATTGTATACCTGTTTTGAGAATCATATAGGCCGCGTCTTTAGGATAAATAATCTGAGTATGACGTTTGACCTTCATCATTTTGTCCTCGAGCGTTGGCTCAAGCAACAAGAAGGCATGTTCTAAATTCGAATGTATTCTTTCGCCGAATGACTTACCAATACAATCACCAAGATTTATTTCACCTTTGTGCGTACCCATTTTCTTATCCTCAGAGACTACTACAAGAAAAGTCTTTTCGTCGGGAGAAATTATTAATACATGATCACCTGTTTTTATTTTCATTGTTCGCAAGAGTAATTAATAAAAAGTTCCTTTTCAAGATTCGCCACTCGGTTCAAAAAAAGTGAAAAGCAAAAAGCCCAAGAATACCATGCAGCCCGTTACAAAATACATTACCTCATATCCGAAATCCCTGGCAATAAGTCCAAGCGGAAATGCTAGAAAATTTATTCCCATACTGTAAGAGGCATTAAATGCTCCCATAGCTTTACCCCTCTCGTTGGACTTTGCTTTGTCTATGACCAGGGCGCTTAGTGTTGGGTATAAAAATCCGTATCCAATGCTAAAAAAGAGTGAAACCAAGATAGCGCTCAGAGCGTTATCCACAAAGTACATTGCAGCCAGAGATATTGAGACCGCTAGAAGGCACGGCGAGGCTATAAATTTTCGACCAAGACTATCAGAAATTCTTCCTCCAAATATTCTTACGGCCGTAACTGCTATCGTATAGGTAAGGAAGAAATAAAATGCAGCTAAACCCTTAGATCTTAAGAACGTAGCTACAAAGTTTAGTATTGCTCCCAGCCCTCCGGCAAGAATTAAATTTGAAATCAAAATGAGAGCATATCTCTTAGAGGCAATTAGACGGAAAAATCCAAGCCCATAAGGATCCGAGGATTTTTCGAAACTACCATCTCTTGTAAAAAGTGTCAGAACAAATGCTATCAAGCTAAATAACGAGGCATATATAAAAAACGAATGGAAACCAAAAAGCTTAATTACAAGCTCTCCCAAAGATGGACCTATCGCATATGATGCAATGGTAAAAGCGCTAAAGATCCCTAGCCCCTCAGCTCGTCTTTCGGGAGGAATATAATCTGAGACAAATGTACCGGCCGATGTGAAAGCAAAAGCAAATGAGACTCCCTGAACAAAACGCAGCAAATAGAACACAGGCGACAAATGAGATATGAATAGATAGCCCAAGGTAGCTACTACCATAATTCCATATCCCAATAACATAAATCTTCTTCTGCCGTATTTATCTACTAGATATGCAACAAAAGGTATTGCTCCCAGGGAAGTAATACCAAATGAGCCCATTATAAAACCAATATTGGCTTCATTTCCGCCTAAATCTTTTATATAAATAGGTAAAAGGAAAAAAGAAGAAAAGTTGCAGAAAAAAAAGAAGTTAGCTGCAGTTGCTAGAGTAAAATTTTTGAATTGTGGGGATGAGAAACGAGATGCCATATTGTTTTGTCGAAATCCATTAAATAATAGCTAGATTGTAAGGCAAACTAGAGACCAAAGATAATAACTCGATTCTTTGACAATGCATAATCACATGATATATTCTTGGCCTTATTAATGAGCCGTTAGCTCAGTAGGTAGAGCAACTGCCTTTTAAGCAGTGGGCCGCAGGTTCGAATCCTGCACGGCTCATACTAAGCTAGTCCCCATCGTCTAGCCTGGCCCAGGACATCGGCCTTTCACGCCGAAAACAGGGGTTCAAATCCCCTTGGGGACGCATTTCAACTTTGCATTAGATACGTCCGAGAAAAACTTAACTACAGAAGGGCTTATTTCAGACGGACTGTAATTAAGTGCTTTTTAATTTCTATCTAACCAATTTTGATATTTGTTTAAACTCGTCTGTCCCCGCGGTCTCAAGCAATTGGAACAAGAATGATTCGGTCGTTCCTACTATAGCCCCTGCCTTTTCAATCATATTGATACCCTTTTCCCAGTCAAGCTCTCTTCTTGAAATTACAGCATCTGCGGGCACATAAACAGTGTAGCCTTTATTTACCATGTCGATTGCAGTCTGTAGCACGCATACATGAGTCTCTACGCCGCATAAGAGAACTGACTTTCTGTCTATAGCATTTATGGCTGATTCAAACTCGGCAGACCTGGCACAGCTGAACACTACTTTTTCAACTGGTGAAAATCCTTCACCCACTGACTGCTTAATCTCTTCTATAGTAGGACCAAGCCCTTTAGGGTATTGCTCCGTTACTGTTACAGGAATTCCCAGTATTTTTGCTGCCTCGAGTAAAATTTTCATGTTTTTCAAATTAGTTTCTGTAATATCTTCAGGCATAGCACCCATAAGCCTTTCCTGAACATCTACAACCACAAACGATGTAGTCTCTCTATTGATAAAATCCATTATTAATCTCCTATGTTTAATTAATACCAATTTTTTAGCACATCCTGGTACTAAATTCCAGTTTCAGATTTTATTTCTAAAAATCGAAGTATGTGATTTTAAATTCTTGTGCAGGAAAAATAGAGGTGATAAGAACGATTAGAAGTTATTAATTTAGCTATAGGCAGCCCGGGAAGGCTGCCTATAGATTATAGTTTTTATGCTTTGTGCTTTGCAAACTCTTCCTCAAATCTTGCTGCAAGCTCTGCTGCCTTAGAATCGTATTCTGCAGGGTCCTTCCAACTCTTTTTAGGTTCAAGCAGTTTATCATCCACACCAGGACATGATGTAGGAACCTGTAAGCCAAAAATCTCAACTTCGTTGAATGAACCTTTGTCCAAAGTTCCATCAACCGCTGCTGTAACTAAGGCTCTAGTCTGTGGTAAAGGCATTCTCTCACCAACTCCATAAGGGCCGCCGGTAATACCTGTGTTAAGAAGCCAAACTGTAGCTCCGCTCTTTTCAAGCTTCTCCTTTAACATTCCAGCATAGAATAGTGGGGGTCTTGGAAGAAACGGTGATCCAAAACATGAGCTAAATGTAGCTTGAGGCTCGCTTACTCCTCTTTCCGTACCCGCTACTTTCGCTGTATATCCAAGTGTAAAGTAAAACATTGCCTGTTCAGTTGTAAGTTTTGAAATAGGAGGAAGAACCCCAAAAGCATCGTATGTAAGCATAAAGATTGTTTTTGGTATTCCACCAATGCCTTCAGGAACTATATTAGTTAGAGAATCTATTTGATAGGCTACCCTTGTGTTTTCAGTATGCTCAACACTATCAAAATCAATCTTCTTAGTTTCGTTATTTATTTTTACATTCTCTAAGACAGAACCAAATCTTAGTGACGCTTGATAAATTTCAGGTTCGGTTTTAGCGCTTAACTTAATAGCTTTTGCATAACAGCCACCTTCAAAGTTAAAGACACCGTTGTCAAACCATCCATGCTCATCATCACCTATCAATGCACGGTCAGGGTCTGCGGACAATGTTGTTTTCCCGGTTCCAGAAAGCCCAAAGAATAGTGCAACGTCTCCATCTTTTCCAACATTAGCTGAACAGTGCATAGGAAATACTCCGCTTCTGGGAAGAAGGAAGTTTAGTGCTGAAAATGCTGATTTCTTCATTTCACCTGCGTATTCGGTTCCACCAATAATAGCCATACGTTTTTCAAAATTTAATATGATAAACGTTTCAGATCTTGTGCCGTCCGTTTCTGGGTTTGCTTTTACTCCAGGTGCGCAGAGAACTGTGAAACCTACAGTTTCATGAGGTAGATCATTCTGATCTGGTCTTAAAAAAAGATTGTTCACAAAAACATTATGCCAAGCATATTCATTGATAATACGTACATTTTTACGATAATCAGGATGAGCGCATACTTGAAGATCTCTAACAAACAAATCCTTACCTTCATAATAATCCAAAATTTTCTTATGCAGTAAATCGAAATGTTCCGGTGATATAGGTTTATTTACTGGACCCCAATTAATATCATTTTCAGTTCCCGGTTCCTTAACAATAAATCTGTCAGCAGGCGAGCGTCCTGTATGGGTTCCCGTATAGGCAACAAGTGTTCCCTCTTCTCCAATAATTCCCTCTTCCCTTCTTATTACTTCTTCATATAGGGCAGGGATTGGAAGATTATA
Source organism: uncultured Thermodesulfobacteriota bacterium (assembly GCA_942491865.1). GTDB lineage: Bacteria > Desulfobacterota_D > UBA1144 > Nemesobacterales > UBA2774 > CR02bin9. The sequence continues at coordinate 24,308 of CALOCI010000006.1, forward strand.
GTAAATATTTGCCGCATTTTTGATTCCATGTTGTTCTGCTAATTCTTTCTCAGTTAATTTCTGCACTTCCCTGATTCCTCCGTTAATTTATGTCTATAATCTAACTTGAATAAACATACCTTTAAAGGGTGAAAATACTATACAAGGATGAGCATTTTGGCAAGAATATTTCACTTCAATTATTTCGATGTTCCAGTTTTCCTAGTCTGCGCAATTCATCTCACAACACAATCATAATATAGGGCATAAACAATTCAAAAAGAGAGAGAGGTAATTTGAGATCTTGTAGCGCTAAATGTATTAAGAAATTTTGCCTACATACTCAAACATCTTTATATATAGAGTATATACGTAAATATTGTACTAATTTTTGTTGATTATGTAATAATTCTAGGGTTTTCGATCTAAATACCACAATAGCAGCACATTTGACTTTAGGCAATATTTATGGTAGTTTGTTGAGGTCTGGTGCCCAAAAGTTGGGATGGGAGAAAACAACAATATGACTATTTTCAAAGTAGGAACAAAAGCAGTTTATCCTGCCCATGGCGTTGTACAAGTCAAGGCAATCGAATCAAAAGAAATCTGTGGTACGAAAAAAGACTATTACATACTTCAAGTAATAGATAGCGACGTTACAGTTATGGTCCCTACCGATAACGCAGATACCGTAGGATTAAGAGATGTGATTTCAAAATCTCAAATTACTAGAATCTATAAAATCCTCAGAAACAAAAGTAAAGACTCAGATGAGCTAAACGGCCATCAGAGCTGGAACAAACGCTACCGCGAATATTCAGATAAGCTAAAGAGCGGAGACATATTTGAAGTTGCGAATGTGCTTAAAGACATTAATCTCCTTCAAAACGATAAAGACCTTTCATTCGGGGAAAAACGGATAATGGATTCGGCTCTTGACCTATTAGTTAAAGAAATATCCATTGCAAAAAATTTAAAAGAAGAAAAAGTAACAAAAGAGATTGACAAAATTTTAACCACAAGTGATTAATCTTCCCCCTTTATTACCTGTAAAATATGTCAAATGAGATTTTAGACATAGAAACAGCCCTTAGGCTCAAAGGTTTTAATTTCCGCGCTTCTTCAAAAGTTAGTGGGTACAAATCAGGTATTCATAAAAGTTCTTATAAGGGAATAAGCCCCGACTTCCTAGATCACAAAGAATATAGTAGAGGTGACGAGCTAAAACAGATTGATTGGCGACTTTACGGACGTCACGATCGTCTTTATGTTAAAAAGTTTGAAGATGAAGTCAATATGCGTTGGTGTATATTGATTGATAAAAGTGACTCAATGAATTATGGCGAAGGCAAATATCACAAGTTTGAATACGCTAAAAGACTTTGTGCAACCTTGGCATATTTACTCCTCAAACAAGGCGATTCAGTTGGCTTAGTGGCATTTTCCGAAAGTGATATAGAGATAATTCCTCCTAAGGCCGGAAGTCATTTTATCACACCTATACTCGACAAACTTGAGACACTTCAACCTTCGGGCTCAACGGGGCTCAAGGATCCTATATTGAAAGCATTAGAGGCATACAGATCAGACGCATCATTTGTGATAATCTCAGACTTTTTAATTGATACTGATACAGTCGAGCAAAGCATTAAACTAATTAGGAACTCAAGAAAAGAGATCTCATTATTTCAAGTACTGCACCCTGATGAGATGGAATTTGACTTCAGCGGATCAATTGAATTTGAAGATTTAGAAACTGCTGAGAAAGTCATTGTAGACACAGGTTCTTTAAGACATACTTATAGACAAAAGATGATGGAATTTATTGATCATATAAAACGTATATGTCACGAGAATGAAACGAGGTATGTTCTTTCATCAACTAACCAAACAATAGAAAAATCCCTTATTCAAATTGCGGATAAATAAAGGGGGTTATATTGAATTTATCCTTTTTAAGCCCTTTATTCTTGATAGGCCTTGCGGCAATAGCGCTTCCGATAATTGCACATTTAATATCGCGCAAAAGCAGTCTAAAAAAAAGCTTTCCAGCCGTTAAGTTCCTCCTCTCTAGCCAAGGAGAGCTTGCAAGTACATCCAGAATTAAAGATCTACTTTTCTTGTTATTAAGGGCTCTGATTTTAGTCTTAATAGTATTGATCTTTGCCAAACCAGCAGTGTTCTCATTCTCTCAAAAGATCGATAACACTCCTTTGTCTATGGCAATAGTTATAGATAATTCTTTTAGCATGGGTTATGAAAACAATTTCAAAAATGCTAAGAACAAGGCCCTTGAGATAGTGGACACCCTTCCTGACGGAAGTTTTGCTTTGATAGAACCACTAGTCCCAAATAACGAGAGTGAATCTCACCTCTCAGAAAGCAAGAATCTGTTAAGAAAATCTATAAAAGAGTTAGAACTATCTTTTAGTTTCACTAATAATGAGCAGAGGTTACAAGATATTTATTCTAGTCTTCTGAACTCTCCTAATGAGAGAAAACAAGTATTGCTCATTACTGATTTCCAAAAGAATGGCTGGGTTAGTGAAGATCTTAGCAAACCATGGCTTGAACTTATAAATATTTCTAACAACACTAAACCGCCTAATCACGCAGTGTCAGGGATTGAACTCAACAATATCAATAACTCAACAAGAATCCAATCTAGGATATCAAATTTCTCAACCGATTTGGTTAAAGAGCTATTAACAATAACTCAATTAGACAAGGAAGAGATAAAAGAATTTGTTAATATTGAACCCCAAGATTCAAAAACTACTGCAGCCAATTTCACAAACGATAGCACTTCACAAACTGCCACTGGTTTAGTTAAGACTGCGAATGATAAACTTAAAATTGATGATGTGAGATATTTTATTTTAAATGATAAAGATGAATCCAAAATACTGATTGTTGATGGCGATCCAAGGGAAGATTCAAGGCTTAGCGAAACTTACTACCTGGCGCGCGCTCTTGAGACAATATCGGAAAATACAGCAACCAATACGACTGTATTAGATAATAATAGCGTCTTAGATGAAGAATTGTCAGTCTACGAAATTATATATCTTGCCAATATAGGTGAACTAACTCCGAGATTTGCAGAGGAGCTTGAAAAATTTGTAGCACAGGGCGGTACAGCAGTAATGTTTCTAGGAAATAGAGTCAGTATAGGGCCTTACAATGCTATGCTAAAAAACATAATGCCTGGAGAGATATTAACTATAAAAGAAGAGAATTTATCTCTTGCTCCGAGCAGCTCCTCAATATTTACCAGGGATATTACTGATAGAGCAAACCAAGTAAGAATCAACAAACTCTTTAATATCTCTCTTCATCCTGAATCTGAAGTGTTAATTAAAGCTACAGATGACACCCCTTTTTTAATAAAGAATAAACACGACAATGGCAATGTTTTTGTTTTTTCCTCTACTGCAGATACCTCATGGAACAATTTTTCTATAACCCCAGTATTCCTTCCAGTAATCAAAATGATTCACGATCTAGCAAACTCAGAGAGAAATAAGAGCAGGCATTATTTTGTCGGTGAGCATGTGAAGATAGAAATGGTTGAAGAGAAAAACGGCGCTTTTGTAATAGATCCTAATGGGAAAGAGTATCAAATGAATTTAGAATCTAAAGAGTTCCAAGACACATGGGTTCCAGGAATTTATATGGTGAAAAGGACAGGAGAAATAACTGATCAATTTGTAGTTAATGTTGATCCCAAAGAATCGAATCTAGAAAAAATTTCTATCCCTTCTATAGAAAAAGACCCGGAACATAAAGATAACTTAGTAAAAGTATTTAAAGAACTATGGCGCTATTTTCTCTGGGGAGCTATAGCACTCTTCGTTTCAGAAGCAGTATTCAGGGGACTTTTTTCATAAATATTAATTTAAAACTAATCAATCAAACTGATACCATCAATATTATCAGAAAGCGGTTGACCAAGAGCACTCAACATTGTGGCAAAGATATCAACAGTTCTTACAAACTCTTTATT
>CALOCI010000007.1:0-23367 GCA_942491865.1 uncultured Thermodesulfobacteriota bacterium
TGATGATGGGGCGTATGTTAGTCAGAGTGCCATGCTATATGACCCTTTGGAGGATGGAGAAACGAAAGTTACCTGGACAATGTCAGGTGAAATCGGAGCACCTGTTATCGGTGGATACTTTGCCTTGATGATGAACGCTATGGTGGGAGAAATGTTTGATAAAGGTCTTTCAAACCTTAAAAACACAGTAGAAGACCAGTCCTGAATATAGCTTTATAATAGTATATGAGTTTTCTTAAAGAGAAATTAAAATCCATTCCACAGTCTACAGGCGTTTATCTCCTAAAGAACGAGAAAGGGCGCTCTATATATATAGGTAAGGCAAAAAATCTAAGAAGTCGCTTGGGCTCTTATTTTAATGAAGCGGAAGATGTACAAAGACCCCAGATTGTGTACTTAATGCAGGAAGTAGTGGATGTTGATTATTTTGTTACTCGAAATGAACGAGAAGCCCTAGTACTTGAAAACTCTCTAATCAAACAAAAAAAGCCCCGATATAATATACGCCTTAGGGATGATAAAAATTATCTATCTCTTAGGGTGGACCCCAGAGAGACTTTCCCCAGACTTTCACTTACCAGAAGGGTTTTAAAAGACGGCGCTATATATTATGGTCCCTTTGCATCAGCGGATGCTCTAAAAAAATCAAAACGTCTTATTCATAAAATCTTTCCCCTAAGAGACTGTACTGATGAAAAATTCAGACGCCATGCCGCTCGGCCTTGTCTTAATTACTATATGGGGTTGTGCTTGGGGCCGTGCGCCGGAAAGTCAGGAGAACAGGGTTATAGAGACGTTGTAGACCAGGTACGCATGTTCTTGAGGGGGGAGAAAAAACAAATCACAAAACTTTTAAAGAGCAGCATGCAAAAGGCATCTGATGATATGAGATACGAGGACGCTGCAAGCTATAGAGATCAAATCAGACTGCTTGAAAAAAATATGGATGCTCAGATGTTTGTCACACCAAATACTAAGGATAAAGATGTTGTCGGATTCTATAGAGAAGATCAGAGGGTCGAATTTTCCATACTTTTCTTTAGAGGCGGGAGCCTGGTAGATCGAACAACCTACTCATTTAAAAATGCAGTAGTAGGGGATCAGGAAATATTGGAGGAGTTTTTGTCACAATTTTATGGCGGCAATAGATTTGTGCCTAAAGAAATCGTTATTCCCCTGAGAATTCCAAGCTCTAAAGATGTAGAGGAGTGGTTGTCTGAAAAACAGGGTCGAAAAGTACTTGTAAGCGTACCTACGCGAGGATCGAAGCTTAAAGAAGTGGAGCTTGCTAACAGAAATGCCCTTGAGAGCTTTCAAAGAAAGTACTCTGAGGAATTAAAAGAGGTAGACCTTCTCGAGAGAATAAAATCTTCTCTCCATTTAACCAGGCTTCCTATATCGATCGAGTGTTTTGATATCTCAAATACCCAGGGAGCTACCGCGGTAGCTTCTATGGTAAAGTTCGAAAACGGAGCACCGGCAAAAGATGGATACAGAAAGTTCAAAATAAAAAATGTCGAGGGTCCTAATGATTATGCAAGCATGTATGAAGTGTTGTCCAGAAGGCTAACAAGAGCTGAGCAAGATGGGTGGGAACTCCCGGATCTGATTTTAATAGACGGTGGGAAGGGCCAGCTAAATATCGTTCAGCAGGTAATAAGCGAAATTGGATATGAGGGGAAAGTAGATTTAGCTTCTATAGCAAAAGGGCGGGAAGAGGGAGAAAGCGATAAACTCTATATATACGGGCGCAAAAATCCAATTATGTTCTCAAAAAATTCAGAAGCTCTTTTTCTTCTTATGCGGGTTAGAGATGAAGCACATCGGTTTGCCATTACTTTCCACAAAAAGCTAAGGGGCAAGAAGGCGCTTATTTCCCAGTTGGACGGTGTTCCCGGCATAGGGGCTAAGCGAAAGAAAGAGCTTATTAAACACTTTGGATCTATATCTAAAATCAGGGAAGGGTCGGTGGATGAAATCGCATCTGTTTCAGGTCTAAATAAAAAATTGGCCGAAGAACTTAAGAGGCATCTTTCTAATTAGGACATATTTATAGTTTCTTTTTTTCTTTCCCTAAATACTGTGTTTCAAGTTCTCTCAGTCTTTTGATTTTATCTCTTTTCTGAGCAGCCGTTTCATACTCAAGATTTTTTGCCGCAACTTTCATCTCTTTATCTAGCTTATTTATTGCTTGGGGGATTTTCTCAGGTGCAATATCGAGTTCTTCCTCAACTTCTTCAAGAGGCACTGTGTAATAATCGGATTCATATATAGTAGCTAAAATATCAGTCACAGATTTTTTAATACTGACAGGGGTAATGTTATGCTCTTTATTGTAAGCCTCCTGAATTTTTCTTCTTCTATTAGTTTCTGATATAGCTTTCTGCATCGACCCTGTGATGCGGTCAGCATACATAATTGCTTTTCCCTCGACGTTTCTGGCCGCTCGCCCACATATTTGAATCAATGAAGTTTCAGATCTAAGATATCCCTCTTTGTCGGCGTCCAGAATTGCTACAAGAGATACCTCGGGTATATCGAGTCCCTCTCTTAATAGATTAATTCCTACCAGTACATCAAACTTTCCTAGTCTCAGATCCCTTATGATTCCAATTCTCTCAAGCGTATCAATGTCTGAGTGCAGGTACCGCACATTTACCCCAAGCTCTTTATAGTAATCAGTTAAATCCTCAGACATTCTTTTTGTAAGAGTAGTTACAAGCACTCTGTCCCCGGCGCTTACTCTTTTTTGTATCTCTTCTAAAAGATCATCGACCTGGTTATCGGCAGTTCTGACTTCTATTTCCGGATCAGATAAACCAGTGGGGCGGATAATTTGCTCTACCACGACTCCTTTTGTCTGATTGATCTCGTAATCCCCCGGAGTAGCCGAAACATATATAGTCTGGGGCATGCGTTTTTCAAACTCAGGGAAATTAAGTGGCCTGTTATCAAGCGCCGAAGGCAGCCTAAACCCGTGCTCGACCAGGTTCATTTTTCTGCTCCTGTCCCCGGCATACATTCCCTTTAGCTGAGGGATCATTTGATGGCTCTCATCTAGAACTATAAGAAAATCATCTGGGAAATAGTCAAGCAAGGTCCACGGGGGCTCCCCGGGAAGTCTCCCTGATATGTGTCTTGAATAATTTTCGATGCCAGAGCAAAAGCCCATGTTAGCCAGAAGTTCCAGATCAAATTTAGTTTTTTCTTCGAGCCGCTGTTTTTCAACCAGCATCCCTCGCTCTTGAAGTTGAACCAGCCTCTCATCAAGCTCCTTTTTAATATTTTCGATAGCTTTTTCGTGTCTGTATTTCGCAACCACATAATGAGACCCTGGATATATTGCCGCTTTTTTAACCGGCCTTATAGTAGTACCTTTTAAAGGGTCAATTTCTTTAAGTGAAGAGATTTCGTCTCCAAAAAATTCTATCCTGATCGCGGTGTTGTCGTGGTGAGAAGGGAAGATGTCTACAATATCACCCTTCACCCTAAAACTGCTCCGTGATAAATCAAGACCCGTTCTCTCGTACTGAACCTCTGAAAACTTCTCAAGAAGTTTATCTCTTTCGACCTCCATTCCTTCTTCAAGCATTGTCAATAAACCATAATAATGCTCGGGTGCTCCAATGCCGTATATGCATGAGACGCTTGCCACCACAATCACATCCCTTCTTTCAAAAAGTGAAGTAGTGGAGGCGTGCCGGAGCCGGTCTATATGCTCATTGACCTGCGCGTCTTTTTCTATATAAGTATCAGTTGTAGGGATATAAGCCTCAGGCTGATAGTAGTCGTAGTAGCTTACGAAGTACCTGACTGAGTTTTCAGGGAACAGTTCTTTGAGCTCACCGTAAAGCTGAGCAGCCAGAGTTTTGTTGGGAGCAATAACTAGGGTAGGGCGCTCTACTTCTTCTATTACATTGGCAATAGTGAAAGTTTTTCCACTTCCGGTAACCCCAAGAAGGACCTGATGTTTTTCTCCTCGGAGAAGTCCCTCAGAAAGTTCTTTTATTGCCTCGGGCTGATCACCCTTAGGGGAAAAATCACTATGAATTTTAAAAGTGTTGCTCATTGGCGAAAGTGTAGCATGGCGATATTTAAAAACCTTGATTCAAAATAACCATCCATGATTTATAATTAAGAGTATATGGTTTTAGATAAATTTCATCCAGCGGTAGCTTCATGGTTTAAGCGCTCTTTTGATTCTCCCACAGAGATTCAGGTCAAAGCATGGCCTGAGATTAAGAAGAAGAGCCATACTTTGATCTCTGCCCCCACGGGATCCGGTAAAACTTTAGCTGCTTTTCTTGCCTCAATAGACGATCTGGTTCGACAAAGTTTGGAAAGCGGTCTTCCCAATAAAACTCAAGTCGTGTATGTCTCTCCTCTTAAGGCACTTAGCAATGACATAGAAAACAATCTTCAAATTCCTATGAAGGGGATCAACGAAGAACTTGAGAAGATGAATCTTCCTGAGTCAGGAATTAGAGTTCAGGTAAGAACCGGGGATACCCCCGCGGCTGCCAGAACAAAGATGACCAAGACCCCACCCCATATATTGGTCACAACACCTGAATCGCTATATCTAATCCTAACTAGTAAGAACGGGCGGGAGATGTTGTCAGAAGTACATACATTAATAGTGGATGAGATACACGCTCTTGTAGATAGCAAGCGCGGCTCACATATGTCTTTGTCTGCCGAAAGATTGGAGGCTCTTACCAGCAACCAACTTACAAGGGTTGGTCTTTCAGCTACCCAAAAACCAATCGAAATGATCGCTAAGTTTCTAACTGGAGAAACAAAAAACAGGACAAGCCCCTGCACGATTATTAATGCCGGTCATAGAAGAAAATTGGATCTTTCTATAGAAGTCCCTCTATCGCCGCTCACTGCGGTAATGTCTAATGAAGTTTGGGGTGAGATATACGAGCGTCTTGAAAATCTGATTAATCAACATCAAACAACCTTAATATTTGTAAATACCCGCAGACTAGCTGAAAGAATGACTCATAATCTTACAGAAAGATTTGGTACGGAAATTCTAGCTGCCCACCACGGAAGCATATCAAAAGAAATGAGGCTCGATGCAGAGAAAAAGCTTAAATCGGGAGATCTTAAAGCAATAGTAGCCACCGCATCACTTGAGCTTGGAATTGATATAGGCTCAGTCGATCTTGTTTGCCAGATTGGGTCCTCAAAATCTATAGCTACATTTTTACAAAGGGTAGGGCGTTCAGGGCATACCGTGAAAGGCACGCCAAAGGGTAAGATTTTCCCGCTTAGCCTGGATGAGCTGCTTGAATGTGCAGCGCTCCTGGATTCTATAAACCGCGGTGAGCTCGACAGCATAGTAATGCCTGAAAAACCGCTCGATGTTCTTGCTCAGCAGATTGTGGCGGAGGTGAGTTGCAGAGAGTATCAAGAGGAGGAACTCTACAGCTTATTTAAGAATGCTTATCCATATCGGGATTTAGAATTAAGCGAGTTTGATGATGTTCTTAAAATGTTATCAGAAGGTTTTACGGTGCAAAGGGGTAGGCGGGGAGCCTATATCCACCACGATATAGTAAATGGTCGGTTGAGAGCAAGGAAAGGTGCCCGTCTTACGGCCCTCATTTCTGGCGGTACTATCCCAGACAGTTTTGACTACGATGTGGTGCTTGAGCCAACTAGTACTTTTATAGGAACGGTGAACGAAGATTTTGCCATAGAAAGCGTGCCGGGAGATGTGTTCCTGCTGGGAAACCATTCATGGCGGATTTTGAAGGTGAACGGCGGGAAAGTGCGAGTTGAAGACGCTGGAGGGCTCCCCCCCACAATTCCGTTCTGGTTTGGAGAGGCTCCTGGAAGAAGCGTTGAATTTTCAGAAGCGGTGTCCCGTTTGCGTGAAGAATTATCACAAAAAATTGGAAATATAGAAGACTTTATAAAAGAAAACGATCTTGTCGATAGTTTTTCAAACGATTCGTGGAAAGCAGAAGCTCTCTCTTGGCTTACTAAAGAAATAGGGCTTACTCTAGAAGCAGCAGATCAGCTGGTTGTATACATGGCCACCGTAAAAGCGGCGCTTGGACTAATACCTACACATAAAAAACTGGTTATAGAGAGATTTTTTGATGAGGCAGGGGCAATGCACTTAGTTGTTCACTCCCCTTATGGGAGCAGGCTAAACCGCGCGTGGGGGCTTGCGCTCAGAAAACGCTTTTGTAGAAAGTTTAATTTTGAGCTCCAGGCCGCAGCTGGAGAAGATTCTATTATATTAAGCCTTGGCGCTACTCACAGTTTTCCACTAGAAGAGGTCTATCGGTATCTTCACCCCAATAGTGTCAGAAATGTGCTTACTCAGGCGCTTTTGGATGCGCCCATGTTTGAGGTGCGCTGGCGCTGGAACGCAAGCACGGCACTTGCAGTACTAAGGAGATGGACAAGCAAGAAAGTCCCTCCAGCGGTTCAGCGTATACATTCTGAGGACTTGATAGCCCAGGTTTTCCCCGATCAGATAGCGTGTCTTGAAAATGTAGTTGGGGAGAGGGAGATTCCCGATCATCCGCTTGTAAATCAGACCATACATGACTGTCTTTATGAGGCTATGGACATAGAAAATCTTGAAAATTTGCTGATGGACATACATTCTGGCGAAATTGACCTCAATACACGCGATCTCACTGAGCCTTCTCCCTTGGCTCAACAAATACTAAACGCCAGACCTTATGCATTTTTAGATGATGTACCTCTTGAGGAGAGAAGAACCCATGCAGTTCAGAACAGGAGATGGTTAGACCCATCAGAAGCGGCCGAACTGGGGCAATTAGACCCTCAGGCTATTAAAATAGTTAGGGATGAAGCCTGGCCCGAAGCCGAAAATGCCGACGATCTGCATGATGCCTTAGTTCTCTCAGGTTTTTTAACTATAGAAGAAGCCGAATATGACAGATGGATGCCATATTTTGATGAACTTATCTCAGAGAATAGGGCTACATTGTTTAGAACGGAGGTAAAAGGCTTTTTAGTTGCTGTTGAGAGATTGCCTCAGATGCTCTCTATATACAAAGAATCAACATTAAATCCTGAGATTGAAATTCCCGAAAAATTAAAAGAAAGATCTATTAGCAGAGAAGAAGCGCTGGTTGAAATTATAAGAAGCAGATTAGAAGCCCTTGGACCAGTAACGGTTCCTTTGATTTCTGAGTCCTTGGGTATTTCGCTTTCTGAGATTGACCAAGCTCTTCTCAAACTAGAAGGGGAGGGGTTCGTTTTTAGAGGAAGCTTCACTCCTGGTCTTGGTGAGCTCGAGTGGTGTGAGAGAAGACTTCTTGCTCGAATAAATAAATACACTCTTACAAAACTCAGAAGAGAAATTGAACCGGTCCCTGCTTCAGACTTCATGCGGTTTCTTTTTTCTTGGCAGGGAGTCAGTTCAGATGAGCAACCGGAAGGAGTCGAAGCTCTGAGAAGAGTGCTCGATCAGCTAGAAGGTTTTGAAGCGCAGGCTGCCGCGTGGGAAGGAGATATATTTTCTTCTCGTCTTAAAAATTATGATCATACTTGGATGGACACTTTGTGTCTTTCCGGTTCAGCGGTGTGGGGCAGGTTTAGAATTGGAAATACAAATGGAGGCAAAAAATCTTCACCGATAAAAACTACACCGATTACAATTGTTAAAAGAACTAATTTAGATATATGGAAAAATATCGGTAGAGTGTCAGAAAATAATTTAGATGATTTATCCAATAGCGCAAAAAAAGTTTTTGATTTTATCTCTTCAAAGGGAGCATCTTTTTTTGAAGAAATTATTTCCGGATCAAAATGTTTGAGAACAGAAACAGAAATGTCATTGGCCGAACTTGTTGCGAAAGGTCTTATCACTTCTGACAGCTACACAGGATTGAGAGCGCTACTTGTCAGGTCAAAATATAAAACTGAAAGAGGACGAAGAAGAAAGAGATTAAACTTCAATATGGAAGGGGCGGGAAGATGGTCTCTGATTCGAAATACAGAAGATGAAAATAAGGACAAGAAATTGTCCAAAGAGATGCGAGCAATTGCTCGGATTTTTCTAAATAGGTATGGAGTAGTTTTTAGAAAACTTTTAGAGCGAGAGAGCCTTGCTCCACCATGGAGAGACCTCGTAAGAGCGCTCAGGTTGCTTGAGCTCAGAGGAGATGTTAGGGGAGGAAGGTTTGTCGAAGGAGTAACAGGTGAGCAGTTTGCTTTGCCCGAAGCTGTGGCCTCACTTAGGGATATGAGGAGGAGAAAAAAGTCCGGTCAACTCGTCTCGCTCAGCGCTTCAGATCCCCTCAATTTGATGGGCATAATTACACCTGGGAAAAAGGTTGCCGCTCATTATAAAAATAGAGTTTTATACAGAGACGGAGTACCTGCTGCATTTAAAGAGGGGGCTGAAATTCGACTCTTATCTGAGTTTGATAATGGTGAGGAGTGGAGCATAAAGCAGACCTTGATTAAGAGAAATTTCTCACCCAAATTAAAACCTTATTTGGGCAAGGGAGCTGCTTAATAGTCCTTATTTAGATACAAATGCTGTGTCTGATAATATCCAATTATGTAAACTGATTATTTTGATAATATGCAATGATTTCAGGTGTTTGAAATGGTTCTTTGTTTTTGTCCTAAAAAGCCTTATTTTGACAAAATTTAATATACAATAATAGCAGATGGTTACGGTTAATAGTTAAAGCGTGAAATTGTCATATTTTTAATGCTCTTTTCTAACTTGTATATTGCGGCGCTGCTTCTATGATCTTCTGGAGCTTCTATTGTGTAATAAAAAAGCAAAAATGTTAGTGATTGAGGATTGTCAGCATAAACAATCTGATCTTTTTATATAAGTTTGCTTCTTAACAAACTGTAATATTTTGACTTATTGTATGCATCGCCACGAAGTAGAGCTTGAAGCTTTTTGAAAACCTCTTTAAGCACTTGTTTTTATGACATTTTTGGTTTTGGCTGTAAGCGGATTATGTTTCTTTAATCTTGTTATTATGATTCAAGTATTCCCCATATCCTAAAGCCTGGTATTAGATATTAGGGCTTTATCCCCATCCATTAATGCAGTGGTTGAAGGTTGCTGTTTAACTGCTTGGTATTAGTATAAATGGTTGCCTAAAGACTATTTAAAATAGAGTCAATTTTCCTATTTAAGAATAGATCCTAATATTCCTCTCATAAGTTTGTTCGCTATCTGGCTGCCGATGCTACGAGCTGCACTTTTTGCCATAGTTTCTACTATCCCCTGCCTTTGTCTTCCAGGCTTTTTCTTTGGAGCCGGTGCTACTTTTGGTGCTTGCTCGGCACGCTTCTTTAGCATCTCATATGCCGATTCTCGGTCTACAGTTTTTTCATAAACACCATATACTAATGAGCTCTGAATTATCTGTTTACGCTCCCGAATTTCTATTGGACCTATCTGGCTAAATGGAGGTCTGATAAGAGCTTGCTCAACAATATTAGGCCGTCCTTTTTCATCTAAAAATGATATCAAAGCTTCTCCTACTCCAAGCTCTGTTATTACAGTTTCTGTATCCAATTTAGGATTGGTTCTAAAGGTTTGAGCGGCAGCCTTAACTGCTTTTTGATCACGTGGTGTATAGGCACGAAGTGCATGTTGAATACGATTTCCTAGCTGGCCTAAAACTTCATCTGGTATGTCTAAAGGATTCTGGCTTACAAAAAATACGCCCACTCCTTTTGATCGAATTAGGCGAGCAACCTGTTCGATTTTTTCTTGAAGAGCGTCTGGAGCATTGTCAAAAAGAAGATGAGCTTCATCAAAAAAGAAAACCAATTTCGGTTTTTCTGGATCTCCTACTTCAGGTAGCTGTTCGAATAGTTCCGACAATAGCCAGAGCAACAATGTTGCGTAAATCCTGGGCGACCCCATCAATTTATTGGCGGCTAAAATATTAATTATTCCATTTCCATTTTCATCTGTTTGTAAGAAGTCGTCCAGATTGAGCGCAGGCTCGCCAAAAAATATGTCCCCACCCTGGTCTTCAAGGTTTAATAGTTTTCTTTGAATGGCTCCAACACTTGCTCTGGAAATTCTTCCATACTCAGTTGTGAACTCAGATGCATTTTCTCCAGCATATTGCAAAATTGAACGAAGATCTTTTATGTCTAAAAGAAGTAAACCATCATCATCTGCAATTCTAAAAATTAAACTTAGTACTCCAGTTTGGGTATCGTTTAGATTGAGGAGTCGACTTAGAAGCAGCGGGCCCATCTCGGAAATTGTAGTTCTAATAGGATGACCTTGCTCACCAAACACATCCCAGAACGTGACAGGGCTTCCGCTAAAACTAAAATCTAAAATTCCAATTGTGTTCACACGTTCTGTAATTTTTGGATGTTCTTTTCCAGGTTTGCTGATTCCGGAAAGATCACCTTTAACATCGGACATAAAAACCGGTACCCCAATTCTGCTGAAATTTTCAGCGAGCACTTGAAGAGTTACAGTTTTTCCTGTTCCAGTTGCACCTGCAATAAGGCCATGGCGGTTTGCCATTTTAGGGATAATAGAAAGTTCTTTTTCAGCTTTACCAACCAATAAGTTTTGAGTCATAGGTTTATAATTCCCACTTCGGTTTCAATTGTAAAGGGTGTTATTGATCTCTTAGTTTTTTTAAAATTTTAATATCATCTCCAACTTTATCAGGAGGAGTTTCAACTATCATATTAATATTTTTAAAAGTCGTATCTTCTATAATATTTTTAAATCCTTGAATTCCTATTTTCCCTTTTCCTATATGTTCGTGTCTGTCTTTTCTCTCCCCAAGCCCAACCTTGGAATCATTGCCATGAAATAGTTTTATATTTTTAAGACCTATAGTATCTGAAAGGCTTTTAATTGTTTCTTCGAATTCTTGCTCTTTTCTAATATCATAGCCAGCTGCGAAAGTATGAGCAGTATCAATACAGATACCTATATTAAATCCTTTAACTCCATCAAGTATTTCGGCTAATTCCTCAAAACTATCTCCCACTGTTGCTCCCTGTCCAGCAGTGTTTTCTAAAAGAAGCTGCGTAGAGAAATCTCTCTTATCCATTATCTTTTTCAAGCTTTCAATTATTAATTCTATGGCTTTTTCTCTTTCCGTGTCTTTAGAGCTTCCAAGATGGGTCATTATATATTTAGCTTTAATTATGCTAGCCCGTTCAAGCTCTTCTCTGATAATCGTTATGGATGAGGATCTTAATTCTTTTTTTGTAGAACAAAGATTAATATAATACGGGGTATGGATGTAATAATCGGAAATATTGTATTTGACGCATTCGTTAAGAAAAGATTCAACCAATTCGTCTTTTAATTCAGGAGGTTTGCCACCTCTAGGGGACCTGGAGAAGATTTGAAAACATTCACAGCCTAGAACATGAGCTCTTTCAGGAGCTTTGTCTATGCCACCAGCAATAGAGACATGTGCGCCGAATTTCATAAGATTACTATTTTACCGGATAATCAGTATCACTAATAAAAAGAAGAGGTTTATTGTATTGCCGCTATTGCAATCTAACTTAATATCCAATATAAAAATAACTACTAAAAAATATTTTTCCCGGCACAGAAACAAAAGAGGGAGCAATAGCGGCATTAGGATATTTTGGGTATATAAACTTTAATTCTGATAAGCTATCTTATGTCTACTAATGTGTCGACTAGAACAAATCTTACACACATTTGTTCTATAACCGTATAATTTTGAAATTTGAAAAACTAATATTGATAAATCTGCCAAAGACGTGATAGAATAGAAAAGTCTTTCTCCACAAAAAGACACTCTCAAATATATTAGATCTAACAAAAAGGAAAATACTCTGAACTCCGAAAATAATATTTTGCACCCAAGAGAAATCGTATCAGGTTATGCAGATCTTCTAGCCTCTATAAATGAAAATGAGCAACCTGAGCCATTAAAGCTAATACCTTTCGCCCTACCTGAATCTCTGTTGCCTTTTCCATCTACAACTATCAGACATGCATTAGCTATTTACTTGCTTCATCAAAATTTCAAAGATAAACGAAACGCAATTGAGGATGCTTATATCTATTTGGATAATTTTATACCAGATGAGGAATACAATCTATTTCATTCACTACAAGCTTCTATGAGCATTAAGGGCCGCCTTGAAGAAAGAGCTAGCAATAAACATATTAAAACACTAGAAATTATGAATAGGCTTAGAACGAGAACTAAAAAGATAAGAACAAGAAAAGAAGAATCCATAGAAGAACTAAATGCCCTGAGGCGTATCATGAACTTGCCGGATGATATATCTGAAATGGATATGGATGATTTTAGCTCTACAAATGAAGAAGTACAAGAACTTGCCTTAAATCTATAGGCCCAAACTCACAACTTATAATTCCAACCAAATTTTAACTATAAAAAAAGAGCAGAGCTCCTGTAAGGAAGCCCTGCTCTCGTTTTTGAAATCTTTGTTTCTTAATTGAAACAGTATCCCACTTAACCTTGTGAGTATTGTGGAACCATGAAACGATGACGCATTGTATATTTGAACGGTGTTGAATAAAGAAGTGGTCCAAAATCGTCTTCGGTTCTTGTTACTGTTTTTGTCCAAAGGGTCTGAGCCGGTGGAATAATGAGGTTGAAGGTAAAGCTGATAAGTCCTACAATCTCTGTTGCCGGAATCTGACCGCCCATGAAGTCAAATGGGGTTCCAGACATGTACCATGAGCGGATATCGTCGCCAGTAGCGGTACGAATGCTCTCAGGGTTTAGCTGGAAGCGATGGCCTGTTCCAAAACCAGGTGGTAATTCTGAAGGTAGATATGTCACTTCATGAATACTTGTTGTTACGTCTGGTCTTGTTGTGATTCTGTAGTTCATACGGCCCCAATCTGTCTTTCCATAAAATGTTGGTCTTGTGGAAAGAGGTTTATCGGAATAACGACCGTTAGCTGTGTGAAGAATATATCCTCTTCTTTCCATAAGCATGTTGAAATAGTTGTTATTTGTTCCATGCTCAAAAGCAGCGATATAAGCAGCTTTTTTAGGGAAACCAAAAGGCTCTTTACCAGCAAAAATTGGGGAATCGTTAGAAAGATACATATATGGATAGTAACCAGCTTTGTAGATCTGTCCGTCTCCGGTGTCTACTGTAGCTGAGAATGTTACACCAAACTCCATGTATGGTCCTAACATTGTGTTTCTGTGAATTACATACCAGAACTCAATTACATCATCTTGAATTGTGATAGGCTCAGGTGTAATTCCCTGCATTGCAGCGTGATCAGCGCGGATAACAAACGCCATCCAGCGACTCTCTGTATATGTTAGTGGAATAATGTCATAGTCAAAAACTGGGTCAGCCACACCTTGTGAAATGATGTGGATTCTGTCTCTATCTAGCGGTAAAGGTGGGACTTCGCCTTCAGCCAGCCATGGATAGCTATATTCATTTGCTTGTAAACCCATTGCTAATACCTCCTAATTAAATTTTGTTTTCTTCTTTGTACTGCTTAAAACATTTAAGGCTTAATGAAGCTTATGATCCCTGTGAAATTGGGAACTGCTGACGTAATCCATATTTATATGGAGTAGCATATCCTCTGTAACTAGCAGGACGCTCATAAGTTTCTGTCCAAAGTACCATAGCTGGAGGAATGATAAGGTCGAATACAAAAGAAATACAACCTGTAACTTCCTCAATTTTGCACTCAGCACCTAAGTTATCAAATGGTGTAGCCTGCTGGAACCAGTTGATAGCATCGCCAGAAGCTGTTCTTGTGTGCTCAGGCTTAATCTGGAAACGATGGCCTTTTACGTTAAATGCAGCTGGTAACTCTGAAGGTAAATATGTTAGCTGCCACTCAGAACTTGAAACGTCAGGTCTGGTGATAACTTTCATGTTAAATTTACCCCAATCTGTTTTACCATAGAAGTATGGAGGCTTAACTGGTTTATCGTCAAACTGACCTGTTGCGCTGTGAATTAGATATCCGTTACGTGCCATAGCGAAACCAAAGAAATCAGTTCCTTTCTCGCCACCATGTGTGGTGATTCTGATGTATGACATTTTCTTTGGAAATCCAAGAACACGACCTGCGTCAACTGGAGCATCTCCGGTTAGGTACATATATGGATAGTAACCAGCTTTCCATACATTACCTTTAGGGTCTTTGTATGTAGCAGAAACGGTTAGTCCCCACTCAAGATATGGTCCTAACATGGTATTTTTGTGCTCAACATACCAGTACTCTGCTAGATCTGCATCTTCTCCATCCCACGGCTCTAGCGGTGGATTTGGTAAAAGACGACGCCTTGTAGCCTCATTTAGTCTTACAACAAATGCAGACCAACGGCTGTCAGTATAGGTTAGAGGAAGAACATCAATATCCCATAATGGATCTGATGGATTAGCAATAATCCATGTGTTGATGTCTCTCTCTATTGGAGGAGGTGGAACCTCCGATGTTAGTTCCCAATACTTCGTTGGGACATTAAGATGACTTGGCATATATACAAACCTCCTAATATAGATTTTAACCGGATTGTTGCCAACCCTAGTGGAGAAAACGCAACCGTATCGTTATTTATTTAAATAAAGTATTTAAATATTATCTTGATCACAGCTACGTCTGAAACCCCATCTCAACTATTTATATCAAAGATTAGGGGCACTTGTCAATAGGTTTTTTTATAATAAGAAAAAAAAATTAAGTTAGAGGCTTAATTTTGATAAAACAGGTATAAAAAAAGTATTTTTAGGGCTTTCCAGAATTTAGAAACTCCTTAACCACTGATGAAAACTCACCTATTTTATCTTTTACAACAAGCTCAGCCTCTCCATCAAATGGTGTGGGTGTATTATTTAACACAATTATCTTTGCACCGGCCCTAATTGCGATATCCGGCAGCGCGTTTGCGGGAGACACCAATAAAGAAGAGCCTATGGCTATAAAGAGATCTGCATTGCGAGATAGTTCAACAGAGCGCTCCCAGGGCATTGTAGGGAGGGCTTCTCCAAAAAATACGGCATTTGGTTTCAAAACACCACCGCACTCTATACACATAGGGGGATTTTGACCCGCAATGACTCTTTCCATGGCTTCGTCCATTGGCTGGAGCACGCTACAGTCCATACAAACGGCTTGCCTCAGTGATCCATGGAGCTCGTGAACCTCTCCCGAACCTGCGTCCTGGTGGAGCCCGTCTACATTCTGAGTAATTATTCCTTTGAGAATTTCTCTGTTTTCAAGCTCTACCAATAAATAATGAGCAGGATTTGGTTTAGCGGCTTTTCGGGCAGGATACAGCTCAAGAGAGTAATCATAATAACGGGAGGGCTCTTTTGTGAAACCATCGAGCGATACTACGGATTGATCTATTTTTTCCCAAAGCCCAGTTCCTGGAGATCGATAATCAGGAATCCCAGATTCTGTGCTAATCCCGGCCCCTGTAAAAGCTACCGCGCTTGAAGAGGACAAGATAAGATCCAAAAATAGTTTTGCTTTTTCTTTTAAATCATTCATTGGCAAGTACAAATAAAAAAGGGGATGAATATTTTCACCCCCTTCTTATCTTTAATCTAAAATTTTAATTACCTTAATTGAATTTTCAGCTTTTATTTACCAAGCACACTGACAACGCAGGTTATGCCGTCCATAGAAGGCTGTGCACCGCCCATAGTTTCAATTATTCCTACGTTCGCGTTTTCCTGCTGACGTTTACCGGCTTCTCCGCGGAGCTGCCATACAATTTCTGCAGTCTGAAGAAGACCAGTTGCGCCTACAGGATGGCCTCTGGACAACAACCCACCACCCGGATTTACAGCAATGCCTCCGCTATTTATCCAAGTGCTTCCATCCTCTATAAGTCTAGCGCCCTCCCCTTTCTCACAGAAACCAAGTGATTCATATACCATCATCTCAGCTATAGAGAAAGCGTCGTGGATCTCTGCTACGTCCATATCCTCAGGACCAAGCCCTGCCATTTCGTAGGCCATTTTAGAAGTTCTCATAACATTTTCAGAAGGATCACAAGTGAGTCCTTTAGGGCTTGAGTACTTCCCGGACTGAGCTACACAGCCAAGCACCTTGATCGGTGTCTTCGTTGCAAGCTTGTCAACGAGGTCGGCAGAACATAGAACCGCCGCTGCTGCTGCGTCTCCAACAGGACAACACATGTTACGTGTAAGAGGATCCGCAATCATAGGTGAATCTAGAACTTCATCTATTGTCATTTCTTTTTTATATTGCGCTATTGGGTTAAGTGAAGCGTGATGCCTACTCTTCACAACAACTTTTGCAAGCTGCTCCATTGTTACTCCATACTCCATCATATATCTCTTAGCTCTCATTGCATACAAGCCTGGCATTCCCATTCCCAGAGCAACCTCAATGTCGTCTTCCTCCAGAGGCAGTGGCCCGCCTGATAAAACCCTGCTAAGATTTTCAACGCCTAATGCTAAAGCAATATCGTATTGTCCATATGCAATAGTTCTCCAAGCTTCCCAAAAAGAGAGGGTTCCGCTACCGCATGCTCCCTCAACATTTATAGTAGGCTGCCCGACTAGTCCTATTTCTTTAAGAGTTCTCTGTCCTACTCCCATCCCCTGATAAACATGTCCACAAAATGCGATCTCTATTTTTCTAGGATGAATTCCTGCGTCTTTTATTGCAGACCATGCTGCGTCGCGCCCTAGTATATGGGCACCTTTATCAGGAAACCTGCCGCAAGGGGTTGTTCCCACACCCAAGATGTATACGTCTCTCATTACAAAACCTCCGGCTTACTTTAATTTGCGTCAAATATTATATCTAATAACAAACAAAAACAAAAAAAGGGGGTCATGGCTCAATGTCCATAACCCCCTTGGTAATCAAACTCTGTTAAAATATTTTTCTCTAATTATTAACCAGCGCTGAGAGCCGTAAGTGGTCCCCATTTACCAGTAAGAAGTAGCATTCCAGGAATCATAAGTGTTAGGAACGCTTCTATGATGAATAACCATGCAACTGCAGGAGCAACTGCCTTTCCTAGAGAGAATACCAAGAAAGCCAAGAATACTAGCAGCGCCCATGCCCAACAGAAGAGAGCATAGTACATCATGCCAGGAATTACAGCTTCTAGTCCATAGAAATGGTAGCCGTACCAAATGAATACAATTGTGGCAAACAAGCAGTACCATCCAAGACCTTTAGCGTCATATCCATGAATAAAGATTCCAGCAACCATGAAATAAATCAGGGCGAACACGGAAACTAGAGCTGTGGCAGCTGTCAAACCCTCGTTATGTAACTGCCAAGCTGCAATCAGGATAAGTACACCAACTGCAAAGTTTAATACTCCTACTTCCTTAGCTCCTGTTTTTCCCAAAACGGTCATGCCGTTACAGAAAAACACGAAACCTACAAGTAACAAAACATATCCAAGCAACATATCTATTGCCATTTCTCTCCATACCTCCTTAAAGTTATTGTATTTTACTTGTGGAGTTTTTTGTGGACTTTCCACCTTCCACAAAGTTTTCTCTATGGAATAGGATTTATCACATTTCGCATGTCTATGTCAAGACACTTTTTTAGAATTTGGCTTTATTTTATAGAAAAAACCCCAATCATAAAAAGAAATTATTCAATGATTGGGGTATATTATGTAAATTAAGGCTTTAAAAAGCCGGGGTGCTACAATTTTTAGTATATTTTTGAGAAAAAAGGGATTTTCTTAAAAACGACTAAGCTTCCCTTCTTTGCACTAAGATCACCCATTTGCCCTTTTGGACAACATCTCCGCTCTGGTTATGAACAAGAACTTCGAAAATAAGAAAACCCATGTTAGGTCTTTTGTGCTCTCTTTTCTCAACGAGCTTACGTGTAATATGAATTGTGTCGCCAAACTTTACAGCGCCCGAGAATCTCCAGTCCTCAAGTCCCATAAAAGCGATGGTAGCCAAACGGGGCATTGTAAACCATAGCCCTGATGCTACAGATAAAACACATAGTCCGTGCGCTACCCTTCCTTTGAACACGGTTTTCTGTGCAAATTCTTCATCTATGTGCATATTGTTAAAATCACCGGAGAGTCCTGCAAAGCTTACTACGTCGGTTTCTGTAATAGTACGCCCAGTGCTTTTATGCTCAGCATCTACTTCCAAATCTTCGTAAAAAACTCTTGTATCCTCTGCCATTTTTTATGATCTCCTTCCGATTTAGAATATAAACACGGCCCGGTTTTGAAACCAGACCGTGTGGTTATTTTTAAGATTGAAGCTATTAGCTTCTTAATTTTATACTGGTTTAAACTTTGGTAAGGTTACTTCTTCAGTAACATCATCGTAAACCACTTCTACTTCCATTCCCACGTGAACATCATTAACATCTACGTCAATAACATTGCTCATCATTTTAACGCCCTCTTCAAGTTCAATAAGCGCAACTACATAGGGGGGATCCCCTTTGTAGGCTTTTGAAGGGCCCATGTGATGAATAGAGTATGTCCACACTTTCCCCTTTCCGCTTGCCTTGACCCACTCTATATCCTCAGACATATCGTCTCCAGGGGACATAGCGCGTGGATAAAAGAAGAACTTCCCTGTTTCTTTTGATCTTGGGAGAACAAGTGCGTGGTTTTTCGCTCCTTCCCAATATGGTTTTGTTTCCGGGCGAAAATCCGGAAGTGGTTTGTTGTATGTTTTTTCTTCAGCCATTTTTTACGATCTCCTTTTTCTTAAGAAATGGGTTCTTTCCCCAATAGTATTGTACTGTGAGCAGATACGATGCCACCGTTGCCATGAACAATCGCTACGTTTGCGTCCTTTGACTGCCTAGGTCCAGCGTCACCTCTTAACTGCAGTGTAGCCTCTACAACATGGTGCATGGCTCCTAAGTGAGCCTGAGACAACAAGCCACCGTGGGTATTAACTGGCAAATCTTTACCGAGCTCCATGCGTCCTTCAAGTGCAAATGAGCCGCCCTCACCTTTAGGAACAAACCCAAGGCCTTCTAGCTCTAGAAGTACGGTTATCGTAAAACAATCATACAAGTAAGCGAGATCAACATCATCTACACCAAGCCCAGCTGTCTGAAAAGCTTTCTGACCCGATGTGTTGATAGCGTTATAGATTTGATCTAGATTTTCAAGAGTCGTCATGTACTGATGAGAATACCCCTGGCCCATGCCGAGTAAGTAAGCGAGGTCGTTCTCAATTCCAAGCTCTTTCGCCTTGGCTTCTGTTGTAACAATAAAAGCAGCTCCTCCGTCTGAAATAATGGAGCAATCATATTTTGTGAGTGGTTCTGCAATGATTCTTGAGTTAATTACTTCCTCTATCGTAAGAGGATCCTTGTTCATTGCGTTCTCTTTTAGAGCAGCGTGTTTTCTCATTGTTACTGCAACAGCTGCAAGTTGCTCTCTTGTGGCGCCAAAGTCATGCAAGTACCTCTGAGCCGCAAGAGCATAGCCACCTGGGGTGGTTAAACCATAAGGGAATTCAAACTCACCGTGGCACATCTCTCTAATAAGAGCCAACATACCTGAGGAAGATATTCCTGAAAGAGTGTTGTCCCCTCTAACACAAAGAACAACCTCTGCCTGTCCTGATGCTATCGCCATAGCCGCCTCTGCAGCCATCCATACTGCCGTAGCACCACCTACTGCAACCGAAGAAAAAAACTTCGGTTTCATTCCAAAGTAATCAGCAAAAGTTGTGCAATGCATAAACGTATGCTCAACAAGAGAAAATGCTGTTACTAATCCGTCTACATCTGTTTTTTTAAGTCCTGCGTCTTCAATTGCTAATTTTGAAGCTTGGGATAGGAAATGAAAAGAACTGCGATCGGGAATTTTGCCCTGCTCTGTCTCGCCTACTCCTGCGATGACAATTTTATGTTTCTTAAGGACTTCCCGAGCTTCTTTGGTACCTGGGATATCACTAGCCATGTATATCTCCCCCTATGTTATATTTTTGTGGGAGATTATATTAAATCGATACAGATAAAAGTCAACAGTTGCACTGGCTTACTGGTTTTGCAAAATAAGATCAGAAACAGAATCTGCGACCATGTTGCAGATGGTGGATGTGTAAAAATTTCTGGCTTTTGAATCGTTACTTGGAATATTTTTGTAAGGGAATTTGCTTTTAACTTTTTTTACAATTGATTTCATATCTATATCGATCCCCAAATCTTCAAGATCTTTAGCTCTATTTACCATCAAATCTTTACAAGCTCTCTGGATTCCCTCGTCAACTAATTCTTTAATTGGCTTTATGTCATAGAGGTTGTCATATATTTCAAATATTCTGTTTCTAAAAATACCGTCCCTAAAATCTTTACTAACCCTTTCTTTTGTTTTTCCATTGCTATTGCTAGAGCTTTTTTTAGCCCTACTATAGGTACTGCTTTGCTCTAGGGTTCCTTTACTAAATATCTTATTATTACTTGTGTATTCTTTGGGTGACATTTTTGTCACCCCCCCCAGTGCTAATTCTGTCACCCCCCCGGTGACATTTTTGTCACCCTCCCCCCTGACATTTTTGTCATCCCCTAAAGAACCCCTATTCTTGCTTACTTTTTTTTTAGCTGTAGCCGCTGTATTTATTGAGTTATCCAATGATCCAGCGTCCCGATTTAACTCTTCTATTAGTTTGGTTACCAGTGGCCTAAAATCAAAAACGGTAGTTACTTGTGCACCAGTTTCGCTATCAAATCTAGGTGTTTTCACAAGCAGGCCAAGCTCCTCCAGATCTTGTGTGATTCTCTTAACGCTTCTCTCTTCAACGCCCGATCTTTGGGATAGAGTTGAGTAGCTTGGGAATGGGTATCCGGCGTCCCACTTGTATGACATTATGTCAATAATAAGCATTATGTGTTTGGGTTTAAGACCTATCTTGGATCTATACCTAAGAAGAATATTGGGCACACTTGTAAACCCCTCATCTAGGATCTCTCCCCATATCTGAACAATCTTTGTTTTATCTTGTTTTATCCCAGACATATTCTTATCCAAACAAAACCTACAATTTGTTCCCAAACAGACATCAAAACGCTTGACATTTAAAAGCCACAAAGTGTATCATAATAAATGTTCCACCTTCCGGTTGCCGCCGTTGTTTTAAGCATACCGCTAAAGCTTCGGCGGCTTTTTTTATGTCATAGCCAGCATATTATATGATTTTTAAACCGTTAAATCAATGTTAAGAGAATGTTAATAAAAACACGCTTCTACTTGGCAATGATTTAGAGACAACACTTTTATCTTGATATGGACTAATTTAATTGATATAACTGTTATAGGGAGAGAGTTAAGAGTTGAAAGTCATAGCCATAGCAAATCACAAAGGCGGCGTAGGGAAAACAACCACAACGGTCAACTTGGCAGCGTGCCTTGCTGAGAAAGGTTCTGAGGTTCTTGTTATAGACCTTGATCCTCAGGGTAATGCAACTTCTCACTTAGGTTTTAATCCCAATGATTTTGAACTAACCATAAACGATCTTCTTACTGACTCATCAAACAAAGTGGATATCAACAACATGGTTGCAGAGCACCCAACAAAGGGGCTTTATTTGATTCCCGCCAACCTTGCAATGAGTAGGGCTGATCTCAGCATGTCTGGTTTGATTGAAAAGGACCACAAGCTCAGAAAATCTATCAAAAAACTGAGAAAAGATTTTGATTTTGTATTGATTGATTGCCCCCCTTCCCTTGCCACGTTGTCTATAAACGCATTTTTTGCGGCTGATGATGTAATTATTGTTGTCCAAACGCAGCCAATGGCTCTGGATGCTGTAAATATGATAGACGAAACGTTGTTTGAGATATATTCGTCTAGACCGGATTTCCCTATTGTTCCCTACGGATTGCCAACCATGCATGATAAGCTGACAACCGTAAGCAAAACAGTGCTAAACGCTATAAATGAGAAGTTTAATCCAAATACCTTCTCTCCAATTCATAACAATGTTAAGTTAAAAGAAGCAAGCGGGTATGGTAAGCATATATTGGAGTATGACCCAGTATGTGCAGGCGCTACCGACTATAGAAGGCTTGCTAAAGACGTTATCAAGGTCTATGAAAATGAAAAAAACGAAGGAAGACGCTACATCAGCAGGGACTCCTAAGAAGAAAAAGCCCGAAAACAAAGGGCGGTTGTCTAGTATGTTGGAGTCTATGCAGAAACGCTCAAGCCCTGTAAATGCGCATAAAGTAGCCACAAAGTACTTTGATGATTTCAAGAAAGACAGGAGCATCACTTCTACAGAAGAAATACAGGAAGATGCTACCGCGGTAGATACCGGTGTAAGTACCGCGGAAAGTAGCCCAGTAGATACTGCGGTAAATAGTACGGTAACTACCGCGGTAGATCAAAAACCCAAGAAACCCTCCCCTTCGAAATCTCAAAATAAAATATCTCAGCCAAAAATTTTAGAAGATTCTCATACTTTATCTGAGTCAAAAGTTTATTTGTTTATGAAAGAGGAAACTTCTAAGAAAAAATTACCCCAACTGAGATTTGGTCTGAAGGAGTTGAAGGAAAAAACAGGGTTATCTGATAAAACTATCAGAAATGCAATTCACTCTCTTGAAGAAAAGTTAAGCATCAAGGTGATTGAACCATCTCTTGGGGTTTATGGGAGAAAGATCCATGTATTTGAACCGGAAGAAATATCAATCAGTAGAAAAAAGGTGGGATTAGTTATCGATTCTACCACTAAGAAAATAATTGACGACGCTACTGCAGTAACTAGTGCGGTAACTACCGCGGTAGTCGACAAGCAGAGATACAAAGCTGCTGTAGTTGAGGTTTATAAAAAATACACAGGTAACAATTGGGATGAAAAGGCGGAAAAATTCTATAGATCAATTAATAACCCAAAACCTGAGACAGTAGAAGCGGCACTGATATTGGGAATATTAAAAGATGGAAAAAGCAATAAGCATATTTCAGAATTTAAAGACCTTCTAAAAGGTATGAAAGAGTCTTTGCCGAAAACATATGTAGAGCATTTAAGAGATATATGGAAAGAACGTAAGGTTAAATAAAACCTAGGGAGAGAAGGAGAGGTGAGATGAAGATCTTAAAAACAATATTCTCTGCAATAATAATATTCATAGTCATTGTTGTAGTGGTGGGATTGTTTCTTCCAAATAGCTATACAGTGGAAAGATCAGTTGTAATAGATGCAGCTCCGACTCAAATACATAAGTATGTTGGCGATCTAAATAATTGGAGTGCTTGGGAGCCTTGGAGGGAAGGGGATCCTACGATCGTTGTCACTCACGGAGAGAAAACGCAGGGCATAGGGGCAAGCCAATCATGGGTGGGTGAGAGTGGGGATGGAGCTCTTACTTTTACAAAAGATTCTCCTACCGAAGGTATAGAGTATGA
>CALOCI010000008.1:0-23076 GCA_942491865.1 uncultured Thermodesulfobacteriota bacterium
GATTCTCATGCTTAGCCCTGAGATCGTATCCTGGGCTTGCACTCAGAACCAAATCACCGGTACGCGGGCTTTCAAGTAGTTGTATTATTTGCAGCAATGCATCGGGATATTCAGTATTGAAACTATGAGCTAGTGCCTCTTCGGAACTCATTATCTTTGGCATGCCGTTATAATTAAAAGGGTCACCCTTAATCTTTTCATAATTCACATTTCCATCAGCATCTAACCATGTAGATGCCTCACCATTCTCACTCTTTACTCGCGTGCGGCCCTTCTCATCAAGACCCGCCACAATATCTACTTCGGGTCTCTCAACAAATTTATCAACAAGCCCTTCTATTTCTTCAAAAGCAGCTCTTCTATCCCAACCATCTTTACTCTTTACGTAAATATTTGCCATAGCATTACCTGAGATTAGGCATGCGGCATCAGCATCTGTGAAATGTCTAAAGACATTAGGATAATAAAAAGTTTTATAACCCTGATTATTCATAAATTCTAGTGAATCAAAATGAGAGTGTGTCTGAGTAAGACCATGGTCACTCGTAATTACAATTAGGGTTTCTTCAAGTCTGCCTTGGCTTTCTAAGCTCTTTGCAAGGAGCCCCACTGTGTTATCAATTCTTCTATAAGAATCTATAACTTTTCTGTGAAATGGATGATTTATGTGGGAGTAAGTATCAATTCCTAAGAAAACGGCGTAAACAAACTCGGGCAGTTCTTTTAATGACTGCAAAAGAATACGCTCTGCAACTAAATCAACCTCGTTTGATTTATCTGTAAAATGACTTTTTACTTTATAGTAGAGCTTGGAAAAAAGTGTCTTATCATTTTTTAAATTTATTCCCCTGGATAGCTCATTGAAGATATTCACACTTCTTGGAAAGATTTCAAATACTGTCTTAAAATCTGTAGAAATATCACTGTTCATAAAATAAGTTTCGAGCCCTATGTAACTTCTAAACCTATCAAATGATAGGAGTTTGTTGCTATAGGCCTTTCTATCAAACCATCTTATCCCTGGCAAATTACAGCGCCCTGGATATTTCCCTAAGATATAAGGTGTGTACGCAGGTCCTGTTGTTGAAGGGAACACAGTAACAGCTTCTCCATAGGATCCTTTTTCGACAATATACTTCGAAATATTAGGCAGATCTCCACTTTGTAGTAGATCGGAAAATACATCAGCCCTGGCGCCATCAGCCATAATAAATACACAGCTTTTAAACTCTGTCATTATTTAGTCCTGTAGATATATTGTAGGTGTCGTTTGAGGTTTTATATGAAGTATTTATCATATATTTTCCTAATTCCGCTTGTAATAGAAACATACTCTTTTTTCAATTTGTTACCGTCATTATTTGTATCAAGATCAGAAGCCAACTTATCAAAATCACTTTCATAAAGCTCATTTATAGAACGATCGTGAAGAAGTCTAAGCAAGTTTTCCATCTTTTTTAAGAAATAAAGACCTTCCTTTAAGATTTTGAATTCTTTATCTTTAATAATGCCCTTTAAATTCAAGATAAATAATGCATCAACTGTATTCTGAACTCTGAGCTCAGGATAGTCACCGCCATATTTTAACTGAAGCATCTGAACAAGAAACTCTACATCAACAGTACCGCCCTTTCCGGTTTTAATATTCACTTTACTAGCAGTTTCTTTTGCAAGCTCCTTTTCCATTCTGGAGCGTAGACGATGAATCTCTCTATGGAAGTCTTTAGGATAACTCTCTTCATATACAAAATGCGTTACTGCTTCCATAATCTTATTGCCTAGTCGCTGACTCCCCGCAGTAGGCCTTGCTCTAATCAGAGCTTGACGCTCCCAAATCTGTGCACTTCCTTGATGATATTCTTTAAATGAATCAAATGAAGTAACTAGAGCTCCCGAGCGCCCTGAAGGTCTTAAGTCTAAATCTATTTTGTACGCATAGCCCTCACCTGTTGGCACAGAGAGCACAGAAATCACCTTTTGCCCGAGTTTGGAATAGAACTCATGATCACTGCCTTCATAAATGAAAATGACATCTAGATCTGAGTTATAACTCATCTCTTGACCACCCAACTTACCCATACCCAGTATCTGCATATTTATTTTCTTATGCTTGCCTTTCTGTGTTTTACTAACGATTTCCCAAGCCATTTGAATCCCAACTTCTAAAACTGCTTCCGCAACCATAGATAGGTACTTACCTACATAAAAAGGGTCTACCTCTCCGTTTAAATCCCTAAGGCATATTTTTAAAGTTTCAACGTGTCGGAACTTTCTTATTGCATCTAACTTATCTTCTTCATCAGTTGCTTCTTTCATGCTTTCCTGAAGACTCTCAAGCATTTCTTTCTTAGAAGCATATTCCGTTCGTACATCTCTTAGAGTTATAACATCAAGATATTCAGGGTGCCGAATAAGGAAATTGGAAAGATATCCGCTTGTAGAAAACAGTCGGGCTAACAATTTTATTATCTCGGGATTTTCAAGAAGAACTGAATATATTGAAGATCGCCATCCGATTCCTGAAATGAACCGCTCAAGGTTTACCAATGCCGCATCAGGATCAAAAGATTTAAGTATTTCTCCCAGAAATGCTGGTATAACTTTTTTTGTAGTTAGCTTTCCTTCTTGTGTGAGTCCGCCTAACCTCGGATCAAGCAATTTAGAGAATATATCTATTGCACTTTCAGGATTCTTAAAACCCAGTATTCTAAGGTTTTCAACTGCTTCTGCCTCATCAATATTCCCAGAGGTAAGAAAATCGGCAAGCTCCCAAAACTCTTTCCCAAACTCCTCAGTTTGCTGTGATGGATCAAAAAAGAGATGTTTGTAAATTTTAGAAACACTAGAAGTATGCTCTTTATAGAGTTCTTCAAATTCATCCTTGTCAGCTAAATTGCAGCGCTTGGCAAGAATGGTTATATCTTCCGAAGATGCTGGAATTTTATGAGTTTGTCTTTCATCTACTAGCTGAATCATGTGCTCAACTTTTCTAAGAAACAAATACGAAGAGGTCAGTGATTCAAAGACTTCATTATCTATAATATTTAATTTTCTGAGTTTCTTTAGCGTAGTGAGTGAGTTTCTTTCCCTGATTCCTTTTATCTCGCCACCGTTTACGAGCTGAAGAGCTTGTATAAAAAACTCAATTTCCCTTATTCCACCCTTACCAAGCTTAACATCGTCTTTTTTTTGAAGCTTATCGAGCTTAGTCTTCATATCCTTTAATTCCTCAATTGACTGATAATCAAGAAACTTTTTATATACGAATGGCTCAATTTCCTTAATAAACTCATCCCCAAGAGCTAGGTCTCCAGCAATAGGCCTTACTTTTATCATTGCAGCTCTTTCCCATGTATCGCCCCAGTAGAAATAGTGCTCAACTGCTCCTTCTATGGGAACAGCCACAGTACTCTTGCTTCCACCTGGCCTCAGGGCTAAATCAACTCTGTAGAGAAAGCCATCTTCAGTTAAGGCGCTTAATAATCTGGTAATTTTCTCGGCAAGTTTATAAAAAGGATTTGGATCTCCATTATCACGGTAGACATAGATCAAATCTATATCAGAACTCAGGTTGAGCTCTCTTCCACCAAGCTTACCCATCCCGAGTACTACAAATTCTCCGTGAGGCTTTGTATCCAACTCCTCGCTGTAAAACCTAACAGCAGCTTCCACTATGGCGCTTGCAAGGTCTGAAAGCTCTTCCATAGTATCGCTAAAAGGGCAAAGTGACAAAACATCTCTGTAGATGATCCTTGAGAACTCTCGGTATTTATATTGCCTTAGCTGAGAACCTAGAGATTCCCCCGAATCTACAGCTTTTTTGATGGCACCAACTTCCTTAAGAAATTGATTTGCAGTCTTCTTATTTTTGATATTCTTTGGCTGACTCAGATAGTCTAGTACAGACGTATCTGCTAAGATTACTCGTCCGAGAAAACAACTATAGGACGAGAGAATAGTTAGAATTTCTGCTTTTTTAGCCGATATTCTCTTATGGGTTTCTTTGTAGCGTTCGAGAACATTCTGAGCATTAGCTGCGTTGGGTAAAACTTTATTCAACTTCTATCTTCCTGCTTTTGTTTCTGCTAGTTTTCTTAGACTTGTTCTTTTCCTTCTCTTTTAGTTGCTCAGTTACTTCTGTTAAAAATTCAAGCCCCTTTCCAGCAGCTTTAGAAGGTAATTCTCTTAGAAACTTTCTACCTTCTTCGTTATCAAGAAGATCTTTTGCTCCTTTTATAGCAAAACCAGCCCCAACGACAAACTCAGCTGCGCTTGTAATAAAATGTTCCCCTGCCCGGCTTAGATCACTTAGATCAATTTCAGGCTCCTTCTTCTTACTTCTTGCTCTGGTTTGTTTTCTAGGCATGGTTTAATCTCCCATAAGTGAATTATACCTACCATTAAAAGACAATAAACTTATTTTGAGATATTACCACAAAGTTACAACCTATTTTACTTAGCTGAAATAATAAGGATCCACATCGACAGAACATCTCACATTTGATGAAATTTTTGAAATGGAGGCAAGAAACTGCTTGGCAAAACTGTGAATCATGCTGGTATTACTAGACTTAAGAAGCATCTGAAAACGAAAGCGGTTTCTGATTTTATATATAGGACAAGCAGACGGACCTATTATTTCGATCGCACCCATCGGGAGTTTTGCAACCATCTTACGGGCCAGTTTGCCAGATTCTTTAACAATCCGTTGAGTTTCTGATTCAAATCTTCCGGAGAACTTAATATTAACCAGCCTTGAGAACGGCGGGTATACAAGCTCTTCTCTCAGCTTTAACTCTTCTTCAAGAAAGCCCTTACTATCCTGATGAGTAGCATAAGTGATGCTTGGATGATCGGGGTTGTAAGTTTGAACAAGAGCGCTCCCCAGATGCTCTCCGCGACCGGAGCGCCCGGCAACCTGGGTTATGAGTTGAAATGTTCTCTCTCCGGAGCGAAAGTCTGGTATACCTAAAGAGATGTCAGCTGAGATTACACCAACTAATGTCACCCCGGGAAGGTCATGCCCCTTAGCAACCATCTGAGTACCTATAAGCACGTCTATCTCTCCATGCTCAAGCCTGGAATATAGTTTAAGCAGCTTGTTCTTGCTACTAGCCGTATCCCTGTCCATCCTTGCCACTGTGGCAGCAGGAAGAATCCTTTTGATTTCTTCCTCAACTTTTTGAGTACCTACCCCTAGGCCCCTCATATGATCTCCACATTTACTACAGTCAGGGATTGATTTCTCAGAAAGCCCGCACATATGACATTTTATAGAATCATCCCCAGCATGATAGGTTAGGGAAACTGTGCAGTTAGGGCATTTAAGTAATTCCCCGCATGATGGGCAAATTAATAATCCTGAATACCCCCTTCGGTTGAGAAATAAAATTGTCTGTTTCTTTTGTTCAAAGTTATCAAGAATAGATTGTTTAAGAGTTTCAGAGAATATATCCCCTGACTCATCTTTCATATCTATAACTTGTATTTCAGGCATGGATTTATCTTCAACCCTAAGAGGCATTGAAAGATAGGTATATCTATTTTTTAGGGCGTTACTGTAAGATTCTACAGATGGTGTGGCAGAGCCCAATATAACAACTGAGCTAGTCATTCTGCCAAGAACCAATGACAAATCCCTGGCGTTGTATGCAGGGGCCTCTTCCTGCTTATAACTTGTCTCATGTTCCTCATCGACAATAATGATTCCTAGGTTGTTAAGTGGAGCAAAAATAGCCGATCTTGCTCCAATAACAACTTTCACCTCTCCTCGGCTCGCCATCCTCCATGCGTCAAAGCGCTCACCGTCTGACAGGGCACTATGAATAACTGTCACCTCATCGCCAAAACGGGATCTAAATCTCTTTACAAGCTGGGGAGTAAGCGAAATTTCCGGTACCAGAACAAGCGCTTCTTTGCCTTTCTTAATCACTTCTCCAATTGTACGGAGATACACCTCTGTTTTACCGCTCCCAGTAACACCGTGAAGCAAGAAGGGGCTAAACTCTTGGGCATGAATTGCTTCGGAAACTTTTTTATATGCGATGTCTTGATCCAAATTAAGCTTGGGTGGAGGCTCATTTGAGACTTTGATCTGCGAGAAAGGATTTCTTGAAATTTCCTGGTGCTCAATTTTTATGAATTCTTGTTGTTCTAACCATGGAATGTGACTGCCGACATTACCAAATATTTCTTTTAAATCTGTAAGGGCAACTCTTCTATGTGTTAGCACATATTCGAGAATTTGAGCCTTGGCATGTTTTCTTTCGAGAGTCTTACTATCCAGACTAGCCCCATCTCCGGCTACAATTATTTTCTCAGTTTTTATCTTAGAGTCAGATGCTATTTCATAGGTAAATTCAATTAAATTTCTTCTCTTAAATGAATTTAAAAGTTCGTTTGATGTGTTTTCTACTAGATTTAAAAGTTTTTGGGAGGTAATTTCACCGGAATTATATATTGTATTTAAAACCAATGACTCATGACTCGTAAGCCTATCAGTTGTTAGTGCGTTTATTCCATTATCAGTAATTGTAATTTGGCGTTTGAGGCTCACTCCCAAGCCCCCAGGATGGGCAGCCTTAAGCACAATACCCAGTGAGGCGATATAATAGTTAGAAACCCACTTTAGAAACTCAAGCCGTTTCTCATCAAATAGAGGTTCCTCATCTATGATGTCTATAATGTCTTTAAGCTTAATATCCGGCGGGGGATCTCCAAAACCAACGATAAAGCCTATGGACTTTCTGTTGCGAAAGGGTACAAGAACCCGTTTCCCAAGTTTAGGCCCTTCTTTTAAATGCTCAGGAACTTTATAGGAATAATACTCATCCCCAGGAATTGGAACAGCAACTTGAATAGTATCATCCATATGAACGTGGATTCTAATTGGTTTTGACGTGCGGTTCAATAGAAGAGAGCCATCCAATAACCTAAAGAGTGTTCAACTAATTGCTATATTTTGGAGTGATTACAAACCATTACACATGCTTCATAGAATCTATAAAGGCTTGAATAGGTCTTGCGGATCCTTCAAATCGGTCACCATAAGTCTTACCGTTTTCAAGCTTGAGCACACCTCTTGGACAAACCGCGCTACAGACACCACAGCCGACACATGAAGACCTGATGATGTTCTTTCCCTGCTGCGCATATGCTCTAACGTCGATTCCCATCTCACAGTAGGTAGAACAATTACCGCAGGACATACACTGCCCGCCGTTTGTGGTAATCCTAAAACGTGAGAAATAACGTTGGAATATTCCCAAAGTTGCAGCAAGCGGGCATCCAAATCTGCACCACACACGGCTTCCCATAAGTGGATAGAAACCAACCCCTACTACACCTGAGAATATTGCGCCAATAAAAAATCCGTACCATTTTGCAGCAGAACCGGAAAATTCTCCGAGTAGCTTTCCGCCACTAAAAGAGTTTATCCAGAGTGCCGCTGTAACAACTACAATAAATACAAGCACAGAATGAATCATCCAGCGCTCAATTTTCCATGCTCTCATAGACTTATCAGAAAGCTGTCTCCAGGGGTCGCCCATTGTTTCAGCAAGCCCGCCGCAACCGCAAACCCAAGAGCAGTACCACCTTTTGCCAAAGAAATAGGTAAGCACTGGGACTGCAACAAATGTCATCACAAGTCCCCAGAAAACAAAAAATAAGCCAAGCCCCGCTGAGCTGCTCGTAAAATAACTAATACTGCTAGGGAAGAGATAATCATATTTAAGCGGCCAGAAGTATGAGAAGTAAAATTCAGGCTGACTAAACAGCTTTAAGATATTAGGTAAAAGGAATGCAAATCCAAGCTGAACTGTCATAACAGAAAGGGTTCTAATCTGCTGATAACGGTTCCCACGGTACCTCATCAGCATACGTATCCCAAAGACAAGCACAGCTATGGTGTATATAAATCCATATAAAAACCAGTGATTCGCTGGAGCTCCTGAAATAAGCTGAGCCTGTGGATCAAGAAGCCTCACGCCGCCCTCAAGATACTGTGGCCACCAGTAAAGAATCATATAAAAACCGGTCATCAGAATGCCGGCGATCCAGCCCAGATAGCCTCTGGAAGTAATATTTCTAAAAAAGTTGCCGTCATTTTTGATACCCGGCTCAGTGTCTTTATAGCTCAGCCAGAAATATAAAGCTCCTCCAATTGTTAAAGGTCCGAAAGCTAAGAAAAAACCTGACCAAGTTCCTCTGAGTGGTGTATTAAATAATAGGATTATAAAAAATAGGACACCAATTCCGACTAATCCTAGGGAGATCTTCTCAGACAGTGTCAGTGGCTTACTCTCAGCTTTAGGAGGCTCTTTGAATCCTAAGTTTTCCTCATCATAATCGTAATCAAGAGTTCGAGACTCAATCATATAATCTGCTCCTTTAGGGTGCCTACTATTTCAGACTCATATCTCTTAAAAAATTCCGGATCAAAATTAGCCTGAGCTAGATTATCCAAAACATAGTCCGGGCTTCTTTTATCTCTTACCCAATTTTCACAGATTTTATGACTATAACGAATCCCCATTACATTAACTCCTAAAACTTCATTGTCATTATGTACCAGGCGAAGCGAATGAAGATGGTCTTGATGCTCCCAATAAATGTTCTTTTCGCCTGGGATAGTAAGCAAGCCTTGAGCATTATTTACCTGCCCATAAGTTTGGTACTCGAGATTTAGAAACTTGGCGGAGTTGTACCAGATACCAGGGTCATAGATGCTATCCATGCCAGCTATTGTCTCGCCCACAACCTTTCCCTGCATCTTGCCTGTATACCAAACTTGTTGAAGCAAGTTTCGCCCATCTCCCTCTGTTACAATCTCTGCACAATCACCTGCCGAATAAATATCTTCAATTTGCGTTCTTAAACCCCTGTCTACCAATATGCCCCTGCCATTTGGAATACTTGAGTCCCTAATTAAGTCTAAGTTTGGGCTAACTCCAGCAGTAAGCCCAACGATTCCACAATCAATCTTCTCACCTTTGTTGGTAATTACCCCAGCTACTTGGCCGTTTCCATCATCAATTATCTCTTTAAGTTCTG
Source organism: uncultured Thermodesulfobacteriota bacterium (assembly GCA_942491865.1). Taxonomy (GTDB): domain Bacteria; phylum Desulfobacterota_D; class UBA1144; order Nemesobacterales; family UBA2774; genus CR02bin9. Next base: position 9,055 of record CALOCI010000008.1, read on the forward strand.
TCTCCAGCAGAAGCTCCATATTTTCTTGCTCGATTAAACGATTAATCATTGATGACTCTTCGCCTGGCAAGACATTATCCCAGTACGATTTTTCTCTTACCAAGAAAGTAACGTGCAGTCCTCTTGAATGAAGCATCTCAGCAAGCTCTATCCCAATCAATCCGCCGCCAACTATTACAGCATTTTTAGCTCCTTGGGTATTCTCGTAGAGCTCTCTTAAATCCATTAGATCATATAGACCCTGAACGCCTTTCAGATCCTGGCCTGGCCAACCAAATTTGTTTGATTTAGATCCAGTTGCTATAAGGAGCTTATCGTAATAAACAGGGTCCAGTTTTTGCATGAGCAATCTTTTTGAGCCCGCATCTATTTCAGTTACCCAGTCACGTATAAGATTGATATTATTTCTAGACCAAAAACTGTTTTCATAAGGCTTCGTATTCTGATAACTCATATGGCCCATGAATATATACATCAGAGCAGGCCTGGAATAATGATAATCAGACTCGCCTGATATCATTGTAATTTTCCAGTCAGGCTTGAGCTGCCTGACTCTAATGGCCGCTGATACACCAGTTACACCATTACCAACAATTACTACATGCATATGAATTCGGGTCCCCTAGACTATATTTTTATTAGCTTTAATCTTTCGATGATTTTGAGGCGAAAAAGTTGCAGTTTTATTAATAATTCATCCATATAATCACTACTCTATAGAATCATATTCAGCACTTTTTTACAACCTCAATACTTATATATTATTTTAAGATTTTACATAAAAATATGAACTGTTGACATTCGGAGTATCAGGACATATTCTTTACTGAATTTGAAAACCGAAAGGACAACGGAGCAAAAAATGGGCAGGCTAGAAAGACTGCTTAACAAAGCTGACGATTTCAAAGAAGCGGGACGTTTCGACGAAGCACTAAAAGAACTGACTACAGCAATAGAAATTGCCCCCTATGACCCTGACGTACACCTGTCTATTGCACTTACTTATGACGCAATGGAAGACTTTGAAACCTCTATCCACTATTTCAGGAAATCTTTGAATTTAAATTCGCAAGATCCATATATATGGACTCAGCTAGGTATTACTCTATCCAGAATGAGCAGATATAACGAGTGTATAGAGGCCTTCGAACAAGCTCTAGAGATCGACCCCGAGCATATCTTTTCCATATGGCATCTAGCACTTGCTTACAGGACTACAGGATTATACGAAGATGCCCTTCGCAATTTTGAAAAATGTTTGGATTCAGATTCGGATCTGGATTATATAAAAGATGAGATTCATTATCAGCTTGGTTTATGCTACTTCGATATGGGATGGACGAGAGAAGCTGTTACAGAATTCAGGAAACATGTAGAAATATGTCCTAACGACTATTGGGCTCATCTTTCAATCGGCAATTGCTATTTTGACTTTGGTTGGATTGATGAATCAGCTACAAAGTTCAGAGAAGTCATTGCAGCTTCCCCATCTTTTATCCCTGCTTATAATTCACTTGCACTATCGCTTGCTGAAAAGGGTTGGTATGATGACGCCCTTGAAGTACTGAGAGCAGCTCTTCAAATTGCTCCGGAAGATGAGTCTGTAAAAGACAATATGGATTATATACAGTCCCTTAAAGATGATGATGACGGAAATAAGGGCATGGTCCTACTAGCACTTATTATAATGATGCTTAAAAACAGAAAAGGGGATCTGCCTGAACCCGATTAAGCACTACCTAGTTATCCAAGATAGATTCTTTTGCATATTCTCTGCCACGATTAGTCAATTCAAGTCTACTGCCCTTTATCATTAATAGCCCATTATTTTCTGAGTAATTCACTACACGCATTGCAAAGCTTTCTTTCCACCTAAGGTTTTGCTCAAGATGCTCTATTTGAGATTCATGCTCTTCTTCATCTGTTCCTTCGTGATTTAAAAGATGTATAGCAAGCATTTTCCCTGCAAATTCCCATCGTTGATGCGATCTTCTCCTGGCAATTGCAACAATCCCCCGCTCTGGAGCAAATAGAAAAACAATAAAGAATAAAACACCGGCCATAGTTGCCATAGCACCTGCAATATTTGCATCCAGATAAATAGCAAGCCAGAAACCGGTAATAGAGCTCAGAACGCCTAACACGACACTGATGGAGATCATTTTTGTAAGATTATCTGTAAGTAAATAAGCTGCCGCAGGGGGAGCAATCATAAGCGCTACAACCAATATCGATCCAACAGCATCAAAAGCTCCTACTGCTGTAACTGATACTAGGCTCATGAGCCCGTAGTGAATAAGCCCTGGAGAAAAGCCCAAAGCTGCTGCAAGCCCTGCATCAAATGTAGCAAGTTTAAGCTCTTTATAAAAGAGAGAAATAAACACAAGATTCAGAATTAATATTGCCCCCATAACGAAGAGGGATTTTGGTCCGATATCATGTCCAAAGAATATCAGACGATCAAAAGGAGCAAATGCAAGCTCTCCCAAAAGTACCGCGTGTACATCTAAATGCACGCTCCATGCATAGCGGGCAATCAAAATCACACCTATGCTAAAAAGTACGGGGAATACTAAGCCAATTGAGGCGTCTTCTTTTACAAGCCTCGTTTTATTTAAAAGCTCTACAAGACTAACTGTAAGAACTCCGCTAAGTGCAGCACCGATAATAAGGATTGGCGATGAAATATCAGGAATAATAAAAAATGCCAGAACAATTCCCAAGAGAATGGAATGACTAATTGCGTCACTCATCATTGCCATCCTTCGGAGCACAAGAAAAACTCCAGGGATAGCGCAAGCTGCTGCTACAACTGATGCTATTAACTGAATTTCAAACTGCTCAAAAGTCATTGGTTAGTACCTTCTCTAATTTTTATTCTACTTTGAGCCTCTTGGACACCGGCTTTTGTGAGTGCCCATTCACTTGACTTCAAAGACCGAACAAGTCCCTGTTCTTCAAGTATTTTTAAGCTTTTTTCCACGCCTGCTTTCTCAGTACTCATCAACCTTAAGACTGCAATGGAATGAGGGTGTTCTGGATTTTTATGGGATGAAGCCAGAGAATAAAGACCTTCTAAAATCGTTTCAACTTGGAGTCTACCCCTATTCTTTCTCTCTCTAAACCAATTCCATAGAAGTCCGCGTCTCGGAGCTAAAAATAGAGAGACTAGAACGATTACACTTATACATAAAACTATTGTCGGCCCTGTCGGCAGCCTTGGTATACTGCTACTTAAAACAGCACCTACTATTCCAGCCAATGCTCCAAACAGCGACGAGAGAAAGACCATTGTTCCAAGATGGTCTGTCCACTGCCTTGCCGCAGCTGCAGGTGCAACAATCATTGCACTCATCAGAACAACCCCGACTGTCTGCAGACCTAAGACAATTGCAAGAACAATTAAAGTGGTTAGAAGTATGTCGAGGAACTTCATTGGAAACCCAAGTGTAGCTCCAAAGTCGGGATCAAAACTAAGGAGTTTGAACTCCTTCCAGTAAATCATCATTATAAGTATTGCTATAGCACCAAGTATAGCCATCGTAATTACATCACGTTCCAGGAGCGCCGCTGCTTGTCCAAAAAGAAATTTATCAAGCCCAGCCTGAGTTGCGTCAGGGCGCTTCTGAATAATCGTTAAGAGAACCAGCCCAAATCCAAAAAATACTGAAAGTACTAGTCCCAGTGCACTGTCAAACTTGATTCTCGTTGTGCGCACTATGCTCATTACAAAGAGAGTGCCTATCCAACCAGCGATCGCAGCGCCTAATATTAAGACAAGAGATTGCTTGCTTCCTGTGAGTAGAAAGGCAATAGCAATTCCAGGCAAAGCGGCATGTGATATCGCATCACCTAGCAAGCTTTGCTTGCGAAGAACAGCATAAGATCCAAGAGCGCCGCTGACTACACCTAAAACCGCAGAACCCATAGCCACTGTTCTTAGCGTGTAGTCAAAAAGGAGATCATTAAAGAGTGCGAATATATCCACTTTCCCCTACCCTGTTCTCTGGTCAAAGGTGGATACGCCATTTTGGCCATTTTGTTTTAGGAATGAGACCCGTCCGCCATATGTAAGACGAAGATTCTCTTCTGTAAATACTTCATCTACAGGACCGCTTGCGATAAGTCTCACATTTAATAGCGTGGTCCAGTCAAAGTATTCAGGTACCGTTTGAAGATCGTGATGAACTACTACCACAGTTTTGCCTGATGCTCGCAGTTCTTGAAGAAGCAATACAATTGCTCGCTCAGTTGTCGCGTCTACTCCTTGAAAAGGCTCATCCATAAGATAAACCTGAGCATCCTGAACAAGAGCCCGCGCCAGGAATACTCGCTGCTGTTGTCCTCCTGAGAGCTGACTAATCTGGCGATCCGCAAATTGGACCATACCTACTTTATCAAGAGCTTGGAGAGCCAAATTCTGCTCTTTTTTCCCAGGACGTCTTATCCAGCCCAATGCTCCATAGCGTCCCATCATCACAACATCTTTCACACTAGTCGGGAAGTCCCAATCCACACTCCCCCTCTGGGGGACATAACCCACGAGACGCCGCTGATTGGAAGAAGTCTCACCATAAATCTTAACCTGACCTGCGGCTGTATTTACTAGGTTTAACATTGCTTTTATCAGAGTGGTCTTACCTGCTCCATTTGGGCCCACTATAGCCATAAGCACGCCTTCAGGGACTGTTAAATCAATGTCCCAAAGTACCGGCTTATCTTTATAGGCTACTGTTAAGTCTTCTACTTCTATTGCATTTGTGCTCATATGTTATTCCCCTTTAAACCTTCTTCGATCGTCAGGATTCCCCACCTTGCCCCAAAGCATCGACAATTGTATTAATATTGTGGCGTACCATTCCTATATAATTACCTTCGGGAGTTCCAGGATTACCCATTGCATCTGAGAAGAGCTCACCTCCAACTTTTACATCAAACCCTTTAGATTTAACAGCGGCCTGAACAGCTTCGATATATCTAGGAGGCACGGAAGATTCTACAAAAATGGCCGGAATCCGGCGTTCTACAATCATTGCAGCCAATCCCTGCACATCTGCGGTTCCTGCCTCTGATTCTGTACTGATACCCTGAAGCCCCTTCACTTCAAAACCGTAGCCCCTACCAAAATAATTAAAAGCATCATGTGCAGTTATAAGAACTCGTTTATCCTTTGGCAGGCTATTAGCTCTTTGCAAAACATATTCATTTAACTGGGTCAATTCTTCTAAATAGGCTTCTGCATTTTTATTGTAGTCCTCTGTATTTTGCGGATCCATCTCAATTAACTTCCCTTTTACAATCCCCACCGTATCTGACCATAGACCTACATCAAACCAGATATGAGGATCATGGTTTCCTTTAAATTCAGGTGGTGATAGCAGATCACCACGATCAACACCGTCTGTAACTGCAACTGTGCTGATACCCCTTTTGTTCATCTGTTCAAATATTTCTGCCATCTTTCCCTCTAGATGAAGACCGTTATAGAAAATCACGTCTGCTTTAGACAAAAGAGCCACATCACCTGCGCTAGCTTTATATAAATGCGGATCAACTCCCGGCCCCATAAGACCTTTAACCGAAACGTTGCCTCCCCCAATTACGGAAACCATATCCGCTATCATTCCTGTTGTAGCTACAATGTTTATTCCTTGTTTGTTTGTATTGTTTGTATTCGAGCCGTCATTGGAAGAACAGGCTATTACCAGAAAAGACAGGAATGCTATTATTAAATATCTGTTAAAAAACTTCATTGGGATACCTCACTTTTTGAACCCTTAACATCAGTAACAAATACATACTGAGCAGCTCCCGGTCCTAAAATATGTTCAGAATCATCAACTTTTATTTTTATTGGACCACTGAAAGGTTCGATTGATACAACTTTAAACTTAGTCTTCGGATAAAGTCCCATTTTACCTATATAACGAAGTAAATCAGGATCATGATCGCTTACTTCATCCACTACAGCGCTCTGGCCGGGGCTAAGATCTGCCAAAGGGATAGAATCGAGCTCAAGGATTGTTCCGTCTCGGCTTGGAATCGGAGCACCATGAGGATCTCTGGTAGGATAGCCCAAGGCGGCATCCATACGATCTTCTAAATCTTCAGACAATACATGTTCCCACTTTTCAGCTTCCTCATGTACCTGGTCCCAAGGAACCCCAAGCGCCTCTGTAAGATATAGTTCAATCAGGCGGTGATGTCTTATAATTTCAAGTGAAATTTTAAGCCCTGCTTTAGTAAGCTTTACTCCCTGATAGCGCTTGTGCGTTACAAGCTTCTTCTCTGAGAGCTTCTTTATCATGCTTGTTGCAGATGCTGGAGCTACCTTCAGCATTTCTGATAGTGAATTAGTCGACACCTTTCCATTTTCCGTTTGTATTTCATAGATAGCCTTTAAGTAGTCCTCAATTGATTCTGTATACATTTTAATTCTCCTAAAATAGAATTTAGCTATGTCTAAAAATAATATTGTTCACAGCTAACAGTGTCAAGCATTATTTCTCTAAAACAAAAAGGTGAATGCTGTAGTAATAACTACTTCTTTCTCTGTATTATCGGTATATACATCAGGAGTAACACCTACGATAATTGTAAGCCAGTCTGTAACTGGAGATGTAAAACCGGGCGTGATATTTACAACCTGAGTACTTCTCTCACCATCAATGTCTTCATACGCATATGCACCCTCAAGCACTGCCTGAAACCAAGGAGCCAAATAGTAACCAAATCCAACATTAGAAATAAAACTCCACCCATCATCTTCAACTATTCCAAATACAAAATCCGAATCCATAGAAAATAGATCTGAGAAGTCTTTGGTTAATATGAGTCCGCCAGGCTCAATAAACCAAGGTGTATCCCCACCACTAGTAGGAATAGAAACCCCTCCCTGATAAGCCAAAGAGAAAGAATATTTGTCTCCTTGATCCAAAAACCTATATTTAACACCAGCTTCTATATCACCAAAATCATTGACTCTATCTGTTAAATCAGAATTTTCATGGTTTAGATAATTCACATTTATCCCAGTTTCAAGATTTTCAAGCAAGCCCAATGTAAATCTGACCCCTCCACCTAATCTAAATGTATTGTCTCGATCATCAACAAACTCAAATGAGAAAAACGGCTCGAATTCAACATGTTTTTTTGGAACTGTTTCAGTGCTAGGAACAACAACTTTTGAGTTGGAGATACCACCAACCGCATAAGCATAGTTTGAACTGAGCAGAAACCCCACTACTAACAAGACTGTAAAAAATAGAGTTTTTTGTAATTGAATATCTTTCTTCAAATTATGCTTCATTAGTTATACTCCCAACCAAATAGCTGATGAACTAAAGCTATATTCTATCTAAATTTATTTTTAGACTAACCTAAATATTGCACAATGCAAAATATTTATCAATTCAGCAAGCAAGAGCTTTTAAATAAAAAAATGTATTATTTAGAGGGACGATCTCTATAGATTGAAGTCAGCTATTCAGCAGAATCTAAATATTCACTTTTGTAGATATCAAGAAAACTCATAAAGATAGCTAGCAAGATAGGTCCTATAATAATTCCCGTAAAGCCAAACACTGATAAGCTTCCAAAAATTGTTAGAACAAGGAAAAGTGTTGAGAGTTTAACTTTGCCTCCAATAATCATAGGTTTCAAGAAATTATCAACTGAGCTAACAACTAATCCACCAAAAACAAGTACGGCTATTCCAGTATAGATACTACCGGTGAAGACTAGGTATAGACCAACAGGCAACCAGACTATTACTGCTCCCGCTATTGGAATTAGAGCAAAAACAAAAGTAAGAACGCCGCCTAAAACGGAATAAGAAATTCCTAATATCCAGAAGAAAAGCCCTTGGAGTAGTCCTTGTATAGCTGCAGTAACCATTACCCCCACTATCACCGCATTTAGGGTGTCATAAAATTTGGTAAAAATTTCATCTTTTTGTTCATCTTTCATGGGGATTAATGATTTAATACGCTCAAGCATACTTTCACCATCGCGGAAAAAGAAGAATAGTGAAAATATCATCATACCAAAACTAATTAGAAGACCCGTAATATTGGATGCAGCATTCTGAACTTCATTTATTACGTAGCTACTAACAGACCCTAAACCCTTTACAGCCATTTCATGAATATTTAGCTCTCCTATTTCAAGCTTCTTCTCAAGATCATCTAAAACAGCCACCGGAACTAGACCCTTAAGCTTTTCAAGTTTTGATTTTAATTCCGAGACTTCGACATTACCACTAACACTCTGATATATATCAAACATGTCCACAGCAACTGTGGCAGAAATGAATACTAGGGGCAATATGACCAGAAATGTGGCTACCACGGTCATTATGAGAGCTGAGATACTCTTCCGGTTCCTTAAGAGATTCGTAAGTCTTACGTGCAGTGGGTATAAGGTGAGGGTAAGAATTGCACCCCAAAAAAGAGCAAGTATAAAGGGGCTCAATATTTGGTAGAAAATGTAAAGAAGCAAAAGAAATATTGCTATGAAAAACCAGGAGAATACCTGCTTACGATGCACTCTAACTCCACAATACAAAGAATAATTTTCTGCTCACCACTTATTAATTTACACTAAATAAGGAAATTTTAACAGAGTTCAGCTATTATATGGATACTATTTTTTACAACCCTGGAAGGAAATATATTATGAAACTCATTAGAACATTGTCCGTTTCTGGAGAACTATGCCTTTTCGCATTGGCTATTGCCATAATTTTCTCACCTTTATTTGACTCTCCCTTCAAATCAGTCTCCGTGGCTGCTAATGAAACAAACAAGACTACTCTTTATGGTTATAAGATTGTAAACACATTTTCTCATGATCCGGAGGCTTTCACACAAGGATTATTTCTTGAAGATGGGATTCTATATGAAAGCACAGGTTTAAAGGGCAAGTCTACAGTAAAGAAAATTGATCTCAAAACAGGAAAAGTTATTAAATCCCGCAACATGCAAGACAAATTTTTTGGAGAAGGTTTAACAATAGTTAATGATAAAATTATTCAGATAACCTGGCGTTCAAAAACAGGTTTTGTCTATGATAAGGACAGCCTTGAGATACTAAGAACATTCTCCTACAAAACTCAGGGGTGGGGAATCACTTATGACGGCAAATATCTCATTTTAAGTGACGGAAGCGACATTCTTTATTTTATGGATCCAAAGAGCTTTGTAATAGTGGGCAAATTAGAAGTTTATGATGAAAAGGGAAAAGTCAGTAATCTTAACGAGCTTGAATATATAAACGGAGAAATTTACGCAAATATATGGGGCAAAGAATTGATTGCAAGAATAGACCCTAAAACAGGCCACATAAATTCCTGGATAGACCTCACTGGAATCCTTACCCCAGAAGATAGAAAAGGAAAAGAAGACGTACTAAACGGCATCGCTTATAACTCTGAAAACAACACGCTATTGGTAACAGGCAAGTTCTGGCCCAAAATATTTGAGATTGAGATCATCGAAAAAAACCAACAGAAACAGTAATGGTATCTACTTGATAAGCGGCTGCTGCTCCATCATCTCAGTATCTAAAGGATTTACATCTGATTCAATTTCCTCTTCCATCCCACGTGGATACTTAGAATCGTAACTCTCGGGTTCTACTCTTGGCTCCAATTCATCAGTTGTATCAGGTTCTGCAGGTCCAAATATAGAGGCACATGAGCCAATACTTAACGACAAGCCCAACATAATTAATAAAATACGATTTTTCATTTTCCACCCTCTGTAATATTAAATTTTTTATTGAGTATAATCTGGCTAAGTAATCTTACACGTTTTATCAAAAACAGACTATATTAAATTAGGATAATATGGTGAGGAAAAATAATCTTTTATCTCTATTTATTATATTAGCAACTATATGCCCGGCATTTTTATTACAGTCCTGTGCAAAAGTTAATTTAAAGAATAATGAGTCTAACAAAAATATAATAGTGAGGATGTACATAGGCCTATCGTCAAACAAGGATCAAGAAGAGATGGAAATAGTGGATGTTGAGAACATATTGCTGAAACACGTTGACGGAGCTACTCTCCAAGAAGCTAACGGTTTTTACAAAGGCCAGAGAGAAAAAAGCCTGGTTATTACAATTATAAATTGCTGTAGTTGGGAAAAACCAAGAGAGCAATTCCTTGAGAGCATTAATAATCTGGTACTTCAACTTAGAGATAAGCTGGGACAAGAATCAATACTTGTAGAATACTCTTCTTCAGGAAAGACCCAAATGTTTGAAGTTTTGGAATAGTGTATACTAAATAACTTTTATCAATCTTCCCATGACAAAACTAAAACGCACATTAACCTTTGGTCTCTTATTAATATTGTTAGGGGCAGTTTGTTCGCTACTAGTTGTTATGTATGTAACCAGACTTTCTGATGAACCCAGTAAAACATTCTGGATTATATATATCTCCTCGTTATTACCAACTATAGTATCAGGATCGATAGCCGCTTTCTTATATCACTATCTATGTGAATCAAAGAAAAAGTGGGTGCATATACTCTGGTTCTTAATCAACCTTATTATCATAGTGGGTTTTGCACCATCAATTTCTTTTGTTATGCTAAGCGCAATGCTAGATTGATTTGTACTACCGCTTAACATCTGAGATCTTTTCAAGTGCCAGCAACAGGGCTTGAGTTCCTTTTCGACCATACCCTTGTGCTTTTGTAGCAATATAGAGTTGGTGCACAAGAGAAACCCCTGGCAAGGTCAGATTCATTCGCTCCGCTTCTTTTAAAGCAATACCCATATCTTTAATAAAGTGCTCTACATAAAATCCGGGTTCAAAATCACGTTTAACAGTTTTAGGAGCCAGATTATCAAGCATCCAAGACGCAGCGGCTCCTTTACTTACCGAGCTAAGCATAGTGTCCAAATCAAGTCCGGCCTTATATCCATAGAGAAGGGTCTCACACATACCTATCATTAGAGCACAGGCCATTATTTGATTGCACATCTTGGCATGCTGGCCTTTCCCTGCCCCTCCCTGATGTACAATGTTTTTCCCCATTAACTTTAGAACAGGCATAACTGCTTTTATAGCATCTTTATCACCGCCGACCATTATGGACAAATTGCCAGATTGGGCTCCTATATCTCCACCTGAAACAGGTGCATCAATCGAAGCTACTCCTTTTAGCTTTGCCTCCTGATAAATTTCTTCAGCCAACGAAGGCTCAGTCGTCGTCATATCTACGATTATGCTATTTTCTCTAATCCCTTCAAATATTCCATTCTCTCCAAAATAAACTTGCCTAACATCCTTGGGAAAACCGACAATTGTAAAAAGCGCATCTGCTTTTTCAGCAACTAGCTTTGGCGAATCCGCCCACTCTGCTCCTAGTTCAATCAACTGCTTTGCTTTCTTTTTTGTACGGTTATAAACAACCGCTTTATATCCCTCTTTGATTAAATAAAAGCACATTGAGCTACCCATCACTCCAGTCCCTATCCAGCCGATAGTAGTTTTCTTTGGACTAATTTTCAACATTGTTGAACCTCCTATATCTGGGGATGATATCAATTTTAGGGCAAACTGTAAAGAAACGAACAATTACATACAAAGTCTAAAAGAAAGAAGACATAAAACGTTTACAATAGCAAGATTATTTTGTACAATACACGCTCATTATATATACAAATAAGCGATAGACCCCCAATTAAATGAATCTAAAAAATTTACTCATCAGACTGTTAGCTATCTTAATAGTTTTCATCGTAATTTTAGCTATCGGAGAAGTACTAATTAGAAGTTATCTCCATTTCAATACAGCATATGATATTGAAATGACTAAGTATGCAATAAACCTTAAAAACGATTCTGAGAACAAATTAATTGGCCATGTACACAGACCGAATAAATCCATGGAACTTATGGATGTTATGGTGGATATTAATTCTGATGGTCACAGAGACAAAGAATATCCGGTCACCAAGACCGATAAACATAGAATCATATTTCTTGGAGACTCACTTACATTTGGATGGGGAGTTAAACAAGAGGAAACCTTTGCGACACTGATTGAAGAAGATATGAACTCTCAATCACCGACCGAAGTTATTAATTTTGGAACAGGTAATTATAATACAGAACAGGAAGTTAATCTTTTTATTGATAAAGGCCTTAAATACAACCCAGACAAAGTAGTGTTATTTTATTTTATTAATGATGCTGAAATTACACCAGAAAAGTCGGGGCTATGGTTTCTTGGATATTCACAGTTTATTTCATTTTATTGGTCAAGAATCAATTCTTTGCTAAATAATTTTCTCCCGTCTAAAAGCTTCCAGGAATACTATGATTCTCTCTATGATGAAGACCAGCAGGGTTGGATTAATGCTAGAAAAGCTATTATTCAACTCAGAAACATTTGTGAATCTAAGGGAATTGAATTTCAAGTAGTTCTGCTTCCAGAGCTACATGATGTAAACAATGAAATTTTTGCAAATATTTACGACAATTTAGCTCTATTCTTAGCAGAAAATAATATTGATTACCTAAACCTAGCTAAACTGTTTGAAAACCATCCTAACCAAATAGAACTTTGGGTCAGTTATGACGATGCTCATCCTAATAACATTGCCCATAAAAGAATAGCCGAATCAACTTTAGAATTTATTTCAAATAAGGAGAGCGAATAGTGTTCAAAAATTTCTTCTCAAGATATAAATATTACTTGCTCACAGCTCTAATTATTTTTATTGTCCTAACCGCACTTCTAATTATCTTTTCAGGCGGCCCCCAGAAAGGCGGGTTTAATTATCAAATTTTCTAGTATCTCTTGGAAATGTGCAATAACAAGTGAACAAACCATCAGACAACCGATCCTCTTCTAATAGTCGCTTAATAGATTTACTAGTAGTTTTTATCTTAATTTTACTATTCGCATTCTTACTAGAGCAAACAATCCGCTTCTACCTTTTTGGGGCTGAATCGTTTAGTTACAATAAGATGAAGAGCTTAGGCTCGATGGGGTATACCGGATATTTACAAAAATCAGATTACCCGGATGTAGTTTATGAATTTAAGCCTAAGATTGATTCTTACTTTAAGCTTGCTGACTTCAAAACAAATTCCCAAGGATTTAGAGACAAAGAATATTCTCTCGAAAAGCCTGAGAAGACTTTTCGAGTTGCAGTCATTGGGGGGTCCTTTACAGTGCCGGCCGGAGTAGAAATCGATGAAGCATTTCATAGTCTTTTAGAAGAGAGATTCAAGAAAGAAAACCCTGGTTCAAATTATGAGTTTATCAACTTTGGAGTTAGCGGCTACAGGATCAATAACAAAATGGCTACACTTAAACATAAAGCGCTCAAATATAACCCAGATCTCATTCTATTTATTTTAGATGGCTCTCAGTTCACAGAGGAGGAAGAAGAGGAAGAATTCAACCCCAAACCACAGAAGAACCAGCTTTTTTCAAAGCTTCACATATAAGCTGATATCTAAAAACAAACTCTTCAAAAAACAATAACGAGAAGGAATTTCTAGATGAACATAAAAGGGGCTTAGATGAATTCAACCTTAAACTTCAAGAGTTAAGTAATATAAGTCAGAAGAATAATGTCCCGATTTACATTGTAGTGTTAGATCATGATTATAGTCATTATCAACTGAGCGCGGATATTAAACAATTAGTCGAGAACAACAATCTTCACTACGTTAATACTATTCCTTCCTTCGAAAACATAGACATTAGTGAGCTTGTTATATATAAAACTGATATTCATCCCAATAGCAAAGCTAATAAAATATTTGCCGATGCCATATATAGTGATCTGAAAAAGCAATCTCTCTTAGATAGCAAATAAATATCATTAAAGTTTAGCACCTTAAGATACTATCGATAATCTACTATTGATGGTTAGCATAAATTCTGTAATATATAATGCACTTTATTAGACTCATATAATCTTAAGTCCCCGTAGCTCAGTAGGATAGAGCGCAGGATTCCTAATCCTGAGGCCAGAGGTTCGAATCC
>CALOCI010000009.1:0-6659 GCA_942491865.1 uncultured Thermodesulfobacteriota bacterium
GGTATGGGAACTCAAGGGTTCGTATCCTAATATATTAGAGCACAAGAAATGGGGAGAACAGGCAAGAACTATTTTTGAAGATGCTCAAAAACTACTTACACAAATCGTAGATGAGAAAAGATTTAGACCCAGAGCTGTAATATCATTTTGGCCGGCAAATAGTAATGGCGATGATATAGAAATTTACTCTGACAACACAAGGACTGAAGTTATTTCAAAATTTTATACTCTCCGCCAGCAAAAAGAAAAGGGGGAGCAGGAAACATATTTAGCACTTTCAGACTTTGTAGCCCCAAAAGAATCTGACCGAGAGGATTACATCGGAGGGTTTGTTGTAACCTCCGGAGAAGAAGTCGAAGAATTTTCAGACACTTTTAAAAATAACAATGATGATTATTCAGCCATCATGGTACAAGCAATAGGGGACCGTATTGCCGAAGCACTGGCCGAAATGATGCATAAGAGAGTCAGAGACAAATGGGGATTTGGAGCTGAAGAAGATTTGTTGCCTGAGGATTTAATAAAAGAAAAATACAGAGGGATCAGACCCGCTCCAGGTTATCCAGCCTCTCCAGATCATACCGAGAAAGGAACCCTTTGGAAATTGCTCGATGCCGAAAAGAAGATAGGGAGTTGAGCTTACAGAAAACTACGCGATATACCCTCCAAGCTCAGTAGCCGGTTTATACTTTGGTCACCCGGAATCAAAGTACTTCCACCTAGGCCTAATTGATAGAGACCAGGTAGAAGATTTTGCCAAACGTAAAGGTATTTCCATTGAAGAAGCAGAGAGATGGCTCAGACCTAATTTGGGTTATGACCTCATCGCCCAGTAAGTAAGCTGTATAATGAATTAATATAGCTAAGTTATTATCCGCCTAGCAACTTGCCAAGATACTTTATTCCAAGCCTTATCGGACGCAGTAGATAATAGAGAAAGTAAAGAGGTTGTGGAAGTGTAACTAAAGACCATTCATAATATGTTGGTTTGAAAACTGCCTCATGAACAAAAAAGAATTTATCTCTTAAACTAGGCATTAAACTCATATAAAAAAGTCTTATTTCTAATGTTCCGGCATAAGTATTTCTCACTTTTGGGAAAAGTATATTACATGCTTTGCTAAAATTTAGTTTGACCTTTTTCTGTAAACTTATTTCTTTAACAACTTTGTCTGGCAATTCAATGCTAAAGATTTCTGAAGCAAGAAATATCCCCAGATATACCATCTTTTTAGAGCCTATTTTCCTAGTCTTATCTATCACAAAGTCCCAATCGATATCTTTTGTTAGGATTAATTGAGCAATATCCAAAATCCAATTGAGTTGAGACCATCCATGTTTGGCTCCGTGAAGACAAAGATATATCATTAAATACTCAGGTCTAATGACAAGGAGTTCTTCGCCCTCAAATACAGCAAATTTGGAGCTCCGGATAATTGCTTCAGTATCAAGAGAAAAGGAGTAATCTTGTGGGATCAAATTCCAGTGGAGATCTACAGCCATTTCATCCTGCCGATTGAGCAAATTATAATAGTAGCCAAAGAGTTCATAATAAGTCTCGACACCATTTGGCATCTCAAAATCCAGCTCATAACCATTTGAAATCAGAAGATCTTTTGCATTACGGATATGGGGAATATCTACTAAGATATCCAAGTCTGAAAATTCTCTAAGTGCAACATTGCCGTATAAATCCATTGCCATAACTGGGCCCTTAATCGCCAAGACAGGAATATTATTTGAATTCAGAATTTGAATAATATTTATAAGCCTTTCATACAAAAGCCCGTTCCACATTAAATTTATTTTATAGAATTTCCCGAAATCATTTAGCACTTCCTCTGGAACTAGCTCTCTAAAGTTATCGGAACTGAGCACATGTGAGAGAAGAGCCTTAAGTCCGTGATGGATCGCAATTGAATTGAGGTAATCCCAGTCGATAACTTTTGAGAGTTTATCTTTTATAGAATCCTCAGTTTTTTGGGATTGAAAGTACTTTACACAATCAAGTAGTAAAGCTTCTTCAGGATTAAGGGAATCTAATTTCATTCGTAACATATTAGATACTTAGATTAATGTATTTAAGTGTTTATTGGAAATTCTAGATTATATCGCTTTTGCAATCGCGTGAGGGTAGGTAATATCAGCTGAATAGTAAACCATCTCAAACCCCGCTTGAGTTAGCTCACTCTCTACTTCTTCCTTAGTAAAAAAATGATCAAAGGTTCCATTTAACGTATCTCCAATCTCTAAAGAATCAGAATTGCGAGTTAGAAAACGGAAAAACCGCGCTACTTTGTAGATACTTCCATATTGCTTGCTGTTATCTCTAGCAAAAAAAGACAGTAGAATAGGGCCGTTATCATTTATGTGGAGCCGGAACTCTTTAAGAAAGTCTACTCTCTTGTCCCTGCCGCGTATATGCATATATGCACCCCATCCCAATATTAAGCCATCATATTTCCCTAATTCGCTCGGCGCCTGATTTGGAGACGAAAGGTACACTTGAGAATTAATCCCCTCGCTTTTTAAAGCTTCCTTGGAATGTTGAACCAATTTATCTACACACTCAAAACCATCTACCTGAAACCCCATAGCAGAAAGAGCTAGTATTTCCCTTCCCCCACCACAAGCTCCAACTAAAATTGACTTACATTTTTGAAAATGTGACTTTAGAGCTTTTTCTTCCCAGTCCCATAATCCGCTTTTGTTGTAATTTAGATTTCGGTACTTCTCAAGAGATAAATAGTTTAATTCAGTTGCTTGGTCTATTTGTTTTTGGCTGAGAATGCCCAACCAAAAACCCTGATGTACTGCAATAATTATATTAAGGAACCTTTTAATGTTGAGGTCGCAGAACGCAAATAGTTTAACCCGCATAGGGAATTGCGGCATATATATATCCAGTAAAAATATTAGTAATTGTAATTAGTTGTTAATTATTAGTAACGACAAAAACTTAACCACCGCCGCCGCCAGGTTTTGTGTTTTGCTGCATATCCGGGGGACCACCGCTTTTTTTAGTGACTTGGGTCATATTCCCGAGTTTAGTTAATGTGGGTTTCTTATAAACTTTTTTTTCTTCATCTACTACAAGCTTAGGATTTTGAGCCATCTTAATCTCTCCTTAAAAATATTCTACCTATGTTAATTATAACATGAAATTTTTCTTAGCCATAGTTCCAGAGTAGCAATTCTCCAAAGTAATCCGGATTCTATCAGTGATTTTATTGAGCTTAAATCCTTACTCATTTCAAAATTTTCAAATAACTTAAAAGCTTCCTCTCTTGATATATAAAAACTTGAAGCCCAATCTTGTTTATCGAAAAGTAAAGCTTTGAGTTTAAATTGTTCCTTTTTAAAAACACTGTTGTTGTAAGACGTAAACATAGTTTTTCTGCCCCTATTTAGAACTTCAGGTGGAAGTTCATTTGCGAGACCTTCTCTCAAAAGGTATTTCCAGTGTCCTCTCGGTATCCTCATTTCAAATGGAATAGACAGAACATACTCGGCAAGTGGTTTATCAAAGAAAGGGTGTCTAACTTCGAAACCTTTATAAGAAGAGTGACACTCTAGAGCTTCTAAAGCTAGGCATACTCTGGGAAAATTTAAAAATTGGAATGCTGATTCCTGAGTCTGAGACTTAAATCCCATCTTTGGAAGTAGGGGTGGCTCTGGACAGCTTCTATAAAATTCTACGAAATCTCTCTGTGCCCACTCAGGTGGTGCCCAATTGTTATCCTTCTGAATATTTCTGTAAAATTTCTTTACAAACCCAGGAGCCGCAGCTCTCAGCGAATCAGCAAATAACCAGCCAAATGAATTCCAGGACGACTTGCTACTTGTCCAGGCTTCATATAGTAGCCGTATGTATTGCCCTCTGACAGCCAGATCGCGCAAATAATATTCCTCATGGGTCAACTCATCTCCACCCACTCCCGTTAGAAGAATTTTAGCGCCCATATCAGACATTAATTCAGAGCAGTTAAAGAATGTGCCTCGTTGAATATCAGCAAAAGGAGAATCGAGATGCCTCATATCATCATCAAGACCTACTGTTAGAGGTTCGCCAAGCGGGGAGAATTTATAATTCTTAAACGGAACTCTATTGGATACAGCATCTATATATACAGTCTCATCACAGGGAATATCCCTAAAGACAGCCGATATTGTCTCTAGATTAGGCAGCCCGTTACTAGAGTTTTTATATAGACTTCCAGCAGCTACCACAATTGAGGAGGAATCCACTCCTCCACTTAAATGCGCCGCGACCGGATAAGATGTCATTAGCCGCTTGTAAACAGCATCTATGAATAGTTCTTTGAAACGCTCTAAATAATCTTCAGGTTTTGGATAATATATTTCGTTTTCTGGGTTAGGATTCCAGTAACGTATTTCTTTTATATTATCCTTGGTTGCTAGAATATAGTGGGAGGGTTTAAGGCGTTTTACTTCTTCAAAAAATGTTCTGCCAATATCTTCAAAATTATTAAACAGATACTCACCAACTATCATTTTGTCAGGCTCTATAGAAACATCCGGATGGACGAGAATCTGCTTGGGTTCCGAGGCAAAAAGAAATCTATGAGGACTCCTATAGTAAAAAAAAGGTTTAACACCAAATGGATCGCGCGCGGCAAACAAGCTGTTTTTATTGTTATCCCATATTGCAAAGGCGAAATCGCCATCAAGATGATCCAGCATCTGAGTATCCCATTTCACATATGCAGCTAAAAGAAGAGCCACATCAGAAGGCTCTCCCTTATACCAATTTATCAAACTGCCGATTTTCTCGATGAGCTGTTTTCTATTATACAATCGGACGTCAGCTACTATTGCGCATGATTTATCAGGAAGCCAAAGAGGTTGTACTTCTTTTTTCTCAGACTCTTTTAAAACGAGTTTTGCAAAACCAAGCCCGACATTACCACTAACTTCATTATATAAGCCACCAGGGCCCCTGTGTCGGATTAGATTGGTCATCTTAATTAAGAGGGTCTTATCGACCTCTGAATTATCCCAGTTCACTATCCCAGATAAACCGCTCACTTTGTATGAAATCTCCTGTATTCTATTATTTAAGAACGCTAAATCTTTTTGACAAATCGAGAACAGACTGCTTAAGCTTTGTTATATCATCAGGCAAATCAAGCAAAAAGGATGAAGTGTTTTCAACTATTTTCAGGAAAAATTTAAATTGATATTCCCATAGCACGTCATGAGCCAAATCCCCAAAACCATTTAATAGGAGAAGTTTCAAATATTCGCTCTTAGATATTTCGTTGATGAAGATGCTAGAAAGCTCATTCTTTCTTCCTAAAAAATATATCCCTTTAAGCGGCAACATTTTTGACTTGTGATATTCAAGATATGGGACAACAACTTGGTCATCGAGTATTCGACAAGGAAGGAGATCATCCGATACATGGCTAAACTCTTGCAGACTCAGCTCCTTTGCAATAGTTGATTTCCCAACCCCACTTTCTCCCACAAAACCGATAACTCCATCTTTCCATATAATTGCAGATGCATGTAATACAGCTTTACCTTGCAGATAGGAAGCATAGGGCAATGCTCGGCGAATTAGGGTGGGCCTGTTTACATTATTTGTTTTATTTTCATAAACTATAGCTTCTTTACCATCATCTCTAACATATATAGGTAGTTCTAGATATTCCTCAGGAATGAGCCAATTCTTACCCTTGGGTTTATCATTAGGGAAATCATTTTGAAAGACTACATTTATAGACCCATCTGTATACTCTGAATTGGTTAATTCATCAACTTAACTGTTCGTATAAATATCTAGACCTGCTAAAGAGTATTTGAATTTTCCTCTATCGGTATATGAATTTGCCATTTTAGATATTAACTCCGGTTGTCATTAATGCGATGAAGTATTGTGAATTCGTGAGATGCAAGATCACTTTTTACATTTCCGGAGTCTATCCACGCATGGGCCTCAAACTTATCACCACTTCCTTTCACTCCTATATTAACCTTCACATTAAAACCGCGTCTATTGAGCATATTTTGCAGTGCCACTGCATATTCAAGACATGATATGTTCTTTATATGATGAGAGGCTGCACTTTCAATCAACTTGGGAATATGGCTTATTTCAGAATCTTTAATTCCTGAATATTCACTGTCTTCATGTTGTTTTAAAGAACTTGGTCCTAAAAGGTGTACGGAGAAGGATAATTACTTTTAGCAATTCAAACCAAGACTCAATGATTAGGAATTTATCACTTGCAGGTAATCTATAGAAGTCTTTTATCACTTTATTATACTTCTTCAACATTATACTTCTTCAACTAGGCCGTTTGATTTAAGCTCGTCAATCAAATCAGACAAATCTGATTTAATATCATTATTTCCATTGCCATATTCACTTGTTAAACCATCAATCATTTCATTAAAAGAACTTCCTTTAGAAATCATTGACCAAAGAAATGCCCCCGTATCATTAGGAGAGTAATACTCGCCGTTTTGCAAATTGAGTATCGCCACTTCCTCATCCAATTTAGAGTGCAATATATGCTCTGGGATTCGATATTTCATATTTGCCATCTGACAGTTCCACCAATAATCAATTATACATACTAAACAAATATATTCCCGGAACTTAACAAGAATGTCTCTGTCAGAATGTCTTT
>CALOCI010000010.1:0-11011 GCA_942491865.1 uncultured Thermodesulfobacteriota bacterium
CAAATTTATTTTACTTCTATATATTCTAGTTCAAATCTATTTTAAGGAGGAGTTCGAGAGATGAAATCAGTACTTAAATTGCTTTTGATAACTGTGCTAGTTTTCCCTTTTATTAGCATTGATTCTAAAGCGCAATCGACAAAAGCTCAAATCGAAGAGCTGAAACAGCAAATCAATGCGATTCAGCAGCAGAATCAGCAGCAGATCCAGCAGCTACAGCAGCAAATTGAGCTTATGGAGAACGCAAGGCAAGCTGATAATGAAACTATCACTCAGATGAAAGAGGAAGAAAAGGACGCTTGGTACAACAAGTTTAAGGCTCAATATAAGAAAGGGCTTACGTTCCAGGCTGGTGATAAGTTCAAAATGCGGTTCAGAATCAGAGGTCAGTTCCGTATGACTGTAGACGACCCAGATGGTGATTTAACTTCAACAAACTTCAGTGTTGCTAGACTAAGGCTAAAATGGGATGGATATGCTTTTAAACCTTGGTTCTTGTATACAGTTCAGGTTAATATCCCGGACGATCTAGATTTAAGGGATATGTACTTCACAGCAGCATATGATAACAGAATTATGCCTAGGGTTGGACAGTGGAAAGTGCCTTTCGGAAGACAGGAACTTACATCCTCATCCGCTTTACAGTTTGTTAATAGATCAATTGTAAACGATGAGTTTGGTTTAGGAAGAGACCGTGGTGCTGCTCTTATGGGTGGATTCGGACCTAACTATAACTTCGCATATTCAGCTGGTGTATTTAACGGAGATGGAAGAAACGGAAGTAGTGACGATTCAAATCTACTTTACGCAGGAAGAATTCAGTATGGTATCGGCGGTGCTGGAAAAAAACCTAAGTTTAAAGCTAATTCCTCATTCGCTACCGGCAGTGACTATGGTATCAAACCAAACTTTGCAAAAGCCCCTACATTCGTAATAGGTGCTGCTGCTAGTACTCTTCCAGGTCTAAACTGTGATAGAAAATCACCAGACGGCGACCAATGCGACAGGTTTGATGAGCTTGGTTTAGTTCAGGCTGACATGACAACAATCACTGGTGATGTTAGTTTCAAAATGCCTATCTTCAACGTTCAGGGTTCATACTACGGTAGATGGATTGATCCTGATGAAGCTGGCATAACACAAGATACAGCATATGACCAAGGTTTTAACGTTCAGGCTGGTGTTTTTGTAATGCCAAAAACTTTTGAGATCGCTGGAAGATACTCATATATTGATTATGACACATCTGCAGGCGTTTTAGCTCCTGATTCAGGAAGCGTACAAAGCTCAACATGGCAACTTGCTCCAGCTCTTAACTATTATATTTCACGCGACCACCGATGGAAAATTCAGGCTGAATATCAATTTGTCAGAGATGAATTTACACAAGGTGCAGCAGATGAAGACGACAACAGATTTAGTCTTCAGTTACAAGCTTACTTTTAAGAATAAAGCTTAAGGATATTAAGGAAAATTAAAAAAGATAACTAACTCATCTCTCTTTTATAAATTTTCCCTTTTTGTTCTGACTCAAAAACCTCTATAACCCGGCACTTGAGATATCAAGTACCGGGTTTCTTTTTATATCAAATATATAATCAATAAGAACAGCACTATTAGATAGTACATATTTCAAAAACTATATATAGATAATATGTATTCTGGCTAGTTCAGGATGTATTGAGTTTGAAGTATAGGGGATTCTACTTAGATTGTTTCACTAATTGAGAACATTGCCGCTATAAAGTATAGAAGATAGTTTGCTTGTGAGGTGTTTAGGAAGAGCACTTCTTTCTAAATCATTAACAGTTCTTTCTATATCGTAAGAAACTCTCCTTATATAAGCGTTTCCGTTTTCAATAACTGCATATGACGCTCTAGGGTTTAAATCCCTTGGTTGTCCTACAGAGCCCGGATTAAGAATAGTCGCGTTACCTACTAATTTAATAAAAGGTTTGTGGGAATGACCTACTAGAATAAAGTTTAATTCTGATTCTTCTTCTCTTTCCTCATTATTTAAGCTTTTTTCAGCTTGGCATTTACATATTTGCCCGGGTACTAGATCCGAACCGTGTACTAATTCAAAATTCATACTGTCTATAGAGAATTCATTATTCATAGGCAGTCTTCTAAGGAAACCAACTTCTTCGCTGGACAGAAAACCTTCACCCCATTCTCTAGTAACATCGGAGATAGTGTTAAGTTCACCGGGACATTTGCTATTAATCCCATAGGCCATAGCATGATCGTGGTCTCCCCTAACTCCCCAGAAATGGGCTTTTGCGGATTTCATGAGAAATTTTATACAATTACGTGGACTTGGACCAAAATCTACCACATCTCCTAGAAAAACTAGGGCATCATAGCTTTCTTTATCTAAAATCGCTTCAAGAGCGTACCAATTTGCATGAATATCTGAAAGTATTAGTATTTTCATATTATTTATACTATAATGTCTAAATATGAACAAAGTATTAACTGAGCATGAAGGTTTTGTTTAAATTTTGTTTATATATGGAGTATGCAATTTCACGGTTAAACGAACTTAGAAAAGCGGGGTCAATAATTTTTATTCAAAAATTAAAAAATAGCATTGGAATTTTAATGAAAACGTGATAGAATTTGTAGAAGAGGAAGAAAAAAGTGAATAGTTAAGTTAAGTAAAGTATCTAGTCAGGGGGTGTCCCAAAGCGTCAAAAAACCTCTTGACAAAGTTGTTTAATTTATATAAAGTAAGCTCAGAACTTTAAAAACCAAATAAAAGGAGGTAAGGAGAGATGAGTAAAGCCAAATGGCTTCTTATGTTTTTATTGGCTCTTTCAATGGCCGCGCCTACATTTGCAGTAGAGCTCACCCTAGGCGGATTTCCAAGCTATATGCGTACAAGAGCGCGTTTTATTTCAAACGCAACCTTTATTTCTGCGTTGAGCAATAACAACGCTAAGCAGCTTGGATTTAATGACAATAATGACAATATCTTTTTTGCAGATACCACTCTGCGTTTAACCCCACAGTTGGTGCTCAGTGATGCAGTAACAATCAGAGCGCAGATCAACGTGTTTGATAACAACATTTGGGGTGGAGCTACATCAGCTACTTTTGGTGGAGCAAATGCTAGTCAGACCTTGATTAACTCTAGTGTATCGTTCAGCGATAGATTTAGAGGTGCATTGCTAACCAACCCAGGAGCTATTGATGATCCTGGTTTCTTTGATGTAAGAATGCTTCATGCAGACATAGTACTTCCTCACAACCTCGGATTTTTGAGAGTTGGTCGTCAGCCTTTTGACTGGGGTATTGGTATCTTAGCGAATGGTGGTTGGGATCCATATTCCGACCTTGGTTTCGTTTTAGATAGGTTCCTATATCTAAAATCATTCGCAGCTGGAGCCGGATCTTTAACATTCGTATTTGTTACGGATAGATTCACACAAGGTAACAGCATTGTATCAGGTACTGGAGACGGATGGGACGGTGGAGCTTTTGCTCTTATCTTCAACAATCCGAATATTATGGGCACCAACTTCACACTTGGTGGTTATGTATTCCCATACATTCATCAGACCAACATTAACAGCGCTCCTATTAGTGGAGCAACAGGCGTTTCCGGACCTCCTGGAGGAGGAGCCGCAGCTTCTGGTGTTGATGTAGAAAGACTAACACTATTCTCTGGTTTGCTTGATGTTAAAACAGACCTTTGGAGACTAGTTGGTGAATTCCAAGCTTGGCAAGGTAACTTCAATATCCAGGGAACTGGTGTTGGAGATGGTGCAGACTTAGATGTTGATTTAAGTTGGATCTGGGCAGCTCGCGCTGAGGTTTATCCTGGATGGCCACTTAAAATCGTAGCAGCTGAGTTTGGTTGGGCACAGGGAGATGATTCTTCAGATGATGCACTTACAGGTAATGCAAGTACATTATACTTCAGCCCTGCTTATAACATCGATAACCTTCTGTTTAAAAATATGATTCCTAATATTTATCAGCAGGAAGGTAGTGTTATAAACGCTTACTACGCTAGACTTTGGGCAACAGTGAAAGTGATTGATTCAATTTCATTTACCCCACAAGTACTTGTTGCATTTAACCAAGAAACAAGCAACGTTGCTGTAAACAACGGTGGCGCTGTTATCAATAACCTTGACACATACATGGGTACTGAGGTTGAAGGAACAATTACCTGGCATATACATCCAGGAGTTAACTTTGATCTTATCGGCGGTGTTGTATTTGCTGGAGACAGCTTAGAGACAATGCTAGAAGCACAGGCTTTAAGCGTGCTAGCTCAGAATGATGTCAACCCTGATAGAGTTAACTATGATGAAACACCTTGGACTGTTCAAGGTAGATTGATTATCTTCATAGACCAATTCTTCAAATAGAAACGAAACGAGTAGAAAGGGTTTTCGAACCTTTTCTTCTTGATTAAAAGTTTTACAAACCCTTCCCTTACGTCAGTAAGGGAAGGGTTTTTTTATATGCTTATAAGTTCATTGTTTGATTTAGTCTTTTGAGATTTCTAAAGACCGTCTAATTATATGTTTCATAGTATCAGTTGACTGATTACCATATACTGGGAATTCCCCAAATAGGAATGTTGGTACTCCTAAGATGAGATTTTCTTCTGCTTCTTTGTTGTTTGTTCTTATTTGATTAAACATAGTGCGTTGGTTTAAGCACTCTTGTAGTTCTGATTGATTAATTCCAGCTTTTTCCCCAATTTCTAAAACAATATTAATATCACCTATATTAAGGCCTTCTAAGAAATAGGCTTCATATATTGCTAGATGAAATTTTAAGAATATGTCCTTTGTTTTGGCCAACTCAGATGCTTCAAGAGCTAATCGGGAGTTTGTAGCGAATCCGGGAAGCTTTATCTCAATATTGTCTTCCTCGGCCATAGAGTAAACTGTTTCAGCGAATGATTTTGATTTTAGTGTTTTTCCTCGCTTTTTACCTTCCGGAGAGAATTCAGGATGTATCTCAATACCCTTCCATTTTATAGTTAAGTCGAATTCCTTTGATAATTCTAGTATCCGCTTGGTTCCTAGATAGCAGAAAGGACATATATAGTCATAGTAGACGGTAATGTTCATCTCAAACATATAATATAGCTGAAAACTATAAACTTAAGCAGAGTTTCAAAAGTAGTCTACTTTCAAAGGTAGTTTGGAGAACTTAGTTTTATTTACAGTTGCTAGGTGTGATCAATGTTTGAAATGCCTGAATCCGGTGAATACCATAGCAATTCCATGTTCATCGCAAGCATCAATAATATCTTGGTCTCTTATTGAGCCCCCAGGTTGAACTATCGCAGTAATCCCGGCTTTGGCAGCTTCATCTATACCATCACGGAAAGGGAAGAAAGCATCTGAAGCTAGTGTTGCACCCTGTGTTGGAATCTCAGCTTTAATAGTTGCTATTTTCACTGAGTCAACTCTACTCATTTGCCCAGCCCCAATACCGACTGTTTGGCCTTCACGGGCAAATACTATCGCGTTTGATTTCACATGTTTACACACTTTCCATCCAAACTTCAAAGCACTTAACTCCTCAGGTGTGGGTTGGCGCTTAGTTGGTGCTTTCATATCATCGAAATCTTTATCAACTCCAGTGTCACGGTCCTGAATTAAGGCTCCACCTATTACCTTTTTAAAATCAAGCCCAGCATTTGCAGTAAGTGGTAATTCAGGTGTTTTCATAACTCGAAGATTTGTTTTGCTAGAGAGCACTTCTAAAGCCTTTTCAGAATATGAGGGTGCAATTACTACTTCAAGGAACATTGCAGCGAGCTCAATTGCCGTTGCTTCATCGACTTCTCTATTAAAAGCTACTATACCCCCGAATGAACTTACAGGGTCGCAGGCCTTGGCTTTTAGAAAAGCCTCAACAACACTTTCATCTGTAGCTACACCACAAGGATTATTGTGCTTGACCACCACACATGCAGTTTCGGTGAAGTCTTTAACTGCTTCAAGAGCTGCATCTGTATCATATATGTTATTTAGTGATAGCTCTTTTCCCTGAAGCTGAGTGGAGTTTGAAATACAAGGTTCTTCAAACCCTGACTGTACATAAAAAGCTGCTTCCTGGTGAGGGTTTTCACCATATCTCATCTTCATCTTTTTATCCATATGTATTGTTAGGCTTGGAGGGAATTTGTTTTCTCCTCCATCAGGACCAATAGCGCCAAGGAAATTAGAGATTGCGGCGTCATAACGCGCAACGTATGAGAAGGCTTTTACAGCGAGTCTGAAATTTGTCTCGGCCGAAATTGAACCATTATTTTCCTTTAGCTCTTTTAGAAGGTCTTCATAATCCTCAGGGTGAGTAACTAGTGTTACATATTGATAGTTTTTTGCAGCAGCTCTGAGCATAGTTGGTCCGCCGATATCAATATTTTCAATCGCTTCCCTTAAATCTACGTTGTCTTTTTTGATTACCTCTTCAAACGGATAGAGATTAACAATAATCATGTCTATGGGCTCCATACCGTTTTCAGTCATCTGCTGTAAATGAGTTTCATTATCTCTTAACGCCAGTACTCCCCCATATATTTTAGGGTGTAGAGTTTTCACACGACCATCTAAAATCTCAGGCGATCCTGTGTATTCTGAAATATCCATTACGGTGACGCCCGCGTCCCTTAACTGTTTTGCAGTCCCGCCGGTGGACAATATCTCCACATCATGTTCTTCTAGACCTTTGGCAAAATTGCTAATGCCCGTTTTGTCTGAGACACTTATGATTACCCTATTAATCTTATTCATTTACCCGCTCCTTAGTGGAAGTGATTATAAAGACAATCGACGATTGAATAATCGTGATTTTAATTGGAAATTCGATATCCGTACTCTAAGTAAAAACTATTATTTTAGCGGACAGGATTGAAATTCCAATAGGTAGCATAAAGATTTTGAAAATACTTCGTTATAAGACTTTTGAGAAATAGTTAATTGTTACGTATAATCTAACGTAATATATTGATGGGTAAAATTCTTATAGTCTTATATCTGAATAAAATACTTAGTGCGGCTTTATGGTAATCGGGGGATTTTTAGTATGAAAGATCAAAAAGCAACAAATTTTAGAGTCGGCTTATTTGTATTTATAGCCATAGTAATTTTTTCTATTATCGCTTTTTTCCTAAGTGGTGACCAGAGTTATTTTGAAAAGAGTTACACAGTAAAAACTTCATTTAAAAATACCGCAGGTCTTATAAAAGGCGCTGCAGTAAGACTCTCGGGGGTCCGAATAGGAGCTGTTACAAATCTTGGCTTTGCTAAGGATCCGGTAGGGGATAAAGTGATAAATGTTACTATGCTTATCAATAAAGACGGAATGGGCAGATTAAATCCGGATGCTAGAGCTACTATCAAAACTGAAGGGCTTTTGGGAGACAAGTTTATTGAGATTCTTCCCGGCAACGAACCCCCTCTAACGGTGCTCCCCGATACACTCACAATAGAAAGTCAGACCCCAATTGAGTTTGCAAGCATTATAGGTCAATCAGGTGACCTAATTACCAATGTGATCAGCATTTCAGAGAGTTTAGACAAAATCGTAAAGGGTATTGGAGAGGGTAAGAACCTTGAAAATATTAATCAGACAATTGCTTCTGTTAAAGCAAGCTCCGAGGCACTTCAGAAAAACATGGAAGCAATAGCTACAGGGAGCGGCATACTCCATACAATGATTTATGGACCAAAGGATAAGTCGGGCGAAAAGATTGATGAGAATACTCTTATAAAGCTAAATAGCACTGTAGGGAAATTAGACACTTTACTCAATCAAATAAATAAAGGCGGTGGTCCAATTCATGCACTTCTGTACGATGAGAAGCTAACTGGTGAAGTGGATACAACATTATCTAATCTTAGCCTCACCTCAGTTGAATTGAAAGAGACAATGGCAAATTTCAATGAAATATCTGAAATGCTCCGAGGTGGAGAGGGAACACTTGGCGCTCTCATTATAGATCCAAGTATCTACGACAATTTAAAAGGTATTCTTGGCGAGGCAGAAAGAAGTAAGTTTGTCCGCGCTGCTGTCAGATATCTTGTAGATCAGGAAGAAGTTGACGGTACTGGTGAGTCAACTCCTAATTAGTAACGATTCTTGTTAAGATTTATTGTGATCAATTAAATTAACGTAACATAGTTAAATTAGATTAGACCCCATTCTCAAATTCAATCGCTTGTGTAATTTGGCAATGAAGCAAAATCATAAAACTCCATAATATTTCAGGATTCCAACTATAACAGTTCCAATAGCTATTGTTGCTGACACTCCAAGCCCAATACCTTTAATCCAAATTTCCGAATTTGCTCTTTTTTCAGCACTTTGGATTAATTTGTCGTCACGTTTTCTAGAAAACAATCTCAAATGCCATTCGGCTAATGCTAATAAAGTTTCTTCTGATATTTCTTTGACTTCAATTCTTGGCCCAATAGGTTTTCCATCATTAACCCAAGTGTGCAATACAGATTCTTCAAGCTTACTGAATAATGGTCCCAGTTTTTGTATTGCCTCAGACTCTGCAGGAGTATTTGCAGCAGCACATTCATAGACAATCTTGTTGGCTAAATATCCTCTCCATAAAGTATCTTCGAAAGTTTGTTCTTTTACAACAGTCATTGCATGTGCATTTGTAGCTATGTACATTGCTTTCGCAGCTGTTAAAGCATCATTTTTATTGATTGCAGTTTTTGAAGCACGTGCTGCAGAAGAGGAAACAAATGCCCACCATTCCCTTGTTTCTTGTTCATTTGAGAGTATATCTATTGCCTTTTTGGCATCCTCCTTAGAATCAAGGTTCAAATGTTTTAGTAAAGGGCTTTCTCGTAGAAAGGAATCAAACTTTTGTTCATAATATTTGTCCAGATTTAAAGGTTCATCTATGTTACTAGGGCCTCCATCAAATAAGAGGTTTTTTATTAAAAACTCTAGCCCAGGCTTATATAACTTACCGCCTGATGTCGGGTCTAGAGATAGAGTGATATTATTTAAAGGAATATTCAATTCTTCCCCTGGCTTAACTATGATGCCATTGTTATCCTCTTTCGTATTTGAAAAAAAGATTATCTTACTACATTCCTGGCAAGTTTTTGATTTATGAATTGTGTTTAATGGTTTTAAACTATATCCACATTTATCACTATAATTAGGCGTTTGGGGTTCAAATGTTTTTCGATTCTCAATAGTCATGACTTACTCTACTAAGTTTTTAATTTAATTTTAGCATGTCAAATTATCCTAGATAATATCTATTTAGACTCTACATTTCAATAAACCACTAATTAAGAAGAAGGATGCTTTGTTATAACAGTTTTATATAATTCGAATCCGCGACCGTATTCTAGGAAAGGGATTCATCCTAATTCTCATTCCAATTTTTCACATCTTATAATTTACCTACTACACGCTATATACCATTTCTATCAATATACTCCAGTTCAGACAAAGCGAAGAACAATTGAAAAGAGGGGGCGAATTGGTTTAAATATTCAATGGAGGATGATTATATTATGAACTCGGCACTAATGTATTTTTCGAGAGTTATTATTTTCTCATGCGTACTTCTTTCAATTACTATCTCTCATGCTCAAACCGACAAACAGGAGATCGAAGAGCTGAAGAAGAGGATAGAAGCAATTCAGCTTGAGAACCAGAGACAGATACAGGAGCTAAAACAGGAGATTGAGAGGCTCGATGCCGAATTAACAGCAGAAACCAATGATAATGTAGTAGCGAATGATAACAATCTGGACCCTGAACAGGGTGGGGAATCTGAATGGTTCAGACAATTTAGAGCAGCCTACGACCGCGGGCTAAGGTTTCAGTCCGAAGATGGTAACTACAGAATGAGGTTTAGGATTCTCGGTCAGTTTCAACTGTCTGTAAACGATACAGAGGGGGAGCTTACCTCGACCAGCTTCGATATCAGAAGGCTCAGGCTAATATGGGACGGGAACGCATTTAAGCCATGGTTGCTATATAGGGTAGGTATTGACGCTACTGTAGATGACATACTGACGGATATGTATTTTACTGCGGCCTATATAAATGAGATAGCACCACGAGTAGGGCAGTTCAAAGTGCCTTTCTACAGAGAGTTTCTGACCTCCGCTGCCGGGCTTCAACTGGTAGAAAGGTCGATAGTAAACCGCGAGTTCTCACTTGACCGTGATATAGGAGTATCGATTTTAGGAGGGTTTACCTCTGGTTATCATATTTCGTATCTGGCGGGTGTTTTCAACGGAGACGGCAGGAATGGAACGAGTGTTGACTCAAACCTGATGTACGTGGGTAGAATACAGCTCGGACTGGGTGGTGACGGCGGCAGATTTAACGCGAATAACCAGTTTCCGGCTGCAAGTGATTATAGCATATCACCCAATTTTGCCTCAAAGCCGACATTCGTAGCTGGCGCTGCTATAGCTACAATGCCTGGGCTCAACTGCGACAGAAAATCCCCGGGTGGCGGTGCTTGTGCAAGGATAGCCGAGCTCGGATTCCCTCAATCAGATTTTACTACTTTCACAACCGACGTGAATTTCAAGACAGATTGGTTCAGCATTGAGGCAGAGTATGCAGGCAGGTGGATTGCACCTGAAACCGGCCCTATGGATACATCATATGATCAAGGATTTAACCTCCAGGGCGGGGTATTTATACTGGCCAATACCATTGAGGTAGCAGGAAGGTATTCATTAATCGATTACGATACGTCGGCAGGTGTTATCCCGGCAGGCATGATTGCGAGGGACACCATGTGGGCCGTTACACCCGGTCTAAATTACTATATATCACATGATCATAGACTCAAAATTCAGCTCGACTACTCATTCTTGAGAAATACTTTTACCAATCAGTCGCCTCATACTGACGAGAACCTTTTAAGGCTTCAGCTCTCTGCCTTTTTCTAACTGATCATATAATAGTGCATACGTAACGGATATAGACCATTAATTTCAAGGCTAAAAAGTTATAATTCCCTATTAATATACAA
>CALOCI010000011.1:0-308670 GCA_942491865.1 uncultured Thermodesulfobacteriota bacterium
TTCGAGCATTGCAAGGGAAGGGTAAATGTCTCAATTGGCACCAATTGTTTTTTTAAGCGCTTGTGCTAATATGGTTTCATAAAAAGCGCTGATAACATTACTGTCTTTTTCTTTCCATCTTTTTCCTGGTGTTAGCAATACCTTCATGAAGCCAAACAGGAACTTTATTTTCACTCTTAAGAAATACTAGATAGTGAACATATTCGTGTGCTAAAGTGTCGGCCAAAGTATATCCTTTGGGCAGTAGCCTGGGAGATAGGATATTTATCCTGTTAAACTTGCAAATACCGACAACACCTGTCTTCTCGACATTCTTTGCCGGCAGAGTCGAGGCCAAGTAAAGCTCTTCATGTCAGGGTAAATCTCAACTATTACCGGATCCTCAGGATATTCTTCAAGATCAAGCCCCATCTCAAAACGAGATTTTTCTAATACCTCCTTAGCATATTCGGCAAGGATAATGTCTTTAGGATGCGCATAGCGAATCACAAAGTTCTCAGTTTTAATTTCCTTAAATTCAGGGGCAAAATTAGATGCACCTACTATAAAATTAAGAAAGTCAGCTTCACCTTCTGCGTTATTTGTTGAGAGTGCTCTTTCTCCATATTCTTTTGCACTTGTATAATCGCCTTTATAAAAATCGACCAGAGATTTTAGATAGAAAGACCGGAATTTCTCATCTTCTGTCTCTGCAATTTTAATTGCCTGGTCTATAGAATCTGAAGCATTGCCTATTTGCCAGATCTTAATTTTGTTCTCAACCCTATCTAGTATTTCATCAATCTCTGAGGAATGAGCTGACAATGCTCCACCAAATATATTGGTTGTAAGCATGCAAAATAAAGCTAGGTAAGATATTCTTTTCATTTAATAATCCTGTCGTAATACTTTTGTTTAACTCTATATATCCCTCTGGCGAACCACCCTTCATTGCTTCTAAGATTTGTTGTTTAAATTCTCTTCCGATTTGTGATTCATCAACTTGAGGAATCTCGACATACCTGTTGTCTGCTCCCTGCTGGCTTTGACCGGACTGTCTTTGTCCCAGCATCATTGGTGCCGGGGATCCATTTCCCTTTGCGCTCATTTTCATTTGCTGAAGCATATCTTGGGCCTGTTGTTTTGCATCTTGGAGAGCCTTTAGAGCTTCTTCCTGATTAGATATAGCCTTTGAGACTTGGCTCCCAAGGAGGTCTTGAGACGCGTTTCCCATAAAATCTTCTGCTTGTCCTAACTTTTCTCCCAATTCTGGGCTAACGAAGAAAGAACTTCCTAGTTCAGATAATTCTTTATTTAGATCACCGGTTTCACCCTGTATCTCATCTTGCTTTCCGGCCATATCAGCGAATTGGCTATCACTATTCTTTTGAGCACCAAATCGCTCCAGATCGCTACGTATTTCTTTGGCTAGTCTGCTGGCGCTACTAAGTTCTTCAGTTACTTTGCCTAGATTTCCAAAATTGAGCTTGCTCATTTCACTAAGGCCCTGTGTACTTTCTTGAATACTCTTTGCATTTTTTTGGGCTTCATTAAAATCCATTGCTTTGAGCCAATTGTTTAGCTGCTGGGTTTTCTCTATCATTTTTTCAATTAAATAAGCCCCATCAGGATTGCTTCCCACAGGTGAGCTATTAGATATCTTCGCTCTAGCTTCTTTAAGATTATTTATAAGCTCCTGGGTTTTTTTCATTTCTCTGTCTATAAATTCTCTCAAATTCTCGCTACCTAAATTTGGATTATCCAATAAGGATTGTTTTAATTCCCCTGTTTTATCTCTAAGCATAGATTCTTCTCTCTCTATATTCTCAATGCGCGAAACGAGTTCATTTAGCTTAGACATCTCTTTTGCCATCATAGAAGATCCAAAGGATTGCATACCGTTCTCAAGGGAGGCCATCATGTTCTGAAGACTTTGGGACATGCTTGCCAACATCTCAAGTGCTTGCTCAATGTTGCCTTCCTGTGCAAGTTTTGAGATTTGATCCAGTTGTTTTTGCATGTTCATAGCTTCAAAAGCGTCTTGATTTAAAAACCCTTCTTGAATATCTCCGCTAAGTCCGTCTACCTTCTTTGCGAGCTGAGACATTAGTTCTTTAATCTGATTTAGTTTATCTTGAATTTGCCTAGCAATCTCGCTATTATCACCTTCTTTTAATTGATTTAAGAGCTCAGATAGTTCGCTATATTCATTGATCAAATCATTACTTGAGCGAAGTGAATCAATTAACTTATCACCTTTGAGCATTGAATCTAAAAGTAATATGTCATCTTCAAATTCTGTGATTTCCCTTTTCATAAGATTCTGTAATCTTCCAATATCTAATTTTGCAAAAGACTCGATTAGATACTTTCTTTGATCTAAAAGGTCATTGAGCCTTAGATTCATATTGGTTAGACCGACAAAAAATGTATAATCCGAATACTCATCTTCAGCCATACTCGAAAGAGTAATATCCAGAGTACTGATAGCGTTGGCTATTTTTTGTGTCAGCTTTTTTTGATTCTTTAGTGTTTCTTGAGCGTCTACTATTTTAGGGCTGGATTTTAAATTCTGAGCCTTGTCTTCAAGTTTTAAATTAATTTCATCACCGAGGATATCTATAAGTTCTTCCATCAACTGCTCGGCGTAGTTAAGAAACTCTTTATGTTTTGAGCGCGCGTCTTTGAGTTTTATTGTAATTGGATTGGATACGCCGACTTTTGGTCCTGATATAGTGTCATTGTCGTATGCTAGTACCCTGAGTTTTATTGTTTCGCCATCGTCAGTATTTATTCCACTCGGTCCCCATGTGGTCTTGCCGGTAATCTTATTTGCCCCAGCTTCTTTTATTGCTATAGGGAATTCAGATTGTGTTTTTTGATTTTCCCAGGAGAGTGCTAGTTTTGAAATATTAAAGTCGTCCTGTGCATCATAAAAAATTTCTATGTTTTCTTCTGCCCCTAGCTCAATTGTTTCTCCAGAAGGGCTGCTAATTTGAACCTCAGGTTCTTTGTCTGCTTCTGCAACTATGTTAAAGGATTTTGATGTTAAACCTTTAGACGTTTCAGAGAGTACAAAACTGCCGCTATTGAGTACTGTGAAACCAGCTCTGATTTTCCCATCTACTTTTGTTACAGGAACTGATACACCGTTATTAAGCAATAAAGAACCTTTTTCAAAAGAGTCTAGGGGGGTTGCCTCGAATTGAACTTCTGTTCCCTTAATTGCTTTCACATCTCCCGAGCCTCCTTTAATTACTTGAGGCTCTAATTTAGTGTATCCGGGATATTTAAGCGTTATTTCTATATTGGCTAGCTCCAGATTTGGGCCGGTTGTCGTAGGTATGATGTTAAAGCTGAAGAAGTAGCTTGGGAAATGCCCAGGAATGAAAATTATAGCCAAAAGGGCGAATAAGGTTCCACCTATAAGTGGAGCAGCATATTTTCTCAGCTTACTTGGCGGATAGAGTGAAGTGAGGTCAAGGGACTCAAGTCTGAGAGTGGTTTTGAAATATGAGAGTAAGCAAGCTGCTCAGATGTGCCGAGTGTTTCAGATTCTTTTAAATTATCGGTTAATTGAAGTGCGTTTAATGTGTCTTCCCCGAGTCCTGAGGATAAGCTGTCCAGTTCTGTCAAAAAACTGTTTGAAGTAGGCTTTCTGTATATAGGAGCAATAATAAATCTTAAAACTAATAGTATTAATACAAAGATAGTTAGAATCTTTAGAGTCGCATAATAGTAAGGGTTAGAAGAGATCAAAGACAGGACTGAAGCCAATCCAATAATTATGAAAAAGAATATAGCAATTATGGAAGAGCTTTGTAGGAGTAGGTACTTATTCTTTTGACTTTTAAGCCCCTTTACTATATTTGCTAGTCTGCTTCGTGAGTCATAGCTTTCCATTCATATAAAATATTACCTCACACACCTGTATATTGGAAGTTGTACAGTGTGCTAACTATGCTATCCTATTGGCTTTTAAGGGTGTTTTTGAGCTTATGGGATTTAAAAAACTATTAACAAAGATGATGGAGTTCTCTGCTTCACACCGTTACTGGAACTCAGAGTGGAGTGATGAGAAGAATATAGAAGTTTTCGGCAAGTCTGCAGGACCATATGGTCATGGGCATAACTATAACCTCGAGGTTACTGTTGAAGGCGAAGTTGATGCTGAAACCGGGATGATAATCAACCTTTATGAGCTTAAGTCAGTAATGGCTCAGGTACTTACAGATTTTGATCACAAACACTTAAATGAGGATAATCCACATTTTAAGAACCTTGTTCCGACTACCGAAAATATAGCGCGAGTGCTTTGGGATTTGCTTGAGGATAAGCTTCAGAATAATCCAAAATGTTCTCTTTATAGGGTAAGACTCTATGAAACACAGGATCTGTATGTTGATTACTGGAGAAATTGAAAATTAAAGAATACGTAAGCCTAACAAAAACTTATCGCTTCTCCGCAGGACACAGGCTCTTTCTGAAAAAATTGTCTGATGAGGAGAATTTTGAGATATTTGATACATGCTCAAATCCTAACGGTCATGGTCACGATTATTGCATTCAGGTAAAGCTGAGTGGTGATATTGATCCTGAGACCGGGATGATATATAGCCTTGAAGAACTTGATAATATTATGGGCCCCGTTATTGATGAACTTGATCACAAGAGGCTTGATATTGAAGTTCCTTATTTTGCTGATGAACAGCCGACAGGTGAAAATATTGCCAAGTATATATGGGGAAAGCTAAAGCCTGATCTTGCTGATAAGTTAATTCACATTAAACTCAGTGAGACATCAAGAAGTTATTTTGAATATTATGAGGAGGGTAACTACCCTTATGAGCGTTAAAAAAGCAATAAAGGAAATACTGCTTGAAATCGGTGAAGATCCTAAAAGGGAAGGGCTTAGAGATACTCCTGATAGGATGGAGAGGATGTATAAGGAAATTACCGCCGGATATCATATGGATCCAAAAGAGGTAATTAACGATGCGATTTTTCATATCAAGTATGATGAGATGGTAGTTGTAAAAGATATAGAGTTCTATAGCCTTTGTGAGCACCACATGCTTCCTTTTTTCGGCAAATGTAATATTGCCTATATACCTAATGGAAAAGTTGTAGGGCTGAGTAAGATCCCAAGGATAGTTGAAGTATTTTCTAGACGGCTTCAGGTTCAAGAGAGAATGACTGTGCAAATTGCTGAATTCCTTAAAAAAGAGCTTGACCCACTGGGTGTTGCGGTTGTGGTCGAGGCACATCATTTGTGTATGGCTATGAGAGGGGTTAAGAAATCTGAAGCAAATATGCTTACAAGTTCTATGCGTGGAGTATTTAAAAAAGACGAAAGGACAAGGGGCGAGTTCCTAAGCTTTATAGGTCGCGATTTAAAGTAAGATATACAGAAAAGAAGCGACAATGTGATTTTTATTTAGCTCAGTATATAATATTGCTTATTAGATTAAGGAATAATGACTATATATGCTTAGAACAGTAGTTTTAGGAATTAGCTATAAGACGGCTCCAATTGAGGTTAGAGAGTTATTCTCTTTCTCGCAGGATAACCTTGAGTCAGGTGTTCGCCAGCTAAAGGATAAAAACCACATTGAGGAATGCGTAATTCTTTCTACATGTAACCGTGTAGAGATATACGCAGTTTCAGAGAATGTTGAATCATGCCTAGAAAGTATTAAGAGCTTCCTTTCTGAATTTCATGGTATCGCAGAAGAAACATTCTCACCCCATCTTTATTATTCAATTGGCCATATGGCAGTTAGGCATT
Source organism: uncultured Thermodesulfobacteriota bacterium (assembly GCA_942491865.1). Taxonomy (GTDB): domain Bacteria; phylum Desulfobacterota_D; class UBA1144; order Nemesobacterales; family UBA2774; genus CR02bin9. The sequence continues at coordinate 5,768 of CALOCI010000011.1, forward strand.
TATTTAATGTAGCCTCAAGCATTGACTCCATGGTTGTGGGAGAGCCTCAGGTATTGGGTCAGGTAAAGGGATCATATAAAATAGCTGCGGCCCAAGGAACAACAGGGGTAATTCTAAATAGACTATTCCATACGTCCTTTTTCGTTGCTAAACGAATTAGGACTGAAACCGGTATAGGTTCACATGCAGTATCTATAAGCTATGTAGCTGTAGAGCTTGCTAAAAGAATTTTCGATGACCTATCGACAAGGTCGGTCATGTTGATCGGAGCAGGTGAGATGGCGGAGATTGCGGCTCGGCACTTAATAAAAGCTGGAATAAATGATCTGTTTATTGCTAGCCGTAAATTTGAAAACGCTTTAGAGTTATCAGAAAGACTAAACGGAAAGTCTATAAGGTTTGACGAAGTCTTTTATCATTTAAAAGATGTTGATATTGTAATTGCTGCTACGGGTTCTCAAGATTTTATTATTAAACCCAGCCATGCTAAAGAAGCGCTCAAGCTTAGGAACAATGAACCTATGTTTCTAATAGATATAGCGGTTCCAAGGGATATAGATCCGAGGATCGAAGATATTTCAGATATATATTTATATGACATAGATGATTTGAAAAATGTGTCGGATGAAAACATAAAAACACGTAAGGAAAGTCTACATAAAGCAGAAGAAATTATACTTCAAGTTGAGAAATCATTTGAAGCTTGGCTGAGCGGGCTAAAAGCAGTACCTGCGATAATAGACCTCAAAAAAAGATTTGAATTGATAAAAGATGCCGAGCTTGGAAAAGCTCTTGATAAGCTTGAGGGCATATCACAAGAACATAGAGATACTATTGAACTCATGGCATCAAGAATCATTGGTAAAATACTCCACAACCCACTTACAAATCTAAAAAAGGAGTCCTCCACATCTATGGGAGCATTATATGTGGATTCAATTAAAAGACTTTTTGAACTTGAAAAAGAACTCTTGCTCCTAGAAGAAGAGGAAGATGAAGCGATCTATCAGGATAGGGACTAGGGGGAGTAAGCTTGCTCTCTGGCAGGCCAATCATGTCAGCAACCTTCTTTCCACAAGTAATCCCGAATTAAAAATAGAAATACAAATAATAAAGACCACAGGTGACTCTGTTATAGACTCTCCACTGTCTGAAATAGGCGGCAAAGGCGTATTTGTGAAAGAGATTGAAGAAGCTTTGCTGTCTGATAATATAGATATTGCTGTCCATAGTATGAAGGACGTCCCCACTATACTCCCTGAAGGACTGGCTATAAAGGCTGTAGCGGAAAGGCATGATCCTAGAGATGCATTAGTATCAAATATTGGCTTACCCCTAGCAGAGCTTCCCGAGGGCACCAGGATAGGTACTGGGAGTTTAAGAAGAGGGGCGCAAATCCTTCATCATTTTCCAAATCTTCAAATATTATCAATTAGAGGTAATGTAGATACAAGGATAAGAAAGTTAAAAGAAAGTGGTGAGTTTGACGCAATAGTATTGGCTGTTGCAGGTCTAGAGAGGATGGGGCTTGGTGAGGAGATAACAGAAGTAATATCTGCAGACATTATGCTTCCGGCTCCGGGGCAGGGGATTGTTGCTATAGAGTCCCGCGCAGATGATCAAGAAACCACCGATATTCTTAGAGCAATTAATCACACCCAAACCCAAATCGCTGCAATATCAGAAAGAGCCTTTCTATATAGACTCGGTGGTGATTGTAATGTGCCTGTAGGTTGTAACGCAAGATTAAACGACAATTTGATTAGTCTAAGCGGAATCATCTCTTCTCCGGATGGGAAAGTGCTTCTAAAAAAAGATATCAGTGGCTCGATTGAGGAAGCTCAGCAACTTGGAGAGCAGCTTGCCGATATGATGTTGTTAGAAGGCGGGAATAAGATTTTAGAGGAATTAACCCCAGCCTAGTAGCTATATTTAAAAAAATTTTGCAAAGGGAACTAATTCCATTAAACTTTGATAATTATCTCATAGCCCTATAGGAGCTAGTGGTGTCAGCACAAAATCCCTCTGAAGCATATTTCGCGTTTTTAGATGTGGAAACAACCGGGCTCGACCCAAACTCGGGCGATAAAATCTGTGAGATTGCAGTTATTAAGACTGTTGGCGGAGAGATCGCAGATGAGTTTGTGACCCTTATCAACCCTGGGCGAAACATTCCCGAAAGAGCAGTCTCGATTCATGGTATTACTCAGACAATGGCCAATCGAGCACCTCTATTTAGAGACATCGCAAATGATCTTCTTGATTTCCTAACTGATACAGTCATTGTTGCTCATAACGCTAGATTTGATCTAGAATTTTTAAGATCAGAGCTTAGAAATTTAAACCTATCACTACCTGAAAATAATGTCATTGATACTTTAGGTATAGCTAGGAGATATTACACCTTTCCAAGTAATAGTCTCGGGGATATTGCCAGGTATATTGGGCTTCCGATTGATAAACAGCATCGTGCACTGGCAGATGTCACTACTACCAAGGATATATTCGAGTACTTTTTAAAAGATTTAGAGAGGAGAGGGATTAGGTTAAAAAGACTAAAAGATGTTCTTAAACTCCAAGGAAAGTCAGTGGAGCTAAAGACTTCAAATGAACTAGTATTGCCGACAGAAATAGAGAAAGCTTTGAGAGAAAAGAGCAAACTTGAAATCAAGTACCTTTCGGCATATAAAGAAGAGACATCTACCCGAGTTATCGAACCCTTCGATATAAGCGCAAGTAAAGCAAACACTTATATACATGCATATTGTCACCTTAGGAAAGAAAGATGTACCTTTAGATTAGATAGAATTTTGGGTATTAAAGTTTTAGCTTAACGTAACCCTGGGTTATTAGACTTCGTGCTCTGAGTTATTTGTTTCAGAACTATTTGAATCTTCAGTGCTTGTATCTTTCTCAGATGGATCAGTTTTCTTAGGTGCATCGTCTGAAGATAGATCCTTGTCCGCATCAGAATCAGGGATTTTGCCCATTTCTAGGTTAAGGTCGATGATTTCAGCCTCTAATCTCTTGGATTCTGCTATCAACTTCTGATTTTCAATCTTAAGATCGTTAATATTTGATTTAAGGTTAGCAATGTATTTGTCTAATGCTTCGCTGTTCTGTTTGATTTTGTCAAGCTCTTCCTGAGTTTGCTCAAGGCTCGATTTTGTAGTCTCAAACTCGTCATTCTTTGCCTTATTTTCGCATCCTACTAAGAATGAAGCCGACATTATTACTGCAAGAACTAAGAATAGTGCATTTAACTTTTTCATGATTATTGTACTCCTCCTAAAGATTCTCTTATTGCTAATTTAATCTATATTTATTGAGACTACTTGTCAATAATATTTATTAAACTATTGTAACTAATATATAAAACTTGACAGCACCATGATCTTGTCATACCATATAGCCCTCAATCTGACGCGGGGTGGAGCAGCTTGGTAGCTCGTCGGGCTCATAACCCGAAGGTCGCAGGTTCAAATCCTGCCCCCGCTACCAATAACTTAATAATGTCAATGGGTTCTGTTTGTTCTGTGCTCTTGTATATTCATCAAAAATAATTTATGACAATTTTATGACAATAATTGTCATTTTTTGTTATCTAAAGGTGTTGAAGGTAAGTATTCCTTTTGTGATAAATCATTGCACCAATAATGTTGTGCTTGATTAGGCCCATTTATAGAATTACTTATACAAATAAAACGACAGTTTTAAGCTTTATTTCCATGTTGTGCCTAAGCCGATTTCGCTACCTCAAAAGTAACTTTTGTGATAAGTATCTCAATCTTCATCATAAGGTGCTATAGAAGATGATTCCAATAATTTCCTTGCTTGTACCAAACCCTTTTCGATGGCCTTCTTCTCATTATCACCACATCCGGGAATATTCACTATTGCTCTGACGCTCATTATCCTCCCCGCTAACTTTTTTTCTTTTTGCATATAGCCGAATATGACTTCTGTTGCGTCCCTTTCTGAATTATAGTTTGTTTCTATAAGGTATAAAGAACCATAATCTGACATATAATCCCTCCCTAAATTTTTGTATCAATGTTTATTTGAATGTTACAATACACTATAAAGAAAATTCAAGCAGTTAGGATAGTTAGTAAGAACTAATATAAGTGATCTAATTGAGATCCGTACTCATGACAAATCAAAATGGAATAGAGAGATCAAAATTAATCGAGTTTCTTCTATGTCCTTCCTCATATCCACACTCACCGACTGAAGTTAAACACATTCAAACGCATGCTTCGGATGTATTTATCGCAGAACCTTACGTTTACAAAATTAAAAAACCAGTTGATTTTGGTTTTCTCGATTATTCCACGCTTGCGAAAAGAAAGTTTTATTGCGAAAAAGAGTTAGAACTAAACAAGAGGCTTTGCTGTAGTGCCTATTTGGAGATTGAGGAGATATCTATAAAGGATGGGGTTCTCAAGTTAGGTTCTGGAGATCAGACTGTTGAGTATGCTGTCAAAATGAATTTGTTGCCAGAGGAATATTTTCTGCATAATCTCCTCAGCAAAAACCTGGCCCACGAAGCCGATTTTTCTAGGATAGCAGAAAAATTGGCAAGTTATTACAATAATCAGATTCCTTCTAACAACATTATCCAATACGGACATGCTGAGAAAATCAAAGAAATCATTGATGAGAACTTTGCACTATCCAAACAATTTATTGGCGAGACAATGACTCCCAGCGCTTATAGGATTATTGAGCTCTATAACGATTATATCTTCCAAAATAAATCCGGTTTTTTTAGAAAAAGAATGGAAGCCGGCTGGATAAGAGATTGTCATGGAGATCTACGCCTTGAGCATATTAATTTATTCTCAGAAGATATATGCATATACGACTGTATAGAGTTTAATGAAAAGTTCAGATATATAGATATTGCCTCAGATATAGCTTTTCTATCAATGGATCTTGACGCAAACGGTTACAGCAAATTTTCAATGTTTTTAGTCTCTGAAATCTCCAAGATAATGATGGATGATTCTATTTATGATGTACTTGATTTTTATAAATGCTACAGAGCATTTGTAAGAGGAAAGGTAGAAACTATTAAAGCTCTTGAGTTAGAAGTCCCAGAGAATGAAAGAGAGCTTGCGCGAAAAAGTGCTGATTTATTTTTTAAGCTAGCATTGAAATATGCTTTGTTCGGCTCAAGACCCGTTATAGTTGTTACATTTGGTCTCATAGGCACCGGAAAATCTACAATCGCTAACGTGCTTTCTGAAGAGTTGTCGTTTGATATTATTTCCTCAGATATTATGAGGAAAAGAAACTCGGGAATATCCGAGTTTGAGCGAAAATATGAAGATTATGATACCGGAATTTACTCAAAGAATGATACCAAAAAAACCTATGAGGAAATATTTAATAACACTGAAGCTCATATAAATAATGGCAAATCCGTGATTATTGACGCTAGTTTTTCGAAGATAAAGTGGAGAAAGTCTATCAGTGAGCTAACTGAACGCTTAGGTATACCCTTGTGTTTTATAAAAACACAAGCACCTACAAATGTTATAGAACAAAGACTCACAACAAGAGAAAAGCAAGAAAAAACTATTTCTGATGGCAGATTAGATATATTGGATAGATTTATTGCAGATTTTGAAGAACCTCTTGAAATTAGTAAACATAGTTTAATAACAATTGATAGTACGAAACCTGTTTTAGAAAATATAGATATTATCTTAAATGAAATATTAAACAGAAATCTTAGTTGATTATAGTGACTGAAAATGAGACGATTGACGTGTGAAGCACATAAAATAGAATCAGATATTAAGAAATACGCTGGCATAGCAATTGCAACCAGTTGCATTTGTATCATAGGTCAAAAGAAATTCAGTGTGTGTTATTATTAGATTTCATAGGTGTGGAAACATAAAAATGTTTACAAGTAAAAATAGAAAAATACTACTTATATTTGGAACAATTATTATAGCCATAGGATTTGCTCTGTGGTGGTTTAACTATCGTCCTGTGCCCCTTGAGGGGTTTGCTATAGGTAACGGTCGTTTGGAAGCGAACGAGGTTAATATAGCTACAAAATTCCATGGTCGTGTAAAAGAAATCCTTTTTGATGAAGGCGACAAGATCCAAGCAGGTCAGATCGTAGCCCGTATGGATACATCATCTCTCGAAGCTCAGCTCGCTGAGTCCCAAGCGATTGTAGTAAGTGCAGAAAAACAGCGCAACAACGCAGTAGCAATAGTTGCGCAACGAAAGAGTGAGTGTGATCTGGCAAGAAAGAATTTATCAAGGTCTAACAAACTCTATGAAAAAGGAATAATTTCTTTACAGGAACTCGACAAGCAGACAGCAACATACGATGTATCTGAATCTAGATGTGCTGCAGCTGAAGCAAATGTTGCAAACGCACAAGCAGCTATAGAGGCGGCTATAGCTCACACCGACCGCATAAAGAGCGATATTAACGACAGTGTTCTTAAATCTCCCATAAGCGGGCGGGTTCAGTACCGGCTAGCGGAGCCCGGAGAGGTACTTCCCGCTGGTGGAAAGATTATGACTATAATTAACCTTTCAGATGTTTACATGACAGTGTTTCTTTCTTCAAAGGATGCTGGCAGATTAGCTATTGGAGCTCTGACGAGGATTGTTTTTGATGCGGCACCCGAGTTTGCTATACCGGCTAAGGTTTACTTTATATCATCAAAAGCCCAGTTCACACCTAAAGAGGTTGAAACACTTAATGAACGACAGAAACTGGTTTTTAGGGTCAAGGTCCGTATTGTGCCTGAAATTCTAAATGAGTATGAGCCTATAGTAAAAATCGGAGTTCCTGGGGTCGCCTATATACGTCTTGATCCAGATGTTTCGTGGCCTGAGTTTCTTAACAATATTCCTGAGTTACCTGATGAACTATCAAGATAAAAATCCGGATATAATTGCAAGACTGGTGAATGTCAACCAAATTTATGGTAAAACCAAAGCCCTAGATAACGTAAATTTAGATATACCCTCAGGATGTATGGCAGGCCTTATCGGTCCTGATGGTGTAGGAAAGTCTACCCTGCTGGCTTTAATATCTGGAGTTCGCAAGATACAAAAAGGTAAGGTTGAAGTCCTCGGACGTGATATTTCCATAGCCTCTAACCGAAGCTCTATTTGCCCCCGCATAGCCTATATGCCTCAAGGGCTTGGAAAAAATCTATACCCTACGCTCTCTGTATTTGAGAATGTAGACTTTTTCGGCCGCCTGTTTGGACAATCTCAAAAAGAGCGGGAATGGAGAATTAAAGAACTCCTCACTAGTACTGGGCTTGCACCGTTTTCGGACCGCTCTGCAGGAAAACTATCAGGCGGTATGAAGCAAAAACTCGGTCTTTGTTGTGCCCTAATTCATGACCCCGATCTTCTTATCCTCGATGAGCCGACTACAGGTGTCGACCCACTCTCCAGGCGTCAGTTTTGGGAGCTCATTGAGCGCATCCGCTCCCGGCGCGAAGGCATGAGTGTTTTAATCGCAACTGCTTATATGGAAGAGGCAGAGGGCTTTGATTGGTTAGTTGCCATTAATAGCGGAGTTGTTCTTGCAACAGGTAGTCCTGAAAAAATTAAATCCCAAAAACGCGTGGAAAGTCTTGAAGAAGCATTTATTAGTTTCTTACCTGAGGATGAGCGGCTTAGTTACCATAAATTAAGCATCCCTCCCCGTGAGTCCCCGGATGGCAATACTGCTATTGAGGCGAATGGACTTACCAAACGCTTCGGGGATTTTATAGCTGTTGATAACGTTAGCTTTAAGATTGAGCAGGGGGAAATTTTTGGTTTTTTGGGATCAAACGGCTGCGGAAAAACAACCACGATGAAGATGTTAACGGGGTTGCTTCCCGCTTCCCAAGGGGAGGCGTTTCTCTTTGGAAGGCGTGTTGATGCAAGGGATATTGAGGTAAGAAAACGTGTAGGTTACATGTCCCAGTCCTTTTCTCTTTATAGTGAGCTAACAGTAAGACAAAATCTTGACCTTCACGCCAGGCTCTTTCACCTGAGCAAGAATACAATACCGGAGCGTATCTCGGAAATGCTAAAGCGTTTTGGTCTTGAGAACTTTGAAAATGAACTGACCAAGGAGCTCCCACTAGGCATTCGTCAAAGGTTATCGCTAGCAGTGGCGGTAATCCACGAGCCCCCCATGTTAATTCTGGATGAACCTACTTCCGGAGTTGATCCCATTGCGAGAGACAATTTCTGGCAGCTCTTGATTGAGCTTTCGAGAGGTGAGGGGGTAACGATCTTCATCTCCACTCATTTTATGAACGAAGGGGAACGTTGCGACCGAATATCGTTAATGCATGCGGGCAAAGTACTTGCACAGGGTAGTCCGACTTCTTTGGTTCAGGAAAGAGGGGCACAAGATCTGGAAGAAGCTTTTATCTCCTATCTTGAAGATGCTGAGAAAAATATAAACAATGTGGTAGAGCCTGAAAGTCTTCAGCAAGTAAATAGTTCGTCCCGGGAGAAACATGAAAGCAAAGCCGGGGATATCGATTTCAGCTTACGTCGCATGTGGGCATATGCGCGTCGTGAATTAATGGAACTCAAACGTGACCCCATCCGCCTGTCTTTTGCTCTTTTTGGACCAATCTTATTAATGATAGTATTTGGATATGGAATAACTTTTGACGTAGAGAATCTAGCCTACTCTGCATTAGACCGCGATCAGACCCCTGAAAGTAGGCGCTACCTTGAAAACTATTCAGGGTCACGTTACTTCGAGGAAAGACCACCGCTATACAGTTATGAAGAATTAGAGAAGAGGCTTAAAAGTGGAGAGTTAAAGCTCGCGCTCGAAATACCGCCGAATTATGGAAGAGACTTAAAGAGGGGATCGAAACCTACGATTGGAATTTGGCTGGATGGCGCTATGCCTTTCAGAGCTGAAACGGCTCGCGGTTACGTGCTGGGAGTGCAGCTGGAGTATTTGGAAAAGTATGTCCTTGAAAATTCAGGACAGCGGCTTCCGTTACTAGCTGCCAATATTGAAACACGGTTTCGTTATAATCAGGATTTTAAAAGCGTATACGCGATGGTACCTGGAGTAATTATGATGCTTCTGGTCTTCATACCTGCTATGATGACCTCTCTCGGAGTAGTCCGGGAAAAAGAACTGGGCTCGATAACCAATTTTTATGCTACTCCTGTGACAAAGCTGGAATTTTTGCTGGGTAAGCAGGCACCATATGCAGCGGTCGCGATGCTGAACTTTGCTACTCTTGCGATTTTAGCTGTTTACCTTTTTGAAGTTCCGATCAAGGGAAGCTTCATTGCATTAACTCTCGGCGCGCTCTTTTATGTTGTTGCGACTACGGGCTTTGGAATTATGGTTTCAACTTTGGTTAAAACTCAAATTGCAGCAATATTCGCAACAGCTATTATTACAGTGACTCCTGCTATTAACTTCTCAGGCTATTTGAGCCCTATATCATCCCTATCCGGTTCCGCAAAGACCATTGGGATGATCTTCCCATACGGATATTTTCAGACGATTAGTGTGGGAACTTTCACCAAAGCGCTCAACTTCGGAGATTTGATCATAAACTACTTAGCCCTATTTGCGATAATAGTCGCATATCTCATTTTAGGCTTAGCGCTGTTGAAAACTCAGGAGAGCTAAGAATGAAACAGCGATTAGAGAACATATACAGACTGGGTATAAAGGAGCTATTCAGCTTGCGCTACGACCTTTTCCTGGTTTTTTTAATCTTCTATTCCCTAACTTTCGGAGTCTACGAGGCATCCAATAATGCCGCTACTGATGTTTATAATTCCTCTATCGCAATAGTTGATGAGGATCGCTCCATTCTGTCAACCCGAATTCACGACGCGCTGCTTGAGCCTTATTTCAAACCACCTGTTATGCTTACTATAAGCGAGATTGATCAGGCTATGGATGGAGGACTGTACAGTTTCGTTATAGACATACCGCCTGACTTCCAGGAGAATGTGCTGTCCGGTCACCGGCCTGATATACAGATAAACGTAGACGCAACAGCTATGAGTATTGCCGGCAGAGGCGCACTATATATCCAAACAATAATTGCCGATGAACTCAGAGAGTTTCTAAATGCCAGCGATCAGGGGCTGCCGGTTGATATTGTAATAAGGGCAAAATTCAATCCCAACCTCGAAGCCAAGTGGTTTCAAAGCGTGATGGAGATTGTAAACAATCTTACAATGCTTGCAATAATACTTGCCGGCGCTGCTGTGATAAGAGAGCGAGAGCACGGCACAATAGAACACCTACTCGCTATGCCTCTAAGACCTTTTGATATAATGTTTGCAAAGGTATGGGCGAACGGGCTTGTAATAGTAGTCACAGCAACAATTTCATTATATTTAATTGTACAAGGGCTTCTTGAAGTCCCTATTTCCGGATCGATACTTTTATTCACAATCGGTTCAATAGTGTTTCTTTTCTCTGTTACATCTCTTGGGATATTTTTAGCGACTATAGCGCGCACAATGCCTCAGTTTGGTCTTCTGGCTATTAGCGTTTTTCTGGTAATGATGATGCTCTCAGGAGTTTACACCCCGATGGATAATATGCCGGCTCTGATTAGGCACATAATGCAGTTCTCACCCACAACACATTTTGTAAGCTTCGCGCAGGCGGTTCTATTCCGTGATGCGGGAATAGATATAGTCTGGCGTGATTTTGCCAAGGTCTTTTTTATAGGTGCTATGTTCTTCACAGCAGCTTTGTATCGTTTTCGAAAGAGTATTGCTGCTGCCCAGTCCTAACTACTGAGATTGATTTATAATTAGGAAAATAGCGCGCATTGTCTTCATTAATAGAATTTCAATCTCAAGCGCTTTATTTCTCTTTCTGTGAATAGAATTTTTATTGTTGGTATTGAATATCATTTGGTATCTTTCTTCCTAACTGCATATTATACAGAAAAAGGTCTTTTATTGATGCCCTGATCCCTATAATAGGTCCATAATATCGGGAAAGATAAGTTATCCCGGACTTGATGTTTATGAGGAAGAAGAGCTCTTTTTCGAAGATTTATCAAACGAGGTTATTCAGGACGAGCTCTTTGCACGCCTGCTTACTTTCCCAAATGTCCTGATAACCGGACATCATGCGGTGACGGACTCTAGTTGCATATTCGTCGTAACCATTTAGTTCTTTCTTTAGAGTATTGTCTTCAAGAACCGTTAATGGAATGGAGCCTCTTCGTTTCATAATAGTGATTTTGTAGTATATTTAGATATATAAAGCTAATTTCATTACCCAATTCTATAGCTTAAATCTCAAAATAGCACATATTCCGTCTATTTTTTTAGAGGTTTTTTTGTTAGATAAAATTTCAATCTCTGCTTTTTGTCTAGAAGTTTCTTCAATAGCATCATCTACTACATCTACAACTGCTATAGGCTCAATATCTTCTGGACAGAGACGCTTTTTCTTTTCTACTGACAAGATTCCAGATTCAGGGCAAATAAAACCGGGGGAGCTAAACCCCTCCTTAACAAGGAGTATTTTTACTTGTCCTCTGGCAAGTGCCTTTAAAGTGGGTTTGATCCCGTTTACCGCATATCTTGAGCCGAGTTTATTTTCAAATTCAACTAAAAGCCTCTTTTCTTTGTCGGATTTTGATATTTCTAAAGCATCAAGGGTTACTTCGCTAACTTGGTAAGGCTTGATTTTGTTGACGTCTGCTATAATAGTTCCAGCCAGTCTATCCCTGAGGTAAGAATGTAAGTGATGAGAGAATTCAGAAACATTCTTATCAGTACCCCCTAGCAGAAGCACGTCGAATTTGTTCTCATTGAAATAGGCAAAGACTTTATCAGCTATGTATTTGTAGTGTTGATGTATTTCATTTTCAATTGTTCTATGAAAGCCATGTTCACCATAACCCTGAACTAGATTCCCGGTACCGCTTGTGGGTGACAATTTTTGCTTGAATTTGCCTTCGGTTGACTTGAATTTCTTCGTTCTGGATACCTCTGGATAGAAAAAATCGAGTATTTCATGAGCCCCGTCAGGATCCTGCCTAAAAATTCTGGCTTTTTTTCTGTCGATAAGTATTGTGACAATATTCCTATAATCATGGTTAATTTTAATAAGCTGTCCTAAAAGTGGAGATCTATCAATTACAAGTTGATTACGGTAAACCAACGGAAGTTTGAAAACTTTCCATAATTTGTTTTTGCTGCTTGATAGAACGCAAATTCCTCTACATTCTGAGAGCTTATTGTTGTCATCTACAAGATTGGTAATTTTCTTTATATCTCGCTCTATGGATTCTATAGCAGCTTCGGTAAAAGTTCTCTCATTCAGGTCATGTCTCAAGTTTTTAATGAGATCTTTTAGCTCTGTTTTATATTTATAATTTACTCTATCACTGGGAGCTAGTTTAAGATAAAGAGAAGTAATAGGGTGCTTATCATTTTTGTATTTCAACAGTTTATTAATTCGGTTTTCAAGATCCATATGTTGCCTCCTTATATTTGTATAATTTGCCTAGCACTCATTGATTTTTGATAGATTACTTTCCGGGCTCACAAATTACGGAACTTTTGTTATAAGGACATATTCCTATAGCGCCGGCCTGGTAAATATTAAACGTGATCCAGGCGTCATCCGGAAGATTAGATATGTCATCCTCAAAGATTACCCTGAGTTCTATCCCTGATTTTACGCCCCCTGGGTAGCCTATGTCTGGTAGTTCCTTTTTTTCCATGGCATATAGGGACAGAATACTCCCAAAACTAGGGTTTTCAGCTGGTGTCACAAGAATCCCACCGCTCCCGCTCTCTGAGAGCAGATAAGCCGTAAACTCATTTGGCTTTTCTTTCTCCACTTTTACTTGACTCTTTGTAAGCTTAACGCCATGGACTTTCTGAGCACGCGATGTATAAGGTAGTGCCAAGATAAACGATAGACATACTATAAACATCCCGCCAACTAATATTTGTCTCATTTTCTCTCACCTCCCTGTAGCCCTATCTTAATATAGAATATGAAACGCTTGCTACAAACCCTTTAATTAGATATAAGGCAAGTACAATGCCACTAAACCTTTTCTTTCTTGATCTAATGAGTTTTATGGTACTAAAAGGACCTTTGAAACTAGGGAAATGATCGGTGAAAAGGAACTTTAATGATGGAGTAATATAGAAACCATCAAGATTATAGCCAATTTTTTTTGGAGAGGGGGGGGATTTTGAAAAAGGCGGCTCATGTGTAAACCAGATTACAGCTGATCGAATAAAGAAGTAATCATCTACTGATTTAACAACTCATATTGTTTATTGCAGATCTAGAGAATATGTCAGATGCAGTAAAATCTGACAGTGATTAGAACTTCCTATCTCACTTCAATCTATCGAAAAACAGAATTAGTCTCTAATTAGGACAGGTTAAGCCTCTGGCATAAGAATTGCAGTTATTTGTGATATAAATGTGGTATAACTGAAGTATAAATAATGTTAGGGGGTGATTTAGAATGATGAGAGCTAACATATTAAAAGATGTGAATAAAATAGGCCTCGAAGATCGTCCGATTCCTAAAGCAGGTCCGGGTGAGGCTGTGATTAGAGTAACACTTACTACCATATGCGGTACTGACATACACATAATGAGAGGAGAGTATCCGGTAGAGCATGGTCAGATTATCGGACATGAACCGGTTGGGGTTATTCACGAAATAGGTGATGGGGTTGAAGGATATAAAAAAGGTGAGCGCGTAGCTGTGAATGCTATTACACCTTGTGGCCAATGTGGATACTGCCTATCCGCTCACTGGGCACAGTGCGGAGGATTCTTGGGAGGCTGGAAAATGGGTAATACCATTGACGGTTGCCAGGCTGATTACGTCAAGATTCCCAACGCTATGGCTAATCTGGCAAAAATTCCGGACGAGCTTTCAGACGAAGACGTACTATTCACAACCGATATCTTTTCCACAGGGCTTTCCGGAGCAGAAAGTGCTGATATTAAGGTAGGAGATATTGTTGCCGTATTTGGCCAGGGACCCATTGGGCTAAGTGCAACTGCAGGAGCAAAACTCAAAGGAGCGTCTTTGATAATAGGTGTTGATACTGTCCCTGAAAGAGTAGCAATGTCCAAGAAAATGGGAGCTGACATAGTTCTTGATTATAAAAAAGTAGATCCTACAAAAGAGATTCTGAATATAACTAATGGTAGAGGTGTAGATGTTGCGATTGAGGCCATCGGTCTTCAAGAGACTTTTGAGAACTGCGTCAAATCTACTGTGGTAGGAGGAACAATTTCAAGCTTAGGGGTATATCCAACCGAACTCCACAATTTAGGAGTGCCAAATCAGGAATTTGGCTTTGGATTGGCAGATAAGAGAATTGTTTCCACTTTATGCCCCGGCGGAAAAGAAAGAATGAGAAGGCTTATGGATCTCGTAAAGAATGAAAGGGTTGATCTTAAACAAATGATCACGCACCGTTTCTCTCTGGATGATATTGAAGAAGCTTACAAACTGTTTTCATCTCAAACAGATGGGGTCATTAAGGTTGCAATAACACCTTAAATGAAATTGCTTTATTTTATAATTTTACAGAGGTAAGAGATCAAATATAAATTGAGTTTTTTGGAATAGGTATGAATCCAGCATATCTACATTTGATAGTGAGTCATGTTCCGATTGTTGGGATCGGATTTGTGATTCTGCTTTTTATTGTAGGTTTAGCTATAAAGAGCGGTGACCTTATCAATGTCTCACTTATCTTCGTGATTTTTGTTAGTCTGTTTACTATCGTTGTCCATCAAACGGGGGAATCGGCAGAAGAATTCGTTAAAGGCAAACCAGGTTTCTCAGAAGAATTAGTTCTCAATCATGACTATGCAGCTGACTTAGCTTTCATTTTTGCAGAAGTAGTAGGAATCCTCGCACTAATAACGTTAGCTGCAAAAAGATATTATAAGAAGGGCGTGAAGATGCTTGTTATCATAACTTTTCTAGGTCTTATTATTGCAGGTGGATTAATGGTTCGTGCAGCAAACCTAGGTGGGGAGATAAGTCACCCGGAAATACGTTCAGATGCAAGTAAGCCTAGTCTCTCTTAGTATAAATCTAAGGAGGAAGGTGCATCTGAAAAATACTTGGCATACTAATATGGAAATTTCTGGTGAAAAAATAAAGATTTTTAGGAGAAAAAAGTGAATCCCGCACATTTACATTTGGTGTTAAACCACATACCACTAGTCGGGATCGGCTTTGTAATATTATTGCTAATTATCGCTTTGTTCCGAAAAAGTAACGAACTTATCAATATCTCGTTAATTTTTGTGATCCTTGTTGCTTTGTGGGCTATACCTGCCTATCTGACTGGAGAAGCTGCGGAAGATATGGTTGAAGGTTTACCGGGAATATCGGAACAATTAATTGAAGCTCATGAAGAATCAGCCCAAATAGCTTTCATCTTTATTGAAGTAGTCGGAGTTTTTGCACTCCTAACCTTGGTTGCTCGACGGTATTACAAGAAGCTGGGAAATGCGCTAACCATATTAACCCTTTTGGGTCTAATAGTTGGTGGAGGACTCATTGCCTGGACTGCAAACCAGGGAGGGAAAATAAACCACCCGGAAATACGAGGAGATAATAGTGTTCTAAGTGACCCTTCAAACAAGTCCGAGGAAGATAGTGATCATGATTACTGACTATTATATAGTTATTTACAATCAACAACTGGGGGGGGGGTAAATGTCTAGGCAAAATGAAATCATAGTAACTTCAACTTATGCACCCGTGGTAATTATCGATGTCTCAGATTGGTTAGTCAAAGAGTTGAGTCTAAATATGACAGCAAGGAATTCAAACAACCATTCTTTTGATGTGAGATTATATAAATGATAAAAAAAATACTATGGGCTACAGATGGGTCTGAAGATTCAGTTGAAGCACTTAAATGCGCTGAGCTGTTAGCAATAAACTCTAAAGCTGATATTCTCGGTCTCTCAGTATTACCCGGAGATTACCAATTTTTTGATACATTTTCCCCCGAGGAAAGGAAAAAGTTGGAAAACAGCTTCAAAGCAACAATTGAACTAAAAGAAAGGAAAAACTTAGAAGAAATAAAGAAAAAACTAACGCAACATAAACTGCATTTTTCATACAAGATTACTAAGGGCATCGCTTCAAAGGAAATAATTACAGTCGCTGAGTCAGAGAAGGTTGATCTGATTACTCTGGGAAGAGGTAGATCGGTTGATAAATTCACCATGGGCGGAACTGTGCTAAAAGTTTTAAGAAATTGCAAGATACCAATTCTGACTGCAAGAAAAAATGATATGAAGACAGCAATTAAAAAGATATTGGTTCCTGTAGTCTTATCACACGGCCTAACAGCAAATTTTGATTATGCACTTAAACTATCAGAGATTTTCAATGCGGAATTGCAAGTAGCTAACATTGTAGAAACAGGTGGACACGAATTCCCGGATTCTTTAATGGAAAAAATAAAATCTAATACTAAAATGGAATTGAGACATCTGCTGAGAGAAGCTAATGCGACAAGCAATATCCGGATATATGTAGAAGCTGGAAGAAATGCTTGGGTTGGAATAACAGAATTGGCAAGGGCAAATGATATTGATTTAATTGTAATAATGACTTATGGTGGAACCGTTTTTAGAGAAGAATTCCTTGGCAGTATAGCATTGAATGTTATTCAGGAGTCCTCAGTGCCGGTTATTACTCTTACGCCACATAAAGCAACTCTGAAAATGATTGGTGATGAAAATGAACATTAGAAAAATATTGTGGGCTTCTGACAATTCGACTGAATCAGAACAAGCACTAGGTATGGCCAAGTATTTAGCTAAGCAATTCGGCTCTAAGATTCACGGTTTATTTGTTAGTGAGATACATTTCCCTATTATGTTCTCTTATCCAACCTACAAGGAAGAACTTATGGAGATAGTCGAAAAAACCGAGAAAGACTTTGAAGATAAATTCAGTTCGCTTACTGAGAATTTAAACACTGAAGGTATTAATTTTAATGGCAGCATAGTTAGGGGAGGAGTTGCTGAAGCAATCTTGCATGTGGCATATCGGGAGAATGCGGATTTGGTAGTAATGGGAAAACGGGGGCATCAATACAATAAGAAAATAATGTTGGGTAGTCAAACAATCAAAGTATTAAGAGATTCTAATATCCCTGTATTGGCATACAAAGAGAAAAGTCCGAATATCGAAGAGCGGATAAGTAGTATTTTAGTAGCATTGGATATTACTGAAAAAACAGACTCAGCACTTAAGTCAGGTCTAGAATTAGCCCTAAAGTTAAAAGCTGCATTAATCGTTGTATATGTGTTCTGGATAGATACTCATATCTATGATATCCCGTCAGATCTTGTTGATAGGATAGTTGATCACTCATCAGGAGAGCTAATTAGAAGGGTTAAAAAAATACAAGAGGACTCTTATCTTATAAATAAGAAAATTGAGAGCCTAAATATTCAAACTCAGGTTCTATATAGTTTTAACCCTGGAATATCTATATCAAATTATGCCTATGATAATAGTATTGATCTCATTGTCATCAATACTCATGGCAGGAAAGGTTCTAATAGAGTATTTCTTGGCAGTGTAACCGAAACTGTTATTAGGGAGTCTAATTGCAGTGTTCTGGCTATTACACCTTGAGTTGTTTAGTTAAATTGGGCAATTGCGCTCTTTATTATGGACATATGGCGGACAATATGCAATAAAAAAAGGAGTCTAGTTGATTGATATCCTATATAGATAACCCGCATAATATAAGTTCTGCGGAAATAGTAATCGGCATTCCTTCATATAACGAAGCAAAAACAATAGCTATCCCTACACTTCAGGCAAGTTTAGGTCTCACGCAATACTTCTCTGACAAAACTTCTGTAATAATTAATGTTGATAACAACTCGAAAGATGGAACAAGAGAAGCTTTTCTTAATACCAAAACTGAAGTACCCAAGATATATGTCTCTACTCCAGAGAATATAAAAGGAAAAGGTTATAACATAAATAACCTGCTTAAAATTGCCGCTGAACTCAGGGCTAAAGCTGTAATTATGATTGATGCGGATCTTACTAGTATTACTCCAGAGTGGATTGAAAGCTTTCTAGAGCCTATCTTTGATGGTTATGATTTTGTGGTACCTATATACTCAAGGCATAAGTATGACGGTACGATAACAAACAATATTGCCTACCCTCTGCTTCGTACCTTATATGGACTTCGGGTTAGGCAACCTATAGCAGGAGATTTCGGTATTTCGGGGAAATTGGCTCGTTCCTTCCTTGTTGAACAGACCTGGACAGATGAGGTCTACCATTTTGGAATCGACATTTGGATGACAACAATTGCTATATGCAGAAACTTTAAAGTATGCCAAACGTTTCTTGGAACCTCTAAAGCTCATAGAACTAAAGACCCAGCTGGTTTGGGCAGTATGTTCTCTCAAGTAGTTGGAACTTGCTTTCAACTAATGATTGCTTTTGAATATTTATGGAAGGATGTGTTTGAATCCAGACCTAGTGTGATCTACGGTTTCGGTCTTGGCCATAAAGAAAACTACCCTGAAGTTATAGTTGATAATGAATCACTCTATCAATCATTTATTGATAGCTTCAAACTATACTCTGATATTTGGCAAAATGTACTAGATCCTGTAAATATGAATGCAATTAAGAAGTTAAAAGATCTTAATAAGGAAGACTTTTATTTTGATAGTTCACTATGGGCGAGAATTGTATTCGATTTTGCTATTGCCTTTAATGCAGGAGAAATTCAGAGAGATCAACTCTTACAAGCCCTTATACCTTTATACCACTCCCGAACTCTTTCTTTTATTAATACTACTTTGGAAATGGATACAAAAGAGGCCGAAGCTATAGAAGAGAGATTAAATCGCAATTTCGAATCTGAGAAGAATTATCTGATAAAGTTCTGGGATCTTAATTCGAAGAATAGTGATATAGCCAAACAACTATTGAAACTCGGTATTAAGGAATGACGTACAGATACATTACACTTAAAGGAGGTAATTACACATGACTGGACAACTAAATTGGTTTTGGGGTGGACTAGCACTTGGACTCATATTTTTAATAGCAGTTTGGATTGTAAAACCTATAGGTGTATCTACACAGTTTGTAATATTCGACGGCGTAGTTTGGAACGAGATATCGGCAGACTTAATCGAGAAAGACCCAGAAGCAAAATCTGGTTACTCAAGCACAAATCCTTACCTTAATAAAGGCGGTGGGAAATATGCAAAGAATGTAGCAAGTCCTATTAACTATAGTTTTATCTTCGTGTTGTGCATCATATTAGGAGCCTTCCTCTCAGCACTGACAAAGGGGCCTGACGCTTCAGCAAAAGATCGCATAGCTCCTAAAATTTGGCGAAACCGATTTGGTGATGCTTCATCGAAACGTTATATAGTTACCTTTTTAGGAGGAATTCTAATTCTGTTTGGGGCTAGATTAGCCGGAGGATGCACTAGTGGACATATGATGAGTGGAATGATGCAAACATCAGTAAGCGGCTATCTGTTTGCAACCGCAGCCTTTGCCATAGCAGTGCCAACTGCAATTATCATTTACGGTAGAAAGTAAGGAGAGAAAGAATGCAAATAATACTAGCCATAATCATAGGAACACTTTTTGGATTTGTAATACACAGAGTCGGAGCCTCTAACCCACAGAGAATAATTGATATGCTTCGGTTGAAAGACTTCCATTTAATGAAGGCCATATTATTCGGTATAGCTGTGGCAAGTGCACTTCTTTTTATTGGTATGACTTTTGGAATAATTGAATCTTCACACCTTTCAGTGAAAACAAGTTATTGGGGGGTTATTGTTGGTGGATTGATCCTTGGTTTCGGATGGGCGATAGCTGGATACTGTCCCGGAACTGGTGTAGCCGCATTAGGGGATGGTCGAAAAGACGCACTCTTTTTTATTTTTGGAGGTCTGGTGGGGGCATTGATATACATGCTAGTTTTTTCTAATATAAAATCAATTGGCCTTCTTGATAACATACTCGGGGGAAAATCTACACTGGCTCTCACGGAAACTTCATATCCAGCATTAATTGATAACATACCGGGCATTTTTGTAGCTCTCATTATTGCTATTATTTTTGCAATAATAGCTTGGCTCTTGCCAAAAAGTGCTAGTTAGACCGTCTTAGTATCAAATGAGCAGAAAACTCTGTAGCATTTTCCTGGGCAAAGTTAGAGATCTAGTAGGTGCTTAAATATTTTTACCATGGCCAAAGTATCAAGTTTGCAGTACTCCAGTAAAGATTCTTGAATTTTGACTCTTTCTAAATCTTCTAGGTCAGGGTCAAATATTGTCCTGTTCCAGTTCTCCATTGCCTCTGTGCCGTTTTGTATCTCCAGGTTCTTATATGAAAACTCTGGGCATAGCACCGGGAGGACTTTTTTTATCGATGTTCTGCCTTTAAATCCTGGGTGCCTGTAGTCATCTTTAAATACTGTTTCCAAATCAAATGTTCTATCGTTTAAGTCTAAAAGGAATTCACTATATTCAGGATATATCTCGGCAATTTGCTTGTTTCGAGTATTTTCAAATGAAGCATGCCATGAAATCAGATTTCCACTTGGTGGAATAGTGTCTTGCAAGAATTCGACTAATTCGAGAGGAGCATTCTCAATATTATCAGCGAGGTATTCATAGTGCTTTAATTGTCTGTCAATTTCTAAAATATGAACAGATACTTGGAAAGGGATATGTTGGTGAGGTGCGAATCCATCAACTTTTGGGATGGCTGAAACATATGTTTCATAATCTAAAAAAACTAATGGGTACTCCAACTCTTCTAAGGTTTGTCTAATATTCTCAGTTTTGATTTCTGGTTTTTGAGATTTCTCTAGCTCAACCTGGGTCATTTGATTAGCTGATAGCTTAAAGTCCTCGGGTATCTCCCATATATTCATTATAAGATCATCGATCAGCAACCTGAGACTCTTCGCACTTATTCTGGAGATGTCGTGAATCGAATAAGCGGGAACATTTTTATTAAGCACGTTGAACGAGGAGCAATGATTTCTTCTTGAAGAATATAGGCATGAGCATGAGTTTAAATCCACATTACTATCTGCAAGAAATTCCAGGGCATGCTCAGCTTCAGACTTAATATTGTTGTACTCAGCTTCAACTAGTTCAGTCACTTCTGTAATTGTAAACATATCAAAAAGAACTAAATCATCAGTCTTTTTAAAGTCTTTGTTCATATGAATAATGTAGGTTTGATCAACACTAATGCCTGATTGATTCAATACAAGCTTCTGAAAAGTAATATCGTATATGTGATTTTCATCTTTGCCGGTTTTGATGCTAGTTGATGACTTCACTTCATAAATTCTCCAAGCACCTGAGAATTCATTGTAAATAAGCACGTCAGTTTTAGCTAAAAGCCCGGAACTAGTTATGAAAGTTGCTTGATATATTGGGGATGTTTTTGATTCTATTAGTTCTTTAGTTTTTAAAGCAGCTTGTTCATTGCTGCCTTCTACTAAAATGCCTTTATCAAATATTTCTCTTGCAGCAAGCTCGACTTCGTATCCTTCATCAATTAGCTTTTGTTCAAATTCTGAGATAGTTGGCCGTATATATAGGTCTGGATTGTTCTTCTTTAGCCAAAGACATTTTGGGCATTGAAGATATTCCCTGAAATCGGTCTTGGATAAATACATATCTCAATTTTAGCATAGAACAATATAAATAGAATTATAGAGTAGAGTTTTGAAATTATTGAGGAGTTTGTTGATAGTCGGCAATTTCAGATTCTTCCATGTCCAATGGAGATATCCAGCCGCCGCCTAGGGCTTTATAGAGCCTCACATAAGCGTTGTAGTATTCCTGTGTGGTTTGGGAAAGATCCAACTGAGCTGAGAACTGAGCGCGTTCAGAGTCCAGCACTTCAAGGTAGCTTGAGAACCCTTGGTCATATCTCATTTTAGAGAGTCTATTAGCATTCTCAGCTGCTGTTACTTGTTTTCTAAGCGCCCCAATTTGTTCTCTATAAGTCTGAATATCAACTAGGGCGTCCGATACCTCTCTGAAAGCATTGAGCACTACATTTTGATAAATGTATAGGGCTTGTTCTGTTCTTGTTTCTTCAATCTCAACCCGGGCCTTGTCCTGTCCAAAGTTGAAAATAGGCCCTGCAATTCCAGCTGCAATAGACCATGCAAAACCATCAATTGTCATCTGCGCGGCTTCGTTTGTAGCTGCCCCAACTGCCCCAGAAATGCTTAAAGCCGGGAACCTCTCTGCTACTGCAACTCCAATTAAAGCGTTTTGAGCTTGTATGAGATAAAGTGCTTCTAAAATATCAGGTCTTCTCTCCAGCAATGAAGACGGCAGCCCCGCTGGCACATTTGGCGGAATCGTTTGCGCATAAAGATCTAGGTCAGTTTTTATCTCTTGAGGGAACGTCCCTAGTAAGATGCTAATTGCATTCTCGGTATTTGCGATCAAACGCTTGTTTACAGGTACAGATGCTGCTGCGATTTCTCTTTGTACCTGAGCCTGGTTGAGATCAATTTCTGGGATTACTCCCCGGTCAAAACGTTTTTGTATGATTACTAGGCTTTCATCTCGAGATTCAAGGGTTTGCTCAGAAACCCTAAGTCTTTCTTTAAAGTCTAGCAACATAAAATAAGCGCCCACAACTTCGGAGATAAGACTTATTTGAACTGTTTTTGTAGCGTACTCCGTTGCAAGTAGCTGGGCTCTAGCAGATTCATTAGCTCTACGAAATTTGCCCCAAAAATCTATTTCCCAGTTTACTACAGGAGATATAAATGCACTGTTAGTAGGCTCATCAGGATCACTGGATATAATGCCACCGTTGAAATTGCCTCTGTTCGCTCCACCTTGTAAGTCAAATCTAGGGTATATATCTGCTTCTGTGAATACCAGAAATGATCTTGCTTCCTCAATCCTACTTATAGCTATTAATAAATCCTTATTCTGTTCAAGTGCAGTATTTACAAGTGATACAAGAACGGGATCGTTAAAGAGTTCCCACCAGACGAGGTTCACTTCTTGGTCATCATATTCATTTGAAAACCTAAACTCATCAGGCAAATCATCAAACTGAGGCTCTTTGAAGTCAGGCCCAACAAGGCAACCCGTTAGTAGGATTCCAATCATAAGAAATATAGATAAGAATTTATTTGGTCTACTCATTTTGTCTCAACTTTTGCGAAATCTCTTTTCTCTTCGTATTTGCCAAGCTTTCCTATCATTACAAAAAACATCGGATAAAAGAACACGCCTAATAATGTTGCCAGAGACATACCACCTAGAAGCGCCATCCCCATAACTACCCTTGCCTCAGCGCCTGCTCCGCTGGCCACAACGAGCGGCAGTACTCCCAGAATGAATGAGAAAGCCGTCATCAAAATCGGTCTGAAGCGAAGTTTAGCGGCGGAAATTGCTGAATCGAATAATGAATTTCCCTTGTCGAATTCCAGTTTCGCAAACTCAACAATAAGAATTGCGTTCTTAGCTGCCATTGCTATAAGCATTACAAGGGCGATTTGCGCAAAGATATTAAGCTCGTAACTGGCGCTAAATAACCTGGCGATAAATAGAGCAAAAAATGCTCCAAAAATAGCAAAAGGAGTACCTAACAAAATACTCCAGGGCAGTGACCAGCTCTCGTACTGTGCCGCAAGGATAAGATAGACGAATAAAAGCGCGAAAAGAAATACTACTGCCGCTGATCCTGACGCAGCTTTTTCCTGGTACGACATGTTACTCCACGCATAGCTCATATTAGAAGGTAGAGTCTCATTTGCAACTTCCTCAAGCGCTGTAAGAGCCTGGGCAGAAGTGTACCCCGGGGCCGGCCCACCTGTGAGTTCTACAGATCTATATAAGTTAAAGCGGGTTGTGTAATCGGGGCCTATTATATCGTTTATATTAACAAAGGCGGCTAGCGGAACACTGTCCCCATTGGAGTTCTTTACATAAAATAAATTAATTTGATCTTCGTTTTGTCTGTATTCAGGCTCAGCCTGTATATAAGCTCTATAGAGTCTTCCAAATCGCGTGAAGTCGTTTATGTATGTGCCGCCCAGAAACGCGCCTACTGTGCTGTAAATGTTCTCTAGGGGAATTCCTGCTTTGAGAGCTTTATCTGTATCAATATCCATGAATCTTTGCGGGACATTTGCACGGAATGTCGTAAACGCAGAGCCAATTTCAGGTCTTTGAACTGCTGCCTGTATAAATTTCGCACTCTCTTGCGCCAGGTATTCCGGAGAGTTCCCGCCTCTGTCCTGAAGCATCATTGTAAACCCTGCGCCGCTGCCAAGGCCCGGAATAGCAGGTGGACCAAACGCAAAAACCTGAGCCTCATTGATTTTTACATAGAAAATTTTGTTTAGTTGTTCGACTATTTGATTTACCGTAGCCTTACGTTCGCTCCAATCCTTTAGTGATACGAATATAAGGGAAGAGTTTGGATAATAGCTCCCTGAAAGCATGTTGTATCCTACCGCGGAAGTAACGTATTCAACCTGCTCAGCCTGCGCTAGTATTGCTTCTACTTTTTTAGTTACCGCGTCTGATCTCTGAAGTGACGCTGCGTCTGGAAGCTGTATATTCACAAATAGATAACCCATGTCCTCTTCGGGTATGAAACCGCCAGGGACCATCTTGCCTAAGAAAATCAGACCAATTACTAATATAACGATGAATATAAGTCCACGTTTAACTTTTAGGGTCACAACCCGCGTCAGGTTTGTATATTTATCTGTTAACTTGTCAAAACCGACGTTGAATTTGTCAAAGAAACGGCCAAGAACTCCTTTAGTGGGCTCTCTTTTTCTAAGTAGCAGTGAGCATAATGCAGGACTTAGAGTTAGAGCATTGATTGATGAAAAGACAACTGATACAGCAACTGTAATAGCAAACTGTTTATATAAGCTGCCCGTGATACCTGCCATAGCTGCAACTGGAATAAATACAGCAACAAGAACAAGCGTAGTTGCGATAACAGGTGCTGTAACCTCACTCATGGCTTTCATGGTTGCTTCTTTTGGCGACATGCCGTTTTCGATATTTACCTGTACTGCTTCAACTACAACAATTGCGTCGTCAACCACAATTCCAATAGCCAGTACAAGTCCCAGAAGAGATAGCACATTAATTGTAAAGCCGATTAGAGGGAATACCATAAATGCAGCAACTAGAGAAACCGGTATTGCGATAGTAGGTATTAGTGCTGCTCGCCAGTCCTGAATGAATATAAATACTACGAATATTACAAGTGCTAGTGCGACAAATAGAGTTACTACAATTTCTTTAATACCCGCTGTAATAGCAAGCGTAGTATCTAGAGAGATGTCGTATTTCATGCTTTCTGGGAATGATTTAGATATATCTTCAACAGTTGTTTTTAATAGTTTGCTAGCAAGCTGTGTGGCATTAGATCCAGGTGCCTGATATAAGAGCGATAATAGTACATTCTTTTCCATCAAGCCTGGTAAAGGCATTATATGTTTCAACTCCAAGCTCAACCCGGGCGATATCTTTAATTTTAACCTGTGAGCCCGCCTTCTCTGGTTCTTACAACAACTTCGCCAAATTCCTCCGGTGACTTAAGGCGCTCCGGCAGTCTTACTGTATAAGTGAAGTCCGTTCCGGGTGGAGCAGGTTCCGCTCCAAATTTTCCGCCTGGTACAATAACACTTTGCTGCTGTATTGCATCTACTATTTCAGGGACTGTTATACCCAAGCTGTGCAATACGATCTGGTTTAATCCATACTCGCATTGAATAATCGCTTGCACCTAAAACCTGATACACGTCCAATTCCTTTAATTCGAGCCAGTGTGTCTTGAATGATTTATCAGTGCGTAGTTTCCGAGGAAGTTTTGATCATATCTTCCGTCCTCAGAAGTAAGAGTAATCAGCATTAGGATATTAGGGAGAGATTTCTCAGTTGTAACACCAAGTCGTTGTTACTTCTTCTGGAAGTTTTGCTGTGGCGGCAGCAACTCTATTTTGTGTAAATACAGTGTTTATATCTGGATCGGTCCCAACTTCAAATGAGACCTGTATTGCCATTGTTCCATCATTGGCATTAGTAGATTTCATGTAGATCATGTTGTCTACACCATTTATTTGCTGTTCAAGAGGTGTCGCAACTGATTCTTCTACATTTACAGCGTTTGCACCTGTATAAGTAGCTCTGACTTCAACAATAGGGGGAGTAATATTTGGATATTGTTCAATGGGAAGACCTCCCATGAATACAACACCTATTATAACCATAACAATGGCTATCACCATTGCTACTATAGGTCTATTGACGAAAAAATTGCCCATTTTAGTTTATATACTCGTTAAATCTGGAATTTTTATATCCACTATTTCTGGTTTAACAACTTGACCTTCTCTAACTACTTGTAGCCCTTCATATATAACTTTCTCACCCGGCTTAAGACCTTCTTTGATCAGCCAGAATTCCTTTACGGTTGGTCCTACTACAACCTGTCTATTTTCTACTTTGTTTTCATCTGTAACTACAAGTACGTTGAATTTCCCCTGAAGTTCCATTACACATCTTTGAGGTACTAGTATTCCATTCTTTACAACATCCACTTCCGCTCTGACTCTTGCAAATAATCCGGGGCGAAGGAGTTGATCTGGATTTGGGAACAGAGGTTTGTACGAGTATTGATCCAGTTTCTGTATCAAAATTTCTATCTATAAAATCAAACGAGCCCCTATATTTATATGCGGATCCATCTGATAGAAGGAGAACCAGATCATCGTCCTCTTCTTGAGTTTCCTCAGGACGGGCAGTGCCAGTCTCGTCTATGAACCTGCGAGCGGCCTCTAGATATTCTCTCTGAGTTAAATAAAATTGAACTGCCATGATGTCTATGTAGGAAATGGTAGTAAGCACTACTGTATTAGCGCTTGCTCCAACATAATCTCCCTCATTGGCATTCGTTTTCCCTATTACGCCGTCTATCGGGGCATAAACTTTGGTATAGCTGAGTTCTAATTTAGCAGCCCTGAGCTCTGCCTCTGCAGCTTTGACAGCTTCTCCAGATGCATCATAACGTGCCTGAGCAGCATCGAGATCTATTTGGCTGATGGCATTTTCTGCAGCGAGGGGTTTTATTCTGCTGAGGTCGCTCTCAGCATTAGCTAAGTTAACTTGTGAGGCTGCAAGCTGGCTTTGAGCTTGCGCAACTTTTTCTTCAAATGGCTGGCTTTCTATTGTATAAAGAAGTTGTCCTTTTTTTACAAAAGATCCTTCTACAAAATCTCTTGTTTCTAGAAATCCTGCTACACGTGCTGCAATGTCTACATTGGTATTCCCAAGTGTTTCTCCAACAAACTCTCTGAAGATAGGTACATCGGTTTGGGTTGTTACATAGACTTGGACTTTGGGAGTAGGCATTTGAACTTGCTCTTCTCCACAACTAAAAAGCAATAATGTTATAACGAATATTGTGCTTAGTAATTTATAGTTCATAGTTTGTCTCTTTTTTTATAATTGTTTAAGGGAACATTGTCAGTACAATGTCCCCATTCCGCCACTAGGAAAATGATTATAACAGGTTTTCGAGTTTATGACCAAGTATACAAAAAAATCATACATATCTTTAGATTTTTGAAAATTGGTGACCTTGGAGTTTGTATACGGTAATCTATGAAAATCTAATATTCTTAATTATTATGAGGTGAATATGGAAAGCAACTTCTGGCCGGATCAGATAAGCAGTTTGACTGACAATCTTGGGATAGAGCATCCTATAATTCAGGCTCCAATGGCTGGTGGACCGAGTACTCCGGAACTGGTCGCGGCGGTATCAAACTCAGGTGCTTTAGGTTTCCTAGGTGTCGGCTATCTCACGCCAGATCAGATTGACTTAGAGATTCGCAAAGTCAAAGAACTTACAAATCAGGCCTTTCGGTGTAAATCTCTTTGTTCCCGATTCAAATACGGAAGTTCCAATTAGTCCAAAAGTTAAAAAGAGGCTTGAAGAATATTCTCTAGAGCTTGGAATTGAATCTCCAGACCTGCTGAGCCCACCAAAAATTAGCTTCGAAGACCAGCTTGCAGTAATTATAGATCACAAAGTTCCTGTGTTTAGTTTTACATTTGGTATTCCTGATAAAACTCTCATGAGAGTTTTGAAAGAACGAGATATTTTTATAATCGGAACAGCAACTTGTGTGGAAGAGGGGATATTATTAGAAAATGCAGGTTGCTCAGCCATAGTTGCTCAGGGCAGTGAGGCCGGTGGACACCGAGGAACATTCGGATCGACAGACAACATTCCGATGATAGGTGGTCTCGCATTAGTGCCGCAACTCGTCGATAAAGTTAAAATCCCTGTGATTGCATCAGGCGGCATAATGGATGGGAGGGGAATTGCCGCATCCTTAGCTCTGGGAGCATCTGCTGTGCAAATGGGAACAGCATTTCTTAGCTGTAAAGAGGCAAGGGTGCCAAAGCCATGGCTTGATTCTCTCTTAGCTTCAGAAGATATAAGTGCGGTTTTAACCAAAGCCTTTTCCGGAAAATACGCCCGAGGAATAAACAACCGTTTTATAGAGGAAATGTCCTCACTTGAAAATGAAATACCAAACTATCCACTTCAAAATAGCTTAACAAGATCTCTTAGGAACGCTTCAAGGGATAGAGGTAATAGAGAGTTTATGTCTCTTTGGGCAGGGCAGGGGTCTCAAATGTCTCGACAATGCACTGCACAGGAACTTATTAACACTTTAGTTTTAGAAACCTCTAAAGTGCTTAAAAACATAAGCACAAACTTGTAAATCTCCTCTGGAATATCTCAAATTTGCAAACGAACATATGTTTTTTTGTGCATAATTACACAATCGTTGCGCACAGTTACACATTTTTTCATGTATAACAAAATAGTTCTTTGTTCTTAAATTATTTGGGTTAATCTCGTACAAAAAAGGAGATTTGATATGAGATTAAGCACAGCAATACTAGCAATTTTATATATAATGTCGGTAGGCCTTTTCGTTGAAGAGGTATACGGCCATGGCTCAATGGAGACTCCATTAAGCAGGATTTACAACTGTTTCTTAGAAAATCCTGAAAACCCCAAGACAGACGCATGTAAGGCGGCAGTCCAGGAAGGTGGAACGCAGGCTCTTTATGACTGGAATGGGGTTAATCAGGGCAGCGCTAACGATATGCACAGGGAGATAATTCCAGATGGGAAACTCTGTAGCGGCGGCAAAGAACTCTTTAAAGGAATGGACCTTGCCAGGAATGATTGGCCATCCACCATGATAGCACCTGATCAAACTGGGAATTTCGAGTTTGTTTTTATTGCAACTGCTCCACATAGTACAGACTATTTCAGATTTTATGTTACTGAAGATGGGTACAACCCACTCAGTCCTCTAAATTGGTCTGACCTTGAAGACACCCCATTTTGTACAATAAATGATGTGACACTTGAGAATGGCCGCTATAGAATGGACTGTCCATTACCACAAGATAAAAGCGGTAAACATGTTATTTATACAATTTGGCAAAGAGATGATAGTACTGAGGCATTCTATACTTGTATAGATGTCGAGTTTTCTGGCGGAGTACCGGTTGTTTGGAAATCACTAGGCCAGGTTAGGGCTCAACAGGATCTAAGTGTAGGAGATAGTGTTACTTTTAGATTGTTTGATTCTGAAACAGGGAGTGATGTAGATATAATTACACTAGTACTCGAAAATGGCCAAAGTGCTGCAGATCAATGGCCATATTATCTTGCAGAGCATGTAAATGTGACCTCTTCATTAGTAAAAATAGGTGTGCTCGATTCAAACGGCGATATAAACCCAGTAATGAGTTCTCAAGATAATAATGTATACATACCGACTGAGGAACAGCTTTCTTTCCAGGTTGATATTGAGACTTCAAACAATCCACCTGGGCAAGATCTCACAACAGATATTGATGTCACATCTGATTGGGGCGAAGGCTATTGTGCTGAAGTTGCAGTAAATAATACAGGCCAGAGTGAATCAGATTGGACAGTAACTATTGCTATTGATGGGACAATAAGAGAGATATGGAATGCTACATATAGTCAAGATGGGGATCAGGTCACAGCAGAGGGAGTGGACTGGAATAACGTTGTAAATCTTGGAGAATCAACGGGATTTGGATTCTGTGCTGATAGAACTTCATCTCCACCACAACCAACACCACAGCCAACCCCACAACCTACTCCAGAGCCTACACCTACACCTACTTCACCACCGCCTACACCAGCCCCGACAAACCCACCTACCTTTGCCTGCTCAGATGGTTTTGATAATGACAGCGATGGACTAACTGATTACCCAAGTGATCCGGGATGCGATAGTGAGAATGACAACGATGAATTTAATGAAACTGGTGAAGACGATTTAGAGGTAGATGTCGATATCAACGACGACTGGGGAAGAGGTTACTGTGCTGTGGTTACTGTTTTAAACAACACTTCCTCCGCTGAAGACTGGGTAGTTTCTTTTCCAATAGAGGGTAATTTGAGAAATATGTGGAGTGCTAGTTATGAACAGAATGGAAATACGGTAACAGCAGAGGGTGTTACCTGGAACAATATTGTTCAGCCAGGATCTGATAGAAGTTTTGGATTCTGTGCAATAAGATAGGCCAATTATTCTTACAGAGGGGTGGATACCGCCATCCAGTAAAATTGTCCACCTCTCTTCTTTCTTCTCTTATGAGAATAAGGGGTTTCAATATACAAAATGGAATTATTCTCCGGCAATTTAGATTAGCTTTTCTTCTCACAGTCTACCTTGTAAGGCCGGTTTCTCGGATCTCGATATTTATTATTTATAGGGAAGAGATTGACAGCTGTTAAATAGCTTTTAGTTTTTGTCTTGCAATGTTGGCTTCAGGCGATTCAGGGTATTTGTCGATTAAAGTTTTAAAGAAAAACCCTGCCTCTTTTTTTCTGCCAAGGCTGATAAGAGCATTGCCCTGTTTTAGATAGGCGTTGGGGACTCTCCAGTCTTGGGGGTAAGCATCAATTAATTGTTGAAATTCCAATATTGCGTCTTCATATTTGCGGTTCTTATAGCTATTGTCAGCCTTAGAATATATATCATTTGCAGAAGGGGCCTTTGGATTTTCTTTATTGTCGTTTTCATTTTTATTGCTTACATCTTCTAACTTTTTGCCGAGTTTAATATTCTTTTTCTGCATGCTTTCTATTTCTTCGGCAAGCAGCATTTGGTTGTTTTCTATTCTCACTATGTCTCGGTTAGTATTTGCGTTTGCAGCCTTGAGCTCTTCCAAGAGTTCGTCCATCTTGGCCTCAAGAGTGTCTTGTCGCTGATTTAATTCATTTATCGATGAAGGCGTTACAAAGCAACCGAAAAGAAACACTGTTGAAAGTGCCATAGCTAAGCAATATGATTTCATAGAATTTATAGAGTTTATTTTAGTTATACCCTTTATAATTAGCTTATTGTTCAATCTACCGCATGTAAGGACTAAAGTAAATCTACCTTAGTGAGTTTGATTTATCTATTAAAAAACTAAAATATCGATATGAGTTGGGAGCATTAGCAGGTAGAATTTTAAAGTGTATATAACGTGGCTAGGTAAAAAGTAATTGAATCTAAGTAAACAGATAACACTTGGATATGCTTTGATGTTTCTTCTTATGCTTTTGATTAGCGGATTTTCCGTATACAGCATATACAATCTGGATAAAGCAGCTGAGAACATTAAAGGTCGATATACAACATTGTCGAAACTAATATCCGACAAGCAAGAACCAAACGAAGGATTTTTTGCTAACGAGATGCTCCTTGAGGCGGTAAAAATCTCAGATGAGCAGATAAAGTATTCTTATATAACTGTATTTACAGTAATAGGAGTCATTCTAGTCTTCGGTATTATTCTCACCCTTTTTATACCGAGAGTTATCACAAAACCCATATTCAATTTGTTTAAAGCTGCGGAATCTGTAGCAGAAGGCGATTATTCTTATAGAGTCGATGGAGTTAACTCAAGCGGGGAAATAAATACTTTAGTCCAGGCTTTTAACCATATGATTGATAATATTGAGATTAATAATAGAGAGCTTCAGAAAAAGAATGATGAAATTCTTAAACTTTTGGAGACTACAAAAAGATTTAATGACGTCCTGGAAACTGAGATTGAAGCGGCTACTAGAGAAATTAAGGACAAACATAAAGCGCTTATCAAAACTGAGAAACTTGCCACAATTGGAGAACTTGCCACAGGTGTGGCGCATGAAGTGAGAAACCCTCTATCAGGAATAGCCATAGCACTTGAACTTATGCAGGCAGAAACAGAAAATGAAGAGCATGAGCAGACAATATCTGAAATACTAAATGAAATTGTTAGGCTTGAGAGAATAGTAAAGGGTCTTTTCCAGTTAGGTCATCCTAAGAGCCTTCAGTTAATTGAGTGTGAGCCAAATGACATAGTAGAAAGAGCTCTTAGTCTGGTTCATATGAGAGCTAAGTCCAAAGGGGTTAAGATTGAGAAACAACTAGGATGCAGCAATCTGTTCAATGTTGACCATGAACAGATTGAACAAGTAGTTTTAAATTTGCTAATAAACGGCATAGATGCTACAGGCAGTTTTGGAACCGTGAAAATAGAGACAATAAATTGCAACGGCACCGTTGAAATTGCAGTTTCTGATACTGGCTGCGGCTTTTCTGAAAAGGATATCGATAAAATATTGCAACCATTTTATTCCACTAAGGAACAGGGGACCGGGCTTGGACTTGCTATATCAAATGGGATAGTTGAAGCGCACAAGGGAAAGATGCATATTTCTAGTAAAAAAGGCTCAGGTTCTAAATTTGTAGTAGAAATACCCAATAATTTGAATGAAGATTCGATTGTTTAACTAACATCTCTGTTATTGGTTGAAGATTAAATATTCATTTTGAGGATCGGATGAGGATAATTAAATTCTAAGGAAGGGAAAATGAGTTCATTAATATTAATAATTGAAGATGAAAGACTGCTTTCAAAACAACTGCAAAAGGCATTATCACAGGAAGGATATTTTGTCATCACATCTCATGAAGGTGTGGAAGGACTGCAAATCGCTAAGAGAGAAAATCCGGACCTTGTTATTTTAGACCTTAAGCTTCCCGACCGTGATGGTTTGCAAGTGCTTAAAGATTTGTCAGGATTTGAGCGTATGCCGCCTACTATTATGATGACAGCACACGGGAGTGTTGAAGTTGCTGTATCCGCTATACGAGACGGCGCCTATGATTTCATTGAGAAGCCCTTTCCACTTGATAAATTAAAGGTAATGGTTAGAAACGCTCTAAGAATTAGTGAGCTTGATAATAGTTTAAATGCAGTAACGAAGAGGGCTCAAGAAAAGTATGGATTTGATTCTCTAATAGGTAAGAGTGAGTCCATTAAGGAGATAATGGACTTATTTAAGAAGCTGACGGAAACTGACCCTAAGACTATTCTTATTTGTGGGGAAAGCGGAACGGGCAAGGGGCTTGCTTCAAAGGTGCTACACTTTAACGGCCTAAGAAAGAAGGGCCCATTTATTGAATTAAACTGTGCTGCAATACCAGAAACTCTTTTGGAGAGCGAGTTGTTTGGTCATGAAGCAGGGGCATTCACCGATGCCAAAAAATTAAAAAAAGGAATTTTAGAGCAAGCAGATGGGGGTACTGTGTTTCTTGATGAGATTGGCGATATGAGTCTTTCTCTCCAGGCCAAGCTCGTTAAGGCGGTCGAAGAAAGGAGTTTCCGAAGAGTAGGGGGAAACCGAGATATAACAGTTGATATATGTGTTATGGCTGCTACTAATCACGATCTAAAATCACTTGTTAAAAACGGCGGTTTTAGAGAAGATCTCTATCATCGCTTAAATGTGATTAATTTCGAAATGCCTTCATTAAGAGAAAGGAAAGAAGATATCCCGCTAATTACGGATTACTTCATTTCCTATTTCAATGTCGATCTAAATAAGAACATTAATATTATCCCTTCAGAAGTAAGAAAGACTTTTTTGCATTACGATTGGCCGGGCAATGTTAGGGAGCTCAGAAGTACAATTGAAAGGGCAGTTCTCCTAAGTGAAGATGGTCTGTTAAACCCCAAATATGTAAAGGTAGAAGAAGGTGATAGTCTCAAGGTTCAGGACGGGGATGATAAGATGGTTATTGACATTCCCCATGATGATGCATCACTTTACAAAATTGAAAGAAAAGTTATAACTAAAGCACTGGATTTACATAACTGGAATCAGACTAGAACTGCTGAGATGCTTGGGATAACGCGTGAAGTGCTTCGATATCGTATGAAGAAATGGGGTCTCCTAAGCTAAAAGGAGATTACAATTGAATGCCGCGCTTCTGGCTATTATTGTCTTAGTTCTATATTTTCTAGCTTACCGCTTTTATTCAAAATTTCTTGCTGATAAGATCTTTCGTCTCTCAGATGATGAGGTAACCCCGGCGCATGAAATAAATGATGGGGTTGACTATGTGCCGAGCAATAAGCATGTCCTATTTGGGCATCACTTTGCTTCAATTGCGGGGGCAGCACCCATTATCGGACCTGCGATTGCGATATTCTGGGGCTGGGTACCGGCAATTATCTGGGTCGTGCTGGGCACCATATTTATGGGTGCAGTTCATGATTTCAGCGCCCTGGTGATTTCAGTAAGAGAGAAGGGGCGTTCAGTTGGGGACTTAGCGGGAACTTTAATTAATCACAGGGCTAGAACGCTGTTCTTGCTAATAGTCTATTTCCTAATTTTCTTTGTTATAGCCGTTTTTGCATACGCTATAGCTTCTTTGTTTGTGGCTTTTCCAGAGAGTGTCTTACCTGTCAACTTCCAAATTATTGTGGCTGTCATAATAGGGTTCCTGTTCTATAAAAAGGGTGTGCCTATACTCTGGCCCTCAATCTTTGCACTAATTACACTATATATAATGATTTGGGTCGGGACTATTTATCCTATGGAGATACCCGCAATAATGGGTAGTCAGATAGTTACCTGGATTTTGCTACTTCTAGCATATTCATTTATTGCGTCAGTGCTTCCGGTTTGGACGTTGCTTCAACCCAGGGATTATATAAATGGTCATCAGCTTGTTTTAGGCTTAGGGCTTCTTTTTATAGGTATTTTGGTTGCTCATCCAGAGATGCAGGCCCCAGCTATTAATCATAATGCCAAGGGTGGAGTGCCCCTTTTTCCATTTATATTTGTAACTATAGCTTGCGGTGCAATAAGTGGTTTTCATGGACTTGTTTCAAGCGGTACTACCTCAAAGCAGCTAAATAAAATGAAGGACTCCAGAATGATAGGTTATGGGGGAATGCTAGGGGAGGGGACCCTTGCCATGATCGCAACACTTGCAGTTGCGGCGGGAATTAGCAAAGGAGATTGGCTTATTCATTATGAGACATGGGACCTTGCTGCCAAGAGCGGTATCATTAATTTTGTTCATGGTGCTTCTACTTTTTTGGATGCTCTTCATATACCGTCGATATTTGGAGATACACTAATAAGCGTAATTGTTATTAGTTTTGCAGCAACTTCTTTAGATACGGCCACTAGAGTTCAAAGGCTTATTATCGGCGAGCTGGGGACAGCATATAAAATAGAGCCTTTAAAAAATAGGTATGTTGGAGCTTTTCTGGCCGTGGTTCCAGCATTGTTATTAGCCATCTTGGCACAAGCGCCTAGTAAGGGGCTTGGTTCCGGGGGGTTCTTACTCTGGCCACTATTTGGGGCTACTAATCAGCTAGTTGCAGGCTTAACTCTACTTATAGCAACAATATATCTTTGGAAAACTAAGCGGCCGGTTATTTATACTTTAATCCCCATGGTCTTTATCGTCTTTATGACCATTGCCGCAATGGTATGGAACTTTAAGGTTTTTGCCAGTAATCCTCTTCTTCTAATGCTTTCTGCAATCATTCTTGCCCTATCAGTGTGGTTATTACTTGAAGCTTACTTTGTATACAAAACTCAAAAGACTGAAAACATTAAAGAATCTAAACTCAATGAGTGATGTGAAATAGCTCAAATCTTTTCTCAAAAGTAATGAAACCATTTGTTTAAATAGAGCGTATATTTAAAGCAAGTAAGTAAAATATTGTCTTGGATTAACGAGGAGAACATTATGAAGCGGAAAATTTTAATAGTTTTAGGCATTTTACTTTTAGCACAGGGATACCACTTATTTGCTAATTCATATGATGAAGATGCTGATATAAAAAAGAGAACTGAAGCGCGTCAAAATGAAAACTATGAAAGGGCTGTTTTTGCAGGCGGGTGTTTCTGGTGTGTACAGCCGCCTTTTGATTACTTAGATGGTGTAATCACTACAACCGTTGGATATACTGGGGGTCCAGAGAAAAAGCCTACATATAAAGAAGTCTCTTATGGTAAGACAGGACATACAGAGGCCATTGAAATCATATATGATCCTAAGAAAGTAACTTACGATAAATTGCTTTCTGTTTTTTGGATGACTTTTGACCCCACTGATGCAGGTGGTCAATTCTATGATAGAGGCACGCAGTACAGACCAGGGGTTTTTTACTTAAACGACGATCAGAAGAAATCTGCCGAAGCATCTAAGAAAGAGTTGCAGGAATCAGGAAGGTTCGATAAGCCTATCGTGGTTGAAATTACTGAAGCTGGAGAGTTCTGGGATGCTGAGGAATATCACCAGATGTATTATCTAAAAAAACCTACGCACTATAAGTCCTATCGCAAAGGATCGGGCAGGGATAAATTCATTGATAAATATTGGCGCAGCGAGGCTAAGAATTAACCCATTTTCTTAGCTGATTTTTTTGGACAAAAGATTTTAGTTGCGAAAAAATAGCGCCGAAGCGTATAATATTAAAAGTGAAGAATGTGCTGCTAATAATATTTTCTCTTTGTCTTCTCTATGGTTGCGGAACATCAAACGAAATTCAATATGTTCTTGCAAATGATTCTTACAGGTGTGAGGAGTTTGATGTCACAAAGGAGAAAATGCTGAGACTTATCAACCTAGCTCGTAAATCAAGTAGAAACTGCGGGTATAAAATCTTCACCCCGGCGGGCGAAGTTACATGGAATCCTACTCTGGCTAGGGCTGCGTTGAGTCATTCAGTCGATATGGCAACTAAGAATTTTGTCAGCCACAAAGGGTCTAGCGGTAAAACTGTTTCATATAGAGCAGAGGAAGTCGGCTATGGTTGGCTTACAGTAGGGGAGAATATATCGGCCGGCCGAGAAGATAGTGAAGAAGTGGTGGCCGCCTGGTTGATAAGCCCGGATCACTGTGAAATTATCATGACTCAAAGTTTTACAGAGATCGGGGGGGCCTGTTTTCACAATAAAGATACAAAATATAAGACCTTTTGGACTGTAGTTTTCGGGTCTCCAAAAGATGAAGTGAAAAGGGCTACTCTTCAACAATAGCAATCGGTCTTACCCAACCAGCACTTGCGTTTATCACTTTTATAGGTGGGCAAACTACTTTAAATCCATGAGCTGGCAACAGGTCCAAGTTGGTGAGCTTCTCAATCTGGCAGTATTCTTTCTCAATCCCTGCGAAATGCGCACCCCATATAACACTTTTGTCTCCAGTTTCTTTAAATTCTTCAACCATTGCCCAAAATGGCCTGTCCCAACCAGCTGAATCAGTGCCCATCACTTTGACACCTTGATCACATAACCATAGGGTCGATTCTTTAGACAGTCCTGGAAACTGTGACCAGTAATCTTTGGTGCCCCAGAGTTCATCAGCCCCAGTCATAACAAGTACTATATCAAAAGGATTTATATCATATTTAATCTCATGGAGTGCTTTTTTTAGGTCCCAGCTGGTTATTAACTCTCCGGGTCTTTTGTGACGCATATCTATAACGACTCCGTCACTGTAAAACCATTCAACCGGAAGCTCATCAATTGTCTTTGCTCTTTCGCCTTCAGATTCTGGGTGATAGTGCCAAGGGGCATCCATGTGAGTTCCTACGTGAGTTCCTAGTGTGACATATTCATTCGCCCACCCTAGGCCTTTTGGCAAATCATCCTTACTACACTCAAACCGCATCATCATGTACTCCGCAGTATCTTCGTGTTTCTCATATTCTATTTCTAGTTTTTGATGTTCGGGTCCGGGTGCGGGTTCAATAATTATGCTAAGGTCTATAATGCGTGTTTCTGTGGGCATAGTGCTATTATATGTTAAATAGAATTAATATAAAGTGAGAGTTTAAATATGAAGTCCGATTATCTAAGAAGGTTAGGCTCTTCAGATTTAATGGTATCTCCGGTTGGACAGGGTTGTCTTCAGTTCAGCAGGGGCAGAGGCATATCTGGCGTTATGTGGCCGTCACTTTCTAGGAAGGAAATAAATGCTATTGTTGAGATTACAATCAAGGGGGGGATAAACTGGTTTGATACTGCGGAACTATATGGATGGGGTGAATCTGAAAGGGCGCTTTCTAGTTCACTTGATGATCTGAAGATCCCCAAAAATGAGATTGTAATTGCCACAAAGTGGTGGCCTGTTTTAAGGACAGCGCATTCAATAAGTTCCACTATTGACAAAAGGCTCTCAGCACTAAAAACAGAGACCATAGATCTCTACCAAATTCATAATTCATATTCATTCTCTTCCATAGGCTCTCAGATGAAGGAGATGGCAGAGCTTGTTGATAAAGGGAAAATTAGATATGTAGGAGTAAGCAATTTTTCTGCAAGCTCAATGCGGAAGGCTCATAATGAGCTTTCGAAATATGGCCTCAAGTTGGTTTCAAACCAAGTTAACTACAGTCTTCTAAAAAGACAGATTGAGCGAAATGGAATACTTGACACTGCAAAAGAGCTTGGCATTTCTCTGATTGCATATTCTCCTTTGGCCAGAGGGTTATTAACAGGAAAGTTTCATGATAACCCAGGTTTAATGAATAAACGGCATATATTCAGGAGATATTATGCTTCGCTAAATAAGGCAAAACTGAAGAAAAGTTCACAAGTTGTACAGGCGCTTAAGAGTATTGCTAAAAAGTATCAAGTAACGCCGTCTCAGGTTGCTCTTAACTGGGTAATCAATGCAAATGGCGAAACAATCTTGGCTATTCCTGGTGCCACAAAAGTAGGGCAGGCTCGAGATAATGCTGACGCTATGAAATTTGAGTTGTCGGAGGATGATATTTATTACCTAAACGAAGTGTCTTCTTCATTTTGAATTCAGAACTTCAACCACGGCAGATATAACTAAGTCGTGCAGTTCTCCATTCGTTCCAACAACACCTTTGTTGTTTGATAAGGTCCTTCCCTGAGAGAAATCTAAATCATCTCCAGACACGTCTGATACCTGGCCGCCTGCTTCCTTTACAATTATGTAGCCAGCCGCATGGTCCCATATTTTCTCAGTGTAATCTTTTCTTGTTGGCAGTCTAAGATAGATAGATGCATCCCCTCTTGCGAGCACTGCATACTTACACTGACTGTCAATTCTAATAGGTTCGGCTGTAACTCCTAAGATTTCTGCTATCTGTTCAGAGTCTGAATGAGAAGAATGCGCTGACTCCACCGATTCGCAGAACGGGGCACTTGATGGATGGTCTATGTCGGATACTTCAACTTTGTGGCTACTGTCATCTTTAATTAGTTGTACTGATGATCCCTCACCTTTGACGGCAGTGAATATAAGCCCTTTACTGCTATTCTCGTCTTCTAAATTTTGTGTTAAGTTCGGACATCCCAATACTCCTAACACAACTTCACCATTTTCAATTAGTGCAAGCGCTATGGCGTATTGCTCGCCTCTCAAAAACCCCTTTGTCCCGTCGATAGGATCGAGAGTCCAGAATCTGCCCTCAGGGCCCCCATCATAGTCTCCACTATCAATTGTTGAATGTATATCTTCTTCGACTAATTCGGGTAGGACCGCGGAGGCGTATTGATAAACTTTTTCACTTAGAGCCCTTCCTTCCTCAGTTTGTAAGTCTGCAGAATCTTCTTCTGCTACAATTGGATCATTTGGAAAAGCTTTTTTTAGTTCGTGACATATAACTGCCTGTACTCCAAAATCCGCAACTGTTACTGGAGATTTATCTTTCTTAGTCATGGTTTCATCTGATACAAGCGAAAATTGGACGGTTGTGCATAGACTGCAGGCCTTTTTTACAGCTTCTATTGCTATTTTTAGTTCAGAGCTATATTTCATTAATTTCTCCAGGGATATCTTATTGGCGTTACATTTTACCATCAAAAGGGAATCTCTAAACCCCTAGCTCATAATATCTTGAACTCTACTGTAATTTGTAAAGGTAAGTTTGATTAGTTTATGACCCCCAGACTGTTTAGAAAGAGATTACTTCGAGGGAAGTAATTTTGCTCTTCCACTACGCCAATTGGAAAAACGTTTAGATGTATAAGCCTTAGCATCAAGCACCAGGCTGAAGATTGATGGTACTAGGATAAGAGTGAATGCTGTAGATACCATTAGACCCCCAACGACGACACTTCCTAAACCGCGGTAAAATTCTGACCCGGACCCCGGAAGTAAAATTAGGGGAAGCATTCCACACACACTCGTGGTTGTACTCATGAAAATTGGTCTTATTCTTGACCTTACTGACTCGACAATCGCTGCATTATTTTCCATGCCCTCTTCTCGCATATTGTTGAGTGCTTGATGAACAATCAGAATTGCGTTGTTAACTACTATACCAATTAAGATTATAAACCCGAGCATTGTGAGTACATTGAGCGGCATATAAATAAAGAAGTTCAAAATGAATAGCCCCAGAAATCCTCCAAAGGACGCAAGGGGAACACTAAACATAATGACCAATGGATAGAGAAAACTTTCAAAAAGTGATGCCATAAGAAGAAAAGCGATCACTGCTGCAAGTATGAAATTCCATTGCAAGGCTTCTCTAGTTTTACTTAGATCATCAGCGGAGCCTGTAAGTATCGCATCGTAGGCACCTGAAATATCACCACTTGCTTTTAAAGGAGATAAAATTTCTGCATTTATTAGCTCAATTGCTGATTGAAGTGGCATCTCATCAGGGGGTATTATAGATATCGCAATAGTTCTTTGGCGCTCATAGTGGTTTATCTGCTCCGGGCCAGTTGTTACATTAACATCAGCGATTGATCCGACAGTGAGCATCTTGCCGCTTTCTGTATTTATCATTAGATCTTCTATTTCGTGGGTACGACTCGAATATTGATCTTCACCTCTTAGGGTTAAGTCAATCTCATCTCCATTGATTTGATATTCACTTACTGTGGCTCCATCCACAAGAGCATTTAACATAAATCCAAGTTCCTGGTTTGTAATTCCAACGTCAGATGCCCTTTCTCTGTTTAAAATTAGCTGTACCTCAGGATTGCCTAGATCAAGACTTGGAATAGGGCGAATTTGAGCACCTGGAATCTTTTGAATAGCGGTGAAAAACACTTTTTGCGCTATACCCACCAGCTTTTCAAGTTCAGGGCCTGTAATCTGAATATTAATTGAGCGTCCTTCTCCAATACCTCTTTGAAATATGCTTGATTGACTTACAATAGAAATCATACCCGGTATTTTTCTAAGTGAGTCCTGCATGGGAGACATTAATCCTTTAACTTTGTCGGCTTCTTTAGCTCGAGATCCCATGAAGGCTTGACGGCCGGTGGCAACGTAGAAGAAGTTATCCATCGGTGGTCCATTAAGTTCTTTAGCTTCAGGAGAGCCTACTTCCGCTTCCCAATAAGGCCGGAGGTCGTCTTCTATTTGCATTCCGATGTCAGTAAATTCTCCGATATTGTATCCGGGGGGCGGTATTAAAATTCCGAATAATAAGTTTCTGTTCCCTTCAGGGAGATATTCAGTCTTGGGCATCATTATCCAGCTAAGAAATATTGTTGCAACAGTAAAACCAATTACGACAACTAGCCGTGTGGTGGTGCTTGAGAGTATTGTGCTTACTAGGTTTGAAATGCCGATTGATACATTCTCAGCTCTATTTGTGAATCCCCAGAGGTTAGAGAAATTTCTGCCAGGAATAGGTTTAACTACACTAAGAATTTTAGCCGATATTGTTGGTATAACAGTAATTGAGACTATTAAGCTTAATATTACAGATACACTAATTGCAATCGCTATATCACGGAAAAGCTGACCAGCTTGATCTTGGACAAAAATGACTGGAACAAACACTGCTGCAGTTGTAAGAGTACTTGCCAGTACTGCACCCCAAACCTCAACTGTTCCATCATAAGAAGCCTGAACGCGGGACTTGCCCATCTGCATATGCCGATAGATATTTTCGAGTACAACAATTGAGTTATCTATAACCATACCTACTGCAAATGCCATTCCGGCTAAGCTGATGACGTTTATAGTTCTTCCAAGAGCTGACATAACAACAAATGTCCCAATAATGCTTATAGGAATTGCCGCAGCTACAATGAGGGTACTACTTGCGCTTCTTAAAAAGAAGAGCAGAACTAATACTGCTAGTAAGCCACCGATAATCAGGTTTTGTTGAACAAGGTCTATTGCGCTTATAATGTAACTTGTTTCTTCATATACGTTGAAAAAACGGAGGTCTAGTTTTGCAAGATCGTTCTCGTTTAGTTCTTTTACTGCTTCAATTAGGCCGTCCATTACTTCGATAGTGTTTGCACCACTTTCTTTAACAGCGTTAATGGCTATAGCAGGCTCGCCGTTTTGCCGTACGGCATACTCTGCGTCTTTATATCCAAGGCTAACGCTTGCTACATCTCTCACATAAACAGGAGCGCCATTTTTTCTAGCTATAATTACATTCTCTATATCCTCAGGAGACTGGTACTCACCAACAGTTCTAACAATGTATCTTCTCTTTCCTTCATCAAAATCTCCTGCACTATAGTTGTCATTTTCACTTCTTATGGCTTCCGCCATTTCAGAAAGTGTGATACCTCTAACAGCAAGTGCGTTAGGGTCTACAATAACTTGCATTTCACGCTCATAGCCCCCAAAAACGTTAGATGAGCCGACGCCTGAAACTCTTTCGAATCTAGGCTTTATGAAGTCTTCAGCAAAGTCATGATATTGGTAAATATCGACATCGTTTCCTTCTTTGGGTTTCAATATAAACCAAGCCATAGCGCTTGCGCCTACATCAGTGGTACTGATTACAGGCCGATCAACGTCGTCTGGATATTCTTCGACCTGATTAAGTTTGTTGGAAACATCTACTACTGCTGCGTCTATGTCAGAGCCAATTGCAAATTCAAGCACAATACTGCCTCTTGAATCCTGACTCTCGCTTGTCATTTCAATTAAATTGTCCAAGGTCTTGAGCTCATCTTCCTGCTCACGGACAATCTCTGTTTCCACTTCCTGGGGACTAGCTCCCTGCCAAAATGTGCTTACAGTAATAGTGGGTTTATCTACATCAGGTGTTAGCTGTACTGGAATATTGAAAAGAGCTATAAAGCCGAAAAGTACTACAAATATTACTCCGACTGCTACGCTAACGGGTTTTTTGATAGATATATCAACTAATTTCATTTATGCCTTCTTGCAATCTCTCATTGCTAATTAACTTTTTGTTTTTCTTCAGTGTCTTGATTCAGTATTTTTACCGGCTGATTCGGCATTAGTCTCTCATTACCCTTTACCACGACTAACTGGCCGGTTTCAACAGGTCCAATAACTTGAATTTTATCTTCAAAAGCCATACCTGTTGTGATCGGGAGCGGCTGCGCGGCTCCCTCATTTACAATGTAAATAAAGTTAGCATTGTTTTGTGTAACTATTGCATCTTTGGGAACCAGTTTTACAGTTGCAGGATTACCTATTGGAAAAGAAACCCTTGCTACCATACCGCTTTTAATAATACCGTCTTTATTGTCTAGCTTTATTTTTATAGGGAAAGTCCTGGCTTCCAGGTCGGCTTGAGGCACTAAGGAAGTTATTTCCCCTTCAATGCTTACATCTGGAAGCGAATCGAAACTAACAATTACTCCTAAACCCTTTTTCACTTTATTTATATACCGCTCAGGCATATCAATCCCAATTTCTGCGATACTAATATCTATAAGCTCAACCACCGGCCCACCTTTTTGAACCCACTGTCCGACTTCAGTGTATTCTTCAGTAACGAATCCGCTGAACGGCGCGGTTATATTAGATTGTTCTATGTCATAATCTAATCCGTCAACCTGAGCCTGAAATTGTGCGATTCTGGCATTAAGAGCAGATTTCTCAGAATCAGCGTCCTGCAGCTGTTGGGTAGATGCCACGCCCTTTTGTTCTAATTCCTGAAATCGGTCTAAATTTTTTCTTGCAAGCTGATATCGAGCTTGTGCCTCTCTTTTATTAGCCTTAGCTTCATTTAAATCAATCTCAAGAGACCGACTATTAAATTTAGCAATTACATCCCCTTTATTTACAAATGTTCCTTCTGTTCCCGGCAGACTTTCGACTAAGCCTTCGATTTCGCTGGCTATAATGCTCCTCTTGTCAGGCTCAACTGCTCCTACAAGTGTCACAGGTTTTTGAAGAGTCTCTTCCTGTACTTTGTCTACAACGACAGGTGCCGCAGGCGGTGCCTGTGCGAATGACTGGGATGATTGGATCAATAAAAAGACTGTTATTAGTGTAATACTTAAAAAACTCATGCTATAAGGTTTCATTAATGTTCCTCTTGAAATGAAATTGTTTGTAGTAATTTCGACTCGTTGAATATTTGTTAATCTGCCCCTGATATTATAAAGGCCCTATTTGGTTTTAATTCCGTTTAGGAAAATTGTCACAAAAGTTTCTACAAGTTCTTCGTTGTTAACTTTGTTTCTGTTTTTCCCTCCAAAG
Source organism: uncultured Thermodesulfobacteriota bacterium (assembly GCA_942491865.1). Classification (GTDB taxonomy): domain Bacteria; phylum Desulfobacterota_D; class UBA1144; order Nemesobacterales; family UBA2774; genus CR02bin9. The sequence goes on from CALOCI010000011.1 coordinate 50,672, forward strand.
AGCTCCTGCACTATTATGTGATTTACTATCATTCCGATAAATGCCTGAGAAGCACTAAGAGGATTTATCCCTTTAAATTCTCCATCCGCGATTCTTCCCTCTATGTAATCACAAAGAAGCATATCTACATACTCTACGTAGGTGCTGAAAAACATGTCCGATAGCTCGTGACCTTCGAGTGCGCTAAAATGAAGAAGTCTTATGAAGTTCGAATCTTTTCCACATTTGTCTAGCATTCTTTCGGCAATAGATTTAAAGATTAAGTAATCATCTTTAGTATCTTTGTATTTCTGAAGTGGAAGTTCAATTCCTGGTTCATCATCTATCTTTTGTTCAATAATTGCGCCGTACAGCTCTTTCTTTGTAGAAAAATGTCTGAAAATTAGGGATTCATTTACACCTGCCGCTTCTGCAATTTCCTTAGTTGTTGTGCCGTTGAACCCTTTCTTTGCAAATAGATCGATAGCTGTTTCAAGTATCTTTTCTCTAGTATTAGTTTTTTCAGGTAGGCTTGGTACTGCTTTTTCAGTGGCTTTTTCTGTTGACATTTTTCTATATACCTGTAGGCTGTAAGTAAGTAGTTACTTACAAGCTACCAGTTATGCTACTTTGTGTCAAGATAATTAATATAAATCAACTATTTGTGAGCATATAAATGGAGTATCTCAAAGAATTTAGTTTAAACTGAATTATTGTGCACTTGGTAACAAATTGAGAATAAAAGCTTGTTGAAATACCTGATCAAATCATCTATATATAACAAGATAATGAGAATAAAGTTACATACAACAAAGTTTTATACAATGTATAATTTTGCTGGAGGCCATAATGATTAAGACACTGCTGTTGTTATTCCTTGCGATGACAGCAACTGCCGGAGCTATAGATTTATCTGTTAAGGATGCTATCACCATCGCACTTGAAAACAACAGGGATATTCAAATTGAAAAGGAAAACGTAGTCGTTTCGGAGGGGGAGATTACAACTCAGAAGGGCGCTTTTGACCCGATTTTAAATATCAGTTCCTTCTACAATGATGGTGAGACTCCGAGTGTAAACACGTTTATTCCAAGCGGAACAATCAATCAACAGGAATTTAATCTTACTGGTAATGTTGAAGGTCAGTTCTCTACTGGTACATTTTATGATGTGTTTAATTTCTCTTCGACCAGAACAGAGACTGATTCTCCACTTGATGATTTAAGCCCTAACTGGTTCAACAATCTTGGTTTTTCCATCGGTCAGGAACTTCTGCGCAACTTTGGTGTAAATGTTAACAACACTTTTGTTATTACCGCTAGAAGATCAAATCAGATCTCTATGAAAGAATTTGAGAATGTGGTGACAAACGTTATTCTCGAAGTAGAGAGAAGGTACTGGCTGTTAGTTGCAGCGAGGCAAAATCTTGAGCTTGAAAGAACGGCTCTTGAGTTAGCTCAAGATCTACAAAATAGAAATGAGATTCAGGTAGAGGTTGGTGTGCTGCCGCCAGTTGCCGTTACACAGGCTAAGTCTGAAGTCGCAGCTAGGGAACTCGATGTGATTAGGGCAGAGAACACTCTCCAAGCCACTGAAGATAATCTCAAAAATGTTTTGGCAATGGATCTGTCGCAAAATATTAAAGCAATAGATGAGCCGACCACTGAAGTGTTTCATTTCAACGAAGAAGAGTCACTGGACGAGGCTTATAGAGAAAGGCCAGAAATTGAGCAGGCTAAGCTTGACATAGAAAACAGAAAAACCTTTAAGCATTACTACTCAAATCAGAGGCTTCCAAGGCTCGCAATTGAAGGCGGCGTTCAGTTGCAAGGTTTAGGGGGAGACGAAAATCCTGACAGGCTTAGCTTTGGCGGAGAGCCTGAGCCAATACCTTCAAGATTCTTAGGATCAGGTGAGGCTTTTAGTCAAATTTTCGGAGCAGATTTTACCACATGGCAGATACTTGGTGTCTTTAGCTTCCCGATTTTCAATAGAACAGCACGTGGGCAATATGTTAAAGCAAGTGCTGAGCTTGATAGAAGTGAAATAACTCTTAGTAAGACGGAAGACGATGTAGCTCTTGATGTGAAGAGTGCAATCAGGGAGATTCAAAACAGTCTTAGGGCAATTGATGCAGCTCGTATTTCGGTTGAGCTTGCTAAAGAAGTTGTAATTAACGAGCAGGAGCGCCTTAATGTTGGACTTGGTACCACGCGTGAGGTCCTGGAGGCTCAGAGAGATTTAATTGACGCCGGTGTGAGAGAGATAACTGCTGTAGCAAACTATAATATTGCACTTGCAGAGCTTGAACGTGCAAAGGGAACGTTACTTGAAAAAGAGGGAGTTATCATTGAAGAGTAAGCTGCTTTTGTTAACTATTAAGAATTAGTTAAGCAATGTGACATACAAAACATTTCAGATATAATATCATCGAACTTTAATTTAAGGAGAAATATATGGCTAGCGAAGCAGTTATTGAAATAAGTGACTCAAACTTTGAATCAGAAGTGGTAAATAGTGATGTGCCAGTATTAGTAGATTTCTGGGCTCCTTGGTGTGGACCTTGCAGGGCTATTGCTCCTATGGTTGAAGAAATTTCTTCTACTTATGAAGGCAAGATCAAGGTAGGAAAAATGAATGTAGATGAAAATCAGTCCACAACTATGAAATTTGGTATTAGAAGCATTCCTACTATTATTATGTTTAAAGGCGGAGAGGCTGTAGATCAAATAATAGGCGCTGTTCCAAAGGGTGAAATAGAAAAGGTAGTTGAAAAGTCTCTAGCTTAAACTTGGGTGATCTGGTTTATCACTAGTTTTTTGCTTTTGATAATTTTTCTTCCAATTGTTTAATCTTATTCTCTACAATGTTTATTTGATTGCTCTTTGAAGTTAGTAGTTCTCTGTAATTTTTAAGTTTCCCTTCCATAGCTGGTTTAGTTTTAGTACCAACTACTTTTTTTAGAGCAGTAAGGGTGGTTTGCTTATCAAATTCGTACACTGTCTGACGCTCGCGGTTTATTCTTTTAGAGTATTTTCTTGAAGTAATACTGAACTTCCCGAGCACACGTCCTAACCACTGTAAATTCTGCCCCTTTTGTTCAGATTTGGGTAATGATTTCTGAACCTCAGTAGAAAGAGATTTTGCTGTAATTTTAAATTCTTTATCTGTATTCTCAAATAAAAGTTTATCTAGTTTACCTTCGCATATAGAGCTCAGTATGGTAAGCACGGCTTGCTCCCACTTATCGGGTTTAATATCTTTTGATTTCTTGGATTTGTTAATTTTCTCCGTTTCTATTCCCTCAGTTTCTTCTGGGTCATTAATCATTAGATAAGCTAATTTGCCAAGCTCAAGTAATAAGTTTTTCTTTTCAGCTTCAAGTTCAGAGAGCTGTAGCTTTATTTTTTGCTTTTCTATTATTTCTTTAGATTTAACATTTACAGTTGAAATCCCTTTGTCTATTTTACCTTTTATTTTGCCTAGAAGATCTGCCATATTGATATACCCCTTAATTACATAATATACTCAATTTGGCCATGATGTAAGAGGTTAGAATCATAGTGGATTTAGTTTTCTTTGATCAACTATATTTTTGTAATAGTATTCTCTGCATGATTAGTTTTTTTTGTTTTATATCTTTCTTGGAAAAAAGTCTAAAAATTTGATATATTTCCTAGCTAATAATTAGAAATAAGGGGTGATGTATGTGGAAAAAAGGATTGAGTGTCCGCTTAACACAAAACATTGAAGGTAAAAAGGACAGTTTTAATGAAGGGCTCAGAGGTACTATCGTAGAGGCTTTTGAATTGCAGCATGGCAATTCATATAGAGTTCAGTTCCAAGATGGAAGGGTTGCCAGGTTTCCTGAGGCGCTTATGGATGAGGCTGTTGAAGTGATTGTATCAGATTAGTTGTCTGTGCTTAGATAGGTCATAATATCTGGTTGGAAATTGCAGTATCCTTAAATAGCTCTCAGCAGTGCTCTGGACGGGGCGCCATCGGCACCTGAAATCTTAATTGGTAAGCAGATAAGTTCATACTTACCAGGATTAATTTTAGATAGGTTGAGACCTTCGATGACCCATATCCCAGCTTTTAATATTATGTTATGAACTTCTATGACATTGTCGTCATACCCACCAATAGATAAATAATCTATTCCAATAGTTTGTATTTCTTTTTCTGCAAGAAACGTTGCTGCTTCAGTTGAAAGATGTACAAATTTTTTCATAAATGCTTTATTATCCCATCTGCTTCTTGAGTTCTTAGTTTTAAACAAAATTCTTTCACCCTTTCGTATTCGATATGGGCGAATTTCTTCAACGGTGATAAATTCTTTGTCCATTATTTCAATAACCCGCGCTTTTCCAATTCCTGCGGGTATGGGCATTTTATCTATAGTTTTTGCTGACTTTCTGAAATGACATGGCGCGTCCATATGAGTCCCTGAGTGAGCACACATTGAGATGTGTGTGAGATTGTCCTGATCTCCGTCTTTCATGTCATGAATGCGTTTAATTTGTACTTGAGGGTCACTTGGCCAATGAGCCATACCATTACTAAGAGGGACTGTGATATCTACCCAGCCCTGGTCTAATGATTGATGATTTTTGTTTTTGGTCTGTGTCATAATCGGACTTGTTTCTTTAATTTTCTTTATTTAGTAATGTGAAAATTTGATCCGCCACTTGCTGAAGTGAAAGACTGTCTGTACTTATAATGATATCCGCTTTTTCATACATTGGGGTTCTTTTGTCTAGAAGTTCTCTTGCCGTCTCAACTGGATTCTCTACTTGAAGCAGCGGGCGAGAGGTGTCGTCTTTAATACGCTCCCAAATGGTTTCAACAGAGGCTTTTAGATAGATCGTTACACCGTACTCCTTCATTGCGTCCCAGTTTTTGTCTCTTTGAACTACGCCGCCACCTGTTGCAACAACTAGTTTCTCTTTTGCCGCCAGAGTTTCCAAAGACTCCGATTCTAGATCTCTAAAGTAGGGCTCTCCATGCTCGGCAAATATTTGAGTTATTGTTGTACCAGCCTGTTCTTCAATGAATTTGTCAGCATCATAGTATCCATATCCGATTTTATCTGCCAATATCTTGCCTACAGTTGATTTGCCAGCTCCCATAAATCCAACTAGGAATATATTTTTATGTTTTATTTTATTCTCTGTCATTTATTAAATTGATAAATCGAATTTTTGTTTTTGGTTCCTAATACAAACTTTTCTACATATTTCCCTATAATATCGCACTCAATATTCACCAAACTTCCCTTTCGAAGACCGCCAAACGTGGTGGCTTCCTGAGTGAAGGGAATTATATTTACTACGAATTCATATCCCTCTACTGCATTAACAGTAAGACTTACGCCGTCTATTGCAACAGATCCTTTTTCAACTATATATTTAGCAAGATTTTTGGGGACTGAAAATATAAATTCAAAGGATTCCCCTTTTTTAGTTCTGGATTTAACTTTTCCAACACCGTCCACATGACCGTTTACAATATGCCCGCCCAATCTATCCCCAGCTTTAAGAGCGCGTTCTAGATTTACTTTCTTGCCAACTTTTAGTTTCCCAAGATTAGTCTTTGCAAGGGTTTCTTGAGAAGCATCAACTGTGAAAGTTTTCTTTCCCAATGATCTAACGGTAAGACATGTTCCATTTACAGAGATACTGTCTCCCAATACGACTTCTTTAAGCTTTATCTTGCCAACTTTAAAGGTAAATACGACATCTTTAGATTTTCGTTTTAGACCTTTTACTTCTCCCAGGTCCTCTACAATTCCAGTGAACATTTTAATTTCCTCTTCTTGTTATGAAGGTGTCGAATATTATAAGTATAACACCTATTGTTATTGCAGAATCGGCAATATTAAAAGGGGGCCAGTGAAGGGCGGGATCTCCAAACCAATGGAAATCAATAAAGTCAGTTACGTATCTTAACGTGAAACGGTCAATAGAATTTCCTATAGCGCCGCCGAGTATTAATCCTAAAGAGAACCTGAGCAATCCGTCTTGAGGACCAGTTTTCTTAAGGAAGTAAAATATGACTACAACCGCAGTTATGAGTACAACTACAAAGAGTATAAGCCTTGCTTGCTCGGGCAAATCACTGAAAATTCCAAATGCTGCGCCAGGATTTCTGATATGTGTAAGATCCAGGAATGGTAAGAAAGGGACTTTGTCGTATAGCGGTATGTATTGTACGACCAGCCACTTAGATATTTGGTCTAATATGACAACAATCGCTGCAACAATGATTGGTATTCTTAATTTGTTCATTTTATGAAGCAGAGAGTATATAGGATTGGGTGATTACTTCAACTTAGTTTAGTTGGATTGTTCCTGTTTTTTCATCCATTGGGACCTTTCTATAAAATCAGTTGCGTATTGTATTGCTGCATCATTTTCTTCGTTTAGAGCTAGTTGCACAAAAATGGCAATAGATTGATCATAGTTGCCTTTGGCAAATAGAGAAATTCCTAAAGTTCGAAGGTTCTCATTTGTTAAACTATCTGATGGTAATTCCAACAAGTAGGCACGAATAAGCTCTGGTGTCGCTTTCTCGTATTCTCCTTTATTAAAAAAGAATCTTCCCTTCAGATAATATGCGGGTGCATAAAGTGGGTCAGCCTGTATGGCATTTTGTAGATAGGCTAGCTGTAAAACTTTATCTTTAGTTCCGAAGAATTGCCTAATGTTCTCTTCAACCAGGGAATTTGCAGATATAGTCAGGACCTTAATTTCAAGTTCTCTCTTTGTAGAGTCGGGAAGTTGCTGGTTCAGTAGATTTTTAAATATATCCAGGGCTTTTTCTGAATTTCCCATTTGCCAGATGGAGTTTCCTTCTAGATTCTTCAATAAGTCCATGTCTAGTTGTGAGCCGATATTCGAGCCGTTAGCTATTTCCAGAGAACGGGAGAAATTTCCATCGTAGTAATGAGAATAGGCAAGCCAGTTAATTAGATTAGGGTCTGAGTTATTATATGCCAACGCGTCTGAGAAATTGTTTCTTGCATCAAAATAATTGTCGTTCTCAAAACTTTCATAACCTTTGTCTTTTAATACTGCTACTTTTCTTGGGCAAGTGGCTTGAAAGATGCCCGGCCTGCTAAACCTTGCCTCTGCTATAGCTTTTGTTTCAGGAGGGGTTTGGATTGTTATGATAAATTCTTGCCATTCCTCCGAAAGTTCATTGACATTTTTGCCATAACTTGAGAAGTTGCCTGTCTTATAGGCCGATTTAAATTTCTCGATTCCATAAGTATCTATCAGATATCGAGAAAAAGAACCCATCAAGGTATAACTAACACCTGCTGAAGAGTACCAAAATCCAAGACCAACAATATCTTGGATTCTTGGAGCGATACCCATTTCCAGCATGACTTTTGCCCATTGGTGGGGTGTGTATCTTTGCCCCCTCCAGTCAACAGCAACAGCTATGCCTTCAAGAAGTCCTATCTTGGGGCTCAACTTCAGAACGTCATTACCAAATTCTCCTGCCATAACATGAACTAGTTCATGTTTAAGCACAGGGTGGGGGAAGGAGTCATAGATGAGATGGATCTCGTTATGTATTGGATTAGCAATTGTGGTTTCCCCAGCACCCGTCAGTTTTTTTCTGGTTTTTATATCGGGGTATATGTAGGACTTTATCTTCTGAGTGGAGTCCAAATTCAAAGCCTCTTTTAACTGCTTGTATTTCCATTCGTGGTCCATGGCAATAAGTTCAATTTTTTTAGTATCATGCTCGCCCGGAGGGTAATAAATCACAAAATTTTCTGTTTCAATAGAGCCAGAGAGGATATTCTGGGTTATGTAATCTCGTGTATAACTAATGCCGATATTTGATTCGTTCATGTGAACTACGGATATACCAATGATTAAAACTACTAATACAAACATATCCCAGATTCTTATCTGGCTGTGTCTAAATCCACTTGCGATTCTAAGGGCCAGCAATAGTGAAATTCCATAAAATAATACCGTAATCCGGGAGACAATTAAGCTGAGAGTGATGGGGATTGCCTCATCGTAAAGGGGGCCGGGAAAGAAGCCGAATACTGGATTGTAGACAAAAATAGAAATCCCATAGTAAAGCTTCCATAGTGCATATAAGGCTATAATTAAGATTGTTATAAGCCCGATGAATATACCCTTTCTACCAAAAAAGTAGCCAACAAATAAACCTACGGAAGTCGAAAAGAAAACAGAGATGGTTGGGATTAAAAGGAAAAATAGTGCCCCTTCTTTTATGTAACAGTCCTCTTTGAAAAGAGAACTCAAGAGTCCCACGATAAATGCTGAAAGAAGTAATAGGAAGTTTAAAAAGTATATAGACCCAAGAGGGGCTAAAAGCCGTTTTTTAGAGCCTTTTCTGGACTGCTCAGAGCTAATTAACGACGCTGAGACGATAACCGTTAGGAATGACAATAATACTGCTGATACAGCAGAGAATTCAAAGCCCAATGTTCCAATCAAAGGAAAAAAAGTCAGCACTATGGATACAACTAATACAATTGCTAATGAAATTAAAACAATAGGTGAAAATAGCATTCTAATAAATGTCATAGGAAGTCCTATCTTCTAGAAAGAAAGTAATTAAATTTATGGATAGAAGTAGTTTACATCAAGTAATCTCAAGACATAGCAATCTTTTAATTGCTCTCTTTTAACCGCTCTTAAGTTGGAAGGTAATAGGAACAGTGACCCAGCTTGATATTTCCTTCCCGTTTGCTTTGCCTGGAATAAATATCCAGTTTCTCACAGCCTCAAGTGCTGAATCATCTAATATCTCATATCCTGAGGGCCTAATTACTTCTATTTTTCCAACCTTACCATCATCAAGTACAAGAACTTTTAGTTTTACCTCACCCTCGTACCCCCTTTTTCTAGCTGCTCTGGGATATTTGGGTTTAGGATTCACATTGTAGTCAGGATAGGCTAGCTCTGTATTTGTTCCTGTTGTTCCAGATGCTTGGTCTTGACCCGCATTTGGTTTTCCTGAGTTGCTGAGTGATGCTGCTTCAATTCCTTTATCTTGTTTGTTTTCTGCTTTTATATTTGAACTAGAAACTTCTTTCGGATTGGTTACTGATTTTGTTTCTACTGTTTTAGCTACTATGGTTGAGGCTTGCTTTTCTTTCTTAATCTCTTTTTGATTTTGAATATTTTGTTTAGTTGGTTCTTTTTTTGAAACTAGTTTAGGTTTGGTCACTTCTTCGGTTGTTGATTCATTTTTGGCAGCTTTGGATAATTCCGATGAGTCACCCTGCCCTATATCTTTAGAGCTAATTACACCGACCATTACTGTTCCTGATTTGCCGCCCATGAGGGGATGTTTGTAAAAGTAAAATAAGATTGCAGATATCAGGACTATGTGGAATGCAACTGATATTAAAATAAATTTTCTAAGCTTCTTTTTTTGCATTTTGTATCACTTTTAAACTATTATACAAATTTATACTATAAACATAGATTGGTTAAATTTATCATAATTCCAAAGGGAGAAAGATATGGCATATGTTTTAATAAAAACTTTATTGACTGCAGTTATTATTGTTGGGATTTCAGAAATAGGGAAACGATATACCACTTTCGCAGCTCTGCTTGCTGCGCTTCCTTTAACATCACTTCTGGCCATGATTTGGTTGTACACTGATACGAAAGATTCTGAGCGGATTGCAGATTTGTCGATTGCTATTTTCTGGTTGGTTTTACCAACCTTAGTATTTTTCTTAATACTACCTTGGCTACTAAGGCATCAATATAATTTCTGGTTGTCACTGGGAATCTCGAGCTTTGTAATGATCGTTTTTTATCTGGGTTATGCAACGATTGGAAAGAAGCTAGGGCTGCCTCTTTAGATTAAGTTATGTCTAAGTTGCCAGTATGTCTTTTAGCCGCATCATGCCGCTTCGCATCCAGCTCTTTACTGTGCCTAAAGGTTCATTCATCTCTTTTGAAATTTCACTTTGGCTGAGTCCCCTAAAGTATGCAAGCTCAATAGATTCTCTTTGCTTAGGGCTAAGTTCTGAAAGGGCTTTGTCTATCAGGGCCCGTTTTTCCCTAACTGATGATGTCTCATCGGGAAGAGGGGAGTCATCTATCGAATCATTTAATAGTGCTTCGTTTGTAGTTCTTCTCTTGGTATCCGAGCGTATTTTGTCTATAGCGCGGCTTCTAGTCACTGTGATCAGCCACGCCGAAGGGCTGCCGCGGCCCGGCTCATAATCAGGAGCCTTATTCCAAATTTGCTTAAATACATCAAGAGCCACTTCATCAGCATCTGGTTTGTTGCTTACAATTTTATATGCCAGTCCATAGACTTGGGATATTGTATTGTCATACAATTTTTTAAGTGCAGATTCACAACCCTTAGCTATTTTTGAGATAAGCATAGCTAGATCGCGTTCTGCATCAGATAAATTTCGTGATTTATTTTCTCTTTCACCCATTTCCATCTCTGACAAGCTTAAGCTCTGTCTAATAATTTAAGTCGAGTTTCATAAATATATCAAACTTTTAGGTCAAAAGTCCAAATTTCTTGTATTCATTAGATTTATTGAAACATCGCTAATAATCCATTTCCTGCTTTCCTAACGTATTTATATCTAAACAGTCCGCTAACATCGTAGGTATATTTAAATAGAGAATCATTTTGGATATATTATTAATTAGATTAAGATAAGAGGCAAAAGTTGCGAACAGCATCATTGGAGATAGATGAAGGATAGACAAGAATTAGAAGAACTTATTTCTGCATATGCACTTGGAGCTCTAGATGGAGAAGAGCTTAAAGAGGCAGAGGAAATTATAGCTTCGGGTTCTGCTGATGCTCTAGAATTATTGAGAGAATATCAGGATGTAACTTCCAACCTCTCATATGCTTCTAAGGGGGTAATGCCTGAGCCTGCGCTGAAAAAGAAAGTGCTTACTGAAATACTAGGCACCCGGGAATTGCCTGTACCAGAAACATCTCCTCCATTTTGGTCAAGGTTCTGGAACCTGGGACTCTCTCTCGGGGGGGCTGTAGCTGTTGGATTGATATTGATACTCTTTATTTCAAACAACTCACTTAACCAAAAACTCCAAACAGAAAACACCCTGATAGCAGAGCTTAATGATAAATTAAATGAGCAAGAATTAACAATAGACTCCTTGAAAAGTGTGGTAGCTAAAAAAGAATCTGAGATTGGCGTTCTGAAAGCTTCATATGCCAACCTTGATGAGCTAACAGAATTCTTAGAAGATCCAAATGTTTTTGTTGTCCAGCTATCAAATATGCATGATAACCCTGAAGCCGGAAGCGGCGTGCTAATAGATAAAAAAGATGATGAGGCTTTGTTTTATTGTCTTGATCTTAAAGCTGCGCCTGAAGGCAAGACTTATCAATGGTGGGTTAAGGCTGATGGCACGCATAAAAGTATTGCAGTTTTTAAAGTTGATGATCATGGGACACATATTGTTAAGCTAAAGGACCTTTCACGTTTAGGAAATATAGAACAATATTCTCTAACTTTAGAGCCTGCTGGCGGGGTGGATCAACCCACTGGTATGAAGTATTTTGAAGGAGATCATGTTGGTACCTCGCTTTAATATCTTACGACTTCTCTTCAGAATTTAATCCCGCTTCATTAGAATTGATAAATAAAGAAACTACAGCAATCGTAATAAGATTAGCCAACAATCCCCAAAGACCCGCATGAAATCCCCAAGGCCTGTCCGAGTTAATTAGACCTTCCCAATCTGCAATCATTATTCCAAGCCCAACAGCTGTTCCTATCAAGAGTCCTGCAAGTACAGCTCTTTTGTGGAGCGATTTAATATTTATGCCAAGTAAAATGGCCGGCGCCACCTGGCATAGTATCTCGAGCTTAATCTCCATAAGTCTCCATATAGTTTGAGGCAGATGTATTGCCAGATAAGCCATTATTGCCATTAATATCCAGGAAAAAAACTTTCCCATAAAAGTTAAATGCCCCTCAGATGAAGCGGGCTTTATCCATCTATAAAGATCCTGAGTAAATAGAGAAGAAATGGCTAGAAGAGCAGAATCAACCGTTGACATAATCGCCGCTACGGCAGCTGTGATAAAAAGAATAATCACAAGCTCTATTCCTGGAATGTTTTTTGCTATATCACTCAATAGTAAAAGAGTTACTTGCTCACTCCCATCTCTATCAAGTCCAGGCATTTGGGCACTGCCTACTATTCCTATCACTACGATAAAAAAAGTAGTTACTAGAGGCATGAAGACCATAAACTGCAGTGAGCGTTTTAATGTTTTTTCATCTTTTGCCGCATAAATTCGCTGGATGGCTTGCGGATATATTGAGATTCCAAATAAGACTATCAAGAGTGTGCTGAGCCATAACCTTTTTTCCTCCCATGTTGGAGGAGCCCAGGTATCAGGCTGTTTTGTCATGATGTATTCAGCAGTGCTCGTAAGCCCACCGTATTGATATTCGATGGCTATAAATATTACTGCGCAGCCGAGTAAAAGAATTACCCCTTGAATAACATCCGTCCATGCAACACTTCTTAACCCACCTAGGGTTTCATAAACAACCATTATAAGAGAAAGTGCGAGGACTCCGTAAACAAAGGAGATTTGCCCGCCTGTTGATGCCTCCACAATATGTCCGATCGCTTTTAAGTTGGTAAGGATGAAATTGCCAAGGGCTATGATCAAAAGAGTTACTGCAAAAATAGTTAAGACTCTTGAGTTGTAACGGTGCTGGATGTAGTCGCCAATTGTGATGAAGTTCAATTTTCTAGAGAGCCTGTAAAGTTTTGGAGCAAATAGTAGATACCCTCCAATTACAGACATCATGAACGTCACAGAAAGTAAGACCGTATATCCCTCACGATAAGCTTTTCCTGCATATCCTACTATCGTGTTTCCGCTGTACTGTGTGGCGTAGAGCGTCAGGAACAATACAAAGAATCCCATCCCTCTTCCAGCTAGATAAAAATCGGAAAGGGAATTTTCTTTTCTTTTTAATCTCCCCAAGAGTCCTATGAGTATTAATGAGCACAGATAGATACCCATGAAAATAATGCCGCCAGTGCTTAGTAGGGGGCGGGAATCCATTTACGAATCCTCCTCACTTTCATCATTACCCGCAGAGATGTCCCAATAACGGCCAAGCATTACTGCTATTATCACGGCGTATATGAAAGTAGTAGAGATGCTGTATAAGGCCCAGAGGGGAAATCCTAAGATCATCCTGCTGTCAAAATCTGTAAAAAACCAGGGCACTGTTAGAACTAGAGCTATGAATGAAATGAGGAAAATTTTTAATCTGCTAATTTATCTACTCCTAAAGATAGACAGTTATGTCTTGCAATTTTTACTAACTTCCTTTAAATTCTCTATGTAATTTTAGTACTAAAATTGTTCATAAAAAAATACTCGGAGGCGATAATATGGCTAAGAAGGGTAACGGCAAAAGCAAAAATGGAAAAGGCAAAGGGGAATTTAAACTACCAAAGAGATATGAAGATGCATTAAAATATCCACTGTTTGATTCGATATTTAATCGTCGTTCAAGACGCTTTGGGCTTGGTATGGAACTGCCCGATGAAACTTTGGGATTTAAATCTAAATATGCTCCTAAGCCTCTTGAGGAAATGGAAGAAGCTCTGTTGGTTTGGTCAGGAACGGGACTCACCGGGCTTTGCCTTGCAGACCTTCCACCTGAAACCGGCATCGACCTTCTTTGCCAGTGGACCGGTCGCACATGGCCGTCAGCTTGCAATAACCATGGTACAGAACTTTTCTTTACAAATGATGATGGTTTGTATCATGTTAATGTAAAGCACATGCTTCCTAAAAATCACGAACTTGATATGTTTTTTAAGATGAGCCGAAATGAGAGGATGGAAAGGGTCTTGGAGCTTTACAGAGAAAGTCTTGTAAAGCTTGAAGATGGACGTGCAGATCTTCCTGACCGCATGCCAGGGCTTTTTAATTTTAACCAATGGAATACGAATAAGCCTGGATCATCAGTCTTTATTCCTGTTACGGATATCACTGAGGAGTATTTAAACCTACTTCATCTATACTGCAGCAACACATATGGATTTACAATTATTGATGACCTCACCGGTAAACCTGCTGGGGTAAGCAAGTGGATTAAAAAAGGCAGATTAAAAGATAGCGTTAAACTTTCTTTATTTGATCTTGAATCACGAGTTCTTACAGGATTAAACGTTGAGCAGGCATTTATATGTCAGAATATGAGCCTTGGACTTCAGGCTTTAGGGCTTGCTGGCTGGACATTTAGCGGTTTTATTCCAAGATTTGCTCTTGGAGCTGCTCCAGAGCTATTTAAAGGCCTTGGTTTTAATTTTATACAGCCTAAGAAAGGAGTTATAGACCCTCCTGCAACAGTTCCCGTTGGAAGGGATGGAGTTTTTGAAGGATACTGCCCTCCTTATTACAAGAATATGGATGAGGCAATTGATGCTTTTCATGAGCATAAAGATGCAAATTGGGAATCAACAAAGCCTTTCCCTTACACTGAAGCTGACAAGCACTTGATGAGAGCGCCTCAGGCAACGGAGACAACAAAGCAGATTGTAAAAGATGTTGCTAATTATATTTACGATACATACGGAAGGTTCCCGGCATTTGTTGATCCCATGTATATGCGCCTAGTGTTTCAGGCTATGAATATCGATACCGAGTTTTACGATGAACACTATCCAAAAGGATCTTACACGGATGTTCATAAGCAGTCGTTTTTACGTAACACGAAAGAAGCTAGAGCTAAAAGCAGTAAAAAAGCACCTAAGAAAAAAGCTGGCAAGAGTAGCTCAAAAAAAGGAGCAAAAGCTTAATTCTTTCTATGCAAGTGCTTAGTTGATTGATAATATATCAAAGATAAAGTGTTCAAAAAATAGTTGTAACTATCATATAACACTTGACAAACATTTGAAAATTATCTAAAGTGGATTTGGGATGGGTATTCTTTAGACTCACTTAATTTGGATGGGGGTCATGGTATGAAACGATCAGATATTGAAAAAGAATTAGCCGATAAATTTAATTTGCAGCCTTCACAATCAGAACAGATACTCGATACTATAATTGAGCATATGACTGAAGTGCTTGAAAATGATGGAAGAATTGAAATCAGAGGGTTTGGAAGTTTCTTTACTAAGAGCTATGGATCTTATGAAGGTCGTAATCCGAGAACGGGTGATAAAGTTACTGTTTCTTCAAAAAAGCTTCCTCATTTTAGGCCAAGCCGGGAATTGATTGGCAAGCTTAATGATGATGAGTAGTTCCGTATTAATCTTTATGCTGTCTCTCTCTAAATTTTAATTAAGAAAGTTGTTTTGCTTTTTTTACACAAAAGGCAAATTGACAATTCCACCCTTTTTGATAGCCTTAATTTTCTATGCCTAAGCTTAATATTCTTACATATCCTGACCCTGTACTCAGGAAAAAGTGTGACCCGGTTGAGGAGATCGATAACGATCTAATTCAGCTACTGGATGACATGGCGGATACTATGTATGACGCTCCTGGAATAGGGCTTGCCGCACCTCAAGTAGGCGTTACCAAAAGGATTTTGGTTGCTGACATAAAACCTCGAGAGCGTATGCAAGAGACCGAAGAAGGGGAAGAAGAAATCTTGCTTCCACCAGATAGGACAGAGCTGATTGAGCTTATCAATCCTGAGATTGTTTTTTCTGACGGCGAGATAGTAGGTGAAGAAGGTTGTCTCAGCATTCCCGGATTTGTAAGTGATGTTAAAAGGAAATACGAGGTTACTGTTGAAGGCTATAACCGCGACGGCGAGCTTATAGAGATCCAGTGTGAAGATCTTCTTGCACGAGTGTTTCAACACGAGATAGATCACTTGGACGGCGTTCTTTTTATAGATAGGCTTGGGCGTCTTAAGCGAGAGCTGCTCAAAAAGAAGATCGAAAAAGTTTTAGGCAAAGAAGAAAAGCAAGCGGTTTTATAAAATCTTTCTAAATATCCCATACTCTTTTTAAATCCAATTCAAGATTACAACTTGCAGAAATTTGAAACCCGATTTCGTATTTAACTAGACATTGGAGTATAATCTTATTTAGGATGAACATCTAAAGGGGGCGTTCTGATGAGGATATGGAGATCAAGTCTTGCTTTTGCATTAATCTTACTACTTTGGGCAGGATCTGCTTTTGCCCAACCCAGAGCATATATTCCAAGTATTAATGACGGGACTGTAACAGTAATGGATGTTTCTGATAACAGTATTATAGATGTTATTAATACAGGCGATAGACCAATTAGTACTGCGGTTACGCCTGACGGCACTAAAGTTTATGTGCCCAGAAATGGTCCTGGTAGGGTAGTTGTCATAGAAACTTCCACCAACACTGTTCTTACAACACTAAATGTTGGCGGTTCTCCTTCAGATGTTGCCATCACTCCTGATGGAAGCTTTGCATATGTTAGTGATTTTAACAACAGAGTTCTTGTAATAGATACAGCTACAGACATGGTAGTCGATACAATTCCATTTAATAACACTCTCACCCCAGGCGCTATATTGGTTACACCTGATGGGGCATATGCATACGTCTTAATAACTGGCTCCAATCAAAGTTTGCATAGAATCGATACAGCTACTAATATGATCGAGGGTCCTGCTCTAAGTGGTTTTGGTAATGGTCTTTCTATGGATGTAACTCCTGATGGTTCAAAAATATATATTGCATCGCGTAATAGTGTCAATAGTACAGATACTGATGGTGTTCAAGTTATAAATATAGCTATGGACGGTACTCCAAGTGTGGGACCGTTTATTGTGTTTGAAATAGGAACAGAGTGTATTTCACAACCACAAGACATAGCTGTTCATCCTAATGGTGCCCAGGTATGGGTGCCAACCGTTCCTACAGACACTCAATTTGGAAACTGCACACCTATGGATATTGGTTATTTCGAGTTTGTAACAATAAATACAACAACTGATGCGCCGGGTTTTATAAATAGTGTTCCTGACTTTTTAGTAGACTTGGCTTTACACGTGATGGAGCAACTGCTTTCTTTACAACTTTTATGTCAAGATCGGTGACTTCTCCTGCAATGATTCCTCTTATGCTCGGTATGCCGACTATTATCGGTCCCGCCTTACCCAGATCCCCATATTTCATTGGTCCGCCTATGAGCGAGCTTTCTGTTACAAAAACAGGAGACGGGGACGGAACAGTTACTAGCACAAATCCTGCCGGATTAGATTGTGGCGATACGTGTGATATTGCAGTTCCAGATGGTATGCAGGTTACACTTACAGCCACTGCAGATGGGAGTTCTCTTTTTAACGGCTGGGGAATGGACTGCTCTGGTGCAGGAACATCGACTATGATTACAGTAAGCGCTGATTCTGAATGTACAGCCGAATTTATAGCCCAGCAGTTCAATGTAGATGTTGATATTAACCCTCCGGGAGGAGGAAGTGTTACATCAAGTCCTGCAGGCATAACCTGTCCAGGTGATTGCAATGAAGAATATATTATCCAGACTATGGTCAACCTAAATGAGACAACTGACCCAGATTCTGATTTCTTGGGATGGACTGGCCCGGCGGATTGTACAGACGGAATCATTCAGGATCTTGCAGAAGACATAACTTGCACTGCAACTTTTAATCTAAAACGATTTACACTCGATATTACCAAATCTGGAGAAGGGGCAGGAATTGTTACAAGTGTTCCCTCGGGAATAGATTGTGGCGCCGATTGTGACGAAGTATTTATAGTTAATACTCAAGTAACACTTAATGCCGTAGCCGATCCGGTATCTATATTCACCGGGTTCTCCGGAGATCCGGATTGTGAAGATGGAGTTATAGATATGACTTCTGATATTACTTGCAATGCCAACTTTGATTTCCTTCCGCTATTACTAAGTCCAATATTCCCTGCGCTAAAGAACAACGTAAACTCAATGGCAAGCGGCAACTCAACTCCAGGTGGACGGGTAGCGTTTGTGTGGGGATTTCGGACCGGTTCATTTACAGTCGGCGGAGGAGTATGTTCGGGTATAGAATTAGGGATAAATCCGTTTAAGATTCTGGGCATAGTTAACGTTGACAGTAGCGGAGTTGCAGACCTGATATTCTTTATTCCGTCGCTTGGGGATATAAGCTTGGCATTTACTCAGGCTGTCGATCTTCGCACCTGCCGCACCAGTGAAGTGGTCCGGAACATTCTGCAGAGTAAATAGACAGGCAGTGTACGTATTTGACCCGTAGTTCGACAACATCAGGTTAAATCCTTATTATTAAGCCAATGCCATCAAGACTATCCTCTAATGAGTTGTCCCCTTTTTATGTTATGGATGTCTTAGAACGGTCTAGGGAAATTAAATAACCGGCGAAGGTATAATTCATTCGGAAGTTCGGGAGCCTGATTTTCCCGCACCTAATGTAATAGCTAGTGAAGCTATTAGGTCCATAAAAGAAGGGATACCATATAGCTTGGGTATACCTGAACTTAGGCAAGCAAAATTATAGTTTGAATACTAAAAAGGCAGGGTACAAATCGTACCCTGCCTTTCCAACTTCCTTTAACTTTATTATCTAGTTCTATTCATTATTTAACACTTGTTCCGCGTCTTCTGTGGAGCATGAATATGGATGCTAAAAGAAGAGCCCCGCCAAGTCCAACTAGACCAAGAATATCCAGAGCCGGAACTGAAGCAGGTGGTGCGCCAGGTCCTGGAACAGGAGTAGGTGTAGAGCCAGGATCCGTAGGCCCTGGTGTAGGAGTTGGTGGTGGAACCATATCATCAATTCCCAGTTGTACCAGTCCTAAGTAAGATCCTTCCGAGGTGTTAAAACAACATGGAGGTGAGACAACCTGTATATTGTTGAAATCGCTTCTTGTGAATCTAATTGATGAAAGTGTTCCATTTGTTACAGATAATTCCAGAAAAGCACCGTCATCACATCCTGATGGGAAAACACCATTGATATCCTTAGCGATAGGATCAAAAGTTGTTCCTCCACCGCACGCACCAGGCACTGCGGGATTGGTTTCAATACTTGTATGCATAAAGCTGGTTGAACCTGTAACTTCAAATCCTGTATTATCAAAAACTCTGAAATTGCCAAATTCTTCAATTCCATCGATGTTGTTATTGATTCCATTAAATCTTAGAAGAACTCTATCTACTTGAAGTAGATTGTTTGTTCCTGCTTCCAAAATATCAAGCTGATAGGTTTCGGTTCTGACTGAATCGCCGTTTGCTCCGGGAGCAGGACATGTTGTACATCCAAACCATGCTCCTTCTTGTCCTGGAAATATTGCCCCAGGGGAAGCTTCACCCCATATATCAGATGAGTTGCCACAATCTCCAGAGCATCCCCCTCCATCACAGCTATCCATACAAGAACCTGAAAGCTTTCTTAGATTTACGTCTGCAATGCCCATTGCGTCAACATCGTCATAATCAATCTCATTGTTATCCGGTGAAGGATTACCGCCACCCCCAGTTTTATCGAAAAGCTCACCAGCATCAAGCGTAAGCGTTACTTGTGCTGAAGCATTTTCACTGCTTGTGAATAATGTCATCAATCCGAACACTAAAAATGACATGAGAACTATTGATAATGTTTTACCATATAAACTAATTTCATAATGCACCATATGTCTCCTCCTGAAATTTATTAAGTTAAATATAAAATATTTCAGCAGACAAAGTCAATATTTATCTTTATTTTTAATTCTTAAAGATCGAGTCATTTATGATTTGGAAATAAGAAGAAATAGCAGCCAACAATAATTCTGCATATTCATTAAGCCCTTTCCTATATATAGAACCTTAATTTAATGAAATAAGTCCAGCTATATGATATCTACCTAGACAACATCTGCCTTATTCCTTATTATTAAGCCCAATGCCATCAAAATTGTCAGATGAGATTTCCCCATTTTATGTAATGGATGTGTTGGAAAGGGCTAAGGAAATTGAATTATCCGGAGAGAGTGTCATACATTTTGAAGTTGGGGAGCCTGATTTTCCTACTCCTGACGTTATTGCCAATAAAGCCATAAAGTCCATAAAAGAAGGGGATACTAAATATACACATAGCTTGGGTATACCTGAGCTTCGGCAAGCAATATCAGAAAACTATAATAAAAATTACGGTGTTGATATCGACCCCACAAGAGTTGTTGTTACTATGGGCAGCTCCCCCGCCCTGTATTTGTCGATTATTTCTTTAATTGAACCTGGAGAAGAAGTTGTAATTACCGATCCTCATTACGCTTGCTATCCGCAGATTATAAAGATTGCGGGCGGAGTGCCTAAAACATTTAGGATTTTTGAGGAAGAAGGATTTCAAATAGATGTAGATAGATTAAAAAAAGTTGTTACTCCAAAGACAAAAGCAATAATAATAAATTCCCCGGCAAACCCGACCGGAGTTATACTAAAACCTGCTTTAATGAAAGAAATTGCTGAGCTAGGAATAATGGTTATTTCAGACGAGATATATCATGGACTTGTATATGGCGCAGAAGCCAGAACAATCTATGAGTTTACAGACAGAGCATTTGCAGTGAATGGGTTTTCAAAATATTATTCTATGACGGGGTGGAGACTTGGCTATATGATCGCTCCTGAAGAATTTATTAGACCTATACAAAAACTTCAGCAGAATCTGTTTATTTCTCCCAATCCTTTTGTTCAAAGGGCTGGAGTTCAGGCATTGAAATCTGCAGGAGCGGATGCACTAGAAATGGTCAAACTTTTTGATGAGAGAAGAAAAACAATGATTGAAGGTATAAAAGAGCTTGGTTTTAATATCAAGACCGAGCCAAAAGGAGCATTCTACTTATTTATAGATGCCGCTAAAATTAGCCCAAATTCTCATGAACTCGCGTTCGATATTTTAGAAAAAGCAAAAGTCGCCGTTACGCCGGGAATCGATTTTGGTGAAGGTGGAGAGGGATATCTAAGGTTGTCTTATGCAACTTCTACTTCAAATATAAAAGAAGGCATAAAGCGACTTGGTGAGTATATAAATAACAAAGGTATAACTTTATGAAAATACCCTCTATCGCAGAACTAGATATTGCAGACAAGAGAGTCTTAATAAGAGCCGATTTTGATGTGCCTCTCAGTAAAGATGGAGAGGTTCTCAACAATACCAAGATTCTAAGTATCATTCCCACAATCAAATATGCTTTGGGGCAGAAGGCTAAGGTTATAATTGCCTCAGGTTTAGGCAAGCCTAAGGGGCGTTATAACAAGAAATATAGTCTAGAGCCCATAGGTAGAATCCTTTCAGAGGTGTTGGGTGTTCAGATATTTTTCCCTGACAATTCTATAGGTGAGGCCGTTAAAAAAGTCGGATCTGATATGCAGCCCGGCCAGGTTATGCTTCTTGAGAACTTGGAATTTCAGAAAGGAGAAATAGAGGATAGCCCTGAGTTCGCAAAGAAACTTGCGGAATGCGCCGATATTTATGTCAACGAGGCTTTTGCACTATCAACTCAAATTAAAGCTTCGTTAAGTAGTATCTTTGAATATTTTGATAAGATTTGTGTAGGATTTCAGTTTAAGAAAGAAATAGAAAACTTGGAGCGGATAAAAAATCCTGAGAGACCTTTTACAGCAGTATTCGGTGGCAGTAATGTATTAGAAAAAGTTGATCTTATGGAAAGTATGCTAGAGTACGTTGACACAGTATTGGTTGGAGGAGTTTTGGCAAATACTTTTCTCAATGTGCTTGGAGGGGAGACTGGTAAATCTAAAATAGATGAGGCTGCAATGTATAGTGTAAAGAAATTTATCTCATCTGCCGAACTTAGAAACATTCGAGTTATTCTTCCTGAAGATATTGTTGCAATTGATGGTGATTTGAACAATTACTCTAGTTCCTTTATAATCTCTGGCGGCCGGATCCCAGAGAGTATGAGGGTGGTTGATATAGGCCCTGCCGCTCAGGTTGATTTTGCCAAGAGATTAGCTAAAGCAAAAACAGTTCTATGGACAGGTCCTATGGGGATTTGTGAGGATCCTGATTTTAAAAAAGGTACAGAGTTTCTGGCTAAATCGTTAGCTGAATCAGAAACTTTGACTGTAATAATTGGACAAGATACTGCAGATACAGCTCTTGAATCGATTAAACAAGATGGGCAAACATTTATATCCCAGGGCGGACAAACAGCATTAAAATATATTATGAATCATAATCTAAGAGTTTTAGAAGATATGGAAAATCGACTTAAATGAAAAAAAATATGATAGCCGGAAATTGGAAAATGAATATGCTCCGCCATGAAGCAAAGGAGCTTACTCAGAATATTATTGCTGGTGTAGCAGATGTGAAGCATGATCTGGACATATTGCTTGCTCCTCCTTTCACCGTGCTAGATATTGTGGGCGGATTGATAGAGGGGACGAAAATAAGTCTCTCTGCGCAAAATGTTTTTTGGGAAGACCGAGGTGCATTTACAGGCGAGATATCACCTGCCATGCTTCTTGACGCCGGATGTGAGTGGACAATCATCGGGCACTCAGAGAGAAGAGGTCTTATGGGAGAGACCGATTCCGTTGTACGGAAAAAAATCAAGGCTTCACTCAATGACGGGTTAAAAGTAATAGTATGTGTTGGAGAAACTTTAGAAGAACGAGAAGAAGGGAAAACTATCAAAATCGTTCAGTCCCAAGTTGAGAGCGCGCTTACGGATTTAGAGCTTGATGACTACAGTAAGTTTGTTCTAGCATATGAGCCGATATGGGCAATTGGTACTGGGAAAAATGCATCTCCGGAAGAAGCTGAACAAGTACATTCAGCAATTCGTGAAATAACAGGTAGTATATTCGGTCAAGATTCTGAACTTATAAGAATTATTTATGGGGGAAGTGTCAAAGTAGATAATATTAAAGAACTATTAGAAATGGAAAACATTGATGGTGCTCTTATTGGAGGCGCCGGTCTCAATGCTGATTCCTTTGTAAAAATAGTAAAAATAGCAGGAGAGTAGATAAAAGTGGAACTAATAATTTATTCTATACAGGTTATACATGTTTTAGTAAGTATCCTTCTTATTGTGGTTGTGCTTCTTCAACCTGGAAAAAGCGGAGACCTAGGTTCGGTCTTTGGCGGTGGGGGATCGAGTGAATCAGTATTTGGTGCGAGTGGGGCTGTGCCTTTTCTTTCAAAGGTAACAAGAGTCTTAGCGGTATTGTTTTTGCTGAGTTCTCTTACGCTTGGCTATTTTGCTGCCAAGAATGTGGGTTCTTCCATTGTAACTGATATACCAGCCGCTCAGCAGACTACAGATTTTGCTTCCCCGTCTGATGTTGCTGAACCTGAGACTTCAGAGGATCAGAGTGCACCGGCTGAAGTAAGCCAGGAAAGTGGCGAGTCAGCACCTGCAACACCTGCTGAAGGGCAGATGTCTTCAGAACCAACAGATGCCTCAGAAAGCAGTGAATCATCCCCGGATGATACTCAAGGAACTCAATAGCAAAACTTGATTTAATCAATCATTTTGTTGCGTGCCTAAAACCCATTAAGTATATTAATACTATAATTATTTGGAGGTATTAAAGAATGGCATATATAATTGCAGAGCCATGCATTGACGTTAAAGATAAAGCATGTGTAGAAGCGTGCCCTGTAGACTGCATTTACGAGGCAGACAAAATGCTAGTTATTCATCCTGAAGAGTGTATCGACTGCGGCGCGTGTGTTGATCCTTGTCCGGTTGATGCAATTTTTCATGAAGATGAGCTTCCAGAGAAATGGAACGAATATACTGCCATTAATGCCGAATTTTTTGAGGGCAAAGAAGGACTTGAGCCGGCTCGTAAGGACTAAGATTTTTCTAAACAACAAAAATAGATAATAACCCATAAGGGGATATGTCCGAGGCATATCCCCTTTTTTGTTTCTAATGATTTTAGAAAGGTTAAGAAAAAATTGAAAAAAAAAGGGCCAACAAAAAATAATGAAACCCTGCCGGATAAAAAAAAGAGGGTAGGCAAAATTCTCAGTGCTCTTGAGAAAGAATATCCAAAAGCGAAATGTCATTTAGATTTCGATGGGCCGTTTCAGCTTTTAATCGGATGTATCTTGTCTGCGCAGTGCACAGATAAAAGAGTAAATGAGGTCACTCCGGGACTGTTTAAGAAATATCCTACGCCTCACGAATTTGCCCGTGCTGATCAATCGGAGCTAGAAAAAGAGATACATTCATGTGGATTTTTTAGAGCTAAGTCTAAGTCAATCTTAAACTGCTCAAAGGCCCTTGTTGAAGAACATGGCGGAGAAGTTCCAAGAACTATGGAAGAGCTGACTGAGCTTGCTGGAGTGGGAAGAAAGACTGCAAATGTGGTACTAGGAAATTATTTTGGAATACCAGGAATAATTGTAGATACTCATATTAAAAGGCTTTCAACCAGGCTTGGTTTAACAACTAATTCAGATCCGACTAAAATTGAATATGATCTTAACGAATTAATTCCCCACGAGAAATGGACCATTTTCTCAAACTCCCT
This sequence comes from uncultured Thermodesulfobacteriota bacterium, assembly GCA_942491865.1. Lineage (GTDB taxonomy): Bacteria > Desulfobacterota_D > UBA1144 > Nemesobacterales > UBA2774 > CR02bin9. The sequence continues at coordinate 75,185 of CALOCI010000011.1, forward strand.
AGGCGATCATGGACGCACAGTGTGCCATGCCCGAAAACCAATGTGTGGAGATTGTATGATTAGTAATCTCTGTCCTTCAGCGGGGTTGTTTTAATGTTTCGCTATAATACCTACAGACCGTATATCAAAGAGAAGCTAGGATACAGGGTGAACAAGCTCTCAGTTGATATGGGATTTACATGTCCTAACCGTGATGGCAATCTCGCCATCGGGGGATGTGTTTACTGTAACAACGACAGTTTTGTGCCTCCTTATGCCAGAGCACGTTTTTCAATGGATGAACAGGTCTCAAACGGTATGGAGTATCTAAGAAAGAGATTTAAAGCCGAGAAATTCATCATCTATTTCCAATCTTATACAAACACATACGACTCAGTTGAAAAGTTAGAAGAGATGTACAGAAAAGCCCTGGCCTACGATGATGTAATTGGATTAGCAGTGGGAACCAGGTCTGACTGTGTGGACGAAGAGAAATTAGACATGTTTGAAGAGCTGGCGAAGGACTACTATGTGTCTCTTGAATACGGAATAGAGTCCATTTACGACAAAACTCTTGAGTTTATGAACAGAGGGCATGATTATCAGTCAGTTTTGGATGCGATTGAGATGTCAAAGGGTAGGGGGTTTGAAATAGGTGCTCATATCATAGTCGGTATGCCTACTGAGACAAAAGAAGAAATGCTTCAAATGGCAGATGAGGTTTCGTCATTGGGAATTGATGTTTTTAAGGTTCACAATCTTCATATTGTTAGAAATACCCCACTTGCTAGAATGTACAAAGCGGAACCGTTTGAGCTTTTTGGATTCAAAGAATACATTACTTTTATAGTTGATTTTTTAGAGAGAATTTCTCCAGACATGATAATCGAGAGACTTTTTACAGATACCCCTCATCAACTTCTTATAGCTCCTGACTGGGGAAAATCACATCTTCAGATATTGCAGGCAATAGAAGCCGAGCTTGAAAAGAGAGACACTTTTCAGGGCAGACTCTATCAAAAAAGCGCATAGTATCTTTTTCATGTAAATATCATTATCAGATGATATAATATTCGGGTATAAATACAGAATTGCTTAATTATTATTAGCTACTTTGGAGGTAGTAAGAAATGAAGAGTTCCAATCCAGCTCTTGGTGGAAAAACTTTTGAGCAGTACCAGCCTGGTATACAAACAGCTGGAGCTATGACAATAAACGGTACTATTAATAGAACATTAATCCTATTAGCTTTAGTTGTAATTCCAGCAGTTTATGTATGGGATATGTTTTATGCAAGCGGAATTGATACTGAAGCTGGTATAGAAAATGCTAGTTTGATGTATTGGTTGTACGGGGGACTTTTCGGGGGATTAATCTTTGCAATTATAACTATTTTTAAGCAAACCTGGGCTCCTATTACAGCTCCTATATATGCCATTTTAGAAGGTTTGTTTATTGGTGGAATCTCGGCAATTTTTGAAGTCCAGTTTTCTGGTATTGTCTTTCAAGCGGTATCACTTACATTCGGCACCCTATTCGCAATGCTGATTGCATATAGATTAGGTCTGATCAAAGTTACAGAAAAATTTAAAATGGGTGTTGTCGCTGCAACAGGCGCTATTTTTGTCGTCTATATGCTGTCATTTGTGCTAAGCCTCTTTAGTGTGAACGTGCCCTTTATTCACTCAGGCGGTACGATCGGTATTTTATTTAGCCTATTTGTAGTAGTTATTGCAGCGTTAAATCTTGTTTTGGATTTTGATTTTATCGAAAAAGGCGCTGAGCATGGAGCACCTAAATACATGGAATGGTACGGTGCGTTTGGACTTATCGTAACCCTTGTCTGGCTATACATTGAGTTCTTGAGACTTCTTTCAAAACTAAGACAGTAATTTTTGCCTGGAATATGGTATAAATTCTATTGCTTACTAATTCTAAAAGGAGTGGATGATGTTAAATAGTACAAGAAGAAGTTTTTTAGGTTTAACTCTTATAATCACATTTTTGTTTGTCTCAGCTGGAGCTGTTTCCGCTCAGGTAGGACAGGAAACGCCGGAAGCTCTTGCCAATACTCTGGTAAGCAGTATTAATGCAAAGAATGTAGCAGGTGTACAGGCTCTACTTCACCCTCAAGTAGTTTCTTATTTAAGAGTAACTGATCCAGCTATGCTCAATAATATAACCGCCTCGCTGATGAGTCTTCAAATTCCAGAAGATTTTCAAGTGGGTGTGATAAGTCTTGATGATTTGGAAAAGAGCGGTAGTCAAATGGCTAAGTACGATAAAGCAACACAAACACTTACAATGATGGGAGCCCCAGCTTATTACAAAATTCCACCTAGTCAATTAATGATGCTTGCTGTTGATAAAGAAAAGACTGTAGAAGTCGACGGAAAGAAAGAGACTAAGATTATTAAAGTTCCTTTAACACCAACACCTCTTCCCATAGGCCAGTATCAAGGTAACTGGTATATAGTTATGGCTGCAGGCAAGAAATAGATTAAGATTTCATATAGAGAATTCGCTACGTAGTTTGTGATTTCTAGGACATTATATGCCTATCCCTGAAGTTGATCATTCCGTAATAATATTTGATGGAGTATGTAACCTTTGTAATGGGGCTGTTAATTTTATTATAGATAGAGATCCATCAGCTAGGTTTCAATTCGCCCCCATACAGTCATCATCTGGGAACAAGATTCTTAAAGCACTTAATTTGTTCAGTGATAATTTAGACTCAATCATATTAATTGAGGATGGTAAACATTATATAAAATCAACCGCAGCGCTTAGGATTTGTAAGAAATTAGGAGCACTTTGGCCGCTCCTGTATATCTTTATCTTAATCCCCAGACCTATCAGAGACTACTTTTATGATATAGTAGCTAAAAATAGATATGGGTGGTTTGGAAAAAGAGAGAAGTGTATGATGCCAAATACTGAAATAGAGAGCAGATTTTTAAATTAATCTAGAAGCATAAATGAAAACAAAACTGGAATTTAAAATAGCATCTGAGGACTGGGAGTTTGAGCAAATAAATGAGCTCAACTACAAGACTTTTGTCGAAGAGATACCTCAGCATAAAACGAATGAAGATAGAGCACTTTTAGATAAGTTTCACAGTGAAAATACTTATCTCATCTGCACAAAAGACACCAAGTTGCTGGGTATGATGGCGGTGAGGGATAAGAGACCATTTTCTCTAGATCAAAAACTAAGTGATTTAGATTCCTATCTCCCAGAGCATAGGTTTGCTTGTGAATTCCGTTTATTATCTATTGAGCAGGAATTTAGAAATCTTAGAATAATTCAAGGGTTAATGGTTTTATTAGCTAAACTTGCTGATGAAAAGGGGTATGACATTGCTCTAATTTCTGCAAACGTACGGCGGCTCAGGTTTTATAGACAAATAGGGTTTAAAGATTTTGGTCCTGAGGTAGGCTCAGATGAAGCGCGCTATCAGCCAATGTATTTAACTTTGGAATCATCTATGCAATTTAGAAGCAAATCAAAAATATTGTCTCGATTACCTAATAATTTTTCTATAAAAAATGACCAGCCTATAAATCTTTTGCCGGGGCCTGTAGATCTTAGCGAGGAAGTTAAAAAGGCTATGAATCAACCCCCGGTGTCTCATCGCTCAGAAGAGTTTAAAAAGGACTTTGATTTTGTACGATCTCAGCTTTGCCGGTTAATGGTATCTAAGAATGTGGAAATACTAATGGGATCAGGCTCTCTTGCAAATGATGCAGTGGCAGCACAATTATCCCGGGAAAAAGGGAAGGGCCTTATTCTCTCCAACGGAGAGTTTGGCGAAAGGCTTATTGATCATGCAGACAGAGCCGGGCTCAACTTTGAAACAATTAAGATTCCCTGGGGCGATATTTTTGACTACCAAGAAGTGGAGAAGTTCCTAATCCAAAACTCTCTAATAAAATGGGTTTGGATGGTACATTCAGAGACTTCAACTGGAGTCTTAAACAATTTAAAAACTCTGAAGGATATTTGTAATACAAGAGAGATTCGTATCTGTCTAGACTGTGTTAGCTCTCTTGGTATGCTAAAAATTGATTTAGGAGGAGTTTATCTCGTTTCAGGAGTGAGTGGTAAGGGGCTTGCTTCATATTCAGGGCTTTCGTTTGTTTTCTATAACCATGAAATAAGTTCTTCAAATTCAATACCTAGATATCTTGATATAGGTTTTTATGCCGGAGCAGATGGAATTCCTTTTACGATGTCCTCAAATCTTGTCTATGCACTAAGAGAAGCCCTTAAAGCTTTTGATAATGGCCAGAAGTATAAAAATATAGTTGAGATTACAGAGTGGGTAAGAGGTAACATAAATGACGCTGGATTTGAAATTATAGCAGAAGCGCAAAATTCAAGTCCCGGACTACTTACTATATCTCTCCCAAGTTGGTCGAGTTCAAGTGATCTGGGCAAGAAACTACAGGATAAAGGGTTCTTTCTCCACTGGAGGAGCCAATACTTAATAGAGAAGAATTGGATTCAGATTGCACTCATGGGCAGATATAATAAAGATCAAATAACGCCACTTTTTCAGTTTCTATCAAGTTTAGAAAAGCCCTTTTCTAAGGCGCTTTAAGAAGTAATTGTTTCTATTCTTTGACGAAAGGACCTTAAAGTTTTATTATCTTTTAAATCTAGAAATTCTTAGGAGGGGAAATAATGGCAAGTTTAATAGACCGCATGGTACGGGCCTCAAAACTCGATGTCAATTTATATGAAGAAGTAGAAGCTGATAAGGGTTCTATGGGGCAGGCTATTACTGTCGTTGTACTCTCAAGTGTAGCGAGTGGAATTGGAACAATTGGAATCATGGGACTCCAAGGTCTTATAGTTGGTACAATCTCAGCTCTTCTTGGCTGGTTTGTATGGGCTTATTTGACTTATTTCATTGGCACAAAACTTCTGCCAGAGCCTCAGACTAAAGCTGATGTTGGAGAGCTACTTCGTACTATCGGATTTTCTAGTGCGCCAGGAGTGCTTAGGATTTTCGGTTTTATTCCGTTAATAGGTGTTATTATATCTTTTGTTGCAGGTATTTGGATGCTTGTTGCGATGATAATTGCAGTTCGCCAAGCTCTGGATTATAAAAGCACTTGGAGAGCAATTGGTGTGTGTGTAATTGGTTTTGTAATATATCTGGTAATAATTGCAGTTATTTTTTCAGTGTTAGGACTTCCCGCAGGATTTTCGGGCTAAGATTTGTATGTTATTCAATATAGCTATGAGTATCAATATTTGATAAAAACTTTGTTGTTTTGACTAATATATCTGAGCCGATTATGTTCTTTCCTGCATCATAATTAGAAAATAGGAGAACCGTATAATAGTGTTTATTTCCCGTCTTATAAGAGCTTTGCTGCTGGATCTTAAACTATATGAAGAGATTGAGAATGACAAGAGTTCTATCTGGCAGTCTATGGGTGTGGTTCTTCTTGCTAGTCTGGCAGCCGGCCTCTATACATATGAGCTAGGTGGCCTTAACGGTTTAATTATAGGAACTGTTCTTGCCTTTGCAGGATGGATTGTGATGTCTTTTCTGATTTATCTTGTGGGAACAAAGCTATTTCCAAATACAGAAACTAAAACAGACATTTGGGAAATTCTAAGGGTGCTGGGGTTTGCAGGCGCACCGGGAATCTTTCTCTTAGTAGCTTTGATTGACCAATTAAGCAGCCTTGTTTGGGTTATAATTTTGGTTATATGGGTTTGGAGACTTGTGGCGATGATAATTGCTATTAAGCAGGCATTAGATTTCAAGAATACCTGGAGCGCTATATGGGTCTGTGTGATAGGTTTAATAGCCTATTTACTTGTATATATAATACTACTATTCGCTTATGGACTTCCTAAACCTATATGGTCGTAATCCTGGAAAGAATAACAAATCAACGATTTAATTATTTGTAATCTCGTTCAGAGAATTAGCCTCTGGCTTTAGCCGCTTTTTTAGCTTCATCTTTTAGGATCTTGTAGTCGATGCTGTCTATTAAGGCTTTCCAACTTGCTTCAACTATGTTCTCAGACACTCCTACTGTACTCCAGTCGCTCTCTCCGTCGCCTGACTCTATAAGAACTCTTACCACGGCGTCAGTGCCCTGCTTCGTAGACAGTACTCTTACTCGATAGTCTTTTAGCTTTACTTCTTTTAGGCTCGGATAGAATCTCTCAAGCGCTTTTCTGAGTGCTTGGTCCATAGCATTCACCGGACCGTTGCCTTTCGCAACCATGTGTTCTTTTACACCGTCGACCTCTACAACTATTGTTGCTTCAGTTGATGATTCTTGGTCATCCGCGCGTTTTTCAGTAATCGTTCTTGCACTCTCGAGATGAAAAGGCTTTCTATATTCTCCGATAGCTTTTCTAACAAGCAGCTCAAAAGAAGCATCAGCTCCTTCAAATTCATAACCTTCATTTTCAAGTTTCTTAAGTTCATTCAATATTGCAATTACTCGTTCATCCTTAGGGTCAAGCTCAACACCAAGCTCTTTGGCTTTGTAGAGTATGTTGCTGCGACCAGAAAGATCAGATATCAAGATGCGTCTTCTGTTGCCGACAACATCGGGTTCTACATGCTCATAGGTCAGTGGGTTTTTCATTACGGCACTTACATGAATACCGCCCTTATGAGCAAAAGCACTCTCTCCCACAAAAGCATCATGTTTTATTGGAGGCAGGTTCGTTAGTTCATGAATAAAGTGGGAAACATCATAAAGATTTTTGAGCTCTTTATCTTCGAGGCTGTCTATGCCCATTTTGAGCTTGAGGTTTGGTATGATAGAACACAAGTTAGCATTACCACATCTTTCCCCATAACCATTAATGGTTCCTTGGATTTGACCAACGCCGCCTTTTACTGCGTATAGTGTGTTTGCAACTCCAAGCTCGCCGTCGTTGTGAGTGTGTATGCCAAGACTTGGGTTATCTAATTTTACATTTACATCGCTTACAATAGATTCTACATCCCAAGGCATAGTGCCGCCGTTTGTGTCACAAAGAACTATTACGTCAGCTCCAGCATCACGAGCAGCTGTTATTGCCTGTATGGTATATTCAGGGTTGTTTTTGTAACCGTCAAAGAAATGTTCAGCATCAAAAAACACTTCATCTACATGTTTTTTTAGATATGTGACAGAATCGTGAATTACTTCAAGATTAGCCTCAAGCGATATTTTTAGCGCCTCAGTTACATGAAAATCCCAACTTTTGCCTACAATTGTTACAGCAGGGGTTTCAGCCTGAAGAAGAGCCTGAATGCTACTGTCTTGCTCACAAGTAACCTTAGCTCTTCGAGTGCTTCCAAAAGCAGCAATTTTTGCTTTCTTGAGTCTTAGTCCCTTTGCTTCTTCGAAGAACCCTTCGTCTCTTTGATTAGATCCAGGCCATCCGCCTTCGATATAATGCACGCCGAGTTCGTCTAGCTTCTGAGCGATGCGGAGTTTGTCATGGATAGAGAATGAAATACTCTCTCCCTGAGTTCCGTCCCTAAGAGTAACATCGTATATCTTTACCGTTGTATCGCTCATTTATCTTCTCCTAATTCAAATGCATCGTGGAGCGTTCTGATTGCAAGCTCCGTATATTTCTCTTCAATTACACAGGAAATCTTAATTTCAGATGTGCTAATCATCATAATATTAATTCCTTCGTCTGCAAGTGCTCTAAACATTGTTGTTGCAACTCCGGAATGAGTTTTCATGCCGACGCCAACTAAAGACACCTTAGTGATTTTGTCATCTGAAAGAATATTCCTCGCGCCGAGTTTCTTAGCTATCTCTTCCATAATTATAATAGATTTTTTAAAGTCTGTCCTCGGAACTGTGAAAGTCATATCCGTATGCCCTTCTATGCTCACATTTTGCACAATCATGTCTACAATAATCCCGCTGTCACCGAGTGGAGTGAATATCTCTGCTGCGACCCCCGGGCTGTCAGGAATGCCGATGATTGTGATCTTCGCCTGATTTTTATCAAATGAAATTCCTGAAATCAGTATGTTTTCTAAATTGGACATTTCTTCTGTCTCCTCTACTACCCATGTTCCCTCAGTATCTGGCTTGGAAGTGGGTCTTACATGTAGCGGTACTCCAAATTTTTTGGCGAACTCTACCGCACGTGCCTGAAGCACTTTTGAACCAAGGCTTGCCATCTCTAACATTTCTTCATAAGAGATTTTATTAATCTTCCGAGCATTAGGAACCATTCCGGGGTCGGTGGTATATATGCCGTCCACATCGTCTTTGTATAGCTCGCATGAATCAGCTTCCAAAGCTGCAGCAAGGGCTACAGCGCTTAAGTCTGATCCGCCTCTTCCTAGAGTTGTTACATTGCCATTGTCGTCAACACCCTGGAACCCTGCAACTACGATTATATGGCCTTGAGCTAGTGATTCTTTAATCCTCTCAGCATCAATTCTCACGATCTTTGCTTTTGAGTGAGCGTTATCAGTAATAATTCGTACCTGATGCCCTTGAAATGAAAGAGCTTCATGACCTAGGGCTTTGATTGTCATAGATAATAGGCCTGATGATACTTGCTCTCCGCTTGAAGTGATTACATCGAGCTCTCTTTCATCAGGGGGGTCCATAACTTCAAGGCACATCTTTACAAGCCTGTCAGTCTCTCCTGCCATAGCAGAGACTACAACAAGAACATCGTTTCCTTTTTCTTTTGTGTTTACGACGTGCTCAGCAACCCGCCTTATTTTTTCAAGGTTGGAAACGCTTGTTCCGCCGTATTTTTGAACAATAAGACCCATTGTTTATTACCTTGTAACTTAATCTTCCTTGTCGTCATAGAGTCTTCGCTAGTTGACTCTGGAATGCTTATTTCTATTCTTAATGTATGATCCGGGAATATTTCCTGGACCCTGTCGGCCCATTCAACTGCTGCAACACCGTTACCAAAGAAATATTCGTCGTAACCTATACCTAATAATTCTTCTTCATCTGACAATCTATACAGGTCGAAGTGATATAACGGTATTCGACCCTCGTAGCTGTTCATTATCACAAACGTCGGGCTATTGGGTTCTTCCTGAACGCCAAGTCCCTTTGCGATTCCTTTAACAAGCACTGTTTTCCCTGCTCCCAGATCGCCTACAAGGGCAATAATACTACCGGGATTTAGAGATTTTCCAATAATCTCACCAAGTTTGAGAGTCTCGTTACTGCTGTTTAGTTGTAATTCCAGGTTTTCTGTATCTGTCATTTTTTATTCTCTAAAGTTTGGATTGATATTAACGGATTTGGGTAATGATCTTATTATCTATTTTGGGGATTTCTGTAATCGCATTGGGCAGTGAATTAGCAACATCGCTTGCAATTATACCCGCTTCCCCATTTTGCTCTGCTACTAAGTCTCCAGCAAGTCCGTGCACAAAAACACCAAGCTTACATGCATCGACAGGATCAATTCGTTGTGCTAATAGTCCGCCAATTATACCACTAAGCACGTCACCCATGCCCCCTGAAGACATACCCGGATTACCTGTGGTATTAATAAAAATTTCTCCTTCTGGAGTAGAAATTAAAGTTCGCGCACCTTTTAAAACCAGATAGACATTAAACTTAGTTGAAAAATCGATTGCAACATTGATTCTGTCAGCTTGCACTTCTTCAGTCGAGATTTTGGCTAATTTGGACATCTCTCCCGGGTGTGGTGTTAGTACGATAGGAGCCTTAGCTTCATTTAGAATCTGGGGATTATCAGAGACTAGAGTTATTGCGTCTGCGTCTATCAACATCGGCAAGTCTGAGTTTCTAATTATCTCATATAAAAACTCGCGTGTTTCATTGGTTGTGGAAATGCCGGGGCCTATTGCGATGGCCGTTTTTTTCTCTCCAGCAATTTTCAAAGCCCTTTCAAGCGACTCAGGCCCAAATGTTTCAAGATTTGTTTCAGGCAGCGGCTCTGTCATGGCCTCTGTAGTCTTTTGCTCCATTATAGGGTTTAAGCTCTTCGGAATTCCAAGGGTTACCAAGCCTGTTCCTGTTCTCTGAGCGCCTAATGCCACCAATGCTGCAGCTCCTGATTTGCCTGGAGAGCCTGCCAATATAAATAGGTGCCCATAAGTGCCTTTGTGAGTGTCTTCGTATCTGGGACCTAAAATTCCATCGACAGATTCACTTGTAACTAACTCATAAGGTATTTCATCTTCTAAAAATTTGGGAGTCGTAATATCCGCAACATATATTTCTCCTGCAAATTCAACCCCGGGGTACATAGTAATTCCAAGTTTTGGAAGCACGTAAGTAACTGTAATATCTGCAAGCACTGCCGTGCCCAGAGGAAAGCCACTATTAGAATCAAGCCCAGAGGGTATGTCCACAGCGATTGTCAGTACTCCCTGAGTATTTATGAATTCAATTACCTTTTTATAAAAACCAGTAACCTCACGGTCTAGACCTGTGCCGAATAGGGCGTCTACTATAACTTCTGCTTGCTTATATTTCCTAAGATTGCTATTGAGTTCTACAATATTACCACCGATGTTTTTAAGAGCTTTATAATTTGTAAGGGCATCCCCTTTGTATTTCTTGGGATCTGTAACAATGTATGTGTCAACATCTAAGCCTGCCGATATTAGATGTCTGGCTATTACAAACCCGTCTCCCCCATTATTGCCTCCGCCAGCAAATACAGCGACTTTAGTTGCATAGCTAAAGTTGTCCAATAATACGTCTGCAGTTGCCCGGCCAGCATTTTCCATTAATACCAATCCCGGGACTCCATATTTCTCAATAGTGAGTCTGTCTATTTCTCTTACTATTTCTCTGGTTGCTATTTTCATAACGTGTTATAAAAAATAACAAATTAATAGTAGGTTGTATAGGAGCCAAGTAATATCCTAGTAAATAAATATGCTATTTATGGCGTGGCCATCGATATTTTTTAGCTGGGGCAGCTTTAGAGATTTAAGTACAGTAGGTGCCGTGTCGTATATATTTACATCTTCTGTAATTGCATAGTTCTTTTTAACTTGACTCCCTACTGCAAGCCAAGGAATTGTTGTTACCTCAGGGTGATCACCCTTATGTGTTTTACCTTTCCCCCCATGGTCGGCAGTGATAACTATAAAAGTCTTTTCATAAATGCCGGCTTGCTTTAGTGTGGCAACTATATTGCCAAGTTCAGTATCAACTCTATGAACTGCGTTTAAATATTCTTTGGACATCCATCCTTCCTTGTGGCCTGGAATATCCGGCTCAGGGAAATGAATTAAAGTCATTTTGGGTTTATTCTCTCCCATATATAGAATAAAACTTTCACTTATTTCCTTAACACTAGTAGGGCTATATTCAAGGATATCGAGATTGTCGATACTTTTAGGAACCGCTATGAAGTTGAGCTTGTCTTTGCCCACAAACATTGCTGTGCTGAAACCCTCTTTTTTTGCAATCGTAAAAATAGTATCAAATTCTGTGTATCCCATTGCTAGGTTCCATTCATTTTTGTATGTACCGTGTTTTTTGGGAACCAGTCCTGTAACAAGTGATGTATGAGAGGGGAGGGTTTTTGGAGGATCGACTGTTTTTGCAGACGGTGTATAAGAGCCTTCTTTAATAAGGGCTATAAGGTTAGGAGAGTTTTCCTTAGATATTGCATCAGGCCTTAGGCCATCTATTGTAATGATCAAAGCATATTCGTTCGGACTTTCACAATATGCCTTATCTAAGGAAGAGAATAGTGGGACAATAAATAAAACTAAGGTTAACGCTATATTTCGCACTTCTTAATAATACCCTAAATTATATTCCGTAATTACTTAGCCATACCTGCATAAGCTACAGGGCGCGTATCTCCAAATGCGTTAATAAGAGTATCCATGAATTCCTGGGTGTGGTCTTCACAGAAATGGTAGATAAGGGTTTCTCTTCCGCCTCTACTTGAAACAGAGACTTGTTCATAGTGTCTGCTGCAAAGGTCTTTACTGCATAGCGCACATTTCTTTATCCCTTGGCGTTCACCCTCACTTTCGCACCTAGTTCCCTCAGGATGGACGTAATCGCATTGATACATTTCTACTGTAATTGTTTTTGTAGACATCAATTTTCTCCTTTTGCTATAAACATTAGATGCGCTCAATTAACTTCAGTTGCTAAAATATATGAGGCACTACTTTACCAATTAAACTAAATCCAGATGAATATGTCAATATGGTTTGAAGAAGAAAGAAATTTTGTATATATAAGACTAACTAAGATTCAGCCCGTAACCTTTTTGTGGCACCGGTCTTGTGTCGCCAAATTTTTTTACAAGTGTTTCCATAAAATGGTCATTATGATCTGGACAAAAATAGTATGTGAAGTGGTCTCTTGTTCCTTGGATTGTTACTGTAGTGAGATCATAGTGAGTTATGCAGAGGTCTCTCTGGCATATGCTGCAAGGTTTGATAGCTTCTCTATCACCTTCTTTTATACATTGATCAGAATTGCTATCCACGTGGTCACATTGAAATACTTCTCTCTCGATTTCTTTTTTGGACATGTCTAAAGTATTAAACTAAATTGCAGAATATAAGTCAACATTTTAGATAGGCTGTTTGATATTGCTAGGTTTATTGAAAAAGATTGGCTTAGCGTTTGGTGTGCCTGTAGCTCCAGGGAATCCGCCGTAATAGCTTGGTGGGATTTCGTATTTATCCCCGAATTTCTCAATGACTAATTTTACTAAGTCATCCATGTGTTCAATACAAAAACAATATACATCGCGGGTCTGACCAGCTACCAGCATATCTAAAACCCTTGAAGTTACAGAAGTTAGATCTGAATGATTATCGCATACATCTATGCCGCACACACGGCAAGTACCTATAGATTCTCTAGATCCTTCTTTGGTACAACGCTGACCAGTTTCGTCCACGTGGTCACATTGAATTACTTCAATCTCAATAGTTGTTATTGACAATTTATACCTTCTGCAACAGTTCTTAAGGCTCCTATACTTATTAAACTAAATTCGTATAAATAAGTCAATATTCTTTGATTTGAAAACTTAATCCTGACGGTAGTTTAATTTAGAATTTAAATGAACTACTTTCTAATTAATAATTGTTGACTATTGATATCTATTGTGCTAGATTTACTTTAAAAGGGAACGAAAGTAGCTTAATTAGAAGTAATATTTTTAGCAAAATTTCCTTATCTGTTTTCTGTCTGCTTTCTCGTTGGATATAAGTCTGGTTGGATATAAGTGTTGTATATATAAATTCTGAATATGTATCAAAAGCAATAGAATAACATAGTGGTTAAGGAATAGTTCTTATTTATAAATATTCAATGGGGTTGCCCGTCCCTTCCTTAACCCAGATGAGTTGCTTATACTAACTATTATCAATAGATACTTGATAAACAGCCCGTAGTAATGTATAAAATAACCTAATGATTTCACCTCAAGAAAGCTTAAAAGGCGCAATTAAATTTTTTCACACAAAAGCCAAAGGTAGTCCAACACTCCTAAATTTAGAGATTACAAAACTCTGTAATGCTAAATGTGACTTTTGCGATTACTGGCAAACTAGGCATGAAGAACGTCTCTATGACTACCGTCCTGTGATCAAAAAAATTGATCCTCTCGTAGTAGTTGTCACAGGAGGGGAGCCTATGCTTCGCAAGGATTTGCCTGATATCATAAGGCAGATTAAAGAGTGTTCTTACTTTATTTTTACTTCCATGGTAACCAAGGGCGATTTGCTAACAGTGGACAAAGCCCAAGAACTCTTTGACGCCGGAATAAATCAGATTGCTGTATCTTTGGACTTCCCCAACAAACAGCATGATACATATAGAGGTATTCCAGGGCTTTGGGATAAATTGTCTGCATTAATGCCTGAGCTAGGGAAGAGGTTTCCTGATCAAAAGATAACAATGAACACAATCATTATGGAAGATAACCTGGAACAAGTCCCAGAGCTTGCGCGTAAAGCACATGAATGGGGAGTAGGTATTTCCTTCAGTTCTTATTGTGTTATGAAAACGAATAATGAAGAGCATTTTGTTCCACAGGAAGAAATACAAAAAGTTCAGAACTTAGTAGATGAACTCATTCGCATGAGAAGGGAGTATAAAGGAACAATCCTTTCAACTGAATATTATCTAAATGAAATACCCAGGTATTTTGAATCAGGCGGGATTCCAGGATGCACTGCTGGGATAAGTCATATTCAAGTCACTCCAAGCGGCCATTTAAAACGCTGTTCTGAGATGCCTGTCACAGCACATTATTCCGAATTTCATCCTAAACTCTACGGAGAGACCAAATGCACTGAGTGCTGGTATAGCTGTAGAGGTGAAACTCAAACTTCTGCAAGTATTAAACGCGCGCTTGAGTATATGGGTGTTTGGGTTTAATTCTTTCTTTGGAAAATAATAACTTCTGAATTTTTTCTGATCTAAAAAGTGACAACTACTTCACGCGCCAAATTGTGCCTTCAGCTTTATCTTCAAGTAGGATTCCTTTTTCATCAAGCTCGTCTCTGATTTCATCAGCACGGGCCCAGTTCTTCTCTTTTCGAGCTGTGATTCTTTCTTCGATAAGTTGTTCGATCTCTTCTTCTGTAATTTCTGAAGAGGATTGTTCAAGCTTGTGACCTTGTAAGTATTCGCTTGGATTATATTCTAAAATTCCGAGTGTATTTCCAAATTGATTAATCTCATTTAGCGCAGTTTTTAAAGTGGGGGTCCAACCTTTAGAGTCAATTGATCTGTTTATTGCCCTAGTTAATTCAAATAAGTTGCCCATTGCTTCTGCCGTGTTGAAATCATCACACATGGCTCTTACCCAACTCTCTTTGAAGGTTTCAATACTAGCTTCTAATTCCTTGTCTTCTTCATTTTCGCTTTGAGCTAAATCAGTGGCACGTTTAAGAGTTATATAAAGCCTTTCAAGTGCAGCTTCAGCTTCGTTCATTGTAGTATCAGAAAAGTCAGCAGGGTTTAGATATTGATGAGATAGGAAAAAGAGTCTGATCGCCTCTTTACTCCACATAGATACTGCTTCACGCACATTTAAAATATTGCCAATAGACTTGGACATCTTCTCACGATTTATCTGGATAAGTCCGTTATGTACCCAATACTTTGCGAATGGTTTACCTGTTGCTGCTTCAGACTGAGCAATTTCATTTTCGTGATGAGGGAATATTAAATCTTTTCCGCCCCCGTGAATATCAAAACTATCTCCTAAGTACTTTGTGCTCATAAGAGAGCACTCAATATGCCATCCCGGACGACCATTGCCCCATGGGCTTTCCCAATAAGGCTCTCCCGGTTTTGCAGTTTTCCAGAGAGCAAAGTCCAGAGGATCTTCTTTCTTCTCGTTTATATCGATCCTGGTTCCTGCCATCATATCATCGGGATCCCTTCTTGATAGTTTTCCGTAGCCATTGAATTTCTTAACTGAGAAAAATACATCCCCGTCTGATTGGTAAGCATGACCATTTTCAATAATTCTCTCTATCATCTCAATAATTTCTGCTACGTGTTCAGTCACTTTGGGTTGAATTGTAGGGGGCTTAACTCCAATTGAAGCCATGTCCTCTTGATACTCTTCTATATACTTCTCTGATATTTCTTCTGCAGGAACGCCGGTTTCGTTTGCTTTAGCTATTATTTTGTCATCGATGTCGGTGAAATTTCTTACATATGTAACTTCATAGCCCAGATATGTGAGAAATCTTTCTATTACATCAAATGTGACAGCAGCTCTTGCATGTCCTAAGTGAGCCGAAGAATATACAGTAGGCCCGCAGACATACATCTTTATTTTGTTTTCTTCGTATGGCACTAACTCCTCTTTCTTTTGAGTTAGTGTGTTGTAAAGAGTTACTTTTTTACTCATATGGTTTCCTAATTAGATTAGATCTTCGCCGCCGTCTACCTTTATGACATTTCCTGTTAGGAAATGAGTGCCCGGACCACTTAGGGCAGCGATTGCTTCTGCTACATCTTGTGTGGTAGTTAGTCTGTTGGCTGGGTTTACTGCTATTGCATGTTTAACTATTTCCTCATTCCCCGGGATCTTCTCAAGAGCCGGTGTTAGTGTAACTCCTGCTTGGATCGAATTTGCGGTAATGCCTTTGGGTGAAAGCTCATAAGCTAGCTGGCGAATATGTGATTCAAGGGCTGCCTTTGAGGCTGATACAGCGCCGTATGTCGGCCAAATTCTATGGCCACCTGCGCTAGTCATAGCAAAAATTCTGCCACCTTCGCCCATAAGATTTCTAGCCACAGCTTCCTGAGACCAGTAAACAAGGCTATGTGCCATTACGTCCAATGTCATATCAAAGTTCTTACTAGACAAGCGTGATTTTGCATCATCTGCTATATATGGTTTTAAGGTGCCGAATGCTAGTGAATGAATAAGCACTTTTAAGCTTCCAGGGCTTCCATTTTGATCTAGTATCTGCTCCATTTCTACAAGAACTTCATTGCGCTTATCGGGATCTGATGCGTTAACATTAAAAAAGTAGACTTGTCTACCTTTAGCTTTGATTTGCTCCTGTATTTCCTCAACATGTGGCATTGAGCCTTTTCTATCTAAGTGAACTCCGAATATGTTCATGCCCTGATTTGCCAATTCTAATGCTGCCGCTTCTCCAAATCCGCTTGAAGCGCCAAGTATTAAAGCCCATTTGTTATCTAATCCGTTCGCCATAGTTAAAATACTCCTATTAAATGGTTAATAAATGCAGTACAGATATTACGTGTTGTATATAGAATTTCAAGGTAATCAATGAGTGCCCCTTGGAACATATGTTATCTTAATAGCAATAGTTTAAGATATTCTTGACAGCTACTTTCAAAGATGCAAACTCTTTTTGAAAGCCAGAATTAAATTATAGGTGTTACTCTAATTGAAAAACAGTATTGCAAAACTAATTGCGACTTTCTTTTATGTGGGATTAATCCCTATAGGTCCAGGCACTTTTGGGACGCTTGCGGCTATTCCATTGTTCTATGCTCTTTCGTTGACTCCACTATACGTCTACTTGGCAATTACTGTCTTAATAATATTGATATCAGTCTGGGCCTCTACTGTGGCTGAAGAAATTTTTGGTAAGACAGATCCAGGGCAAGTTGTGGCCGATGAAGTATGCGGATTCTTGATAACAATGATTTTAGTGCCTGTAACACTCAGCAATATATTTTTTGGTTTTCTTTTGTTTAGGCTCTTTGATATTGCAAAACCATATCCGGTAAGAAAATTCGAGAAGCTCCCCGGTGGCTGGGGGATAGTAATAGATGACGTAGCTGCAGGAGTTTATGCCTGCATCACACTTCACATATTGGGAAGATGGGTATTCTGGACTTAGGTATTAAAATACGATGAGAATAGAAATCCTTACAACAGGCGACGAGCTTATGAGCGGGCTCACTCAAGACGGTAACTTCCAGTGGGCTGGGCAAAATCTTACAAGTTTGGGTTTTGATGTCACCTTTCATACCACAGTGGGTGATGACATTGAAATACTTAGTTCCGCCTTCGATATTGCTAAAAACAGGGCTGATGCTGTAATTGTGACAGGAGGTCTTGGACCTACGTCGGATGATCTTAGCATTGAAGTTGCAGCGCAATTTTTTGGTGCCGATCTTGAGTTGAACCAACCTGCACTAGATATGATGAAAGAGAGATTTAGGAAAATAGGAAGAGAGGTAAGCGAAACAAATATGAAGCAGGTTTATCTGCCAGAAGGCTCAACCGTGCTACTTAATAAGTGGGGAACGGCGCCGGGATTCAGCTATGAAATTGAAAATTCTATATTCTTCTTCCTGCCAGGAGTTCCAAAAGAATTCAGGGCAATGATGGAAGAATATATAATTCCCGAGCTTTTGAGACGAAATCCAGAAATGAAAAAGTCCTGCATGAGGCTTGTAAAAACTTTTGGACTTCCAGAATCTGAAGTTGCTCAGAAATTGGAAGGAATTGAGAGGGAAGGGGTGAAACTTGGATATAGAGCTCATTTCAGGGAAATCCATCTAAGGGTTTCTAGTTTTGCTGATAATTCAATTGCGGCAGAAGGTTTAATGGAGGAATTTTTAGAAGAAATTAATTCTCGATTAGGCAGCTACGTTTTTACGACTGATGGCCAGATGCTAGAAGAGGTAGTAGGGGAGCTATTAAAACAAAATAACTTTACCCTTGCCGCTGCAGAATCTTGCACAGGCGGCTTACTTTCACATAGAATTACAAACACTTCGGGAAGTAGTTCATACTTTCTGGAGGGAGTTGTTTCATATAGTAATGAAGCTAAGTCCAACATTCTAGGTGTACCGATGGACTTGATCGAAACCCACGGCGCTGTGAGCGCACCTGTAGTTGAGGCAATGGCTAAAGGAGTGAGGAATATTTCCGGATCTGATTTAGGCATAGGAATTTCCGGTATTGCTGGCCCTGGAGGGGGTACGGTGGAGAAACCTGTTGGGACTGTATATATTGGTATGTATACGAAGTGGGAAGGTCCTATTTCCCGTAAATTCCAGTTTCATGGAACAAGAGAAGAAATCAAATTAATAACCGTACTATATGCACTTGACATGATTAGGCAAAGTTTATTAAATAATGTATAATTTGGAGGTATTATGGCTAAAAATTTAACCACAAACGGTTCGCTAGAAAAAGATAAATCCGGAGAAAAAGAAAAAACAATAGATCTTGCAATCTCGTCAATAGAGAAGCAGTTTGGAAAGGGCTCTATTATGAGGCTTGGTGCTGATTCACCTATTCCTCAACTCGAGGTTATATCTTCAGGCTCAATTGGGCTTGATGCTGCACTAGGAGTAGGCGGCTTTCCCAAGGGAAGAGTTATTGAGATCTATGGTCCTGAGTCTTCAGGAAAAACTACACTCGCGCTTCATGTAATAGCTGAAGCACATAAAAAAGGCGGTATTGCCGCTTTTGTCGATGCAGAGCATGCGCTTGACCCAAACTATGCTCAGAAGCTAGGTGTTAAGGTTGACGACCTATTAATCTCTCAACCGGACTTTGGAGAACAGGCGCTTGAGATTGTAGATACGCTTGTTAGATCAGGTGCTGTTGATGTGATTGTGCTAGATTCAGTTGCTGCACTCGTACCTAGGGTCGAAATAGAAGGGGAGATGGGTGATACCCATGTCGGTCTTCAGGCCAGACTTATGTCACAGGCACTTAGGAAATTAACTGCCACAGTAGGAAGGTCCAATAGCCTAGTGGTTTTTATAAACCAGATTAGAATGAAAATTGGAACTCTTCCGTATATGAACCCTGAAACTACAAGTGGTGGAAATGCACTTAGGTTCTATTCCTCTGTGAGGATTGATATTCGTAGAATTGGTTCTGTGAAGGAAGGAGACGCTGTAATGGGGAATAGGGTTAGAGCGAAAGTTGTTAAGAACAAAGTCTCGCCACCTTTCCGCAATGCTGAGTTTGATATTATATTTGGGGAAGGCATTTCACAAACTGGTGAAATGATAGATATTGGCGCCAAAGCCGATATTGTTGAGAAGAGTGGTACTTGGTACTCATACGATGGAGAGAGACTTGGCCAAGGCAGGGAAAATTCAAGGACCTTCTTGAAAGAAAACCCTGAAATTATGGCAAAATTGAGAAATGAAATCTTAGTCCACAGCGGACTTATAAAAGAAACTAAAACTGATACCAAGGATGCTGAGACAACTGAGGAATAAGTTCTACGTAACAAAACTCCGAGTTAAGTGATCTGGTTAAGGGGTTATTCGCAACAATTGGGTTGGCAATTCTTGAGATAGTATTACACTAAAGTTGTATTCAAATTGATAAAGAATCTCTAAAAGCCAATTGATTCATTCTTCTGAATAAATAGAGTTTTATGTATTTGAGTATGAAGTTCAGAGCGTTCAGTCAGTTTCATCAAAAATTAAGATATTAGTTTTGCGCAGAAGAGACGACAAATAATGAAAATACTAGCGATTGAGACATCTACATATTCTGGGAGTATAGCCGTTGTAACAGAGGATTCGATATTAGGTGAGTATTATTTTAATATCGGACCTGTTCATACTGAAAAGCTGATTCCGTCTATAGATTGGCTTCTATGTGAGCTAGGAATGGACAAATCTGATTTGAATGGTGTTGCGGTATCATTAGGGCCCGGATCTTTTACTTCTTTAAGAGTCGGGATTTCAACAGCCAAGGGTATATGTTACTCCCTGGGAATACCTTTGATCGGTGTTTCTTCTCTAAAGGCCCTGGCTATGAATTTGCCTTTTGCTCCCTATAATATTTGCCCTGTTATGGACGCAAGAAAAGGTGAGGTGTTTACTGCGCTTTTCCGTTTTAGTAACGGGGATTTAGAAAGAATAACGGAAGATGTTGTGATATCTCCTCAAAGGTTGGTTGAATTAATAAAGGATAATACGATTTTTGTAGGTGATGGAGCTTTTCTTTACAGGGATTACTTGGAAGATAATTTAGGCAGTGGTATAATGTTTAGCCCTATTAATACAAATTTTCCAAGAGCTTCAAATTTGGCTCTTTCAGAGATTGGAAAATTTAAAGAGGAACGGGATAATAAATATGTTTACGATGAGATCATGAATCTTGCTCCTCATTATTTAAGGAAGTCTGAAGCAGAAATATCAAAAGAAGGGAGATAAAAGGGAGATCAAATGAGCGAATCAGAAAACATAGAAACATTGCTTGAGCAGGACGAAGAATATAGGAATATTTATTTTGAGCATAGAGAACTGGATGAAGTAATAAAAAAACTAGAAGAAAAAGATAGTTTGACATTTGATGACGAAGTTGAGGTTAGAAGGTTAAAGAAAATCAAACTTTCGCTCAAAGATCGAATGGAATCGCGAGCAAACGAACTAAAAAAATAACAAACAAAGTATTGGGCAATACAAACCACACGGGGGTAATTTTAAAATGGCTAGAATGATTGGTGCCGAAATGTTTTTTGAAACTCTTATTGAAGAAGGAATAGATGTCATATTCGGACTTCCCGGCGGTTACGTGCTCAAAGTCTATGATGTAATGCCAAAGTTTGAAGGTAAGATCAAACACGTTCTTACCCGTCATGAGCAAGGTGCTACACACATGGCTGACGGATATGCAAGAGCTTCAGGTAAGCCAGGTGTTGTTCTTTGCACCTCAGGGCCTGCTGCAACTAATACAGTAACTGGAATTGCAACAGCACAGATGGATTCTTCTCCTATAGTTGTATTCACAGGACAGGTGCCATTGCCTTATCTCGGTAGCGATGCTTTTCAGGAAGCCGATCATATAGGGATTACTCGACCTTGTACAAAACATAATTATCTAGTAAGAAAAGCAATTGATCTTCCTCGTACTATGAAAGAAGCATTTTATATAGCAACTTCTGGAAGACCGAGCCCTGTTCTGGTTGATATGCCTAAGGACGTTATTTTGGGTGAAGATGAGCTAGTAATACCTACTGAAATTAATTTAAGAGGTTATAAGCCTCCAACCTACGGTGATCCAAAGCAAATTCAAAAAGCTGTAGATATGATCTTAAAGTCCAAACGCCCTATAATTTTTGGCGGCGGTGGGATTATACATGCAGATGCTAGTCCTGAGCTTAAAGAATTCGCCCATAGACTGGAAATTCCTGTTACCTCGACTCTTATGGGTCTAGGGGCTTATCCTAATAACGATCCTTTATACGTCCACATGCTTGGTATGCACGGATCTTATGCTGCCAATATGGCAGTACATTCAAGCGATCTTGTTATCTCAATTGGTGCCAGATTTGACGATAGGGCAACCGGGGGTAATTTCGATGAATTCTCGCCAAATGCGGAGATCATACATATAGACATAGATCCTTCCTCAATTGATAAAAATATTGTAGTTCACTGCCCTATATTGGGGAATGCTAAGTTAGTTCTACAGCAGATTCTCGATGCGCTGCCTGCAAAAATTGAAAAAGACCGTACAGAGTGGCGTGCTCAAATTGAAGAATGGGACACTAAGCATCCAATGACTTATAACCAGACTGGGGATAAAATTTTAACTACTTATGCAATTGATATTCTGAGTCAAATCACAGATGATGATGCGATTATCGTTTCAGACGTTGGTCAGCATCAAATGTGGGTAGCTCAGTTTTACAAATTCAATCATCCTAGAACTCATATTACTTCGGGTGGTCTTGGAACTATGGGGTTTGGATTCCCCGCAGCTATGGGTGCAAAGTTTGCCTGCCCTGATAAACAGGTTATTTGTGTTACGGGTGATGGTAGCTTTCAGATGAATATGCAAGAGCTAGCCACGGCAGTTGAACACAAAATGGATCTAAAAATAATGCTTTTAAACAATGGCCATCACGGTATGGTAAGACAGTGGCAAACAATGTTTTTTGACGGTAACTATTCAGCCTCTCGTTTTGGCGTACTTCCGGACTTTGTTATGCTAGCCGAAACTTTTGGAGCGACAGGGCTTAGGGTTGATAAACCTGAAGAGTTAGAAGCAACACTTAAAGAAGGTTTATCCACGGAAGGAGTAGTGCTAATAGAGGTAATAGTTGACTGTGAAGAACTGGTTTATCCAATGATTGCACCAGGCGGCGCTATGAATAATATGTTAATGGAAACTACTGCTGATGTGGCTTAATTTGAAGTATTGAGTATAATACCGTGGTTTTTAAAGTACTTGGGATATTAGTTTAATTCCCCTTGTAAATATATTTTAATCGATTAATTCTGGAGGTTCATATTCAGTGAGGCATACAATATCTCTATTTGTAGACAATGAATCAGGAGTGTTATCCAGAGTCGCTGGTTTGTTTAGCGCTAGGGGCTTTAATATTGAAAGTTTAAATGTTGCAGAGACACTCGATCCGGATACATCACGTATTACCCTCGTTACGACAGGGGATGATTTTGTAATCGAGCAGGTTATCAAGAGATTCAATAACATGGTGAATGTCATCTGGGTTGATGATCTAACTGAAGAGCCAAGAGTTGAAAGAGAAATGATTCTAATTAGAGTCGAAGCTAATGAAAAAAATAGAGCCGAAATATTAAGAATGGCAGATATTTTCAGAGCCAAGGTTGTAGATGTTGGGGCTCAATCTTATTCGCTTGAACTTACCGGGGATAAAGAAAAGGTTAACGCTTTTATTGAACTACTGGAGCCTATGGGTATAAAAGAGATAGCACGCACTGGTACTGTGGCCATGAAACGAGATGCTAAAAATTCAAATACGGCAGATTCAAATACAGGAGATAAGGAATGAAGGTCTACTACGATAAGGATATTAAACAAAGCAAACTTAAAAAAAGAAAGATAGCAATAATTGGATATGGTAGTCAGGGACACGCTCATGCTCAGAATTTAAGAGACAGTGGTATGAAGGTTTCTATAGGCTTGAGAAAGGGAAGCAGTAGCTGGGATAAAGCCAAAGGAGCTGGATTTGACGTTATGACAGTTGATAAAGCCAGCAAGTGGGCTGATATAATTATGATCCTTGCACCTGATACAAGCCAGGCTGATATTTATAGCGAATCAATTGTAGCCAATCTAAATCCTGGCGATGCTGTTGTTTTTAGCCACGGACTCAATATTCACTACGGTCAGATTGTTCCCCCGCCTAACGTAGATGTATTTATGGTAGCTCCTAAAGCTCCTGGACATACAGTAAGGGGCCAATTTGAAGATGGAGCAGGTGTACCAATGCTTATTGCCGTTCATCAGGACTCAACCGGAGAGGCGGAGGATCTAGCTCTAGCATATGCAGGGGCAATTGGTGGTGGAAGGGCTGGAATAATAGAAACAACTTTTAAGAATGAAACTGAAACCGATTTGTTTGGTGAGCAGGCTGTACTTTGCGGAGGAGTAACCGCATTAATCCAGGCAGGTTTTGAAACTTTAGTTGAAGCAGGTTATCCACCAGAGATGGCCTATTTTGAATGCTGCCATGAGGTAAAACTCATTGTTGATTTGATTTATGAAGGTGGTATAACAAATATGCGTTATTCCATTAGTGATACTGCAGAATATGGTGATCTCACAAGAGGCCCTAGAGTTGTTACCGCAGAAACCAAGAAGGAAATGAAGAAAATCTTGACAGAGATTCAAAACGGTGAGTTCGCAAGAGAGTGGATACTAGAGAATAAAGCTGGACGACCTGTTTACAATGCACTTCTCAAAAAAGGACAAGAGCACCCAATTGAAGAGACAGGCGGGCAGCTTCGTCAAATGATGAGCTCTCTGTTTAAGAGTAAACTTGTCGATAAAACAAAGAACTAATGAGGATAAGGCGGGCGCCTGTAGCGTCTGAGGGATTTGTCTATATAGGCATATTTGCTCTTCTAGCATGGGCTGCTGCTATTGTCGGTTTTACAGTTCTTTCTTTTATATTAGCATTGCTCGCGATCTTGAATGTTCTTTTCTTCCGAGATCCAGAACGATCCATTCCCGATGAACCCAATGCATATCTATCTCCAGCAGATGGGGTGATTATTTTTGTTGAGGATTCTTATGAAAGAGATTTTTTGAATTCTAACGAATTGAAAATAAGCATCTCTCTTGCAGTATATGATTGCCATATTAATAGGATGCCCATAACGAGCAAAGTTGTGTCTACTAAGTACACTCCGGGCAGTTTCCATATTGCTAACATGCCAAGCTGGCTATACCCTGAAAACATGAAAAAAAAATCAGACGACAATGAGCGATTATCGACCCTTATAGAAACCCCTGATGGAAAGCAAGTAGTAGTTTCTCAAGTTGCAGGTTTCTTAGCACGCAGGATAGTTTCGTATGCTGAGCCCGATATGGAATTTAAAAGTGGTGAAAGATTTGGTATTATTAAATTTGGATCCAGGGTAGATTTATACCTGCCTGAAGGATCTTTACTAGATGTTAAAGTCGGCCAAAGAGTGTGGGCAGGTGAAACCGTTTTGGCTAGGATGGGGAATTAAATGAGAGAGAATGGGAAAAAGTCCAAACGGCAGAGGGTAATGCCTGTGCTGCCAAACCTATTTACAACAGGCAACTTGTTTTGCGGTCTATTATCTATAATGACTTCAATTGAGGTGGTTGTTGCTGTTTCTGGCGGAGTGGCATCTGAAGAGTGGGTTTTTAGAAGGTTCTGGTGGGCAGCAGCTTTTCTTGTTATTTCAGCATTTCTAGATATGATGGACGGCAAACTAGCCAGATTTATTAATCATGAAAGTAAATTTGGACTCTCTTATGATTCTTTATCAGATCTTGTCTCGTTTGGTGTAGCTCCTGCTGTTCTTATCTATTCCTGGGTTCTTATGGGATCAGGCAAAATCGGCCTCATGGCGGTGCTCTTTTATGTCGTATGTACAGCGCTTAGGCTCGCAAGGTTTAATGTGCAATCAGGCAATGAGGAAAAGTTCAGTTTTACAGGACTCCCAAGTCCCGCAGCAGCAGGATTGATGATTGCGCCTGTCATGCTATTAACAGCCTTGAATATTGTTCCTGATTCAAGAGTAGTTTGGTTTTTTCTGATAGCTGCCCCTGTAATAGGACTCTTAATGGTGAGCAATGTTCGTTATAACAAACGCCCGTATTTCAATATTGGTGGTCCCTTCAACGCTCTCGTAGTAGCCGCAATAATATTGGCTGCTATTATTACACATCCTGAAATAATGTTTATTTTTATTGTCTATCTTTATGCACTTGCTGGGTTAGTGTTATATGCTATAAAGCAGCTAAAAGGCAAACCCAAGCTTAGTGATGAAGCAGAAACGCCGGATAGCGGTTCTTAATAAATTAGTGGTGTTCTGAAAACTCCCAGATATATTATTATGTGTAATTATATGCGGTCTCAGTCAACTTAAACCTTTATCGGTATTAAGCCTAACAAATTTACTAAAGCTGAGTTCTATTTTGTTACGTATAGATTATAAAAACATTTATAAAGGCAGCCACATGAATATTGGAAATATATCAAATCAATTATCAGGAATCTATAAAAAAACCCAATCACTAGCCAAATTAATTTCGTTTTCATCAATGTTTTTAATCTTAGGTATACTGATTGTTTCTTGTAATCAAGAGGAGAAACCAATGGATAGTCAGAATGTTGAACCTGTAAATACAAACAAAGCATCAGGCCTGGAAGGATCTGATGGGATAACTAAATATCAGCTCGATAATGGCTTAACTGTAATTCTGGAGGAGAATCATTCTTCCCCTGTAGTAGCAGTGAATGTCTGGGTGAAAACCGGAAGTGCTTGTGAGGTTGAAGGGGAATACGGGCTGGCTCATGTTCATGAACATATGCTGTTTAAGGGTACAGAAAAAAGAAAAGTTGGCGAGATAGCTAGAGTTATAGAAAGCAGTGGTGGTGATATCAATGCCTTCACCTCTTTTGACGAGACTGTTTATTACGTCGTTATAGCAAGTAGATTCTTAGACACTGCTCTAGACGTTTTGGCAGATGCAATGCAACACTCCACCTTTGATCCTGAAGAGCTAAGTAAAGAGCTAGAAGTTGTTGTTGAGGAAATAAACCGAAGCAAGGATTCGCCTTCTAGAAATCTTAGTGAGAAAATGTTTTCCACCACTTTTACAGAACATCCATATGGTAGGCCTGTTATTGGGTCAGTAGAGAGTGTTAGAAGTTTCACTCGAGAAGGTATTACAGATTTCTATAAGAAATGGTATGCACCAAATAACATGGTGCTTGTAGTAGTAGGAGATTTTGAAACTGCAGAAGTAATGCCAAAAATTGAAGAACTTTATGGGAAGTACCCTTCAAGCGAGCTGCCTGAATGCGTAATTAATAAAGAACCTGAGCAAAAGGGGATGAGGGCTTATATATTAGATAAACCCCTTCAGGAGGGATACTTCTCACTTGCCTATCATATTCCTAATGCGAAGCACGAAGACACTCCTGTAATAGATGTGCTGTCTAATATCTTAGGCGGTGGGGAGAGCTCAAGGCTTTTTAGAAATATTAAAGAAGATAAAGGACTTGTAAATAACATTTACTCATACGCATATACCCCCAAATATGAGGGCATATTTGCAGTAGGCGGCAGCATTGATCCCAGCAAATCTAAAGAGGCGCTATCAGAAATAGTAAAAGAAATAAATCGTCTTAAATATGAACCTGTGAGTGATCAAGAGCTTCAAAGAGTTAAGGTTAATCTAGAGAGTGACGCAATATATACAAAAGAAACTATGCAAGGCCAGGCAAAGAAACTTGGGTTTTATGAAGTAGAAACAGATGATTTTAGATTTGAAGATGAGTATTTAGAGAAAGTCTCACAGGTAACGGCACAAGACATAATGCTTGCTGCTCAAACATATTTTAATAATGATAATCTGACCGCCGGTTTTTTGCTTCCTTCAGATAGCATCACCATTAAAGAAGAGGAAGTTCAAAGTATTGCTGAAAACGCTTCCAAAGAGGTTCAAGAAGCTTCATCAAAAGATGGTCTGGAAGGAGAAGTCTTAGTTGAAAAGGATCTGATGGTTGATGCCGCGGCCACATCTTCTGTTGTAGATACAAGTGAAATATCTGAAAACGAATCTGAAGGTAATATCTCGGGTGAAGTGCAAAAATATGTATTGGAAAATGGTATTACAGTTCTTATAAAGAAAAATGATTCAGTCCCATTATTCTCGGCTAGAGCTGCATTTTTAGGTGGTGTTAGGTATGAGGACCAATCTACAAATGGAGTCTCTAATTTTGTCTCCCGTATGCTCACAAGAGGTACTGAGACAAGAAGCGCACTTCAGATAGCTCAGGAGATTGAATCTATAGCTGGAGAGGTTGAGGGCTTTTCTGGAAGGAATAGCTTTGGTGTTACAGTTGAGTCTCTTAGCAAAAATTTTGTCCCTGCAATGGATATATTTGCAGATGTAGTTCTTAATCCTGGTTTTGATCCTGAAGAAGTAGAGCGTGCCAGGAGGGAAATACTAGCAGATATAAATAGACAAGGGGATAATCTTATAAGAACTACTGTAAATCTTTTTCTGGATACTCTTTATACTGACCATCCATACAAACTAGATCCCCTTGGTACCATTGATACGGTTAAGGCGTCTGATAGTAAGAGTTTGAAGGAGTTTTATGAAAAATATGTTCGACCAGAGAATATGGTTATCACTGTAGTCGGTAATGTAAATAAAGATGAAGTGCTTGAGACTATTAAAAATGATTTTGGGGGAATGAAAAAAGGTAGTACTCCAAATCCAGTTATTAATGCGGATGCCGCACCTCAAGAAATACGAGTAAGGGTAGATACAAAGCAAGATAAAGCTCAGACTCATATATTGCTCGGATTCCAAGGGCCTAAAATTGACGACGAAGATCATTACTCCATAGAAGTGTTAAACACAATACTGTCCGGTATGGGTGGAAGGCTATTCCTTGAACTACGAGATAAAAAGAGCCTAGCGTATACTGTTACCTCTTTCTATACACCTGGGCTTGAACCCGGCTTCTTAGGGGTTTATATTGGCACCGCTCCACAGAAGGAGCAAGAGGCAATAGAGGGAATGAAAGAGCAGCTTGAGCTGCTACTAAAAGATGGTGTTTCAGATGAAGAGATTTCCCGTGCACAAAACTATCTCGTAGGCGGTTTCGAAATAGGACTCCAGCAAAACTCAGCCCAGGCTGCTAAGATTACATTTGACGAGCTATATGGGATTGGATGGGAAGAATACAACTCATACCCAGAAAAGATTTACTCTGTTACAAAAGAAGATGTGCTTGAGGCAGCGAGAAAGTACATTGATCTTGAAAAGTATACACTTGCAATAGTAAAGCCAGAGGAACAAGGTTAGGACTGAATATTAATTCCAACAATCTATTCCTACATTGTTTCTTCTAAAAGATAATAGAAATAGATTGTTGTTTAGGAAGCGTATTTGAAAATTTACCTCATCAGAATTTTACTATACAGAAACTACTTGCCACCTTTGCCCTTGCGTTTTATTAAAGGAACGTGACCAGGATCAGTTTTTACATATATTTTTTTGTGAGCAACTTCCATTGAAGCCCCCTCAGGCTTAGCAATCCCAATTTGCAAAGTTGAATCTATAGATAGTTCAGTGTCTGAATTCATACTAGACCAACCCCAAGTTGTTGTACTAGGTTTTTTCTTGCAGCTTCTATATGTTTATTCAATATTCTACTGTTCAATTTTGGAATTTAATTCTAGTTTGTTGTATAATGAAAAGGTAAGGATCCCGGGGGCAAATCGTACCCAAGTCATCTCAATAAAGGAGGGTTCCTTTTAATAGAGAGGGTAAGATTTAAGAGGTATGGAGAGACCCCCGGACCCAATGTTTTATGTCTACATATTTTTTTCTGCTTATTAAAGTATAGCGGAAGAATTCTGACTTTCAGTATTATTTTTTGTATATTTCAATCTAAAAATTTACTTCTTCATCAATGCCTAATAATATAATAATTGTGACCTTATTGATTTTAGTCACAGTCTAATTATAATAACCCATCCTATGATGAAATTAATGGGCTGTTAGCTCAGCTAGGTAGAGCAGATGACTCTTAATCATCGGGCCGGGGGTTCGATTCCCTCACAGCCCACCAAGACAGTGCGAGTGTGGCGGAACTGGCAGACGCGCTAGATTTAGGATCTAGTACCGCAAGGTGTGTGGGTTCGACTCCCTCCACTCGCACCACTTTCTTAAAGTTTAGTTTTGATCACTAAACTGATTCATTCCATATATAATAAATATATGCCTATTGTAGAAATCAAATCTTTAAATCAACAATATGGACTTGATGGGAATCTAATATTTAAAGAAGGTTCAGGTGGCCTCACATTTGCTGAGATTAATAATGAAGCTGCCTCAGCTCAAATATTCCTTCGTGGCGCTCATATAACTTCATTCATTCCTCACGGGCAAGAGCCTGCTTTCTTTCTTAGTCCCCTAAGTCAGTATGAAACAGGCAAAGCGATAAGGGGCGGAATCCCTATTAGCTGGCCTTGGTTTGCAGATCATCCTACTGATAGTTCAAAACCTGCACATGGATTTGCCAGAACTTCTTTGTGGGAAGTAAGGGGTACTAAAATAATTTCGGAAGCTGAGACACGGATTGTGTTTGGATTAGTGGATAATGAAAGTACACGTAAAATGTGGAATTACGCCTTTGATTTAGAATTCACTGTGAGTATCGGCAAGGAACTAAAGTCTAGACTCACTATGACAAACTCTGATAATCAAGATTTTACTATCACAAGCGCATTTCATAGCTACTATAATGTTGGGAACGCAAATGATGTTACAATCTATGGCTTAGAAGATGCTAATTACATCGACAAGGTCGATAAATTTGCTA
The DNA here is from genome assembly GCA_942491865.1 of uncultured Thermodesulfobacteriota bacterium. Taxonomy (GTDB): domain Bacteria; phylum Desulfobacterota_D; class UBA1144; order Nemesobacterales; family UBA2774; genus CR02bin9. The sequence goes on from CALOCI010000011.1 coordinate 105,466, forward strand.
AGAAAATACAAGAAGGCCCAATTAGAATTACGAGTGAGACTGATAGAATCTATTTGGATACAACTTCTGATTGTCTCATCGAAGATCCTGTATTAAAACGAAAAATTCGAGTACGTAAAACTGGCAGCAAATCTACAGTTATCTGGAATCCTTGGATTGAAAAGTCTCATCAAATGAAAGACCTGGGAGGTCAAGATTACACTAAATTCGTATGTGTTGAGACAACAAATGCCGGGGAAGATGTAATTACAATATCCCCTGGAAAACAGCACAAGTTGAAAATGAGAGTCGCAGTTGAGTCATAATGACTATTCGAAATAGTACAATAATGTTTAGTATGAACAAAAATGAATCTGAAATACTGACACAGTCGTATATTTGAGTGAACAGGAGGTAATAAATATGAAAATAATATTACTAGTTGCATTTGTTTTGGTTTTATTTGTAGGATTTAAATTTATTGGGGCAGATAATTCTTCAGAAAATATTTCCATAGCTTCTGAGGCTGAATCTGATACCAAGCCATCGAAAGAAGAGCTCAAGAAAAAGCTTACACCTCTTCAGTACAAGGTGACTCAGGAAAATGGTACTGAAAGGGCATTTAGTAACGAATATTGGGATAACAAGCAGCGGGGGATTTATGTTGATATAGTTTCGGGAGAGCCGCTTTTTAGCTCGAAGGACAAATTTAAATCCGGCACCGGCTGGCCAAGTTTTACGAAGCCTCTAGTCACTGAGAATATCGTAGAAGTAGAGGATACATCTTTCTTGATGAAGAGAGTTGAGGTTAGAAGTAAAAATGCTGATTCTCACTTAGGGCATGTTTTTAATGATGGCCCCGGTCCTGACGGGCTTAGATATTGTATAAACTCAGCTTCCCTAAAATTTATTCCTGCTGAAGACTTAGAAGAAAATGGCTATGATGAATATGTAGTACTTTTTAAATAGAAACAACTCTTTCTTTAAGAATTTTGAGTGCCGGGATTAGTTCTATTTACGAATAAGGGCTAATCCCGGTTTTCTTAACTTCCAAAATACCTTGTTTGTGTTCTTAATATATACCAGCTTCTACTTAACCTTGTAGGGTAGAGATAAGTCTCCCGAAAGCACATCAAATACTTCATAAACTCCAAGCAGAGGGCGTTTTTCATCTGTAGTGTTCACTTCCATATAAGCACTTACTGCATCATAATTAAATTCTTTTTTATTATCAATACGCTGCGCGGGGACTAAAACTTTCAGATTCTCATTGTTTGTAACTACAGAATATCCTGGGGAATCCATAAACATTGGCATACCAGGGTTTGTAGGAGGTAGAACAACCGCTTTATCTTCTTTTTTGAATTCTATTGCCGAGAGTCCTCCCTTGACCCTTTTATCTGGTCCGAGAACTACCCAATGTGTATGCCATGTAACTCCGTCATTTTCATAATTTCTGTCATTGTTCTCATCCCAAAGTGGTGTGTCATCAAAATCCGGGTGAGCAGTTACTGCTAAAGCAACAACTCCGTCCATTGTATTAAAACCAACATCTTCAGACTTTAGGTTGGTGGGAAAGACATATCCCAGGACAGGAGCACCGTTTAACTCTCCTCGTGCATTAGGTACGGTCTTACCCGCTTGACCCTCTGTTGTTAGCTCAAATACGATTAGGTCAAGATCATCCATGTAGCTTACTTGTGCTGCTTCAATCTGGACATCTTTGGTATTCAGGGCTTTAATTTCAGCCTCAGATGCCACCTGTGCTAATACTGGATAGTTCACAAACAGAAAGGATATTAATAATAAACAGCGGAATAACAATCTAGATGATAAAATCATTTTAAAGCCTCCTTTTAATAATGAAAAATTGTTGGGGAGAGGAAGAACTATCTGTAATAGGCCCTCATTCCCATGATTTTATAATTTCTACTTCAGATCTTCTAAAGATGCACCATAATTTATATGGTAGGTGTGTCCGTCCATTACAATTGCGGGTACTGACTTTACACCCGCCTGTTCAGCTTCAGCAACGCGTCCACTCTGTTCTCCTAGGTGAACACTCTCTACCTCATATTTATTAGGGTCTAAAGAGTATACGAGACCGTTTTCGGCACTTATGCATATGGGACATCCTGCGTGATAAAAAATAACTTTACTCATAATTACTACCTCCCTTGGTATATAGTATCGACTCAATACTATTATGCTTTGTTCTATTATATTTGTCAAGCTCGTTTCGACACGATACAATATAAGTCGTGGATGAAACTAGAATTGCATCGCTAATTGAGAGAATTGGAAATTTGCTTAGGTCAGAGGAGAGGGCATCAGGGGCTAATTTGGGGCTTCAATCTGTACACGTGCAAATACTTAGTTACCTCTCACAGTGTAACCGCTATAGCAATACTCCGGCTGGAGTGACAGAGTTTATAGGTTCAACGAAAGGTACAACATCGCAGAGCATCAATATTTTGGAAAAGAGGGGCTTCATAGATAAGCGACCTGACAAGGAAGATGGCAGGGTGATACATCTGGAGCTCTCAGCTAAAGGTCAATCTTTTGTTGATAATGAATTCCCACCGAGTGAATTTAATGACGCACTTGAGAGTCTGAATTCAAATGATGCCGATAGTCTTGCACTTCTTCTTACAAAGTTGTTAATTCAGTTCCAACAAAATAATAATGGTAAACTCTTTGGAGTCTGCCATACATGTAACCACTTCAGAGAGTCTGCATTATCAAACTCTCATCAATGTGGACTTACCCTGGAACCCCTGAGTGAAGAAGAAAGTTTGCAGATCTGTAGAGAATACGAAGAGTCTACTAAAAAGGCTGTCTAATTTCTGGCAGATTCTAGATTGTCTATAAAATTAATTCCGTATTCGAGTAAGCTCCGTACCAGCCGAACCAAAATGCTCTATGGGCAGGTAGACGGAAAAGCTCGTTACCCTCAGGCGATGTTAACTTAGATTCTGTTAAAGCCCATTTATTTCCGTTGACATCGGTGACAGAGTTGTTTTGATCCCAGTCCTTAAACTTTAATCCCTTTGCTTCATAGACTCTTGCTGCTCCGGATTTATCAGTTAGAACGACAAAATCCAAGTCTTCAATCTGTTTGTGATAGACCGGATTTTTTGACAAATAATCGATACTAATGGCGAGAGGCTTGTCGGCATGTTGGCTAAAAACTAGTCCAAGCACTTCATCTTTATTTTTGAGTCGTTTGTCTACCTTGGGGACATTAAACATAAGCTCATCAGTTGCGAAATACTCTTTATATGCAACACCTTCTCCGTAATCTCTTTTATAACCTGTTTCCAATGAAAGCACTTTTGTTTGAGGGTGTCTCTTCCTCCACTCGCCCCAGGTAGTGGTAACAACACTCATACGCTCAAGTTCTATGTCTTTATTGGCCAGTGGGCCTATAACAGGTTTGCCCCATAGTGTGTTCCATAGAGATTGTGTTTCTTTGTCGTACATGAGTTTATTTGATCTATAGAGAAAGCCGCTTGTACCTATTTGATGATTAACGCCATCATGGACTGTATTATATAGAATCATAGATCCGCAAAGTGTGCAGTAAACACCAGCTACTTGTTGATCGCCTACAGAGTCAACGAACATCTCGTGCCAGGCCATGATTCGTTTGGGATAGGCTCTGGCGTCCCCATTTACCTCGATTCCAAATATAATGTCCCCATCAGCCAGATATCTGGCTTTTTTCGCATCTATCATCTTAGGCTTTCTTAATGGCGGGATTCCGTCTTGTCTGACGCCGCCCCATCTGACTTCATCAAGTCTTATCTTAGCAGTCCGGTCACTTGAGAAATAGCCTGCAAATTTTGGGTCGATCAGGCCATATAGCAGGGATTTGAATTCGGGGTATTGAGCATGGACTTTTTCATCGTTATTCCAAATCCAATCGTACCATTTATCAAGATCGTATCCGTAGTCCTTTCCGGTTTTCTCTTCTAAAAGCTTTATGAGCTTTCCGGAGAATTCTGGGTCGTTGCCGAGATAGATTACTTCGAGCACCATTACCGGGAATGTAGGCTCCCAGTTTTCACTTATATATTTAAATGCCTTCTCTTTATCTTCCCGAGGGGCGACAACGAGCGTTACGAATGAAACTGGAACTATGTTATCTTTGGATACCGAGGATAAAGTTTCTTGTGAATAAGATCGCTCGGAATATCCAAAGAGTGTAAAAATAAACAGTACGGATAGTGTTAAATTAATTAGCCTTTTGTTTTTCATGGTAATAGATTAGATTGTATGAATAGAAAAAAGGTGCGGTTAACTTAATTGGTTTTCAAGTCTATTATCTTATTCGTTTTTAAAATGTTTTAAATCTGCCCAAGTGGTCCCAATCTCTGAATATCTATCCATTTTCCTATTTTCTGGTATACTAAGCCGCTTGAATTAAAGATTAAGTGCTTCAAAACACTAACAAATATAATTAAAATTTATGTAAATCTAAGGGGTTTCAAATTATGAAAGTTAATATGGAGAATTTAAGCGAAACACAGAGGAAGCTGCAGGTTACAATTCCTGCAGAGGTAGTAAAAGAAGAACGGGACACTATATTTAGCGAAATATACAAGGCTGCTAAAGTAAAGGGATTCCGTCCGGGCAAGGCTCCTGTGAATGTGGTTGAGAATATGTATAAAAGCGAAATTCTTAGTGAAACCATGCAGAAGCTACTATCAAAAACACTTGAAGAAGCGCTCAGAGAAGCCCAAGTTAATCCAATTAACCGCCCAGAGGTAACCCCTCCTGATAACCTCGAGCTTGATAAAGACTTTGAATACACAGTAGTATTTGAAGTGCTACCAGAAATTGAGCTTGGTGAGTATAAAAAACTAAAACTGAAGAAAGAAAAATCGGTTGTAAAAGAGGAAGATGTTGAGCTCTCCATTAAACACCTTCGTGAACATAAAGCTGAAACAACTCCATATGAGAAGAAGAAGACAGTAAAAGACGGCGATGTAGTTATTGTCGATTTCGAAGGATCACTTGATGGAGAACCTCTGGAAGACCTTAAGCGTAAGGATGTTCAGTTTGTAATTGGCGAGAATAAAATGATCCCAGAGTTTGAAGAAGCTGTTTTGGGAATGAAAAAAGAAGAGGAAAAAGAGTTTGATGTTACATATGACGACACTTTCCCCATTGAGCACGCACGCGGAAAAGCTATACACTATGTGCTTCAGCTAAAAGATGTTCTAAAAAGAACACTACCCAAGGTTGATGACGAGCTAGCCAAGAGTATTGGAATTGAATCACTGGAAGAGCTTAAAATTAAGATAAAAGAAGACTTGGGCGGTCAATTAGAAAAGCAAGCTCAGACAAAAATGAGAAGAGAGCTAATGGATCTTTTAGTTGCGGAAAATCCTTCAATTTCAGCTCCCCAAAGCCTTGTTGAGCAAGAGGCTGAAAGACTTGTACAAAGTGTGCAACAGAATGCCGAACAGCAGGGGCTTCCTCCTATGGAGCTTAGTGAGGACCAATTGAAAGAAATAAAAGACCACGCTGAAAGAAATGTTAAGGCTTCACTTGTTCTTGGAGAAATCTCCAGAAAAGAGGAGATTAGCGTCTCTGATGAAGATATTAACGAAAATCTTAGCTCAATTGCACAGCAATATAATATGGGCACGGATCAAATACGTGAATTATATGAACAAAATAATTTATTAGAAGGGCTTATGGCTACCATCGCAGAGCGAAAAGTCATTGATTTTATTGTAGAAAATGCTGATATTGACGAGGTAGCAGCGGAAGAAAATCCCGTTGACAAGAATCCGTAGTCTCAGTATACTCATCACTAATGTCTAGCTATGTACCTATCGTAATTGAGCAAACCAGCAGGGGCGAGAGGGCATATGATATTTTTTCCCGTTTATTAAAAGACAGGATTGTTTTTATTGGTTCTGCGATCAATGACGCTGTCGCTGACACTGTAATAGCGCAGCTCCTATTCCTAGAATCTGAAAACCCGGAAAAAGATATATATGTCTATGTGAATTCCCCTGGCGGTCATGTAACTTCGGGGCTCGCTATCTATGACACAATGCAATATGTAAAACCTGATGTTGCAACTATGTGCATGGGGCAGGCTGCGAGTATGGGGGCGGTGTTATTAGCTGCTGGAGCAAAGGGTAAAAGATACGCTCTACCTCATGCCAGAGTTATGATTCATCAGGTGCTCGGTGGCGTAGAAGGGCAGGCAACAGACATTGAAATACATGCAAGAGAAATACTTAGAATCCGCGAAGATTTAAATGAAATCTTAGCAAGACATACAAGTCAGCCAATTGATAAAATTAGAGTGGACACAGAAAGAGATTTTTTCCTAAAACCAGAAGATGCCTTAGAATATGGACTTATTGATGCTATAATTACCCATAGAGAGGAGGCAGCCAAATGACTTCAAAAAAGGACTCTAAAGAGGGGAAATTATATTGCTCTTTTTGCGGAAAGAGCCAAAAAGAAGTTAGAAAGCTTATTGCCGGGCCAACTGTATACATTTGTAACGAATGTATTGAGCTCTGTAATGAGATTATTGCTGATGAAGAGGCTAAAGAAGGTGTACTAAAAAAACGCTATTCCAGTCTTCCCACACCACCTGAAATAAAAAAATTCCTAGACGAATATGTAATTGGGCAAAATAGGGCAAAGAAAATATTGTCCGTGGCTGTTTATAACCACTATAAAAGAGTTGAGCTAAATGCCTATGCAAACGGGAAAAGAAACGCCGACGTAGAAGTGCAGAAAAGTAACATCCTTATGATGGGTCCAACGGGTAGCGGTAAGACCTTGTTGGCACAAACTCTAGCTAGGCTTTTGGATGTTCCGTTTACAATTGTTGATGCAACTTGCTACACAGAGGCTGGTTACGTTGGTGAAGATGTAGAAAATATGATAGTCAGTCTTTTACAAGCAGCAGATTATGACCTTGAAAGGGCTTCAAAAGGTATTATATATATAGATGAGATCGACAAGCTTGCACGCAAATCCGGAGATAGTCCTTCAATTACGAGAGATGTTTCTGGTGAAGGTGTACAGCAGGCCCTTCTCAAAATTATGGAAGGCACAAAGGCAAATGTACCGCCCAAAGGCGGAAGAAAACATCCTCAACAGGAGTTCCTTCAAATAGATACAACAAATATTCTGTTTATCTGTGGTGGAGCTTTTGTAGGTCTTGAAGATATTATTAAGCAGAGGATAGGAGAGAAATCAATAGGTTTTGAAGCAAGTCTAGGAAACATAGATGAAAAGGATCTTGGTGCTGTTTTAAGGGCAGTGCAGCCTGAGGATCAGATACTGTTTGGTCTTATTCCTGAATTTGTAGGAAGGATACCGGTTATTGCTACCCTCGAAGAACTAGACGAGGAATCCTTTGTAGAGATTTTAACAAAGCCTAAAAATGCGATTATTAAGCAGTTCCAAAAACTTATGGAGCTTGAAGGTGTTGAGCTTGAAGTTACAGATGAAGCTCTTGCTGAAATTGCTCGTGAAGCCATTAAAAGGAAAACGGGCGCAAGAGGCTTAAGGGCTATTATTGAAACTACAATGCTTGATATTTCTTATGAAGTTCCATCATTAAAAGGACTTACACGTTGTGTGATATCTGAAGAGGTGATAAAGGGTACGGGCGATCCGCTGTTTATTTATGAAGAGGAAGCCCGCTTAGGTACATAAGGTATTGGTGCATAGGATGTAATTCCAGTTGTAAAGGAGAATGACATGCCGATGTTCTTTAACAATGAAGAAGGTTCAGGCCAGGTAGAGACTCTACCGCTATTACCATTAAGAGATGTAGTGATTTTCCCATATATGGTGGCTCCGCTTTTTGTAGGCCGCGAGAAATCTATTCGTGCGCTTGAAGAAGCAATGAAAAAGAACAAGGAGATTTTCCTTGTTGCTCAGAAAGACGCTAAAACTAACGACCCCACAGAAAAAGACATCTATGACATAGGAACAATTGGAACTATTGTCCAGATGTTGAGACTTCCTGACGGTACTGTAAAAGTTCTTGTTGAAGGAAAGGGAAGGGCTTGCGTTAAAAATTACCTACCCAATAAGAGCTATTTTATGGTTGAGGTCGAGACTGTTCCAGAGAATGATAAGGTTGGAGTTGAAACAGAAGCCCTTATCCGCACTCTAGTAACAGCATTTGAAAATTATGTGAAATTAAACAAGAAGATACCATCTGAAGTGCTTGTAACCGTTTCTTCAATAGAAGAGCCAGGAAGGCTTTCAGATACTATCTCGTCTCATTTGAGCTTCAAGCTAGAAGACAAGCAAGAAATACTTGAGACAATCAATCCTGCTGAAAGACTTGAGAAGATTTATGAAAAAATTCAGTCTGAAGTTGAGATTATGCAGATAGAAAAGAAGATACGGGGCCGTGTTAAGAAACAGATGGAAAAGGCTCAGAAAGAGTACTATCTAACTGAGCAGATGAGAGCTATTCAAAAAGAGCTCGGTGAAAAGGACGATCTCAAATCAGAGATCCAAGAATTTGAAGATACGCTTAAAAAGAAAAAAATGCCTGAAGAGGCTGAGCAGAAAGTAAAGAAAGAAATCAAGAAATTAAAACAGATGTCACCTATGTCAGCTGAAGCCACTGTGGTTAGGAACTACATTGACTGGCTGCTTTCGCTACCTTGGGAAGGTGAGTCAACTGAGGATAGGATTGATATTGATGAAGCTCAGCAAATTCTTGATGACGATCATTTTGGTCTTGAAAAGCCAAAGGAGCGCATACTTGAATATTTGGCTGTTCAGGCACTTACAAAGAAAATCAAAGGGCCGATACTATGTTTAGTTGGACCTCCTGGAGTTGGTAAGACTTCTTTAGCCAAGTCAATTGCTCAGGCTATGGGACGTAAATTTATAAGAGTCTCATTAGGCGGAGTTAGAGATGAGGCCGAAATTAGAGGGCACAGGAGAACATATATTGGAGCTCTTCCTGGAAAGATAGTTCAAGGAGTTAGAAAAGCTGGGACTAACAATCCCGTCTTCTTGCTAGATGAGATTGATAAACTTGGAATGGATTTTAGAGGGGATCCGGCATCAGCTCTTCTAGAGGCACTTGATCCTGAGCAAAATGGGACATTTAACGACCATTATTTAGAAGTCGATTATGATCTGTCGAATGTGATGTTTATAACTACGGCAAATGTTTTACACACTATACCGTGGGCGCTTCAAGATAGAATGGAAATTATAAGGATTTCAGGATATACAGAAGATGAGAAACTGGAGATTGCAAAGAAATTCTTAGTTCCGAAACAGCGCGAAGCTCATGGTCTAAAAGATGAGAATCTGAAGATTTCAGATAATACTGTTTTAGATGTAATTAGATATTACACCAGAGAAGCTGGAGTAAGGACCCTTGAGCGTGAAATTGCTACACTTTGCAGAAAAGCTGCGAGAGATGTGGTTAAAAAAGGACCGGAGCATACTGTTAAGTTAACTCCAGCAGTGATAAAGAAAGAAAACTATCTCGGTATTGCCAAGTTTAAACACGGCGAGATAGAAGAAAAAGACCATATCGGAATGTCCACAGGACTTGCATGGACTGAAGTTGGTGGAGAGCTTCTTACAATTGAAGTATCAATCGTTCCGGGTAAGGGTACCTTCACGGTGACAGGTAAGCTGGGAGAAGTTATGCAGGAATCTACCCAGGCTGCTATGAGTTATGTGCGCTCCAGAGCTGAGAGGCTTGGGTTAGAGCGTGGATTTCATCAGAAGGTCGATATCCACATTCACGTTCCAGAGGGAGCTACTCCTAAGGACGGACCTTCAGCAGGTATAGCAATTTCAACTGCTATAGTTTCAGCTCTTATTAGAAAGCCTGTTAAGCATGATGTTGCCATGACCGGTGAGATTACCTTAAGAGGAAGAGTTCTCCCTATAGGTGGTCTTAAAGAAAAGATTTTGGCAGCACACAGGGGTAAAGTAAAAACAGTTATTATCCCGCAAGAAAATGAAAAAGACCTTAAAGAGATACGAGAAACAATCCTTAAGGATATAAAAATTATAATTGTTGAGCATATGGACGATGTTCTTGATGCAGCTATTGTTTCAGACGTGCCTGTTCTTCAAGATATTGTAATTCCGCCTCCAACCATGACAATCGGGGATGAGGTGGGAGCTAACGTAAACTAGAAAACAAAGGGGTCAGCTAAAACTGGCCCCTCTTTTTATTGCCGTTTTAATACCACTCTTTTACTAAAGTAGTTGTAGTTAGATGTTTTAGATACTAGGAGATAATTGTGGCTCGAGTAGTCCATTTTGAGATACATGCTGATGAACCTAAACGTGCAATTGAATTCTATAAGTCAGTACTCGAATGGGAATTCACTAAGTGGGACGGGGCAGGTGAATATTGGTTAATCATAACTGGTTCTCCAGATCAGCCAGGAATAAACGGTAGTTTAATGAAAAGACTGATTCCCCTAAGCGGTGATGGGGTGAGAGCTTTTGTATGTACCGTTCAAGTGGAATCTGTTGATGAAACAGCATCTAAAGTTGAGGGGAACGGAGGCAAAGTATCCATCCCTAAATTTTTGGTGCCTGCTGTGGGATGGGTCGGATATTTTGAGGATACAGAAGGGAATACTTTTGGGGCATTAGAGCCGCTGGAACAACCTGGAGCTCATTAGATATAGTCTCCAATATATTTTGCCTCAAATAAATTACAAAAAACACACTAAGAGTGTGGACAAGGGTTAGAATTTCAGTTATATATTAACCCCTCATTACATGAGGGCGGTTAGCTCAGCACGGGAGAGCGCTTGCCTTACAAGCAAGATGTCACAGGTTCAAATCCTGTACCGCCCACCACTAGAAATGCTATTTTGCGGAGCCGTAGTTCAGCCCGGTTAGAACGCTGGCCTGTCAAGCCAGAGGTCGCGAGTTCAAATCTCGTCGGCTCCGCCACTTAACCTTAATTTTAATCCGAATCACTTAAGAAATTAGATCTTAGCTTCATGAACCTTCATGCTTGTTTCGTCAACTACGATGAACTTCTCCGATTTTCTGAGCACTTCAGATTCTATTTTGCTTTTTATTAGCCGCTCGATGTTTCTTTGATCAAAGTACTTGCGCTCGATTAAGAATGGAGTTACTCCCCAGACTAAGTTGAGATAATGATAAGTGCTCACTCGTGGTGTAATAGCGATAATCTTCTGTCTGGGACGGTTTTTGGAGATATGTCTAGCAGTGGAGCCGCTCTCTGTATATGCAACAATGGCCACAGCATCAATGTTGTCTGCAAAGTTGCATGCTGCTAAGCAAAGCGATTCGCTATCGCTATCTGGTGGAGAGTTTCTTAGATCCCATATTAGTTCATCAAAAAGATCACTCTCGATTGTTCTTTTTGAAATCTTACCCATAATCTCAACTGAGCGGCTTGGATATTTTCCCACCGCAGTTTCTTCTGAAAGCATGACTGCGTCGGTGCCGTCAAGTATAGCGTTAGTTATGTCTGCAGCCTCTGCTCTGGTAGGTCTTGCATTTTCGACCATAGATCTCAACATTTGTGTAGCCGTGATTACTGTTTTCCCGTTATAGTTGGCTTTGCTTATAAGTTTTTTTTGTACAATTGGGACTTTTTCCAGAGGTATCTCAACACCCAGATCTCCTCTGGCCACCATTATTCCTTCAACCGCTTCCATTATGCTGTCAATCTCTACAAGTGCCTCATGTGTTTCTATTTTCGCAATTATTGGTATCTCACTCTTTCTTCTCTTCATAAAACGCTTAACTTTTAAAATATCTTCTACATTCTTCACAAAGGATAAGGCGACTATATCGATACCGTTTTTGATTCCAAAATCGAGGTCCTTTTTATCTTTAGTTGTAAAAGTTGATATATTCAGAGACCTTGCGGGTATGTTAAGTCCTTTTTTCGAAGTTAGCTCTCCGCCTATTAGAACTTTAGTTCTTACGTCGGATTCTAGTACTTTTGTTACAATGAGCTCTATTGACCCATCACTGAGTAGTATTGTGTCACCCGTCTTAGCTTGTTTGGGTAAGTCTTGATAATTAGTAGAGACTTCATTCTCATTTCCCGCAACTTTCCGGCTGGTTAATATGAATTCCTTTCCGGACTCAAGATTTATAGACCCTTTTTCTATTTCTCCAATCCTGATTTTAGGTCCGGCTAAATCTTGAAGTATTGAGACAGGTATTCCCAATTCTTTAGATATAGCTCTTATGCGGGTAATAACTTTTTTATGTTCTGAGTGAGTGCCGTGAGAGAAATTAAGCCTAGCAACATTCATACCGGCTTTTATCAATTTTTTTAATGACTCTTCTGATTCTGATGCCGGCCCTATAGTGCATACGATTTTTGTCATAACATTATTATAGCACTCTGGTATTAATTTTTGATAAATATTATAGAACCCTTGCTTCAAAGCTCGGGGGCCTCGATTATCGGTACTGCATTTCTTGCCATTTCTCCATAATAGCTCTCAAGTGCGGTAATCATTTTTAACATATACTAGCTTGACTTAATCGGGCAATTTTTCTATGATTGATATAGGTGGTGGTATTTTCTCAGAAATAAAAATATTGGTCTAGAGATACATTGCCATTTAATCCGTTAGTCGAGATCTAGTCATTAAGAGCAATAATCCTGGAGGAAATATGATATCTAGTATTCTGAAACTCAAATTAGTAATAAATTACTCTGCTTATATGCTAATAGCTCTAATGGTTTTTAGTCTTTCACTTCTTGTCGGATGTACATTTGGGGGTAGTGGGGGACTTGGTACTGGTCTCCCTACAAATTTAGGGGTGTACTGTCTCCGCAGTGCAACACGCTATGCTGCAACTCCCGGCTCTTTTGCGGGAGGACCAGCAACACAACCGGCATTGCCTCTTACTGAACAAGACTGTGAAAAATCAATTAAAGGATTGGATGTTCAATGGAAATTTCTTAGAACGGATATACCCAACGCAACTCCACTTGTCGCAAATAGTTGGGATGTAGTTGATGCCGTGACGAGTAGTGGCAATCCATCTTGTATCTTTAAGGTGTATGTCCCTACAGAGGCAGTTGAAGAGAAAGGACTTGGCGTTTGGGAAGTAACACATACAGTTGGTGACTGGTCTGTTACATGTTCTGAAGTTGTAATTACCAAATGTCCAACGGATCATAATTCGGTTAACTTCTGGACTTCGCACACTACAGTTGGTAAAAGTGACTGCATCCAGCAAGAAATAGGTGTTGATATAGTTGAGCCCGGCTTTCCGTGATTAGCTCTTGAGAATGACTATATTAAGGCATTCCAAAGCACTTCTGCGGGATGTAGGGCATGTCTATGGGCGCCGTCTTTTATTTGGTGTCGGCAGCTTGTGCCTGGGGCAACCACGAGTACCTCTTCCCCATGTTTTCTGACTGTCGGAAGAAGCACCAGTTCTCCTACTTTCATGGATACATCAAAATGCTCACTTTCATACCCAAACGATCCTGCCATCCCACAACAACCTGAAGGTATCATCTCTACGCTATAGTTCTCTGGTATAGATAGCATCTTCTTTGAATGATCAAGAGTAGTAAGGGCTTTTTGCTGACAATGGCCGTGGAATATCAATTGTCTCTCATCTTTATTAAACAAATCTGACGTTATGTTTCCCTTATCGATTTCATTGGAAATAAATTCATCAAATATATAGGTGTTCTTTGCAATATCCTTTGAAGCCTCTTTAACATCGGGATCGGCCAGATCAGGATATTCATCTCTAAAGCTGAGAACTGCCGAAGGCTCAATGCCGACTAAAGGAGTTTTTTCTGTTATAAGGTCTTTAAAAATTCTGAGATTATTATTGGCTATAACTTTGGCATCACGAATTAGACCTTTAGAAATATGAGCTCGCCCGCTTTCATCGTGTTCAATCACTTCCGGGTAATAACCAAGTTTATCCAGTAACTTAATCATGGTTATACCTATCTCAGCGTCCAGGTAATTGGTAAATTCATCACAGAACACATACACCTTTCCATTTTCTGCTGATTGAAATGTATGCTTATTCTTTTTGTACCAATCCCTTGTGGTTTGAAGTGAAAGAGGCGGGACTGAGCGATCTTGTGCAAACCCGGTTAGTTTCTTTATTATTGGTGCTGTAATAGAATTGCTGAACATAAAGTTATACGCCTGCGGGAAAATGGAGTTGAGTTTTGCAAACTTGTTGAAGTTTGCAATCATTCTAGAGCGCATTGGAACGCCATGTTTATCGTAGTAGTGCTGTAAAAACTCTCCTTTCAATTTTGCTATATCCACATCAGAAGGGCATTCCGACTTGCACCCTTTGCAAGATAGACAAAGGTCCAAAACATCATGAATTTCCTCATTCTGGAAAGGGTCAACATCACTTGAGCGGGTAAATATTTCCCGCAGCATATTAGCCCTGGCGCGCGTTACATGCATTTCATCCCGGGTTGCCATATAAGAAGGGCACATTGTGCCGCCGGCGTGTTCAGTTTTCCTGCATTCAGCCGTGCCGTTACACCTTTCCGCATGACCTACAAACCCTTCCTTGCCAAAATCATAAACAGTCTCAAAACGAGGCTCTTTGTAGTCCCCATCGTATCTCAGGTTTATATTGTTCCTGGGGGCATTTACAATTTTAGTCGGATTAAAAATGCCTTGAGGGTCCCACATGGTTTTGATATCTTTCATCAGATTGTAAATCTTCTTTCCTAACATGAACTCGGTGAATTCACCTCTTAGCCAGCCGGTTCCATGTTCTCCGGAAATAAATCCTTTATATTTCTTTACTATTTTGGCAGTATCAAATGTGATATCCCTGAATAATTGAACCCCTTCTTTGGTTTTTGTGTTGAAATATGGAGTAATATGGAGCTCTCCCGCGCTTGCGTGGGCGTAGTACATCACTGGCAAGTTGTTTTTCTTCAGGAGATCATCAACATCTTGAATAAAATCAGGTAAATCCTCAATTGAAACTGCGCAGTCGTCAATATTTGTAGCCGGTTTGTCGTCCCCTTCAACATTTGAGGCAACTCCAAGAGCAGCATTTCTTAAATGCCAGACATGATCGACATCATCACCCGTTACAATTGGGAAGTGGTATCCGTAACCAGTTTTCTTAACATCCTCTATTATTTTTTCTATCTTTTCCCGAGCCTCTTCTGGAGTATCGCCAGCGACTTCAATAATAAGTACAGCTCCGGGTTTGTCTTTTATGAAAAACAATTCTTCGCTTAATAGGGAATTTTCTCTTGCACACTCAATCGTGTAATCGTCGATTAGCTCGCATGACATGATCGAATGCTGGCATATTGCGATGTTTGCTCTAAGAGAGTTGTCTAAAGTTTTAAAGTTAATGCAAGCCAGTGTTCGATGAGCAGGTGGGTGGGGCACTAGGTTTACTTTTAACTCAGATATGAATACAAGTGTACCTGCAGAGCCTGCAATAAGTTTGCAAAAATTAAACGGCTCGCCACCTTCTTTGAATGGCTCCATCTTTGAGATTACATCAAGCGCATATCCAGTGTTTCTTCTGAAGATCTTCTCGTGTGGAAACTGGTTCTTTATCTCTCCCAGGTTCTCCTGGTCATTTAAGATATCCCTTATTTGTCTATAAACTTTTGTTTCTAATAAACTTTCGTCTCCACTGCATTTCGCCTCAAATTCTTCTTTTGTAAGCTCGCCAAATGTTACCTCTGAGCCGTCAGCTAAGAAGCCTTTAATTTCGAGCAAATGCTTGCGGCTATCTCGATATACTACAGAATTTGCGCCGCAGGAGTTGTTTCCCATCATCCCACCTATCATAGCGCGGTTTTGGGTAGAGGTTTCAGGCCCAAAAATAAGGCCGTAAGATTCCAGATATTCGTTTAATTCGTTTCTTATGACTCCAGGCTGGATTATCGCCCAGCTCTCTTCTTTGTTTACTTCCAGCACCTGGTTCATATACCTTCCGACATCGACTACTATGCCATTGCCGATAGGCTGACCTGAGAGCGAAGTTCCTGCAGCTCTAGGTATGAGGGGTATATCATGCTCAATCGCAAATTTAACAAGCTGTTTAATATCGTCATGAGTTTTAGGCAGCGCTACTGCTGCTGGGAGCATTCTGTAGGAGGACGCATCTGTAGCATAAATAGTGCGCATTGTGTGGGAGTAATGAAGGTCTCCGGTGAGTCTTAGTCTGAGGTTTTCCCATTCCAGTGATTCAATCTTATAGGTAGCTGCGCCGTTTTCGCTCATCTTTAAGTTCTCCTAAGCTATTTATACACTCTTTTTCACTTTCAGACAATGAGAATTGCCTGTTTTATATATATTTGTATAAGATCGGAGATTCTTGTAGAAGTTGCAAATACTTATGATATGAAAAAGCCCCGCGGCTCTCATTGAAAGACACAGGGCTTATAATTTTTAAGTAAATAGTGTGTTCTTATTTTTGAAAAGCTGATCTTCTTCTGAGTACGAAGAAACTAACAAGACCTAATCCTAGTACAGTTGTTATTAGTCCCCATTCAGACATGGTGGGAATATCTACTGTGCCACCACAATCAAAAGCTAAACCCTTTGAAACATGGTCCATTTCGCCGATCTGTGTTACTACGCCGCTTGTGGTTATGGAATGAAGTGCTTCATCTCCTCTTTGGGCTGTTAAGAAAGTATTTGCGGACAGTTGGACTAGAGCTGTCTGTTCGTCCCAATTTGATGTGTCTCCTGAAATTGTTATTGGTGATATGGAGTTGTTACCTAGATTGATAGATTCAAAGATATTATCTACGTTTATAGTATCTATACCAGAAGTGTGATACATCAAGTTGTTGTTGAAATTATAGGCTATAGCCTCACCGTCGCTACCGTTTCCAAGAGCCATAACAAAAGATGTCGCGCCAGTGTCTGGGTCGATTGTAAAAAGTGTCTCTGGCGTACTGCCACCGTCACCTGTTACTCCATAGAGTGTGCCGTCTGCAGTAAAAGCTATAGTTGCAAAAGTCCGGTCCGCTGCACCAATTGCTGTAGTTACTCCAGTATTTTGGTCAATGGTAGCAAGAATTCTTGGCGGAGTTGGGCCAGCGTCAGGATCAGGAGTGATATTTAGCATTACATAACAAACATTAGTTTGTGGGTGTTTTGCCATACCATTACATCCTCTAACGGTTCGTCCCTCAAGTGTCATCTCTGTTGTTGAAATTGTAGCTCCAGTATTTGGGTTAATAGTGTGGAGAAATGGTTCTTCATCACTGCCTCTTTCACAGGAATATAAAGTTTGTTGTGCATTTACGGATAGTGCAAAAGATAACGAAAACAGCGTTAAAGTTAAAAAAGCAAATACAAAAGCTATACTTTTATTAAAATAATTCATTTGTCTCCTCCTCTTTGTTATAAAACTACCGATTTCTTTATTTTATCACATGGGATTCTAAGCTGCAATCAACTTGGTTGTTAATGCATATGTGATAAAATTGCTAACATATTTAATTATAAGCCTGACTTTTTAGGGAGATTGACGTGAATATACTTAGAGTGCTTGTAATAGTAACAATTGTATCCTTTCTCTCACCCTTTTATTCCAACCTGGATGGAAACTTTGCTTCGGATTCCTGCTTTTTGGCTGAATCTACACTGAATCTTTTTGAACCTATAACTTATGCACAAACTGATGGTTTTCTTTATGCACATGGGGGAGGACTTAACAAATGTGGATGTCATTTTAACCGCAAGACCAATGAGTGCCACTGCCACAGAAACACAGGATGCGGGTGTGAATGTCAGCCCGATAGTTGTAACTAACTTCTCAACTAATTGTTAATTTATTGTTAGCATTCTTGGGATTATTCCCTTTTCCGTTTAAAATACTACTCAATATTACTCTAAATTAGAAAGGAAATATCAATGACCACTCAATCTGGACTTCTCTCTGAAGAGATTATCTCTCAATTACAAGAAAAAGGTATATCTCAAGAATTAGCTTTATCGCAAATAGATAAATTCAAGAAAGGGATACCTTTTACTGAGTTACTTAGACCCTGCACTCTTGGGGATGGGGTAGAGAATATAGATGGGGAGCTTGATAAATATGTAGGTATTTATGAAGCAGAATCCTTGTCAAAAAAAGTTATTAAGTTTGTTCCCGCATCTGGTGCTGCGAGCAGGATGTTTAAGGAACTTCTGACTGTAAATGGTCGTGGTAGTGAAATTAATAAGGATGAACTTAACCAGGCGAGCGATTCAGACTCGCGAGCTTTTCTTCATTTTATAGATTGTCTGTCGCAATTTGCATTTGTCGATGAATTAAAAAAGTCTATGGCTAAAGATGGATTTGACTTAGATTCAGAGCTTGCTCAGGGCAGATATAAGTCTATAGCTGATTATACATTGGGCCCTGTTGGTCTTAACTACGCAAACCTCCCCAAGGGAATAATAGAATTTCATAGCTATGAGACTAGCTCACGCACAGCTTTTGAGGAGCATCTCGTTGAGGCAAAAGATTATTCAAAAGATGGAGAACATATATCCAGACTGCATTTCACAGTTTCCCCAGAGCATATAGAAAGAGTTAAGGATCTTCTAAAGAGCAGAATTGGTAATTATAAGTCAGATGGATCTAAATTCGAGATAAATTATTCTATTCAAAAACCCTCCACAGATACTTTAGCCGTAGATATGAACAATGAGCCGCTTTTGGACGCTGCCGGAAAGATTGTGTTAAGACCTGGAGGCCACGGGGCATTAATTGAAAATCTAAACGAGCTTGATTGTGACATAGCGTTTATTAAAAATATTGATAACGTGGTTCCCGATAGATTAAAATTTGATACTATTTTATATAAAAAAGCACTCGGTGGATATCTTTTAAATCTACAGAATAAGATGTTTGGCTATCTTGATGATTTGGAGGCAGGGATTTCAAGTCATGAGATTTTGCTGAGTATCAAAGAGTTTGTCCAAGAAGAGCTGAAGATAGAGTTGCCTTCACAGTTTGAAGAATTGTCTTTAAAAGAGAAAGCGGATTTTCTGCGGGCTAAACTTGATCGTCCGATTAGAGTTTGCGGGGTTGTCAAAAATGTAGGGGAACCTGGAGGAGGGCCATTTTGGATTAGGGGTAGTGACGAGAGGATTTCAAAGCAGATTGTAGAATCTGCACAGGTTGATCTCAATTCAGAAGAACAAGAAAGAATATGGCAATCCTCTACACATTTTAATCCTGTTGACCTGGTTTGCGGATTAAAAAATTATAAGGGACAAAATTTTGATTTAAAAAAGTATGTGAATCCTGATATGGGTTTTATATCGCATAAGTCTAAAGATGGGGTGGATCTAAAAGCGCTTGAACTTCCTGGGCTATGGAATGGAGCGATGGCGGATTGGAACACTTTGTTTGTTGAAGTTCCGCTGATTACTTTTAATCCGGTTAAGACCGTATTAGATTTATTGAGACCGGAGCATCAACCTGAAGAGATGAACCGATGAGAAGACAGACAGTTTTAGTGGATATACCTGTTACTATTCCTAAAGAGCTTACAGATCTATCAAAAGCTTTTGCATATGTGCTTCTGAATATAGGATCTCTATATGAATTACAGCTCAAAAAAGATTTACCTCTAGATGTGGAAAACGGTATATGGAGAGAGATACCTAAGCAATTAAGAACGGCAGAGATATCAGAGGAGCAAAAACACTATTTTGAACAGCAGATCGAAACCTTAGAAAAAGGCATATTTGATCTTTATCCGATAAGTATTAACTGTTTGGATTCAGAGATTGACTTAATAATTGGTAAAGTCTTTGCCTCCGAAGGCGATAGAGTTAGCTACTATTCTGGTGTGGCAGGGATTGTAAACAATCAGTATTCGAATATTATCGATCAATACGATTCTAAATTGGATAAATTATGCCAAGATCTATTGGTTTCATGTTCAAACAATGGCTCTTCAATTAGGAATAAAGCTCCTGAGATCAAGTGTCTTGATGTGTTTTCATTGGCCGGCGGTTTAGATGTCTGTCATAAGCCGATATGTATATTTTTCTCTGGAGAGAGCCCAGAAAATATTTCATCACTTTCTAACATGACAGTATTCTTGAATCTCTACACTGCTAGGTTTACAGCACTCACTATGGAAGTGGCTAAACGCTACTTACTAGAGGCAAAATTCTTAGAGGACTTAGTTGATACAGAAATCTCTAAACTTCTTCTGATATGGTTAAGAGGGCACGATGTAGGGCACTTTATTGGTGAGGATAATTTAGGGGAGGAAATGTCAGAATTCGATCCGGATTATATGATCTTGCATGAGCTTAAATCCGATATGATAGCGCTCTATTCATTTCGAGTATTTTCTGGCGATCTCTTGGATAACGGCTTGCTTGAGAAAATATATTATCTTTCTGTTGCTGAAATGCTCCGCTACATAAGAAGAGGTGATGTGTCGAGTCATCCGGATTCAGCCTCAGCATATTTGGCTTGGCGCTATTTTGAGCATTCTGGTGCTGTAAAATACGACCCTAGAGATAATGCTTTTAGGGTAGATTTAGTATTGCTTCAGGATAAGGTGGCGGATTTTACTCAAGAACTGCTCCATGTATTTAAAGAAGGCAATGTAGAGGCAGCAAGAAAGTTAGTTGCGCGATTTGGGAGCATAGAAAATTCAAATGAAAACGACCCATCACCAAAAGACTGCTCAGAAGATCTTAGACAGGTCATAAACGATACTGAAATTGCCCATTATATAGATTATAGCTTTATTACAAATGAGTAAAATTGTTTAAGTAAATAGGTTCTTCCTTAGGCTGAATCAGCTTGAGCTTACTTATATTTATTCTTTTTATGCCCTAGAAATTCTTTTGTTATTCTTAAGATGTTCTTTGCTGCTTTGAAGCTCTTTCTGTTAAATTGAAGGTTGAAATCTTTAGCCCCATCTCTATATTGATTTCTCTCTAGAATCAAATGGCTCCTTATTGCCTCTATATTAGATGCTCCGTATTCTGTTGGAACCTCTTTTAGTTTTCTATCCTTGGTTCCTAGCCTGGAGAGTTCTTCAATTAGCTCATTGATTTCAAGGGAGTCCTCTTGTGTTAATAATAGTTCTTCATCTGAGAAAATTGATTCAGTTCTAATTAAGAGTTCGTTGATGATTAAATCATCATCAGTGAGATGAGTTAAGAAAAGAACTATATTTGCATAATCTTCATTATGCAGTTCACTGATAATATGTTTTATTTGCTCATTTACTGATTCTAATTCAATATTGGCCGATAAATATCGGGCAACGAAGTAATGATATATATATTTGTGCTTAAAGCAGCAAAGCGTTTCTTCAATTAAGGTGCCTGACTTGATTAGTGATTCTGTAATAGACTCTAAAGATTCTATATTCCCTTTATCTTTCAATTCTACTTCGTATATATAGTTCAGTTCTTCATGAGCTACCGATTGTCTATTTTCTTTGAACATATAGTAAGAAAGTTCTGACAAAAATTCTAAATGATGATTTAAGTTCTGATTTCCTATGGAGTTAACTATCGATTTAAGGATTAAATGTTCATAATAATGCCCATATGAGCTTCCTGAGACTAGTTCTGTTTCCTCCTCGCTGCTTGATTGAAGTATTATAAGTAAGAAGACTGGTAAAGAAGGGGCTAAATTATTCCCAATTACAGTATCAAAAATCTTTTTTGTCTTTTCTGTTTTTGATGAAATGCTTTCTATGTCTGGCTCCTTTGCCTCTGTTAGTTTATGCCATTTCTGGATCAATTCTAATTGAAGTTCCTTGCTGAATTCAATTATTTGGTAGTGTTTTATCTCCTCTGCTAATTCCGGGTATAGAATTTTTAGCTGAATATCTTCAGTCATATTAGAATATGCTTGTTCTGATAAGATTAAATTATCAAACTTTTTGCAAAGAGTTTCTAGGATATGACTTATAACTTTGATGTTGTTGCTTACTTTATCAAAGTTGTCTATGAATAGTGCTTTTTTCTCATTGGTTCCTATTCTGATTCTTTCCAAGCTATTGGGTTCATACATATCTTCATAGCTTTTCTCTATTAACTCTAATAATTGATTTGGATCAGTAATGGTTATGTTTTGAGCATCTATATATACTGGGTAGTAACCTGAATTTAAGTACTGCTTTATAAGCACTTTAATTAGAGTCGTCTTCCCAGAGTCTTCAATACCTGAAATTGATAATTTGTTTTTATCTTCATCAATTTTTAGAAGTTCTTTTGAATTTATCACACTTTGATTGCCCAGCTTTAAATCAGGGAATACAAATATGTTCTCTAAGGCAATAATATGTTTATTAGGATGGCGTAGCTGCAGCCCAAGGTCATTTAGGAAATATTCACTTTTATCTTTTAGCACAGGTATTTGCATACTTGATTTTTAATACAATAAGGGTTAGATAATTGTATCGTATGTTATTATAAATTATAAATTATCTAATTTGCATATAGAAGATTATGGTACTATATATGATTAGAAAATATTTATCTATATCCTAATCATCTGCAAGAAAACAAATTTGCCAAATCCGAAATGGGACTAATTGAATAATTACTATATCTGGCAAACTATTAATAAATTTATACTTTAAGGATGTTCTATGTGTTCATGTTTGATTAGAGGAGGCTAGATATAAGTACCAATAACTATATTATTAAAAAAAGAATAGGAATTGTTATCTTTATATTGCTCTTCTTTTCATATTGTTACTTCTTTCAAACTCCTTATAATTGGAATGTTATCCCCCGCTTAGCACTATCTATCTCATTAGTAGAAGATGGTAGTATGGACATAGATAAATATCATAGTGCCTCTGGGGATAAGGCTTATTTTGAAGGACATTATTATTCTCAGGCAGCGCCTGGAACATCTTTTATGGCAGTTCCTGTCGTTTTCTTAACCAAGCTGTATTTAGAATCGAATCAAAAAGAAATAAAATGGGTTCATGAAAGCAAAAGAAGAGTTACGCTGAATTTTATCATTGCTCTGCAATTTGCTACTATTGTGATATCTGGTTTGTTGACTGCTCTCACAGGACTATTTCTATATTTAGTAGCACTCAGGCTTGGATTTGGCCTCTCGGGAGCTGTCTTCGGATCTCTGACATTCGGACTCGCAACTCCAGCATGGGGGTGGTCCACAACCTTTTTCGGCCACTCTTCAGCTAGTGGGTTTTTATTCTTAGGATTTACTGCAATATATTACTTGTTGAATTCTAAGGCTGAAAAGAGAAGAGACATCTTGCTAGCATTTTCTGCTGGGGCACTTCTATCTTGGGCTGTAGTTGTTGAATATACTTCTGCTCCCGCCTCGGTCATAATCGCTCTTTATGGGGTTATTGCTGCCTGGGGATGGGAGCGGGAAAGGTTGATACGTATACTCATTTGTGCTTTTTCAGGAGCGTTGTTGTTTATCTTGCCTCTTCTCCTCTATCATTACAAGGCTTTTGGGGATCCCTTTGTCACAGGATATAAATATCATGTCACTTTAACAAGAGTAAATGAAGGCTTTTACGGCATTAAATTACCTAAGCTACAAGTTGCTGGAAGCCTCCTATTTGGATTAAAAAGAGGCATTTTCTGGTTCTCGCCAATTCTGTTATTGGTTCCAATAGCGCTTTACGGACAATGGAAAACACCTGGCAAAAAGGGATTAGCCATCATGATAGCTTTTATTGCAGCTTCTTATTTAGTTTGGAGCTCAGCGTATGTTTATTGGACTGCAGGCGCTTCTACAGGCCCGCGTTTAATTACCCCGATGCTGCCCTTTTTATGCCTTTCCCTGGCTTTCTTGTGGGGTAAAGCCGGAAGAGTCTTAAAGGCTATAATGCTTTTGTTCTCTGCAATTAGTTTCGTAATATCATTGATGAGCGTTTCGGTTTCAATGTTTATACAGAATCCCTCAAAAATACACCTAGTTTCGAAATATATAGTTCCTAAGTTCTTAGAAGCAGGCCACTTAAAAACTTCACTAATCGTAAGACTTATTGCACCGTCATTTGATGGCACAAGTCATATGCATCTATTGCCATTTTATATAATATTAACAGTCGGTTTTATATATATTTTATGGGAGTTGCATAAATACAATGCTAGAGAAGTTGACTCATAGGCTTAACTCTTGTGAGCTTATTTGAGGGCCATGGACTATGGGTTTAGCAACCCCATGAATATAAACAGTGAAGCAAACCATAAGCCAAAAGCTAACATGCATATAGATACGATTATATATAAATATTCAAATTTAGTTGAGCCGAACAAGCGGGCTCGTTTCACGGATTCTGGCTCATTATCTTCTTCCATACCAAACATTTTGATGCTTTTTTTATAATTTGATGCCAGATTGTAATATGTTAAACCACACCCGATAACACATATCCAGAGCGCAACAGTTGCAGATTTGATATAGTACTCGTCAATAGTTTGCTCTAGGTTCGTTCTGAAAATTAGCATCCCACCAAGAATTAACAATGATAGAGCAGAAAGAATTCTCATCAAACTAATAGTTGAGCTATAATATACTAATTTTTTGAGCTCAAATGATTGAGGTCCATTGTTTGAGATTTTTACGCCTCCTCTAATATCGTAAGCCTTTATCTTAACATCAATCCGGTACATTAGTATGGCCCCAATATAAAAACTTCGGGTCATCTTAATATCCTTTAAATAGAAGGGGATTTAGCTTAATCTATAATTCAAATATATTATTTCATGAAAAGTGTTATACAGTTCTAGATGACAATGTCACGAGAGACAGAAATGAGATTATTTATCTCATTAAGTTTGTTGTCTATATCGGTACTATGATCTTGCAGTGGAGCAAGTGTGGAGAGCACTTTTCAGAATATGCGCCAAGAAGCTTGTAGTTCTAACTATAAAGACTTTTTTCAAAAATGTTGATAAACAAGCTGTAAGGGATAATTTAAAAAAAGATACTATTGGCAATTTTACAGAGAGTGCAAGTGAGGAGAAGTTGTCTGAACGTAGTCAGGAAATGCCTGAAAACTATGAGGAAGAGATCGTCCCAGAATACATGAGGACTCTCTGGGCTAACTATGAGAATTGGCTTAATATGGGGGAATCAGGACCGCTATGTAAAATGAAAGTAATTAATATCAATGGAAACTCAATAACAGTTAATATCCCGGGATATCCAGATTCTCTTTGGGGCTATGACAAATCAAATGGTGGATGGAAATTAGTTTCTATAATATAATTTTGATTGTATCCATTTTATCTCTTGCATTCTCATCTCAATTGAGTTCACTATAGAGGAAATATCATTGATTAAGGAGACTTTGAATTGAAAAGATCTATGGCACCTATATTGATTATGTTGTTGGCAATTTTGATAATAGCATGTTCAGATTCGGAAGAAAAAACCGTGGAAGAAATCCCTGACAAAGCAAATTCTACTAGTACAAGCTTCAGGAATTCCAGCTGGGGAATGACCCCTGATGAAGTGAAATTAACGGAGACAGGTACACCGATAACTGATAATGAAAATTTAGTTTTATATAAAGAAACTTTTCTAGATATGCCAACTAAGATGGGGTACATTTTTAAAAACGGGAAACTTATCAAGGGAGCCTATTTGTTTCAGGAGAGCTACGAGAATCCTGACGAATATATTGTTACTTATGAAAAAATTAAGAGCACTCTAATAAAGGATTTCGGTCCTCCTAGTCTTGATGAAATAAAATGGTTGGATGAAGGGGCAAGTGAGCAAGAAGCATCAGGCCAGTCGGTATGTGAGGGTAAAGTTCTTTATAAATCTGAGTGGGTAGAATTAGATACAATGATTCTGTTGCTCTTAGAAGGGGCTGATAATAAATGTAGACAGGGAATAGTTTTTGAAAGTAAAAGTAATTATTTGATTGAAAACCAGAAAAAAGACATACCTAATTAGAAATAAGCCTGTGGTTCCGAGCAATCCTTGAAAATTGAGTGCAATATCTATGCTTAAGTATAAATTCCAATCTTTACTGACCACATTGCAATATTTCTTAAGAACTTATATACTCAACTGAGACTTTAGACTATATTGTTGTTTGCTTGGTCGGCTTAAGCAATCAATGGGATCTTTTGAAGGTTTTAGTAAAGATTACACCCAATTCAGAAAATGAGGATTAGATAACTTGATAGATTATAAAGTGGAAAATATTACTCTTACAGATGATGAAAAATCCTTTGTTGTAGATTTGATTGTTGAGATGGAAGATATAGATTTTGACTCAGACCCTGTATATATCTCTTTAAGTTTCGCACTTGTAAACGATTCGAGCGATCTGGATTCTATTAAAGATAAGGCCGTTATTAAAGGTAAAAATATACTAAAGAGAGTGTTGCTCGAAGATGCTCAGCAGGAACTGTTTTAATCATTTTTAAAGCCTAATAATCTTTTCTTGTAATTCCCAATTTATAGCTTCTTTTTACTTATTTATGACCATGTCCGAAAATAGCCAGCATTTCCAGTTTGCTAAGTGTATATTTCTAATATGATTACTCAGGACGATATATATTATGAGGCTATTCTAACTAGGGATTATAGGTTTGACGGGAAGTTCTTTGCCGGATCAACAACTACATGGATTTACTGTAGGCCAATTTGTCCAGCTAAGCCAAAGAGAGAAAACGTCCAATTCTTTAAATCAGCCATTGATGCAGAGCGCGCCGGTTATAGGCCCTGTTTGAGGTGCTGTCCTGAAAGTGCTCCTAGCTCTCCTGCTTGGGTTGGGAAAAGCGAAACAGTTAAACGAGGGCTTCATCTCTTATTGGGACCTGAATTCTTCGAATACAATGAGGGTACTTTTGCCGATGCTCTAGGGGTCAGTTCACGGCACTTAAGGCGACTGTTTCAGGAAGAAACAGGAAAGACAGCAAAGCAGATTGCCGATAATAACCGCTTAGATTTTGCTCGCAAGCTAATCACGGAAACAAGCCTTCCTATAACTAAAATTGCATACTCATCTGGTTTTTCCTCTATTCGGAGGTTTAATGACGCAGTGAAAGAACGTTTTAAAAGACCTCCCTCAGCTCTTAGGAAATCTAACCTAAAGAAGCATGATAACAATTACAGCATCACTCTAGAGTTATCTTACAGACCACCTTTTTTGTGGGATGATCACTTAAGATTCTACAGGGCTCATCAGATTATAGGTATTGAGCAGGTTACAGATAAATCTTACTCACGCGCTTTTACAAAATACGGCACTTCGGGACATGTGAAAGTGTCTCAAGTAGAAAATAAGCCTGCGCTGTCGGTAACCATCGTTGCAGATGATATGGCATGTCTTTACCCTTTGATGCATCATATAAGGCAGATGTTTGATTTAAATGCTGATCCTGTAGTTATTGCAAACTCTTTAGAAAAGAGTAAACGTGTTTCCAAAATGGTAAGTTTAAACCCCGGGCTTAGGCTCTCTAGATTTTGGGATCCCTATGAGGGGGCAGTTTGTACTATTTTAGGCCAGCTAGTTTCCTTGGCCCAAGCTAGAAAGATGGTTGGAAGACTTGTAGCTCAATACGGAGCAACTATATCCAATTCTGAAACTGGTGAAGATGTGAAACTATTTCCAACACCTGAGACTCTGGCTCAGGCTGAGATCGAAAGCATTGGGACAACAAGAATGCGCGCCAGGGCAATTAACGAACTCTCACAAATGGTGTTTGATGGCAATCTAAGCATTGACACAAGTAGTGATTTTATAAGTTTAAAGGAAACTCTCATATCTATTAAGGGGGTAGGGCCATGGACTGCTGACTATATTGCTCTTAGGGTCTTAGGTGAGCCCGACGTGTTTCCTTCCGGGGATTTGATCTTAAGGCGAACTATTGAAAAATACTCTGATATTAAGCTTGAAGAATATGCTCCTTATAGGTCGTATTTAGCCGCCCATCTTTGGCGTGAGCATATAAACAATTCTTCAAAAAAGGAGGCGCAATAATGAAATATTATTACACTGCAATGGAAAGCCCAGTTGGGGGTATTACTTTAATAGCAGACAATGACAATCTGTGTGCAATATATTGGCCTAATCAGAAACCAGACAACAAGAAATTTCCTGACCTTGAAAGAAATGATAGCAGTAAGGTTTTAAAGTCTACTGTAAAGCAATTAAACAGTTATTTTAAAGGAATGAGGACGGAATTTGATCTACCACTTAGACCGGTAGGTACAAATTTTCAGGAGCAGGTCTGGCAAGCGCTAACTACAATAGGGTATGGGGACACCGTTTCTTACGGCGACATAGCGAATGACATAAAAAATCCTAAAGCTGTAAGGGCTGTTGGAGCCGCAATAGGAAAAAATCCTATATCTATAATCATCCCTTGTCACCGTGTGATTGGCTCAGATGGTAAGTTAACTGGGTTCGCCGGGGGGCTAAGTACAAAAGAATTTTTGCTTAATCTCGAGAACAACCACAAGAACTAATATGACCTCACTATGAAAAAGAAACCGTATAGCCAAGCTTCAGAGAATAATAAAGACCATATACTCAGAGTGCTGAAAGACAGCTTTGCTGAAACAACTTCTGTATTAGAAATTGGAAGCGGAACAGGTCAGCATGCAGTGTCTTTTGCAGCCAACCTTCCTCATCTCATTTGGCAGCCATCTGATCTAGATACTGATATCTCTGGAATCAGACTATGGTTAGATGAAGCAGATCTCGAAAATATCAATACTCCGATTAATCTTGATGTAAATGAATTGCCGTGGGATATTGGTAATTTTGACGGAGTCTTCACTGCTAATACTCTTCATATCATGGGCAAACCTGAGATTGAGAATATGTTTTGCGGAATAGCTAAGGTGCTTAAAACTAATGGCACCTTATGTATATACGGCCCCTTTAACTACAATGGTAAATACACAAGTGCAAGTAATGAGCAATTCGATTCTTGGCTCTACAAGCGAAATCCTGTGAGTGCAATTCGGGATTTTGAGTGGGTGAATTCTCTTGCCAAAGAAATTGGCCTAGTTTTTAAATCCGACCACGAGATGCCTGCTAAAAATCGGCTGCTTGAGTGGAAAATGAAATAATTGCGTCTTTATTTCTTAGAGTTTAGGATTTTTCCTGTGGAAAATACGGCTGAGTATGTCATAGAAAATGCAACTAGGGCTGAAAATATTCCAACGATTGGGATTACAGCAGTTGTTGGAATTGTGGCATAAGTTGGGAACAGCATTCGAAGAATATATGCTAATATAATCACTGCGATAAATGCTATTAGAGCTCGTATCAATGCTTTTTGAACAGCTATCTTAATCCAAGATGATCTCTTTAACATAAGTGATATCTCTTCTGATTTGTTTGAAGCTTCCTTCACAGTGGCAAATATCGTTGTAACGGTGATTATAAAACTTATCAATATTGATCTAGGAATTAAAGCTCCAATAAGAGAGTGATTCCATATTTCTGCCACAGAGGCAAAAAGAGGAACGTCTCCATCTGCGCTCAAAGCAAAATATACTATTGTTAAGTTGACAATGCACGCAACGCAAGCACTAAAAATGCCGCGCTTTAAAGCAAATTGTTTAAGTTTAAGAGCCATCTAATTGTTAATTTATTCTGAAAGTGGCTTACTTGCAACAAATACACTACACGTACTTAAACATTTACTCTCAATCTAGTATTATTAAGTCTATATTGAAGAAGCATCCTAAACATCCTGATGATATAACACCTCAGTGGCTGACTTTTGCTCTTAGACAGTCAGGTGTCTTGACTAATTCTAAAGTGATAAGTATCAAAAAAGATAATATGGCCGATGGGAAAGCCTGGCTCAGTTCAATTCTAAAAATTCATGCTGAATATGATATTCAAGAAAAAAATGTGCCTAGCTCCTTTGTTCTCAAGATGTTGTCACCAAGTAAATTCAGAAGATCTAGTTATGAGATTGATGCATATGAGCGCGAGGTTAAATTTTATTCTGAACTCTCGCAAAGTTTCCCAATAAAACTACCCAAATTTTTTCATGCAGAATACGGAATCGAAAGTAACCTTATGCTTATGGAAGATTTGACCTACCTTACTCCTGGAGATCAGGTCAAAGGGATGAAGCAGGAGCCGGTATTAACAACCCTTGAATCATTAGCAAAAGTTCATGGCACATATTGGCAAAGCCCAATATTGGATACCTTAGAATGGATGCCAACCACTAATAACATTGAACAGGGTTATAACGAAAACTGGGATTCATTTGTTGAGCTGTGTGGATATTTTATTGATCCCGACGGAATGAAGATTGGCGAGAAATTAAGACCTCACATTTCTTGGCTATTTAAAGAAATTGCTTCAAGACCCAAAACATTAACACATGATGATATGAAGGCTGACAATCTGCTTTTTGGTGAAGCCGGCACAGATGAGGCTGTTGTGCTATTGGATTGGCAGTTTGCTATACGCAGCATGGGCGCTACTGATGTAGCCAGGTTAATAGGCGGAAGCGAGCTTCCAACAGAGCGTAAGGGCAGGCAGTTCGAGGCACTAAGATACTGGTACGACAAGCTTCTTGAAGAGGGGGTCACTAACTACAGCGGGGAGGAAGCCCAGAGAGATTTTAAACTAGGCGCTCTATCGTGCTTGATCTTCCCTGTTCATTTCCATAAAGGTATAGTAAGGGCTGAGGGTAGGGCTCTTGAATATGTCATTGCCATGTACAGCCGACTTTTCTCCCATGTTGTTGAGATAGAGGCGGATTCTATATTGCCTTGATCCTTTTTTAAGATATCAGTGTTGGAACTATTCTTGTCGTCATACACAACCCAATAGAGTTAGTACAATGAAGAAAACGAGCAGAGAAATACACGCAATTGATAAGATGGGATTTAACCAATTATTGCTAAAGAATGTAGATAGCGAGAAAGCCTCTATCTATGACATAGCTCGAGTCATAGCGGTACACAAAGACAGTTATGTTATTTCTAAGGGGAGTGGCGATGTATTTGCAGAATTGGTGGGCAAATTGATTTACTTAGCAGATTCAGCAATGGATTTGCCAACTGTTGGTGATTGGGTCTATGCTGATTTTTACGACAACGATACACATGCAATTATTCATGGGGTTATTCCTAGACTTACTCTTATGAAGCGAAAAAGAGCAGGTAAAAATATTGACTATCAGTTAATTGCCGCAAACATAGATAGTGCTTTCATTATTCAGTCGCTTGATGAGAATTTTAATCTCAGACGGCTTGAACGTTATTTGGTAATGATAAATGAATACGATATTGATCCGATAGTGTTATTGAGTAAGTGTGATTTGATTGCTGAAGATAAAATCATTGAAAAAATCAATGTAGTTAAAGAAATCATGCCCAATCTTACTATTATTCCCTTTAGTAACGAGAATGGTATGAATCTGGATCAAATTCAGACTTTATTGCATGCTAACAAGACTTATTGTCTGGTAGGTTCATCAGGAGTTGGAAAAACAACATTACTTAATAGTCTTTTGGGTGGTGCGGAGCTTGAAACAAGTCCGGTCCGAGAAAAAGACAGTAAGGGCCGGCATACAACGACCCACCGTCAACTTGTCCAATTGCCTAATGGCTCGATGATAATTGACACTCCGGGTATGCGTGAGCTGGGCAATTTGTTTGTTGATAGCGGCTTAGATGAAACATTTTCAGAAATTATAGAGTTGTTGAAACAGTGTAAGTTTAAGAACTGCTCACATGTCAATGAAGTAGGCTGCGCCATCTTGGCAGCAATTGATGAGGGGGAGTTATCTGAAAAACGTTATCAGAACTACGAAGCAATGCAGCGCGAGGCGCGTTTCAACGATATGTCGTATTACGAGAAACGACAGAAAGACAAGCAATTTGGCAAACTCATAAAATCCACCTTAAAAGGAAAGAAGAATAAGTAGGGTCATTAAAAACTAATGAAAATTCTAGTGGCTGGTGGAACCGGCGCAACAGGGCAGCACCTTGTCAGGCAGCTTTTGGAGAGAGGACATGATGTTGAAATCATTGTGCGCACACCTGAAAAGCTCCCGGAAACAATCCGAACCCATAAAAATATATCCATCATCACAGCAACGATTTTAGATATGAGTGATGTGGATATGGCACAGCATGTTAATGAATGTGATGCTGTTGTATCCTGTTTAGGGCATATGCTGAGTTTTCATGGAATTTTCGGGCATCCTAGAAGATTAGTGACCGAGTCTGTGCGTCGCCTATGCCAGGCTGTTCAAGCAAACAAGCCCACAACACGGGTTAATTTCGTTCTGATGAATAGTGCAGGGTGTCGAAATCAGGATGTACCGGAAATTATTTCTTTTAGCCAACACTGTGTGATCGGTTTGTTGCGTCTTTTGCTTCCGCCTCATGTTGATAATGAGAAAGCAGCAGACTATTTGAGAACTGCAATTGGCCAAAACCACCCAGCTATTGAATGGGCGGTGGTACGGCCTGATAATCTGATCGATGATAACTCGGTTAGCCCTTATACAGTGCATGCTTCTCCTATCCGAAGTGCGATTTTCGATGCTGGAACAACCAGTCGGATTAATGCGGCACATTTTATGGCAGATCTAATAACAGATCCTGCTATATGGTTTCAATGGAAGGGGAAAATGCCAGTGATTTATAATAATTTGATTGATCGGGACGGATAGGGATCATGGCCATGAGTAGTTGGCCAATTGGCAGAGACTTCGATGTAATATAGTTGATTCCAATTTGTTTCTAATTGTATGGCTTATCCCAATTAATAATAGTTATTGATTTATTGCTGGCGACCCTATATTCTATACTTGCGTGTACATACAAGTATTTGAGGTGCAAATGTTTAACGACTGTATCTATTTTAATTTAACTACGTTAACCCGAAAAATTACAAAAATATGGCAGGAAGAGTTTAACAAGCTCGGGTTGTCGCCATCTCATGGTTATTTGCTCTTTGCAATGCAAGAACAGCCTAACGCAAGCCAAAAAAAGCTTGCCGAGATTATGGAGCTTGATGCATCTACTATAACTCGATTTATAGATACTTTAATAAGTAAAGGTTTAGCAGAGAAGAGCACAAGAGGGAAGGGTGCTGCTTTTACTATTACTCCGAGTGGTACTAAAGAATATAAAAAAATCAAAAAAACAATGAACCTGCTCTATGAACAAATGAAATCTCATTTTGGCGATAAAGCTTTTTCACAATTTGTTGATGAACTATATATAGCAAGGCAATCATTTAAGGAGGAATAAATGTCCCTGACTCAAGGTATTCATCATGTAGGCCTGACTACTCAAAATGTAGAAGAAACAGCACAGTTTTTTACAGATTTGTTGGGTTTTAGCGTTGTGAATACAAACCCCGATTATCCGGCAATCTTTATTAGTGATGGTACAAACATGATCACTTTGTGGCAGGTTCAAGATAAAGAAAACTTTGTCCCCTTTGATCGCAGAATTCATGTTGGACTTCACCATATAGCGTTCAAAGTTGCTAATTCTTCTATATTAGAAACTATCCATGAAACCTTAACTAAGAACAATATAGAGATAGAGTTTGCCCCAGAACCTGTAGGTGAGGGCCCCTCACAACACATGATGTTTACTGAGCCAGGTGGTATACGTATTGAGCTATTTACAAATAATTCCTAGGGGTACTAATTTGAGAATACACACTTTTTTGTTAGTTCTTTTGTTTATCTTAGTGGGATATATGCTTTCTGTTCCAGGACTTGAAGCACTAGAGGGTAATGATAACTCTTTGGTCACACCTGATGTCCCGAGTTCCAAGGGCGTAGATCATGTTGGGTTAACAGTTAAGGATCTAGAGCAAACAAAAACATTTTTCATAGATGGGCTAGGGTTTAAGAAAATAGGTGAGGATGCCGATTATCCGGCGGTCTTCTTAACAGATGGAATGACTATCATAACCCTCTGGCAAGTTCAGGATGACTCTGAGGTGGTTGAGTTTGATCGCAAGCACCATATTGGGTTACATCATCTAGCTTTTAAGCTAGAGAACCTGAAAGAATTGAATGCCATGTATGAACGTCTTAAAGACTGGCCGGGAGTGAAAATAGAATTTGCACCGGAATTGCTCGGTGATGGCCCAACACAACACATGATGTTCTATGAACCAGGTGGTATTCGTCTTGAATATATAGTGAGATTACCTAATCAGTAATCCATTTTGTCCAAGTAGGCTCAGGGGGAATTAGAGATTGGCTATTTAATGGGGTTTTGTCGCTGATATGCTTTATCCAGACCTTCCAGAATAAGGACAAAGGTTTTTTAATAACACTGGTGCGCCCGGAGGGAGTCGAACCCCCAACCTCTTGATCCGTAATCAAGCACTCTGTCCAATTGAGCTACGGGCGCAGAGCGAGATAACTAGTTTACTGATAATACTGATCACATCAATATGTAACTCTTCTTAAAGCATAAAATCCACTATTGCCTAGCGTACGAATTCATATATCATATAGTCCAAATTATGAATAGCTTAGAAGCAAGATTGGATTGGGAAGTAATAGCCTATCTCAGCAAAGTTGAAGATATGCCGGAAGTAAAAGCTTTACTTTCGGGGAGTATCTCTAAACCTGATTATATAAGATTCCTAAAGACTTTTTATATAATTGAATATATAAGCCAAAGGGCAGTGAATCTTGCAAGCAAAATTGTTAAGGAAGTAAACCCGTATTTAAGTAAGAGGTTTCAGGTCTGCGCTAAAGGAGAGCTTGGCCATGCAGAGATAGCTCTTGAAGATTTACAAGAACTTGGAGTAACTGGAGTTGATATGTCAGAGATATCTATTGCTTCAGAGTATGATGATCTTTTGCAAGATTGTGCTCAAGAGTTTCCTCTTGGTATTCTTGGTCATTCATATTTATTTGAAAATGCTTCCGGTGTGATGTTTCCAAAACATCATCCACTTGAATTACCTTCCAAATTTGTAGAAGTTCATGCTAAAGAAGACCCAGGCCACTCAATTGCCATAAAAAGAACTATTAGACATATTGAGAATGACTTAACGAAAGATGAACAAGCACAAATGATTGCTTTTGCTAACAAAAGTGGCGATTATTTGCTTGAACTATTTCATAGTATTAAGAACTGAAATAGATTGAATATTCTTAAATAGTTACAGGGTGCTAGTTGTGCTGATAACAGATTCGAAAGAAGAATACTTGAAAAAAACTGATGTGATTGACTATAAGAATCCACTTATACTCGCTAAAGCGAACGAGATAAGAAAAGATTGCAATCTAGATGTCGAAATGGCAAAAGCCTTATTTGAATATGTCAGAGATGAAATAGACCATTCATTCGATATTAATGCTAGTAATGTTACTAAAAACGCTTCAGAAGTCCTGATTCAAGGTCATGGAATTTGCTATGCAAAATCACACCTTTTGGCAGCATTTTTAAGGGCTTGCGGAATACCTGCCGGGTTATGCTATCAAAAATTGCTATTTGAAGAAGGAAGTGATCAAATGTGTCTTCACTCACTAAACGCACTCTATCTTGAATCAATAGATAAATGGATAAGGGTTGATGCGAGAGGAAACAAGTCGGGAGTCAACGCAATATTTGACTTGGAAAAGGAAATGCTTGCATTTGAGGTTAGAGAAGAACTAGGTGAAGTTGACTATTTGGAGGTTTATACGGAACCTCTCCCCATTATAGTCCATTCACTACAAATTAGTAAGTCGGTCAGTGAATTAAAAGCAAATCTTCCTCAAGATATATCTTAATAATCAACATCTAGCGTTAGAATTTTTGTAAAACTTAAAATATCTAGGTATTGGCTGGATAGTTATATCGGCTATTTAAAAAATTAGTCCAACTTGTCTTCTCAATGATAAAGAATATGGCGGAGAGGGAGGGATTCGAACCCTCGAAGGAGAATAACCCCCTTACTCGCTTAGCAGGCGAGCGCCTTCGACCACTCGGCCACCTCTCCGTATTAGATTTCAATGAGGGAATTGATTATACCAGTATGAGAAAAAATATCTAACTCTCTTTGTATTTCAATGTTTATAATGAGATTTGGGTGGGAGGAGAAAGAACATCTCCCACCTTGCATGAGACCCGTAATTTATATAATAAATATTGCGCAAGGTGGGGTATGTTCACACTTCAGGAGGCTTGCTTTAACTCAAAATATGTAGCAGCTTTTCCGGGCTCGGGGACAATAAGGCCCTCTTGCTTAAGTCCTTCCAAGTGGAGCTTAACTGCCCCCGTCATTAACTCTTTGGTTTCTTCTACTGTATCGCCTACTACCACGCATCCTGGCAAATCTGGGCTGTATGCGGAGTAGCAGTTAGAAGATTCCTCGATGGTAAATTCATAATGGTCCTTTCCTACTATTTCTTTTGATTCAAAACATTGGTTAATTGAATGGAAAAGTGTCCCTTCACCCAGTTCCTTATCCATCCTGCAATTAATAGTTAGCCTGCTTTTTTTGCTTCTTAGCTTGAACTGTCTGTGGCATCCGCAAATTCTTACAAGATACCAACCTTTATTCTCCACTAAGAACTTAATCATCTCTCTAACTCTCATTGTGCCATCCTCTCTCTCTTGAGTTTCCTCTTTTACCGTTCTTATTCGTCCTTTTGATACATGAGCACATTGTCGTACTCTTTGCCCGTCATCTTTTCATCAAGAAAATTGCCTATAGCTTCTTCTATAATCTTCGACTGGCTTGTCCTACTCATAAATGAATACAGGCGCAGTCTCTCGTAAAGCAAGGCTGGAATATATAGTGAGCCTCTATGCATTTTATTAGGATTGGCTCTTTGTTGTATTGTTCTTTCGGTCACAGTTCATTTATAACATCATTACGTAATGATGTCAATAGAGTTTTTTGTTAAGAAAGATAAAAGCCCTCTATATCATTGTATATTTTGAGCGCTCTTTATTCAGAGGGGAAGTTTGTGCTTAAAGATTCAGCACTTTGTATCGCGGAAAGTGTAATATCGCACTTTTTTATACTCTTCAAACTTGCCTAGGCGGCTTATATATATTTTTTCTATTTCTATTGCTCTCCAGAGCCTCTGTTTCTTCCGGATTTGACATATATAAGAATTGCACGAATAATTAAGTGATTAAGTATATAGATAAGAGATGCAGTTAAGTAGCATTATATTATTGCATTTATTCAATAGTTGTGATATTTATAAAAGAAGATGGCAATTAAATGATGTTTGTTCTGTAAAGTTCTGATATTTAAGTTTGTAAAGTTCTAATATCTAAGGAGGAGACTCGGATGGTTTCTAAACTCAGTTTTAAATATAGCAAATATAGGTTGTTTTCATTGTTCGTATTTATGTTTTTGCTTTTTGGTTTAAGCTTTAATTCAGTATCGGAGCAATTTGCAAGTTCACAGGTTGCCATAAATAGTCCGCAATCATCAGAAATACCCCAATCATTACTTCCACAAATAGTTCAAACCCTCGGCTCAGCCAATTCTCAATATCATATCTCGGAAGACAAGGGTAGTTATACATCAAGAACACCAGGTCATGGGATAGTAACAACTTTCAATAAGACCCAGGTTATGTTTGAGCGCGGAGAGAATACTGTAGGAATGCATTTGATTTCAAAGAGTTCAAATATAAAACCCAAAAAAGTTTCAGACAATCGGATTGAATATCAGAGAGGCAACATTACAGAATGGTATGTGAATAGCCCTTATGGTGTTGAACAAGGTTTTACATTGAAAAGTAAACCAAACTTAAATGAAGATAAGGTCACATTAACTGTTGGATTGGATTTAAATGAAGACGTTAAGGCATTAGATAGAGAAACTGGAAAATCGATACAATTTATTGATAGCAATGATAATAATATCCTAAATTATAGTGGTTTATATGCATTTGATTCTACAGGAAAAGAACTTCCTTCCCATTTGAGATTAAAAGATAATATTATAGAAATAAGTGTAGATGACAGAAATGCTCAATATCCAATAACCATAGATCCATTCATACAAGCACAAAGAGTTACAGCCGCGGACCCTACATCGGGTGCATCAGATGATTTTGCCTGGAGTGTCTCAATCGATGGAGACAGAGCAATCGTAGGTATCCCAGGTTGGGATGGAGCGGCAGGCAGTGGTCAGGGCGCTGTAATAATATATGAGAGAAATGGCTCTGGAGTATGGGTAGCAACCCCAACACTATTTTCTCCAGATCCTGGAAGTAGTGATGATTTCGGAACTGCTGTATCAATCTCAGGGGATTGGGCCTTAATCGGCGAACCGGATGCTGATCCACCCTCCTTTACAAACGATGGTGCTGCTCATTTCTTCCTGAGAGGTGTTGGTGGGACATGGACTCCTCAACAAACTTTCTCCCATACAGGCAATAATCTGGCAGAGTCCTTTGGATTTAGTGTTTCTATATTAGGAGACAGAGCTGTTGTTGGTGATCCTTTGTTTGGTTCTGGGGCTACAAATAATCAAGGGGCAATTTTTGTATATGAAAGAACTGGAGGAACTTGGAGTGCTGTTGGTGCAAATCCTATATTGCCAGGTGATTCCGCTCGTAATGATGAATTTGGAGCTTCGGTGTCGATCTCAGGTGACTGGGTAATTGCAGGAGCACCTGGAGATTCATCGGGTGCTGGTTTTAGCACTGTAACTCATGGTTCTGTTTATTTCTTCCAAAGAGTAGCAGGCACTTGGACAGAGATTCAAAAAGTGATTGGCGTGGCTGATAGCGAGTTTGGCGCAGCTGTAGCCATTGATGGAACCATAGCAATTGCTGGGGCTCAGGGGGAAACTGTAACGGGTGGGAGTAGTATAAATGCAGGTGCAGTATATATATTTGAGAGAAGTGGGACTGACTGGACTATAGGTTCGGCTATGCCCGATGTTACAACAACAGAGACAAGAATAATAGCATCTGATCAGGCTTCGGGTGATAGATTTGGAATTAGTGTATCTATTTTTGGAGACATGATAGTAGTAGGAGCAACAGGTCAGGATCTTTCTATTAGCGGTGATGGATCCGCATATGTTTATCAAAGATCTGCTCCCGGTGTATGGGGTAATGAACAGCAGATATTCGCTTCTGATCCATCATTGAGCGCCATTTTCGGCCAAAGCGTTTCAATTTCAGGCGATACTATATTAGTTGGCTCCCCGCAGGCCGATGAAGGAACCTCTCCAGATCCTGTGGTAAATGAACAAGGTGCAGGATATTTCTTTGGTGTAGGTGCAATGTTAACAATAGAAAAAGAATCAAACCCGGACGGAGCATCAGGGTTTGGGTTTACCGGTACAGGATTCCTCTCTACATGCGGACTCGATGGATCTTTTACACTTGATGATAACAATTCAGGGGGAACAAGCTTTATAGATTGCGACGTTCTACCCGGATCTTATACTGTGCAGGAGACAGATCCTAATGGACATACCTTAACAGATATTAATTGTGCAGGCACTACTGACTTTACAGAAACTGCAGACAGCGTTACTGTCAATCTGGTCGAGGACGATATGGTTGTCTGTACATTTACAAACACTATAACCCGTACTCTATCAGTAACAGTCATTGGAAGTGGAATAGTAACAAGCAGTCCCGCAGGAATAGACTGCGGCTCAGATTGTACAGAGGATTATGTTACTGGAACTTCTGTTACACTCACCCCAACACCAAATTCAGGGTTTATGTTTGATCGCTGGAATCTAACAGGAGATTGTTCTGATGGTAG
Source organism: uncultured Thermodesulfobacteriota bacterium (assembly GCA_942491865.1). Classification (GTDB taxonomy): domain Bacteria; phylum Desulfobacterota_D; class UBA1144; order Nemesobacterales; family UBA2774; genus CR02bin9. Next base: position 145,123 of record CALOCI010000011.1, read on the forward strand.
CGTAACTATGACCGGTAATAGAAATTGTACCGCACGCTTTGTTGCTATACCAATGCGAACCTTAACAGTAACAAGCAGTGCCGGTGGAACAGTAACAAGTAGTCCCGCAGGAATAGACTGCGGCTCAGATTGTACAGAGGACTATGAACAGGGAACAGTTGTAGCTCTAACACCAACACCAGATACCGGATTTGTATTCGACAGCTGGAGCGGAGATGCGGACTGTACAGACGGCAGTGTTACAATGAGCGTAAATACAAGCTGTACTGCAACTTTCTTGGAAGAATTTACATTAACCACATCGGTAACAGGTAGCGGAACAATAACAAGTAGTCCCGCAGGAATAGACTGCGGCTCAGATTGTACAGAGGACTATGAACAGGGAACAGTTGTAGCTCTAACACCAACACCAGATACCGGATTTGTATTCGACAGCTGGAGCGGAGATGCGGACTGTACAGACGGTAGTGTGACAATAAGTGCTGATATAAGCTGTACTGCAACTTTCTTGGAAGAATTTACATTAACCACATCGGTAACAGGTAGCGGAACAATAACAAGTAGTCCCGCAGGAATAGACTGCGGATCAGATTGTACAGAGGACTATACAGGTGGAACGGTTGTAGCACTAACACCGACCCCTGCTACCGGATTTGTATTCGACAGCTGGAGCGGAACAGGTTGTGCAACCGGCAGTGTAACGATGAGTGCTGATATAAGCTGTACCGCAACTTTCTTGGAAGAATTTACATTAACCACATCAGTAACAGGTAGTGGAACGATAACAAGTAGTCCTGCAGGAATAGACTGCGGCTCAGATTGTACAGAGGACTATACAGATGGAACGGTTGTAGCTCTTACACCAACACCAGATTTAGGATTTGTGTTCGATAGCTGGAGCGGAGCAGGTTGTGCAACCGGCAGTGTAACGATGAATGCAGACAGAAGCTGTACCGCAAACTTTGTAGTAGAGCAGTTCACATTAAATACTTCAATAACAGGCGGCGGTAGTATTACAGCAACAGGTATCGCCTGCCCCGGAGACTGTACAGAAGATTATGATACTGGAACGGTTGTAGCTCTTACACCAACACCAGATTTAGGATTTGTGTTCGATAGCTGGAGCGGAACAGGTTGTGCAACCGGCAGTGTAACGATGAATGCAGACAGAAGCTGTACCGCAACCTTTATAGTAGAGCAGTTCACCTTGGATACCACAATAACTGGCGGCGGTAGTATTACAGCAACAGGTATCGCCTGCCCCGGAGACTGTACAGAAGACTATGATACTGGAACGGTTGTGGCACTAACACCGATACCAGATTTAGGATTTGTGTTCGATAGCTGGAGCGGAGCGGGTTGTGCAACCGGCAGTGTAACGATGAATGCAGACAGAAGCTGTACCGCAACCTTTATAGTAGAGCAATTCACCTTAAATACTTCAATAACTGGTGACGGAGGTATTACTGCTGCAGGCATATCCTGCCCCGGAGATTGTACAGAAGATTATGATACAGGAACATCAGTAGTACTCACAGCTTTACCAAATGCAGGATTTGTGTTCGATAGTTGGAGCGGAGCGGGTTGTGCAACCGGCAGTGTAACGATGAATGCAGACAGAAGCTGTACCGCAACCTTTATAGTAGAGCAATTCACCTTAAATACTTCAATAACTGGTGACGGAGGTATTACTGCTGCAGGCATATCCTGCCCCGGAGATTGTACAGAAGATTATGATACAGGAACATCAGTAGTACTCACAGCTTTACCAAATGCAGGATTTGTGTTCGATAGCTGGACTGGTACTGGCTGTGCAACAGGAACTGTAGCTATGACAGAGGACAGGGCTTGTACCGCAAACTTTGTAGTAGAGCAGTTCACCTTGGATACCTCAATAACAGGCGGCGGTAGTATTACAGCAACAGGTATCGCCTGCCCCGGAGACTGTACAGAAGACTATGATACTGGAACGGTTGTAGCTCTTACACCAACACCAGATTTAGGATTTGTGTTCGATAGCTGGACTGGAACAGGTTGTGCAAGTGGCACTGTTGCTATGACAGAGGACAGGGCTTGTACCGCAAACTTTGTAGTAGAGCAGTTCACATTAAATACTTCAATAACAGGTGGCGGTAGTATTACTGCTGCAGGCATATCCTGCCCCGGAGACTGTATGGAAATTTATAATACAGGCACAGTCGTTGCACTTACTCCAGCACCAGGCCCTGGCTTTGTATTCGATGGCTGGACTGGAGATGCTGATTGTTCAGACGGCAGTGTAACGATGACTACCGACAGAAGCTGTACAGCGAACTTTATTCTGAATGTTTTTGATTTAAGTATCAATCTTGCAGGTGCTGGCATAGGAAATGTGAGCGCGGCGGGTATAGACTGCGGAGATGGCGGTGTTGACTGTTCAGCGAGTTATACTTTTGGCACTGTAGTTAATTTAACTACTTTAGCAGACCCAAGTTCTATTTTTACAGGTTTTGCAGGTCATCCAGATTGTTTAGATGGCTCGGTAACAATAGATAGCGATAAAACATGCATAGCCACATTTGATATTTCTATACAACCATTAATATTAAGTCCGATTTCCCCGGGATTCACTAACCATGTAAATATAATTACTGCTGAGGGAGCTAGTCCAAATGACCGAGTTGCCTTTGTTTGGGGATTTAGGTCGGGATCTACTATTCTAGGTGGAAGCACATGTAATGGACTCGAACTTGGAATACAAAACCTAAAACTACTCGGGATAGGAACTACCTCTTCTGATCAAGTCGCAGAATTTGTTTTCTTTATTCCACAACTAGGCGATTCTTCAATTTCGATTCTAACACAAGCAGTGAATTTAAGTAACTGCAATAGCAGCGAAGTAGTTGAAACAATAACCAGAACAGAATGATAGATATTATTGAATAATTTGAATGTTAGAAAAGTTGATTGTCCTCAATGATATTATGATGCAAATATTATCATTGAGGACAGAGACTGACATAATTAAAGAATAAATATTATTTGGTAAATTTGGAAATGGATTTTTTCGTTCTGTTTTAGTTTTATCTCTACCTGCATTTATTGGGAGTGTGCTTACTTTTAATCTCTTCTATAACTCAGCAATTTTGTTATAGCCAACTCAAACTTGTATGCTTGAGTATTGATACTAACTCATTAAACCCATCTTCGAACCCGGTTTTTATATTGCATATACTCATTGCCAAATTTGTTCTCTAGGTATGCCTCTTCGCGCTCAATAACCCCCTTCTGCATGACAAACATAAAAAATGGGATTGTTAATGCTATCCAGAGGGCATTTAATAACAAAGCGAATGCTAACAAAAGGATAGCCATTGAGAGGTACATTGGATTTCTTGTATAAGAGTAAACGCTTACTGTAACTATTGTATTCGTAGGCTTTCTAACATCAACATTAGTTCCAGACTTGGTCATATAAAAGAACGCAAGACCCGCAGTAAGACCAGCATAGACAAAAAAGACAGCTGAAATAATAATATTTAGAGGTTGTTCTAGAAAAGCAAGTGGATAAAAACGGTTTAGCGAATATCCAAGGACTAAAAAACAAAGAAAAATAATCGGCGGCGGGGCAATCACGTCCGGGTTGTCTTTTTTGGTCATATTAATTGGCCGAGTCTTTATCTTTTATTTCATTTAAAGGAGCAAGCTCATCTGAAAGATTATCGAAATGTTCTTTAGCGCTCTTCTTATTCATCAAGTCTTCAAATTCCTTTTCTTTTGTGAGAGTTTCCAGGAGCGCGGGGTGAGATTTGAAAACTTCTTCCATATCTTCTCTCAATCCCTCCGGCCATTTATCCATGTCGCATCCATAGACTGCCAATACATCTAAAAATCTATCTTTATCGATTTGAAATTACCCCTCATCTATAATTATAATGTTCTCTCCATATTTATTATATCCTCAGTATTGCTCGTGTCATCAGTGATTTGTCATAATATTGATATTTTGAAGCTGAAATCATTTACTTTTTTTGCATATAAGAGTAGATTCAAAATAGAACAAACTGTTAAAGGGAGATACGACTGTGGCCGAAAGAAACATCAACATAGTAGCAATCCTAGGCAGCGTGAGACCAAATAATTATACTTCCATGGCTCTGAAATTGGCTATAGATGAATTTGAAAATCACAGCGGTGTTAAGATTGAGTTGTTTGATCCGGCGATGATGAATCTTTATCCCCCAGGGCTTGGTGGAGATTCTACTGATCCGGTGAAGATGAGAGAAGCTGTTGAAAATGCAACAGGAATTATACTTGCCACACCTGAATATCACGGTTCTTTCTCAAGTGTGATGAAGCTAGCTATTGAGAACCTAGGGTTTCCTTCTGTAATGTCTGGTAAGCCGGTTGCTCTCATGGGAGTCGCAGCAGGTGCAATTGGAGCAATTAAATCTTTAGAGAGCTTAAGAAGTGTTTGTTCTCATATTGGCGCTATTGTATTGCCTGGGCCTGTTTCTGTTGCGAATTGCAGAGAAGTATTTAATGAGGATGGAACTTGCAATGATGAAAGGACAGAAGCTCGGATTCGTGGAGTTGCAACAAACATGATGAACTATATAGAAAATAATATCTGCCCACGCATCTCTCTAGAAGCAATGGTCAGAGGGGAAGAGCTGCCAAGTTGCGATTAAAGGAGTATTCTTGTTCTTAAATTCACAGCCACAAATGAAGTATGCGGCTACCAACTAGATTTACTTATATTAGATATTTTCTTTTTGTATGAAAATTCCCTTATCTACTTTAGCAAAGAAGTCTTGATAAAATTGTTCATCATCAATTTGACCAAGCGTGATTAAATCACCCTGGTTGTCATATGCTTTAAGTTGGAAATTCATTCTTACTCTAACCTGTTTTCCAAATTGGCTAACGTTGGCAGTTGAATCTATGATTTGGCTCTTTTTGTATCTTGCATTAGCCCCTGCAAAAAGGATTGCAAAAAACTTTTCTGTCCCGTCCTCTATGCTAGCCTCTTTCTGAGCAGTGATAAGGCCTAAAGCAGATTCTGCATTCGTTATTATATATCCCTCATCTTGAAGGACATTGGCAACTGCCTTTAAAACCATAATTTCGCTATCAACATCGAAAGTTCTTGTTTGAAACTCCCTTATCTGAAGCTGGGTTTTTTGAGGCTCAACATTAGTTGTTGCACAAGACACTGATAGACCCATTGCCGCTATTAAGACTAGAAATAAATACTTCATCCTATTGCCTCCTTATTCAATGCTATAAACATTTTAAAATTTGCTTGCGTGATAAGAAAATGATTTGACCAGCTTGTCCTTACCGTATTTAATGACGACGGTAAGGGTTCTTTGTGTTGTGCTTACCGCTCCGGCCTCTCTATTGTACCCTGCTAACAAACTTATAATCAGACCTGTTCCACCAGAATCTTTTGAGTATGAAGCTTCAGATGCAATTTTGTCGTATATCCATGTCTCGTCACCTTCACTATCTTGTGTGACAATATTTGGAGACCCTAAAGCCTCAGCTACTTCCGCTCCAGACATGCCGACTCGTATTTCCCTTTGGACTATGCCAACGGTTGTTTCTCTTTCCTGAGTTGACGGCAGGTTTTGTTGGTGTTGTGCTGCACTCATACAACCAGTTAGGGCTGATATTGAGATCAAGCCCATTATTAATACACTCGCTATTTTCATTTTTGCTCTCCTTAAGATAGTTCGTTATATAAGTAATAACACTATAAGATTATAGCATATTAGCATTGATTAAAAGTCGTAAATGTTAATTATGAATAAGTCTGAATTATTGTGAAATTGATATATCTATTAATATCTCCCATTTTTAATTTGAACATTTCCCTAATACATAATCACCCTATCAAAAATACAGTGGTTACCCGATTGAAATATCTTTCATGATCTAAGATACTAAGTTCTGGGGCCACGAACCATAATCCGAGAAGGGGTATCTTTGAGGGATTTCTCGAAATGCTATTGCCTCTAATATTTGTTATTTATTCAATAAATGCAGTCTTTACAGTGGGATTTGAACCTTAAATAAGATGATATAGAGGCCAATAAAGCAGATTACTATGAATGTCCAAGATGACCAAAGCGATCGTTATGTTGAAGTGACGGTATTTAGAATTAAAGGAGAGGGTGATCTAATGGAATTAGCCAAGTTTGAACCTATTGACACTATTTTGATCCCTAAAGAATTATATACAGCCGGGTTTGTTATAATTCAAAATAGAGGAGATTCAATGGAGAAACTCATAATGGATGGGGCCAATGTGGTTATTGATACAACGAGTTGTGAGATTGTTTCTGGTTCTATTTACGCTCTCAGTATACCTTGGGAGGGATGTATCTTAAGAGAATGCCATTCAGAGCCTCACGGTGTATTGCTTCGGCCATATAATAAGAATTACCCTGTATCAACAATAGGTTGGGAAGAGTTTGACCCTAATATGGTTATGGGAAAGGTGTTTTGCAGCATGATGAATGTTTTTAGATGATCTCAAATAATAAGATATCAATATTATTAAGTTAAGATCTTTAATTTGGAGAATAAGTATTTGGCGAATAAGGATAATGGGTGTCGGATGAGATTTAATTTTGCTGAGGCGCAGACTGAAGCCATACCTTTTGACTTCAGAAAAACCACTTGGGGAATGAGTAGATCACAAGTAAAGCTTGCTGAATCTAGATATCCATTAAGTGAAAATGAAACTCATATTACCTACACCGATCAATTTATGAAATTACAAACAACAATTGGTTTTCATTTTATAGAGGATTCTCTAGTAGAGGCTGGTTACGCTTTCCACGAATTTTGCCTTGATCTAGAATCTTATGTCAGCAAATATGAAGAAATTAAGCTTGAGTTGTCACTTCGCTACGGTCTTCCGATTATAGATAAAGAAGTGGGCCTTTCTTGTGGTAATGATTCCTGTTGTTATATAAAGGCGGATAATAAAATGTTTGTTGCTGAGTGGAAAACACTACGTTCTATAATCAGACTTCTATTGGTAAGCGATAAGATATCCACTGAAATCGGGATACTGCATATATCAAGGAAGCAAGAAATAAACTTAAATATATCTGTTAATTGACTACCTCTATTTGAAACATCAATTCAAATTCTCCGATTTATAATTTATAGTTTGATAAAGATTGTCTAATATCTTCTTTAGCGCATAGGGATTTGTTATAGGGGTCTATATGAAAAAAATAATTTCAATTGCCGCATTTCTTTTTTTATTAGTTTCTTCTTTATCGGTAAATGCTGGTACAAAACCTAAAGACGTATATGGTTGGGATAAGTTAAGGTGGGGGATGACGGAGGAAGAAGTAATACCTATCTTAGGAAAAGATGTTAAGAAGAGAAACACCAGGCACGACGAAAAAGACAATATGTATTCAAGCCTTCAGCTAAGAAAGATTAAAATCGCTGATAACGAGTTTAGGGCTAGTCTATGGACGGACTCAGATACTAAGAAACTCCAAAGAATAGTTTTTGTCCCCGAAGGACAGCCTGGGAAGTATGAATGGGCTGAGATGTTTATCGAAACTGAAAACTTTTTGGTTAAGAAATATGGAGCTCCGACTATTGAAAAAACCTCTAACGACCCTGGGACCTCTGCAGACAGAAAGTGGATATTCCCAAGTACAGAAATAGAGCTCTCTTACTTGAGCCTTGAAGGATCAGAGCTTCTGCTGTTAGTTTTCTCACAGAAAGAGCTCACATCAACTGATTGATACCCTTATCCTCCCTGTTAACTCATTAAACTGTATTATGCCATTATATCTTATATATAATTCATATATGTTATTGTTGAACATTTGTTCAAGATGTCATGTCGAATAGAATTTTCGAGCTAGCAAATTACTAATATTAACAGTTTATTAGGCAGTTATTTAGTTATTTGTAGCCCTGGAAAATCGTAGTATAGTTAATTAATGGTGGAGAATTCTAGATATATCTCCTGTAAAAAGAGAAGCGAGGCTCTAGCTGTATTCAAGCTAGATTAAGACGTGTTGTTCGGGCAATTCTTAAATTTTTATGAGATGTCCATGTAGCGAAGCTTTATAGTTTTACCCGTAAACAAATGTATTAAAGCACTTCCGTGGAGGGAAATGTTATGAGATTCCAAAGTAAAATACTGTTTTCAGTTTTTTGTTTAGTTTTGATGAGTTTTGTGTTTATGTCGACCGAACAAACTGCAAATGCCCAAGACTGGTGTTGTAATAACAACAATGCAATGGGCGGTACCGGTCAATGTGTTCAATCCCCTAATGGGATACAAAGTTGTGGAGGGGCAAATGTATTTTTTGAAGATGGAGTAAATGGTATAATCCTAGCTCCATTGGGACCTACTGATCCTCCTTTTCCTCAAAGTGGCGATCTTTGTCCTAATGCAGCTCAAGATAGAGAAACATGCATGTGTATAGATGGAACTGGTGCTACTGTTCCTTGTCAAACTTTACCACCACCACCAACAGATCCACCACCAACAGATCCACCACCAACAGATCCACCACCAACAGATCCACCACCAACAGATCCACCACCAACAGATCCACCACCAACACCTACACCAACACCGACTGGTACACCACCTCCGACAGAGATGCCTGGAACAGGATGTTGTGTTGAGGCTGAAGGGCTTTGTTCGATAACTACACCACAAAGTTGTTCAGTACCTCCAAATCTAGAGTTTTTAGGTATTGAAACAAACTGTGAAAACGTAGCAGCTTGTAACTTGCCACCGCCAGTCACAGAAGTACCAACAATCAGTGAGTGGGGACTTATAGCTACTGCTATTATGCTTGGACTTTTTAGTCTGATAACAGTAAGAAGAGGCTTCAGAATAAACAATAAGTAAAATACAATTGATGATAGGCTTGATTAAATAAAGCTTGTCTTAGCAAAATATTATAAGCCCTAGGGATTCAAATAGTCTCTAGGGCTTTTTTGTTTAGTCTGAATATTTATAGGTGTATAGCATGGTATTGATATATCAAAATTGTACATGACTGAAATTGTTAATTCTTCGAATTTATAGACTTTTATATAGTTATTTGTCAGTAGTAAAAATCGCCGTATAGTTATATATTGGTGGAGGGATTTTCTAGAATCCTCTCTAGTATTATCAATAAACAAAATCAATTTTAAGTCTGAACGGTAGCACTTAGACTTAAATTATATGGATAAAATTCTTTTTTCCTGGGATTTCGTCCAAACAGCGAAGCTTTAACGTAGTACTAGTATTAAAGATGTATGAGGTCGAAGTAAAAAACACTTCCTTGGAGGGAAAATATTTATGAGATTCAAAAGTAAGATTTTATTATCTGTATTTTGTCTTGTATTAACCAGTTTCGCTTTTATGTCATTTGGGGAATCGGCAAATGCACAAGACTACTGTTGTAATAATAACTCAGCACAAGGTGGAGATGGTCAATGTGTACCTGCACCAAATGGGGCACAAAATTGTAACGGTGCTGCGTTAACATTTTTTGAAGATGGAGTTAATGGAATAGTGTTGGCCCCACTAGGGCCACCACCTAATTTCCCACAAAGTGGGGATTTATGTCCTAATCCAGCTCCAAGAAGAGATACATGCATGTGTATAGATGGAAATGGCGCTACTGTTGCTTGCCAGGATTTACCGCCACCACCAACGAATCCACCACCTACGAATCCACCACCGACAGATCCACCACCTACAGATCCGCCACCTACGAATCCGCCACCTACAGATCCACCACCTACGAATCCGCCACCGACAGATCCACCACCTACGAATCCGCCACCTACGAATCCGCCACCGACAGATCCACCACCTACGAATCCGCCACCGACAGATCCACCACCTACGAATCCGCCACCAACAGATCCGCCACCTACGAATCCGCCACCTACAGATCCGCCACCAACAGATCCACCACCTACGAATCCGCCACCGACAGATCCACCACCTACGAATCCGCCACCATCTGGTGGGCCAGGAGTTGGATGTTGTGTAGAAGCTCAAGGTGTTTGTAGTATTGAAGCACAAGAAGTGTGTACAGTTCCACCCAATTTAGAATTCATGGGAATAGGTAGTGCATGTACAAATCAACCGTTATGTGTGCCACCACCGACAGATCCGCCGCCGACAAATCCACCGGCGACTCCTACACCAACACCTATACCTATTACAGGTCAAGGATGTTGTGTAGAGGATCCAGGCATTTGTCACATTACTGAAACAGCTGACGCTTGCCCAGTCCCACCTTATTTCGAGTATGTATCAAATGTGTCCTCATGCGAGAACGTTGCTGCTTGTGAGATTCCGCCCCCACCAACAGAAGTACCTACAATGAGTCAGTGGGGACTAATTGCAACTGCAGTTATGCTGGGACTATTTAGTCTATTAACAGTAAGAAGAGGATTTAGAATTAACAATAAGTAAAAAAAATAATAGGTAAGCTTTTTTACATTGCTTATCTACTTAAAATATTAGAAGCCCCAGGAGATTCCGTAAGTCTCCCGGGGCTTTTTTTGTCTGAAACTTCTACTTTAAACTATATATTACTGCGGTTGTTACTGTTTGAAATTTTAACACCAAACACATCTATATAGTGCTTATCAGATGTTGCTAAATTTTTAGCTCTTTTTGCAACTATTATAGGTTTATGTTCCTCCTTATTTTCATTTGAAACGTCATAAGATATATACACCCTCTTTTTCTCTGATGTCGGACTACTATCTTGTACTTCATACTCCTGTTCCAAAGTTGCTATTGACTCTTTTAAAACCGGCACCTCATAAAGCGTCAATGATGTGGAAAAGATGCTAAGAACTGCTGATGCAAAAACTGTGATATTTAGCAGTGTTTTCACTAATATCACCTCCATTTAATATTTCCTCTGTATCTTCCTTTATTCTGTATTCTATATTTGCAATAAGAGTGCCAATGGATGAATTCTTAATAATTAGGGTGATATAGCGAGAATCTGCTAAGCTACATTAGTCTAAATTGTGCAATATGCACAATTTGAAATTGGTTATATTCCACAAAATCAGCTGATTCTTAAACCATATTAAACACCGTGTTTTCTTAAGTCCTCTAGATTGTGCACTATTTTAAGCAAATGGGCGTTTGGCATGCTCATTGCAATATAAGTAATTTGTTGGTTACAGATAGTTTGCAGCCGACAAATAAAGATCAGGAGGTGATAGAAATGAGAATATCATTACTTTCTATCCTCATAGCATTAACAGTAATTATGGCAGGTCCACTTGCGTTTGCAGGGCAAGATCAGGTTGAAGAACAAGTAACGGAGTCTACAGAAACTATAGAGACTACAACTGAAGCTTCGGAGCCATCCAACGTGTCTGAAGTAATAGACTCATTGTCCGCTGAAGCTACAGAAGACTGCAGCAACGGTGTTGATGACGACGGCGACGAAAAAATAGACTGCGACGATACTGATTGTGCAGAAGATCCAAACTGTAAAGGCAGTTATTAGGTTTACAAGTTTGCCTTATAGGCGGGCTTAAGATAAGCAAAAGACAATAAGTTTGAGGGACGTAAGTCCTTCTCCTCCACCATCCTCAAGCCTCGGATTTTTTAAGAGAGAATCCGGGGCTCGTTTTAACTAGAACCATTTTACTAAATAAGGAGGTGATTTTTATATCAATGTCGATTTACCACCAAGTAGCAAAAACTTTCCTGTTTATTTTCACTCCTCAATTTGTTCCCCAAACCAGATGGATAGATGAGAAAAGAATATTACAAACTATTAATTCAGGAGAAGGTATATGCAAATTAGATTAAGTTATATAGTGCCAAGTATGGTAATTGTAGCGATTATTGTTTTAGTTGGAAGTTCTTCATTGCAGTCCTTAGCACAGCAAGCAAGTGATTCTGCATCAAGACAAGGAAATGACTCTGTATCAAGACAGAGAGACATTAACCATCCTAAGGACAGAGCTGGTAAACACAAAAGGCCTAGAGGTGGAGATGATACCGTAAGAACAATAGACGGTAGTCGTAATAATAAGAATGACACAGAAATGGGTGCAGCATTCACAGAGCTTCGTAGGCTTATAGATCCCGATTATAGTGACGGCGTTTCAACTCTTGCCGGAGAGAACAGACCAAGTGCAAGGGCTGTGAGTAATGCTGTAAACTCTCAAGAAGGTTCGATCCCAAATGCTCTTAGAGCAAGTGATTATCTTTGGCAATGGGGCCAGTTTCTGGACCACGATATAGACCTTAGCGAAGGGGTCGACCCTCCGGAGTCTGCAAATATTAATGTTCCATCAGGGGATCCTTTTTTTGATCCTGACGGCACGGGAACTCAAGTGATTGAACTTAATCGAACAATCTATTCTGAATCATCTGGAACAGATGCGGATAATCCAAGACAGCAGTTAAATGAAATATCTGGATGGATTGATGCCTCCAATGTTTACGGATCTGATGAGGAAAGGGCCAATGCTCTAAGGACCAATGACGGCACGGGGAAATTAAAAACTAGTGAAGGTAATTTGCTTCCCTTTAACGAAGAAGGTCTTCCTAATGCCGGAGGGGGATCATCCGCTTTATTCCTAGCTGGTGATGTCAGAGCCAATGAACAGATTGGTCTCACTGTGATGCATACACTTTTTGTAAGGGAGCATAATCGCCTTGCTGAAGATTATGCAGAGCGGAATCCTGAATGGGACGGTGAGCGAATATATCAAAAAGCAAGAGAGATTGTTGGAGCTCAAATGCAAGTAATAACATATAAAGAGTTTCTACCAGCGCTTTTGGGTAATAGAGCTTTACCTAGGTACAGAAGATACGATCGTAATCTAGATGCTAGTATACAAAATCTATTTTCAACTGCAGCTTATAGGTTTGGTCACAGTGCTCTAAGCCCCACACTGCTTCGACTCGATTCAGAGGGTAATGAGATTCCTGAAGGCAACTTGTCTTTAAGTGAAGCTTTCTTTTCCCCATTTAGAGTTACAGATGAGGGCGGCATCGAGCCATTCCTGAGAGGGCTTGCTAGTCAAGAATGCCAACGTGTAGATCCTTTTGTGGTTGATGACATAAGAAACTTTCTATTCGGACAGCCGGGCTCAGGTGGATTTGATCTAGCTTCATTAAATATCCAACGAGGCCGTGACCATGGCATTCCAAGCTATAATGATGTAAGAGAATCTCTTGGCTTGGGTCGTGTTCAGGATTTCTCAGATATAAGCTCAGATTCCGAGATTCAAGAAAGACTTTCTTCAATATATGAGAGTGTAGATGATATTGATCTATGGGTAGGAGGCCTTTCAGAAGATCCCCTAGCAGGTTCTCATGTTGGTGAGCTTTTTTATACTATAATTAGGGGGCAATTCCAGGCTCTCAGAGATGGTGACCGCTATTGGTATGAAGAGACCTTATCAGATAATGAAATTAGGAGAGTTGAAAGAACCAAACTCTCTGACATTATCAGAAGAAATACGGATATTGGAGATGAAATCCAAGACGATGTATTCCATGTGAGATAAAAACTCTAATAATAAAATACTATCTTAAGCCCCGGATTTCCGACAGTTCGGGGCTTTTTCTCTTTGCTCTTCCCAAAGTTTGCCGCTGAAAAATTTTGTTTCGGTATACTATTATTCTAAATATAAAAAAGAGATTTCTTCTTTCTCAAGCGGATAGTCTCGATGGTTGACAATAAGAAGGCAGTAATTACAGTTTAACAATCACAATCCATTTTCAGGCGAATACAGCATAATTGTCAAAACAAGAACAGACACATAAGTGGCTAACACTAATTGCCATGACCGGCTCACTTTCAATGATCTTTATCGATCAGACCGTAGTGAGTGTTGCGCTTCCAGTAATGCAGCGTGATCTGGGGGTCTCCCAATCCGGGCTTCAGTGGATAGTAAACGCCTATGTGCTTGCGCTTGCGTCTACTGTTGCGCTTGGAGGCAAACTAGGCGATTCGCTCGGTAGAGTACGTGCTTTTATTGTTGGAATCATACTCTTTGCTATTGCCTCCACGATCTGCGGTTTTGCGCCAAATCAAATGATACTGATTGCCGCACGCGCTTTTCAGGGTATTGCTGCAGGACTGATGATCCCGGCGTCAGCAGCTATTGTTGTGGACTCTTTCGATATACACGAACGCGGTAAAGCAATGGCTATATATGTTGGCGTCGCACAAGCATTCCTAGCCGTTGGGCCACTTTTAGGTGGGGCGTTTACTGAATATCTCTCTTGGAGATGGGTGTTTTGGATTAACATTCCGATTGGAATAGTTGCTATTGTTCTTACCTATTTATCAAAGCCCTTGCAGACTATTTCTGAGAAACAGACAGTCAATATATCTTATGCAATAATGCTGATTCTTGGCTTAGTTGGATTGGTTTTTGGAATCCAACAGGGCCATACTTTTGGATGGACCTCAACTCTAACACTAGGACTAATCTTCGGCGGATTTCTACTGCTGGTACTTTTTGCATATTTACAGACTAAGAGCGAAAACCCTCTTATTCAAATCCGGCTATTTCATGACCCGGCATTTACTGCCGACACTATTCTGCTGTTCTGCATACAGTTCGCAATGATTAGCATAATAGTGTTTGGAGCAATATATTTACAAGACATATTGCACTTCACCCCTCTTGAGGCCGGTTTTGCGTTAATGCCCATTATTATCTCTGTGGTGATTATGTCTCAAGTTTCCGGGCGGCTCTTGGATAGAGTTGGGGTTAGAATCCCAGCGTTGTTTGGGACTGCTCTTATCGCCGCTGGTTTTTTAGGTCAGGCTCCTTTTTTACAACGGGCTGAATTTCTATTTGTGCTTCCAGGGATGATTCTTCTAGGTCTAGGAATAGGACTTGTTATGGTTGCAACAAACACGGATGCACTCAATAGGGCTCCAAGCCAATACAGGGCTCAGGCTTCAGGTGTTGTGCAAACAATTAGACAAATGGGAGCAACAATTGGGCTTGCCTCTATAGGCGGTCTTGTTACAACAATGTTAGCTTGGGAAACCGATAAGATTATTTTGAATTATAAGGGCGAAGAAAGGGCTAAGACCCTACTCTCCCAAGCAGAGCTAGGCCAGGTTGATGCTATTAAAGAACTAATGGCTAATTATCCACAACTACTTGATCAGTTTCATCAATCTTTGTCTAAGAGCATAGCAGCGGGCTATTACTTTGCTGGTGTAGTTTCCGTTATCGCATTTTTTATTGCCTTTTTCCTAATGAGTTCGGGCAAACAGCATGAAGATAGTTGATTCCTATTGACTAATATCTAAAGTTTTTTCCCAGAACTGAACTTTTTGATGAAATTAACATTACTGTAATATAAAATTACTATTGGAAATCAAAAATACTTTGCGTTTTAGAACAGGAGAGTAATATGTTAAAGATTGCAGATGTAAACTTAAAAGATGTAATTGCGGGATTAATTGTATTGTCAATTCTTGTTGGTTTTGGCATTGAAGGATTCGCAGCAGATAACTATAAAGATATGGTAATAGCTCAGAATGACGACGATGGACATCCTGGCAAAGGTAATAGACATGGCCCACCACCTGAAGCTGTTGAAGCATGCCAAGCGCAGTCGGTGGGAGATACATGCGCTTTTATCTCATCCGAGGGTGATAGTTTTGAAGGGATATGTGAAATAATGAGAGGAGATGTTATTGCTTGTTTGCCTGATAATAGGCCACCACATGGGAAAGGAAAACCAGGCGGTCCTCCACCGGAAGCTGTTGAAGCATGCCAAGCGCAGTCGGTGGGAGATACATGCGCTTTTATCTCACCCAAAGGTGATAGTTTTGAAGGGATATGTGAAATAATGAGAGGAGATGTTATTGCTTGTTTGCCTGATAATAGGCCACCACATGGGAAAGGAAAACCAGGCGGTCCTCCACCTGATGAAGGATACTAAAATAATAGCTCAGAGATAAATATCGATATTTAAGATTGTGTTTGCATACAACCTAAAGGCCCGTAAAATACAGGCCTTTAGGTTAGTAGACAGATCATATTAAATAATCTGATCTCTGCATAGTTTAAGAATTCCTTAGTTTTTGAACGACAAAGGAATCTGCTGCGCTGCTTGCTACATGATTTCCGGCGCTTACCTTTTCAGACTGTAAGCTTTGTACTACTAGAGTGTCTGCAGAGCTTGACGCTACATAACCGCCCCTTAAGTTATCACTAACCTCTGAACTCTGTACTGGTAGCTGAACACCAAAAGCATTTACCTCTGCTTGTGATACTGCTGGAATACTAAGTCCTACTACTAACGCACCTGCTAAAAGTAACTTTTTCATTTTACTGCCTCCTGTTTTAGCGTCTCAAGAACGCCTATTTTTTGTACTCGCCATATTAGTTGCAATTGCAACTATAAAGGATTCAAGAATACAGAAGATATTTGAGAAGCATATTTTAAAACATAGAAAATGACCCCGGATTGAGTTTTTTAGGTACATAATCCAGGGTCAGGGATAGAGAGGTGGAAGGTATAGGATGTCAAAATTTAAATTCGATAAGCAAAGTAAAGATATTCATCGGGTAGATATTTTTTGGATATCTTGTTGTTTCTTCCGTCTCCGACTTTCAAATCTGAATTATTTGAGGATTTGTTTGAAACAATATCTATAATGTGTTTTTCTATAAACGAAAAATTAAAAAAACTTTTTGATTCGCCTACTGAGTTAATTTTAATATTGTCCATTATAAGCCCCCTGTGTTTATTTGTTGCTTAGTACTTTATTAGCTTTCCATCGGCACATAGCCATGGTTTATCTCACCATTTTGCAACATGTAGCCATATTTTGAGAATCTCTGCATTGAATCATTTGCATTTTCTATCATGTCGCTTCTTCTAAGATGATAGTACATTGCATCTATCTCTATTTTTTCTAATCCTATTTTTTCCCCAATGTGGTAAATGTCGAAAGTATCATTATTGCTCTGCTTTACCTCATTAAATAATCTTGTTACTACTAAATCATATGACTCAATGTCTGGTAATGTTCTAATCATTTTAAATCTCCTGTCTAATTGATGTATAGTATTAGTATAATGATCTGGTAGGTATGTCAAGGATTTTTAAGATAAATGCGAAAAATGTTATTTTTCTAACAATTACAGCGATATATAGCTTGCAGTCTTCTCGTGGCACCTGTTCTGGAAAGAAATATTTAGAAATTAACAGCTAGACAATTCTTTGACATAAGGGCGTTGGCCATTGTATTTCTATAATCAGTCTATTGTCGAAGTCATTTCTTGATACCAGATTTGATGCCTAATCAAACTATGTTCATTATTGTGATCCTAAGGTAGAATTTGCCTATTGATTGTTAATACGTACAAGTTGATAAAATCTTTCTATGATAATTTCACATAAATACAAGTTCATTTTTATAAAGACACGCAAGACGGCTGGGTCGAGTATTCAAATCTACCTTTCTGATCATTGCGGACAGGATGATATTGTAAGCACTATTGATAGACCGGAACGTCCTTACAACCCCAGGAACTACAGAGGATTATATAACCCTCTGCCTGAACTAAAGGAGCGTCATTCCCCCGCTAAAATTGCTAGAACATTAGGGCGATTTCTTTCGCTCAAGAAATTCCAGTCTCATATTAAAGCAAGAGAAGTAAGAGAACGGATTCCCAAGGAAATTTGGAATAATTACTACAAGTTTACTGTAGAGAGAAACCCTTGGGATAAAGTGCTCTCACATTATCATTTTGTGAGGCAGCGTTACAGTAAATATGATCAAAATATTTCTTTCGAAGAGTATCTGGATGTAGCAGAGCTTCCTTATAATTACACGAAGTACACAGATCTTGAGAATAATATTATAGTAGATCGAGTTGTGAGGTATGAGCATTTAAATGAAGAGCTCGGTGAGATATTTGAAGAGTTAGGTGTTCCTTTTGCAGGTTCCTTAGGACCCACGGAGAAGTCCCACTATCGCAAAGACAGACGCCCCTATCAGGAAGTGTATACCCCTGAGCAAAAACTAGCTGTTGCCAAACTATTCGATCAAGAAATTGAAATGCACGGCTATGAGTTTTGATTCCAAAATATAGATTTTAGGAAAATTACGGCCCGCAGGAAGTGCGGGTTTGACAGGTGAATACAATATCTTGATTTAGGATACCGCTTACACCCATTTGGCCGTCTTGGTTAATTGTTACATTGATCTCGCTATATGTATTGCTATCTCTGCATTCAATTGTGCTACAGTCCATAGCTTTGCAATCACGTTCACATTCAGGAAGGGTGTAATCTGAGGCTAGTTCAATTTCTTCTTCTAAGTTTTGACCTGAAGCCACTCTGCAAAGGAAGGGATCGCATGCATTCGCCAATTCAATAGCAGGACAATCGCTATGAGCAATATCAATGTCAGCGGCACATCCGTCTACTATTTCACTTGTAATAGTCTCTGAACTAACAGATCCAGTTATTTCGCTATCGCATGAAGAGAGCAGAACTATACATAACAACCCGATGATAAACCCGTGACGCATGGAGGTATTATAATGAATTAAAAAGCAAAAATCGAGTACTACTCTTTTATTAAAAATAGTAGGGCTTAATAGCTCTTTTTCATTACAAATCCGTTAATCAGGAGTGATTTCCAGAAATGGTGAATTTTCGTGAAACCACAACCACTTAGAAGGGTGATAGTTTCTTCCACAGTTATATAATTCAAGTTTTGCCTTACGTGTTTGAACATTTCCTCAACTTCTTTTTTCTCTCTTGTTTGGAGCTGGAAGGATTCCCAGACAGATAGAAAGTCTTCAAATTTTCCTGAGTCCCTATCATTACAAACATCCGCAATTATAAACTTAGCGCCGGGTTTTAAACGAAATGCGATTTCCTTTATAAATTTTTCCTTCTCTTCTTTAGGTATAAAGTGGGCTACCAAAAGTGAAGTTGCACCGTCAAAATCTTCTTGCAAGATATCACCAACTCCGCCGTGTATAATCTCAATTCTGTTCTCTAATCCACTTTGCTCAATTTTTGAGGAAGCTTTTTTAACCATTTCCTCTGCGATATCAAAACCAGTTATTTTCCATCCAGGATTCTCTACTGCATAACCAATTGCCTCTTTTCCAGTGCCAGATCCACCGACTAATACATATGCTTCTTGAGGCAAAGAGCTTTTTAAAATGTGATGCGATATGTCATGGAGTGCTCGGTAGCCAGGAATGATCCTTTCTATCTCATCGTCATAGATTTGGGCTCGTTCATTGAAGCGTTTTTCGGGGTCGTATGTTTCAGTCATATATATATTTTATATGATTGGATAGTTTGTGGAAGGGGAGGAGGGCTAAGGATTATATTTAATACCCTTTGATTTTCATCTACTCTTTGGGGGCATGGGTTTCGTGCTTAGTTTGATATTTCTGGTAAACTAACTTTTCTAGATATGGTAATGAAAGAGAATAAAGACATAGAAAGTAGAGAAGATATAGACAAGCTCATGTGGAGTTTTTATGATCGCATGATGGTAGATCCTGTAATTGGTTATATCTTCACCCATTATGCCAAGCTTGATTTGAAAGTGCATGTTCCGATAATTGCAGACTTTTGGGAGACCATCCTTTTCCAGAAGCCCGTATATAAAAGGGGCCCCAAGGCAATGGAAGTTCATTTTGATCTCAACAAAAAGGTGCAGCTTAGAAAGCAGCATTTCTCCCGCTGGCTTTATCTCTTTCACCAAACCATAGATGAACTTTATACCGGTACCAAAGCCGGACTTGCAAAAGAACGCTCAGTATCTATAGCTAAACTTATGCAAACTAGACTAGGCACACTTCCAGACTGTACTGAGATGTAACAGTTCTATCTAATCTCTTCTTTCTTTTGAACTTACATCAAGGTATTAGTTCTAATATGAGATTCGTATCATATATTAATATCTTGTGATATATTGCAAATAACACTAAAAGGCGAGGTGAGTTAAATGAGTAGAAGCGCTATGGATACAGTAGTTGAGTTTTACCAACATGTTAACGGAGATCCCTCAGGACTTCCCGGAGTACTGCACGCAGATATGAAATGGGAAATAATTGAAGGCTTCCCTTACGGCGGTGAATATAACGGACTTGGTTCGATATTTGAAGATTTCTTCGGAAATGTGATGCAGCATTTTGAATTCTGGAATGCAAACCCAGATGAATATATAGACGCTGGGGATAAAATAGTAGTACTAGGTCATTACAAAACTAAAGCCAAAGAGTCAGGTATGGAGATAGAACCTTCTTTTGCTCATATATGGACAGTACAGGACGGCATGATTACAAGGCTTCAGCAGTATGCTGACTCAGTTATCGTATCACGAGCACTTAATCACAACGTTCCAACCAAAGCTTAAAATATTCTAAAGTAACCAAATTAAAAAGGGCCACTCAGTGAAAAAATGGCCCTTTTTGTTATATCTAATTTCTTTAAGTTCATTTTTTCTCTTTAACTTCCACTACAGTCAGTGGAAGGGGATTTTGTTGTGTAAGTACAATCTGACAACCTGAATAAATCTGTTATAAGCAAAAAAAATGTGGCTAGCTAATTGATACTGGTCTAAGAACCTTCTTAATTCTAGTAAAGAAGTAGGAAATAAGGACTCCACCAATAAATCCATCTACAAATCCCCAGAGTGTCCAACTAATTGCTCCAGCATTACTATCCGGAAATAATAGATAGGATTCGCTTATAGTTGCTAGTGCAGAGCTTTGTGTGATTTCAATTAGATTTGAAATTCCAAGGAACGTCAAAAAAACCGGCCTTATTGCAAAGCCAAATGATTCTATCTCAAAGTTATACTGCACACTTACTAACGCAAGTAACCCAGAGCAGATTGCAAGCACTATTCCTGTAGAAATACCAAATTTAATAGTTGTCGGAAAGTTCTTTCCTTCTGATATGATCGACAAAAAATTGTAAAAGATAGCTATAAAGAATCCGCTGACAAATCCATCAACAAAACCTGTGATTATAGCGATAATTACATTGATACCATTAATAGGCATTCCAAACTGCATGTAATTAATGACTTCTGATAAGCTTCCACCAATATCAAGCGAATGCAGAAGCACAAGTGTGATTCCACTCAGAAATCTGAAATCAAGCTCTACCCATGCAGTCTCAGCGCCCTGTATTACAGAGATCTCTATTAATAATACCGATGCTACTGCCCAAATTATGCCTGTGTATATTGCGAATCTTATAGCATTCATTAATTACCCTTGTTTTATAATTATGGACTCTATATTACCTAGCATCTATATGAATTAAAGCATATGACTACTTTTTTATTTGTTATTTAGGGCAGTTTCCCGTTAGATTTATAATGTTGGTCAAAAATCGGGTGAATCATGCTTGAATCTAAACTTAAAGGTTTCGAAATCAACTGGATCAAGACTTCCAGGGAAAGAAGAGAATCAGTTGTAAAAGATCTTACTGCGGGTTCTGAACCAGGGATTAGATTTTACCTTCTTTTAACAACTTCAGCTTTAATAGCGGCCTTTGGTCTTATTGCAAATAGTACGGCTGTAATCATTGGAGCTATGCTGGTGTCACCATTAATGACACCGATAATCGGCTCATCACTAGGGCTGGTTATTGGTGACACAAGGCTTTTTGCAAATTCCCTTAGATCTGTTGTTGTTGGAACAGTATTAGCAATTTTGTTTTCATCTTTACTAGGCTTTCTTCCTCTTGCTCTGGAAGCTACCCCTGAGATGCTTTTAAGAGTTCGGCCAACTTTGCTTGATCTCTGCGTAGCTGTACTTGCCGGTTTTGCAGGCGCTTACGCTATGATAGATGAGAAAGTTAGCCCAGCTTTGCCGGGAGTCGCAATAGCCGTCGCGATTGTTCCTCCGTTGGCTAATACCGGTATATGTCTATCGCTTGGTTACTACTCAGGCGCATTTGGATCATTTATGTTATTTTTTGCAAACTTCCTTTCGATACTCCTAGTAGCTTCGGCTACCTTTATACTTGCCGGTATGTCCCCCTCGGCAAACCTCAAGAAAGATAAACATTTTATGAAGAGCTTTTTCGTTGCCGTAGTAGGTTTTATCGTAGTTGCAACATTTTTGACATACTCACTCGTTACAATCGTAAAAGAGAGGAAGCTGAAGGATACAATTGAAGCGACCTTAAATAATGAGTTTGACAAACTACACTCTACATCAATAGACAGTTATGTATACGATGTAGAAGACGGCAAGTTATATATACTTGCCTCTGTTCGCTCACCTATTGTCATGACACCCAAAGATATAAAGAATCTCCAGGACTCTTTTGAGAGCAAGATAGATATGCCAATTGAGTTAATAGTTCGTAGTATTATTTCTAAAGATGTCAGTGCCACCGGAAGCGCAAATGCTATTATAGACCAAAATCTCGACGGCTTTTTTATCAACAAGAAATTAAATGTTGATCAAATATTAATTCGACAGGCTGAACAGGTTATTTTGGAGCAGCTTTCCCATTGGCCTAAGATGCGGCTCGTTAATACTGAGCTTGTAAAAATTAAAAGAGGAATTACTATCTTGGCTACCGTTACAGGTTTCAGACTACTAACTGATAGGGAAATAACTTCAATTGAAAATAAAATGAGAGAAAAACTTGAGGATCCAAATATAAATTTGATAGTCAGAACATTAAAAACCACGATATCTGATCATAGCGGTGAGATGTTATACGGATGGATATATTATGAGGATGTTGATGATGCCAAAAAGAAAGAGCTAATGGAATTAGATAAGATCGTAGAGGCTAAGTTTAAGAATTATAACAAGTTGTTTCCTGTTAATATCCATAAGAAATTTGAAGATGAGGATATAAGTATATTGATTGAAGCTGTGGGGACCGAACCGATAACCCCACAAGAGATAAGAAAATTAGAGATTGAGTTATCTGATCAAGCATCTAGAAATGTTAATGTTGATGTTTGGTATAAATCAGATGCTATTATCACAAGAGATGGATATAGATCCTTTGAAGATTATAATGAATCAAACATATATAACCTTGAACAAAAATTAAGGCAAGGACTTGATGCACCTCTTGATTTAGAGTAATCACCAATGCTTTTTAGAGTTTCAAGTTCTGATGTCTTTCTAACATAGTTTCAAATCATAATAAGAATCACTATTAGATCAACTTGCTTACTCTGATTCCCAAAGAAAAGATGATACCGGTTGGTCTAGATGTCATGAAAATACAGTCTAGTTTTATCCTCTAGATCCATTCAAAATATTTTTTAAGATTAGATTCTATAAAGACTTTACAATGTTACTCGTATGTACTAGAATCAAAATATGGCGGTAGGAGAAAACATACTTCTTTGATTCTGGAAGTAATCACAATTTCTAATTGTCACTCCTACAATAGTTTAAGTTCTTAGATTTGCAGGCACTAGTTTTATAGTATTGTGCTTAATCGAGTGGATTTTAGATGTACGAAACTGAGATTAATAATCTTGGTCTCAATCTGTCACTCCGCTTATATAGAGTATTTGAATTCTTGCGTTTCCTTGGCGGTGAGACTCAGAGACCAATACAAATTAATAAGAGTGTAATTTCGGCTATGCGTAATTCTGTTACCTTCTCCCATCTTGATTCCAAACATGATGGCAGGGTAAAAATTTCTTTGACCTCTGAGGTGTTGCCAAATTCAAAGTGTAAGGTGTTTTCTTTTTGTAATAAGGTTTTTTATGAATATGAAATCTTCAATTATGCATAGGATTATTGATTAGGATTGAAATAGTAGATTTTTTGTCCCCTTCTTGACTCTTCTCCCTCTGTTGCCGGTAGGTGCAAGGGGAGAGGGGTCTTCATATCGCGCCAAGGGTCCGGAATAAATGTCCTTATCCATTCCTTCTAATCCTCTCCCCGCCCTTAGAGCAATAGGGTCGGATAAAAGAGTAGGGGAGAGGCGTTTTTGGTTGTGTATCAATGCTAAGTTTTGAGAATTTCTATATTTAAGTGAAATTTTTTTGATCAAGTAATACTTGAACTCTTATATGTAACATGCTGAAATTAATCTTGCAATATCTCTATTAGAAATTCTCATAATACGCGTATTATCGAATTATATAATGCATGAACTAAATGTATTTAGCGATATCAAAGTTCTTTGTCGATCATGGTTCGATATTAACTTAATAACCCCCTCTGAAACCTATTATGCAAATACTTGTAATAAAACAAGATATATTATATATTCAACATTTAGACTATTGTTTTCTAATTAATAAGAGAATAGTTTTTCTACTTGAGGGGGAGGAATATGAAAAAGGTATATATAATAGGCTTGAGCTTTCTAGTTATAGTTGTTGCTGTATTTCTATTGCTTCCAAATAAGAAATTGTATGAGCATGCTGGTGAAGTTCCTTCTGAATTATCTCAATTTCAACAAGTTCCAAAATTAATGTTGCCGGTACTGGCAGACACTCTAGGTCGAGTTAATAATAGTTACCATATACAGAAAAATGGTACAAAATTTAAGGCTATTACCCTATCTCAAGGTATTGAAACAGACTTTAAGAAAGATGGTGTGACATTCTCAAGAAACAATAAAAAAGTAACAATGCGCATGGTGGGTGTCAAAGATATTGAACCAACTAATATTTCTAATAACAAGATTGAATATGAAAGAGGAAATATTACAGAGTGGTATGTGAACAGCCCGCTTGGAGTGGAACAGGGGTTTACATTAGA
Source organism: uncultured Thermodesulfobacteriota bacterium (assembly GCA_942491865.1). Lineage (GTDB taxonomy): Bacteria > Desulfobacterota_D > UBA1144 > Nemesobacterales > UBA2774 > CR02bin9. Next base: position 169,873 of record CALOCI010000011.1, read on the forward strand.
TGGCACTCCTGTGGAAAGGAATTTAGATGGCAAAGTAGTACTTTCAGTAGGTCTTGAATTGGACAATGATTTGAACGCCCGGCAATCGGAAGATGGAAGTATGATTAATTTTGTGAACGCTGAAAGTGGTGATGAGATTATAAGATACAGAGGACTTTTCGCCTATGATTCATCTGGAAAAGAACTCCCATCTGAAATGAAGCTCCTTGATTCCAAGATAGAAATATCTGTAGATGATAGAGATGCTATTTATCCCATAGTTATAGATCCGTTCATAGAAATCCAAAAAGTAATACCAAGCGATGCAATGATACAGCCCCCTCCGCCATTTCAAATTCCATGGCTGTTCGGAGGTACGGTTGAGATTGATAGAAATAGAGCAATAGTCGGTGCTATCGGAGCGAATAGGTTTGCCGGACAAGCTTATATTTTTGACAGGGATATTAACACTGGTCTTTGGTCAGAGACTCAGATTCTAAGCGGTAGCACAGCTACGGTTTTTGGAGACCAGTTTGGAAACTGCGTACATCTCTCTGGTGATCTAGCGATAGTAGGTGCTTCTCATGTGTTTAATCAACCATCAGCGGGACAAGGTGCTGCATATATATTTGAAAGGGACCCAATTACCAATCTTTGGACTGAAGTTGATATTCTTAGTGGTAGCATAGGAGCTCCTGGAGATTCTTTCGGTAGAGCATGCTCAATTGATGAGAATACAGGACTTGCGTTAGTTGGGGCAAATACTGCTTTTAATTTTCCTGGAGGAGCTGAAGGTAGAGCATATGTGTATGAGCAGGATATAATGGGGACCTGGAATGAAGTGCAGGTTCTAATACCAACTGGTGGGATGGGTATGGATTTTGATTTTGGTGATGATGTTGCTATGGAAGGTGATACGGCAGCCATTGGAGCATTTGATGGCGATCGGGTCTATATATACGATATAGATCTAGTCACCAGTATGTTTACTGAAATCCAGATTCTAACTGGTTCGGATACAGTTGCAGGAGATAACTTTGGGGTAGCTGTCGATTTTGACGGAGACGATATGATTATTGGAGCTTCAGGGTTTGATGTTGATGTAGGTAAAGCATACTTATTCGAAAGAGATGCTATGACGAATATGTGGAGCGAGGTTGACACGATACAAACTACTATGCCGCAAATGGGAGACTCCTTTGGTGATGGTGTTTCCATTGCTGGCAATTATGCACTTGCAACTACTGGTATAGATGCTTCTGGTAATGGAAGGGTACTTGTATACGAAAAGGATGTTATGGGTAACTGGAATTTTTCGCAGGAGCTTGTTGCATCTGACGGAATGCCGCAAGATCAATTTGGAATAGAAGTTGCATTAGATGGTGATCAACTCATAGTAGGAGCTGCTGGTGTTGATGGAGCAGCAGGAAGCTTTACTGGTGCTGCATACTTTTATGGAAATGACGTGACTCTAGATGTGAATATTATTGGTGCGGGAAGTGGGGTTGTTACTAGCATGCCCGCGGGAATTGACTGCGGAACTATGATTAATGACTGCACGGAAGACTATAACAATCAAACTCTTGTAACCCTTACTGCCGTTCCCGATGTAGGTTCGGTATTCCTAGGTTGGAGCGATGATTGTACAGGGCTACTTGAAGAAACATCTATTGTAATGATACAAGATTCTTTATGTACTGCAGAGTTTGGCATAGCAATGATCATGCTCGATGTAACAATAGAAGGCAACGGAGAGGGGGGAGTTCTAAGTATCAACCCCGGCATAGATTGTAATTCTAGTGGAATAATGGATTGTGACGAGACTTACCTATTTGACACGATAGTTGAATTAACAGCTACTGCACTTCCCGGTTCTACCTTTACAGGTTGGAGCGGAGATTCTCAATGTATAGGAGATCCACTAAATCCTATATTAATTCTATTAATGAATACTGATATAAGTTGTATTGCTACATTTGTTTTAGAAGTAACCCTTGATGTAATAATAGAGGGAAATGGTAGTTGTACTGTAACGAGTTCCCCAGCTGGAATAGACTGTATGGACAATCAAGGAGATTGTTCAGAAACATATCCAACCCCTGGCACAACAGTCACTCTAACAACAGATCCAGACCCTGTGTCTACTTTTGTCGGGTGGAGTGGAGATTGCACGGGTCAGGACGAAGAGACAATGATTACTGTTAATCAGGACTCCACATGTATAGCCACGTGTGTTCTATCGCAATTTGTGCTTAACCCTATATTTCCTGCACTAGACGATAACGTTAATTCTATATCTGCTGAAAATGCATTCCCGGGAGGAAACGTAGCATTTATATGGGGTAAGCAAACTGGGAGTTTCATTGTTGGTGGTCGTGTTTGTAATGGAACAGAGCTTGGAATTGTGAAGCCTCACATTCTAGCAATTAAGAGAGCAAATGATTTTGGAGTTGCGACACACATATTTTATATCCCACTGTCTGGTGACTTTGAGTTTCAGATTGAACTCCAAGCTGTAGATGTTAAGACCTGCCGTACAAGCAATATAGTTCCTCAAACAATAAGGAAGGATGAGGATGGTTAGTTCTCTTTTTAGTATTCTATCTGGTTAATGGTTTCTTCCTTTTTTTCCGATATGTAATAAGTTATATGGAAATAAATTAATACACTGTTATAGTATTAAATAACAACTTATAATTCAATATCGGTGATTAAATATTCATATTGGTGGATTTATGAATATGCCAAGTTTGGTAATGTTTCAATAGGTTATAAAACCTAGGAAAATGTTATGTTTGGCTGGAGGGACTGTCATGAGAAGATCGCATTTCTTGTATTTACTTCCGATAGGTATTCTTTTTATAGGATTACTATTAACTATATTATTTTTCAACCCTAAGGTGGGGTATGAAACTAACAACAAATATTTATTTAGTCAGCAGTTTCAAGAAATTCCCAAATTAATGTTGCCTGTCTTGGCATCAAGTCTGGGACAAAACAATAGCTCGTATCATGTTGAAAAAAATGGTGAGTTCTTTGAGTCTCATACTGAGTCTTTAGACATAAAAACTCGATTCGGAAAAGATGGTGTTACGTTTTCGAGAAATGACAGAAGCCTGACTATGAATCTCCTGGGCTATGGCGAATTAGTCCCCACACGAGTTTCCGCTAACAAAGTTGAATATCACAAAGGCAATATTACAGAATGGTATGTAAATAGTCCTCTCGGTGTTGAGCAGGGTTTTACATTCGCTAGCTCCCCTTACATTAGAACCTTGGAAGGCGAAGTATTGCTCGAGTTTACAGTTGATTTAGATGATGGTTTACAAGCAAAGCAGTCAGAAGATACAAACTCTATTAAGTTTATCAATACAAATCAAAATGAAGTCCTACTAACATATTCAGGCTTATTTGCATATGACTCAAATGGAAGAGAGCTACCTTCTGAAATGAGGCTTCTGGATTCCAGAATTCAGATTACTGTAGATGATACAAACGCTATTTATCCAATCGTAATAGATCCTTTTATTGAAGTTCAGGAAATTTTTCCTAGTGATGTAAATCCTATGGATGTCTCGTGGCAATTTGGCGGTACAGTATCGATTTCCGGAAACACAGCTTTGGTTGGAGCAATTCATGCCGATGCATTTGCTGGACAGGCTTATATATTTGAAAGAGATAATAGCACTGGTTTTTGGTCCGAAACTCAGATTTTAACAGCTAGCGGTGTCGGGGATTTCTTCGGCAACTGTGTTCACATAGACGGTGATACTGCGATTGTAGGATCACTAAATATATTTTCAGCACTTCAGGGGGACGCATATATATTTGAAAGAGATACAATGACGAATATCTGGACTGAAGTTGATAACATCACTGGAAGCACTGGAGCCCCTTCAGATTTCTTTGGTATTGCGTGTTCGATTGAGGAAAGCTCTGGGGTCGCAATGGTTGGAGCGAATTTGGCATTTTCTGGAGAGGGCAGGGTTTATGTATACGAGAGGGATATGGCAAATATGTGGAATGAGGTTCAAATATTAATACCTAATGGTGGTGCGCCTTTACTTCAGTTCGGATTTAAACTTAATTTTCAGGGTGATACTGCAGCTATTGGGGCTCCCAGCAGAATTGATGCAATGCCTGTTCTTGCCGGTGAAGTTTATATATATGAAAGAGATATGTTAGGAGTGTGGAACGAACTTCAGATATTAACAGGGTCAGATAGTGTGGCGGGCGATTCATTTGGTGTGGATGTGGATTTTGATGGTGACAATATGGTTATTGGGGCTTCACAGTTTGATATGAATACAGGGAAAGCTTATATCTTCGAAAGAGATTCTATGACAAATATGTGGAGTGAGGTCGATGTATTAACTGCGAACATTCCTGTTATGGGAGAATTTTACGGAAGTAATGTTTCTATCTCGGGCGAAATAGCTATTGTCAGTGCAGCGCTTCTTGCAAGTAATAACGGCAGGGTTTTTGTATATGAAAGGGACGCTATGGGAATGTGGTCTGAAACACAAATTATTACTGCGTCAAACGGCATGCCGGGGGATATGTTCGGAGTTGAAACATCAATAGACGGAAACCAACTCATTGTTGGCGCAAACGGGGTTGACGGAGCAGCTGGGACATTTACAGGAGCTGCATATCTTTATGGAGATGATATAACTCTAGATGTTGAAATAATAGGTGAAGGATCTGGAGTTGTTACAAGTATGCCCGTGGGTATAGATTGCGGAAGCATGGTAAATGACTGCACTGAAGTATATCAATATCAAACAGTTGTGACTCTGACGGCTCTCCCAAATCCGGGCTCTGCATTTTTAGAGTGGACCGGAGATTGTTCAGGAACTAATCCTACCACTTCGATTCTGATGCTAGATGATTCTCTTTGTATAGCTGAGTTTATCTTAGCAGATTTTGTGTTAAATCCGATTTTTCCTGCTTTAGCTGACAATATTAATTCCATAACAGCTCAGAATGCTGCCCCTGAAGGAAGTGTTGCCTTTTTGTGGGCTAAGGCAACAGGGAGTTACGTTGTTGGAGGCCCTACTTGCAACGGGCTTGAACTAGGAATAAGCAACCCAAACTTACTAGCCATCGTTTCAGCAAATGAATTTGCTGTGGCGACTTATATCTTCTACATACCATTGTTCGGTGATTTTGAGTTTCAGGTGCAGCTTCAGGCTGTAGATATTGAAAATTGCAGAGTAAGCAACATCGTGCCTCAGATCATAAGAAAAGATTGAGAGTGGACAAGCAAAATGATCTCCGCGCCCGCTTATTCTTGAATTACTATAATTCATAGTTAAAAATAATTATAGATGTATTATACTGTAAATATTTACCTTCTGCATAATCCTATGCTATAGTTATTCATTAGTGCATTAAATAATTAGCTAGCAATGCTGATAATAGACAATTTCAATTAATCCAATAGTGCACTTGATAGATGTTCAAACCTGAGGAGGTTGGATGAAATGAAAAATTTAACTTGGTGTTCTCTGGTATTTTCTGTTCTTCTTCTGTTTTTAATTCCTTCAATATCTTTTGCACAAATCACTGTAACAAGCACAGCGGATAGCGGCCCCGGTTCACTAAGGCAGGCCGTTATTGATTCTGCCCCAAATGGGACTATAGATTTTGACCTGAGTGGTTTAGGAGCCCCTCCTCATACAATTACACTAACCTCAGGTGAAATAGTTATTGACAAATCCTTGAGAATAACCGGTAGTGGTAAAACTGACCTTATTATAAGTGGTAATAACAACTCAAGAATATTTCGTACAGAAACTACCGGTTCAATTATCTTTATTACAGATCTTACAATTCAAGATGGAGATGTTAGGGGAAATGCCGGTGTTGGGGGGCAAAAAGGGGGAGGAATACATAATACGGCATCACTACTTTTTATTGCTGATTGTATAATGTCTAACAACATATCGGGCGGCGATGCGGACGGCGGCGGCGGAGCTGTATTTACTTCAACGGGTTTTAGAGCAGACAGATGTGAATTTCTAAATAATCAGACTATTAATCTAACTGGCGATAGTTTTGGTGGCGCAATAGACTTTAGTAGTGGCGCTGGTCCAATAGTAACAATAGCTGATAGTAGGCTGGAAGGTAATTCCTCGGTTTCACTAGCTACTGCTCGTGGGGGAGCTATATATGCTAGATCAGATTCTGTTTCACCACCTAGTTTGAATATTAATAGAACTCAATTTATAAATAATACTGCCCAAGGGAATATCGCTCAAGGTGGAGTTGCATATACGTTTGAGGCTAACTTGTCCTTTACAGATAGTATAATAATAGATAATACTGCGGATGGTGTTGAAGAAGGTTCTGGAGGTGCTATACACGGTGAAAGAGGATTCGTAGGAATTATGACAGTACTTTTTGCTCATAATTATATCAACTCTACTATATCTCGTAATACTGCCAGAGGTCATCTTGCAACGGGCGGGGCGATACATAAATCTGATCACATTTCTATTTTTTTAAATGCAACTATATCTGAAAATGTCGTAGAATCTATTGAAGGTTCTGGAACTCCTAGAGCCCTGGGTGCAGCAATATATTCAGTTGATGATGGAAGTGAAACTATCGAAGCCTCTACAATTGTTTTCAATCAAGTTACAGGTCCGGCAGGCTCAGAGTTTGCGGGTGCTGGGATATTACAGCACGGAAATAGTACTGAAACACGGCTTAACAATACTATTATTGCCGGCAATTTTTATGGTCGTACTGAGGGTGTAACCATAATTGGGGGTTCGGATGGAACTTCATTCGCATCTTCAAATTGTGGAGAATTTGAAGGCTCTGGCGTTCCCGATTTTCAGTTGGTTAATGTTAATATCACAGACAATGGTATACCACTAGGTTCTCCCGGTGGGGATGCCTGCTCAGTTCTTTTCAACCCTGATTTTATAGCCACTAAGATGTTGGGACCGCTTCAAAATAATGGTGGTCTAACATTATCACACTCGCTTATAGATACCAGAGATATGGCCCCCCTAGCTCCTAATCCTGCTATTGATGGTGTTCCTGATGGTCAGTGTAATAGGTTCGATCAGGTCGTTGGTAGAAGATTTGATGATTTCCTCAAACCTGATGAAAGCATCTTTTATCGGGTTAATAATTCAGAAACTTATCCCTTTAACTCCCTGTTATCTTTTGAACCGCTGTTTTTAGATCATATTGGGGATGGTTTGTTTAAAGCAATAGATTATGAAGGTGACATAATCACACATGATGATAATGAATATTATGATATGTTGGAAGAATACCAAAAGGATGCGGGTTCAGGTGTCAATTCTCCAGAAATGTTTGAAGATCTTCGTGGTCCTGCTGTAGGCCCTCCAATTACTACAGATGGTAGGCCATTTCCAAGACCTTTTGACTGGACTGATATAGGCATACCTATGTGCGATATAGGTGCTTTTGAGCTTCAACCCTTAGGAAATATTGTTATTACAAAAGTATCTAATCCCTCAGGGGCGACGGGATTTGGGTTTCAGGGTGGCGCTACTCTCCTCCCCGAGTATGGCTGTGATTTGAGCGGAATGTTCACTTTGGATGATGGCGAATCGACAGCCGAATGTCTCTTGCCTGTGGGAACTTACACGGTTAATGAGACCATTGAAGATCCTAACAGTATGGGATTCTTTTTGGATCAGATTACATGCTTTGGTTCAGCTACTACGACTGAAATGGGTCCACTTATATCAGTTGATATTGTGAATGATGAGGATGCTGCGTTTTGTACATTTCTAAATGAAACTGGATTCGGAGGATTGGTTTCACTTACTGTAATACTTCAAGGAGCCGGTACAGGATCTGCTGTAACTGGGACTCCCGGGGAAATAGATTGCTCTTCAACCGGTAATATGGACTGTGCAGAAGTATACAGCCCTGGTACATCGGTCACTTTAACTGCTACTCCTGATCTGGGCTCAGTTTTCGTAGGCTGGAGCGGAGATTGTCCAGCCACCGCTATGAATGATACAACAATAACTTTAAACGTAAGCTCTGTATGCATAGCAACATTTGATCTATTGCCCGTAACACTAACGGTAGAGATTCAGGGCACAGGCGCAGGTAGTGTAGCAAGTGATGCTTCTGGTGAGATTGACTGCAGATCAGCGGGTAACATGGACTGTGACGAAGTCTACGATAATGGGGAGAACGTTACACTGACTGCTACACCTGAAGTCGGATCAACATTCACAACATGGAGCGGAGATGCTGCATGTACTGGAGACCCTACCAATCCTTTATTAATGCTAGCAATGGATATGGATATCAATTGTATAGCAGTATTTGACGTTATACCTGTAACACTGAATGTAGAGATCCAAGGCGCAGGAGAAGGTGGAGTAACAGCATCTGATACGTTAATAGACTGTAACTCTACTGGAACAATGGATTGTGATGAGATCTACGGTTTTGGGGATACGGTTACCCTAACAGCAGCGCCTCAGTCCGGCTCCTTCTTCACAGGCTGGAGCGGAGACGCAGCATGCACAGGAGACCCAACCAATCCAGTTCTAGACTTAACAATGAATATGGATATTAGCTGTATAGCAACCTTTGAATTACTCGTAACACTGAATGTAGAGATCCAAGGCGCAGGTCAAGGCGGAGTTGCCAGCACGCCTACTGGTCAAATAGATTGTAGCAACACTGGACAAACGGACTGTGATGAAACTTACGTCCCTGGCAATATGGTAACCCTAACAGCAGCGCCTCAGTCCGGCTCCTTCTTCACAGGCTGGAGCGGAGACGCAGCATGCACAGGAGACCCAACCAATCCAGTTCTAGACTTAACAATGAATATGGATATTAGCTGTATAGCAACCTTTGAATTACTCGTAACTCTGGATGTAACGATACAAGGCGCAGGCCAAGGTGGAGTTACAAGTACTCCTGTAGACCAAATAGATTGTAGCAACACTGGACAAACGGACTGTGATGAAACTTACGTCCCTGGTAGTATGGTAACCCTAACAGCAGCGCCTCAGCCCGGCTCCTTCTTCACAGGCTGGAGCGGAGACGCAGCATGCACAGGAGACCCAACCAATCCAGTTCTAGACTTAACAATGAATATGGATATAAGCTGTATTGCAAGCTTTGATGTCATCCCACTAACAGCCGTAACATTGGATGTGATACTACAAGGATCAGGTAGTTGCACAGTGACCAGTTCCCCTAATGTAATTAATTGCGAAGGAGATTGTACAGAGACCTTTAATCCACCGGGAGTGACCGTAGATCTAACCGTGACACCAGATCCAAATTCCATTTTCGTTGATTGGACTGGAGATTGTAATGATCTCAATCCTGACACATCAATAACAGTGAATGAGGACTCAGTATGTATAGCGACATGTATTCTCTCAGACTTTGTTCTTAACCCAGTGTTCCCTGCAATTGACGATAACATTAATTCTATATCCGTTGAAGCTGCAACACCTGGTAGGAATGTAGCATTCATATGGTCTCAGAGAAGAGGAAGCTTCAGGGTTGGTGGACGAGTTTGCAACGGATTAGAGCTCGGACTCAGGAACCCCAGAATTCTAGCAATTAAGAGAGCCAATGATTTAGGGGTTGCAACACATATATTCTACATCCCAACATTTGGTGATCTAGAGTTTCAGTTGGAACTTCAGGCTGTGGATATTGAAACCTGCCGCACAAGCAACATCGTTCCTCAGATCGTAAGAAAAGATGAGGGTGGTTAGGTTTTAGAATTCTGTATTTATCAACAACATCTTTAAAATAAACTTGCTACCAGGGTGATTAGCCAAATCACCCTGGTAGATATTTGTACTATATATATCCCTATATATATCCCTTTTATACAAATCACCCTCCCCAATGCCTATAATTTAGGATTATGTGTCTGGTTCGTAAGCACTTAATTCTTTAGCATGCCGATACTGAATACTCCAAAATCTCTAATGCCCATATAACAAACAACTTTTTCTATCTAATCCAAGTTGGCACGTTAGTTGCATTTATTCTATTTGTAAGAAGAAATGGTGAGCTCATTTCTATACTTATCTCCTTTTATAGATGGAGGCCGGAATAGGGACATTCCAGCCCCCATCTATTATTTAATTTTAGCAATAATAATGCACCTTTAACCAAGCCCCGGATTATGTTTATCCTATCCTCTAAAGAGCCTTAAGAGATCCGGGGTGCATAAATAAGATTTTCATAAACTTTCTGGTTTTGTTTGAAGTATGTATTTGTTGTTTAAAGATGTATTTGGCTTGAGTGCAAGAGAGGATGATATCTGAGAAGACAAAATTTAAAAAGAGTGTTAATATAGTTGTTGAAAATGGACTTTGATAATTACAATCCTGATGGTTTTTATGATGAACTTTTCAAAAGTAAAGGAAAGCCACGTCCAGGAACTAAAATACTTATAGACCGCCTGAAGTCATTTCCAAAAGGTGAAATACTTAGAAGACAGAAGGCCGCAGAAGCGGCCCTTTTTAATATGGGTGTCACATTCACTGTATATAGTGATGAATCCGGGATAGAGAAAATATTTCCTTTTGATATTCTGCCAAGGATCATAGAACCCGGTGATTGGGAGCATATTGAAAAAGGTCTCAAACAACGTATCTTCGCACTCAATCTTTTTATAGATGATGTTTACCACGACCAAAAGATTATTAAAGACGGAGTTATCCCTAAAGATATATTATATTCAAGTAAATGCATCCAGCCTCAGTGTATGGGGTTAAATCCTCCAAAGGGGATTTGGTGTCATATAACAGGGTCTGATCTGGTTAGAGACGCAGACGGCCGTTTCTATGTGCTGGAAGATAATCTGAGGTGTCCTTCAGGGGTTTCCTATGTGCTTGAGAATCGTCAGGTATTAAAAAGAACTTTTCCCCTGGTTTTTGAGAAGTCGAGCATACGCCCAGTTGATGATTACCCTAATCGTCTTTCCCGTATGCTTCAGTTCCTAGCGCCTGACAATGTTGAATCTCCAAACATAGCTCTTCTGACTCCGGGAATATACAACTCTGCATACTTTGAGCACTCTTTTCTTGCACAGCAAACAGGCGTTGAACTAGTAGAAGGAAATGATCTCGTAGTAAAAGATGGATTTGTTTATATGCGAACAACAAAGGGTTTTGAAAGAGTGGATGTAATCTACAGAAGGATTGATGACGACTTCTTAGATCCTTTGGCATTTAATCCGGATTCATTACTTGGAGTGCCTGGGATTATGGATGCTTATAAGTCAGGCAAGCTTGCGTTGGCTAACGCACCCGGCACTGGTATTGCTGATGACAAAGTAGTTTATGCGTATGTACCTAAGATCATTAAGTACTATCTGGACGAAGATCCAATACTTCCAAATGTTCCAACATATGTATGTTGGGATGATAAAGAAAGAGAATACGTACTCAACAATTTAGAAAAACTGGTTGTAAAACCCGCAAATGAGTCTGGGGGTTATGGGATGTTAATGGGAACCCATTCTACAGCTAAACAAAGAAGTGAATTTGCCAAAAGAATAAAAGAGAACCCGAGAAATTATATAGCCCAACCAACACTATCACTTTCGCGCGTTCCCGTGATAGTGGATGACGATCATTATGAAGGACGACATGTGGACCTTCGTCCCTATATACTATACGGAGAAGATATATATGTAATGCCAGGTGGGCTTACAAGAGTAGCTCTTAAAAAAGGATCGCTCGTGGTCAATTCATCACAAGGTGGGGGGAGCAAAGATACCTGGGTATTAAGCAATTTATCGAAATAAATGAACAGTAGATTAAACATGAAGAGAAATAATCATGCTGAGTAGAGTAGCTAATTCAATTTACTGGATGGCGCGTTATATGGAGAGGGCTGAAAATATAGCTAGATTCGTAGACGTCAACCTCCATCTTATGCTAGACGGTACTGTAGAGAACAAAGAGCAGTGGGAGCCCCTTGTAATAGTTTCTGGAGATTTTGAGCAGTTTAAAGAAAAATATGAAGTTGCAACAAAAGACAATGTAATAAACTTTCTGACATTCGATAGGGATAATCCAAATTCTATTATATCCTCAGTTAGTAGCGCCAGAGAGAATGCCAGAACCGTCCGAGAAGTAATATCTTCTGAAATGTGGGCACAGATAAATACCTTCTACTATTCGCTTTTGGATGCAGAAAAGGCAAGTGTAGCACTAGATACCCCATACGATTTTTATAATCAAATCAAAATGCATAGCCATCTCTATATAGGAACTACTGATACTACGATGTCACACGGTGAATCATGGCATTTTGACCAGTTAGGAAGGCTTTTGGAGAGAGCCGATAAGACCTCGCGTATACTTGACGTAAAATATTATCTGCTTTTACCCAGAGTTGAGGACGTGGGAACACCAATTGATAATATAGGCTGGGCAGCACTTCTTAACTCAGCAAGTGCATTTGAGATGTATAGGAAAGAATTTAGGCGGATTAATCCGGCAGATGTGGCATTGTTTTTGATTTTGGATCTGAACTTTCCTCGATCCATAAGATATTGTCTACTTAAGGCACAAGTCTCGCTACATGAAATTACCGGCACATTAATAGGAACCTTCTCAAATAAAGCTGAGAGACGTTTGGGGCGTTTGCGCTCTGATCTAGACTACGCTAATATTGATGAATTAATTTCTTTAGGACTGCATGAGTTTTTGGACGGTTTCCAGACCAAGCTCAATGGTGTAGGGGATGCAATATTTGATACTTTCTTCTCTCTGCGCCCAGCTGAAAAGGATAAGAAAATCATAGAGGGTTCACAATGACATTTTGTGTTGGAATGAAAGTTAGAAAAGGGCTGGTAGGAATAGCGGACACCCTTGTTACTACAGGCACTGAATCAATTACAGCAAGAAAAGTCACCATACATCAGTATGGAAAGCACTCACTGTTTCTTATGACTTCAGGTTTAAGATCGGTTAGAGATAAAGCGCTTACATATTTTGACGAGGTGCTTGAAGAACGTGATCAGGAGTTTGATAAATTATACAAAGCTGTGAACGCATTTGCCGCTCAGGTTAGAAGAGTAGCAGATGAAGATAAAAGAGCACTTGAAGAGAGCGGGCTTCCTTTTAACCTCTATTCCATTATCGGGGGGCAGCTTGAGAATGACAAAGAGCATAAGCTTTACATGCTTTACCCTCAGGGCAATTGGGTCGAGGTTAGCCAAGGGACTCCTTATTACCTTATAGGAGAGTCGAGTTACGGAAAGCCTATAATGGACAGAGCTCTTTCTTATGATCTCAATATGGATATGGCACTCAAGATTGGCTATCTTGCCTTTGATGCAACTAGGACCAGTGCTGTCGATGTAGATTTTCCAATAGACGTGGTACTTTATCAGGCCGACACTTACAATATTGTTGAATATCGCTATAATGCTAAGGAGCTTATGGAAATATCCGAGTGGTGGCAGAAAATTATAAGAGAAGCCATAAGAGAGCTTCCACATGACTGGATAGAAGGTGTATTCTCTAAACTGGAGGATAGTCCGATCCCGATAAAAAATGTTATACAAGATTGAACACACAACTAAGTATTATTTTAGTAAGGAGGTTTTCTTAGAACCTCACATCGTTAGACTATGCCCAAGATCAGACTGCTCTCAGACACTTAAAAACTTTGAGATTGATGTTAGCCCCACACCTACAGGAAGAACCAAGATTGTTGATATTGGGGGCGACTCTATATTTCTCTGGTTTCAAAAACTGACGGATTCTCTTACAATCGTAACAAGATCTGAAGTTGAAACCTTCCGTGTTAATCCGTTTGATTATATACTTGCCTCAGATAGAGCGCACCGCTTACCTATGGAATACAACAGTTCAGATGAATCGGTTCTGGAGCCTTATAGAATGCCTTCTTCAGAGTTTGGAGATAAGTTTGAAGGCTTTGTGGCAAAAATCTTGTTAGAATCGGAAAATAGTTCTCAAAATTTTCTATCATCTTTAACCTCTCATATTAACGAGAATTTCGAATATAAGGTGAGAGAAGACGGTCCTGCTCAAGAACCCGAGGAAAGTCTGGATACTATGAAAGGGACGTGTCGGGATTTTGTGGTGCTTTTTGCTGAAGTTTGCAGGAGTATGGGTTTTGCCGCCAGATTTGTAAGCGGATACACTGAGGGTGATTTAAATAATAAGCATAACGATCTTCACGCATGGGCTGAGGTTTTTTTGCCCGGAGGCGGGTGGAGAGGTTATGATCCCACACTAGGCATTGCAGTTGCCGACCAACATGTAGCTGTTGCTTCAGGTGCGACTCCTTTACAGGCCTCCCCCGTTGCAGGTTCTTTCCGCGGAACTGATGCAAAGACCATTATGGGATATGAAATCTCTATTACTACCTAATAACTCTTAGTGTTTGATATTGAATATTTCCGGGTTTAAACTTTATATAGTTCTTCCCTTAACTTAGGAGAAAATAAATGACGATTCAGATAGAAAAATTTACTTCGTTCATTTTTATTGCTTTATTAGTTGCGCTACTTTCATTCTCTATCTCGATTGCATCTGCAATTGATGAGGAAGAGGTCCAGCTTCCGGAGCCTCAAGGTGCTTGTTCTTCAGACCCATGCAGCCCGGCTTCTCCATGTCCTAGTAAAGATGAAAAATGCTATTCTTCAAATGGCGTTTTCTACTGCTGTGTTCTGCCCCCATTTCCAGGCGCTGAAGCTGTAGGGGATTAATAATTCTAGAAATTAGTGGGTGTAGTGTGATTCTACACCCACTATATATTTTTGTAGTTTATTGTACGTTCCTACCTGCAGTGACTCCACCGTCTACAGGAAGTATAGCCCCCGTAATCCAACCCGCTTCATCGCTAGCAAGGTAGGTTATAGCTGAAACCACATCCTTTGGTTGCCCAATACGTCCGAGAGGATGGAATCCATTAAAGCTTGCTAGTACATCTGACACCTGGTCCTCAGGGATGAAGCTTCCGTATACAGGTGTTTCCACAACAGCAGGTGCCACCGCATTAACTCGAATATTGTTCTTAGCAAATTCGATAGCCAGATTTCTGGTTAGAGTGTGGACACCGCCTTTGGCTGCAGAATAAGCACTGGATGGGGTTGCTTCAACGGCCTGTGTTGCCCACATCGAGCCAATATTAACTATCGCTCCGCCACCTCTCTTTTGAATCTCGGGTATTGCAGCTTGAGATAGATAAAATGTCCCCTTAAGAATAATATCTATATAACTGTTTAGGCCTTCTACTGTTTCATCTAAAAATGGTTTTGGAGAAAAAATGCCAGCGTTATTGATAACAATATCAACTCCGCCAAATTCTTTGACAGCAGTGTCGACCATTCTCCTGGCAGTCTCCGGGTTGCCTATATCTCCAGGGGCAAATTTCACTGTGCCGTTATAATCCTTATAGGCTTCAGCCAATACGGCCTCTCTTCTTCCGTTTACTACTAAGTTGGCACCCTGTGAGAGAAATGCGTAAGCTGCCTCTTTTCCGATTCCGCTGCCTGATCCTGAAATCAATACTACTTTATCTTTAAATGACATTATTAATGCCTCCTGTATTTTGTTTTGCTTTTAATAAGATGACCAGTCGTCTTAAAAAGATTCAAAAAAATATATAATCCTACTTTTTTAGAGCATAATCTAGAAAAGTTTTCTTCATTTGTCTAAGTGAATCTGTATTAGCTTCAATTTTCATTCTTATTAATGACCCCTCAAGAAAGTTTAATAAGAAGTCGGCAATCTCATCAGGGGATATATCATCTCTGATTACTTTTTTCTCCTGCCCTCTAATCATGACTTCTTTTATTATGTCTTTCCATTCTCCAATACACTTAGACATAGTCTCTCTTCCAACATTACTGCTATCGCTAATTTCTGCAGCAAAATTGCCGATTAAACAACCGTCCCTACAGTCTTTTTCGTCAAACAGGTCGATTAAGTTATCGAAGAATTGATTTAGCCCCAGCAATGTATCTTTTTTTGAAGTTTCCAAGACAGAGCTAAGGAATTCTTTAAATTCATCTGAATAATGTATGATCGCTTCGGAGCCGAAGTCTTCCTTGCTTTTAAAGTAGTTATAGAATGATCCTTTAGGTATTCCAACTTTATCAACAATTTCCTGGATCCCTGTACCGTGGTACCCCTGTTGCATAAAGATAGCAACGCCTTGGTCCAGCAATTTGTTCCTAAGGCCTTCATTTTGTGTTGTTCTAGCCATGATAATAATATATGACTGGTCATATTGTCTGTCAAGTGTCAATTTTCAAAAATAAAATTACTTATACATTCTAAACTGATTAGATATGGGTTTTTAAATATTCCTAGAAAACCAGAAGCCCAGTGAATTTAATCACCGAGCTTCTGGTTGGGTGGAGGATTGTCTGGTTTTTATTATGATGCATTGTCACCGCCCAGTTCTACTCCGAATACATAGTAGGTGTTGCTATCTACTGAGTTTGTAGATGCTGCTTCACTTGAATTCTGAAGCTTCTGTACCTGGAATGTATCGCCTAGATTCTGGGCTACGTAGCCACCATTAATGTTATTGCTTACCTCGGCTTTTTCTGCCGGAATCTGTACTCCGAATGCGCTGATCTCAGCTTGAGAGGAAAGTGGAAAGCTAAGTCCTACTACTAATGCTCCTGCGATTAATAATTTTTTCATTTTACTGTCTCCTTTATATCGGGTTTGTCCCGTATTTATTTGTACTTATAAATCTACTTCTGATTCGCTTAAGAATTCCTTAGTTTTTGCACCACAAAGGAATCTGCAGCACTGCTTGCTACATGATTTCCGGCGCTTACCTTTTCAGACTGTAAGCTTTGTACCACTAGAGTGTCTGCAGAGCTTGATGCCACATAACCGCCTCTGATGTTATCGCTTACTTCTGAACTCTGTACCGGTAGCTGAACACCAAAAGCATTTACCTCTGCTTGTGATACTGCTGGAATGCTAAGTCCTACTACTAACGCACCTGCTAAAATTAATTTTCTCATTTTACTGCCTCCTGTTTTAGCGTCTCAAGAACGCCTAATTTTTTGTACTCACCATATTAGTTGCAATTGCAACTATAAAGGATGCAGAGAATATAAAAAAATATTAAAAACTTGAGATTGATTTGCTTGTTATCAGCAATTACAGATGGTTACGGTACTTATAGAGTTTAAATGATAGGTGGTTTTTTTAGCTTATTAATGTCTTAAGCCATGATCGTCAGCATCTGTTTCTATATCCGGGTCTTTTTGAGTGATTTCGATCTCATCGTCATCACGTTTGGTAAACTCGTATTTTTTGTCAAAAAACCTATCGGCGAAAATTCTTATATTTTCCTCTGTGGTCTCAATAATAATTTTAGCCAATACATCCTTCTCCCTAACTTCAAGAGGTTTAAGTGTACAGGGGTATTGTTTATTGAAAAGTTTGGAGATATAAGAATTGAGCTTAGTAGTGTATTCAATTATCTGATCTCTCGGGATGGAGATTACAAAAAAGTAGGTCTTCTCAATCATTTTGTAATAATCATTATAATCAATCTATAGAATTTTTCTTTATCCAGTAAGATATATTAGAAATGACAAAACGGATCCAGGATTTAAAATGACTTCACGTGAAGAACTAATAAAAGAATGGGATATTCAGAAAGAGAAGTGGAACCTAGAGAACTGGGAGATTAAGTTTTCAAATCAAAAGAGGCATCTGGGATATTGCAGACCTCGTAAGAAGATAATCTCTATCTCCAGGGCTTTTATGGAAACGAATTCCCTTCCAGTAATGAGAGATACGCTGCTGCATGAGATTGCGCATGCCCTACACTTTCTGGAAACGGGAAAGACCAATCACGATAGAGTCTGGAAAAGTTTTGCTCTAAAGGTTGGGTGTGAACCCAAACGCTGCGCAACGGGGGAGGGCCTCAACATGCCGGAGGGAAATTATGTTGGTGTATGTCCTGTCTGTAGTAAAGCGACACATTTCTATAGGCGAGTCAGAAGAACCTATTCCTGCAGCAACTGCACAAAGAGTTATGATCCGAGATACAAACTTAAGATAATAACTATTGAAGAGTACGAGGAGAGGACTAAGTCACAAGTTACATGAGCTTGTTTTTATAAGTCTCTTTAATAGTAATTACTGCAATAAGAGATATTACTGAACAAATAGCGAGATAAATTCCTGGTGCATTGATAATCCCTGTGCTTGAAATCAAATAAGAGGCCACTAGCGGAGCTGATCCGCCAAACACGGAGAATCCGATTACGTTACCCAAAGATATTCCGCTCATTCTTACCCTTGTTGGAAATGACTCTACCATAAACGGGGCAAAGGCCCCTGCAAATAAGACCATGAATAATCCTCCAACGAGCTGGACGATAATCTTATGCGTAAGGCTGTCGCCTGAGAAAGTAGTAAATAAAAAGAAGCCGACAACAATCATCCCCGCGCATCCTGTAATTAGTGAGGGCTTTCTGCCTATACGGTCAGAGAGATAAGCAGAAATCGGAAGGAATAAAGTGATTATAGCGAGATTCATGGTATTTATATTTAGTATTTGTGAGATAGACATGTTTCCAAACCTGATGCTGTAGGTGATGATGTAGATAAATATGAGATAAAAACTTACGGCAAACATCACAGTTGCACAAAGTACTATTAACACTGCTCTCCAGTGTTGTTTCAACGACTCTCTGATCGGTGATTTAGATACCCCACCTGAGTCGACCAGGTTGGTAAAGATCTTTGATTCCTCCACAATTTTTCTAAGAAATAAAGCGGCTATTCCTGATGCAGCTCCTAATAGAAACGGTATTCGCCATCCCCATGAAAAAAGCTCTTCTGGAGACATCGAGCTTGATACCAATCCGCAGACAGCAGATGCAAGAAGTATTCCGGATGTTGTTCCAAAGAGTGACATGCTTCCGTAGAGGCCTTTTAAATGTGGCGGCGCAAGTTCTGTAAATAAAGATATAGTTGCAGAGCGCTCTCCACCTACAGATAGGGCTTGGCCAATCCTAAGAATTATTAACAGCACTGTTGCAGTTATCCCGATACTTTCATAAGTTGGTAATAGTCCCATTAATACTGTTGGAAATGTCATGAATATCACTGTCAATATAAATGCGTTCTTTCTTCCAATCCTGTCCCCTATGCTAGCGATAATGACTGAGCCCAGAGGGCGGAATAGAAAACTCAGTGCAAAGATCATGAAGGTCGATAATATCGCCGTTGTCTCATCAGCAAAAGGGAAGAAAAGCTTTGATAGAATTAGTGCATAGAAACCAAATATAGAAAAGCTATACCATTCGAGTATTATCGCAACAGTGCTTGCTATGATAGTTCTTTTGTGGGGAAGTGCATTTAGCTGAGTGTCAGACATAGTAAGAGGCAATGATTTTTAGCAAGTGATTTTTAGCAAGTGAGTATAGTATTATTATAGAATTAATGCAAAGTGGGAACTATTGAAGAGTTAGGCTTTTGGATATAAAGGTTTACTATACGCTTAAGTGCGCTAGTTAAAGATTTGAGTAAAACTGTCTCCGAGTCAATCGGATTCTAGGATCTAACTTGTTCCACAATCTGTAATACAAATTCTTCTCTCTCTTCTTCCGACATACGAACAGAACCCTTCTCTACTAGTATGGAGATCATCTGTAGTACAAATTCGACCCGGTCTTCTTTTGATAACTTGGGTAGTAAGGTCTCAAGACATTTAGGCATCATGCCAGCCAGAATGTGCGGCATTCTGCCACGACTGGCTTTTGTAGTACTAGCCATGATTCTGGGCAACATAGCCTCTATATCGTTATCCCTTCTTTCCCTAGTCATCCATTTGGATAACTCTTGGATCTCACTCATATAAAGCCTCCTCGCACTGAGTGTGCTTCAATGATGCTTATCCCCATCCTTCTATTGCTAAGGGTCAATTACAATGATCGCGGAAAACTAGCTCAGGCACCCCTACCTATCTAATATTATGCGCTCAATGAGGCAAAAAATAAAGTACTTTTTGCTTTGTTGTACTGTGAATCAATTAGAAAAGTTTAATATATAGAGTGTTCTAAGTTACTTGGAGAGTTTCTAATAAGACTTGAGACTATAGGGGTTTTAGACCCTATAGCCTCAAATTCCTATAATTTTTATGAATTCTTTCTGAATATCTGTCTCATAATGGCAATTGCCGGAATGAGCATTAAAATTAGTATTGAATAGTTGTTAGTGCCTATAGGAGCAACCGAGCAACCGCCGCTTCCATCTGATGCATCCAACCTGTCAGGGAGTCCGTCTCCGTTTGAGTCAACTATAGTAAGCGGAGTTCCTCCATGGTCAGGATCAAATATGTCCAGATACCCGTCCCGATTCACATCTGTTTTATCATCAACGAGCCCGTCTCCGTCTAAATCCCCAAAGCCTCCGCTCTCTTCAAAATCTGTTTTGCCGTCTCCGTCGGAATCAATATCGAGTGTGTCGGGAATCCCGTCCCCATCTGTGTCAGGGGGAACCAGTGGATCTCCACCCTCTGAAGGGTCTCCAACATCTGCAAGCCCGTCTTGGTCCAAATCAGTATTGTCATCTACTCTTCCGTTAAAGTCCTGATCAAGAGCTTCTCCACCTGCTTCTACTAGATCCGGCAGACCGTCATTGTCAGAATCAAGATCAAACTCGTTAGTGACTCCGTCTCCATCAATATCGTTTATATCCTCAGCAATAAGCTCTCTCGTTTGAAGTGCTGCCTGTTCAAATATTTCCTGGTTATCGGGAATGCAGTCATTGTCTACATCTGTGTCGTTTTTATCGCAAACATTGTCACCGTCTGAGTTGATACAGCAAAAGTTGATTGTATAGTTCGTAACGCTTCCTGATTTAGCCTCGCAAGCAAATAATTTTATAGCATCATCAAATGGGAATGCGTAAGCCGTAGGACTTGCGTCATTGAAAGCGGAAAAAATAGGTTGGGCAGCAGACTGCCAATTGGAATTATTCCCTGCTACGCAGGCGCCGTTAGGAGCTCCGTTCGGAAACCCTGGAGCCCAGTTGGGGCAACCGCAGCAATTGGCATCTGTGGTTCCGGTTGTAAAACAGGATCCAGCATTAACACCTGTGCATGCCCAGAGTTGTTCGTTGGTTGTATTTCCTACTGCCGTGTCGCAATCTGCTCCTAATACACTTCCTCCTGTGTCTTCACAGAATCCGGAAGTTGTTCCACAATTAAACGTATAAGGAGGTCCGCAGTCTCCATCAGCGCTGCATGATTTTCTGCAAAATTTCTGTGGTGAAAAACATCCGACATATGTACTTCCCTGGTTTTGATCATTTGTAAGTTGAATGTCAGCGGGGCAGTTAGCCTGAGCAATTGCCAATTCTGTAGTTCCACCCCATGTTGAGCTTGGCAATGTTGATTGTGTTAAGCCCTCCGGTGCGCATCCCTTTGTATCTGTGCAGCCGGGGCTTCCACAAAAGAAAGGATTAACACACATATTTAGGTTTGGATCACACTTCCATTTATAACCAAAACCAAAAAGTTGGTAACAGTCTGAATCCTGTGTGCAGGCTGAACTGTTTTTTCCGGGTAGGTTTCCAGTAAAAATACAGTTTCCATTATTTGTGCAGTCATACGTGCTTGAATCAGGAATCATGTCTACAGAAACATTACCGCCATCGACCATGCTTACATCATAGCTGTCCTGTCCGTTTTGTACGAAAGTAATTTCAGCAAGCGTTGCCGGGGGAAGTCCTGTGTTAACACAGTCAAGAGCGAAGTCTCCACCTGAGTTAGTACAGCCTCCAGTGTCACAGCAGTTGGCAATTATATAATCCGTACCGTTTACTTTGACTGTTTGATTGTCACATGTACCTGCTGAATTAAAATTGCATCCCGTTCTTGCCCAGAATCTTCCGCTATTGTAGCCGAGCGGCACCTGAACTGTTGCAGTTGTATTAGTGGCCATTTCCCATCCACCTAGTGTGGTTTGACTTGCACCGCCAACAGATACTGATTGGACCGGCGGATTAGCACCCACATGTATGGTGTCTGAACAGTTGTTATTGATTGTAATTGTGTGTGTGGATTGAGCGTAAGCAGTATTGCTTTCTGCATTCATTAATAAAGGCATAAACGAAGCAAGAAATAATAGAGAGAAAAGCTTTGTAGCAGTTGTGAATTTCATCCTAATCCTCCTGAAGTACCATCATAATAATATAATACATTATATATTAAGTAGTACGTTTGTGGAGTGTAGAGTGGATGGATTAATTTTACTTCTTTTCAATGAGAATTATATCCCTTTGATATAGAAAAAGCCCGGGGAGCGGTTAGGCTCGCCAGGCTTTTGGTCGGATGGAGGATGGTATGGCGTTGGCGCATAGTATGCGCTCACATTCTAACGGATTTTATCCGCGCAAGCTAACTACTTTAGTAAGCCAAGCTTAGACAGTGTTTCCAGTGTCCAAAGCTAATTCGAAAGCATAGTATGTATCTTTATACGTTATATCTGATGATTCAGATTCATATGTGTTTTGAACATGAAATATATCAGAGAGGCTTTGAGCGAGATAACCGCCACAGGCATCAGTATTTACATCAAAATTTACTTCTGAGCTTTGGGCAGGAATCTGATAGTAGAAAACGCTAGTCTCTTCATGTGATAGTAGCTGAAAGCTAAGCCCTATAAACAAAACTGATGTCAAAACTAAACCTTTCATTTTACTGCCTCCTGTGTGTGTGGTGTGAACCGCTTTTTTCGTGTTCGCTAGTTTAGTTGCAAATGCAACGAGAAAGGATTCAGGATTATTTTAAACTAAGAAAATAGGAGATCAGTATTGTTAATATTAGTTTAGTGTGGTTATATTGCTGCTTAGAATAAATCTGGGCTAGTCATCGATCTTGGTTTGGTTTTGCGGTATAGGGAAGTGGTCTTCTCTGTCTATGTCTTTATTCATAAATACTATGATTTTCTTAACTGCCATAGTCATAGGAACTCCCAGTATAGCTCCTATTGGTCCTAGTACCCAACCCCAAAATAGGAGTGATACGAATACCATTAGTATGGATATATTAAATTCCTGTCCTAAAAACTTAGGCTTCAATACATTGTCTATGAGACTGTTAATAACTATAAACCCTATGACCACAATAAGGCACTGAGGCCATCCATATTCCAGGAGTGCTATTAAGGCTGGTGGTACAACACTCAATATAAAGCCCAGGTTGGGTATGAAGCTGAATAGAAAAGATAGAAATCCCCACATAATTGCAAAATCTACTCCTACGGCAAGAAGAAGAATAGTGTTGGATACTGCAGCCATGAGACCCGATAGTGCAGTTATCGAAACATATTTTTTCAAGTCGTTTGCTATTTCACTCAATCTTAATTGCCATGAATCTTCTTCGTATTCTCTGCGTGCAGCCTTCAGTTGAATCTGTGAAAACTCAATAAGTATAAAAATCATCAGTAGTAGCACAAAAAAGAAGTTGCCAAATGTTGAGAGGATGCCTTCAATAAAAGTCGTACCGATTGAAAAAAGCTTGTCCGGGCTAAAGAGCTCAAAGCTTTGTATATCATCAATGTTAATTCCCTTAGTTCCTATATATTTTAGTCCTGATTGGTATAAATCAGATATTCGGTCTTGATAAAATGGAGCTTTTTCTGCCATATTATTAATCGCAAGCCCTAATATGGAAGTAAGAAATGCACCAACAACTATTATAAAGAGTATTGTAAGACCTAGAGCAACTGCTTTGGGCCAGCCTCTGTTAAGTTGCCATGCAACCAATGGCATAATGCTTACGGCGAGTAGAAGAGCAACTAAAAATAGATTTAATACAGGAGCTATAGCCTGCATGCCCGCTATGATTATAACAACGCACGCTAAAGCTAAAAGTGGATGAATTTTTAGTTTTCCTGTCATCATATGAGCCTGCTGATTTGAATTATACCACTTAAGGCTGTATAAATCCTATCATATTATTGACATAGAAGTACTAGCTAAAGACTTTTCATACTGCAGGGAATTTCTATATAAATCGGCTTTGGCTGTTATAAGCTGGGGATATTTACTTTTATAGTCATTTAGTGTTAATTAGTCCTTAGTCATGGGAATCATAGGTAAACCTCCATCAGCCCTCCCTGTAGTTGAGTCTGATTCAGTTAAAGCAAAATCTAAGAAAGTGACCGGCCACTGGGTGCTGGCTGCTACGATACTAGGCTCAAGCATGGCATATATAGACAGCACAGCCGTGAATGTAGCACTGCCTGTGCTCCAGGCACAGTTAGATGCCACAATTTCCGATATGCAGTGGGTAATCGAGGCTTACTCTTTATTCCTTGCTTCATTGATTCTTGTAGGGGGCGCTCTGGGTGACCGCTACGGTAGAAAGTTGATCTTCGGGATAGGGATAGCCCTATTTGCGGTTTCTTCTATCTTATGCGGAATTTCAGAGAATGTAACTGAGCTTATTGGTTTCAGAGTACTTCAAGGGATTGGTGGCGCTTTAATGATCCCCGGTAGTCTTGCAATAATAACAGTGTACTTCGATGAATCTGAGAGAGGCAAAGCTATAGGCACCTGGTCTGCATTCTCAGCAATCACTACTGCTGTTGGACCTGTGCTTGGGGGATGGTTAATAGAAGAAGTATCGTGGCGATGGATATTTTTTATGAACATCCCAATAGCAATTGTGGTTTTGGTTGTTCTGTTCTTAAAAGTACCGGAATCAAAAGGTGAGCTTGCTAAGTGTAAGATCGATTACCTGGGAGCTATCCTTGTAACACTCGGGCTCGGAGGAATAATCTATGGACTTATTGAATCCGCAGCTTTGGGATTCTCTGATCCCACAGTTTTTGGGTCCCTTATACTTGGTGTGGCTTTACTCGTAGCCTTCATCATAGTAGAGAATAAAGTAGAGGCTCCGATGATGCCTCTAAAACTTTTTAAGTCCAAAACATTTAGCGGAGTAAATTTGCTATCTTTTCTGATGTACGCACCGTTGGGTGGAGCGTTGTTCTTTTTGCCATTTGCGGAAATTCAAGTCTTTGATTATACCCCCACGGGGGCAGGCGCTTCGTTTCTGCCGATAATAATTCTGCTATTTGTTTTCTCCCGTTGGTCTGGAGGATTGGTGGATAAATACGGAGCAAAATATCCTCTTGTAATTGGATCTCTCATTCAAGCGGTGGGTTATGTCTTATTTGCATTGTTAAGCGGGGAAGGAAATTACTTCTACACATTTTTCCCAGGGATGTTTGTTCTAGGGCTAGGTCTAGCATTGAGCGTGGCACCTCAAACAACTGCTGTCATGAATGCGGTGGACACCACATATTCAGGAACGGCCTCAGGGATTAATAGCGCTGTTGCAAGAGTGTCGGGACTAATTGCAATTGCGCTTCTGGGCATAGTAATGCTGTATCTGTTTAGTTCCGGGATGAATAATGGGATGGATATTCATGATGTCCCTGAAGAAATTCAGATTGCTCTAAAAGGGGAATATCTAAATATGGCAGATGCCAAGATACCGCTTGGGATCGCCCCTGAGATAAAGAACAAAATAAAAGAGCTTGTTGAAATATCTTATGTGAGCAGCTTTAATGTGATAATGTACATATCATCTGTGTTTTGTCTGCTAAGCGCGCTTGTAGCATGGCTTTTTGTTCGAGATGAAAAAAGGTTTAAAAATAAGACTTAAGGGAATTCTATGAGCAATAATGAAAATATAAATGGCGATATATCCAAATTTGTATCTGTGGATACAAACTCTATGAAGTGGCAGGAGAGTCCAAGCGGTAGTGTTTGGAGGAAAAGGCTTCATCTAGTAGGGCCAAGTGAGGCAGGTCAGGTTACATCTTTGGTGATGTACGAAGCGAATGCTGATTTTCATGCGCACCCTCATCCTGGTGGAGAGGAGATACTAGTGCTCGCCGGGACTTTTTCAGATGAGCGTGGGGACTTTACAGCAGGCACTTATCTTCTTAACCCTGAGGGATATGAGCACACCCCGTTTTCAAAAGACGGCGGCGTCATATTCGTTAAGCTTAGACAGTACCCTGGGGAAAGTAGAAGTCAGATTGTGGTCGAATCTCAGAATAAACAATGGATTGAATCAACTGTGCCAGGAATATCTATAAAGATGCTCTATTCAGAACACGGATATCCTGAGGAAACAAGTCTTCAAAAGTGGGGAAGTGGCGCTTCGCCCGGAAAATTATCTTACCCAGATGGGGCAGAGATTCTCATCTTGAAAGGAAGTATGCAGGATGAATTCGGGTCTCATGGCGAGATGACATGGCTCAGGTATCCAGCAGGATCTGAACATGCTCCGGTTACATCTGAGGGATGTGAGGTTTATATAAAAAGGGGAGGGGTTTCTTCTCTAGATTCCGCCTAAAGCCCGCATTTGTTTTGCGAGCTCTAGACAGAGGTTGGATTCTTGGATGTTAATAAAGATTATTCATCTACTTTCAATTCATCAGTAATATCTACAACTCCTGATCCCATGCCATGTACAGGGAATTTTAGTCTTTTTCCCTTTGCGCTCATATCAAGCTTGTTCATATCCACAGATCTTAGTGACATATTTTCATAAGAGCGGTAATAGAGAATCTTGTTTGTAAGGTCTTTTATAACAACCCACTGTGTGTAATCGTGGAAAGTCTCTCCATTTTCAAAGTCTCTAACCAGCCCTATGGGTATGTCTACGTTGTTAAGGATATGCTCTGACAGATTTACAATATCACCGGCAGTTTCACCTTTCTCAGATAGATAAGCCATAGCAGCGGCCCTTACAAAACGTGATGTAGGTGTCGGGTCGCCAGGGATACCTTTAAGACCCGTTCCCTGACCAGTGCCGGCAAAGCTGATGCCGTCTATTACAGCAGGAGGTACATTCTCTGAATTCAAATCAACGTAGTTTCTCAGGTTGGTGACATGCCAATCGTATTTCGGCGAATTCGTCATAACTCCTACACTGTCAAATACGTTAAGTCCTTCATCTGTGTACTCTACTATTATTCCTTGTCCATCTGCTTGATATACAGCATAGTGCACGGGGACAACTATGTTGTTGAGAACTTCGAGTTGTTCTCCCCAAACTATTAATTTAGGTAGTTCCTTCCTGACCTCTTCAATTGTTGCAAAGTTTTGCAAAATGTATAGCGGGAGGTCTAAATTTGAAATAGCCTTGGAATTCTTTTTCTTAGGAGCCTCGGCAAACTTCGCCTCCCCCGGAAAATATAATTCCCCCACTGAAAGACCAACTTCGTTAAATCCGTCTGTAGCTATATCCAGACCAAAGCCATCAAGATATATGACTCCGTATTTTGAAGTCCACTTCTTACCGTCGCTTCCATCTGGAAGTTTCGATATCCTTTTTTGTCCTTTGGGTTGAACTACAACATTGGAATTTAATTTCTGTGCAAATTCCATGCTGCGACCAATTACTACTGAATTATCTTTTGATGTTAATCTAAACTCTGTGCAGGCATTTGAGTTAATTGGCGCTGTTGAGAATAGTATTAAAAAAAGTGATATATAGAGAATCGCCGTTCTCATATTAGTCTCCTTTGTTACTAAATTTAGAAATAGGAGAATTAGATCATCCATTCATCCTATTTATAGAATACCCAAATTATTGAGAAACCGCTTTGAGACTGTTATCTTTCCTTAATTTTATGCTGTAAATCTGGGAAGGCGGTAAATATTCAGGTAAAATTCTAGTCCTATTACTACCTAGGTTGATATCTCAGATACATTAAAAATAAAGGAGTTGAAATGTCAGATACTTATAACATTGAAACGGAAGTTCTTGCGCGCAGCAAACAGTGGATAAAGGATTTTAATAATAAAAATGTTAAGGGTTGCGTGGAGGCATATAGTGCTGATGCGGTTATGAATGCTAAACCAATGGGCACATATAAAGGTATAAGTGAGATAGAGGGTTTTTGGAGACCTTTTATTGAAACCGGAGCAGGGGAACTTGAATATAGTAACGTGGTATTAGCAGTTGAGAATGAAAACACAGTCTTACTTACGGCCGATTGGAAGATGAATATTGGGCGCGGAATTATACTTCAAGAGAGATGGGTAAAACACCCAAACGGCAAATGGCTCCTTGAGTATGACGACTTTGAAGTGCAGGAACAGTATTAATTTACTATTCATAGACTACAATCTTAATTACCCCGAGCACCTTACTATCTTTTCTAGAGCTTCTTTAGCTCTAAGCTGCGGACTCCGTGTTGTTGGGCTTGGATATATGCAACCCAACCAACCTTGCAACCATTATAGTTAAATATAGCTGCCCGGTTAGTGCTTCTAGTGACGCAAGTGAGCGCGCTTGATCTGTAATTGCTTCAATATTCCCATATCCGACAGTAGTGAGAGTTACATAGCTGAAGAAAAGAAAATCAGGGCCGTCCTGAACAGCTGTGCCATCCGTATCTATAAATGAACCTGGATAAAACATGTTAATTATTACATACAAGGTAGCCCAGGTGAGCCCTATCAATAAATAAACACATATTGAAGCAGAAAGTATCTCAGTAGTTATGTCCCTACTTTTAATTATATGTATGAATATTCTGTATGTTGTGTAGGCAAAAAGTAGAAATGCGAATAATATCTCGTCTTTTATCAAGATAGAATTGTCGACAGGAATAAAGGGGAATTTTAATAATAAGAGTAAAAACCAGGGAGCCGCCAAAATTAATGCTATTACGGTGTGACTCTTCTTATCTCCTACGGCAATTACCGACATTATCATTACCAAAGTCGCAAGCAGGCTTAGTATTATCTGCCCTCCCATATCTCCCTGTACGTAGGGGTATGCTATTATCAACAGTAGCAGTGATATTGTAAGATATAAGAATTTTCTTCTTCGAATTCGATCAATTAATCTGAGAATAATATTATCTCCCTGATTCTGCGCTTTGGTCATAATTTCCTCCGTCTACTTGATATGCTTTTTGATAAATATAACAATAATCACAAGAACTATATAGCCCGTGCATATTAACAATCATAAACTCTGGCAGATAATTCTAAATAATTGTAATCTGACTGTATCTAGGGCATAAATATATATATACTTATTAACTTCTGAAGAGGGAGATTTGATGAATTTACATAAGCTTTCATCCTATATGTTTGTGTTTTTTTTGTTGTTTGCACTAGGTTGTTCCAGTGAAAGGAGTGAAGAAGGCGTTGGTCATGGAGAGGTTGTAGAATCAGCTGAGGACGTTGGTATTGTGGAAACTAATGAAGGTCCAGAGCTTTGCGGCAGTATTGCAGGGCTTCAGTGCAGTGAGGGACAGTTTTGTGAGCTGCCTGCGGGACAGTGCAATGTTGCAGACTCTCAGGGAACGTGTGAATTTCAACCACAAATGTGCACAAGAGAATATAGGCCTGTTTGTGGCTGTGACGGAAGGACCTATGGGAACGACTGCGAGCGTCAGAGTGCAGGAGTTCAAAAAGACTATGATGGTGAGTGCAAGAAAGACAGTCTTAGCGGAGACTGATAACTTCATTTATATTTAGGAATTAAAAGGTCTTTATTCTAGGTCGTGAGTGTTGAATTAATTATATAATTGGTTTATGATTTGTTTGTCCTAAAAGTAGCATAGGGTAAAGAATATAGAGTAAAGAATGTAGTACAAAGAGGGGATGGTGTAATGAAAAATTTAAATAGCTTTGGGTTTGCTGTAGTTATGCTTTTATGCGTTTCATTTCTTTTGAGTTGTAATGATGACTCGTCTTCCGGTTCTAACGATACTAGGTCAATAGATGGTTCAGGCAATAATTTGCAAAATCCTTTAATGGGAGCAACTTTCACTCAGCTTGTAAGGTATGTCTTCTCTGATTATGAGGACGGCGTTTCGGAAATTCCTGAAGCGGGCAGCCCTAGTGCGAGAGTGGTAAGTAATATTGTAAATTCACAGGATGCTTTGATACCTAATCCATTAAATGCTAGCGACTATATTTGGCAGTGGGGCCAATTCTTAGATCACGATTTAGATTTTACCAACGGCGCCAACCCTGCTGAAGCCGCAGACATAGCCGTTCCAGCGGGAGACCCGTTCTTTGACCCGTTTGATACCGGGACAGCTGTAATAACTTTTGACAGATCAGTTTTCGATACTTCAACAGGAACGGGAATCGGCAATCCAAGACAGCAAATTAACACCATTACAACATGGATAGACGGATCCAATGTTTACGGATCAGACGTTGAGCGTGCAGAAGCTTTAAGAGTAAATGACGGCACAGGAAGATTGAATACGAGTGCTGGAAACTTGCTTCCATTTAATACCACTGGTTTGCCCAATGATGGAGGCGATGACGATCCATTTTTGTTTTTAGCCGGAGATTTCAGAGCGAATGAACAAGTCGGACTTACTGCGATGCATACTCTTTTTATGAGAGAACATAACCGCTATGTTATAGAACTCGCTAGCCAAAATCCTGGCTTAAGCGGTGATGAGCTCTATGAGAGGGGCAGACAATTTGTGGGAGCTCTGATGCAAGCAATTACATATAACGAGTTCTTACCCACACTAATGGGTCAAGGCGCTCTATCACCTTACAGCGGATATGATCCATCTGTGGATGCATCGATTGGAAATATCTTTTCCACAGCAGCTTACAGGTTTGGGCACAGTATGTTAAGCCCACAAATACTTAGACTTGATCAAAACTTAGACGTAATTCCTGAGGGCAATCTCCCTCTTCTGGAAGCATTCTTTTCCCCTGAGCTTATTACTGATGAAGGCGGCATCGATCCTATGCTTAGAGGGCTTGCTAAACAGGTTGCACAGCGTTTAGATCCTTTTGTTGTTGGTGATGTGCGGAACTTTCTCTTTGGACCTCCGGGAGCAGGCGGCTTTGATCTTGCAGCTCTTAATATCCAAAGGGGTAGAGATCACGGGCTTCCAAAGTACAACGATGTAAGAGAGGAGATGGGACTTTCTAGAGTAGAAAGTTTTCAAGATATCAGCTCTGATCTTGATATACAGATGAGGCTTCTTGATGCATACGGGAATGTAGACAGTATCGATCTCTGGCCGGGCGGATTGGCAGAGGATCCGATTTCTGGATCGCATCTCGGTGAGCTCTTTCAATTAATTCTTAAAGTGCAGTTTGAGGCACTTAGAGATGGGGATCGTTTCTGGTACGAAAGAAAGCTGAACAATTCAGAACTTGCAGAAGTGCAAGCTACAAGTCTTTCTGATGTAATTAGAAGAAATACTGGTATAGGCAGTGAATTACAAGACGACGTCTTCAATGTTCAGTAATTATATCTAAAAACATTTTTTCTAATATGCAGTTTCAGGCTCAGGCTCGTATGGTGTGCTTTCGTTTGATACACACTCTACTTCGCATTCGGAGAGAGTTAGCAAATTAACCAGAGTGGCCTTTAGGCAGGTGATAGGGCTTTCTGAAAAAGAAACCTTGTCTTGGGGCTTTATGCCTTCACACTTAGTTAGCATTTTGTAAGGCTTTTCTCCGATGATTATGTAATCACCTTTAATTGCTTTAACCGTGTATTCGCCGCCGCGTTGAGCTAATGTGTTAACAGATAGAGCAGAAAGAACTATTAGAGCTGTAATGAGGATTTTCAAAATAAATCCCTCCTTGGTTTAATACCCACTGAGTATACTTAATCACAGCAAATAGCTCAATCGGTTTTTATGAAGTTGCGATAATCAATTTAACTACTTTCCTAAACTTTCACTTAGTCCGCTTGCCTGAATTCGTTCAATGAAGTTTGATAGTTCCTTAAGTTCTTTGCTGTTAAATTTACAGAGGAAGTTCTCCCTTACTACTCTTTCATAAACAGGCCACATTTTTTTCCTTAGCTTTCTTCCTTCCCGAGTTATTTCTGCAGTTATACCTCTGCCGTCATTAGGGCATTGGCCCCTGACCACAAGTCCTGCTTCCTCAAGCCTCTGGGCTAGTCGGGTTACGTTATACTTATCTAAAAGCACGCGTTTCCCCAGGTCATTTAATCTGAGTATCCCTCCTTCTGTGCGTTCGAGCTCCCACAGAACATCGTACCAACCAAGTGATGGAAATCCCTCTTTCTTTAGCTCTACTTCAACTTTGTCGATTAGGGTCTGTTGAGCCTGTACTAACCCTATCCATGCGCTTGCCTCTTCTTCGCTCCATTTTCTATTGGTATTTTTCTTGCTACTTTCCTTCATTTTGTGCCCCCTAATTTAGACTATATTACAAATTTGTTGCAAATGCAACAAGAACGTGATATACATTTATATAGTTGCAGATGCAACTATAATGGATTCAGAAAATATTGTTAAGGAGGTCTTATTGTGAGACATATAAGTAGAGAAGAATTAAGAGACAAATTAATAATGGGAGAGCCGATTACCTTGATTGAGGCACTGCCTGAAAAGTATTGGAAGGACTCTCATTTGCCCAGTGCTTTGCAGATAGATTATAAGGAAGTGACTGAAAAAGCTCATAGTCTTCTGCCAGATAAAGAAGCGGAAATAATTGTGTATTGCGCGAGCACTGAGTGTCAGACTCATCCCTAGCTGCGAGTACTCTAGAAGACCTAGGTTATACAAACGTGCATGAAT
Source organism: uncultured Thermodesulfobacteriota bacterium (assembly GCA_942491865.1). GTDB lineage: Bacteria > Desulfobacterota_D > UBA1144 > Nemesobacterales > UBA2774 > CR02bin9. The sequence goes on from CALOCI010000011.1 coordinate 202,451, forward strand.
ATGCCGGGGGTAAACAGCATTGGCATGAGGCTGGGCTTCCGGTTATAAGGACAAATAATTAGAGTTTAATAATAAACCTGAATAGTGTGTCGGCAAGGCTTTCTTCCATACCTCACCAAATCGGTGCTCTGTTCAAATTATAAAAATAAAGGAGATCTATATTATGATAGAGAGGATTTTAAATACAGATAAGCAAGACTGGGGAGCGTTAATTGCAAGAATTTTCTTAGGTGTTGTGATACTGCCCCACGGTCTGCAAAAGTTGCTAGGCCTTTTCGGAGGTTACGGGTTTACGGCTACGGTTGAGTATTTTTCCAGTACGGGGATTCCTAGTGTTATAGGAGTTCTAATTATCTTGGCCGAATCATTTGGAATGCTGTTACTGATACTAGGACTAATTAGCCGCATTTCTGCTGCTGCAATGGTTGTAATAATGCTTGGAGCAATCTTTATGGCGCATGCACAGTTTGGTTTTTTTATGAACTGGTTTGGCTCACAAGCAGGGGAGGGGTTTGAATACCACTTACTTGCCCTAGGGCTCGCACTCGTAGTCCTTTTAAGAGGCGGCGGGAAATGGGCTCTGGATAGCGAGATTTCTAAAAAGTTCAAAAAGTAAAATAGCTTATATAAAAAACTCCTCTCTTTGATTAATAGGAGAGGAGTTTTTAGAAGAAATCTGTTTAGATTCAGAATTTTTTGGTGCGCCACTCCAGAAATATAGCCCTATATTATAGCAATCAAACCATTGGATGTCGTATTGCTTATGCTGATAAAATTCACTTCAAACTTCCTCAGTCTAAATACTCTAAATCTATTGTTATCTAAATACATTTATTACACTGCATGAGACCTTGCCGATTATCATATCCGGATCAAAGTCTTCCCACTCTACTTGGGCAGTTGGATAATTCTTATTATAAGGTTTTAAGCTAAGCCCTCTGGGTTCAGAATAACATTCCCTAACAATATTTCCTTCATGTGGGATATTAAATGCATAAATGCTGCCTGAGACAATATCTTTCTCATTTGTATCAATTACTGCATTGGCTCCTTTCATGAGGAGTTTTTCCATTGAATCGCCAGAAACTCTAATCACAATTCCATGATCACTTATTAGATCTCTAGGTAGGACAACCGATCCGACAGGATCAATATCTGAAAAATCTAATTGGTCGGCGTTCTCAAGAGAATAGACGCTTGCCACTATCAATTCACTATTTTCTTCGGGATGATAATTGCCGGGGCTTACTATTGTTCTTATTTGTCTTACCGAGCTTGGGTGTTTGAGCCTAATAAAATCAAGTGATAAGTTTTCTTGATCGCAAAAATTTACTAATTCATCCAAGAAAGAAATGCTGTTGCGTTTTTTTGCATTGGACAACGCTCCTCTGCTTACACCAATAGTATCGGCAACGTCGTAGTCATTATTCAAATTTTTCATCGTCTTAATTGTATTAATAATTTCTGTAACACTCTTTCTCATTGAATCGTGCCTCCAAATTTTTCAAGATATATAACAATATGATAAAAAAAGTGAGAAATTTATTATAAATTTCACAAAATGTAGATTTATCCTTGATAAATATCACAGATTGTGGTTTAATGTAGAAAGTAATCGACATATTGTTGATTATAATACACAAAATGCAATATATCAAGCAGGTCGGCTAATTTGTTGATCTATTGAGTTTGCAAGAAATGTATGCTGCTAGTATTCGGGTTGGAAGAACTCTAAGAATTTCAGCATATACAAGAGAGCTCTGTTTCCCCCCTTTTCCATATTTGGGGGAATCGTAAGATTACGCCTGAGAGGCATAGGTGTTTAATTACTTAAGACGCTTTCTATGATAGCTGATAGATTCTTTTAACCCTCTAGAGGATTCAAAAAAATATAATTGCTAAGGGGGCAAAATATGATTGAAGATAGATTTAAGATGTCAGGTGAGTTGTTTAAAAAGATATTATCTCATATGGATTCTCTTACAAGAACGGAGCTTTTAGAGCTTCAGGCTGAGAGCAGAAGGGTTTTGGAGGGAGACTGTTCTCAGGCTCTATATTATGTTGTCCGGGCTCTGGATGAGCTTGCAAAAGTGGAAATGGTAAATAGAGATTTAATGGATAACTTGCAACAAAGATAATCTCTGGAAGTAGTCGTTCATATTAATCTACTAAAGTTTCTCCTGGAATCTATAGTATGAATTATGCAAGTAGATTTGAAATTTTAGCAGAAATAATATTTGCCATTGCGCTGTGATTGATCCATTCAGTATAATAAATAGTGTTATAACAATTTGTGCTTTAGAATTGGAGCAAAGAATATAAATTGCTTGAGTTTAAACTTGGGCATTAATATTGGAGATAAAATGAAAAAAATAATATCGAGTTTTATTATGGTAGCGCTATTTCTCTTCTTGATCTCCGGTAACATTGGAGGATGTAGTGATACTCCATGCGATTTCAGTCTCAACTCTTTTTTTAATGGTTCGTCTTTTGACGATCAAACTTCTGAGTGGGATTGTAAACGTGGCGGAGAAACCGTTTTTACTCTAGCTCTGTTTAGTGATTTGACAGGTACAAGGAGTGATATCGGAGACTTTATTTTTGACCGTCCCAAATGTAGAACACTTAATTTTGAAAATGAAGATGGATTTGGGAAATTGAAAAATTTAGATGGTAGTATTAATGTCGGACTTTTCGATTTTAATCAGGTATCTGATGATTTCGGAGATATAGACGTTGTGTGTAATTTAGTTGAATTCTAATTGACATATAATTGGTATATTTTACAAATAAATTCTATTATGACTAACTATACAAAAAATCTGTTATGGCTTTTCTTTATCCCTTTTATTGTTGTTGCGCTATCTTGTCAACAAGATGATGGGGCTCAAAAGGAAGCAGAACCAACTAGGGCGGAGTCTAATATTCAAAAAATAGATCCAGAAGTAGCTCTTCAGCAACGAATAGAGGAAACTAAACATCTTCAAGAGCAGCGTAAGGTTTTTATTGACGGCATGCTTGAAGGCGGTCTAGCTACAAGAATAGAAAACCCCAATGGCTATCCTTATATTTATGTGACACAGCCGTTTTATATGCTTACACAAAGCGAGCAAGCCTCGATGATGAATGCTATTTGGTATTACTTTATAACTGATGACCGCGGCGTTGATGTGCTTACGATATATGATAATGATACTGGAAATCAGGTAGGCACATTCGGAAGAAAAGGGCTTCTTATGGCGGAGTAACTTCATGTGCGGCAGGTTTGTAAAGAAGAGTAGCAAAGAAGAACTAAGGAAACGCTTTGGATTTAATGACCCTAACCCCGGGGTTTTGCTTGAGCCGAGTTATAACATCGCACCATCTCAAGAACAGCCGATTTTAATTGTTTCCGAGGACAGGCGCATTCTCACGATGATGAAGTGGGGGCTTGTTCCATATTGGTCTAAAGATCCTAAAATAGGGTTTAAGATGATAAATGCCCGCTCAGAAGGGATTGAGCAAAAACCAAGTTTCAAAACACCTCTAAAAAGAAAGCGCTGTATTATAATGGCAGATGGTTTTTATGAGTGGCAGAAGTCCGATAAGAAGACTAAAACCCCATTTTACTTCAGACTCAAATCAGGTGAGCCTTTTGCAATGGCAGGGATTTGGGATTTATGGAAGAATGGGGATCAGACCCTAAAGACATTTACTATTATAACTACTACTCCAAATGAGCTTATGGAACCTGTGCATAACCGTATGCCGGTAATTTTAAATGAGCGTGATGAAACCAGGTGGCTCGACACTGAGATCACAAATCCAGAGCTCGTTCTCCCGCTTCTTAAGCCTTATCCTTCAGATGAGATGGAATCTTATAAAGTTTCTTCCATTGTTAATTCCCCCAAGAATGATATTCGGGATTGCATTGCAGCAATCGATTAGAGATATGTTTGGATATTCTACTAAATTAGTTGATTAATATTGCCTTAATTTTTTATAGTTACCCTTGTTTTCATAGTATCTAGTGAATAGATTTATATTAGGGATAGAGGATTAAGGAGGCGCGACAGAAATGATTAGAATCATAGCTATTGTAATAATTGTATTGTTAATAGGTATTCAATTTGTTCCGGTGAGTAAAACTAATCCACCTGTAACGGGAGAGATCAAGGCTCCTGAAGATGTAATGCAGATACTCAGAACCTCATGTTATGACTGTCATTCAAATGAGGTCAAATGGCCTTGGTATTCTAATATCGCTCCTGCCTCCTGGCTTGTAGTATATGATGTGAATGAGGCGAGGGAGCATCTGAATTTCTCAGAGTGGCAATCCTATAGCGCTGAAGACCAGGCTGAAGATATAGAAGAAATCTGGGAAGAGATAGAGGAAGGCGAGATGCCGCTCTGGTATTACCTTATTGCACATTCAGAAGCAGAGCTCTCAGATGAAAATAAAGAAACAATTAAAAACTGGGTGCATAGCACTAGTTCGCAACACGAAGAATTATCAGACTAACCCTAGAAAGGGATTTCGCCGCACTATTTGCTAACTATAATCCTTTACTATTGTTGTTGTGTTCTATTTTCTAATAGCTGTCTTAATCCTTCTTCGCTAAGATAAAGGATTGTGATCATGCACTCAGAGTCCTCGCCCCTTAGTACTAGCTGTATATCTGTTGCTGGAAGGTCCCACTGAGTTGCATACAACATGTCGCCGTTGCATACAGCTTCACCTTTATTGTCTGAGTCAATTGTTTGAGAAGGGTCTTTTTGCTTTTCTGTATCGAGAACTGGTTTGCCGTTAACTTTTGTAAGCTCTTCTTTAAGGCTATGATATTTTTCTATGTAATCATTTTTTGTCTTCAGTTTGGAAAAGAAGAAGAACCCGGCCCTAATAAGCTCATCGTCCTTAAATGTATATCCCACCTGGGCTTGCATACCTAATAATATGGTGCTGTAATCGATGGTATTCTCATTTTCCAAAATTGGCTCTGTCTCTTCTGATTCCTTAACCTCTTGTCTAGACATTCCCCATTTAGCTTTTCTAAAATCATATTTTTCCACTGCTTCATTATCTATCTCAGGCGCTTGGTTTGCTTGAGTGCTGTCTGTCGTTTTGTTATCATTTGAGCACGCAAATATTAATAGAGCAAATCCAATTATAGTTACTAGTTTTATATAGTTTTTCAATTTTAAAGTCTCCTTCTTATTAGAAAATAAATTTCGTTAATTGTACCTAATTATTTTGCTTTATGAGTATGTTTTTACTCATATTAGGAAGTTCTCTTAATTGTCTGAAATAAATCTCAGACTAAGCGTATGAAAATTACTTGTTTAAGCATTAATAGGTGGCAAAGTAGAATTTAGCAAAGGAGTCTTCTCAATTGTAGACTCCTTTGCTGTGATTTGGAATTTCTGATAAAAAAGTTAAGCAGAATGAGCTTTTCTTCTAATTGTATAGAGAGAAATTAATCCAATAAAAGCCGCTAAGAAAATAAGCCCCCACTCACTCATAGTCGGTACCGAATCAACACTAAACTCATATGCTCCAATATCACATCTGGATAACTGAGGTCTTATAATGCCGCGTTGGTCAGTCCCAGGTGGAGGACAGTTAACATTTCCGGTATCTATAGCAGGGCTATCATTACTTAAAGCATGTGTTGCAGTTGGTCCACCATCAACTGCAAGAGGACCAAGCATAGGATTTGTATTTGGCTGATCTCCTACTGCGTTCAAATTGCAGGTGTTTTGTGTTTCCATGTTGTAACCATCAGAAACTATAGGAGCTCCTGCACAGTTGGTTCCGACTACCGGATTTGCAATAATGGTGTTTAATAGAAAGATTTGCCCATCACTGTCTCTATCAAATATATTGCTTCCTTCATTAGACTGTGAGTTTCCTTCTGAGATTGTACTACTATCAATGAATATATCGCCGTTCGAATTATTAAAGATATTTCCACCTTCATCTATAGCTGTATTGTTAGATAGTGTGGTGTTTACAACCGTCACATTTCCGTTCGAGTTGTTATTCAGTCCACCTCCACGTATACCCATATTGTCATAAATAGCAGACTCTGTAATAAACATGTCACCGTTACTGTTATTATGGACACCACCTCCAGAAACAAAGAAGGCTATTGATTCGGTTATATTTCTTCTGACTGTGGTTCGAGTAATAGTCATAAGACCATTAGAGTTATTGTTTACTCCTGAGGCAAGACTGCTACTACTGATACTTCTATTATCCTGAATAATACTGTCGTATATATTCATTGTGCCGTTACTATTATTACTTAATCCGCCGGCGCCAAAACTATTTGTAAGAAGGTTATTTTCTATAACAGAGTTATGTATATTGACAGTTCCGTCACTTTGGTTAGCTAATCCGCCTGCGCCGAAAGAATTTGCTATACCGTTACTTATTGTTAGATCATTGATAGTGAGAGTATTTTCATCATCATCAAAGATCAGAATTCTAAATTCCGGTGTGCCGGGTGCGTCACTGCGATGGATTCTCGAACCATTTCCGTTAATGATAACGTTTGTCGTAATAATCGGAAGTCCTACATCGGCTATGATGCTATTGTTAATAGCTGTCAGCGTATATGTTCCGCCTCCAAGGTTAATGGTTGTCTCATCAGGGTCCCCCTCGGCGTCTATTATTGCCTGAATAAGTGCAGGGGTATCACTGCTTGGCACATTTATTACCTCTGCAGAAAATGCACTATGAAATGAAAAAAATAAAATTAGTGGTAAAAACAGCAAACTCTTTATAGTTAAAGCCTGTTTCAATTTGAGACTATATATACTCAATATACTCATCTTCCCCTCCATTGATACTATCTCTTTTCTGAACCCTATCACATGCTTATTAAGAAATCAAAGTATATATATATGGATTTGTCTATAGGGTGTTGAATCTTATCTAACATCTTTAAACTTCTCTCTAATGCTTTCGATGTATTTTTTGCGATTATCTCTTATCTTCGCCATCTCCCCTGGAGGTGCTTTTGTATTGGGGTCATATTTCGCTCCCCATACTGCAATTTCTAGTATTAACGGCACTAAGTCCAAGCACTTTTTAGTAGGGGAGTAGATGAACTGTTTCTTGTTGTCTGGGTCTTTTCTTTTGGATAATATTCCCTCTTCTTCAAGTTTCTTTAGCCTATCGGCAAGAATGTTAGTGGAAATCCCTTCCTCAGAATCCAAGAACTCGTTATAGTGTTTTTTGTTAAAATGTAAAATATCCCTTAGTATCAACAAACTCCACTTGTCTCCGAAAATTTCTAATGAAAAAAATATCGGGCAGTTCTTACCCTCACCGTCGCTCATAATAAAATTATAACAAATAGCTTGCATTTCACAAGTTATTGTGATAGTTTTTTATTGCTTGCATAATGCAAGTAATAAATTCCAGGAGGCAGTTGCAATGCAAAATAGAGTGGTATGGTTCGATATAGCAGTTAGTGATTTAGAAAGAGCGAAGGCTTTTTATTCTAAAGTCTTTGATATTGAAATGATAGAAAATGAAATGGGGCCCAATAAAATGGCGATGTTTCCGTTTGAGCCTAGTATTGCTTCAGGTTGTCTTGTTCAAGGACCTGATTATAAACCAAGCGCTGAGGGTGCTATGGTTTATCTAAATGGCGGTGATGATCTCTCGGTTCCACTGTCCAGAGTTGAAGGTGTCGGCGGACAGGTTCTTTTGGAGAAAATGAGCATCGGAGATTATGGCTTTATCGCTTATTTTCTGGATACAGAGGGAAATAAAGTAGCTCTTCACAGTATGTCATAATAGTTTTAGCTGTATTAGATAGCGCTTCTGGAAGCGTAATCTTTTAAGTTGGACCAGTAAAGTTTAAGGATCTTTAAACATAACAGGGGTGGTGCCTTGGGTTAATTTTTGGAAGAATTTTATAATATTCTGTTCGTACATATATATAAAGCGTGAAAAAATCTCAAAACGTCTGGCTGTGAGTTTAGTTTTACAGAGAATCTCAAGTTGATCTCCGCTTACTTCGCCAAATAGTTCTACCAAAATGTTTTTAGGCTCTCCTTTGTGGCTAAGATGAAATGTTGATACTATGTCACCGTTCATGATCATGTTTATTTCATCTACAGTTACAATCAGATCACCAAGTGTAATTGAATGATTTTCCATATTCTTTTCTGCTCTATTTTGATTACCGAATATCCCACTATTTTATACTAAGAGTTATTTAATGACCATATAGTATATTGCATTTGTAATAAATATTAATGGAACACTAGGGGGAGGGTTGAAAAAATAGATTTTTATTTTTCCTTATTAGTTATGGCTTCTCACTTTGAGATTGAGTTTCCTGTATAAGCTCAGAATCTTCTGCATCCTGGAAGGAAAGTGCATACACTAACATTACGACCACTCCCAAAATAATTAGTAACCAAAAGGCTTTCTTCCTACCTCTCTGAGATATACTGGATTTTGATTCAGTGCCGCTGTGTTTTTTATGCCTCTTCTCGTGTTTCATTATACTAAATTACCTTACTTATTGGTTAGGCCATTAGAATCATATGTTCCTACTTCATCTCCTGATTTATCGTCATAGATAGTAAATGAAGTCACTTCTGGGTTCTTAGATTGGAAATCCTTAAGCATTACTTTAAATATATCTCTTTTATCAATCTCCGGAATCCTATAAAAATCTGCTGTAATATAGACCTTCGGTGAATTACCGTCTTCTTCTATTCTAGAGACTATCCCATCTTTAATTAAACCCTCTACCAGTACTTCATCTTCAGTCTCGACAGTTTGGGGATCAGATCCTGTTGCAACTTGTTCCTGGGTTGTTTCAGAAGATATTATCTCCTGTGATTTATCTGTTGATTTGAAATAGAAGTACCCTGCTATTACTACTATTGCTGCGATCATTATTACATTTCGTGACATATCTATATCCTCCTAAATAAATGCTTTGCATAAACTATATATGAACTAAGAGCAAAACTCTATATGGCAGCAAGGTTACTATGATAGAATAAGGAGTTCTCGATTAGTAATGAAGGTTAGATTCTGATTTGCTATTTAAGGAATGATTTGCAATTGGGGACATCTACAACTTTGCCAATTACATCACTGTTACTTTTTAGAAGATTGGTGACAATGTTCTGAAAGTCATTTTCTACAGTAACATCATCAACTGTGAGTTTGCATGTCTCAGGGTTTAGAGTTCCAACTGAATTTACTATGACAGTTCGATCATAGAGAGTTCTGTTGAAGGGGCTTCCCGCTACTTGGCGATTACGAAGCGCTGCTTTTCCTTGAACTTTGAATTTGTCATCTTCGGAAGGTTTGACTGTAATAGATTCCAGAGTTCCCTTTCGCTCATTGCCCAAACAATACATTGTGCAGAAGAGTGAAATTTCCTCGTCCAAAGGTGTTTCCTTAATAACTTTAGCGGTTATATCTTTAGAATGTGATATATGTGGAACTGATATAAGTAATAGTAGAGTTAGGGATGAAATAAGTAGTGTGTGTTGAATTACCGTTTTATACATAGAAGTTGTAAAATTGATAATGCTAGGACACATATTATATGTGCCCTAGCTTAAGCTAAATTCCTAATAATCTGTAGTATCTTTCATCTTTTCTTTCTGAGCATCCTTCATCTTATGATGTTTTTTCATCATTTTCTTTTTATGAGATTTTTTAATATCACTTAACCCTGTTACCTGCTCTTGGGTAAGCACATCTCTCATTTCTAGGGATCTGTCCAACTTAACTCTCTTCATCTTATATTTAGCGTCTGAAGCCGCATCAAAAGCTTTAATCACATCAGCACTACTGGTTGCCTTGTTAGTTTTTGCTTCCATAAATGCAGTTCTTTTCTCTTTAGAAGTAGTTTGAGCTTCTGTATATGCAGGCTCATATTTTGCTGCAATGTCACTTAACTGGGTTTGCTGGTCTTCTGATAGATTCAGCTTCTCAGCAATTTCTTTATTCTGCCACCAGTTCCATTCTTTTCTTTCATGGTTAGCTGCGTTGGCAGAAAAGCTAACTAGTACAACTAATAAAAGGGGTAATATCATAAGTCTCTTCATTGTAATGCCTCCGAAATATTGGTTTTGATCATATAAACACTAGAATAACAAAAAGGTTTCAGATTTCACATGAAAATTATTAGATTGTCTATATTACTTACATGAATTTGCGTAGGTATGGATATTTTGACTGTATAATATTATTAGGAACTAAGAAATGATATGGAGGAGTTCTCGTGAACAATCTTAAATTAGTACTAATAATTCCTGCAGCTTTATTCTTGTTGATGACAACAGGATGTGATAATGAGAATGGTGGTAATGCCGTTGCCCAACCAGCTCCAATGTCTGGTACTGACGTCACCGGTACAGTAAATGCTCCATCAGCACAAACCTGCCCGGCAAATATTCTTATTGATGGCTTAGAGGCCGATGATGTTCTGATAATCGAGATAAATTCTACAGGCGATATGATGGGAGAGGGTAAGATTACAAACTCCACTAAATCTACAAGTGCTAGCTGTGCCGGAACAACAGACGATACCTTGCCTCCAGCAGATCTGAAAGGGTGTACGGTAGGCAGCTCCAGCATACCAGGAATAAAAGTAGGTGATCAAATAGGAATGGCAATAGCATTTTCAGTAGAGGGGAAACAAGTAACTTTGGAGGCCCCTGGTCTGGATAGTATTACTTGTGCTTTTGTTACAATTGAAACTCTGAACGCAACTAATTAGAGCACTTCGTGCAGCTGGTCTGAGAGCTTCTGATCAACTGGAATGTCTACGCTTTCGTAGAAAATTGAAATAGAGCAGTCAGGCTCAGGAGCAAACTTTTTTTGGTCTAGCTCAAGCAATACTTTAGTTCTTTTGTCTTTTGTGGGCCATATGTGCTGAAGCCCATGCTCACCTCTGCAAATTGCCGCTGGATCTTCATATGGGTTGGCTTTTACCTGGTGGTCTGAGTATGAAGCAACTCCCTTTGCAGGCTCCCCAATTTGTTCTGTAAGAATGTTTGTCCTTTCTTTAAAAAACTCAAGGTATTGGCCGGGTTCATCAAATGATTCCCTTAAATGTATTACAACCATTCCAAGTCCGTTCTCACTAAATACATATAGTAAGTCGTACTCATTACTAATACTTTCAACTTGAGGAGGTGTTATTTTTTCTTCCCCATCAGCTTCATTTTCCACAATATCAACAGATTCAACTTCCACAGGCACAGCAGTGCCGCCAATTCTATATGTGAGTATATCCTCGCCTTCTTTTATAAGTTCAGCCTGTTCAACTTCCTTGACCTGCTCCTTTGTCATTCCCCACTTAGTTTTCCTGACGTCAGTTTTGTCTTCTTTAGAGCATGCCGAAAAGATTAGCAAAGTTATTAGTAGTACAGTCAGAATTCTCATATTGGAAAAGGCCTCCGAGATGTTTTGTTTCACAAATGTTCATAGAGATATATTATGTTTGGGATTAAGTGGAGATGCAAGATTAAAAACTTACTAAAAATTTTGCATCTATTTAGATGATAGGAATTTGTTGAGTTCAGTTATAACCTTTTCAGGGGTGTCGTCCTGTAGAAAATGACTGGCATCTTCAATCTTGCATACTTTGGCGTGAGGATATATCGAGAGCCACTTCTCTAGAACTGTAACAGGCAGAACTGGATCGAGCATACCCCAGATGATAAGTACAGGTATTTCACTAAACAAGGTCAGATTTTTTTCGATTTCTTCCATATCAGGATATGACTTGTCACGCTCATCATAAGTTATATCTCGCGACCAGCAAAGCAGCGCTAACCTAGATTCCGGTGTAGGAAATGGGGCGAGGTAAGTTTCTAGTACATCAGAGCTATAGTTGTCAGGATAATTTGCCGTTCCTAATAGTGCCCTTTTAACATAGCCATTTTTTTCTAAAACAAATGATTCACCTTTCTCAGAACGTATTATTTCTAGAAGTCTAGGCAGCTCTCCCCCGGGCCACTGGGCAAATGCCCATGTATTCATAATCACTATGCGTTTTATTAGCTCAGGGTGACGAATTGCGAAACCCATTCCTACAGGGCCTCCCCAATCATGCAAAACAAGAGTTATCCCGCTCAATTTTAAGTTTAGTATTAACTGTTCTAGGTTGGAAATATGATGTTTTAGTAAATAAGGATAGGGTTCTTTTGGGACAGACGATTTTCCCATTCCCATATGGTCTGGAACTATAACTCTTTTTGTTTCTGAAACTGAGGGGATAAACTTTCGCCACAAGTAGCCCCATGTTGGGTCGCCGTGGAGCATTACGACGGGCTCACCTTCACCCTCATCTACATAGTGCATCTTGAAATTTCCTAACTCGAGGAAATTTGGCTCAAATGGGTAGGATCCGTTGAAGGTTTCATCTTTGATTTCGATCAATTAGAGAATGGTCTCCATTATTTTTTAGAATATTAGACATGATCAAAAGAATCCTTTTATTCCGGATGCTGTAAACTCAACGCCAATGCATATCAGAATGAACCCCATAATTCTTGTAAGCGCATCGATCCCTGTGGGGCCAAGGAGTTTTGTAATCCTGGTTGAGCTTCTTAGTACGAGCCAGCATATTGTGACGGTAATTAGGATACCAAGCCCAACAACTGCATATCCACCCAGTCTTAAGACAAAGCTCTCCTGCTCTGAGATTTGGGCTGCCATGCTTATTATTACCGCTATTGAACCCGGGCCGCTCAACATAGGCATAGCAAGTGGTGTAAATGCTAGCCCTTTTGCCTGCTCATAAGTAGTGACCGGCGCTCTTTCTTTCTCTGAAGAGTTTGATGGAAATAACATCCTGAATCCAAGTACAGTGATAATAAGCCCGCCTGCGATTCTAAGTGCCGAGACACTAATACCAAAGAAGCTTAAGATTAAAGCTCCTGCTAATAGAAAAATAATGAGAATTGAGAACATATAAATACAAGTTAACTTGAGGAGTTTGTATTTTGATTCATTGCTAAGTTTTGTGGTTACCGCCAAGAATACAGGAGCTGTGCTAAACGGATTCGCAATTGGCAACAAGCCGACTACAACGATTGCAATATATGTGAATAAGTCTGAAATAATTTGCATGTTTTATTGATCTCTGTTTACTATTATGCCTGATCTATCTGTTGTCGTTCTCAGGATATGGATATTCCATCTCGCTTGCTGTTAATCTTGCAACGTCCTCTCCTAAATATTTCGCTACTATAAATAATGACATATCAATTCCGGCAGAAATGCCTGCTGAAGTTATTATCTTACCATCTTCTACATATCTCTTCTCTCTAATGACATCAAGTTCTGGAAACCGCTGTTCCAATCTATCTAGTGATAGTATATGCGTGGTAGCTCTTTTATTGTTTAACAGCCCTGAATAGGCAAGGAAAAATGCGCCTGTGCATACAGAGGCAAGGGTTTTTACTTTTTTTGACTGGGTTTTTAAGAAATGATGAATTATTGCGTTGCTATGTTCGCGACGCTCCCCTAAACCGCCTGGGATAATCAAAATATCAGCACCTGGAAAGTCTATGAAGTCATGATTGGGAACAACCTTCATCCCGCCCATAGTTTTAACTTTACGGTGGTGCTCAGAAACCAGCAGGATTTCAAAAGGGCAGGGCCCGTCATATTCGGGCTCTTCAAGCGTTCTTGTTACGCTGAACACTTCATATGGACCTGTGAAATCCAGAACCTCTACATCATCATAAATCAATATGCCGACCGTAATCTTTTGCATAGTTTATATCCTAACTTATCACAGTGTTATATTGAGTTCAATTTTGAATAAAATCTTATCAATCTGCACTAGCATCATTAATTTGGTTTTAATTTTATAAAGCATAAATTGGAGGCATGAGAAAATGAAAATTAGAAATCTATTGATAATTTTTGCAATGGTCCTTTCTGTGGGATTAGCAGTGAGTTGCGACAGTGACAACAACACTAATGCACAGGAGCCCGGACCTATGGACCCAGGGCCAATGGCAATGTGCCCATGTGATTTTAACCAAGATCTCTGGACCGCAATGGGTTGGATGACTAATCAAGGCGGAGGATTATTTGAGAGTTGTGCTACAGAAGTGGATACGATTGAGCTAGTCGGAGGTATTAACAATCAGCCAGGAAATGCATTATCTCTTAACTGTATTAACCAAATTGGTACGGCAGTGGAGACGAGCGATGGAAGCATCTTTTGCGAAGCGGATATATCTTGTCTCGCAACTAGTGAGTCAGGTCAGGAAAGCGTAACTCAGAAGATTTATTTTGAGAAAATTACAATAACCTCTGAAGAACAGGCAGCATGTCAGAGTGAGGTTGAAGCAATAGCCATGACTCTGGGGATTTCCTGTAATTGATAGGATAATAAAGCTACGGGGAGGGGACTCCCCGCAGCAGTGGTAGTTAGAGTTAACCTTCAAAATTGTTGTCGATATGCTCAATGATTGAGGCGAAACCTTGTATTTCAGGTTCCAGAGAGATGAAGTGTACTTTACGGTTTAGCTCCTGGTATTCCGGAGTGTGAGAAACCGTTAGCTCATCTTGATTGCAATTGCTTGATGTGAGAATTCTTCCAGACTCAACTCCCTGGCTCACGATGAAGTCTCTGACATTATGAGCTCTTGATTCAGCAAGCACCTTGCCGCCTGTCTCATTTATACCCCATTCGCCTTGGATGATGACAAACATATCAGGGTTTCTTTTCAAGATATCGGCGTTATTGGTAAGAACCCCTTTGGCGTCTTCTCTAATTGAGTCACTTTCATAGTCAAAAAAGATATCTCTTGATTGAGGTCCGAAAGTAGAATCTACCAGTTCAGGGCTTGGTTTAATGCAGTTCGCCTGTATCTCTGAGACTTCTGCTGTAGCCGTCAACTGATAAATAAATAGCGCAGACACTATAACGAGCGCTCCAAATAATGACAATACAAACCTTCCGGGTCTCCAACTTGCTTTGAATGCGTTTTTCATGATAAATACCTCCTGCATTCGAGATTTAATATCTAGGATAATAGTGCAAAGGGCATGCCAAGTAGCAATGTCTAATGTTTACAGGGGGTTAGATTTATGGAAAATCAGAATAAGCTTTATTAGAAACAGTTTGTTTGTGTTATTTCACACATTTGCGGACAATGTTTGAAGCAATTTGCGGGGAAATATGTAGGATCTAGACTAATGATCCAACTGCAACAACCTCAATAAGTATGATGAAGCCCAAGATAACAAATAGTCTTGTAGAGCTAAAATGAGAGTGCACTACTTTGGAGTCTGCATCTTTATCCCAAGAGTTGACGCCGTCTCTTTTCAGAGCCTGATATCCAAATATCATGGTTAGCCAGGAGATCAGTGCAAATCCTGCGCCCATACCTTTTAGCCATACGCCGTAGCTGCGTTTAAGCGCTCTGTCGTAGGGTAGAAGTTCGCCGTTTTGATCGAGTACCTTTGTGCCGAGCAGGTTTTTGCCAAAAGTTGTGCCGTATCTGCTAATTGTAAAAGCCTCAAGAAACACCCAGATAAATGTGATTACAACTCGTATAATAAGCAGGGCCATTATGCTTTGAAACCCAGCAGCTTCAGAATCACCACCAGACATTTGCTGAGTTAGCATTTCAGATATCTGCTTCATAAAATCTGGAAACATTAAGCTGACTAGTAGTGAGAACAGCATTGAGAATATGTAATAATCGGTCATGCGCGCGAGGAATCTGACCCACGGGCGTGTCTGGTCTACGTCTTCATATGCCGAGTCCATAGTAGTAACTTCGCTAGGTTCATACTCTGGAGATTTGAAAACCACCTTCTCTACATTGTCGTAAGTTTCTTCTTTCTCTTCATCTTCAGGAGCTTCTGGTGGCTGAAATGATGTGTCGGTATCAGCAGAAATTTTCGGGGGCTCCGGCATGGGAGGGGGTTTGGGCCTGGGCGGAAGTCTAAGTTCCTGTACTTGTGAAAACGGGAGCCATTTTTCCATCGGCTCTTTCCATACAAGAGAATCCTTTGTTATCTCACCAGCATTTAATAAATCCCAGAGCTCTTCTTCAGTGACAGGGCCCGCTGCTAATGTACCTTTTTCGTAAAACCATACTTGTGCGCTCATTAGCACTTTAGTTTACAGCATAACTATGAAATAGAAATGAAGTTTCGGTTGGGTTGTGAAATTGTTCCAAAATAACACATCAATTTGATTCTTTGACAAGATCTTTTTGTAAAACTACATGTAAAATTATATAAGTTTCACCATTTAACCAGAATTCCACTTTTGAAGTTGTATCTTTTACCTCTAAAACATTGTGTGGTGTGCCTTTTTTAATCCATAAACACGATTCATTTAATAGTTGGTCTTTCGCGAAAGAAGCATCAGCTGTTTCCAGAGCCAAATAGATACTACGCGCATCTTTTTCCGTATAGCAACCTAATACTTTATGACTTATTCTAGGTTTATCTATCTTAACTTTAGACTCTGTTTTAATCGGTTTTCTTTCTTTAGATCTTTTCTGGGAAGCTTCAATTGCTTCTTTTGGTATTTCTCTTTCTGTTAAATCTGGATTCTTTTCATTAAAGATACTCTTATGGCCAATAGTCTTTTCATATAAACCTATGAAACCTATGATTAAGATAATTGCTATTATGAGTGTTAAACAGCCGGATTTCTTTTTTGATTTTATGGGGAATCCACAATTAGGACATTTCTTAGCTTCAGAGCTAACTTCATTTTCACATTCTTTGCATTTTATTAACGCCATCTATAAATTGAACCCTCACAGTGCAATTCTTAATATCTTAATAACATCTTCACATTATATCACACATTCTGGAAGATCCAGCGGACGCGGCCGACGACGAGGTTTTGGCTCATATCATCAAGCGGAATAGGGTAGTCGTCAACCATTCTGTTATCACTCTTAATTATTATCTCGTTTGGTTTTATCTCAATGCGCTTCACAACATAGCCCTCATACGGCAAGTGAAGACAATATATACCGTTACTAACAACCTTTTTATCGTTCGGATCAAACCCCACATAGGCGCCGTTTACAATGGTTGGATACATAGAGTCGCCCTCGACCTTAAAACCATTGGTGTAGTTACGTACCATCTTTGAGGGCAGGGTGACCCTTTCAATAGGCTCTGCATCCACAGACACGAGCGGATTACCAGCGCCTGCGAGCTCCCATATATTAATTTCAAGCAAATCGCTCCCGCCCATAATATCTAAAATATCGGGCAGAAACATATCCCCTTGTCCACGGCGGAGCCATTTGGAGCTCAGGTTGTACTCCTTTTCTATTACCTTCATAAAGTGGTCGGGCGGGCGGGTCTTGCCAGCCTCCCAGCTATTTACTGTGTTTAATGATTTACCAATTCTTCTTCCAAATTGCTCTTGGGTGAGGTCGAGTGCCTCTCTTACTAGCTTAAATCTCTTTCCAATCTCGTTCTTGTGATCCACTGTTACCCCCTAATTCACAATTTTGTAAATTTCCGTATTGACAAATTACCAGTTCTGTGAATATAATATACATAAACAATAAGACTATGACAATATTAATACACAAATTTGGAAATTGCAAGTACGAGACACACAAAATGATGATGAACGATCACAGAACAATGAATGGAGCACCAAACGGACACATTATGTCAGATATTGATCTAAAAGGGAGAGATTCTTTAATGGGACGAATTGAACAACAATTTCGAGCAAGCGAGGAATTGGATCCCAACACCAATGAAATAAACAGGGGAGTTAGTGAATACATGGGAAGGATAGAGCATATAACAACGCAGCAGATAATTGGGGAATGGGGAAGCATAAACAAGTTTGCAAGCTCACATGGGGTTAGCCCGGCTTCAACGAAGATGGTGATATATGTGGATGGAGCAAAGAGCAGGCCGGTAGAGGAGGCTCTTAGAAAATATGGCTACTTAAATTTGCTCCATTTCGAAAAGGAATTGAGGAAACGGGGAGAGACCTTTTCGGACTATCTTCTGGAGGACGGGCTTAATCCTGTCGAGCTGATTGAGACCCTAAGGATGAAGGAGATTCATCCCGAAGTTCTCTCAGGACTCAAGCGAAGGGGATACTGGGGAGTGCTTGAGACTGAGGAAGGGGCGGAAGAAGTGGGTAAGGGTTTGGTTAGGAAGAGAAGTAAAAAGGAAAACTAAAAACGACACATTGTGTCGAGAACACAAAGTGTCAGGGACGCTGAATGTCCCAGGAGGTCGGGAATTATGTTGTCATCAATTTTTCGCTACACAAGTTACATGGTTTTAGTTTTTGGATTCTTTTATGTGTCATGGCATTTCGGCAGGGCCTACGAAAAGGGGACCTTTGACCAGGTTGGTGTAGTCAATGCCGCACAGGTTGAAAACATTTCTGATTGCAGAGAAATCAGAGAGGATATCCAGGACTACAAGCGCGTTTACGAAGAAGTGCTTAGAGAGCTTGATGAGCCTACACCAACAGCCGATTGGAATAATAAGTATATGGAGTTTACAAAGAGATGAGGCTTAATTTTGCATATCCATCCGTCTCGGTTTTCCCGCAATCCTCCATCCTTCTTCAAAAAGGGGAAGGCCGGGACAGCACTCCTACAGAAACAGCCCTGGGCGCTTTTTTCATTGTTGCTGCCCAGCCACTAAAGGCGCTCGGGGCACACCTACGGCGCACAACGTGCGCGGGAGTAAAAGTTCTTCGGAACTTGGTAGGTTGGATAGAAGCTTGTGCTCTCTATCTGGTAGTGGAGTTTGCAGACATTTGATGGGTGCAGGTTCTGCCTGCGGGGTTGGGGAAGAGTTTAGGAAGTAATTAGAAGTCGAAAGATGGGACGCGGACAGGGTCCGCTGCCGCTTAAGGTTGATAGATCTTTAGGCATATATAGAGATGAAATATGGAACTGGGTGAGTGGCAATAAATCTGATGATTAGTAAGGGGGTCATTATGATGCAGCAAAATGGAGTTAAACGCGACGATGCGCGCGGCAGGGTCGCCAGGGTGAGCGAGACCGGAATTAAAATTGAGGGCACAGAAAACTGGCTCTCCTTTTCAAAGCCTGAATATAGGAAAGAGCCTTTTGAGATACCGATAGTGGGCGACTTTGTTGAATACCGCTATACAAAAAAGGGCACAGGCACATGGGTGCAGTCGATAAATGTCCTCGGACGTGAGGAACCCATCAAAAACGGGCTTCCGCTCAATCATGGTCAGCGGAAGAACGAGTCCACATGGGAAGAGGACCGTGAGCAGAGGCTTATGGAGCTTCTTAAGATTGTTTCAGAGAGCTACAGCGGAAGAGCCATTGGTCCGGAAGACTTGATGAGGGACGCAATATTGCTTGAGCGTGAGTTTGTGAGAGCACTTAAACGCTGGCGGGAGTAAAGGGGCTCCTTCAAAAAACGATGCGACATCAACTTGAACAATTTTATTTAGAATATTCGCAGTATAAAAATTGTATTGGGAGTCAGTGCTGGAATATGAGTAAAAACATCTGGGGTGATTTACTAACAGAGAGAGGATCTTTACTTGTGCCAAGCGAGCTCAGAATAAAAAGAAAAGAGCTTGGCTTAAACAACCAGGAGTACATCCTACTGCTCGATTATCTGGATCACTTTAAAGATGAAAAGACGGATAACGTGTATAAGGCTCTGGCCGTGTTAAACGGTATTTCGGAGGAGACAATACAAAGGAGACTTGTTGCTATTGAAAAGAAGGGGCTTCTTCGCCGGGAAGTAGAGACCGATAAGAGCGGCAGAATAAAGGGGATCGTATTTAGTCCTGTGCCTTTGGTGAAGAAATTAGCGTCCTTTCTGGTGGACAACTCTTCAGACAGGGATTCTGAGTCAGAGAAGAAAACTAATACAAAAATAAGAAGTATCCACGAATCAGCCGGCAATTATGAAACTCGGGCACAAGAAAAAGAGCAGATAGTTAAAGAGAAAAAGTGGAAGAATGAGTTTTGCTCGACTAGATGGTACAACGATGTGTTCTCTGAGATGTATGAAGAGGCCTCTGGGCAGCCTGTGCTTACTGGGGGGCGGGAATACAAGTCTGCTGTTACTTATTTTAGTCGGTTTAAGCAGCTTAACCCTGAACTTGGTGCTGAAGCTATTTTTGTTAGAGCTACTGAGGGAGCGCGCTATATACTCGATTCACAGCTAAGAGGTGGTGCGTTTGGATGGCTACACAAGCCACCTGATATATGCATGTTGGCAAACCAGGCACAAGCAGTTGATTACCAACTTAGATGTATTGAAAAAATTTATGGTGAAGAACAACAGCACATAAAAGAAGAAAGTAATGGATCTAATATAAAAGTCTTGTTTACAAAAAAGAATAAGGAGAAAGAAAATGGCTCAGAGCAGATCGAGAGAGTGTTTGAGGAGCTCAGAGAGATTGAGCAAGGAGATGTACGGAGAGACTTTCAGGAAGGCTTACGAAAAGGGCTATCAGGAGATAAATCCTAGAAAACGGGCTAGAAATAGAAGGCTTTTGGAAGAGTCTCTTGAGTTTCTTAAGAATCAGGAAAACACAAAGAATCCCGAGGGGGCGATGAAAACGCTATTTGCCCTATACGAAGAGATTGATTCAAAGGCCGATTATATAAAACCCGGGGAAAGAGAGTTTTTCCCTGTGGATAGATCACAAAGAACACTGGAGCGATTTCTTGAGGGTTTTAAGTATATCTATTCTATTTTGAAAAGAGCGCAGGAGCGTCTTTATTTGAGCAATGCTTTTGATAATTTTTGGGAGCAGTGCAGGGGATATCTCGTTCGCTGTGAATATTCAGAAAAATTTATATCTAATGTATGTGCCAAGGATTCGCTTTTTTACAGACAAAGTTTTCATTTTTGGCGCCAAGAATTTGACGATTCAGAAGAGGGTTTTTCTGTTATGTATGAGTATTTCAAGGCCTGCTTTGGCCTCAGGGGAAACGATGAGTACTGTTGTGTCTCCCAAGGGCGGGAAGTTGCGTATGACTGGCGACGTATGAAGAGTAGTTACGAAAAGTTCTATGAGAAACGTATTTATTCAGACCCCGTGCTTGAGCCACCGAATTATGTGCCCCCTTCACAGGAGAAGTTAGAAATGTTAAGGGAACGTATACGTAATAACAAAAGGAATTTAGATGAGAAAGCTGTCGCAGCCGACGCACTTCTCCTTCAAATACAAAAGCGAAATAGAAAGAAAGGTTATTTCGAACACAAATAAATATTGGAAAAAAAATAAACAATGATAGATAAACGATTAATTGATTATAGCAAAGACTATAAAGATTATAAAAAGATGCTGAAGCAGGAAGGTCAACATTTCTCACTTGAGGATATAATGACTCTAGTTGGGGGGGCTTCAAGGCAAAGCACTCATAGATGAGACTATGGAGACTCTGGGTAATAGGGATGTAGGGGCATTAGCAAATTTGGAAGAGGCTTATAGTCAATATTCTGATTAATATGATGGTTAGAGGCTGATTTTGTTAGGGTTTAAGGGGTTTTAAGAATGTTTAATGATAAGCATAACAAAATATGAGATTTTTGAGTGAAAATGGTGTATAATGAGGCTAGCAGTACTATATTCTATTGTCTGAACATTTGATTGTTACTGTAATATATCATCCGTAACCAATTCAAATGTCTGATGTTTTTCAAGTCCTCGATTATATATACGAGAGATTAAGATTTTCCGATACTGTTATAACAGGCAGTTGATTCGGAATTAAAGGGGAAGAAATGAGAGCAAGCTACTATCATGAACGTTTGGGGATTACCTTTAGGATAATCGGGTTACTCTTTGAGGATGAAAGGTATGAAATTTATCATGCCCGGAATAAAAAATATGACAGAGACCTTATTCTTCACTTTCCAAAAAAGGAAGGCGGAAGAAAGTTCAATGTTCCTTTGGTAAGTTTTGAAAAGGCTGCTACTGGGTCTTCCAGTTCCAAGCCAAAAGAGATCAATCTACCCTGGGATAATAAGTCCGAAAAAGCTAACGGCCACTAAGATTATCCTGTTTATGTGAGCCTGGGTCAGAAATCGCTCTGTAACTCATAATATGTTTCTTTTATAAGAATTTAAAAAGGGGTTCACCCCCTAACGGGAGAGTTGCGTTTTTAATCTTTTTATAGACAAGTTTCAAAATCTAAATAACGGAGGTGTCGGAATAAGAATATAGCAGTTGTTATTTAAGAGAAGTGGGCAAATGATTGTTCTGGTTTCCTGTAGGAGGAAATATCTTGAAGACAATTAAATTATCAAGGAGACCAAAATGGCAGAAGAATTTGATCATCTATATTGCCCTATTTGTGGCAGTGAGCTTGTATACTCAGAGGGGACGCACGATTTGGGATGCATGAATAATCCGAAACCTTGCGGGAATAATACAAAAAGTAAGAGTTCCTTGCATGAAGGTAGCTCTTCATATGGACCTTGTAGTAGTAGTGTAGGGGCCACATCCTTAACGGATAATCTAGTCAGCGCAGGCGAAAATAGTAACTATAAGAGTTATAAACTCTGCAATATTAAACAACATAAATCAGAAGATAGATATAAGAATGTTTGTGAATTGCCACATAATCTTGAGAACCTTAAAAACCCTGATGTAGAAGAAGAGAAATCCGATTTTTGTGTCTTTGGAATGTCTTTTACTGAAAGCGCGAAGAAGGGGACGCTATGGAGTATTAGGATTATAGATGGCGAAACCAATTATGCAGCTCTTATGAGATTGATGCAGACTGTAGAGAAAAGAGTTAGAGCAAAACAGGCTCTCGCTGAAAATGTGCCTAACCTTCCAAAGAAAATTGAGCGCAACAAGGTGACAAAGCTCGCCTTCCGCTACAATCTTGAGATTGAGGATCTTTATTCAATCAAATACAGCACTGAAACAATTGAGAGACTTGCATTATTCTATAACCTGACCAATAAAGAAATAAGGCATATCAAGCAATCAGACGTGATGGAGGAGTAGTCTGTCGTAGAATAAATCTTCAGATGCTGTTCTGCTTAAATACTTTCTTGGAAAACTAGCGCAAGTCTGACAAAATGGGTTGAGTATAGGATAAGAATTACTATATTAATAGTAGAGGGGTTCTGTTAAGAATATGTAATAATAAGTTTATCAACTATTTGGAGGGATAGATTATGAGAAACATATGCTCAGTTTTAAATATTTCTTCTTTACTGATAATTGCTGCCGTTTCTATTGTCATAGTGGGCTGTAGTCAAAAACCTGCGACTGAAGTTGCATACAGCCCCGAGCGGTTAGAGATCGGGCAGGCAATAGTTGAAGGATGGAACTGCAGTTTCTGCCATACCCCTCAAATCAGTGGGCCTGACGGCAAGCTTATGTCCGATCCCAAAAGATTAATGTCGGGACACCCTGCAGATGAAAGAATTCCGGCAGTCCCTGAAATGGTGATGACTTCGCCAGAGTGGATGGAGTTTCTAGATAATCTTGACTCTACCGTCTGGGCAACAGACAATTTGATTGTATTCTCGGCCAATCTGACCCCTGATGATGAGACCGGGATAGGTACATGGACTGAAGTTGAGTTTGTTGAAACCATAAGAGAAGGTAGACACCGCGGGATAGAGCGAAGGATTAAATATCCTATGCCATGGCAGGAGCTCTCAGAAGTTAGCGATGAAGAGCTATTGTCGGTTTATGAATACCTGATGTCCCTAGAGCCGGTAAGTAATAAAGTGCCGCCTTCTATTGTTCTGTTTAGATAGGATTGAACTAAGATATATTTAGTGCCCATATCTGCTTGGAACGGCTGTTCCTATGGGCTCTGTAGGCATGCATGAAAATTCGCCGGATGCTTCTTTTTTCATAGTGTTTAGGTCAACGCTCATTTTCTCAACATAGAGAACTTGCTTGCCTTGAGATTCCCACTCTTGGGCTTGGGGGCAAGGGATTCTGTCTTTCACAGACTGTCTCTTGGCTTTTAATGTTCTAAAATAATTAAGCTTGCCGTCCTTTATTGAGGGCTCCACGTAGGTATCGAAAAAGACCAAGCTTTTGTTTTCCATATCTATTGCCAGGATTCTTTTGAAATTGCGTCCTGTCCACTGATCCATAAAGAGTAGGTTCCCATATACTCCGGAAAAAGTATTTGCCCCTCCAAACTCCCCGGCGTTGATGGTGTATTCGGCATTAGAATAACTTACTTTGCAAGGGTCGTTGGTTTGAGCTAGTGGGTGGAATATGTAAATATCACTTCCCTCAAACTCGCTGGACTTATTTGTATAAATCACGTAGTCGTCATACATATAAACGTAGTTTAGGTCTAAACAATCTTTTATAACCGGCTTATCCGTGCCCGGGATTAGTTTTATGTTTGACTGGTCATAATCCCCTACCGAATATGAATAGACGGTGGTTAGAACCAATAAGAATGTGAGTGTTAAAGCTAAATTAGTAAGTTTTCTCATAAGGAGAAAGGATACTGTTGCCTCTGTATCAATCAAGTGTCAGTATCTAAGTTGTTATCTGTATTTGAAAAAGCACAAAACTCTACTATCCCTCAAGAAGAAGGTTTTAAGCGATAGGGGTTAGCTATCGCTTAAGTTTTGGTAAACAGTTTTAGTTTAAGAAGCTGCTTAGTATACTGGTTTAGGCGATTTCTTCTTCAACGCTTTTAGAAGCCTTGAACTTGAGAACGTTCTTTGCTGCAATTTGAATCGTCTCACCTGTTGAAGGGTTTCTTCCTGCGCGTGCTGCTCTATGTGTAACCTTCAAAGTGCCAAGTCCTGTTAGTGGAACATTGCCATCTGCTTTTAGTCCACTTATGATTGCACTGATTACTGCATCGTAAGCTTTGTCAGCTTCACTCTTACTGATTCCTGCATTCTCGGCGATCTGCCCTATCAATTCACTTTTAGTCATGTTAAATCCTCCTTGAAGTCTTATTCTACAACATAATCTGGGTGTTTTGCAATTTTTTTCTTTTCTTTATTTTTCTTCATTGTCCGGCCCGGCAGCGATATTCCATTACCGCGAGTCTCGTTTCGGATTTTAGAGTGAATGTTTCTTTCTGCTCATATAATACTGTTAAACCTTGGTCTGTCCATTTTGATGCATCAGGGCATGGGATGTTTTTTATAACTCCAGGATCCGGAACAAGTATTTTATAGTAAGTGAGAACTCCGTCTTTTAAATCAGGATCGGAATACTCAGTGAAGAGTACAAGCTTCTTATTGTTCAGATCGTAGATAGAAAGTATTCTCTGATCTACCCCTGTTCCCTGGTCTATGAATAAATAATTTTCATAAATGCCTGCAAAAAAATTATTGCCCTCAGTCTCCCCCGTGCCTATAATGTGCGAAGCGTTTGTTCTGTCTAGATTACAAGGATTGCCTCCTGATACTTCTGGGGAGTATAGAAATATGTTCATCCCATTTAACTCGGGCGAAGGTTCAACGTGGATTTCATAGTTCTTATATATATACGCGGTACCTTTTGGGCATTTTGTTACAACAGGATTCTCAGTGCCGGGAATAAGACCAGCTTTCTCAGCACTCGTTGTGGCATCCTTTGATGATGGGCACCCCATAAATAAAAGCATAGATATGGATAAGATAATAATTGTTCTCATAGCCTCAATGATACAGGATTAATTATTAAGTAATCAAGTTCTATAATTCGTTCTGAGCCGGCTATTTTAAAAGTCGTTCAATGCTGAAAAATTAAAACTAATTTTAAGACCATTTATACTAAATCATTAAATTTAAGTTATACTCAAATTGGTAGGTGTTCTATATGGCTCAATATCGAATCTTAGCGATCAACATTTTAATTGCTTTATCTCTAATGTGCTCAACTGTCTTGCACGCAGATGGAGAATTAGCAATAAAACCCGGGAAATATAAGTTGACCAAGACTACCAAGACCAATTTTGATTCGGTCCCTGCAACCAGAACTACAGAAGAATGTATTACCAACCCTGATCTTGACCCTGAGTCTATTCTCCCTAATAAAGAGAACTGTGAAATAAGCAATTTGAAAACGGCTTATAATAAAACCAGCTTTGAATTCGTATGCACCGAGCCTGACAAAAATTCTACTCTAAAGGGTCAAGCTGAATACAGTACTAATGAGGATTCCATTTCAAGTAGTATCAGACTCGAAGGCTTTTATGATGGGAAGAAGCTGTTAGTCGAATCGAGCGGTGCTGGAGAGAGGATTGGGGATTGTCTGCCTGAGCCGGAGTTTGGTGAATAATTTTATTGCCCCCCCCCATATTACTTTCAATGAAACAGATTAAATATAAATGTATGATATCACACAGTGCTCCTGCCTTTATCCCTTGCCTTGTAGATTGATGCATTTCCTGTATGTTCTAAATTGTTTAGTAATAACAATTGGTTAGGCCGATTAATAAAGATCCTAATAAAGTGTGGGTTGACACAGTAACCGCAGTTGTTGTACAATCGATTAATCGGATGGGTTCCGGGTTAGTATTTCTTTATCTATCCAAGTAGTAACATTATTTGGCTATCAATATTCGTTTCTAAGAGCCTTAATCGGTTATCAGAAATAGAATTTTGATACAGCATAAAAGGAGGAATAAATAGATGATCAGGAAAAGATCTGTTAAAGGGTTATTGTTTGTCGCTGTTTTCATGTTTTCAGTAGGTTTAACCGTCAATTCAAGTTCTGCCGATGTCGAAGTGGTCGAAGTCATTGAGGTGATTGAAGTCGATAATTGCAGAGGTGGAGAAATTCCTTGTACTAAACAATGCGGTCCTACAATTATACAAACTTACAAGGCTGGTGGTGTAAATTACGTAGTTATGGCAGAAAGCGCTGAGATTAACCTTTTAGCCGGCAAATCTACTCAATATAATGCTTCTTGCCAGACGGGTTTTCAAGCTATCAGCGGTGGGTATAAGTTAATTGGAGACGGAACTACTATTGACCTAGATGAGATCAAAGTAAATGGCACTTGGGCTGAGACTGATGCAAAGACGGGGCTAAGTGCATGGAATGTATGGATCTATCGTGATAAAGGTGGGGATCCTGACAATTGTCTTAATTTAGAAGTTCATTCAGTTTGTGTACAAGCTCAATAAATCTGAATAAAAATAATTTTCTTTAATCTGATTATAAACCGAGGCAGGTTGTCTCCTTGTACCTGCCTCGGTTTATTTCTTTAGGTCCTCTAAAAATTGAGTTGTAATCCCTTCTTATTTACTTATAATTAGTGCTCATATATAAGTTTCCAAGAAAATGGAGGTATAACATGCATAAGCTATCGCTAAGTGTTTTATTTATTGTTCTAGGTTGTTTTTCAACTGCTATGGCGGCAGAGGAGTCAATCCCGTTAGTACCAGGACAATATTCATTAAAATCAACTACAAGTTCTAACTTGAATCCGGAACCCAAGATCCTAACTGAAGAACACTGTATTCCAGTTGATAAATTTACTCCTAGTATGGCACTTCCTGACCCATCTTGCACAGCATCTAATGTTAAGAAAAGCAGTAACGTGCTTACATTTGATATTAAGTGTCCAGGTAACGATCAGAGGCCTCCTATGACTGCCAAAGCCGAAGTGGTTACTACAAAATCTTCATTAAATATAAAAATGGATATTGTGAACAATATTGATGATAAGATTTATTCCGTGAAGTCCTTATCTGAATTAAAACGCATTGGGGACTGTAAACAGTAATCTCCAATAGTTTAATTGGATTTAACATTTACGAAAAATGGAGGTTGTAAAATATCATGCTTAAACTTATTCTAATTGCTCCACTAATGGTGCTTGTTTCTTTTTCAGCTTCAAGCTCAGCGGATGATTCGATTCCGGTTGTTCCTGGAAATTATTCTATTACAACTACTACAGAATCAAATATGAGTCCTCAGCCAAAGACGGATACTGAAGAGCAATGCATAAAAGATACTTCATTTAATCCCAAGATGTCTTTACCGGACGATGATAGTTGTACTGCAACTAATGTGAAGAAATCCGGGAATACACTTACATATGATATTAAATGCCAAGGCGGTGAGATGATGCCTCCTATGACAGGTCAAGCCGAAGCTAGTACTACTACTTCAACCGTAAGCTATCACATTAAGATGGCAGGAGCTTTTCAAGGGCAGGAGTTCTCAATTGATTCAAAGTCAGATGGGAAACGCACCGGCGATTGCAAATAGCTAGGGATTTCTCCCAGAGCAAATCTCCAAAGTTCTAAGCTTGAGCAATCTGATACTCTAGGCATTCAGTATCAGGTTTACTCCTATCATAATTAGTATTATTAAGACCGCGAGCTTGAACCTTTCTTCTGAGACCCTATGTCGAAGTTTACCGCCAATATAAATCCCGGCTACTACAGGTATTGCTCCTAATATCGAGTACTTGAGTGTTTCTAAACTTATTAGATCAAATTTGCCGAATATTATGAGCAGCACTATAATCGACAGTGTGAATCCTAGGTTTATAGCATTTATCATACCGTTTCGGTCAAGCTTCAGTGAAAGCAGATATGGAAGCATGGGGATGATCTGAGTTCCGGTGAGCCCGTTTAGGAAACCATTTGTGAGCCCAATCGGTATAGATAGTATTTTCTCTTTAGTTTCAGGTATGGAGATTTCAATCTTCAGTAATATTAGGATTGAATAAGCAATTGAAAGAACTCCCAGAATAATCTTTGCAGCATAATTGCCGACCATGTTTAATATAAAAACACCGGCATAGATCCCGGGGAATGCAGATAGATAGAGCAGCCAAAATCTTCGGATACTTTGTCTGAGCCTACCAGTTTGGTAAATAATCATGACATTGCTTAGAAGAGACGGAAGTACAACAAGTGGTATTGCTTCCTCAAGTTTCATAAACAGGGCAATTACCGGTAGACAAAGACTCACGAACCCAAGCCCGGTTAGGCCTTTAATAAATGCCGCGGCAAAAAAAGCCGCATATACAATTATGAGTATATTGGTGTCCATTTTGGTTTAGCACCAAAGGGTATATCTACAAATAACTCCCCAGAAAATCTAGGACTTAATCCGCGAAGTTAACGATGCTAAGATCAAGCGGCAAATCGTCTTTATGAATGCCGGGGTTATCTACAGGAATAGTTGGTAGAGGATTCCCAGTTGCCTCAGCTTCATTAAAAGCCTCAATAGACTCTGCCTGTTCAATCAGTTCATATTCATAGATCATATAGGGAATTCCATCTGAACCAAATGTAGACGGTCCTGACATCATGTGGAAATGTAAATGTGGAACAAGAGAATTTCCTGTATTGCCAAGAAGTCCGATTACCTGACCACGAGTGACAAAATCTCCCACTTTTACCGCGACACTATCTTTGATTAAATGGGCATAGAAAGCAAAATTGCCATTGCCTAGATCTATTACAACATGGTTACCATCAGCTTCTTCGAGTGGTATTCCAACTGGGAACTCGCCAGGTATCTGATCCTCATATTTGTCCACAGCTACGACAACTCTACCCTCGCCTACAGCCAGAACATCCTCACCATATGCGAAGTAACTATGGACATCTTGTGGGTCTCCGACAAAAATACGGTTCTCGTCATTCATTTTTTCCCAGTCAACTGCAAACCTCTGTGATATAACTAGTTTGCCATTTATCGGGAGCACAGCACGTACATGATGCTCAGAAGTACAACATCCATCTGCAGCTATCCATTTCGCTCCTCTGAGCGGAGGGCCTGTGTTTACTGCAACAATCGATGGAACCTGAGTCTCCGCTATAATTTGAACTAAAGCAGGTGTGCCCGGAGGAAGGCTCAAAAAACTTAAAAACCCATCCGGTATTCCACCCGGTACTGTGATGTTAAATCTATGGGCAATTTTTTGAGGAACATCGTCAAGACTATCAACTGAGAATGTTATATAGAAAAGAGATGTTTCACTTCTCGCAAGTGTATCACTAGGAATCCTGCCAGGGGTTATCTGGTTGTTGGGGGCAACTGTTTCGCCTGAAAATTTTACAAATACCTGGTTGTGGTCATCAGCGTTTAGCACTTCAACAGAGTTGATCAGCCATGTAAGCATATTGGCGTTTGTAAGCTGAAGCTCATAGGTCATATGATATCTCCCGTCTGAGCCTAGCACTGGGCGCGGTATTGTTACAAATGATGAGACTATCGGTGTGAATTCGTTTTGTACATCTTCAGGCATATCTCCGCCGCTTCCATTTGAATTGTGGCATCCGCCGATGTGAAATACGGCTCCTGCGATTAACAAAAATAATACTAAAAGTCCCGTAATAGGATTTCTCATGAATATTCTCCTGTCGCCTTAGGGGTTGTTCTTCTTTAAGAGATCAATATATAGAGTTCTCTCATATAATTCAATACGTTCGGCCATGTGCTACTAGATGTGAAATGTAATAAAATTTATATTAATACTTAGACATATTAGTCAGTGCTCTGTATCATTAATACTTAGTTATGGATAACGAAGTACTCGGCGGATATAGAAATATTCATCTCATCATAAACCCTGTTTCAGGGCAGGGAGTTGTTCCGGTCGGTGAGATACAGTCCAGATTTGATATTCTTGGAGACAGGGTAACTGTACACGAAACACTTCCTGATCTGAGTGCCAAAACAATTGCTCAAGGAGCTGTTTCACAAGGCGCAGATCTTGTGATTGCCTTTGGCGGAGACGGCACTATGCTGCAAGTGGCCGAAGGACTTATTGACACCGGTGTCCCTATGACAGTTATTCCCGGCGGCACGGCAAATGTATTTGCCAATGAGCTAGAGATTCCCAACGATAAAATGGAAGCGATTGATGCTCTGCTAACTCAAAAATCAGATGTAAGAAAAATTGATGTTGGATGTGTCGGCGAGAAGCATTTTCTCCTACGTCTTGGAATTGGGCTTGAGGCCGCAATGACTGTAATGACTGACAGAGAGGAAAAAGATAAGTACGGGTCTTGGGCTTATATTTGGACTGCTCTTAGAGTTGGACATAGAATGAAGCATGCGCATTACCATCTGGTGATTGACGGCAAGAGAAAAAAAATTACAGGGGTAACCTGTGTTATCTGCAACTCTGGCAACCTTGGGCTTCCACGAGTTAAACTACTTCCGGATATAGATGTGTCGGATGGTAAAATAGATGTAGTGATCGTCAGAGAAGCGAGCTTATGGTCAGCGGGCTCACTCATGTATCATGCTGTTAAAGGTGTATTTTCAAAAGTTATCCCACACGGGGAAAGGCCATGTTATTCTATATTTCATAGACAAGCAAAAGAGGTTGTTGTGTTGTCCGCTTCACATCAAGTGGCGGCAAGGGATGGAGAGGAAGTGGGTTCTGATTTTCCCTTGAAGATCTCTCTCAAGCACAATGCGCTTTTGGTCTTGGTGCCAGAGGTAAAAGGATTTTTTGATTAACAATGACAAACCTTACTGAGCTAAAACGACTCATCGACCACTTTAGATACCAGGGGCTTCGCCGTGGAAGTATCGCTGGGTTTGATAAGATTTACCGCTGGATTACAGGCGGTCCTGTAAGGCGCTACAGCTTCATCGACGATCATATATGGATTGGGGGTCAGCCAAAAAGAAAGGGCTTTTCCAAACTTGCCAGGTATGGCATTACTGGCGTTATTAATATGAGAAGCGAGTATAATTATAGTATTCGCAAAGATCTTACGGAAATCCACTTATTGCTCCTGCCGACAGATGATAACGAAGCTCCTACAATTGAACATTTACATCAAGGGGTCGATTTTATTAGAGATCAGGTAGAAGAGGGCGGCAAAGTATATATCCATTGCTGGGAAGGACTTGGGCGGAGTGCCACCATGGCAGCTGCTTACTTTATAAGCCAGGGGGATTCAATTGACGAAGCCTGGGCTTATATTAAAAGAAGACGTTCATTTGTTAGACCAACTAGAGTTCAATTAGAAAGACTAGAAGAATTTTCCAATCATATCCTAGATTAATAATTTCCTAACTACAACTTCATAATAATAAACCCGAAGAGATTTTTAAATCTCCCCGGGTTTTATCATATCTTTTCAAAATTCATTATTCTATATTGTTAAGGAGTTGCGCAAATTACCCTAACACGTAGAGCCCAGTCTGTGTTTTCGTTGTCGAAGTCGCGGCCGGTTGCTGTCCATGTTGTTGGAGGATTTGCTGTATCACCATTTGAAGGTCCTGAATCTTCAATTCCTACTTGGGTTACACCACCACCACCTATTATAAACGCCCCTCCACCGATCGCTATATCACCCGGATCACAACTCACACTTAATACCTTGGGGCCATCGTCATCATTAGAGGTTGTTGTACTCGTATTTACATATACTCCTGATATCCCATTCATGCCAGCTGGTCCCTGCGGTCCCTGTGGTCCAACAGGTCCTTGAGGTCCCATGGCTCCGTCGCTACCATCTGACCCGGCAGGTCCTTGTGGCCCCTGTGGTCCCGCTGGTCCCTGTGCCCCAGTAGCTCCGTCATTTCCTGCTGGTCCCGCAGGTCCTTGTGCCCCAGTAGCTCCGTCATTTCCTGCTGGTCCCGCTGGTCCTTGTGCCCCAGTAGCTCCGTCATTTCCTGCTGGTCCCGCTGGTCCCTGTGCACCAGTATCACCTTGCGGTCCCTGAGCTCCGGTATCACCTTGCGGTCCCTGTGCTCCGGTATCTCCCTGCGGTCCCTGAGCGCCAGTGTCACCTTGCGGTCCCTGTGCTCCGGTATCACCTTGCGGTCCCTGTGCTCCGGTATCTCCCTGCGGTCCCTGAGCTCCGGTATCTCCCTGCGGTCCCTGAGAGCCAGTGTCACCTTGCGGTCCCTGTGCTCCGGTATCACCTTGCGGTCCCTGAGCTCCGGTATCACCTTGCGGTCCCTGTGCTCCGGTATCACCTTGCGGTCCCTGAGCGCCAGTGTCACCTTGCGGTCCCTGTGCTCCGGTATCACCTTGCGGTCCCTGAGCGCCAGTGTCACCTTGCGGTCCCTGAGCACCAATGTCACCTTGAGGACCCTGTTCGCCTTGCTCTCCCTGTTCTCCCTGCTCACCTTGCTCTCCCTGATCTCCTTTCTCCCCTTGTTCACCCTGCGGTCCTGGCAGACCTTGCGGCCCTGGCTCACCTTGCTCGCCTTGGGGTCCTTCTTCTCCTTCAGGCCCTTGTTCACCAGTCTCACCTTGTGGTCCCCGTGGTCCTTGAGCTCCTTGACCACCTTGGGGTCCTTCTTCTCCTGGGGTGCCCGTATCACCTTGGGGCCCTTGTGCTCCAATTGTAATAGTTCGCTGATCATTTTTTCTCTGACCAGGGCCACTTGAAACTTTTAATAGGTAGTCGCCAGTAGGAAGTCCGCTTTCTGGAAATTCAACAACGATTAGGTCTGCTTGCTCTGTGATAATATTTAGACTTCCAAAGCTTCCCAGCGTTACAGTTAATGCGTTTGGCCCTAAGTCAAAGTTTTGTCCTACAATCTCGATAAGTGCACTATCAAAATCTACGAAAACTTCTGTGATTGTGACTTCTGGTTGTTGCGCTAAAGTTAGCGTTGGTTGTGCTAAAAGGACTGTGAATAGCCCTAATAATAAGATTGTACATATTGAAACTTTGCTACATATCTTGAATATATAGCTGTCCGTTGATAAATGTTTACTGTGCATTTCTCCTCCGTATAAGTAACTGCTATTGGTATTTGTGTTAGCTTAGATTTCAGATGAATCTGAAGCAACCGCCTATATAAACTATATACTTGACATATAATTATGTCAAATTAGAAATATAGTCATATATGCAAGCAAATTTTTAGTCTTGTTGTAAGTTCAATAAGGCATGAAAAGCTTTTTTATCAATAGATAATCCAACTATTCTGACAAAATATCGCATTAGCCCCCGGCTTCTGCTGGAAGGTCTATCTACACTGCTTGGAAAGATTGGGAAGAAGCGCTACCATTGCGCC
Organism: uncultured Thermodesulfobacteriota bacterium; assembly: GCA_942491865.1. GTDB lineage: Bacteria > Desulfobacterota_D > UBA1144 > Nemesobacterales > UBA2774 > CR02bin9. Next base: position 236,365 of record CALOCI010000011.1, read on the forward strand.
CCTTATTTTATAAGCCAAGGAAATTCGATAGATGAAGCCTGGGCTGATATCAAATAAAGTTATTCAGTCATAAGCTCGCCTGAGCCTCTAGGCACGTCCTTATACTTTGGCAGGCCATCTTTAATAGAAATAACAGATTCTTGATAATGCACATGCATTTCAGGTACAAAGTTGAATTCTGAAATAATCAATGGGTATACGTTGAACATTCCGGCAGGTTTGAAATCTGTAAATAGATGACCGCCGCAAGTAATACAAGATTTTCTATAACTTTTGTCTGATTTAATATAGCTAATAATCTTGTCTTCACCTTTTGTTATTTCCACATTTTCAGGTTTCCAGAATGCAAAAGTAGACATGGGTGCAGCTGACCATTCACGACAAGAATTGCAGTGGCAATAACCACTCATAATTGGTTCTCCAGTCACTTTCATCTCAACATCTTTGCAAAAACAGTTTAAAGTATAGGTTTTATCTTCACTCATTTCTCCACTCCTCAATTATAAATTTGATGGCTAGAAAAGTTCTCTAGCCCTATACTGTAATAATTATGCCTTATTCTGAAAGCATTTCACCTGAACCGCCGGCTTGCTCCGGCAGATCCTTAAACTTTGGCAGCCCATCTTTAATCGATAGCACTGACTCCCCATAAAATACGTGCATTGTAGGCTCAAAAACTATATCAGTAATTACTGCAGGATAGATATCTACAAGTCCCATAGGTTTATGGTCTGTATATAAATGTCCTCCACATGTTTTGCATGATTTTCTGAAGCTGTTGTCAGTCTTGTTATAGCTCAGGATGTTGTCCTCACCTTTAGTGAATTGCAAAGCCTCCGGAGCCCAGAGGGAAAATGCAGTTACCGGACCAGCTGACCAATGCCTGCATGACTCACAGTGGCAATAGCCCATCACGACAGGTGCGCCGCTTACGGCAAATTCGACTGCTCCACAAAAACACCCGCCTGAATAAGTCTTTTCTTCGCTCATATTATCTTCCTCCATTTAGTTTGCATTCTTAATATAGAAGTCTAGTTCTAAATAAGTTTAGATGCAATATTCTCACCTAGGCTTCATTGCCCGCACAAGTGAAACGTTTGCCCACGTTCCTGCAACAGCCCTATGGTCGTCTTTAGCGAACATGTTCTCTACATGTAGAACTTCTGCTTTCTCTATCTCAAGCCCGGGAAGCATGGCGGCTATTTCCTCAGGCGAACTGAGATCGTCCTTCATAAACTCCCACACCTCACTCATGGACTTGTCCCATTCTGTAATGATTAACGTACCTCCTGGATCAAGCGCTTTGATGGCAGTATTGAGAGTTTTCTTCGTGGTATCTCCTCCTGGCAGCGCGTACGTAGATAATACTAGTTTGAAAGTATGCGGTGGTTCCCAAATTGTAGAGTCTACTGCATAGAATTCTGCTTTGAGTTTTCTTTTGGCAGCTTTCACTTTCGCAAGCTCAATAGCACGCTCAGAAATATCTATTCCATAAACTTCCCAGCCAAGCTCCGCTAACTTAAAGACATTTTTGCCGGTTCCACAACCTATGTCGAGCAAATTTGCCGGGATTAGCCCCTTTATCTCCGCATCTAGAACATAGTCTGTTACTTCAACTTGCTCCGGATATTCTTGATAAGCTTCTTCCCAGAAATGTTTATCACTTTCAGACATTCTTTTCTCCAAATATCATGATTAAACAGCCTTATGATTATACAGTCAATATAGGATTTGTTTGAAGCAGAATTTCCCTGTAACTTTCTGTGCGTATGAGTTCTATAGCTAAAGATACGTCCAACAGACTAAAAGAACTTGCTCTGCTGTTTTTGAGACTCGGCGTGACGGCATTCGGCGGCCCTCCGGCCCACATTGCAATGATGCATGACGAGGTGGTTACGCGCAGAAAATGGCTAGGGGAGCAGCAGTTTTTAGACTTAATGGGCGCAACTAATCTAATCCCGGGGCCCAACTCAACTCAGATGGCCCTTCACATGGGTTATAGCCGAGCGGGTTGGCGGGGCATGCTTGTCTCGGGATCATGTTTCATTTTGCCCTCGGCCTTTCTGGTTCTTCTTCTGACTTGGCTCTATGTTGAGTACGGCACTACAACTTATGCCGAGACACTTTTCTACGGCATTAAACCCGTAATTATAGCAATAGTATTGCAAGCTTTGTACATGCTCGGGCGAAAGGCTGTAAAAGGTGTGCTGACTTCACTTGTCGCTGTAGCAGTTGTGGGCGGATATTTTTACGGCATAAACGAAATACTGTTGATCTTCCTGGGTGGGCTTGCTGTAATGCTGCTTAGAAATTATAAGAGCTTCACAGGCTCCAGAATGTTTAGTTTAGTAGCTCCACTATTAGGAATTAATTTAGTAGCAATTACGGCAACTGAGATAACTTTGTCTACGCTATTTTTAACCTTCCTTAAAATTGGCGCTGTTCTCTACGGTAGTGGATATGTGCTGCTCGCATTTTTGGAAGCTGATTTTGTAAATACCCTAGGATGGATAACCACACAACAGTTAATCGACGTTGTGGCGATCGGGCAGGTGACCCCGGGGCCGCTATTTACTACTGCTACTTCAGTGGGATATTTGGTTGCCGGGTTTAAGGGAGCTGCGCTTGCGACGGTTGCAATATTTCTTCCCTCTTTTTTCTTTGTCCCGTTGGTCAATTCTGTAGTGCCAAAGCTAAGAAATTCCCCACTTGCCGGAGCTGCGCTTGATGGAATAAACGCAGCGTCACTTGGGCTTATGGCGGCTGTAACAATTCAGCTTGCCCGCGTATCTTTGATCGATCCGCTTACTATTATTATTGCAGTATTATGTGCGGCTGCATTATTCTTCCTCCGCATCAACTCCACCTGGCTCATAGCAGGCGGTGGGGTTGTGGGGCTTATATCCGGAATAATTTAAGTTCTTGTTGCAAATCAAATTCAACAACTCAGCAAAGTAAAAAAATGCTGGTTATAATATCTAACAGTAATTTCTATGGAGGGCAAAAAATGAGACAGACTAGTTTATTGGCATTACTTCTTTTGGTAACACTTTCGTTCGGTATTGTCGGCGGGTGTAACAATAACAACGGTAATAACAATGGTGGTGGTGGAGTAGGGGCACCAGGACCAACGTTTAATTTAGAGCTTGCAATCGAGCTTGGCGAGCTTGCGCTGGTAGCATATGAGCAGAGGATTCAGTGCATAAATGATGGTAAGGGCGCAATTACAGTGCCTGCGCCATATAAACTTGAAGAGGTCATTTTTCAGGGCGTCTCTAGTTTCTTCAACAGCACTTGTAAAGATGATACGGGAGTGATTCCGCTTGCTTTCGTTGCGACTAAAGGCGACAGCATATATGTTTCGTTCAGAGGCACAGCGAATTTTACTGATGCCATAACTGATGTAGCTGCGATTCAGATACCGTATAATTTTGTGCCCACTACCGGTCTAGTCTCAGGAGGTTTCCTAGGGGCCTATGAGGGGACTGATGATTTCCCAATTGAAAGCGCAATCTTGTCTAAAGTAGATGAGCTCAGTATGACTGGGAGCTTTACCAACTTATACATTACAGGGCATAGCTTAGGGGCGGCGCTTGCGTTTCTAGCCTTCCCGGATTTCTCCCAGAATGTCTCAAATATTGATAATGTTACTATGTACAACTTTGCCGGGCCCGCTGCAGGCGACAGCGCTTGGGTAAGCACTTATGAAGGGGAGTACGCAACAAATCGCACCAGCTTCCGCATTGTAAACAAGAACGATCTTGTACCTATGCTTCCTCCTCTAGGACTTGATTGTACTAATTTCTCTTATTTTCATGTAGACAACGAGTTTGAGATAACTTTCGGTACTCAGCTTCCCGCATTGCCTGATTTCGAAGCAGATAACTGCAATCTTCTTTCGATTGGAGGCCAGCTATTAACATATGGAATAAACAATCAGAGTGATATTTTAGAGGACCACAGCATGTGTACGTATTATAAAACGCTCTGCGACATGAGCTCAGATCCAAGCTCATGCGCCGGCGGTGCAGTAGGCTGTGATGATGGCAACGATAATCCCTAAGAAATAATATGCTTGTCACAGAATCCAATGCTGTCTTTTTAGAATCTAATACCTTTACCTAGCAGAGTTGCGAGCGGGAGTTACTATGACTGAGCCAGAGACGGAAAGGGATAATGTGAGAGTGGACGTTATTGTAATAGGTGCTGGCATTGGTGGCCTTGCTGCGACACGGGAATTAAGCGCTAAAGGGTTTAAAGTAGCAGTCTTGGAAGCAAGGGATAGAATTGGTGGACGCGTTTTCTCAGACTCTAAATATGGTTTGGATTTAGGAGCTACTTGGTATTGGCCTAGTGAACCCCGGATTACAGCCCTTGTTTCAGATCTCGGGCTTGAGACTTTTCCTCAATACATTTCGGGCGACGCGATGTATCAGACTACAGACGGAGTCGAGCGTATTGAGGGCAACCCAATAGATGTTTATTCAGGCAGATTCACTCACGGTGCTCAGTCTTTGGCGCAAGCCCTTGCCGACGAGCTTCCAGCCGGAGCAATAAGGCTCAGTGAGCCTGTCGTAAAAGTCCTATCTAACAATAATGAAATCCAAGCAATAACGAAAAGCACTACATACTCAGCTCAACATGTTGTATTAGCTCTTCCGCCTGCTTTGGCCGTTACAACTCTTGAATTCACGCCGCCGCTTCCAGAGCAATTGCATAAGCTAGCCAGAATCACACCAGTTTGGATGGGTGCTATTACCAAAGTTGTGGCGATCTATTCAGAACCGTTTTGGCGCGAGGACGGTCTTGCGGGATCGGCAATTAGTTATGTTGGTCCAATGAGAGAGGTGCATGATATGAGCGGACCCGACGGTCAGCCGGCAGCACTTTTTGGTTTCGCCCCTCCTACAAAGGTTAGCCAGCCTACACCTTCCAAAGAATCTCTCCTTAAACAACTAGCCTTATTATTTGGTTCTAAGGCTGCCGAGCCAAGGGAGCTCTTCATCAATGACTGGCGCCATGAGCAGTTCACTTCTCCGCCCGAAGTAGAACGTCTAAATACCTTTCAAGCCTTTGGGCACTCAGCTTTCTCAGAGCCTCAAATGGGGGGTCGTCTTCATTGGTCATCAACTGAGACTGCGCCAGAGAACCCGGGTCATATTGAAGGCGCTCTTTCCGCGGCAGAGCGGGCTGTAAATAGAATTGTTAAATCTTCTTAAGAGAATATGATCAATACTGCTTAAAACAAAAAAGGGAGCCATTCGGCTCCCTTTTCGTATCAAACTTTTTGTGTTAAATGTTTTCTGATTAAGCTCTTGTGAGTCTTCTAACTGCTACAAAAAGAATTGGAGCAAAGAGAAGAATAAACGGTAGAGCTGATGATGTTCCAGAACCGGCTGCTGCGATAGAACAACTGCTGCTGCCGCTGTCCTTTTTATCTTTAAAAGCAATATAAGTCGGTCCGTCTAGACTGCCGTCTCCGGATGGAACGAATACACCTAAAAATGAGCCGTCAAATCTTGAGTACTGTAAAATCTCATCGGTTTCAAAACTGCAAACAAACATGTTCGCTCCAGCTTCAAAGCCAAAATCAATACAGGATGGGCCATCAAGTCCACCTGATCCAGCACTTACAAATACTCCTTGGAAGCTACCGTCATTAGAGCTATAGCTTAAAATTTGATCAGTGTTGAAGCTTGTAACTAATAAAGTGCCCGGGATGAAAAATATTCCTGAGGGCCCGTCTAAGCCGCCTGATCCGGATGTGACGAAAGCTCTTACAAAATCACCTGTGTTACGGTTGTATTCAAGAACTTCGTTAGAACTTGCACTTGATACAAATAAATTGCCGTTAGGGCCAATTTTCATATCCAGTGGTCCCTCTAAGCCTCCTGAACCCGATGAAACAAGTACATCAATAAAGTCTCCGGTATCTCTATCGTATCTGAGTACCTCATCCGTTAATAAACTTGCTACTAGGAGAGTTCTGTTTGGTCCGAAGGCAAGAGCTGTTGGACAGTCTAGTCCACCAGATCCTGAAGGAATAATTATGCTAATCAATCCTCCAAAACCGCCGTCATAAAGTAGAACAGAATCATTATCACAGCTACTGATAAGAACGTCCTCGTTATCCTCAAAGAGTATCCCTTCTGGTACATCCAGTGGGTCTCCTTCGGCAAACGTTCTAAAAAATTCTCCGTCGTCAGGCTCAAATTCGAGTACCTTGTTGTTGTTTTGACTACTAATAAAAGCGCCCGATGCGCTTGCAATAGTTGTCCAGCTAAATGCTGTAACTAGAGCTAACACTGCTACTATACAAATTTTCTTTGAAATAAAACTGAAACGGTTAATCATCCTTGCACCTCCTGCAAAGTTTTTTTATCTAAAACTAACCCAAGACTCCTTGCATCCTTAAATATTAAGTAAAACAGAAACATTTTAATAAATTGCGAATAACCCTACCTATCCTCACTTTACACAATTTCGATATTTATTGCTACAAGAATATTTCCTCTTCTTATCACTCAAAATATTTTAGTTATAATAGATATCATGATAAAAAATAGGATGTCTCTTCTAACATTATTACCAGTTTTCATATTTGGACTTCTTACGTGCGATAATTCAGGAGATAATGGAATTATTTCTTCCTGGGTGCAGGCAGGGCCAAATGGTGCTACGATTGCCAGAGTCATAACTCAGAGGGATGGTTGTCCAGAGATTAGTCTAAACGGGATTAGCGAGTCTATGGATGAGCGTCAGGCTCCTAGTAACGATTTCCCGGTTCTAGTATGTGAAATAATTATTCCTCAGGACACGGTTAGCGCATCAGTTTCGGGCAGAGTGCTTAAGCTTCCTGTGGAGAATCCCAAAAGGCTTATAATATTGGGAGACACAGGGTGCAGGCTTGAAACGGGCGACCCACCTCAGGCGTGTAATGACCCACGAGCTTGGCCTTTTAAACAAATTTCAGAAACTGCAGCATCTTTTAATCCTGACCTTGTGATTCATGTAGGTGATTATTTATATAGAGAAGACCCATGTCCTGAAGGAGACTCAGGCTGTCAGGGCTCCCCTTCGGGTGATAATTTCATAACCTGGGACGCTGACTTTTTCACCCCGGCAGACAAACTCTTGCGTTCAGCGCCTTGGGTTTATACTCGAGGTAACCATGAAGAGTGCGGCCGTGCCGGAATAGGTTGGTTTACTTTTTTAGATCCAAACCCACCTTTCTCGGACTGTCAGGAATTCACACCACCATACGTTGTTGACATAGGGGCAATAAACTTGCTCATGCTAGATTCCTCGGCAGCAAAAGACAACAGCGCGCCTGATGATCAAGTAGAAGTTTATAAGTCACAGATCGCTACTCTGGAAAACGCTTCCGGAGACAATGCCTGGTTTGTTACCCATCACCCGTTTTGGGGGATTGGAGAGAGCTCAGGTGAGCTATTTATGATTAACGAAACACTTGAAGCTGCAAGTGACAATGTTTTAAGTGATGCAATTAATTTGGTCATTTCCGGACACATACATTTTTTTGAACTGTTAAATTTTGTAGAAGACCGTCAGCCTCAGCTAATAGTCGGTATGAGTGGAACTGAAGTAGATGATCTTGTTACAACTCCGTTTCCCGGGCTTGAGATAGGCGGAGCTACCGTGAATCAAGGTTTTAATTTAAACGAATTTGGCTTTGCGCTACTTGAGCTTGTCGGTGGTGTTTGGGAGATGAGCATCCGGGATGTAGGGGGCAGCGTGCTTCTAGAGTGTGAAATTGACGGTGCTTCTGCTACTTGTTTTCCCTAGAATCTAGATTTTGGGAGTATAGTTTTCTCTTAGTACAGATTCTTTAAATCCTGCTTTCAATATATTCTTATAAGAATGTTGAGGGTCTCCTTCTACTGCTTCCCCAGTTTCCGTGAACATTTGTTTGCATCCAAGCTCGATTGCTTTTTGTATGCGTGCAGCCATAATTGCTGCCTGGCTGCCGCGGCGTCTGAAATTTGGATCCGTAGCTCCCCATTCCATCCATGCGCTCTCGCCGCTCACGTACATTGCTCCTGCTCCCGCGGGCGAATCATCTGAGTAACTTAAAAAGATATACCACGCCGGGTCATTATAAAGCCCTGCAAGCATGGGTGCTGAAAGCTCTGTCATTCCAAATGCGCTTGCCACAATTCTTCCAAAATGCGTTGCTTCTTCAGTTGTAGAAGCTTCTCTTATCTCAAGCTCAGTAGGTGCATTTGGAGCTGGAGAATTGTCACGGCTAAATTTCATCCAGCCGCGCGATTTCTGAAACCCCAATTCATCAAGGATCTCGTTTCCATTTTCTGGGAGTTCATCAGGATAAATGTGTAGAAAGTATTTTTTAATTAGTAGGTCTCTATAAAAACCTTTGATGTTTTTTATAGTTTTCTCAGATATCTCATTTGCAGTTCCAAGACCTAGAGTCCGGTTTATTACAACGCTTGGATCATTCACAGCCGCAGCCGCTAGTGCATCATCTACTTCTAACAGATACAAGCCTATAGCTTTGGCTGCTTCAGGCGGGCAATGCTTGTGTAGACTTATCAACGCTTCTTTTTCTATCTTCTCTGATCTCAACTCAGTTTCATTCATGATATTTATTATTACTGTCTATTCGTATTTAAATCAATTATTATGGTTTATGGTGAATCCAAATTTTCTTTAGCTTTATCTAATAGATATAAACATGTTAAGGAGAAGTATCATGAAAAAAATCGCAATTACTTTATTACTCGTTTTATCCCTTGTTCCGCTTGGGTCATTGTATGCAGAGGATTCTAATACATCTGGTGAAGTTCAAAAGGTAGAGATAATAGTCGATAGTTATTCTTTCAGACCAGAGAGCGTCACGGTTGATTCAGGCAAGCCGGTGGAGATAACCTTAAGAAGTATTGCCTCTTCTGTGCCGCACGATTTTACGATTAATGATCCCGAATCAGGATTCACAATTACTCAGGGTGTTAAGGGTGGACGCGACGCAACTTTTACTTTCACGCCGGAAACCCCCGGAACTTACAAATTCTACTGCAGCAAGAAAGGTCTGTTCGGAGGAACCCATGAGGAAAAGGGCATGGTGGGCACACTGGTAGTAAACTAATCCCGACAAAAACACTTCCAAACTGCATCTATATTGGTTTCTGATAATTACAGGCCTTGGTGAAAGTAATAAGGTGGAAGTGTGATATAAGTATTTTTAGATTTGTATTTTTAAATGGGAATATTGCCCTATCCCTAAATTCGTTATAGCATTAATAGAATGGCAAAGCAGAGAACACCCTTTAGCACAATTGAAGAGAATGAGGCGATACTTGCGATACTCGATGGCACATCTGCAGAGATTGGGCAGAATTTTTTTGTCTCCCTTGTTAAAAACCTTTCCAAAGTACTGAACACTCACGGGGCGTGGGTTACTGAATTTTTTGAAAAAGAAAGAAGGATGAGCGCAAAGGCTTTTTACCTTGGAGACGGCTGGGTCGATAATTTCCAATACCCTGTGGATGGAACGCCTTGTGAAACCGTTGTAACAGAAAAACGTCTGGTTCATATAAGGGATAACTTGTTTCAGAAATATAAAGGTAACCCTGAGTTAAAAGATTTTGGTAAGACAGGTGCTGTTAGTTATCTTGGGGTTCCTTTTGAAGATAGCGATGGAACTATCTTGGGGCATCTGTCCGTTATTGATACCGAACCAATCCCTGAAGACCAGGAAGTTTTTAATATATTCCGTATTTTTGCCAATCGCGCCAGTGCAGAGATGCGCCGCTTAAGAGCAGAAAAAGAGACACTTGAGAGAGAGGAAAAGCTGATCAAGCTCTTTGACAGCGCAATGGATGCTATTGTTGAGCTGGATAGGGATTTTAAAGTTACACGAATAAACTCAGCGGCTTCAAAAATATTCGGTCTTTCCGGGGAGAAAGTTCAAGGCAGACTTTTTAACCATTTCTTGACCGGTGAGAGTAGCCAAAAACTATTAACTCTAACGGAGTCTCTTGATATGAGGCCTGAAGGAGAAAAGTTTATATGGATACCTCAGGGGTTAAGAGCCGTTAGTGCTGATGGCCTTGAGTTTCCCGCTGAAGCTACTCTATCAAGATTTGAAATGGGAGACCAGCATTTCTATACACTAATTCTTAGAAACGTAAACGAAAGATTGATTTCTGAGCAGAGGATACAATCACTCACTATAGAATCTGAATATTTAAAAGAAGAACTAAAATCTCTCACAGAGACAGATGGCATAATTGGTGACAGTCAGGCGCTTATGAAAGTAATGGGTGATGTGAAAAAAGTAGCCGGCACAGATGCTTCAGTTTTAATCCTCGGGGAAACCGGAACAGGAAAGGAGCTGGTTGCAAGGTCCATACACTCTTCCAGCCAGCGCTCGGACAAACCTTTTATTAAAGTTAACTGCCCAGCCATTTCTTCTAATTTGATAGAGAGCGAATTCTTTGGCCATGAGCAGGGCGCCTTTACCGGAGCTACAAAGAAAAGAGACGGCCGTTTTAAAGTAGCTGACGGAGGGACAATTTTTCTTGATGAGATCGGAGAGATTCCAATTGATCTTCAGTCCAAACTCCTTAGAGTTTTACAGGAAGGAGAGTTTGAGCCCGTTGGTAGCTCTAATACCATTAAGGTAGATGTCAGAGTAATAGCAGCAACAAACCGTGATCTACTTCAAGAAGTTAAGGAAGGTAAATTTAGAGAGGATCTTTACTACAGGTTAAATGTATTTCAAATCAATGTGCCTCCACTTAGAGAAAGAGGTGCGGATATCGAAAAGCTTGCAAATGCTTTTCTTGGTAAATTTTCTAAACGAAATGGAATCAATCTTCAGCCACTTTCAGATCAAGATATTATTCGTCTTAACTCCTATAACTGGCCAGGCAATATTCGAGAGCTTCAAAATGTAGTGGAGCGTGCTGTAATTACATCGATTGATGGAAGACTAAACTTAGAACAAGCGCTTCCCGAAACGAGTGGTCTCGATATACCGGAAATCGCAGCTTCTATTATGGATAATGAGAATGTCATTTCAGACAAAGAATTAAAAGATATTGAGAAGGCAAATATTCAACGCGCCCTTAATAAGACGGATTGGAAAATATCTGGCAAAGAGGGGGCGGCCGCTATGCTCGGAATCCCTACTTCAACCCTAAACTCCAAGATAAAATCTTTTGATATAAAGCGTCCGCAGTGAATAGCATGATATCTCACTTTTCTTAAGCTAACTATCGAATTCCCGCTAATAATAGTATCGAAATCTCGCTAGTAGCGAAATTGCAATACCTATCCCAATTACTCATGAGAATTATAACCCTCTGTAATCATTGATTAATCAACTTTATCTTGAGTTTGGCATACCCCTTGCACTTAATATCCAGTAAATAAATCATAAGGAGGTAAGTCAATGATAGATAAAGTCACAGAGGCAAAAAGAAGAGCAAAGGAAACATATGATTCAGCAGCTGAACATTTTGATCACAATGCGCTGGGCTTCTGGGCTAGGTATGGAAGAAGTACAGTAGAGAGGTTATCACTTCGTCAAGACTCAACAGTTCTTGATGTTTGCTGCGGTTCAGGGGCTTCAGCAATCCCAGCAGCAAGTATTGTAGGTTGTGGTGGCCGGGTTATAGGTGTGGACCTTTCAGAGTCAATGCTGGAATTAGCTAGAAATAAAGCGCATGAGAGTAATCTCTGCAATATAGAGTTTAAGACAGGAGATATGTCTCAACTTCATTATCATGACAAGTCGTTTGATGCGGTAGTTTGTGTTTTTGGCATTTTCTTTATGCCTGATATGGAGTCTCAAGTCGCTGAATTGTGGCGAATGGTGAAACCAGGCGGGAAGCTTGCGATTACCACGTGGGGTGAGGATTTTTTTGAACCTGCGTATGGAAATTGGAAAAAGATTGTAAAATCTATTAGACCCGATCTTTATTCTGCGTTTGTTCCTTGGGACAGGATTTCTCAAACTGAATCACTAAGAAAATTAATGCAGGATGGCGGTGCGTCTAATATAAAGGTTGTCCCTGAATTGGGAGAACAGGCTCTAAGTTGTTTAGAGGACTGGTGGACGATAGCTCTCGGCTCGGGACTCCGCTGGACAATTGATCAGTTAGATAAAGATCAAATTAGAAGGGTAAAGGAAACAAATTTAAGTTGGATAGAACAGAACAACGTAACTGCAGTCGGTACTAGTGTCATCTATGCAGTTGCAGAGAAAAAATCTTAATAAACAAAAAAATAAATAGGAGGTAGTAAAATGAATACAATACCAAACTTAGAGGTTATCAAGACAAAGATGAAGGGAGCATGGAATGCTGGAGATTACGGCACCTTTGCAACATACATGGAGCCCGGAGCAATAGAAATACTGGAGAGCTGGAATATAAAGCCAGGACAAACTTTGTTAGACGTAGCATGCGGCGCAGGTCAAATATCAATCCCAGCAGCAAGATTGGGAATCAAAGTTACAGGAGTCGACATTGCACCTAACTCTATTGCATATGCAAATAGGCGTGCGCAAGAAGAGGGGCTTGATGCTACATTTGAAGAAGGAGATGCAGAAAATCTGCCATACGAGGACAATTCATTTGATGTCGTAGCAACTGTGGTTGGAGCAATGTTTGCGCCTCAGGCAGATAAAGTTGCCTCTGAGCTAATTAGAGTCTGTAAACCGGGAGGAAGAATATTGATGGTGAACTGGACTCCTCAGGGAATGGTAGGCCAGATGTTTAAAGAAATCGGACGCCACACTCCTCCGCCAGCCAATGTGCCGCCACCACCACTTTGGGGTGATGAAGCAACTGTTAAAGAACGTTTTGGTGATAACGTAAGTTCTCTCGCCCTCACAAAAAAGAACTATCCTTTATGGACATATCCTTTTGGTACGCCTGAGGTTGTTCAGTTTTTCTTTGATACATACGGACCTACCGAGAAAGCCTATGCCTCCCTTGATGATGAAGGGCAAAAATCTTTAAGAGCGGGACTTGAGAGAGTTTTCTCAGAATATAACACTGCAACAAACGGCACAACAGACTTCGCAAGCGAATACCTGGAAGTTGAAGCCATTAAAATATGACAAGTAGGACAGGGGGCGAGATTTCAAAATCGCCCCTTTATTGTATTTGTTCCACTGAGTGTCTGATCTTTAATGGATTTGAATCTCTTTAGTTTCAATTTGTGTCTAAATCATTAGAGGTCTTCTATATGTTCCAACCAAATGACTTAACCCAGAGTAGTGTAGTAAAAGACTTGATGCTCTATCCACCGCCAACTTCTGTGCTGTATCTCGTTGAGCTGCCTGATACAAAGTGCAAAATTATTAAAAATAACGGCAGCAAGATTTACTGTTCTAAATACCCCCTGATTAAAGGCCTATTCAGAAAAGACGTAGATGAAACTAAAAAGTACGGAAGGCTAATTTGCGACACAGTTTCAGCAAAGTTTAACAACTTCGGATTCTTTACTTCTGACGAGCGTCCTGAGTATGGCATCTCTTACGGCATATCAAAAAAAGAATACGAGTACATATTTGATTACATAGAGGCCAAAGAAGATGAGCATCTGGTTGTAATGTTTGCATATGAAGAAAGAGAAGCTCTAGACTCACAGGACTTTTTTGAAAGGCTGCTAAGAAAGACTTATTTCTCATACAACATGGATGAAGAAACTTTTGCTTTAATCTCCTAGGCACTATTTTTAAATGCAAAATTAAGATAATCTCATTTTAAAACTTTTAAATGAGGTTGTTACTCTTGTTCAAATCACATATCTTCAGATCAGTAGTAGAAAATTTCATAGTTGCAGTTGTCGCATATTTCCTTGGTTACTATTTTACCGCCATGTTTCATGTTGGCACTGCTGAAGTTGGCGGTCTGTGGTCTGTAATTTCAGGTGTGTTTGTTATGTCTGAAAAAGAATCACTCACAATTCGCTCTGCTCGAATGAGGATTAAGGCGTCTTTCCTTGGCTGTCTGATCGCAGGTCTCTATCTCTATTTCTTTTCTTTTTCTGTATTGGGATTTGCTATAGCAATAGCGCTAGGGGTGTTTGTTTGTCATGCGCTTCGTATCCCTGATCATATTAAAACTACAAGCATTACAATTTCTGTAGTAGTAATCATTTCTGCAGTAGTTCAAGATATTGGTCCGGTTGCAAATGCGGGGCTTAGATTTGGAGAATCTGTTATAGGTTCTCTTGTTGCGGTAGGCGTAGGGTTACTCGGTATGTATGTTTTCAAGGTAAATAAAAAATAATAGGTTCTGATATTTCGGAACTCTACATTATCTTGATTGTAATTGATTTCACAAATAAGCCGGGAATTGTCTGTTTGTTTAGGTATAATAAAAAGAAATATTTATACCGATCTACATTATGTCCCCTATTTATTGATATGAGCTCACGAGTTGGTCGATGTAATTTGTTTTAAACATATTATTGCTTGCAGGACGTGCTCATGCCAATGCCCACAAGATATATTACTGTTGCCGAGAATATTGTAATAGCTATTTCCGCTTATATTTTGGGTTATTATTTCACGTCATTCTTCGACATAGGTACATCCGAGATCGGGGGGTTGTGGGCAGTTATATCGGGCCTGGTTGTAATAGAAGGTACGAGGCAGGGTACTCTTAAATCGGCAAAGCTCAGGTTAATAGGGTCTTGCATTGGAGCCTTGGTTAGCGGGATATATCTCTACTTTTTACCATTTTCAGTAGTGGGATTTGCAGTATGTATCGGAATAGGTGCTTTTATATGCTATCTGCTTCGAATGCCTTCCCATGTTAAGCTCACAGGAATAACTATCTCAGTCATAATGATAGTTTCTATAATTATTCATGATGCCGACCCAGTTATGAATGCTGGCCTTAGGTTTATGGAATCAATAATAGGTGCATTGGTTGCTGTATCTGTGGCCACATGCGTTTCATTTGGATATGGCTTAAAAAAGTTGTTGGGTAAAAAAATTAGGGGAATACGACGGTATACAAAAACTTACTGATATATAAGAAAGGGAGCCTCTTTTTCTAAGAAGGGCTCCCTTTTGTTTTTTATGTTTAATAACCCGTTGGTTATTTATAAAGTGAGTCTTTGTTCCAGCTCACTGTTGTTTTAAGCGCTATCTCTAGCACTTCTATTATAAGGAAAGTTCCTTGTATGGTGGAGTGTCACTTTCTGTCATGATTAATACCTCCTACGCATCTTTAGTAACTTCTAACTATTTATATTATAGGGAATTTAGGGGTCTAAAGTCAAGCATTTTTTTCCTTTTGGGACTAATTTGCTGATTGAGAAAAGACTGGATTTTTGAGAGTGTTTTATGTGATAATAGTTCTCAAGGCAGTATCTTGATGTCAGGGGCTAAAAACTCACATTGTTGGAGGAGTAATAATGAAAACTAGAGCGGCTATAGCTTGGGAAGCAAAGAAAGATCTTGTAATAGACGAAGTCGAATTGGAAGGTCCAAAAGAAGGAGAGGTCCTCTGTCGTATGGTGGCAACGGGAGTATGTCATACAGACGCATATACACTTTCGGGAATAGACCCAGAGGGAGTGTTTCCTTCAATACTCGGCCACGAAGGGGGAGCTATTGTTGAGGAGGTTGGCCCAGGGGTTACAACCGTTAAACCGGGAGACCACGTTGTCCCTCTCTATATACCCGAGTGTCGGCAGTGCAAGTACTGTCTTTCGGGAAAGACCAATTTATGCCAGGCCGTAAGAGATACGCAGGGCAGGGGGCTTATGCCTGACGGCACCACTAGGTTCTCAAAAAACGGTAAAGAAATTTTTCACTACATGGGCACTTCTACGTTTTCTGAGTATTCAGTCATCCCTGAGATCTCACTCGCAGTAATTAATAAAGAAGCGCCGCTCGACAAAGTTTGTCTCCTAGGATGTGGAATCACAACAGGTATTGGCGCGGTATTAAACACTGCCAAAGTTCAACCCGGATCAACAGTTGCAGTATTTGGCCTGGGCTGCATTGGGCTCTCTGTGATACAGGGCGCAGTGATGGCAAAGGCTGAGAGGATAATTGCAATAGATGTAAACGAAGACAAATTTGAAATCGCACAGCAACTGGGAGCAACGGATGTTGTAAATCCAAGCAAGCTTACATACCCGGTTCAAAATGTAATTGTTGATATGACAGACGGCGGGGTTGATTACTCATTTGAATGTGTAGGGAAGGTTGATATTATGAGGCCAGCGCTTGAGTGCTGCCACAAGGGTTGGGGCGAGTCTACTATTATCGGTGTTGCAGGGGCAGGTGAGGAAATCTCAACCAGGCCGTTTCAGCTAGTTACCGGGAGGGTGTGGAGAGGCTCTGCATTTGGCGGAGTAAAGGGGCGCACCGAGCTTGCGGAAATTGTAGATAATTACATGAACGGTGAGATTAAAATAGACGAGCTTGTGAGCTTCAGTATGCCTCTTGAACAAATTAACGATGCTTTCCATCTGATGCATGAAGGTAAAAGCATAAGGAGCGTTGTGCTCTTCTAACTTAAAATGGGACAAATTACAAAATCAAAACAGTATATGTCTTTCGGCGGAATGGTGACGTTTTATTCACACGAGTCGGACTCTACTAAGACGCCCATGAATTTTTCTGTCTATCATCCGCCTCAGGAATATAAAGTGAAGGTGCCAGTTTTATTTTGGCTCTCGGGGCTTACTTGCAACGAAGAGAACTTCATCACCAAAGCAGGCGCTCAGATGTGGGCATCTCATCATGGGATAATGCTGGTCTGCCCAGACACAAGTCCGCGTGGTACAAATCTTCCGGGTGAGCACGACTCTTGGGACTTTGGCTCCGGAGCTGGGTTTTATGTGAACGCCACAACCCCTGGGTGGAGCGAGCACTACAGAATGTATGACTATGTTGTGAAGGAGCTCCCCGAAATTGTTGCTTCCAATTTTAACGCTGATATGGAGAGGGTCGGTATCTCAGGGCATTCAATGGGCGGGCACGGAGCTTTGGTGCTTGGACTCAGAAACCCTGAACTCTATAAATCTATCTCTGCTTTTTCTCCAATAGGGGCGCCTTCATTATGTGCTTGGGGACAAAAGGCATTCACCGGATATCTCGGAGAAGATAAAGAGCTTTGGAAAGAATATGATGCATCTGAATTAGTTCAGACAGTTAGAAGAAACGATATCGTTCTCGTTGACCAAGGCACAGATGATGAGTTTTTAAAGGACCAGCTCAGGCTCGATTATCTGGTAGAGGCGTGCCATGAAACCAAGTTTCCGCTCAAGCTAAGAATGCAGCGCGACTATGACCACAGCTACTATTTTATAGCTACTTTTATAAAAGACCATATCGAATTTCATGCCGAAAATTTTGAAAGGGTTTAATTCTGATTATATAACTAAATAGATCTGACTTTTGTATGCATCTGAATGAGTTAGGTGGCGATGCTCATGTGAAACTTTAAATATTTAAGGCCTGCTTTGATAATACATAAACTCTTATGACATCAAATAGATACATATAATACTTAAAGTTGTTTCTAGTTATATGGGGTTTAGATGTTTAGTCTACATATAGTCCAATTTCTTAGGTTTTCAGTCTTAATTTGGATTGTTTTAAGAGTTGCTTTTTAACTAGCTCTACTCTTCTATTCTTAGATTCACTATGAGCAGTTTCCCCAATATAGTTGTAAAATTGATAAGATCTGAAATTGCCAAGAGTTGAGTAATTTGGGACGACTTAAGAAGGAAATTATTCAGGCAGGTTTGGTGGTTCAGGACCAGTGAAAGCTTCTCTAGACCAGTAGGTGCCGTCGGACCATTCGATTATTGTTCCTTCTACTTCTATCTGTCCTGATATGTTCTCAGCAGGCAGATAAATTACTTCTTCATTAAAAGCTTTGCCGACAGACTTTTCACCAGACTCATTGGTTACTGTAAAGCGCCAGCCATGATCATAAATTTCTACCGATACGGACTTTTCTCCCATATACCAAGTCCCGTCGATTCCTTCAACCTGAGACCAGGAATTTTGTGGTAAGGAGAGTAAAATCATAAAAGTTGCTACAATACTTCCTAATGCAAAATACTTCATTTATCTATTCTCCATAATCATATAAAAAGACTCTATCTATAATTATAAGCCCACAGCGCAGTTATTTCAAACATTATTTATATTTTTTTATTTGTTATCCTCACCGACTTCATTCTATGAGTTATAATAAGTAATCCAAACTTTACTTTTATTAACAGCGGTATCCTAATAAAATATGAGAACACTTTGCATTGGCGACATACACGGAAACTATAAAGCATTAGTGCAGGCACTTGAGCGCTCTAAGTTTGATATGAAGAAAGACCGCCTCATATCCTTAGGGGATATTTATGATGGTCATGCCAAGGGCCCTGAGTGTGTTGATCTCCTGATGAAAATAAAGAACTTTGTTTGGGTTCTGGGGAATCATGATGAATTCGTACGACGCTGGTTCACGGGGGATTGGAAGAAATATCCTGGGGGTGAGTCCAAGTGGTTGAAAAAGGGCGGCCTAATTACAAAAGATGCGTATCATAAAAATGGGAAGCTTAATAAAAAACTTATAAAAAAGCATGCCGAATTTATTGAGAAAGCGGTACTGTATTTTATAGACGAAAAAAACAGGCTCTACGTTCATGCAGGGCTCAACTGGAAATATCCTGTTCATAAACAACCTTCACAATCAAATTACTACCTAGGGCGTGATACGTGGCGTGTTGATGCTCCAAAGCTCGAAAAAGCCGGAAAGAAGTTTCCATATAAGAATGTGTTTATCGGACACACCCACACAGAGCTTGATTACCCTAATTGCAAACCTGTCAAAATTGCAAACGTCTGGAACTTGGACCAGGGCGCAGGGTGGGAAGGCAAGCTTACTATAATGGATGTAGATACTTTCAAATACTGGCAAAGCGACTAGCCTCCGAGCAGCCCCTTTGTTTGTTCAAAATGCAAATATAGAGATATTTAATGTAAGCGTTAATTGTTTGTTGGATATATTTCTATGAATAATTGATTATTCTTTGGAGTTGTAGTAAAATCTTACATAAGATAGGTGAGTTGCAAATTGCGAATATGCATGGTTTAACCTGGTGGAGAGAATTTTGCATATTTTAAGTGTCAAGTAATTCCACTTCACTTCCAATGAATTAAGACCCATCGCAATTCAAAAATTACCAAGAGAGTAAAGGCAGGATTTTATCTTTAATATGTAGCAGTATCACAATAAAAGATGTGTGGAGGCACATGTGATGAATAGATATATCAAGGGAGTTACGGCTCTCTCTGTATTAGCCGTATTGTTATTAGTTGGTACTTTTCTTTTCAACCCGCTTGGACAGTCAGTAGATGCCAAGCAAGATTCCAAAGCAAGCAATAGATCACCTTTACCAAACGCTCTTTTGCCAGTAGTGGCTAAGAGCCTAAGTAAAGACGACCCTTCTTACCATATTAATTCAACTAAGGACTTACACACTGCAAATACTCCCAGACATGGTCTTGAGACCAAGTTTGAGAAAAGCAGCGTAACTTTTAAGTCCGGTAGTGATTCATTTGAGCTTAGCTTAGATGCACTAGGAAGAGGGGATCAATTAAACCCTGTTGCTGATGTTTCTGAAGTTAAGACAATCGACAACAGGCTTGAATACACAAGAGGCGATGTTACAGAGTGGTACTTAAATAGCCTTTTGGGTATGGAGCAGGGCTTCACACTAAGTCAGAGACCTGACGGTGCAGAAGACAAAGTAAGCGTTGTTCTTGGTCTTAATACCAAAGGCGATCTTACTCCAAAAGACAGTAAAGACGGAAAATCAATCATATTCACAGATTCAAGTGGCAAAGTAGCAATGTCATACAGCAAGCTATATGTCTATGATGCAAATCATAAAGAGCTTGAATCATCAATGAAACTATCAGATAAAGGCATAGTAATTGCCTTTAACGACACTGCAGCTACTTACCCTGTAGTTGTTGACCCACTTGTTGAGGTTCAGAGAATCCTTGCAAGTAACGGTAATGACGACGACTACTTTGGGTGGTGTTCAGCGGTGTATGACAAGTTTGCAGTAGTTGGCGCTCCGTTTAAAGGAGATGGTTATGCTTATATTTATGAGCGTGACATGTTAGGAATCTGGAACGAAGTCCGTGTATTAGATGGTGACGATGACGGCACATCAAATGATGCTGAATTCGGCACGAGCTGTGATATAGCCGGCACATTCAACTTTGGACCAGGCGTAACAGCCTTTGCTGTTATCGGTGCTCCTGAGGATGATAGATCAAGCGGCAGCGATCCTGGCGCGGCATATATTTATGAGAGAGACGCCGTTGGTATCTGGACATTAGCACAGCAAATAGAAGCATCCAACCCTTTTAGTGAATCAGAAATGGGATTTGGCGAGTCTGTCGCAATAACCTCTGAAGGCTACGTACTTGTAGGCGCACCTGATGAGAACTTTAACGGTCCAGGCAGCGATAGTGACAGAGGGGCAGCTTATTTCTTTGAAAGAAACGGCTCCTGGACAAACACTCAAACACAGAGAGTGACTGCAAGCGATTCATCCGTTTGCGGCGACCTCTTTGGGTTTGCTGTTGGTTTAGACGGCGTATATTCAATAATCGGGGCTCCTAACTGGGACGATTCCGGAAATGACAATGAAGGCGCAGTTTATGCGTTTGAAAGAGATGGCACATGGTCACAAAATGGATCAGCTATTAATCCATCAGACGTTGATAATGATGACCACTTTGGAGAATCAGTTGATGTTTATACAGGCGGCAGCGGTACAAGAGCAATTGCCGGAGCTCCGGATGCTGATTTTGGAGGTCCAGGTCCTGATGGTAATCGCGGAGAAGCTTATATCCTGGAAAGAACTGATGGATCAGCGCCAAACTGGAACAGTGATATTACAAGAATACGTTCAGAGTTCCCTCAGGGTGATGCTTTTTTCGGCGCATGCGTAGGAATATTGGGCGGAATATGCAATAGGTGGCTCACCATTTCAAAGCTTCAGCAATCCAGGCTCTGGATTTTCGAATAAAGGAATTGCAACTATCTATACCATGGACGACGACGGCAGCTGGCCTGTAGAACAGACGATTGTTGCCAGTGATGCTAACTCGTTTGATTTCTTTGGAGCAAGCTGTGATATAGACGGCCTTGCCTTTCCACTTGTAATGGAGATGGATTCAGTTGAAACGAATTCAGTTGGCCCATATGTGACCTTTGAACCTGTAACAATTGTCGGCGCACCTGGTAATAACATAGACGATGAGACTGACCAGGGTGCGGCTTATCTGTTTGAACAAGAACAGGAGAACGGCACAATAACAATAGCAAAACAAACAATTCCTGACGATTTTGTAGCTGATTTTGACTTTGAAGGAATAGGTTTTGAACCTGGTAATGAGTGTGAGTCCTTTATGCTTTCTGACGACGGCGAGCAGGAATGCGGCGAGCTGCCAGCCGGTACTTACACTATTAATGAAATTGGAACAAACGATTCTACTGTTGTTGTTTCTTGCGACAGCGGTGTTTGGGAGCAGGTAGACGACGGAGTTGTTATAGAGCTTGAAGCTGGTGATGATATTACATGTGTATTCGCAAATACATTACCTCTTGAGCTTACTCCACTATCTCCATCAATCAGAAATCTCGTAAACTCAATGACCGCTACTCAGGCAACACCTGATGGAAATGTGGCATTCGTTTGGGGATTCTCTACCGGCACCAGTATAGTCGGTGGTTCAACCTGTAACGGCCTTGAACTAGGGATAGATCCTTATCAGTTCTTAGGCATCGTAACTGCAGATGGCGACGGAGAGGCTGAGATGGTCTTCTTTGTTCCATCACTTGCCGGGGTAAACCCAGTTTATTCGCAAGCAATTGATCTTCCTACTTGCAGAGCGAGCGAGGTTGTTGAAAGCATCTTGATCAATCCGTAAACGGAAACAGCTGGCTTCTTGTTGTGTTTAGTTATCAAGAGGCTTAATTAAAGAAAACAAACGGGGGCAGGCTTAAATAGCTTGCCCCTTTTTTATTTGCAAATATTCTCAGAAAGGTTGTCCTACATCAAACTCCTGTGTAAATTATAATTTCTCAGGAGCAAATACATTATGAAAGAAACTGTAAAACTCAAAATATTAATTCTCTTGTTTGCTGTTTTTGTGAGCGGCAGCTTTGCTTGCGGTAAAAAAGATATGCCAGTGGTAGATACTCAAATTGCTCCTGTTAAGGTTGCTGTGGATTCAAGTTTTATGCCGACTGCAAAACTGCTAGCAAATGATTTCACAACCAATACTGGAATCGCGGTTGAGTTGACGCCAGGCACAAATCAAGAGCTTGTTAATATGATTTTAGAGGGTGGGGACTATGATGTCTTCATGGCCTCAGATACTGAACATCCTCAAGAACTGATTGACAGTGGTAAAGCGCTAAGTGAAGGGGAGGCGGTTTACGCGTATGGCATAGTCGCTCTTTACAGCAAAAGCTGGAAGGTTAATTGGACAGCTGCTCAATATCTATTCTCGGGACAGTTTGCAGCTTTGGGGATTCCTAACCCAGAAGATAATCCCTACGGTAAAGCCGGGGTCTCGATACTAAAAAATATCGAAGTCTACGATAGTCTCGAAAATAAAATTGTTTATACAAATAACGAAGAAGAAACACTAGCCCAAGTAAAAGCCAAGCAATTAGACGCCGGGTTTATCGCTTACAGTTCTTTGTCAGACAGAAGTAAGAGATGGGCATGGATTGTGCCTCAGACAGTATATGATCCGATAGAGCAGGGCGCTGTCTTAATAACCAAAGACAACGTTAACGATTCAGCTAAGATCTGGATGGGATACTTAATTTCTGAAGGAGCCCAATCAATCATTCAGCAGTCAGGCTACGGCATACTTAATAACACTACAGTAAGCTCTTCAAATTAGCCCACTACTCAAGAACCAACTCTCTCAGAGTGAGGAATGGTTGCGGCCGGCGTTTTACTCTTTGCCGGGCATTAATTTTCATTAGGAGACGAAATACACAAGTATCTGTTTGAATCTTCTAAAATTACTTTAGTGATTTCAGAACGGTGATATGGCCCATCTTGCGGCCAGCACGAGTTTCTGATTTACCGTACAAATGAATGCAGGTGTTTTTGGTTTCGTAGAAGTTCTTAATCTTATTCACATCGTTTCCTATTAGATTAGTCATAACGGCGGCAGAATGTGGGGCAGGGTTGCCTACAGGCAATCCGCACACTGTGCGCACGTGTTGGTCAAATTGTGAAATGGCGCAGGCGTCGATTGTCCAGTGACCAGAGTTGTGAGTCCTAGGAGCGATTTCGTTAGCCAAGATTCCACCTTCTTTAGTTACAAACATTTCTAATCCGAGCACGCCAATTAGTCCAACAGAATCGGCTAATTTTTTCGCGGTTCTTTTAGCTTTGGCTGCCACTTTCGAATCTATCTTGGCAGGGTAGGTGCTGGTGTGAAGGATGTGGTTTTTGTGCACGTTCTCCACTGGGCCGTAAATGGCAGACTTGCCGAATTTGTCACGCGCTATGATGACAGACATTTCACATTTGAAATCGACCATCTCTTCTAAAATCAGCTCGTCTGAATTTAGTTTGTTAAAGCTTTTTTTTGCACTATCCCCGGATTTATGAACTGTCTGACCTTTGCCGTCATAACCAAAACGTGTAGTTTTGAGAATGTAATTTTTACCACCTAGCTCACTTGCTGCTTTATCAATGTCAGCCGCACTATAAACAGGGGCCCACTTAGCAGTTGGAATGCCAATATCATTTAAATATTTCTTCTCTATGATGCGGTTCTGGGCAATTTCTAATAGCTTGTCGTCTGGGTAAACGGGCTTAATCTTTTGAATGAACCTAGCCGTTTCGACGGGGACATTTTCAAACTCATAAGAGACAACATCAACACTATCTGCAAAAGCTCTAAGTTTTTTTTTGTCAGTATATGAGCCTACGAAACTTTTAGCGGCTACTTGTTCCGCCGGGCTGTCTACATCAGGGCCATAGATATGGACCTTGATCCCAAGCTCCGCTGCGGCAAGCGCGCTCATTCGCCCAAGCTGACCGCTCCCTAAAATTCCTAATGTGATTGAGTGTAGTTTCATCCCTTGCTAAATAAAATATCCTTTAAGAATAACTCTGTTTGTTTCTATATAAATTACTTCTTGGTAACTTTCTTTAGTATCTCCGAGCTTGGGTTTTTTGTTGGTTTAACTGCAATACTCTTGGTCTGTTTGTTTCTAAACTGCTCAAGCCTGCCAGCCACTTTTTCATCAGAGGTTGAGATTATGGCCGCTGCAAGCAGGGCTGCATTCTTTGCCCCTGCTGTACCGATTGCCAATGTGCCAACCGGAATTCCCGCAGGCATTTGGACTATAGATAATAAACTGTCGAGGCCCTTTAATGTTCTGCTTTCTACCGGCACTCCGAGCACTGGAAGTGATGTCATGCTTGCCGTCATCCCAGGCAAGTGTGCCGCTCCTCCGGCCCCAGCAATAATAACTTTAAGCCCCCTCTCCCTAGCTGTTTTTGCATATTCATAAAGTCTGTCGGGGGTCCTATGGGCTGATACAATTCTGCTCTCATACTTTATCTTCAGGTCATCCAGAATCTGAGCAGTGTTTTCCATGGTCTTCCAGTCCGACTGGGAGCCCATTATAATGCCGACCACTGGTTTTTGAGGGGATTTACGCATGCAAAATGGTATGGAAAAATCAAAACAAAGTCAAATCAAATGGAGTTAGTATGAAAAACGTAGCATATAAAAAACAATGTTGATTTAAAACTTTCGACTGATTATTCTATTAAGAGATGCGGTGGGGAATTTCCCCCTTTGTTTTAAAAAAATACTTAGTATCAATATAGAAACTTACATTTTTGGAGGTGCTCTATGTCTTTGCTATTAGAAAAAGTTGAGAAAGGTTTTCTTTCTCTATTTGTTATTGTAATCGCTCTGATCAGTTTAACTTCATACACTCATGCACAGGGGCCATCTTTTGATTGCGGTAAGGTTGAGGCGGGGAGCATTGAGGAAACTATTTGTAAGGATCCGGCCTTGTCTGCTCTCGATCGCAAAATGGCAAAAGTATATAAAGAAGCAGAGAAAAAAGCGGTAAACGAAAAACCGCCTGTTCTAAAAGCAGAACAGCGGGGATGGATAAAAGGCAGGAATGATTGCTGGAAGAGTGAGGATGTAAAAGAATGTATTAAATTAAACTATACGCTTCGTATTGCCGAGCTTGAGGCGCGATATGCGCTTGTCGATAGCAAAGGGCCATTCTTTTATGCTTGTGACGGCAACCCTTCAAATGAAGTTGTTATGACTTTCTATGAAACCGACCCGCAGACCTTAGTTGCCGAATATGGGGACAGCACTTCTTTAATGTATATAGAGCCTTCAGGGAGCGGATCTAAATATCAAGGGCGAAATGAATCTGCCTGGATAAAAGGAAATGAGGCCAGGGTTAAGTGGGGATTTGATTCTCAGACAATGAACTGCAAACAAAAACAATAATCACTTTTTGCCAGGGTTTTATTGATAAGATAGAGCCTGAAATTTTTTAACAATATTCAATTTGAGGAGCACCGAATAAGATGCGGTGGGTGATTCTATTCGTTTTAACCTTAGTATTGATAACTATATCGTCTCAGGATACTAAAGCGCAAAATACTGGCGATGTTCGTGTGAATTTTGCCTATGCGTTTCAGCTTGGATTTGGTTCCTATAACATAGGAGGGCTTGATGTAAGGGTTTTCAAGCTCCCTATCTCACATACATTCGATTTGCCGAAATATGATAAATTAAGATTAAAAGTATCCTCGCCTTTATATTACGGACACTTCAGTTTTGAAGGCAAAACACCTGACGGTCTCCGTATTACTGCCGATCAAGATGTTCTAAGCTACATCCCGGGTATTGAGCTTGAATACGAAGTGCTGAAGAACTGGTATTTAAAGCCCTTTGGGAATGTGGGGATTGCCTGGAGTATTGCTGAAAAAACCAGACCGGCAGGTCTGATAAATTCAGATAGCTCGACGATTTACCTTTATACGGTTGGCCTCAGAAGCTTATATGAAATATTCTGGGAGCGCTTTAAATTCAGCATAGGTAATGCAATATTGTGGGCTGGGAACACTACTTTTAATGACGATACTCCTGATGAATCCTTTGGCGCACTAGAAAATGGTGTCGAAGTACTTCATCCGTTAGGTTTTCGCATAAAGGGGTATGAGCCTGATGCGAGTGTGTACTTCATTTACTATCGCTTCTTGCCTGACGCGGAATTCTCAAGATTTTTAAGGGACCCTCTTAAGGTGGAGAATCAGTATGAGATTGCAGGCACTATAGGTTCTGCAACGCCTCTAAAACTTTGGGTTATTAATAATCCCCGCATCGGTGTTGGTTACCGGTTTGGCGACCTCGATGTTTTTACTATAAATTTCGGATTCCCATTTTAAGATTAATCTCAAAAAATCAGTGAATCTTTTTCCAGTTATCCGTATAGGCTCCATTGGCGGTTTTAGCTTTGAAGGTATTGCCCTCAAATGTAGCTAATATCGCGTTATTCGGAGGGAATGGAAATTCTGTTTTACCCTCGGCAATTTTTACAGCAGACGTTCCTGATTTTTTATTGAAATCGTATTTGATTCCCTGCCCCCCAATCTCATCATTTATAGAGACAAATAAAATCTCCTGGTAGTACTCTTTTCCAGTAAATCTGTATTTTCCTACATAAGAGATTGATTGTACTTTGCCAGATTGATCTTTGTTGGCTAGATTAAAGTTAATATACCCTCCCTCGAGATTATACAGCCCCATAATTTGAGGGGGTTTAATGACGGTTCCATTTGCAAGTTCCCTGGATTCAAGAACATAAGTGCCCTCTATGCTCTGAGCAAAGGAAAGGGGATTGAACATCAGAACAAAAAGCAGTGTAAGTGTTAATTTGATAGTTATGGTTTGCATGCCATCCTCCTACAACTCATAGTAAGTCTCTAAAATATTATAAGTTATTTATTCTCAAAACACTAAGTAGCATTGATCAAATTGTCTTTACTGATGATTTTTGTGAATAAGTTGATATAATCATAGACAGAAAATATGGAGGGAATACCTATGAACAAATATACTTTTAAAATAGTATCAATATTCTGTTTGCTTGTGGCTGCGCAATTTGCCCAGGCTAATCCTGTGATAAACGAGGCTGATGCGCCTAAGTTTCTATACACAATGAGCGCTAAGTCAGGCACTTTTGAAAACGACAGACTAACTCTAAACGACGTCCCGCTTGTGGTTTATTTCTCAGACCGTCCAGCGCGCGTTTCAGGTCAGTTGAGCATTCAGGTGTTCGAGCAGGGCTGGAGACAGGGCGGCTCTAAAAGCTTTGAGGCTGATCCTCCCAATGCTACACTGTCTATCTTGAGTGAAGATGGGAATAAAAACATAGTAGTTGAATTGTCGGAGCCCGATGTGAAAGTGAAAGAAGGATCCATATCATTTAAAGTAAGAGTGTTAGACGGCGAACTGCCAGCGTCGTTTGGACATTCTTCACTATTTATTGATTTTAATTTTGGTCCTAACCCCGGAGATGGATAAAGAGTAATCTAAACTTAGCAAAAGCTTGATAAAGAATAACAAGGAGATAATATGTTAAAGCAATTTGTACTAATGTTTGCAATAGTAATAGGTTTTGGCTCGATCATCACACACGCTGATGAGAGCGCTCAGAAAGCGGCTACTCAAGCGGAACCGTTAAATCTTGCAGTGGCGTCCGATTTTGTCCCGACGGCTGAGGTTATCGGCAAAGAGTTTACAGAACTAACCGGGATGCCTGTGAAAATCACAAGCGATTCAAGCGAAGCACTGCTTCAAATGATCAAAAAGGGCGGGCAGTTTGATGTTTATATGTCTGCCAATACAAACTATCCAATAGATCTTGAGAAGTCTGGCTACACAGAAGGGGCTCCTGAGATTTATGCTATAGGCACTCTCGCCGTATACGCAAAGGGGAAAGAGCTTACACATAGCGGGCTTGATGTACTTCAGCCAGGCGGGTTTACAAAGCTTGCAGTGGCAAATCCCAAAGTCTCTCCATATGGTGTTGCTTCTATAGAAACACTCAAGAAGCTTGAAATATATGAGCAGGTACAGAGCCAAATAGTCTACGCAGATAATGTAGATAAAGCGCTACAGATGGTGGAGTCAGGAGAGGCCGATGCCGGGCTAGTTTCATACGGCGATCTTAGTGACGAGCAACAGTCCAAAGCATGGATTGTTCCCGGACGTATGCACAGCCACATCAGGCAGAGCCTGGTGATTTTAAAAGGCGCTAATGTCCCGGCAGCTCAGAAATGGGTTAAATTTATGGAATCGGATACTGTTAAGAATATACTTATATCATCAGGATTTGGCGTAACTAATGTTGAGAAGGTGACACAATGAAAAAAATAATCAGATATACAACAACTCTATCTTTATTGGCGTTAATAATTTTTGGCGTAAGCTCTCTGAGCGCTTGGGCTAATCCTGTTATTAATGAAGCTGACGCGCCCAAGTTTTTATACACTATGAGCGCCAAGTCAGGCACTTTTGCAGATGGAAGGCTTACACTCAATGACGTGCCGTTAGTGGTTTATTTCACTGATCGTCCGGCGCGTATTTCAGGTCAGCTAAGTATCCAAGTGTTTGAGCAAGGCTGGAACAAGGGAAAGGATAATTTCGCGGCCGATCCTCCAAATGCGACACTTTCAATTTTAGGTGAAGATGGGGATAAGAACATAGTAGTAGAATTGTCTGAGCCCGATGTGAAAGTTGAGGAAGGCAAGATTTCATTCAAGGTAAAAGTGCTCAGTGGGGGATTGCCTGCTTCATTTAAACACTCAACACTTTTTATTGATGGCGGTTGGTGTCCTGCTTGTATAGATCAATAAGTCCAAGCTTGCCTACGCAGACTAATATGGATTGCTAATATATGAATTCTTGCTGTACTATGTTAATGTGCAATCATGCAATTACCTAGGAGGTCGGGGGTCTTGAAATACTCAATCCTTATTTTAACTCTAGTTCTTGGTCTTTCAACACTTGCTGCAAGTGCACAAGACAATGTAACGAGTGGTTCTGATAGCTTTGAATACCTCTTTGTAATCACCGGCGATTCTGGGACATATGCAGACGGCAAGCTGACATTAAGCGGCACGCCGATTGTGGTGTTTAATTACCTAGGAACCACTAGAGAAGTCGGGCACTTTCTGGTTGGAACTTTTATTGAAGTTTGGCAAAAGAATTCTTCGACCTATAATGCTAACCCACCAAGCGGCACACTCTCTGTGCTTGATGCAAAAGGAGCCGGCAATGCTGTAATTGCAGTTTCAAGCCCAAGCGCAACTTTAAGCTCCATTACTTTTGATACAAAAGTTCTAGAAGGAGAAGTCCCAGCTTCTTTTAACGCTTCATCCTTTTTTCTAAAACTAAAAGTCGACGAGAAACTGAAAACACAGAATTAATTAAACTTTCGTCTCAGCCTTCTAAACAAGATCGCAGCAGGAATCAGCAAATAAAGTGGAAACGCTGTGCTCGTATTATTAACTGCAGCTATTGAACAGCCGCCACCGCCATCACCGCCTCCAGGCCCTGGTGGAGGAACTTGTGGTATAAGTTCTGATAACAGCATTTCAAGAGCACCCATATCGCAAACAGCGGCCCCGTTATCATCTCCGTCCTGTGGTCGGACTGTGCCTCTTTGATCATCATTCTCACATGTCGCGTTATTGCCCGCATCCACGGCAGGGCTTCCGCTCAAAAGGGCGTGGGTGAGGGTAGGGCCTCCATTGTCCTCAAGTGGTCCTATCATTGGATCTGTGTTGGAAATATCACCGGCTTGGACAAAACCACAGCTTCCGTCGCTGTCCAGGTTGTTTCCCTGGGATAAAATATTGCTGACTCCAGAACAGTCGTCAGCCGAGTTATTTGCAACAATTGAATTCTCTATCGTCAAATTGCCAGTAGCTGAACTGAATATCCCCTGTTCACCATTTTCAACAATGGTTGAGTTTGAAATAACCGTAGTTCCGCCCGTCGAGTTTCGTACACCACCTGAGTTGTTACTAGCATTGTTTTTAGAAATTGTAGAGTTGAAAATACCTAATCCGCCAAAATTTATGACTCCTACTCCAGCTCTCCCCGTATTGTTGCTTATTGTGCTTCCGAAAATTTCAACAAGATTGTTGGAGAATATCCCAGAGCCCCTGTCTGCGGTATTGTTGTCAATTGTGCTTTCGAATATAGCTAATTGACCGCTGTTGAAAATTCCGCCACCAATAGCTGAACTTGTGGTTCCTGTAACGACATTCGTATGAATGGACACACGGTCTAATAGCAGAGTTCCCGCGTTTGATATTCCCGAGCCTGGGACGTCATTTAAAAGACCGCCGGTAATGCTGATATCTAACATTGTGACCTGTCTAGATACGCCGATAATATGAAATACTCTATCAATAGAGTTTGCGTCAATCACGGTGTTGTCGACCCCATTTCCTCTGATTGTTATATTTGAAACAATGTCCAAGTCCCCAGTGCCGCTGGCATCTTCGCCTGAACCGGCAATACTGAGCTCAATCGGAATTCCGTTTAAAGACGGATCAAATCTTATTTCATCATCTCCGCTTCCAAGATCACATTCTCCAAGCACTATCAAGCCGACCGGGTCAGTGTTAGCTCTTATAATAGCCTCTCTCAAACTGCATTGACCGTCAGTGCTCATGACATCGTCTGCTGTGGTTACCGTGATAGTTGCTGCTTGTGTCTCAGAAGAAAAAAGTAAGAATAAAGCTAAAGGAAACGCTAAAACGATAAGAAAGATTCTACTCATGATTATCCTCCGCAAGCTTTAGTTTTAAAGCCCCCTTCTTCAAATCACCAATATGCCAAGTATAAAATTATTAAGTATTTAAAGTCAAGCTGTATTTCTATGGTTACTAATCTATATCCGGTATCGGTTGTTCTAACTATTTGTGAACAAATAAGGTAGCCCCTTGCCTGCCTGTTGTTAATTGTATATATATCTATATATAGTTTAAAACTACTACTTCTCACAAGTTCTTTAGACTGATTTATTCTACATAAACCAAGCATGTGTTTTGTCTCTGTAGGAGTGCGGAGGGAAAAGTATGCGAGTTGTTATCTGTGGTTCTCCAAGTTGGGATTTTGATCTAATTGTCCAAAGAAATATGAAGCTCCATCATTGGTGCAGGATTCACGGCCAAAAGCTCCTTATAATCAACTCTCTATCAATTTCAAGTAATTGACTAACTAATATCCCCAACCGTTTTTAAACACTCAATTTTGACAGATCTTTACTCTTTTTAAAAAATGTTGTATATATTTATTAGTATATAGAAAATAGTCTTAAAATGCCCATCCAGTAACCATAGAGTTGTTGCCCACATATTTATCTAAATTGCTTAATTGGAATTACTGTATATTTCAGCATTTTTGAAGGAGAGTAATTTATGTTATATTTATCTAACTATCTGAAGTGGGGGCTTTTAGGAAGTTTTGAGAAACTTTCTTTGACACAAATGAAACCTAACTCGGCATTTAGCATAATTATCTTTGCCTTACTACTCACAGTATCTCTATCTGATCACTCAGAAGCTTTTTGCAGCGCTAACTGTGATAACGGAAAAGCGCTCTCTAATAAAAGTTATATGCTAGGCGATTATAGCCCCTCCATCTTAAGCTCCTATCAGATTGCTCAGGCCGTTTTGGATACAACAGAAATGGAAGAAGACAATCGTGAGGGTCAAGAAACGGATGTAGAAGTAGACATAGAAACACAAGATTATGACTCCCTCCTCTTGGAAGCCGCAAAATATGCTAAAAAAGATAATGGGGCTGCAAGCTCTGCCAAGGATTGGGAGCTCTTTATTTCGATCTATCTTTGGCTATCAGGTTTAAATGGCGATATTGGTATAGGCAACACTTCAACCGATCTAGATGTGAGCTTCGGCGATATTTGGAAAAATTTCGACGTAGGTGCACAGCTTCATATAGAATTTTGGTGGAAGAAATGGCTTTTTTATATTGACCCTTCTTATGTAAAATTATCAACTACAAAGAAACAGACAAATGAGTCGGGATCTATTAAGGCTAATTCAGAAGTAAAACAATTCATTTTTGAATTTGCCAGTGGCTATCGGGTTGCACAAATTCCATTATCGAGCTCTCCTAAGGGTAGTAATGGCAATACGTGGCCGCAGTTAAATGTGGACGTCTATGGCGGAGGAAGACTTTTCAGCCTTGATACAAGTATTAAGTTAACTCAAGACACTCCGGATGGGCCCGTCAGAACAAAAATAAATAGAGATAAAAGCTGGTTTGATTTTATAGTCGGCACGCGTCTGCTGTTTAATCTAACTGAGAATCTTTTGTTCACTGCTAAAACCGACATAGGCGGATTTGGGCTTGGTTTCTCTTCCGATATTAGCTGGAACTTTGTTACAAACATTGGCTATGAGCTCCCATGGTGGGGTGTTACTCCATACGTGGGTTACAGAGTTCTCTACATAGACTATCAGGACGGCAGCGGTGACAACCGCTTTGTTTATGATGTCTGGCAAACGGGGCCTCAGATAGGTATTGGCTTTCAGTTCTAATTGCCCAAATTAATTCCTACCCATATTTAAAAATCTCATACAGGCCTGTCTTTTCCGAGAATACTTTCTCAGCTTGATTAAAACCGGCCTCTTTTCCAAGCCTGATCCAGTCTTTAGTTGTCTCAGGTCTTTCAGATTCTCTGACGTGCTCAAGCAGAGATTCTCCTTCTTCTTTGGTGAGTCCCGTCCAATGGAGATAAAAGGTTTCTTTAAATCTCTCATAATATAGAGCCAGATTTTCCCCTTCAAGAAGAATAGGCTCATATATTATAAATAGCCCGCCCTCGGACAGGGTTTTTTTAACTTTCTTCATAAACTCAAGCTTGTGAGCGCTTTCGAGATGATGAATTGAGAACCCGACCCATGCTACGTCTACAGGTTTTTCAATGATTTTGTCAAAATCAAAAAAGTCAGCTCTTATCAGGGTCGACTCTAGCCCGGTGTTATCAAGCTCTTTTTTTGCGAAGGATAGAGCATCAGCTGATACATCGATCCCTATATATTTTTTGGCTTTAGTATCTTTCAACGTCCGGGAAGAATAGTAAGCGTCCCCGCACGCAAGATCTAAAAAAGAAAATGGTCTCTTCATCTCATTCAATAATATCTCCCTTAATTTCGCATAGCCCTCTTTATGGGACATATTGTCATTCTCTATGATCTTCCTGTAGATTGCCCAGTTCTTTATGAATATCTCGGTCGAAATGTTTTGGGGAATGTTTGCATTACTGTTTTCTGAGTCAGTCATATTATCTTCCTTGTCCACATATTCTCTTAATAATTTAGAACACTGTAAGTCAGATCAATTTGGGTTGAATGGAAATAAATATTACATAGGGAGAAATGATTTGTATATAAAAAAAGGCCCCTCTTTAATGGGGTAAAGAGAGGCCCCTACCTAATTAGCTAAATACAACTTTTTTATTGAAGCTTGTATCAATATTATAGCCCAATAATTTTTCAAATCTTGTTTAAGACTTTAAAATACTTTGCTAAATTGATTCAATGCTAAATTGATTCAATCGCCCTACCGAGTACCAACCTATAAAAATTCTACCACAATATTAATTAAAATGGTATATAGTTTAATAAAAAATATGAAATAACTTCAAAACCCTATTTCTCTGTTTAAAGACGCAGGCTACGGTTTGAAAAAACCGACTTGCCGTAATGTCATCCAACGATGCGCAATGCTATATAAGGGACAATATTAAAAAGTATTATAGAGATTTTGAAGAATGCCATACTCATGTAATGGATTGCGTCGAACTTTTCCACAGACAACTTGAACCATTTCCCATGAAATCGATATACAAAGCCGTGGGCTAGCGTAAAAAATAGCCACCAAAATATCAGCACCCCAACGTTAATTACCGAGCACCAACCTAAAAAGCTGCGAATAATTTCAACTGTCATTTATTATTCTCCTCCATCCAGCATCTAACCGCTTAATAGAGAAGAGTATACTGTGTATTTGATATTCTCCGCTTAATCAATCATTCTTTTAATATTATATCTCTACACTTAAAGGTAACAAATGAGTCTGCGGCTAATTGAAATAATACTTCCTGAGACCGAAAATCTGGAGCGTTTGAGAGAGCTGCTCGAAGACGAGCCAATAATTGAGATATGGGAAGATCTTATATCGGGCGATAGAATTCTAATTGAGATCCTGGTGAAGGCTGAAGAATCTGAGAAGATTTTAGACTTGCTTGAGAAGAGGTTTTCCAAGGCTGATCATTTTAGGATAATACTTCTTCCTGTTGAAGCTTCCATCCCAAGGCCTGAAAAACCAAAGAAGGAAGATGAGGAGGATGAATCCTCTGAAGCTGCTAATGGAAAAGAAGAGAATTCAAATGTCGGAAGAATCAGCCGCGAAGAGCTATATGCCAACATGGACGGCAATGCGAATATCACATCCGTTTATCTGGTCATGGTGGTGCTTTCCTCAATTGTAGCTTCTATCGGAATATTAAAAGATAACGTAGCAATTATTATAGGCGCTATGGTTATAGCGCCACTGCTCGGGCCCAACATGGCCCTTGCGCTGGGAACAACTCTTGGCGATACCGATTTAATAGGAAGAGCGCTTAAGGCCAACTTAGCAGGCATTGCCGCAACACTGGTGTTGTCAATTGTTATAGGGATAGTGTTTGCTGTGGACCCGGCAATAGGAGAGCTTTCCTCAAGAACCCAGGTCGGGTTGGGTGATATAGCAATCGCCCTTGCTGCAGGGGTGGCTGGCACATTATCTTTTACCAAGGGGCTCCCAAGTGCGCTCATAGGTGTGATGGTGGCTGTTGCACTTTTGCCGCCAACCGTAACAGTCGGCATGCTTCTTGGCTCAAACAATATGGCTCTAGTACCAGGGGCTGTGCAGCTGGTGCTGGTCAACATTATCTGCGTCAATTTGGCTGGGGTTACAACCTTTTTCTTTAAAGGTGTTAGACCAAGAACGTGGTGGGAGACAAAGAAAGCTCAGAAAGCAACTAGGACAGCAATTATAATCTGGAGTGTGCTATTAATAATTCTTGTGGCTACAATATTAAAATCGCAGGGTTATTTATAATTCCCAAAAAACCTATCCCGCTATTTGGAAAAGGATAGGTTTTTTTAGAATATTGTCTTTTCTTGAAGATTATTTCTTTCTAATGTAATTGATTTTCATGTTTCGGAATTCACTTCCATCAGGGGTGATTGTATACATTTCGTAGGTGAAGTTGTCTGCACTTTTAAATTTTGTAACACCTTTAAATTTCTGCTCTCCTGACATCGGGTCTGTGTAGGTGCCGGTTTCGGTCATTGTATTGGTTTCAGAGTCATAGGTCCCGGTTGCGTTCATCATTCCGGTTCCCATGTTGTCTATCCAAGTGTTTACATATTTTTTCTTTGCGTTGTCATATCCCATAATTCCCATTCCTTCAAAGGGCTGGCCCATAGAGGTGCCTTTAACATCCATCTCTAAGAAGCGGTCTCCTAAAATCCATTTTACATCGTTTGTGCCGGTGGATTCTTCAGGCGGTGTATGTGGGGCGGACCAATACTTAAGGCTGTAGTCCCAGTTGCCGACCAGTTTATCCATAACCTTGTGCCCTACACCAGGTTTTGAGTATTCCTGCCATTTTGCCATATATTCGGCTTTCATCTTCTCCATATCTTCTTTCTGATCTGCCTTGGATGAAACGCCTACACTTAGGCTAAGTGCTAATGCTAATGTGAAAAATAACAGTCTTTTTATCTTCATGCTTTGTACTCCTCTCTTTCGTTTTCTTAGTAAAAGAGTAACCGACGAAGTCTTCGGAAAAAAGCATTATTTTCGTCAGTCCCTTTTTGGCTAGCGTCATATGGCTGCTATGAACACTCTGTTTCTAGAATGTTGTTGTATACATGTTTCGATTTGTCTATACTTTTAATAGTTGTTGGTCATATTATCTTTGTGAAATTCTTATGTTTACTGAAATTAAGGGAGTCTAAATTATATGCTTAATACTAAATACTTTGTTCTAGCTTTATTCCTATTCGCAGCTATGTACGGATGTAGCCGGGAGCCCCAGGATTTATCCATTCCTATGAAAGGAGGGGACTATCAGATCACTGTCACCAAAGTTACAAATGGCGTTAAAGACCCTACAAAGCGCACTAAGATAAGATGTTATAGAGAGTCAGTTCTAGATCCCTATAAGACCTATCATCAAAACAAAGACTGCAAGATAACCAATGTCGTTAAGACTGATACCAGAGTGAGTTTTGATTTTGACTGTGATAAAGGCGCTTTTGCAGATGCAAAGGGCAATATGCAGTACAGCGCTAATGGTGATCAGATCAGCTGGTCGAGCACTGTAACTAACATCAGCGGAAATGACATAGACACTAAAACTTCAGGTGTTGGCTACTACATGGGAAAATGTAAATAAGCTGGGCCGAAATACCTGCATTTACTATAATCCCCTACTTCTCTGTTTCTTTTAATTCTTCCTTCCTTAAATCCCTTATCTTGTGAACCTGGTTTTTGCGCATTCGCATTATAGATATGGACTAGACCTAGCCTAAAAAATAACACCATCTGCGAACACTCTATAGTTCGTTCGTAGATGGTGTTTTTGTATTACCTAGAAGTAATTAAAAAAAATATTTATTTGGGAACAATCTGACTAATTCAACTGTTTGGTTTGGCATGGGTTGATGATATCTGAAAAATACATCTATTGTTTCTTTTTTGTCGGAAATAAACGCTGAGTTTGTTTGAGTTGAGTAACGAGACAAAAGAACAATATGTAAAGAATACATCAAATACTGTTGACATAAATTATTAATTTAGCTAATATTAAGCTACTCAGTTGAACGAGCGGTAAAAAATAATCCTTAAGGAGGATAGATATGAGATTAACTCATATGTTTTTCAGTTTTATTTTAGTATTAGTTTTTTCTGTTTTTCTTGCTTCACAATCTTTTTCTATATTTGGTGGTCCTTTACATACCAATGGAGGAGTGGGTCTTTACACTTCGATAAACGGTACTATAGAACTTGTTGTAGACGATGAGACTCTAATACCAGGTGAGACAGATTCCTTTGGTTCTATAGGGGAATCCATTGTTTTGCCTGGCGGAGATATAGCTTTTTATAGCGCCAGTAGATTATCAGACAATTCTAGTCTTAGAGGTATCTATATATATGACGGTACAACCGTAAGTATCGCGGTTGATACAAATACCGAAGTTCCTGGATTTGTTGTAGGAATTTTTAGAGAATTTAGTGCAATAGAATCTCTTGGTAATGGAGATATCGGATTCACAGGATTCGGCCCAAATGGGATTGGTCAGTATATATATAGAAATAATGGAACTGTTGAGTTGGTAGGAGACGAAAGAACCACACCTCCAACCAACACTACTGGTAGTATTTTCTTATTACCACAATTTGCCGGTATAGGTCAGCCTGTATCATTGGGTAATGGGAACTTAGTTTTTAAAGCCAGCATTGGTATAGATACGATAAATACTTTTCCTGGCATATGGACGTATATAGATGGAGTGCTCGATGTCGTAGTAGATACAGAGACTCGAGTTCCTGGTGCCACTACTGCCGGGGAATTTTTCGCTGGTTTTCTTGGCGAACCAATATCTCTTGGTAACAACGATGTAGCCTTTAAAGGTAGCAGTAATTCAGGAACACAAGGTATCTATTCAATGGTTGGAGGGGTCCTAGAAGTAGTTATGGATTCAAATGACCCTGCACCAGGCGGCGGTACTTTTTCATTCATTAATGTACCAATTAACATCGGTAACGGCGACTTAGTTTTTAACGCTACACTCTCATCAGGGGAGAGAGGCCTTTATGGTGTAATAGGGGGCAATCTTGTAGCTTTAATTGACTCAAGCACACCAAGCCCAGATGGTTTAGGTAATTTTGATGGTGCGGCTCTAGTTCTTCCTATGGGTAATGGTGATTTCTTATTCAGAGCCAGTCTAGCAGGAGGAGAAGTTGGTCTCTATAGCTACATTGGGGGAGTAATTAGTCTGATAGTAAATACTCAGACACCAATCCCTAGTGGTTCAGGTAATTTTACTTCTTTTGGTCACCTAAATTTTCTTTCTACCGGAAATGGTGCAGATGCTATCTTTCATGGCTTTGGTCATGACGGTAGTGTCTTTACCTCGGGTATTTATACCTCAATTGGTGGGGTTTTGCAGGAAGCATTTGACCCGGATGGTGATACCCCTAACGGTGAGGCATATTTTTCTGATTTCGTTAACATAGCATCTCTCGGCGGTTCAGATTTTGTATTTAGATCAAATATTCATAAAGATCTTGTGCTTTTCCCTCTAGACCCTGGGTTAGCAGGAGTTGAAAATACAATTTCATCAGCACCAGCTTCCTTTCTTGATGGAGAAGTTGCATATATTTATAGTATGAGTAACGGAGCACTATCAGCTGCTGACAGCATTTGTCCAGGTTTTGAGACAACACTTGTAAACCCAAATGTTCTCACGACAGTTCAGGCTGATATCGATGGATTTACTTCCTTCAGTTTCAATATGCCTGCATTTATGGATGGTGTAACTGTATTCTTACAGGCTGTGGACATAGAATCATGCCTGGGTAGTAATGTTAATCAAGAGTTTGTAGGTCCGGCTCCTACAGTTATTCCGCCTACAGCTCCAACTTTACTCGCTATGAGTCCAGGAACAGCAGGTGGATTGAATACTATCTCTGCTACAGGTGCAACTCCTAACAGCAACGTAAGATTTATCTACGGATTCAATCAACAGACTGTTACAGCAAATAAGATATGCCCTGGTTTTCAGTCAGGGATAATAAATCCTAGAACCCTTCCAATAGTTCAGTCTGATGGAGCAGGTAATGCGAACTTAAACGTGAACGTGCCGGCAAACTTGGCAGGGGTAAACGTACTGTTACAAGCTGCAGATATTGCAACTTGCACAGGCAGTAATGTTAACCAAGAGACACTATAAAGAATCAACTTTGTAGAGTTTTACAAAATAGACGAAACTTTTTAAAAACTAGGCCGTCATCTCTTAAACAGGGATGGCGGTTTTTTTTATAATCCCTCCTTTAGAAAAGGAAGGCTGGGATAGATTAATATTTAAAGTAAAAGATAGATTTCTCGCTAAAACACATAGCGTTCGCTCGAAATGACAAAGATGGACTTAAGTGATTCGAGCATTCTAAATTGCTTGCGCTAATATTTCTCGGGGACGAAGGTTTTGTCTAGAATCCGAGACCTTTTATAGTTTTTCTTTTTCTGAAGTGGAGGGAGTTTTATCTTTTCCTTGGGGACTTCTTCATAAGGAATATGATCTAGTAAATGACTGATACAGTTTAGCCTTCCTTTCTTCTTATCATTCGTATCAACAACATACCAGGGTGAGATTTTAGTGTCGGTATGTTTAAACATCTCGTCTTTAGCATTCTCATACTCATACCACTTTGACCTAGCAAACCTATCCATCGGACTTATCTTCCATTGCTTCTTCGGGTTGTCCAATCTTTCCTGAAATCTTTCCAGCTGCTCCTCTGCGTTTATATCAAGCCAGTATTTATAGAGCAGTATGCCTGAGCGTATAAGGGTTTCTTCAAATCCAGGGCATATACGCAAGAATTCCTTATACTGATCGTTAGTGCAGAAACCCATAACCTTCTCTACGCCGGCGCGGTTGTACCAGCTGCGGTCAAAAAGTACAATCTCCCCAGCTGCAGGTAGATGAGGTACATAACGCTGCAAGTACCACTGTGTCTTCTCTCTTTCTGTGGGCACTCCCAGGGCTACGACTCGGCAGATGCGGTGATTAAGGACCTCGGTGATGCGCTTTATCATCCCGCCTTTCCCTGCTGCGTCACGGCCTTCAAAAAGAACCACAATTCTTTTTCCTTCCTGCTTGACCCAGTCTTGAAGCTTTACGAGCTCTATCTGTAATTTCTCAAGTTCTTTCTCGTAAGTTTTATCATCAAGCTTATTGTGATTGTTGTTTTCTTTATTATTTTTGCCCATAGATAGCTCCACTCCGTTTCTGTTGTAATTTGACTATTATAATCATAATAATTAGAAAGTTCCAAGTCCTTGACTTAGCGATCAATAATCAAGATAATGTGTGGGCATACTATATATGTATATAAGTATTTATAATGAAATTTCCTGCCTCGGAGGGGAGATGAAGCGGAGTTCTTCTTATAAACCGGGCCTATCAGATTCCAAATATGATGGTGATCAGACTTGTATTGTGCTTAATTGATATATCCACTGTAATGTTAAAATTACTGTACTTGTCTGTACAGTTTGCTAGAAAAAATTAGATATGAAATATGGAGTTATTTCGATGAACTTAGACTCAACACAGCTATTGGACAAACACCTGAAGGAACATACTGCAAATGGCAATATGCACCCGAGTGAGAATTGGTACGAGAAGGATTACCGCGACGCTGAGGATATTGTCTGGGGTTTTACTGATCTCAACTGGCACTCTCTTAAAAAGATATTTGAAGACCGTTCACATGTTTGGCAGGAGGCCTGTATCTTTATATTAGGAGAGTCGGGCTCAAGTGGGGCAGAAAAAATGTTGACCGATATATTTATTGACGGCGGGGACAAGATAGCCTGCCATGCTGCTGTCATTCTTGCAGGCCAAAGAATCTCTGAATTTTCAGAAGATGACAAAAGCAAGATTTCAAGCCGTCTAGGGGAGCTTCTCGGTGAAGAGAAATACAAAAAATTTGGTGCGCATTATCAAATAAGTTTAGAGCAAATAAGTAAACAAGTGCAAAAAGTGTAAGAAATTCTTTAATTAGCTTGAAAGTTTCCATTGTGATAGTTAAACTATATAAAGATTAGATTAATTAAAATTAGTTTTAGCTTTACAAAGGAGGCTTAAGAATGAGGACAAAAACTGGCTTATTTGGCTCATTAGTATTTCTTTTGTTTATATCTATTTCCTTTTCAAAATCAATGGCAGGATTAGCGCCAATGATAATTGAACCTATAGAGACTGGTCTTGCAGGTTCTCCAAGTACGATAATGGTTAATAATGCGATACCAAATTTTCCAGATAATGCCGGCGGCGTTGAGTATTTCTTTTCATTTGCCCCAGGCAATACCAATGGAAAGAGTCTTATCTGTACCGAAACTCCGTTAGCTCTTAAAAATGCGAGATTCTTAGGCAGGCGTCCAACTAATTCTGATGGTAATTCATCATTAGTTGTTGCAGTTCCTGCTAATGCTGTAGATGTAACAGTTTATTTCCAGGTTATAGATACTGAAGATTGTACAAATTCAGCTCCAGTTGAGCTAACTTTCGGACCACCGATAGTAGAGTTTGATCTATTTTTAAATCCACTAATTCCAGGCAAAGCTGGGAAATTCAATGTTTTCAGCGTCAACTTTGCCACACCTAATGGTAAGGTTAGATATATTTGGGGATTAAATCCTGGATCTGAAAATGGTGGTGCGCTATGTCCTGGATTTATAGCTGACATCGCGAATTTTAACGACCTAGGTATCAAAGATGTTGATGCTTTTGGAAATACACTGGGTGGATTCTTTGTTCCCACTGGAGCTGCTGGTTTAACTATTCTAGTGCAGGCTGTAGATCTAAATACCTGTGCTAAAAGTAACGTGTTAACTACTGACTTTTAATTTTAGTTAGGTCGCTTG
This sequence comes from uncultured Thermodesulfobacteriota bacterium, assembly GCA_942491865.1. Lineage (GTDB taxonomy): Bacteria > Desulfobacterota_D > UBA1144 > Nemesobacterales > UBA2774 > CR02bin9. Next base: position 278,238 of record CALOCI010000011.1, read on the forward strand.
AATTAACTGTAACAAGTAAAAAATGACATTTAATCAAGGGCGTTGAGTATACAACTCGCGCCCTTTTCTTTATTAAACTACTACTTAGGTCTTAACTCTGGCCAACTGTATATCAATCCTACTAACTGGAAACTTTTACAAGTCATAGCTTCTATCTCTTTATAATGTCTTATGAATATATCAAACATTATTAAAAAAATCTTTTTGAATAATTGATGGTCACCAGTAGATTGTTATATAAATGGTAGAAAAAAAGATTTATATTAAATTTCGGGAATATTTTTGCAGAAAATATTGTTTAGTATATGTAAGGACGTTACAAGTAATAGGTTAATAATGTAAAATATGCACCTTAATTTGCTACCTAATCCAGCATCCCTATCCCGGGTCCGTTCCCTCCACCTACCGCCATCTTGGATTCAGGGATAGGATGTTGGGAATTTAAATCTCCAAAAGGAGTTTGAATTCTCAAATCAAAACAAGCTAAACCCCTTTAATTAAACACAATTATTCCAAAACTTTCTTCCCGTATTTAACCGTCTGTCATAACTTAAATAGCAATTTTAATTTTTTTGTAAATTTTCGGGAATATTCTTGGTATAAATATTGTTTTATATAATGGAGACAGATTACATCATTAAGCATTGTGAAATAAATGATTTTATGAAATAAATTAAATAGGAAACTAAATTACCTTGGCCGCAGTCAAAAAAAGACAATGGGACGGGCAACCCCATTTGCGGTTTACTTGTGCTGCTTAACCTCGGATGGGATTAAGCAGCACTTTTTTTATATTCAATGTATTTATTAGGCTTTATTGTTATATTAGGTTTTAATTGTAAGTGTTATAAGTATTCAGAGTGATTTTTGTCTTTCCATTCATACAAAAATACTATGCAGATTACTATATTCTCTCAACAAATTGGTTTTCTAAAGATACTCCAACTCACATAATATCTCTAGAAAATGAGTAGATATTACCACTATTATGAGATTTGCTGCCTTCTTCTTGCCGTTATAACCCCAATAACTCCAAATACTATTGCTAAAGCTATTAATCCCCACTGAGAGATAGTCGGGACATCAGTCGGATTATCATTGTCCGAAATGACTTCTCCTCTGAAAGGGGCAAGGGGCCTTATGGAAACGAAGTTATTTATATCCAATCCCTCAAAACGGACCTCATACTCGCCACCTGGTATCACCGGCGCCATCCTATCCGCTATAGCTGGGTCAGATGTTATAGTGGAAATCAACCATTTCTCCCACTCTCTGTTGCCTGAAGGGTTAATGTTGTCAAACACCTGACCGTCAGGAAATAATGTTTGGTATGACACAGGGCCTTCCTGTAAAACTAAAAAATTAAAGTCCGAGTTTGGATCCAGATCATCAAATGGGTTTGGTGGATTTACGCCTTGTGGGACTACATCTGTACTGAGGGGAGCAAAAGATGGAATGGTATTTGGTGTGTTCGGATCATCAGTGTCCGTCTCTGTGCCGTCAAAATTGCCTCTATCTGCGTCGCCATCCCAAAATTCTAACTCGATTGAATCCTCCTCGACATCAAAAAAGAAGCTGAAAGTACCGTCATAATTTGCTCCTTCTTTGTCTTCAGGCCCAACGCCATTTGAATCATCTAGGTTGGGGTAGATTATACCAAAATCAACCATTGAAGTAGATTCAGATACAAATGTAAAAATCTCATCAATCTGTACGAGACCGCTTGATCTTAGCTTAAAAGAATTTGCGGTTACAAATGGGAATATTGGGTCTAGAGGTCCCTGTGCTGTAACTGTAAGAGTATAAACAAAGTCTCCGTCAGCGTTTCGGGCGAGCTCGTTTGTAGGAAAGCTATAATCCATCCATGCGTTGTCCGGAAGGTTTGTTGAAAGCGCCTCAAAAAAAGGCGTCCCATTGTTATCCATATCGGGGTCTACTTTTAAAGTATAGCTATGGAGAAACGGAGCACCTGTATCCCAGTGGTGAGATTCTGCCAGGCCCGGCTCTGAGTCTCCGTCAAAGATACCTATAGAAAATTCTGCCTTGTCGCCGGGAACCACTATCCTTATATTAAGTGTTTCAGTCGTTAGTGTCTCAAAGCCGGCACCTACAACTAAAAGCAAAAACCTTGCGTCTGTAGAGCTGCATGTTGGCATGCATGATGAGGCATGCGCTCCTTTGCCGAGGCTTAAGACTAGAAATGATATTAACAAAACTGAAGAAATAAATCTGGTATAGCATTTGATTTGGCTGCACATAATACACACCCTCCTTCGTTTAGATTAATCTGTATTCCCTCTCACTTTGTACAAGACTAAAAACGAAAAAGATAATAAAAACTGTGAAATCACTACTCCTACCTTTTTCTTGTGTAAAGATTGTGCTTGTTGATACCTTGAATCATGATAAACCAACTGTTTTGGTAAATTGAAGTTGAAATATTCACATTTGTATTAAGCAATATACATATTAGTCTAAATAAGTCAAAACTGCAATCTGATTTTGTCCAAAGTGCTTTAAAGTCTTAGGTGGTCTTGGAGTAAGTGAATATAGTTGAGCTTAGTGTGGCATTAGTTCTTAAATTTAGGGTCTGATTTTTTGTGCATACATAGTTCTCATTATTTTATGATAATATTAGTTCTCACTAAATCTTAAAATCCATATAAGAAGGAGAGCGAAAAATGAAATATCTAGTAATTGGAAATGAAGGCCCGGGGTTCTTTTCTTCAGAAGAAGCTATTGAGATGTTGGAGAACATTGTTCTTCCAGCATTTGATGAGCTAGAGGAACTCGAAACAGAAGGGGCACTGGTTGGCGGGGTTCCTGTTGGGGAGCGCGCTTTCGCTTTTATTATTGAGGCAGAGTCTCACGAAGATGTGGACCGTACACTGCGCTCGATGCCTATTTGGAATATGCTTGAGTGGGAAGTTACGCCGCTACTGGATTTTGAATCACGTGCTCAGCAGGAAAGAGAGATCCTTAATGACCTAAAGAAGAGAAGCTGAGGTCTGTCATAAATATCAGTTCCTAGTAGTGTTTGTCAGCACAATACCTTATGTTGGCGGGTAATCACTATACAATTTTCTATGCAAAGTAGTGATTTGTTATGAAATTGCCCCTTTTCTGCTTATTAACATCCAAATTAGATCATGATATCGTAATAGATAATGGTGAAGGGAACACCATGCGGATTACCCTCGCTTCACACTGCAGAGCTGCCTATCAGTTCTCAAATGCGGCGAGGGTGCCGCTTTTTCTAAATTATATAACTATTGGTCGAAAATGCGAACGATTGTTCGCAATTGGTTATGCTGAATTGGATTTGCTCTTCTCTATAAACTTGAGCCAGTTAGGGGGGAGTTCTGCTTCGTCAAGCGTTGCGTCACTGTCGCAGTGATCACACGCTCCGCAATCAACACAATCATCAAGCCCAACAGGGCATTCAATACAGGCTTCATCTTTTCTTTTTTCTATATCTTCTTTAACATCAGACATAATGAATTCCTATTTAAACGCCGGTTATTTTTTCCACTAGTGATTTGCGCTCTTCAATGTCGTATTTCCTCATAATTTCCATCCTGGTTGCCTCAGGTGATCCGCCGCCTGAGATGCTAATTGCCGAATACCAGCCTCCCTGATATGATGCCGTAATATCCTCAAGCAGTCTTGCAATGGAGATTCTGTAGTCTGCTGAAATATCCTCATTGCCTTGTAGATACTCATTAAGTTTCTCGCCGATATTAGGTATCTCCATATCCTCAGGGTAGGGGGATGAGACTAATATGCCGCCCGTTGTGTCATGCACGATGCGGAACATATCGTAAATATGCGTGCCCTGAAGGAGCTTGCCGATGTTTGCATAAACCGGGTCGGGCTTGAAGTTGCCGGCAGTAGTCTCAGTTCCAAAAATTGCTGATGTTACGCCGCATGCGTAAAAGGACTCTACAAATTTTATCAGATCAGCGATCTTTTCTCTTACGTGTCCAGTCTTCTGAGGGTCCAGTCCATTTGCCTCAGCCATTGAAGCGGTGGCGCCAATTAAAATATCCCCCAATCCTGCTCTGGCCCCAATGCAGCTCACCCTATGGTGAGTCGCGAACGACTCTGTAAGCGTGCCCGCAAAATCCCACTCTCCTGCCAAAAACACTCTGTCCCATGGTATAAAAACGTCATCAAATAGTATCTGCGCCGTTGCCTGCCCATATTGAGAGGTAAGCGGAGCGCCAGTCTCACCTGGGCGTCCTGCCTGTCGAGACACGATCTCTACCCCAGGGGCGTCAATCGGGATTGCAAAGGAGATCGCGTAGTCCTTGTCCTGAAATGTCATGTTTCTAGTTGGTAGAACCAAAATTTCGTGCGTATAAGGGGCGCCGGTTACGATAGCTTTAATCCCTCTCACGGTAATTCCATTCTCATCCCTGGCAACCATTCTCAAGTATAGATCAGGATTGTGCTGCTCGTGAGGGCGTTTTTTCCTGTCGCCCTTGGCGTCGGTCATCGCGACACACATGGTTAGATCTTCGTCCTGCACGCGCTCCAAGTAATTTAAAAACTTCACATGATAATCAGTGCCATACTTCTGATCTGTGTTATTGGTATTTTCATATAGTGCGTTTAGCGCGTCGTGGCAAAGGTAGCGCTGAGCGCATCCTGTTTCTCTACAAAGAAGCCTTGTCATCTCGAGTTTTTTGAGAAGATCGTCTTGATTGGTGTTTATATGTAGTAAGCGATTAACTTTTCTCCCAGTAACATGAGATATGGCGGTCATGGTTTCAGCATATTCAGGGAGCATTGCGTATTCATATGTGATCGAGATTGCATTTACACCAGGGCGCAGCAGTGGTTCATCCACCACACTCTCAACCTTGTTTCCCCTTATGTAAACCGTGGGGTTTAAATCACGTAAACTAGCTTCGAATTCTTCAGGAGTTTTTAGCATTTTTCGCCTCTGAAAACATGGTCTCACATACTACATAATATGTCAACGGAGTTTGTTGCTTTAGTTAAGATTAATCCTCCCCAAACCTCCTTTAAAAAAGTAGGGGATATGATGTATAATCATTTTGCAACCAGATGGATTTAATAGAGGAGATAGAAATGTACCCAACACTAAAGCCCGGGCTTACTTTTGAATTTGATTACGAGATTCCTGAAAATAAAACAGTTCCGCATATCTATCCTGAGTCTCCCGAGTTTCAGCAGATGCCCCATGTTTTCTCAACCGGTTTTATGATTGCGCTCATTGAATGGGCGTGTGTGAGATTTGTAAATGAGCATATTGATTGGCCCAATGAACAGTCAGTTGGAATTGATGTGAATCTAAATCACACCGCTGCCACTCCCCCCGGGATGACAGTGACAGTAAAAGGTGAGCTCACCGAAGTAGACGGGAAGAGGCTCGTATTCGCTATCGAAGCAGATGACGGCGTGGATCGTATAACCAAGGGCACTCATCAGAGATTCATCATCAACGCAGAAAAATTTATTGCCAAAGCAGAAGAAAAAGCTAGGTTTAATCCTTAACGTCGTCACCCTGAATTTGTTTCAGGGTCTCATTTGTTGTTTTTAAAAGATTAGATTCTGAATAGATCCCGTATCAATTACGGGACAGGGTTGGAATGATAAAATATAAAAGTAATGACTAAAAACCTCTCACAAGTAAAAGCGTTAACATTTGATGTCTTCGGCACAGTTGTCGACTGGCGGAGTTCTATAATAAAAGAGCTATCAGAATTTGGCAAAGCAAAAGGTGTTAGCGCCGATTGGGATTTGTTTGCAGACAAGTGGAGGGGAGGGTACGCGCCTTCAATGGACCAGGTTCGTAAGGGTGAGCTCCCTTGGACAAATATTGATGTGCTTCATAGAATGGTCTTAGATAGACTGCTCGATGAGTTTGATATCACAAATTTGAATGAAGAAGAAAAGGTTCACCTAAATAAAGCTTGGCATAGGCTCGACCCTTGGCCTGATTCGGTAGAAGGCCTTACCAAGTTAAAAGAAAAGTATATAATCGCCACACTATCAAATGGCAATATCTCGCTGCTTGCAAATATGGCAAAGCACTCAGGACTGCCCTGGGATGTAATCTTGTCCTCTGAGCTTGCCAAGCACTACAAGACTGATAAAGAAGTTTATTTAAAAGCATTATCCTTGCTGGATTTAGAACCGCATGAGCTAATGATGTGCGCTGCTCATCAAAATGATCTGCTATCAGCAAGATCGCTTGGTCTTAAGACTGCATACATAAACCGCCCGCTTGAGTCTGGTCCTGACAAACCCAATGATGCAACAGACAATATGCCATTTGATATTATCGCGGATGATATCATTGATCTTGCTGTAAAGCTTGGCGTCTGATAGAAACTTCCTTGAGTTTGCCCATCCTATAAGTAACTATTATTACAACATTACAACAAAGGGGATTAGACCATGCTCGATTGGATTGCCAACCTGCTTAGAAAAAAGACAGTTACAGAAGAAGAAATGGAAGAAAGAGTTTTTCTTGAAGGACCTCACTCCAGGCTCCGCGAGCTTGGGTTTCTGATTCGTGTCATGTGGGGGTTCTTGTACGGTTTTCGTAAGCTCCACTTTGTCGGCCCACTTGTAACAGTATTCGGCTCGGCGAGGACCCAGGAGGATGATCCATACTATAAAAATGCAGTCAAAGTTGGTGAGGAGCTCGTAGGCTTGGGATTCGGTGTGATGACAGGCGGCGGGCCGGGGATAATGGAGGCCGCCAACCGCGGGGCGTATGAAGCAGGCGGAACATCAATTGGATGCAATATTCTCCTCCCATTTGAGCAGGACCCAAATCCTTATTTAGATGTAATGATCAATTTTAACTATTTCTTTGTCAGAAAAGTAATGTTGCTTAAGTATTCCTACGCATTTGTGGTTATGCCCGGAGGGGCGGGAACTATGGATGAGCTCTTTGAAGTAATCACGCTCATTCAGACAAAAAAGATATTCAACTTCCCAGTGGTTCTAATAGGGACAGAATATTTCGCTGAGCTTATGGAGATGCTTCACCATATGGTCGAGGAGGGGACAATTAGCCCTGAAGATATCGATCTCTTTTACGTTACAGACTCGATTGAAGAAGCCATGAGTCACATAAAGACTAATATCGTAGATAAGTACGGAGTAATATCTAAGAAGCTACCTCAACCTTCAAGCATACTTCTTGAGAAGTGATTTTAGCACAAAGTTGCTGTTCGCTTGATTATGTTTATTGTAGATAATATTATGTCTATTGTGTGGAAGAGACTGTGAAGCAGTTAAAAGATTTACGTGAATATTTAAAGGTTCTTAACAATCTCAATGAGCTTCAGGAGATAGATGTAGAGGTCGATTGGAATCTAGAAATAGGGGCGATTATTAGACGCGCGTATGATCTGAGGGCGCCAGCTCCGCTATTTAACAACATCAAAGACATAGAGAAAGGGTTCAGAGTGCTTGGCGGGTCCGCGGGACTCTCTGCAAAGAGCGGGCTCAAGTTTGCGCGCATTGCAGCCTCTCTTGGTTTTGATCCGCATACATCACCTCACGAAATAGTTAGCACGATTGCAGACGCAGTCTCTAAAGAAGGAATTCCTCCAAAAGTAGTAGACAGTGGGGCATGCCATGAAAATATTTTAACGGGAGACGATGTCTCCCTCTTTCGTTTTCCCGCTCCCTACATCCACCACGGCGACGGCGGGCGTTACATCAACACGTGGGGCACCGTGATCGTAGACACACCTGATAAATCATGGACCAACTGGTCGATTAACCGCATTATGCTGCTCGACAAAAACCGCATGACAGGGCTCATACCGCACCAGCAGCACCTAGGCATCATAAACAAAATGTGGGCAGACAAGGGAGAACCAACGCCGTTTGCACTTGCGCTCGGAGCGCCGCCGGCGGTGCCGTTTTTCTCAGGCATGCCGATCCCCGAAAACCAGAGTGAAGTAGATGTTATGGGAGCACTTTATGGCGAAGGGGTTAAAGTTGTGAAATGTAAGACTGTCGATCTTAGCGTTCCTGCTAACACTGAAATAGTGATTGAAGGCACAATATCAAATGTTGAAACGGCCGAGGAAGGGCCGATGGGAGAGTTCGCCGGATACATGGGCGATCACGATACCCCTCAGCCAATTTACAATGTGAGCGCGATCACATTCAGAAATGAGCCGATTCTTCCAGTCGTATTCGCTGGTGTTCCGGTTGAGGATACGCAAACTTGCTGTGGAACAATGTACTCTGCTGCAATTTTGCACGAGCTCAGAAAAAATAACTTCCCTGCAAATTCTTGCTTCTTACTGTTTGAAAGCGCTGTTCACCTGCTTGTAGTTACTGTGAATAGGATATGCAAATCCAAGGCTGAGGCGCATGAGCTTACTCACAAAGCAAAAGAGATAATTTTTAACAGTAAGCCCGGTGTAGATATCCCAAAAGTTATGCTTGTTGACGATGATGTAGACCCGAGTGATTCAGATCAGGTGATGTGGGCATTCTCTACAAGATGTCATCCGCAGAGGGATGCTCACTACTTCGACCACCAAAAAACACTCCCCCTGCTTCATTATTTAAAAGCCGCAGAGAAAAAGGACATGAGCAGTACAAAAGTTATATTCAACGCTCTGCTACCCGGGTTTGACCGCAGTGAGATTTCGGGTTTTGAGTACAATGTGCCCGAGGAATTGCAGCAAAAAGTTCTCTCTAACTGGTCAAAATACGGCTTCAGCAAATAGTATATCCCTTATTCTGCTTAGATTGTTTACCAGGTTTGTAAAATCACACATTTCCAATGGATTCTAATAACAAATATGGGAATAAAGCTAAAATTAAACTAATTTTCTTAGCTATTGAATACTTATGCCGCAATTGGTAGAATGGTATTGAGGCGACATCATCTTCATGCTGTAGAAAATTATGAAAGATATCAGTCTGCTATGTAGAGAGAGCTGTAATTGAGGTATAATATATACCTAGTTTTATATAGAGTCTTTTCATTAATGTAATAACCAAGTTATAATTGTTTTAGGTTCTTGTTTGGAGGAAATACTGAGAAATTTTTGGTTGTATATATCTATATTTCTATTTTCTTTAACATTGGTTCCACAGCTCTCAGTAGCTGAAGGCAATGGCCCGCCGTTCCAGTGTCCTGAGCCTAATTTTATGAATCAGGGCGGGGATCTTTACGGCAGCTGTAATGATATTCTAAACGGCGAAAGGGTATTCCTTCCGATTGACGACTTAGCCATTAGTCAGATGGCTTTCTCAGATGGTCTGATTGATACAAATGTCTTTTTACTAAACACAGAAAATAATACTGTTAGCTCACAATCTTCTACGCAGTTAGCGTCAGGGGTATCACCAAACATAGGGTTTCAAGATCTTAATTTTGGACGCTTTGTTAGGCAGGGAATTTTTAACACCCAGCCCAACGCAGAGCAGGGTGTTGTAATAGGCCCTAACAACAACGACGGTGTCCCCAGCTTGTGTCCTAAAGCAGGTGCAGGCGACACGCTGGTTATGAACTTTTTTAGATCAGACGGCCAGTTTGACTGCGACGCTGTTCCTACTGCTCTTCCATTTGGAACGGGCGACAACACCGGAATGGTTTGGAGCACAATTGTAGCTGACTTTAACAAAGACGGGCTGGATGATCTTTTTGTTAACTATCTTCCAGGCGGCGGCTACAGGATTTTCTCTTTTGAAAATGTGAATTCCACTGACTTTACCGGCGGAATGACACTTTCAGCTGAAGAATCCGGACTATATCTCATAGACGCAACAGCAGGGGATTTTGACGGTGACGGGCAGTTAGAGATAGCAGGTGTTCAGGATAACGACGGCACTGTGCAGCTTGTGGTACTCGAATTAATCTTTGACAACAACGGTAATGTTACAGGTTTTATGCCTCCAATATTAATTGATAATGCTCAGATCAACATGGAATTTGGCATTGAACCTGGAAAGACGATCGGTATAACTTCGGGTGATTTTGATCCAACTAATCCTTTTCTTGATGAAATAGTAATCGCGGCAACCCTTAATACAGAGCTTAGTGAGGTTGCGGCAACTATGGTTGCCTTTCAGCTAAACCTAACAGGTACCTGTACACCGGGAACCACTTGCTCCAACGGGGATGCTTGTACTTGCATAACCAACTTAACCCAAGACCGGGTAAATGTACTCACCCCGGATATAGGGATTACAAGACCTTCTACTCCTATAAGGCTTAAGACAAAGAAACTGTTAACAGGGACTGATATGGCGGTTCTTGGAATAAACGCTCCACTATTTAATTTTACTCCTATGGGGGGATCTTTTCAGGGGATAACTTTTATTAATATCTCAGTTCTAGATTTCCCATGCACGGGTCCAAATCCCCCATCTGCTACATGTTCAGGTCCAACTCCGAATCCGCTTAATTTCAGCCTGATTTCACATCAGGAATTTCTTAACGACGCTACAATAAATGAAGTTGCCTGTCTGCATGATGTGGCATTAGGTAATTTTGACCCTGACGGTGATAACAACCCTGACCTAATGGTTGCAGCTCTGATAGCAGATAGTGATTTCATTGAATGCTCTAATGCCAGAGTTTTGGGTGAGGGCGGTAGTGGAAGTAATCCGAGAGTTGCTTTTTTTGAAATTGGCGCAAGCTCGCTTAACCAAACCTCGGTTGTTAACGTTAGCGATATCACAAGTGGATTTGCGCTGCCTATAATTGATAATGTAACAAGTTATATGAACTTAGAGGCAGGGGATTTGCAAGGGCGCTCGCTCTTGCTAGGCGATCCTACGAAGGTTGTAGTAAATAATCATCTTCAGCCTTCAGTTGTGATTAAATCACCTCCAATGCATGTCACCACACTTGCTCCACCTGCGGGTTCAGACAACAATGTAAATCCCTTGGACAAAACTGTAATAGGAAATATTATCACCGCGTTCCCAAGTCTGTTTAACGCTGAGTTTGGCATAAACACAACAGCCGGGCAGACATTTAATCAGAACAGCACCACGGGATATACTCTTTCTACTCAAGAAGGCACTGAAACTAGTGTCTCCTATACGATTCCCGATGAGAACAGCGGCGCATCTGCAAAGTTTAGCACCACAGCAGATCAGATTCATCAAAATTCAGTATCAAATAAGTACAACAGTTATATGGAATTAATGCAGGGACAGACACTCGGGCAGCGTTTCGATGACGAGATGATGTCGGTGCAGAATCGTCAGAACATATGGTCGTATCCAATTTTAGGCCCAAGCGGTGTTGAGTGTGCCAGGTGTGGTACCGGGACCTCTAAAAGCTGTCCTGGAACAAGCGGATGCCCTGTGGGCGATGGTCCGGTTGTTGTTAACATCTCTGCTCCCGATATGATTACGGTTGCTGTTGGAAGCACTGTGAATCTAGAGTGGTATCAACCCCCTGAAGTTCCGGGGAATGTGCTCACATACCCATGGACGCTTGCTCAGCTTGAGCAGCAGTTCCCGGGTTTTCTTCCATTGTCTGATGTTACGCCCGAGATTGAGATTACTGGAACAACTGATAGCCCTGTAAGTGTTAATTGGACTGTTGGTAACAGCAACAGCACAGGCTATGACTCTTCAGTTGAGCATTCTTTTGATACATCTTTATCTATTTCCGCTAATACGGATATTCTCCCAGGTTTTGGAGTAGACGCGAGTGCGGATTTCCAATATAACAGCAGCAATTCTTTCTCCACACTTTTTGAATCTGAGAATACGGGTTCGTTGGCTGAGGGCTTTACCATTAATAAAAACTCAGTTCCAAATGCGTCCTTGGTTCAGTATCCGTTTAGATACTACATCTTTGGGGAGAGCCCTGTACCGGGCACGGTGCAAGAGCAGACATTCTCGGCAAATAGTTTCCCTGTAACCGGACCTCTATTTTTAGGGTTTGAAGCAAACCCCGCTAGCCTCAGCGAGCAAAACCCAGCGGGTCCTTGGTGGTTTGATACGTATCAGAACAATAATCCTGATATAGCGTTCAATCTCCCGGCACAGTGGGACTGGATTACGGATGAAGGCGAGCCTGAAGATCCAAAGCAGTTTAGGTTTATTAAGAAGTCAGATACCAGCGGCTTATTTTATTTTATGAAAAGCTTTTTTGCTATACCGGCTGAAGGTATCAAAACTTCATGCCCATCAAGTGTACCGGGCTCAGGAGCTTTTGATTTTGGTCCTCAGCAAACAATCTTTGCTAACGGCGAGAACATGCTTCTGTGCTTAAGAGTTTATAACCTTAGCCTTAGTGATTTTCCAACGGACTCCCAGCCTAAGGTTCGTATATATCGTAGAGAGTGGGATCACAACACCGGCAGCTTTGTTTCAGGCTCTGGCAGCATTCTTGTTGATGAAATCAGTCTTCCTCAAATCCCCAAAGCAGGGGCTACGAGTTTTGGAGATCAAGATTCCTCTGACGCTCCTAACTGGGTATATGCGGGTACGGTCTTTGATACAACTGGGATTTCTAGTGAAGGAGATACTTATTGGAAATTCTGGGCTATTACATGGATAGAGAATTCTAACGGAACACTCGTAGAAGAGTTAAGCAACCTGGGTTTAAATTCAATACCACCGACAAATATCAATACTCACAATAGTGTTCTTTCAGAACCGTTTAGTAATAATGTAGGGCTTTACAATCAGGTCTTTAAAATAACAAAGGCTGGGCTTAATAATGAAGATCCTCCACCGGGAGGAGGCGATAATCCTGTACCCACACCTATGCCGTTGCCCGATGCCGACCCTAACGCTCTTGGCACTAGAGGGGTTGGAGATCCGATATTTATTCTATCTCTGAATTCGAACCCGAAAGATGTGGTACCGGGTGATAGGGCGCAGCTTGATTTAATCGTTAGCAATCTTGATATTGTTCCTCATAACGTGCTTCTTCTTTACTACGATAAAGACCCCGAGCTTGGGGGCCGACTGTTTGATATGGAGTTTTTGCCTAAGGTGCCGGCTCAAGATACTTTTAGGGTGAAGAATTCTTATCTGCCGCGTAGTTGTGGAGGGCATTCTTTGTTTGTTAAAATGTTAGCAGATGACGGCTCTTCCGATATCGCAATTACAAATATAACTAGAGACTGCACTCAGTTGTCAATTGCTGAAGCAGTTTATACCCCTAGTCTAAAACAGCTAGTTGTTAAAGGCACCGCACGGGGAATCGTTAGAGGGTCCGATATAAAACTATTCGGGTCTACCAATTTTAATTCTCCTCTGTCGGTTTTATCTGAAGAAGATTTAGGAATAAATAGCGGTATAAGAACTTTTAGTTTTACTGTTAACGATTTGTCTCTAGGCGAGGTTCCATGCCTAGCGAGAGTAGTAGCTGGAGAAGTCCTTGATCAGAGGCTGATATTGGGAGCGCCTGAAAATTGTGTGCTCAATCCGGATAATCCACCACCACCAATACCATCACCATCCCCGACTCCGCCTACTCCTAATCCGACACCTATACCAGGGGGAGGTCCTTTTGATCCAAATGATGATAATGTCGTTGATGTAGACGGGGTTCTCATCGTAAGCCCTGAGGGAACAATGCTTGAAGACGCTGCCCGCGTACTTCCTGAATGCCCAGACGAATTAAACGGCGAACTATTAGATTATCCCTTAGACTTCTTTACTTTTGAAGTAAGTAACATAGATCCTGGAGAGTCTGTGCAAGTAAACATCATCTTGCCTGAAGGGACTGAGAATGTTGATTCATATTTCAAATTCGGACCTACACCAGACAACCCTGAACCTCATTGTTATGATTTTGCTTTTGATGGCACCACAGGAGCTCAGATCTTAGGTAACGGAGAAATTATAATCACTTTTGTCGATGGACTAAGAGGCGATTCAGATTTAACTGTAAATGGAATCATTACTGACCCAGGCGGCCCAGTTGTCAGGGAGTTTGAAAATCCTCAAATCGGAGTAGGTGACTGTTCTCTAGCCAGAGGTTCTCAACCTCCATCGGCTCTTATTAGTCTTGTGATACCACTCCTAGCAGGCCTCTTTGCAGGCATAAGGATAATGAGAAAGAGAAAGTCGGAATTGGATTCAACTCAGAGTTGATAGGTCAAAAACTCTACCTCAAATCCTGAGGACGTCTTGGTAATTTAAACATATCATCCTCAATCTCTGGATTAAGTTCTATCGTTTTGATCTTAAGTGTTTCTGTCGAAGGGTTTCCATCAACAATAAATTCATAAGAAAAAGGTATTGTTATATCACCAATTTCCATGTATTCGCTAAGATGAATTGTAGTGTTAACTACTTTGTCTTGTATTGTTGTGCTTCCCTTTACTATGAAAGGCAGAAAAGTCTCAGTATCTATATAGTATTTATCTGTATTGCCAGTTTTTGTTTGTACTTCAAGTAAATATGCCCTGCGGTTTTCCACTTTTTCTATGCCTATATATTTTATCTCATGTCCCTTTTCTTTATGATCTACAAGAGGGCCATCAAAATCACAGGTATCTATCATTTCTTTTGCTCTCTTGCCTTTCAATAGCGAAGCCCCTGATCTTGTTCCGGAGTTCATTTGCCATGGTATTGTGCCGTCATAGGCCTCTATGAAGTAAAGGCGCCCCGTTTGGAAATCGATCCTGCACAAATCCGGACGTTTGTAGAGCGCTGCTGTTTTAAATGTGGCCTCTTTCGTATACATGCTCCCAGTAAATTTAAGAGTCTTAAGTGATTGCCATGTTTTCTCACCACCAATGGATTGATAGTATCCATCGAGTATTTCTTCTAGTGTTATTTCTGAGCTGGGTTCCGTATTTTCTTCAGGAGTTTCTTTTTCTATTGCTTCAATATTTGCTGGGCTGTCACTCTTTGTTTCAGCTAAAGCGTTTGGGGTTTGAAGATTGAGTATAATGAGTAGGGCGGGGAATAATATTGTAAGTATTTTCTGCATTTATAAGCTCCAGGTTATAGGCATTTCTTAATAATTAGAGTAAAGGAAAAAAATGGAATTACAACATGTATCTAGTTCTAAATTTGCCATCTAGATTTGTTCATACCTGCATATCGAATTAAGTAGATAAAAATATATTCAGTCTACCTATTTCTTCTTTTGTAGATCGATCATCTTTTCTTTTGGGAACTCAAAGATCTTAGGATCTATTTTGGCGTTAAAAGTAAACTCGTCTATATTAAGCATTTCCTGTCCAGGTGCGCCGTGTATGTCTACAGCTAGCAGATAAGGAACCATAAAACCCTTTGTCTCTTTATAGTTTTTATAGTTTGTGGTGATTCTGGTTTCCCTGCCGTCGAAATCGTATATTCCGGTAGTCTTTGTTATTAAAAAAGTCTCAGCGTTTATATAGTAGGTTTCTAAGTTGCCTGATCTGTATTTGACTCTGATTTTATAGTTTTTCTTGCTTTCTATTTCCTCTGATCCTATGAGTTCTACATCATAGCCCTTCTTCTTATAATCAATCAGTGAGTTCTCTATACCACATGTATCTTTCATATAGTTGGTTTTGCCTCTAGTCATAGGTGCAGGCTCTGGGTTTCCTGAAAGAGGGTTGATCTGCCATGCAAACACACCGTTAAAAATTTGAGCCATCATAACTTCCTTTACTATAAATTCAACCCTGCACTTATTGGGCCTTAGATGGTAGGCAGTTATAGGCATTGATTTCTCTTGAGAAGTTATTGTTCCCTTCATCACCATGGTGTTTAGTTTTTGCCATCTCTCAAGACCACCCACGGACTCGTAGTATTTAGCTAGAACCTGATCAAGATCAAGCTCCTTTTCCTTGGCCTTCTTCGTATCAGTCTTAGCATCCGCTGAACTCTCTTTTGCAGGTTCTTGAGCGGGTGTTTTGGGGTCTTGCGCGAAAGCTGAAATGGGCAGTGCAATTGCCAGAATTAATAATAAGAATAATGATTTCATTTTCATAAATATTCCGCTCCTAGGGATTATTAATTGACTAATAGAGTATAGGAGAAAATTAAGAATTCAAAGGTTATCTAAAACTTAACAGTCGTATTCTACACCTCTAGGCTTCTCAGCCTATCCTGTGCTCTGTCCAGATGTATTTGCCAAGGCTTAAGCTCGGGGTGTGAATTAACAAGACTTTCGATCTCTTTTATTTTCTGAACATTCCCTTGATAGCTCCAGAGTTTTGCTCCAAGCTCTATTGCGGGCAATGTAGTGATATCAAACTCGCCAAAGTCCTCTATGTTTTTCCTAATCAAAAGAGGTATCAATGGCAAACTTAGAGCGCAGTATTTTAGTACCATTTCGTTGTAGCCGTTTCTGACGTTCTCTGTGATCATGTTTAAGTAGTAGTAATATCTGTCGATATCTGCCTGCTCTGTTGTTTGAGTTGTCTTGGGATCGCTCATTTTTACATCACTCCTAATCACCTAATAATACCTATTATATCTTAATATCTACCAAGATTCGGGGGCTTAAGAAATAATAATGATAGCCTTGCCACGGGTTGAATCCATAATCTCGCTCTGAAGTTCATCCATCATGTTTTCAGGAATATCCGCAATTACTGAGACTTCCTCTGTGTATAGTACATCTTTAATAATTAAGCCTTTCCTGTCAAAGAGCGTTCTTACAGAATTCTCAAACTCATAACCCACAGTAATTTTGATCTCCAGCAAGTTGACCCGCTCTTTTAACTTAATCTCATCAAGTGCCATGGTGATGGTGCCTGAATATGCTCTCACAAGCCCGCCCGTTCCAAGCCTGGTGCCGCCAAAGTAGCGAGTTACTACTGCAACCACATCGCCTATGCCTCTCATCTGCAGCACGCTTAAGATTGGCTTCCCCGCGGTGCCGCCTATCTCACCGTCATCATTGAATCCCACATCCGCTCCCCCGTTGGGGTTGCCAATTACGTATGCAAATGTGTTATGAGAAGCTGTTTTGTGTTTGTTTGATATTTCTTCTATAAACCTCAGAGCGCTTTCTTTATCTGCAGCATGTGAGACCGCGGCAATGAATCGGCTCTTTTTTATTTCCTGCTCCATTTCAATTGTTCGAGCGGGTACAAGGTATGAAGAACTGTCGGACATAGTAATATTCTTACGGATTTGGCGCTCTAATGCCAGAGCACCAAAGCATCGGGCGCGAGAAATTTATTTTTTAACAGAGGATATTATGTATAATGTTAGATATTATCTATTGGGAGGATAAACAAATTATGATGAGACTGTTTCAAGTGTTTGGTATTTGTCTTTTTGTTATATCAATCGGATGTGCAGGTCAGCAGGCCCCTGAAGACGGCGGTTTTGACGCCAGCATATGCAACAACATACCTGTCGGAGTTGAGGGCGCGTTGGCTATGGACCCTGACAGTAAAGAGTTTAAGATTAGCTGCGCAGATTTAGAGCAGTGCACAAGCATTATGGGCTGGGACGCTCCACCAAACGTTCCATGCACAGGACCGTAACTTTTACAATTATTATAAAATGAAAACTATGACCGGAGTTTGGCCCTAGGCCGAGCCCCGGTCTTTATGTTCTTTGTTCTAATTAAAAAATTAGGGAGAAATATCTATGACTAAATTAATTTACGCTGCACTATTGGTTTTATTTTTAGCGCCAATGACATTTGCACAGGATCCCGAAGCGGAGACTCCAAAAGCAGAGGTTCCTGCAGCAGAAGTTCAGAATAATTCCGAAGCTCCAGCACCAGAGACATCGGAAGCTGAAGCTCCCAAAGCCGATGCTCCAGAAAGCTGTGAAGCCTGAATGTGCGGAGATTCTTGCTCAGGTTAAAGAAGCCAAAGCCGTTCACGACGCCGATCACAAGGCAAAGGGGACAGCCTTTTATAATTGGAGAAAATACAATAAAGAGCTTCATGCCATGTCATATGAAGGAACAGACGAGCCTCTTCTCGATAGTGTTAAGAAATGCGAGGAAGAAGATAAGCCAGGGAAAGATTACTGCAAGAGGGTAATGAAAGTGTACGATAAAATTGCACCCAAAGAGAAGGCAGCTAAAGAACAGCTAGTCGCAGCCGATGCTAAATCTAATGAATCGAGAAAGAACTATAACGTTTTGCTCAGAGAGGCTCACGAAAAGAACTGTCTTGTGAACCAAGAATAGTAATAATTTTGAGATAGCATTAAAATTTCCATCTAATTTGTAATAAATATCCTTTAAAGAAGGCTTTGTACGCTACTTTAACGTATAATTCACAAATATGGACAAACAAATACACAGCCGCACGATGGGTTTATGGGGAGCTACGGGACTTGGAGTAGCTGCGATCGTGGGGGGCGGAATACTCGTTCTTGCCGGTGTGGCTTTTCATGCCACAGGGCCAAGCGCTGTGCTTGCCTTTGGTTTAAATGGCCTACTAGCTTTACTCACCGCATTCAGCTTTGCCGAGATGTCGGCAGCGTTTCCGGAGTCAGGTGGTACCTATGTGTTCTCAAAAAAAGTCCTCTCCATAAGAGCAGCATTCGGAGTGGGGTGGATCATCTGGTTTGCCTCAATTTTAGCAGGCGTACTTTATGCTCTGGGTGCCGGGTTTTTTATCTCAATCGCCATAAACAACATTTGGCACTATTTCACAGGTTCCTATATTCCCTGGATAAATACAACCTCGGCCACTGCATTCATAGCAATAATTGCGTCCCTTGTTTATACGAGAATTCTTTTTAACAAACAAACCAGCGGCGGCAACTGGATCAACACCGGGAAGGTGCTGGTGTTCCTAATTCTTATTATCGGCGGCGGTTGGTATATCGCGAGCGAAACGGTGAGTGAGATAGTCGATGATTTTACTCCGTTTTTTGAGCAGGGCAGTTTTGGATTACTGCAGGCCATGGGTTACACCTTCATTGCTTATCACGGGTTTGATCTTATCTCTGCAGTCGGCGGAGAGGTTAAGGATCCTGAAAAGAACATTCCCCGCGCAATGTTTATTTCGCTCATAGTTGCAATAGTAATATATGTGCTCTTCATGCTCGTCATCACTGTGGCCGCAACTGGGCCAGGAGAATCTTTAGTAGAGGCAAGCTCTTCAAGGCCCGAAGAGATTGTTCTCCATGTTGCAGAAATTTATATGGGTAAGTACGGCTACTGGCTCGTAATCATTGCTGGAGTTCTCTCCATGCTCTCAGCCCTTTACGCTAACCTGCTTGGGGCCTCTCATATTGCATTTAGCATGGCAAGGGACAGGACTCTTCCAAGACAGCTCGGTCAGTTGGATAAGGGCCTCGGCACGCCAGTAAAAGCAATAGTCGTAACTGCGGCGGTGCTTGTGCTCACCATTGTAATCGTGCCCGACATTGCAGTTGCCGGTGCGGCGTCCAGTTTGATCTTCCTCATTTCTTTTGCCATAGCGCACTGGATCAGCATATTGTCACGTAAACGCAGCAAGCCCGAAGACTTGCCTTTTAAAGCGCCGTTTTTCCCCTTGATCCCAGTTGTTGGAATTATTAGCTGTGTCGGGATTGCTGTGTTTGAGGGGATTAAAGTCCCAATTGCAGGGGTTATCACACTCGTTTGGCTAGTTGTTGGCGGCATATTGTACTACATACTTTTTGAGAGACGCGCCCGCGTGGTGGATGCGTCAGCTGAAGGATACGATCCCAAGCTTGTTAGCTTAAGAGGACGCAGCCCGCTTGTGCTCGTGCCCATAGTCAACCCATCACATGCGGTACCAATGGTGGCTGTGGCAAGCGCGCTTGCCCCTCCGATTACGGGGAGAGTACTTTTGCTTTCAGTTGTTAGGACTCCGGAAGAGGAATGGGATCCGGAGAAGCATCCCGAGAAATTAAATAACGCACAGCGCGTTCTTAAAGAATCACTCTCAGCGTCTTTTGGTATAGGGCTTAGACCAGAGGCACTGACCACTGTTGCGCATGAGCCGTGGGAGGAGATAATAAGAGTTTCACGCTCATATAGTTGTGAGAGTCTATTGTTAGGGCTTACGGACTTAAATGAAAAGTCTGAAGAAAAAATAGAGCATGTAATGAACCGCGTCGATTCAGATGTGGTGGTGCTCAGAACAACACACATGTGGCGGCTTTCTGAGGTAAAGAGAATACTCGTACCTGTCAGAGGAGCAGGCGCTCAGGACGAGCTCTTGGCAAGGCTCCTTGGGAGCATATGCAGGAAGACAAATGCAGAGGTGACATTTCTCAAAGTACTTCCTGAAGACGCAAACTGGAAGAAGACTGATAAATCTAGAAAAGCAATGTTTCAGATCGCAGAAGATCAGGTGCCCCACGGGCAGTTTAAAGTAGTTATCGTCAAGAACGATAATGTGTCGGAAGAGATAATTAATCATGCCGAGGAGAGCGATTTGATGATTGTAGGTCTTCAGCGTTTTGGCCGCAGGCGTAAAGAGTTTGGTAAACTCCCTCTATACATCGCAAAGCAGACCAAATGTCCGCTACTCATGATCAGCCGAGGGCGCTAGCGCTTGGCGATAGGTGGACTATGTTTTATAAGTTCTTTTGTGTTACTAAAAGGTCAAAAATCATCCAATTATCTTTATTCGTTCTTTTGAATGATCAAAAGAACCGAAAATCACCCTCCTGACATGAATTACGCTAAATCTAAATTACTTTGGCTAAATGATTAAATTCGCATGGAATGCGCATGCTCAGGAAATCATTTTTAACGCCTACGTAATTGAGCTTCTTGCCGCTATTCATGAACGTCGGGAAGGGGAAAGCAAAGGCAAAAGCTAAAACAAAAGATGAATAGTAAAAACCTTTCTAAGAAATAGTATGGGAGCAGGCCCTGCCTGCCGCTATTCATGAATGTCGGGAAGGGAAAAGCAAAGGCAAAAGCTAAAACTAAAACAAAAGATGAATAGTAAAAACCTTTCTAAGAAATAGTATGGGAGCAGGCCCCGCCTGCCGCTAAGGTATTGACAGTACATCAAATTTATAATAGTTTGAAATTAACGGAGGAATAAGACTATGACTGCACCACCTATGGGCACACCTGCTGCTGCTATTCAAGACAAGCCGCTTTCGGTAAAAGACTGGTTAATTACTATTGTGGTTCTCATGATACCTTTTATAGGTCTGATCTTTCTTCTTTATTGGGCTTTATCAAACTCATCAAACATAAATAGAAAGAATTATTGTGTAGCATATATTATTTTCCAAATTGCTTTCTTTGTGCTGACATTGTTAATTGTAATTTTGCTTGTTTCTTTCGGAATTTTTGCCGGTGTGTGGGGAGAATATGCCCCTGTTTTACACGGCACACCAATCTAGCGGGATGTTAAATAAGTAGGTTTATAAAAATAATATTAGAGCGGACTAGTCTGCTTTTAATATTTGGGTACGCTCATACTGTATGTCTAATCGCCCCGAATCGAGTTTTTTTAGAATACTCCCTCTCTATATTGTAATTTTTATAGGCTTTGTGGGTTACAGCCTCACAATTACTATCCTGACCCCTCTGATATTAGAAGAAGGGCAAGCCCTATTAAACTCACTCCCGTTTACAAGCGACCCGACAATAATCCTAGGCTTTGTTCTGGCTATTTATCCTGTTGGGCAGTTTTTTGGCGCCCCTATTATGGGAGCGTTGTCAGACCGATTTGGGAGAAAGCCGATTCTCCTAATATCGCTGATTATAACAACTCTCTGCTTTGGAGGTTTGGCTTACGCAATCCAGATTCAAAACTTATCTGTGTTTATTGTGATCTCACTCATTATGGGGCTTGCGGAGGCTAACATTGCAACTGCCCAAAGCGCTGTGGCGGATGTAACAACGGAAGAAAACCGGACCAGAATGTTTGCCTATATCAATCTCAGCGCAAGCGGGGCATTTGTGATCGGCCCTTTGTTGGGAGGGGTACTCGCCAATCCAAACCTTGTGTCCTGGTTTAATAACTCAACCCCTTACTGGGCAGTATTTATCTTGTTAATCTTCACCGTGATGTTCATGTTTTTAGCGTTTAAAGAGACAAGGCCGAAAGAGAAAAGAACAGAGGTTAGCTATACACAGGCTTTCACAAACTTACTTAGAATTTTTAAGCCCGGTCAGCTGCGCATTATCTATCTAGTTAATTTCCTGATTTACTTGGCGATCTTTGGATTTTTCAGGGCTTTTCCGATGTATCTGGTAGAGCATTACGACATGCAGGTGACTGAGCTTGCGAAGTATATCGCCTGGAACGCGGTGCCTGTTGTGATCGGGAGTTTGTGGCTAACCGGTTACTTGTCGAAGCTTCATTCACCAAGAACCATCGCAATATATTCGACGCTGCTCTTCGGGCTGTTTAATCTGTTTTTCATAATACCGCAGTCTGAGCTGATGCTTTTTGTTACGCTGTTTTTGCCGGGGCTTGCGCTTGCAGTGGCATTGCCTGTGGCATCCTCAATGGTCTCTCTTGCCGCAGCACAAGACACGCAGGGTAGGGCGCTTGGGAATAATCTGTCGATTACTGTCGGTGCTGAAGTGCTTTCAGGATTGGCCGCAGGTTTCCTTGCCGCTTATTTCATCAAACTTCCAATGTTTGCCATTTGCGCAGTTGCCATACTTGCCGCAACAATTCTTTTCTTCTCAAATAGCGGGAAAGTGAAATCGTCTTAAAGAATACTGGCAAGCATTTGATAAAAGCTAATCCTGTAGATGCTTTGCCAGTATGCTGCTAATATTTACAAATTGATATCATAACTTGTGCTGCGGCCTCCGCCCATGGGCACAAATATTTTTCTTGCAACAAGGTCTTGTAAATCTCTTGTGGCTGTAGCTTTGGATGTGCTATTTATAGATATGTATTTTTTTGCATTCATGCCGCCTTCAAAACCTTTGGGACCTTGTTCGATCATAAGTCTGATAACTTTGAGTTGACGGTTGTTAAGCCCGGTTCCATATTTATCAAAGAATTTTGTTTTTCTAAGTGTAAAGTCTATTTCTGTTTCCGCATCATTTTGCGCTTGCAAAGCCATTTCGGAAAAATAGACTAGCCAGGATGTGATTTTGTTTGATCGCTGTGCTTGTTTGATCGCATCATAATATTGATTCTTATTTTGCTCAACGGTCCTCGACAAACTTAATAATATAGAACCTTCAAACCCCTGCAATAAAGCTTTATCAGATATAGCTCGTCCTATTCTACCGTTTCCATCTTCAAAAGGGTGGATTGTTTCAAAATAAAGATGTGCTATAGCAGACCTTATAACAGGATTTTTTATCTCCTTTTTCCCACCCCGGCCTGTGTTATTAAACCACTTTAAGAAAGATTGCATTTCTCCAGGAACCTGCTCTGATGGAGGTGCAACAAAATGAACCTTCTCTTTTCCGTATGCACCAGTTACTACTCGCATATTGTCCTTGCCTGTCCGCCAGCTTCCCACTTTGTACCCCTTACTTCCTTGCATTACCATTTGATGCCAGGAAAATAATGTCCTTTTTGTTAGTTTTTCGTCATAACTGTCTCGGATATCAATCATAAGAGCCGCTATGCCTTTTGCCCTTTCGTCTTGAACTTGTTCTTTTTCAGTTGCAAGTCCTAAATTCCTTTTGATTGAGGATGCAACATCAGCCCGGCTTAAATATTCACCTTCTATCTCCGATGTTTTTAAGGCTTCTGAAACCATCAAATTAATCACAGTTTCATTTTTGATATCATCTGGAAGCCCATTCAATAAGCCTCTTACCAATCCTACTTTCTCGGCAAAAGAAAATAGTGTGTCTTCAATCTCTCTCAGATCATATTTAAATTGTAGCCAATCGCTTTGCTGCCAATTGTATTCCATGAGCCGATTATACCTGATTATCGGCTCAAAACAAAGACTGATTATGAGCCGAATAAATGCCCTAATCGGCTCATATGTTGTCTAACATACTGAAAACAAAGAATAATAAGATTGGAATGGGTTTGGTCGAATTTAGGAAAAACTTGAACATTTAGAAAAAATCACTGAATTTCTAGGAAAAGTTTCCCATAAAACTATAATAATTTGCTTTGTTCTCAGATAGTTAGAAAGAAATTCAAAGACTTGAGTCGTGATTTGGTAGATGGCTTAGAATGACAGACTCACTACTATTACTCTGTGTTAGGAGTGAAGCTTTCGACACTTAGAGCAAGGGGCAGGTCGCCCGGATGTTGGTGAACATGGCCGGTGATTGTTATGTTGCCACTGTTACTTGCCGCAGCGTCTGAGAGTTCTTTAAGTTTCTCAGGAGTGATATATTCCTCTTGCCCATGGTCCTTGGTTCCCGTCAAAAGAAATACTTGATCTGATCCTGAGACTTTAAGCGCAGGGAATTCTTTGTCGTCGAGATTGTATTGTTCTAAAGTTCCTGATGCTGTAATCTCAAGCGCCCCGGGAGTAAAACCGCTGTCGTCAACCGCTTTATCTAATCGCTTGATGCTAACTACAGCATTTTCTTTAAAAGTAATATCGACCGTTCCTGATCTGAGGTTAGCCTCGGCGTCCTGAACTTCATCAAGGGACTTTATCTTTTTCTCTATACCGAATATACAAAACGGACAGGTCATGCCGTCCACAATCATTGTCGCCTGCTCAACATCGGCTGAAGCGGGTGGGCTAATGATGAACGAGAAAATTATAAATGCTGCCGTAATAAATAAATTGTTCTTCATTAAGAAGTTCTCCAAAAACCTTTTTATAAGATATTAATTCTGAATCCAAGCGTCCATACAAAATCTGTCTCTACCTGGCTGCCGTTTAGATTCTGAGCTATGGGCAGCTGAACAGATGATTCAATGATAAAACGTCTGGCCGAGTACTGAAGCCCTGGCGAGAAGAATATTGTGTTGCCTCCTGAGTCGCCAATAGTAAATCCGTTTAGCTCGTTCTTCTTTGAGAAAAAACCATTAGCTTCTGCCACGAGGTATATAAAATTGGGGAGCCCTTTTTCTGGCAGGCTCCATGGGAAAACGCGGAGCTGATATGAGAGGTCGTAAGTCAGGCTGTCTCCCTTGTCAAAGTTGTCGGCCTCTGTGTTTAGCCTATATACTGCGTCTGCATCTATTTCGTGCCTGCCAAAATCCCATGTGACTGTGGACACCAGCCCTAGCTGAAAATCAAATGAGTCTGTTACTATAGGTTTTAAATCGTTATCCCCTGTGGGCAATTTTATTCCAAAAAGCGGGGCCAGCCGGAAAGTGCCGGAGCGGTAATCGTTCGCATAAACCGTATATCGAGCTATTAGATTTAAATCACCGATACCGTTGTCTTTTTGGTTAATCCTGTTTCCGGTTTCCGGATCCGGGAACTTTAGTGTTCTAAAGATGTAGGGGAATATTGCAAATAGAGCAAGGTCACGGGTTGCGCCGTAGAGTAGCACATTTGGGATAGCTATTACATCACGCTCTCGGTTCTGCCCCGTTGGGTCGTCAGAGGCCTTTAGCCATCTCACTTGAGAGCGGAAAATAAGCCCGCCTTTTCTAACCGGAAGCGCAACGTTTGAGTTAATGGGGGCCGCGAATGCGCTTTGTAGGGTAAAAGATGAAAATACAATTATTGCTATCAGAAAAAAGTAGATGCTTCTAATTAGACCCAGCTCAAGCGCTCTCAATTGGTTGCCTCGGGCCAGATTATCCGCAGTTTCTGAACCCTGTCGTTTCCCCAGTCGACAACATATATATTCCCCGCTTTATCCACCGCAACATCCGTGGGTCTTTCAAATTGCCCCTCGCCTCTGCCTTGTGTGCCGAACGATAGCAAGAATTCTCCTTCTGGGTCAAACACCTGTATCCGGTTGTTATAGAAGTCAGCAACATAAACTCTGCCCTCGCTGTCTATCCCAATTCCTGTGGCCACATTAAATGAGCCCTCTATCGCTTTGTTCCCGAGCGCCGGGGTGTCTCCCCACTTTCTTACGAACTCGCCAAGAGGAGTAAACACTTGCACGCGGTCGTTATAAGCGTCGGCTACGTATATGTTTCCATCCGCTCCGACGGCGACATCGGTTGGATGGTTAAGCTTTCCCTCGTCTTTTTTGCCTGCAGTACCAATCTGCATTAAAAACTCCCCTTCGGGAGAATATTTTTTGACAGAACCGTTATAAAACCCGCTCACGTATACATTGCCCGCGCCGTCAACCGCAACCCCAGAGGGGGTGTCTAGCGCGTCTTCCGGCTGAGATCCTTTACCGAAGATAGTTTCCGATTTGTGATCCGCCGAGAATTTTTGAACCCTGTCGGTGTCGTACTCCGTGACATATAGATTCTCTCCGTCACTAGCTATGTGCATGGGGGTTTGGAGTGCCGTTTCCTCTGAGCCGCCGCTGCTCCATTTGTCGTAGAGCTCGCCGAATTCAGAAAATTTCTTAATTACGTTATTCTCCGAGTCTGAAATATATATAAAGCCTTCGTCGTCAATGGCAATACCGATGGGCTGGTCAAACTCACTGTCTCTAGGGCCGCTTGAGCCCCACTCAAGCAGATATTCAGCTTTGGGCGATGGGGGTGGTTCCGCTTTATCTTTACTGCACGCTGTAAAGAGCAAAGTTCCGATGAGGAGAATAAAAATGGAGGATAAGTTTTTCATGTTATTAATGCTCTCAAATATATTATAAATTAGCTGCCAAGTATAAGTTTACCTTATATTCGTGCTAGTATCCGAAAAGAACGCCCCCTACTTTAGTAGACATTATGGTGTGTGAAGGATATCTCTATCTGTTGACAAATAGAGGCATTGTGTCAAGCTATAACTTGACGAATAGATGCAATATGTCAATCTATAGCTTGACAATTGAAGAGAGGTTTATGATGAATATTGTTAAAAAAATTGCAAGAGAGCAATACAAAAATCTAGTGAATAGTGTTGCTAATATACTGCAAACAATACAAATTCCAAAGGAAGGCTGGTTGTCCACAACCCGTACTGCTCTTGGTATGTCTGCAATACAGCTTGCAGGACGTATGAATGTTTCAAGACAAAATATCTTTCAGGCTGAACAAAATGAACTTTCAGGCAGTATTACCCTTCAAACTATGCAGAAAATGGCGGAGGCGATGGGTTGCCGTTTTGTCTATGCAATCGTTCCAAAAAATAGGGTGGAAGATCTCTTGGCAGAGCGCGCAAGAATAGTTGCAACTCGTATAGTAGAAACAACTAATAAGCATATGGCACTAGAAGATCAAGCTCTTACAGATAAACAGATCTCCAAGGAGATTGAGCGTATGCAGAAGGAAATCTTACAGGATATGCCCTCTGATTTTTGGAACGATGGAGTGTAGTAATGATTGAATATCCGGAAGGTGCTACACCACTAGATTCTGACGAACTAGAAGGGTTAAAGTACAAACACATTACAACAAAAGGTGAACTGGACCAATTGGAGCAGGGAAATATTCAAATGGGTCTTGTATGGCTGAGCCGTAGCCGGAATCCGGATCTTCTAAGTGAAGAGTTTATCCGGAAATTACACAAGCAATTGTTTGGAGATGTTTGGAAGTGGGCGGGCAAGTTTCGTACGACAGGCAAAAATATAGGAGTGGATGCTGCACAAATTGGTGTCCAACTGAGAATGCTTTTAGATAATACAAAGTATTGGATTGAGAACGAAACATATCCTGCAGAGGAAATTGCGATTCGTTTTCACCACAGGCTCGTATATATTCATCTTTTTCCAAATGGAAATGGACGACATGCGCGGATCATGGCAGATGCTTTGCTTACAAAGCTAATGAAAAAGAAGCCTATTGATTGGGCAGGTGGATATGATTTGCAATTAATGATTAATGTTAGGCGAAAAGAATTGTGCATTAACAATATACGGGCTGCAGATAATCCTGACTATACTTTATTTATTATAAATGATTTTACCCAAAGAAGGGGCTGAGCGATGTGCTTTTATCTTGACATCGAGGGTCAATAATGATACTAAATTGGTGGGAACACGGTCTAGTAGGGAATAATCCAAAAAAAGCCAGTCTGTAGCGGATACTGCGCTAAATTAAGGACAAAAAAATTGAATAACAGTATAAGATTATATGCTTCAGAGTTTCTTGGAACATTTTTTCTCGTGTTTGCCGCAACCGGAGTTGTAATTGTCAACGATCTTTCAGGCGGCGCAATAACGCACACAGGGATCGCAATCACAACTGGCTTGGTAGTGATGGCAATTGTATACGCAGTTGGGGATGTATCGGGCTCTCATATTAACCCAGCTGTTACAGTTGGTTTTTGGCTTGCAGGCCGCTTCCCCGGTTATCGGGTGATTCAATATATAATCAGCCAGTGTTTGGGCGCTATTGCCGCTAGCTTGTTGCTCGCATTTCTATTTCCCGATCTAGTTGCTCTAACAGTGACTAATCCCTCGGGGCCCATTATGCAATCCTTCATTCTGGAGATAGTGATCACGCTATTTCTTATGTTTATAATCCTCAGCGTATCTACCGGGAGCATGGAAAAAGGCATCATGGCCGGAAGCGCAATCGGAGGAGTTGTGGGGCTGACAGTGCTTTGGGCGGGGCCCATCACAGGTGCATCGATGAACCCTGCGCGCTCACTTGCGCCTGCACTTGTCTCACTTGATTTTGCAAGCCTCTGGATATATATCGTAGGGCCGATAATCGGAGCAGCACTCTCGGTAATCGCCTTTCGTATTATTCACAAACCCCTGACAACCGGACTTGAGGGTAAGGATTTTTAAAGAATCTATATAGACACTCTGTTAGTCTAACTTTTTCTTAATTATTTTAAGATCTTGATCAAGATAAATCTCATATTTTTTACCGTCATCACAGATCACGTCGTCCGCTTCAAAGTAATTGCCTTCAACTTCTACTTCCCCAACATTTGGGCAGCCCACAGCGGTTAGAGCTTCTACAACCTTAGCCCTTTCCTCTGGAGTTGCGTCTCTGTCGGCAAATGAGTTGTAAGTGTATCCCAAAGATGCCATTACCACTGCTATTGTTAAAATTGTGAACCTTTTCATTGTTTTTCACCTCTAATATCTTATGTAATTACTGATGCAAATTAATTAAGGGGCTGACTGTATTCTTTCCTCAAATATTAATGTAATATATCAATAGCCAAGATTAATTTGAATTAATATTTTATTGCAGGTTTAGTGTTAATTGATGGCACATTTTGTTCATCAAGGCCCCAAGGATTTATGAATAATTCCAATACTGAAGTAAAAAGTTCTCTGCTTACTTGGTTCAGCATTGTTGCACTGGTCTATCTGTTAATGGTAGGCGTTGGTGTTATTGGAGCCGGGTTCAAGTGGTTTTCCGGCGGCAAAGAAGGGGCGGAGATGCTCTTCAGCTTTGCTACCAACCCTATTGTTGGAGTAATTCTCGGCACACTTGCAACCGCTCTGGTTCAGTCCTCAAGCACGGTGACATCAGTAATTGTTGCTCTCGCTGCAGGCGGTTTGCCTGTAGAAATCGCAATCCCTATGGTCATGGGCGCCAATATGGGAACCACTATCACTAACACCATTGTCAGCCTTGCCAATATTGGAGAAAAAAAGGCTTTCCACCGTTCCTTCAGCGCAGCTACTGTGCATGACTTCTTTAACCTCTATTCTATTCTGATATTTCTTCCAATAGAGATATTTTTCCATCCCCTACAGAGAATAGCAGGTGTGATGTCTCACTGGTTTTTAGACGGCAGCTCTGCTTCCATTAGCAGCATAAACGTGCTCTCTGTAATTATTGAACCCGTAGTTGTCTTTTTGCAGGGCTTGTTTCAACACGTCCCTGGCATGATGGACGCCGTTGTGTTTACTCTATTTGGCATAGTACTAATATTTTTTTCCGTAATTTATATGGGAAAGGTTTTGAAATCCGCAATGACGGGCAGGGCGAAAGCGCTTTTGGATAAGGCGCTCGGCAAGGGCATCTTTGTCGGCATCCTAACAGGTACCGTCATAACATTGATTGTTCAGTCCTCATCAACTACAACGAGTCTGTTGATTCCACTTGCCGGTGCCGGTGTTATTAGCCTAAGGCAAGTTTTCCCCTTCACGCTTGGCTCTAACATTGGAACCACCGTAACAGCGCTTCTTGCGGCAACAGCTATTGTGGGCGGGAACAAAATATTTGGCTTACAGATAGCGCTTGTGCATTTTCTTTTCAACTTCTTCGGAGTTGCGCTTTTTGTGCTTGTCCCATGGCTATATCGACTTCCCATCCGTTCAGCCGAGTGGCTGGGGGAGCTTACCGAAAGAAACAGGGGATATGCATTTGGTTACATCTTCGGAGTGTTCTTTCTAATACCCGGCTCGATATTTGGAGGGCAATCTATTCTGAAGGATCTTGACCCTGAAGTCGTTAAGGCTGAACCACGTACTCAGCAGGTAGATCTTCTTGAAAAGGAGCTGGATGAATAGTTAGAATTGTCTGAGAAGTTCGGACTGTTGAGGCTGTGTTTATTTTCTTAAAAAGAATTTTACGTTGTCGTCTAAAAACTCTTCAAAAGTGTGCGGTTGGCTGTCCGTGAGTTTGTAAATATCATCAGTTACCTGATCGCATATTCCATCTCT